>MEMB01000007.1:170902-180255 GCA_001768735.1 Alphaproteobacteria bacterium GWF2_58_20 | reverse complement strand
GATGCTCAGACTCCATTTTTTCTCCTAGCTTGCCGCTAGAACAGTATGGCTGTCCGCGCATCCTTTCTCTCTCCATATCTACTTGTCATACATGCTGCAGGAGCAAAAAAAACTGTTGCAGAACTAAAAGGCACTGCACCAGCGATTGATTCGTTATCCTGAACCCCAGGAGCGGAACTGCCGTCCCAAGGTGGCGTTCTTTTACTGGTCTCCATCCCCCCTGTCAACACCTATTTTCAAAAAAATTATTTTCCCCACGCAACCCTCCCATGCGCCCCACGCATGCCTTCCTCCTTCAGAAAAGTTGACACCACACCCCGAGTTGCGCATTATGTCCCCATCTAGAGGTTCCCGTACCAACAGGACATGGATGGCCAACGGCTTGAACACCGATCTTTGCAAAACCATCATAAAGACACCCTATGCCAAACCTGCGGCAGGTCTTCTTCTGTCCTGCGCGCTGGCATTCGGTATCACGTTCAGTGTCGCCAACCCCGCTTTTTTCATGCACAGGATCCTGACGGAAACCATTACCTCTCCCATGTTTCCTGAAAATGAACCCTCATCTGCCTCCTTCTTTGAGACGGATAGCCTTGGCCGCATTTACCTTGATACATCCCCGGCAGAGGAGCCCCGTCTGGCAGAAAGCCCCCTGCAAGATCCTGTCCTTCCGGAATCCGGGAATGATTCCCAGCAAGTCGCATCCAGCAGCCTGCGCAAGCCCGTCGTCGTCAAGAAGGGCGATACCCTTGGAAAAATCCTGACCTCTGGCTCTGTGGCCAATTCGGAAATCTTTTCAGCCACCGCAGCGCTACGCCCCCATTTCAAACCCACAAGCCTGAAACCGGGACAGCAGATCACCCTCATTTATGATGGCCTGCCGGAAAACCCGTATTTTGCCGGCCTCGAAATTGAACCGACACCCGGCACCATCCTGACCGTCTCCCGCACGGAAAACGGTGACTTCACCTCGTCCACCACAAAGGCTGCGTTGGAAAGACATGTGACGGCGGCCCGCACCACCATCAATTCTTCCCTGTTTGAGGCCGGAGCAAAGGTGGGAGTTCCCGCAAGCGTCATGGCCAACATGATCCGGATTTTTTCCTGGGACATTGATTTCCAGCGTGACATCCATGCCGGCGACCAGTTCTCGGTTCTGTTCGAGGAATATTACACCCCTTCCGGAAAACAGGTGAAGACAGGCAACATCCTGTATGCCGCACTCAAGGTCGGGAACGATGAACGTGTGGTTTACCGTTTCGAGGATTCCGACGGGATCGTCGATTATTATGGCGAAAATGGCAAGAGCATCCGCAAGGCCCTTCTCAAGACTCCCGTTGACGGGGCGCGGGTCTCCTCCGGATATGGCTTGCGCAAGCATCCCATCCTTGGCTATTCCAAGATGCACAAGGGCGTGGATTTCGCGGCACCGACAGGAACCCCCATTTTTGCCGCCGGCGATGGCGTCATCGAGCAGATCGGGCCATGGAGCTCCTACGGGAACTATGTCCGCCTCCGCCACAACAACTCCCTTTCCACCGCTTATGCGCATCTGAGCCGATTCGGGAAAAACCTCAAAAAGGGATCCCGCGTCAGCCAGGGGCAGGTCATCGGCTATGTGGGCACAACCGGTCGTTCCACGGGCCCCCACCTCCACTATGAAGTGGTCATGGCCGGGAAACAGGTCAACCCCAACAGTGTGGATCTGCCAACCGGTCGCGAAATCGCCCGCAAGGACAAGGACACGTTCTCGGCCGTTGTGGCCCAGCACAATAGCGAGTATCAGGAAGCCCTGAGCCAATCAACCATTGTAGCGACGGCCCCCTGACCTTCCTTTTTTTGGAATCGCCTGTTGCAGCAAACGGCTGGCTGCGATACATTTTCCTTGAAAACTCAAGGAGCGTCGACCTGTGGATGCCCATAAAAACAAAATGCATGCCATTTCCCCCCTGACCGGGGAATTTTTGAACACCGAAGATGAACATGCCTTCCGCCAGCACCAATGGTTTGGAATCCGTCAGGAAATCGGTCTCACCCCCCTTCTGTTCAGCCTCATCTATTTCTTCTCCACCCGGATAGATTTCCTCATCCATGGGGCTACCACACCATTTTTCATCCTTCTGTCCCTCAAAGCCATCTCCGCCCTCTGTGGGTTGGCGGCTTTCCTTGCAAGCATCTCCCGAAAATACTCCCGCAAGGCTGAATACATGGGCATGGGTTTCTTCAGCACCAGCACCATTGCCATTCTGCTGACCACCAGTTTCAGCCGCGGCGATCCGGTTTACCACGTCATTCCTTTGGCGCTTCTGCTGTTCCTGGGATATGTCTTCCTCAATGCCCGGATTTCCATCATTTCCATCATCAGCGCTGAAGCCATCGCCATCTTCTTCTTCATCCTTGGGCACTGGCTGAACATTCCGGCTGAAACCATGGCCCCCATAGCCATGACATTGCTGATGAGCACATTCCTTGGCTTTTATGTGGCGCGAACCCTCAACCGATCACGCCGCCGTGAATATCTTGAGCTTGTTACCGAGCGCGATTTCAGCCATCAGCTCCAGGAGCAGATCACCCAGCGCCAGAAAGCCGAACAAGCCGCCCGGAACAGCAATGAAAATTTTTCCATGCTGTTTGAATCCGTTCCATTTCCAACCATGCTGATCCGGCTGTCGGACACCTCCATCCTCTATGCCAACCAGACTGCCCGCGAACTGGTGGATCTTGGCCAGGAACCCATTGAAAACCTTGTCCTTGACAGGATCATGACCGATGTCGTGCGCCGCACCATCCTGCTCAACCACATCCTGTGCGACAGCCGCATCCTCAATTTTGAGGCTGAACTGGAAACCCCTTCCCACCGCAAGCCCAGCGTACTGATTTCCGCCTACAAGATTGTTTATGCCGGAAGCGCCTGCGCCGTCTTTGGCTTCACGGACATCAGCATGCGGCGTGAAATTGAACAGGCGCTTGAACGCGCCAAGCATGAGGCTGAAAAAGCCAACCATGCCAAATCGGATTTCCTGGCCACCATGAGCCACGAAATCCGCACACCCCTGAATGGCATTCAGGGCATGGCACGCCTTCTTCTGGATACAAAGCTGGATTCTGAACAAAAAGATTATGCCGAAACCATCCACAGCTCCGGCGCGGCCCTTCTTCTGCTCCTGAATGACATTCTTGACCTTTCAAAGGTGGAATCAGGCAAGCTGGTCATTGAGCGGATTGATTTCAGCCTGGATGAGCTTCTTGGCGGCATCACGCTCCTGATGCAGCCCCGCGCCGATGAAAAGCGAATCACTATCAAGGTCAACATTGATCCTTCGGTTCCGGATACCTTGCGGGGAGACCCAAGCCGCCTGCGGCAGATCCTGCTCAACCTTGTTGGCAATGCCATCAAGTTCACGGAAACCGGCCAAGTGGATATCCGGATTGCCGACCTGCAAAAGACCCGGCGTCCCATGCGTCTCAAATTCAGCATCACCGATACCGGCATTGGCATCCGCAAGGAGGCCCTTTCCGAATTGTTCCAGCCCTTTTCCCAACTCGACAATTCCGTCTCCCGCAAATATGGCGGAACAGGCCTCGGCCTCGCCGTGTGCAAACGCCTTGTGGAAGCCATGGGCGGCGACATTGGTGTGGAAAGCCAGTGGAAAAAGGGCAGCACCTTCTGGTTTGAAGTCGATATGGCTGTGGGAGATGAAGCTCTCCACAAGACCTCCACTTCCAGGAGCCGTCCCGACATTCACGGCCTGCGGGTCCTGGTTGCCGAAGATCTTGAGGTCAACAAAAAAGTGATTTCCGCTCTCCTGCGCCGGGATGGCCACAGCGTGACCATTGTAGAAAACGGCCAACTCTGTCTGGATGAGCTGCAAACCAACGTCTACGACATCATCCTCATGGACATGCGCATGCCGGGCATGGACGGCATCGAGGCCACCAAACACATCCGCCACATGAGCGACAAGCGCAAGGCCACCATTGCCATTGTGGCCATGACCGCCAACACCATGCAGGACGATGTTCAGGCCTGCCTCAACGCCGGGATGGATGGCTTCATCTCCAAGCCAGTGGACCCGCAGATCATGCGCACGGAAATCTCCCGCGCCGTGGAACGCATGCAGGCACGCCTGCCGGACATGGCAAAGCAAGGCCAGACTCCATAGCACGCGTCTTCTAGAGGATTCGCTATTTGGACCTGAGCCATTTCTGCCCCCCCCTGAACCTGCCGCACATAACTATCGCTGCGAAGGTTTTCACCATGTCCGGTAACGATACAAAAGATTCACGGCAAAAGCTGGAAAGCATAAAGTCCTTTGTGCTATGCTTCCC
Organism: Alphaproteobacteria bacterium GWF2_58_20; assembly: GCA_001768735.1. Taxonomy (GTDB): domain Bacteria; phylum Pseudomonadota; class Alphaproteobacteria; order UBA1247; family UBA1247; genus UBA12471. The sequence continues at coordinate 175,926 of MEMB01000007.1, read as the reverse complement.
CCATGATCAGAATTCTTGAAAAAGCGTTTGAAGCGTCCGAAAAACTGGAGCCTGCAGAACTGGCCCAGCTATACCCTTTTACTGCGGAAATTGCCGCCCTCGGCGACATTGAGCTTGCCCAGCGCATCATGAAGGCAGGAATCCGCCAGGAACAATACCACCAGAAGGTGATCCAGAACTTATGCTCCAAAGCACCGGACGCGGTCGAACCCTGCCTTGACGCCATGAAGGATGCCATGGGCGCGGATGGGTTTACCGATTTCCTCGCCCGCGATTTTTTCAAAAGCATCGTCTGGGTGGAAGATGACACACATGCCCCGTTCCTCGACTATGCCGTCAACCACCTCATCGCCAGCCGGGGAAATGATCCCGCCTCAATCGAAGATCCCTACAATCCCCAGTCGGTGATTGCCATCAGGGCCCGCATGATCGACCATTATGCCTGGAGTGAGGACCAGGCGGCCATCTGCGGCGCATTCATCCTCTCGCTTTCCTTGTCATTCCTCCGGCAGTCGATTTTAGCCGGAAACCTGGACGAGAAACTAGTGAACCTGAGCTGTAAGCTTTCCTCCAAGGAATCAATTGGCCGCTACCTCGGCGACCTGATAGAATTTGCCATGGACGAGAACCAGCCGGAAGCACTGGTTATCCTGCTGCGCTCGGCAACAGGATTCCCCGGCAAAAAAAGTGGATCATCCCTCGCGGACACCTTGCTCCATGAAAACGGCTGGTTCTGGTTTTTCCGGTGCTGCGAAAACGATAAAATTCCCCTGATGTTTGCCCTTATCAACCATGCATACTCGACAGGCGATCCGACACAATTGCGCCAGTGGATACGGGATCGGGACTTCAATCCCTTCCGCAGCGCAGTCATGAACAAAAGCCATGACACGATTTCCACACTTGCCTCAATTGCCAAAATATTTGGCGGACGCAGGCTTGTCCGGGCCATGCTGCGGGGGGATGACGGCAATTTCCCCGCATTTGAAATCGCCGCATGCCATGATTCGCCGGAGACATTCAACCAACTGGTGGAATTTGCCGAAAATTACGGCGACAAACCCATGTGCCGCAAGATTTCAACCAGAATACGGGATTCCCTCTTCGGCATAGCCGCAACCGGAACATCCCCGGATATGGCGCGCACCCTCATGGATTTCTGCGAAAAACATGAAGGGCCTGCCGCTGTGCGCAAAATGCTTGAAAAAACCAGCCCTGCCACCTTTGAAAAATGCCTTCTCAACGCCAATTCAAACATGGCCGAATTCCTGATTGCCGAATGCATGGCGCACGACCTTCCGGAATTGGCGCAACACCTCGAAAGCCAGAACCCATCGCGTCTTGCCGAAATACGCCGCCTCGCAAACGAGCGGGAAATCTCGAAGGAAAAAGCCCATATCCTTCAAGACATACAGGGATATGCAGAGCTATGGATGAAGGTGGCAAGAATGCCGCCTCCAGTGGCGGAGCATTCCCCTTACTGTTTCAAGCCTGAGCTTTACAAAAAACTGCTACCGCTCACCAGCAGGATCGCAAGCCTCACCGGTGAAGAACACCCCGAAATGGTTGCCTACAAGCTCGGTACCGTTTTTGCCAATGAACAGGAGGTCAACCGCTATATAACCTCCTGCCGGAAACGGTATGGCGATGGAACTCTGGAATGGATAAAGGAAATCGGAAATTTCACGGTTCCGAAATTTGGTAACTGGAAACCGAAAATATGGGCCGATCTCTTGGTGAGATATGGCAATTCCGCTGTCGGAAAATATATGGACTTCGCACCAGAGATTGAACTTCACCATCGCATCCTTGGGAATTTTCCGCTGCCAACGGATCCCGGCGGCGTGCGCCGCGCTGTCGGCGCCATCCAGTATTCACGCGGGATGGAAAACCTAAGCTGGGCAGAAATTGCCACCGAATACAATCTTGAGGAATATGGACATCACAGGGGTATCCACACGCTATCCCGCCTCAAGGACCGTGAAAACCTGCCGCAGGTTTTCATAGACGGCAGCGATATTGACATGCCCAATTATTACTTGGCCAAACTGGAAATCAGCGACCCGCGTGGACTTGTCCTCGGCGAGATCATTGACAATTGCCAGTCGATCAACGCCAACGGTGCCCCCGCAGCGGAACATGGGGTAACATCGGAAAATGGTGGATTTTATGTCTGGAAGCGCAAGAGCCGCGACAAGATAACGGAAAACGACATGATTGTTGCCGAAAGCTGGGCATGGCTTTCAACCGGCAACCACATCGTCTTCGATTCCTTTGAACGACTCAGCAAAGACTTCGACTGCCTGGCAAAGCCTTTTCTTTCCGCCTTTGCGGAAGAGGCAAAGCGCCTCGGTTTTGCCGGCGTCATGCTGGGAACAGGTGGGGATACGCCAAAACTCGACTTCCCTGTCGCTCAAAAACCGGCAAAACCAAAGGACAACATCCACTTCACCGACGCAAAAAAACAATATGAGGTTCCTGTGCCGGGAAAGTGAATTTTCCGCAAGCGCCTCACCGGAAACAATCTGGCCAGAGATTCACGCCTCCAACTGCCCCGCAGCCTCTCACAGAACCTTTGCCACGTTATGCGGGCAATAAGCGCTGTGCGGAAATTCCCCTGTCACCCGAAAACCGCGCATGGCCTCTACTTGAAGCTGATGCATTACAATCTCCCGCGCCGTGGAACGCATGCAGGCACGCCTGCCGGAATAATGCGCCAGCTATTTTCCTGAAACATGCGCATGAACCCCATCCAGAGATCAACCCAGCTGCCGCATAAATCCTGACAGCGTATGTGATCGATTTTCCCCCTCCCCTTCTTCCATGCCCGCGAAAAAATTTCCCTCAAAACGGGGAGATGGATTTCATCTTCCGGCACTTCCATCCATAGCTTTTTGGTTGACTTATGTATAAATTTAATCAATAAAAAATAAAATTATAAAAGGATGAAAAATTTTATGATACACAAATTTTTTTATGGAAGCGTTGTTCTTTTAACAACCTTCTCCCTGGCTTTTGCTGAATCGCCCAGATATGTCATCCGCAAGTTCATGGGCGAGGTGAGGCATGTATCCCTTCCGGATGATGAAATCCCTTCGGCGAATGCCGCCCCCATGTTCGACACGGCGCCGTGGACCATCGTCGATACGGGCGCAATCTACTCTTATGAAATCTCTGCCAGCGATGCCGATGTGGGGGATGCAATCACCCTCACGGCTCCCACCAAGCCAGCCTGGCTCTCCTTTGCCTCAACCGGCTCCGGAACCGCCACGCTTCAAGGCAGCACAGCCACTCCCGGAACACATGATGTATCCCTCAAGGTTTCCGACGGCCACGGCGGCGAAGCCACGCAAAATTTCACCATCCGCGTCAATGCCCTGCCGTATTTCACCAGCGCACCTGTCACCGCCTCGCAGGAAATGGGCGGTTATACCTACCCTGTTGTCGCAAGTGACGATGACATCACTGACACCCTTGCCTTCTCGGCAACAACGGCGCCCGCCTGGATAACGCTTGTCGACAATGGCGACCGCACAGCGCTCCTTTCCGGCTCCGCTCCCATGAACGGCCTGGAAAACATTCCCCCAAGCTTCACCAGCACCCCGGCAGCAGCCGTCACCTCCCGCACCGAGGGCCAATTCACGCAATATGACATCACGGTGACCGACACCAACAAGGTGGACATGGTTCAGGTGACATCCACCACCCTGCCCTCGTGGCTGACACTTGTGTGGAACGGCAACCAGCTGCGTACAGCAAAACTCTATGGAACAGCGCCCCTGCTTTCTTCCGTGACACCAGAGGCCAATGCCGCACCAAGCTTTACCTCGACGGCCATCACCAGCGGCACGCAAAACGTCCCCTACACCTATAACATCGCCTTTTCAGATACCAACAAGGTGGACATGGTCATGCTTTCGGCCCCCACGCTGCCCGCATGGTTGACCCTTTCCGACAACGGCAACCAGCTCCGCACAGGGAAAATCACGGGAACAGCTCCTGCCGAAGCCGGAACCCACAATATCACCCTGCGCGTGACGGACAGCGTGGGCGCTATAACCGAGCAGTCCTTCACCATTACCATTTTGTAACCAAACAGGGAGATACCCCCATGCGCAAAACCCTTCTTGCCACCACAGCCCTTGCCCTGTTTTCAGCGCCAGCGCTGGCCGATACCTATCCTGTCACCCTGCGGGTGACCGACAGCACAGGCGCAACCGCCGACCAGAGCTTCAATATTGATGTATCAGACTCAGGCGGTGACAGCGGATGGCTAACCATTCCAGCATCCACCTTGCCGGGGAGTGGAAGAAGTGTTCCCTCGTTCCGCGTCATGAAACATCTGGCACGGCTTGTGGGCGGGGTTGCAACGTCAACGCCAGTCGGAGCGCCATCGTATCCAAGCCCTTCTTACAGTTTTTTCAATGCCCGCACCACCTGCCAGGCATTGGGCGAAGGATATGACCTCATAACACTGTCGCAACATCTCGCCATTGCCCACAATGCACTGGCCCAACCCGCAAACTGGACAGGACTTGCTCCCGGAAACGGCCAGTTCATCGGCGGATATTCCACAATCATCACAGCCGCCAATGCCGATGATGCCCAGGGTTATGCCGGCGTCACGGGGGCGCAAAACAGGCGTACATGGCTCCTTTCAAACGGGAGCGTCATCTGGGATCTTGGCGGCTTTCTGTCATCAAGCGGCCCTGTTGGCCAATGGGTCACCTGTGACAGTGGCCGCCCCGGATGCCTTGCAAACGGCACCATATCATCAAGCTGGGCCACCTTTTTTGGCACAGCGCCAGCCCTGGCTTCGGAATGGAGCACCATCAACAACCTGCCGCCGGAAAATTCCGACATAAAACCAGGCACATATACCAGCGCCCAAAATGTCGGCAGGATCGAGCGTGTATGGGGAACAAGTATTTCTGGCCTAACAATGGGGAATTGGACAAACAATGTTGGCGGCGTATTCGGAATTTACGCCACAGCAACGACCGCCACTCCAATGTTCCGCTGCG
>MEMB01000007.1:0-170890 GCA_001768735.1 Alphaproteobacteria bacterium GWF2_58_20 | reverse complement strand
CCCGCAGGCGGTCGTGCCATCTGCGGGGGTTCTGTTTGACTGTCATTCTTATAGCCGGACCGCATGAAGGACAGTCACGGACTTTCCTCGAAAACCCGTTTACAGAAACAGGGAACACAGGCGGGTTGCGGGACGGATCCTGACACCAACATTGCGGATATGTTTTGCATGGCCAATATAAAAAACGCCCGACGGCAGAGCCGTGGGCGCAGGATTACAAACATAAAATTGGCTGGGGGACTAGGATTCGAACCTAGACTGGCGGAGTCAGAGTCCGCTGTCCTACCGTTAGACGATCCCCCAGCAGGCGGGCTTGATATAACGCGCACAAACGCGTCATGCAAGCCAAAAAATGCATCATGCGCCCGTTTTTATGTCAGCCCAGGTTGGCCTGATGGTGCTTTTTGGGTGCAGCCGGTGCATTCTTGGGAGCCTTGGGCTGGCTTTCTTCAAGGAAAGCGAGACGATTCTTGTAGGCTTCCGGAGCCATCTGCGTCACCGGGAAGGTATCCTTGTCCGAATCAATCCCGTGATTTTGCGCAAAGGCCACTGCATTCTTCTCATTATCAATCCCGCTCAGCTGCCTGAGCTGGCGCCGCAGCTCCACCTGGCAAATGGCGAGGTTGTGAATGGAAGGTTTATGCCCGCCCGTAATGAATTCCATGGCAGCAAACGCCATGGGCGTATCCTGGGGGTCCAGCGCCTTGTCCGACCGGACATCGGCTGCCAGAATGGTGGCAATGGCCCTGTACGGCATGTTCACCACCGGACGTCCGGCGGCAAGCTCTTCATTCTCGCGCAGCTTGTCATGCCCTGCCTGCTTGTCATCACGCTCGAGCTTTCTGACATCTGCCTGAAGCTGAAAAGCCAGTTTGGCCAACCCTTCCTTTTCCTGATCCGGAGTAAGTTTATGATCGGTCATGGCAACCTCCCGGCCCATATATGGCCTTTTGGATTTCAGACTTGTTTTTCTTAGCACAAAAATGCTAAAAAGTCAAGGAAGACAAGGATTTTGGAAAATCAATGACACAAAAAAACCCACACCCGTCCCGCCGCATGCTGAGTGTCCGCGTCAAAACCGCGGCCAAGCGCAAAATTTCCTCCACCCGCTGGCTCGCCCGCCAGCTCAATGATCCATACGTTCAGGAAGCCAAGTCCCGTGGTTTCCGCAGCCGGGCCGCTTTCAAGCTGGAACAGCTTGATGACAAATACAGCCTGCTCAAGCCCGGCATGAAGGTGGTTGACCTTGGCGCCGCGCCCGGCGGCTGGACACAGATCGCCGTTGCCCGCGCAAAACCCGCACAAACCGGCGGCTGTGTGGTAGGCATCGACCTCCTGCCCATCGATCCCATTCCGGACTCCATCCTCATTGAAGGCGACTTCATGGAAGGCGATGCCCCGGACAAGCTCAAGACCCTCATTGGCGGCGAGGCGGATTTTGTCATGAGCGACATGGCCCCCTACACCATGGGCCACCGCCAGACCGACCACCTGCGCGTGATGGCGCTGGTAGAGGCCGCTTATGCCTTTGCCTTTGAAGTCCTGAAACCCGGCGGCATTTTTCTGGCCAAGCTTTTCCAGGGCAACGCCGAGGAGGATCTCCTGCGCACCCTCAAGCGCGACTTTGAAAAGGTCCGCCATGTCAAACCCGATGCCAGCCGCAAGGAATCGTCGGAAGTTTATGTTCTCGCAACCGGTTTCCGGGGAAAGCACCCATCATGACACCCGCAGCGCGCATCCAGGCCACCATTGAACTCCTGACGGCCCTTGACGCCACGCCAAAGCCGGCTGATTCCATCGCCAGCGCCTATTTCCGCAACCATCGCTATATCGGCAGCAAGGACCGCACCGACATTGCCGGAACCTTCTATGCCATCCTGCGTCGCAAGGCGCGACTGGCCTGGCATATTGAATCCTGCGGGGTTCCCGTCCTGCCGCGCAGCCTGCTCATTGCCAACATCCTGGTGGGCGAATGCCGCCCGCCCGAAGAAGTGACCGGGATTTTCAGCGGCGCAAAATTCGCCCCCGCCGAAATGGGCGATGGCGAAATGAAACTTCTCAAGGCGCTCTCCGGCAAAAAACTGGTGGACCGGCACATGCCCGATTCGGTGCGCGCCGAATGCCCGCCATGGGCCGAAGCCGACATGCGTCAGGCACTTGGCAAGGATTTTGTCCCGGCTCTTTCGGCCATGACGGAACCCGCCCCGCTCGACCTGCGCACCAACACCCTCAAAACCACCCGCGAAAAGCTGCTGGCTTCCCTGCGCAAGCACGGCATTCCGGCCGAAGCCACGCCTTATTCCCCCTGGGGCCTGCGAATCATGGGGCGTCCGGCCGTCGCCACATGGCCGGAATTTGAGGATGGCCAAGTGGAAATCCAGGATGAAGGCTCCCAGCTCATCGCCCTGCTGGTGGATGCAAAGCCCGGCATGATGGTAGCTGATGTTTGCGCAGGGGCAGGCGGAAAAACCCTTGGCCTTGCCGCCACCATGAACAACAAGGGCCGACTCATTGCCGCCGATGTGCTGGATCGCCGCCTGGTGCGCGCCAAGGAGCGTTTCCGCCGGGCCGGCGCCTTCAATATTGAAACCAAGCCCCTCAAGAGTGAAACAGACCCATGGATCAAACACCACAAGCTCTCGTTTGACCGCGTGCTGGTGGATGCCCCCTGCTCCGGCACCGGCACATGGCGTCGCAACCCGGACAGCCGGTGGAAACCCCTTGGCCCGGCGCTTGATGAAATCACCTCCATTCAGGCACGTATTCTGGAAAGCGCCGCCCGCCTTGTGAAACCCGGCGGACGTCTTGTTTACGCCACCTGTTCGCTGCTGCCGCGCGAAAACGAGGATCAGGTCACCGCCTTCCTTGAAAAGAACCCGGCTTTCACGCTGGTGAATACACAGGATGTCTGGGCGGAATGCCCGACATCGCCCCATCTCAAAATGCTTCCGCACCTGCACAAGACAGATGGCTTCTTTGCCGCTGTACTGCAACGCGCAGAAGCTCCTGAAGAAACAAAAACGAAAGGATAACTCCCATGAACCCGACCTGGATTGTGCTGGGCGTCCTCGCCCTTGTCGTCCTTTACGCCATCGGCATCTACAACAGCCTCGTGACCCTGCGCAACATGACCAAGGCTGCCTGGAAACAGGTGGATGTCCAGCTCAAGCGCCGCTACGACCTCATTCCCAACCTGGTGAATGCCGTCAAGGGCAGCATGACCTATGAACAGGAAACGCTGGAAAAGGTCATCAACGCCCGCAGCGCCGCCATGGGTGCAAAAACCCCGGCTGAAGTCTCGAAGGCGGAAGGGGAACTGGGCGGCATGCTCAGCAAGCTCATGGCACTGGTGGAATCCTATCCCGACCTCAAGGCGCAGGCGAATATCGCCCGCCTGATGGAAGAACTCTCAACCACCGAAAACCAGGTTTCCTTCACGCGGCAGCACTACAATGACACGGTGATGCGTTACAACACCCGCATCCAGGTGTTCCCGGCCAACATCTTTGCGGGAATGTTCCGCTTCACGCCAGAAGAGTATTTCGCGCTGGAAAACCCGGCCGAACGCGAAGCCCCCAAGGTGGATCTCTCCATTAAATAAGCGGACATCATGCCATGACCCGCATCTCGCCATGGGATGACATCCCCCTGCCAAACGCCACGGCCGCCGTTTCCACGCTGGAAACGCAGCGGCTGCGGGCTGGCCCGTGGGGACCTGTGCAAGGAAACGGTGCAAACACCTTTCCCAAAAAAGAGCCTTCGGCATCCCCGGAAGAGCTGCGTGAGGTGCAAATCCTCAATGACACACTCAATCCGCCGCCGGGCCCGCGCATCCTGCGCACCGACTTTTTTGGTGCCATTGCCAAAAACCGGCGCAACACCCTCCTGCTGGGCATCCTGTTCATCCTGCTGCTGGGCAGCGTTGGTTATGCCATCGGCGCCATCATAGAAAACAGTTTCTTTTACCCCTTCCTGACAAAGCAATATGATCCCCGCTTTGCCGGGCATGTCATCAACCTTTCCGCAACGCCACCTCCCTTCACGGCCCTGACCATGCCCAAGCTCCTGGGCGCGGGCATCCTTGGCGGGCTCAGCATCCTCTGGATCTTTTACGCATTCCTGTTTGGCGACAAGGTGGTGCTCAAAATTTCCGGCGCCCACGAAATCACCCATGATGAACATCCCATGCTCGACAATGTGGTGACAGAAATGGCCTTGGCAGCCGGCATTTCCAAACCCCGCGTCTTCATCATTGAAAGCGAGGGTCTCAACGCCTTTGCCACCGGCATGTCGCCAAGCAAATCGGCCATTGCCGTCACAAGAGGCCTGTTGCGCAAGCTGAACCGCGAGGAACTGCAGGGCGTGGTGGGGCATGAAACCGGGCACATCGTCAATGCGGACATCCGTTATGCCACCATGCTGGCCGTGGCGGTTGGCATCCTGCTGATCCTTGGCAGCCTCATGCGACAGGCGCCCCGGCTCCTTGTTCCAAGAGGCGGCAGCCGGCGCGGCGGCAAGGGCGGGGGAGCGCTGCTGGTCATCATCATCCTTTATCTTTTCATTGCCATTCTGGCCCCCATCATTGCCAAGATCCTGCAGGCGGCCATTTCCCGCCAGCGTGAATACATGGCAGACGCCACATCCGTGCAGCTGACCCGGAATCCCAAGGGGCTCATTGGTGCCCTGCAGAAAATAGACGCGCCCAACGGCACCTTCATGGGATCAAGCGAAGCCTTCCAACATATGTACTTCATCAACCCTTACGCAAAGTTTTCGGGAATGTCGCTCGCACTCTTCTCCACCCACCCGCCCACGCAAAAGCGCATAGACCGCCTTGCCAACCTGGGTTGAACTCAGGTATATTAGGAACTCGCGGGGGGAGGCCCTCGCTTCAACATCTGAAAAGAGGAACCATTCCCATGAACAAGTTTGCCACTGTTGCGATGATCGCTTCCGTTGCTGCCCTTTCGGCATGCTCCGGCCTGACCACCGAAGACCGCGCCATGATCGAACAGATCAGCGCCCAGTCACAGGACGCCAAGGCCGCTGCCGAAATGGCCGCCATGTCGGCTGAAAACGCCGCCCAGTCTGCCGCCGCCGCCGTCGAAAAGGCCAACATGGCTGCTGCCATGGCCAAGTCTGCCTCGGAAAAGGCTGACCGCGTTTTCCAGAAGGGCCTTCGGAAGTAATTTCCATGACCTGTGGAAAGACGCAGGTCCCATAAGGGAAACCGCATCTTTCCAAAAAGACAAAAACCACGCTGAACCTTTGGGTCCGGCGTGGTTTTTTCATGATGCCCTGCTGTCTTGGAAAGGTCTGCGGTCAGGGCCCAATGGATGCGGACTGCGTGATTTTCACCGGATACCCCCGCCGTTCACGGATCACCTGCCGGACAAGTGGCCAGTCCAGCCGGGGCGCGGCATCCCCCGCCATCGAAATCACCCTCTTCATGAACCCTTCCGGAACTTCAGGAATGAAACGTCCCTGCGCCTCCACGGCATCCGCCTGGATCAGGCTGGGATGCGCTTCCATGAACAGTTCGCCCCCCTTGAAGGCCATTTTCACCGGCTGGTTCACCACCATCACCTTCGTTCCGGGCGCTACCTTGGCAAACAACGCCTCGATGGCTTCCGGATACATGCGGATGCAGCCGCTGGACACCCGACGCCCCACCCCGAGGGGTTTGTTGGTGCCATGAATGAGATAGGTGGGCCAGCCCAGATACAGCGCATACGCCCCCAGCGGATTGTCAGGCCCCGGCCCCACCACATCGGGAACCGACGGGTCACGGGCACGTTTTTCCGCCGTTGGCCGCCAGCTGGGCCCTGCCATCTTGCGCACCACCGTGGTGCTGCCAATCGGCGTTAAAAGGCCATCGGCCCCGATGCCGATGGGCCACGACACCGGAATCCCGTCCTTTTCCGGAAAATAATACAGCCGCATGTCCGGCAGGTTGATGAGGATGCCTTCGCGCGCGCCATCCGGCAACAGGTGTTCCTGGGGCAATACCAGTTTGGTTCCTGCGCCTGGCAGCCACGGATCCGCATCCGGATTGGCGGCCCGCATTTCCACATACCCCAGGTTTTCCGCCCGGGCCATATCCACCAGCGTATCTTCATACGCCGCTTCATGGACCCGGATTTTTCCAATGGATGGAGGCGATGCCGCCATGGCCATGCCGCAGACGCAGGACAGCCATGCAACCAGCAGCTTTGACAAGACGGCCAAAACCCGCTTATATGAAAGAACATTCTTCATGGACGGGGATTATTGGCCTTGAGACACTTTCTCGGCAAGCTTTTTTTGGTGATGGCAGCAGGATTTATCCTTGCGGGCCAGCCAGCGCATGCCGCCGCGCCCGATCTTGTGTTTGCCAGCCAGCGCATGCAACGCATGCGGGAGGCGGTGCAGCCCGCCGCCATTGATGACAGCGGCGCAAAAACGGAAAGCCTGCAGCTTGCCAGCCGCACCCCCTCAAGCTTTCCAAAATTCCACATCCGCACCACAGCCTTGCCCAAGTTGGCTGACATGGTTCTGGTCCGCAAGGGCGCACGCACGCTCAGCCTGATGAAGGATGGCGGCATCATCCGGTCTTTCCGGATGGCCCTCGGGAAAACCCCTGTCGGCCACAAGGTGTTTGAAGGCGATGGCCGAACCCCCGAAGGTTTTTACACCATTGACGCCCGACGGGCCGCCAGCAATTTCTACAAGGCCCTGCACATTTCCTATCCCCGCCCGGACGATGTCAGCCGGGCCCGGGCGCTGGGGGCAAGCCCTGGCGGTGCCATCATGATCCATGGCCTGCCCAATGACATTTCCGCCGATTATGTTGGCCATCCTTATGAAGACTGGACCGATGGCTGCATTGCCGTGACCAATGCCGAAATGGACGAAATCTGGAAAATGGTATCGCCCGGAATCCCCATTGTCATATTGCCGTAACAGCATCTATCTGCTATAGCCCTTTGGTCTTTATTCTTCCCAAAAGCCAAGAGGCATTCCCATGCAGCGCACCAAAATCCTTCATCTCCTCGCGTCCGAAACACCGATGCCGCAGGTCCTGGCCAAGGGCTGGGTTCGTACCCGACGCGATGCCAAAGACTTTTCCTTCATTGAACTCAATGATGGCTCCTGTCTGCGCAACATTCAGGTGATTGCCTCTGACACCCTCCCCAATTATGAGGACATCAAGAAAATCACCACCGGTTCGGCCATCGAGGTCACCGGAAAAATGGTGGAATCGCAAGGCCAGGGACAGAAGTTCGAAATCATCGCGGAAAACCTCGTCCTGCTGGGCGGCGCGGGCGAGGATTTCCCCTTGCAGAAAAAACGCCATTCCGACGAATTCCTGCGTTCCATCGCCCACCTGCGCCCGCGTTCCAACAAGTTTGGTGCCGCCTTCCGCATTCGCTCGGAAATGGCTTGGGCCGTGCATGACTTTTTCCACGGGCGCGGCTTCCGCTACGTCCACACCCCCATCATCACCGCATCGGACTGCGAAGGCGCAGGCGAAATGTTCAAGGTCACCACCCTCAACCTTGAAACCCCGCCCATGAAGGACGGCAAGGTCGACTTCAGCCAGGATTTCTTCGGCAAAGCGGCCAACCTCACCGTCTCCGGGCAGCTGGAAGGCGAAATGTTCGCCCTGGCCCTTGGCGACATCTACACTTTCGGCCCCACCTTCCGCGCCGAAAACTCCAACACCCGCCGCCACGCCGCCGAATTCTGGATGATCGAGCCGGAAATGGCCTTCTGCGATCTTCAGGGCGACATGCAGCTCGCCGAAGATTTCGTGCGCCATCTTGTGCGCCATGCGCTGGAACATTGTGCCGAAGATCTCGCGCTTTTCAACCAGTTCGTGAACCCCGGCCTGCTGGACACACTGAAAAACATCGAAGGCAACGAATTCGTCCGCCTGCCCTACCGCGAAGCCATCGAGATCATGCAAAACTCGGGCAAAAAGTTTGAATTTCCCGTGTTTTTCGGCTGCGACATGCAGAGCGAGCATGAACAGTTCCTCACCGAGGAGCACTTCAAGAGGCCGGTCATCGTGTTCGACTACCCTGAACAGATCAAGGCTTTCTACATGCGCATGAACGAGGACGGCGAAACCGTCGCCGCCATGGACGTGCTGGTGCCCGGCATCGGCGAACTCATCGGCGGCAGCCAGCGCGAAGAGCGCATGGACAGGCTCACCGCCCGCATGGAAAAAATGGGGCTCAACCCGGATGATTATGGCTGGTATCTTGACTCGCGCAGATATGGCTCTGTTCCGCATGCCGGCTTTGGACTCGGCTTTGAGCGCCTGCTCATGCTGGTGACCGGCATTCCCAACATTAGAGACGTCTCGCCCTTCCCGCGCGTTCCCGGCTGGGCCGAGTTCTGATGGAGGAACTGGTCATCCACTGCATCCGGCATGGGCAAAGCGTGGCCAATGCCGGAGGGGTAAGTTCCGATGCGGCCAGCATCCCGCTGACGGAACTTGGCCATGCGCAAGCCCGGGCCGTAAGCGCCAGGCTTGCCGCCACCGCGCCCGACCTCGTCATCTGCTCACCATTTTCCCGCGCCCGGCAAACCGCAGAGCCCACGCTGGCGCTCCTGCCGGACGTGCCAGTGGAAACCTGGCCCATCGAGGAATTCACCCTGCTGGCCGAGCGCTGGGGCGGTTCGACCATGGAGGACCGCAAACCGTGGGTGCGGGAATACTGGCAAAAAGCCGATCCAGATTATGTCGATGGAGAAGGCGCGGAATCCTTTGCGGCCTTCATCGGACGCATACGCACCACCATGGAAAAGCTGGAAACACTCCCCTCCGAAAAAACCATCCTGGCCTTTGGTCACTGCCAGTTTTTCCTGGCCTTGCGCTGGCTGATCACCCAAGGGATCGACGACATCACACCAGACGCCATGCAGGCCTTCTACGCCTATTACAAGCATGATCCCATCCCGAACGCCTCCGGCTTCACCGCAAGCTTTGACGGACGGGCATGGCGGATCAAGACGCCTTCCGTCCTTGCATCGCAGCCGTATCCAACCCCGGCGTTCTAACATGAAACCCCTACCCCGCCACATCCTCCGCAACGGCAAAAAGACCTCGCCCCATGCATGACAAACACATGTCATACCGGCCGGACATTGACGGCCTACGCGCCATCGCGATCCTGGCCGTCATCCTCTTCCACAACTTTCCATCCCTGTTGCCGGGCGGATTCGTCGGAGTGGACATCTTCTTCGTCATTTCCGGCTTCCTGATCTCTGGCATCCTGCTGCGGGAAATCGCCTCATCCACCTTTTCCATCCGGGCTTTTTACGCCCGGAGAATCAAACGCCTGTTTCCGGCATTGATCCTGGTGCTGATCACCACCCTTGCCGTCGGCTGGGCCATTCTGCTGGAGGATGAATTCCAAAAGCTCGGCTGGCACACCTCAGCCGCGGCCAGCTTCATCTCCAACATCGCGCTTTGGTCGGAATCCGGATATTTTGACGTCGAAGGAAACCTGAAACCCCTGCGCCACCTGTGGTCGCTCGGCATCGAGGAACAGTTTTATTTCATCTGGCCTCTCCTGATCGCCATCATCTTCAGGCTACGCATCCACTTCATCGCCATGGCCGCAACCCTGATGGTGGTGTCCTTCTTCTTCAACATCCTCTTTGTCGCAACCTATCCGTCCGGTGTCTTTTTCCTACCCGGTACCCGGTTCTGGGAACTCATCATGGGGGGCATTCTGGCGTCCGTGATCCTGTCCCACACACGGATGGCCGCCGATGCCGCACAACAGAAACCGGTGCGCATTCCTGCCAAGCTAGGAGAAATCGCCGCTCCGCTTGGGCTCGCCCTCATCGCCATCGCCATCCTGAAAACCCCGGAAGCGGGCTTCCCCGGCTGGTGGGCTCTACTGCCAACCCTGGGCGCAACCCTGCTGATCGGCACGGGACAGAAAACATGGGTTGCACGCCACATACTCTCAAACAAGGCGATGGTCTGGATTGGGCTCATCAGCTATCCGCTTTACCTGTGGCACTGGCCGCTGAATGCCTTCGCACACATCCTCTATCCAGAGATACCGCCCGTTACCGTACGCATCATCCTGACCGCAACTGCGACCCTTCTGGCATGGGCAACCTATCGCTGGGTGGAAACACCGCTGCGGCTGGCAGCCCAAAAACCACAAAATTCCCGCAGGATCATCACCATCCTTAGCCTCATCATGCTGGCCTTTTTCGGCATAGGTCTCACCATCCACAAGGGAGGGGTGCGGGAAAGGCTGCATTCCCTCCGGGCCCAGCTCATCACGGCACGGCGGGACTGGAAATACCCCGGCGATGAAAAGGCTTTCACGCCAGGCTCCCTGCCCGGCACCACGCTGTTCTTCGGTGACAGTTACATTCAGCAGCTTTATCCGAGAATCGCATATCTCGACGCGCAACATATTCCCCACAAAACCGTAATTTTCCACACATCATCAGGATGCGCTCCCATTCCCGGGTTTTCCAGAAAAAGCAACCCGCAATGCGGGGAGCATGCTGACCAGGGCTTCCGCCTCGCCGCAGGGCCGGACATCGAAAATATCGTGATTGGCGGCTCCTGGCTTGGCGTTATCACCCGTGGAGATTACTACGAACTGGATGATCGCGATGCCAAGATCATCAACTTTGCAGACCCAGCCATCCTTGACCGCACCTTCATGCGCCTGGAAAAATCGTTGGCCAGCCTGAAATCCCTTGGAAAGAACATCTCCATCATCCTGCATCCTCCGGGCGGAGGACGTGCCGACCCGGGAACCATGGATGCGGCAATCCGTTTGCGGTTCAGCAGCAAACCGGAAGTGAAATCGGTGACGATGGAAGAACACCTAAAGCGCACAGCCGCCATAAATGACCAGATCAGAAACATCGCAAAGAACCTGGACATTTCCGTCATAGATCCAGCCAACTGGATTTGCTCCGACGACACGTGCTTTTTCACGGAGCCTGATGGCACTCCACTGTTCAAGGATGCCACCCATTTCCGAGCCTCTTTCATCCGCGACAATGCCACAGAACTTGATCCCTTGGTTGTTTCGTCCCCACCTCACATGACAGGCATTAAATAACGATGGGAAAAAGGCCCGTACCAGAACTGCTTGTCCATGGCATCCGCCATGGCGAAAGCCGGGCAAATGCCGGTGGAGCGCTGGACAATGAGGCCGATATTCCCCTGACAGATCATGGCCACAACCAGGCCGGAGCCATCAGCCGCATCATCACGGCCCGACCCATGGACCTGATTGCGGTCTCCCCCTATCTGCGGGCGCAACAAACGGCAGCCCCCACCATTGCAGCCCTGCCGAATATCCCGCATGAAACCTGGCCGCTGATCCGGGAATTTTCCTTTCTTGGCCAGGATGGCCTCAAGGCCCTGCGGCCCGAGCGGCTGGAAATCGCACAAAGCTACTGGGACAGGGCGGACCCGGTTTTTGCGGCCGAGGGAGCGGAACCTTTTTCCCGCCTGATGGCACACGCCACGCAGATCAAAACCAAACTGGAAGCCCTGCATGCAGAACACATGGCGCGGATATGCCTTTTCAGCCACGCCTATTTCCTGAACGCCCTGCGCTGGGTGATGGAAAACCCAAGCGAAAAACCAACACCGTATGCCATGCGTGATTTCATGACGCAATACAAGGAACGCCCCATCCGCAATGCCGACATCCTCACCTTCCGGCATGATGGAACAGGCTGGAAAACCAAAAACTGAAGCTTAGATGTCATGTCTCAACAGGTTATGGACAGACGAAACATGGGTGTCTTGCCATGATGCAGGCAGCCAAGGAATCCTTTGTCACCTTGACGGACAGCATACCCGGCACCTTTGCAAACAAATGGTCCAAAAGAAGAATTATCCCTTATCGAGCCATAAAATTGCCACAACAAGAAGCGGGGCGGGCCAGAGCAGGATCATGAGCCGCTTGAAATCCGCCGCAAACGCCTGCCGGTGCTTTTGGCCTTCCTTGGTATAGTAGCGGTCGCGAAACATGGACAATGGATCCACCCAGTAGCGCCACCCCGCATCCGCCCGCCGATTGTCATGTGCCTTTGACGCATGCCGCGCGCAGGCAAGACACCGCTTCAGCGACATCATCATGAGAACAAAAAGGGCAATCCCCAGCATCTGGATCATATCCATATTCCTTTCGGCCCCAACTATGCCATAATGCCGCCATGAACAAAAACAAAAAACCAGAACTTCTCGCTCCGGCAGGCTCCCCCGAATCGGCCTATGCCGCTTTTTCCCATGGCGCCGATGCCATTTATCTGGGCCTTTCGCGCTTTTCCGCAAGAGCGGATGCCACCAATTTCACAAGGGAGGCGCTTTCCGAGTCCATCGGTTTCGCCCATGCTCAGGAAAAGCCCCGCAAGGTTTATGTGGCCGTCAACACCCTGGTGCAGGACGCCGAACTGCCCGACCTGCTCCCCATGCTGGAAATGCTCGAAGACCTGAGGGCCGATGCCGTCATCGTGCAGGACATGGGCGTGGCGCGCATCATCCGCCAGCACTTCCCCGGACTTGCCCTCCATGCCAGCACGCAGATGGCCATCCACAACCGGGAAGGCGCCATGGCGGCCATGGCCCTTGGCATCTCCCGCGTGGTCCTGGCCCGCGAACTAACCCTGCCCGAACTTTCCGACATCGCACAGAACAGCGGCGTGGAAACCGAAGCCTTCATCCATGGCGCCTTGTGCTACAGCATGAGCGGCCTGTGCCTTTACTCCTCCTTTGCCACCGGACGCAGCGCCAACCGCGGCTCCTGCGCCTATCCCTGCCGTGACCAGTTTTCCGGGGAAGGACTTCCTTCCGGCCACATCTTCTCCATGAAGGATATGGCGCTCGATGGTGACGTAGCCAAGCTGGCCGAGGCCGGCATCACCTCACTCAAGATCGAAGGGCGCAAAAAGGGCCCGCTTTACACCGCCGCCGTCACCGATTATTACCGCAACATCCTTGACGGCACGGCATCCCCGAAGGAGCTGGCCGAAAAGGCTTGGCGCATCAAGACCATCTTCAGCCGCAACCAGACCCGGCTTTACCTTGAAAACCGGCGGGCCAAAAACGTGGTCTCCCCGCATGTTGTCGGCCCCATGGGCGGAGAACTTGGACGGGTTGCCGCCATTGTCAACGCGCAGGGACGGACATGGCTCCGCTTCATTCCCACCCACGCCATCGAACGCCATGACGGGCTGCAAATCCCCTTGCCCGGCGAAGAAAAACCGTTTGGTTTTGCCGTCATGGACATGCGCCTGAAAGGCAAATCCGTTTTCAACGCCCCTGCCGGACAAGTGGTGGAACTGGCACTGCCCGCAGGCGCTCCCACCCTTGCCGAAAGCATGCCCGTTTACGTTTCCTCAAGCCAGGCGGCACAGAAAGCCTATCCATTTCCCATCCCGCGCCCCGGCGCTTTCCGCAGCCGCATGCCTGTGTCCATCCGCCTGTCCCTTACCCATGGCCGAATCGATGCCGAAGCGCTGCTGGCCGATGGCAGCGCCGCCAGCCTGTCAGTGGTTGGCGACCTGCCGCCCGCGCAAACTCCGGAGGGCATGGAAACTGCCTGCCGCAAGGCGTTTGAAAAATGCGGCGACACGCCCTTTTCTCTTGAAACCCTCTCGTTTTTAAACCCGGACGGACTTTTTGTACCCGCCGCCCAGCTCAACGACATCCGCCGCAGGCTGCTGGCGGAGCTGGAGGAGGCCCACGCCAAAAACCGCGCGGAAACGCGGGCCGCCGTCCTTGCAGGGCTTGGTGCCACACAGCCGGAAACCCTCCCGGCATCGCCCGGATACCTTCTGTCCGTGGATAATGCCGCTGATCTTCAGGATTTTGAAGAGGCCGACCGGGAGGGCGTTTCCGAAATTCTCCTGCCGCTCGACAGCGCAACCCCTGAAACCCTGCAAACCATGGCCCACGCATGGCCCAATGCCACATTGCGCATCTCCCTGCCCACGCTGTGCCGGGCATGGGAAACCCAGGCCATCCAAAAGCATGTGGAGAGCCTCATCGCCGCCGGGCAAACACGGTGGGACATCCAGAACCTCTGGGGCTGGGAAATGCTGCACGAAAAGGCAGGCCTTGACCTTTCCGCCGGCTGGCCGCTTTACGCCCTGAACACGGCGGCGGTTTCCAGCCTCATGGAGATGGGGTTTTCCCGCATCACCCTCTCGCCGGAGGACTCGCAGGAAAACGCAAGAACCCTTCTGGCCCGCTTCCCCGGCCGTATCGCCCTGCCGGTTTACATGACCCCGCCCCTGTTCATCAGCGAAACCTGCCCGGTACCAGCCAGCGGCGCATCCTGCCCTTCCGGCTGCAAGGGGGGGATATCCGACCTGCGCTCCCGCCATGGCAACGACCTGCGACTCATCCGCAAAGGCTGTCGCAGTTTTGTCTGTTCCGTCCAGTCACGCTGTGTGATTGAAAGTCTTGCGGGCCTGCCTCCATTGCTGCGTCTCGCTGATTTCACCTTGTCTGGAAAAACGCCGGCCGAAATCGTGCAGGTGTGGCGCCTGCTCCGCCGCGGCAAGGCTCCCAAAGGCACCACCCTGTGGAACTGGAAACGCGGCTTCCTCAAATAGCGAGGTGGCGTTCCCCGCAAAACAGCCGGTGGGCGAGAATGAAGATCTTGTAATAATAAGGGTCGATGCGCGGAATGAAGTCGGCCGCCGACACACAGGTTTTCATGGCATCCCCCGCCAGATTCCACTCCCATGCCGGCACCTGGGCCGTTCTCCCGGAAAACAGCGAAAGTCCTTCCGCAACGCTGATTTCGACAAGACCGGAAAGCTCCGATTCCTGCGGACGGTACGCCGCGGGCGGGCGGTCATCCGCCAGCAGGAACACATGGGCAAAATGCCGGGTGCGCTTATCCCCGATGCGCGCCACGTCAAGCTTGATTCCCAGCGGCACAAGGCGATCAAAAGCTATGTCGGAAACCCCAAGCTCCTCATGCACCTCGCGGATGCCATCGGCCACCGATTCGCCCACCATGAGATGACCGGCCGCCGTGATATCGAGCATGCCGGGAAACAGGGCCTTTTCAGAGCTGCGTCGCTGGACAAGCAAGCTGCGCGCGCAGGGGCGGGCCACCCAGCAATGAAAGGAATGCAGCCACAAGCCCTTTTCCAACGCTTCGGGCCGGGTCGTCACCCCCTGACGCACATAATTCTCGTCAAAAAAATCCACCTGTTCCATGCAAAAACCTCTTGTCATCATACGTATCCATGTTAGCATTCCCTCCATGGATGGAACAGGGAAAACCGTTCAGAACAGCAACCTCGCCAAGGCCACGGATCTCATGGCCAAAAGCGATTATGGCGCCATGTTGCTGGAGCTTGCCAAAACCATGGGGGTTTCCATTGTTGCCGAACCCCTTGGCCACGACGCCCTGGCCTGTTTCCTGCCTGAACATGAGGCCATCATCACCAACCAAAAGGCACCACCGGCGGCCCTGGCCGCATCCCTCGCCCATGAAATCATCCATGCATGGCAAAAGCACAGCGGCTTCTGGCCCGATGACAACCTGTCTCCGCAAGATGCCATCACCGCGAACCGGACAATCGAGGCCACCGCGCAAACAGGCAGCCTCATCATGTGCCGGGAGCTCGAGCAAAAAGGCTATCTCGACCCCATGCGCGTGCACGAGCAAATGGGATACAGCGCGCAGGTTGCCGCCATACGCAGCATGAATGAGCCAGGACGGGCCTTCCTGGCCTGGTTTAGCCTTTCCTGGTGCCGCGACCGCTACGACACCGCCACCCTTGATAGTCTCTCATCCCGGACGGATGCGCTGGAAAAAGCGAAGGCGGCCGGTTTCCGCCCCCTCACACCGGACATGCTCACCGGCATGTGCGCACTGCCGCCCAATGGCGCCTCTTGTCTCGACAGGGACATCCTGTGCGGCAGCATCGGCGTATTCTCCGAACAGCTCAGCCCGGGGAATACCCGTCGCATGCAGCGCCTTGAAGCCGTTCTCAGCGGTCTTGGCGACGAGGATGACGATGCGCAGGAAATGGCCATCATGCAACGCCTGCAATCGAGCCGGAAAACCCGAAGCTTCAGCTATTGATCAGGAGGCGCGCCAACGCTTGAGCGCTTTTGTCTGAATTCCCAAAAGATCAAGAGCCCGGGCCACAGTTTCATCCACCATGGCTTCAATGCCCTGCGGCTTTGTGTAAAACACGGGACTTGCCGGAAACACGATCCCGCCCATCTCCGTCACCATCTGCATGCTGCGGATATGCCCGGCATGCAGCGGCGCTTCCCGCAGCATCAGCACGAGCGGACGCCGCTGCTTGAGGATGCAGTCGGCCGCGCGCGCCAGCAGGGTATCTGTTTGGCCATAGGCAATGGCGGACAGGCTGCGCACCGAGCAGGGCGCGACAATCATGCCATCGGCAGGAAAAGACCCGCTGGCAACCGGCGCGGCAACATCCTTCGCGTCATGACTTGCATGCGCTAGCGCGGCAATGGCAGAAAGCGGCATGTCCACTTCCATCTCCAGCGTTTTCAAGCCGCTTTCGGTCACAACCAGATGGGTTTCCACATCCGGCATGCCGCGCAGTTGCATGAGGGCCCGCACGCCGTAAATGGCACCTGTGGCCCCGCTGATTCCGACAATGATCCGTTTCATCTTGCTGTTCCTTCCAGCCCAAGGCGGGCAAAGAGTTCATCCATCCGCGCCGCCACCGCTTCATCGCGCTCGATTTTCCGCCCCCAGACACGACCGGTTTCCGGCGGCAGCTTGTTCGTGGCATCCAATCCCAATTTTCCCCCAAGCCCCGATGCGGGCGAAGCAAAATCGAGATAATCAATGGGCGTGCCCTCCACCGGCAGGATGTCACGCACAGGATCCATGCGGGTGGCCACCGCCCACATGACATCCTTCCAGTTGCGCACATCGATATCCTCATCCACCACGATGATGATCTTGGTGTAAAGGAACTGCCGCAGATAGGACCAGAGCCCCATCATCACCCGGCGGGCCTGGCCCGGATACGTCTTCTTGATGGACACCACCGCCATGCGGTAAGAACATGCCTCCTGCGGCAGGTGCAAATCCACGATTTCGGGAAACTGGCGCTGCACCATCGGTTTCAGCATATCCTTGAAAGCCAGCGCAATGACGCTGGGTTCATCCGGTGGACGGCCTGTATGGGTTGTGTGATAGATGGCATCGCGCCGGTGGGTAAGGGCTTCCACATGAAAAACCGGAAAGGACTCCACCTCGTTATAATAGCCGGTATGGTCGCCAAAAGGTCCTTCCGCAGCCACATCCCCCACGGCCACATGGCCTTCCAGTACAATCTCCGCCTGCGCCGGAATGGGCAAATCACTGCAAAGGCTTTTGCCCAGCTCAAGGCCCCGGCCACGCAGCAGGCCTGAATAGGCATATTCCGAAATGCCTTCCGGCAGGGGCGTTGCCGCAGCAAGAATGGTGGCGGGATCCGCCCCGATCACCACGGACACCGGCATTTTCTTCTTTCCAGCCGCAGTCCACTGCGCAAAATGCTGCGCGCCGCCCCGGTGCGGCAGCCAGCGCAGGATGGTGCGATTCCGTCCCAGAACCTGCATGCGGTACACACCCACATTGATGTCCCCGGCAGGCCCTTTTGTGACCACAAGCGGCCAAGTGACAAGCGGCCCGGCATCCCCCGGCCAGCAGGTTTGGACAGGCAGGGTTTCCAGATTGACCTGCCGCCCCTTGTTTACCACTTCCTGCGCCGGAATGCGCTGCACCTTGCGCGGAGGCATTCCCAGCACGGATCCCGCCATGGAGAGGAAATCATCCCCCGGCTGGGGATGTGACAACCGGGCAAGCTTTTCTCCCAGCGCCCCAAAACCATCCTCGTCCGCAAGCCCCATCCCACGCGCAATCCGCCGCCGTGCGCCAAACAGATTGGCCAGGGCGGGCATGCTCGAAATCTGGCCATTTGCCAGAACCGGCTTTTCAAAAAGAACCGCGGGGCCATCATGCGCCACCAGCCGCTGGCTGATTTCCGTCATTTCAAGATAGGAAGAAACCGGCTCGGAAATGCGCAACAGGTCACCTGCAGCTTCCATCTCCGCAAGGAAATCCCGCATCGACCTATAGACCATGGCATATTCTTCCTATAGTGTTTACCCGCAACGAACATAACACAAGAGATGGTCCATGTCTCGCCTGCACAGCCTCCTGCACCTGCCGCCCCCCCTCCTCCAGCCCTTCTGCAATATTGCGCTGGAAGCCGTGCGCCGTGCGCATCCCGGCATGTTCTCCCGCATGGGCAGGCATGAAGGCGCATGGTTTGAAATCCGACCGCAGGATGCTCCTGTAGCCTTTTACCTGCACGCATCCGGATTTTCTGCGCGCCTTGTGGTGCAGCCTGTCGCAAAAGCTCCCCCCTTTCCCCCTGCCGCCACCATGACGGCTCCTCTTGCGATACTCATGGCCCTCCTCTCCGGCTCAGCTGACGGCGATGCCCTGTTTTTTGGCAGGGACCTGCACATCACCGGCAACATGGAAGCCGTGCTTGCCCTGCGCAATGCGCTGGATGCCGCTACCATCAACCTGCACGAAGACCTCACAGGACTTTTGGGGCCGCTCTCCATCCTGCTGCCAGGGACATGCCCATGAAGCCGGAACTTGTCTGCCCGGCCGGAACGCCCGCAGCCCTTGCAAGCGCCGTCATGGCAGGGGCCGATGCCGTATATGCCGGTTTCCGGAATGAAACCAACGCCCGCCATTTTCCCGGCCTCAACTTTTCCATGGAGGAAATGGTCCAGGCTGCCGATTTTGCCCACCGCCACCACGCCAAACTCTATATTGCCATCAACACCTTTCCTGAGGCCGGGAACACCGGACCGTGGCACAAGGCGATCTCTGACGCGGAATCCTGTGGCGCGGACGCCGTCATCCTTGCGGATGTCGGACTGTGCGACCATGCTGCCCGCAAGCATCCAGGCCTGCGCCGCCACCTGTCGGTTCAGGCTTCAGCCTGCACACCTGAAGCCCTTGCCTTTTACAAAGACCGCTTCGGCATCGCACGCGTGGTTTTGCCACGGGTCCTCACCCTTGAAGACCTCACGGCGCTGGTGGCTGAATCCGACGTCCCCTGCGAAGCCTTTGCCTTTGGCGGGTATTGCATCATGGCCGAAGGCCGCTGCGCCCTGTCAGGCCAAGCTTGCGGCATTTCCCCCAACCGGGGAGGCGCCTGCTCACCCGCCTCTGCGGCCCGATTTGAGGAAACCGGAGACACCACCACCTTCCGTCTGGGCATGTTTGCCCTCGATCGTTTTTCTGCCAGCCGTTATGCCGGTTATCCAACGGTCTGCAAGGGCCGCTACCTTGTCGAGGGAACGCCATGCCATCCCTTTGCAGAGCCCGGAAGTCTCGACATCAGCAGCATTCTTCCCCAGATTGTGGAGACAGGCATCGCAGCCCTCAAGATTGAAGGCCGCCAGCGCAGCCGGGCCTATGTGGCGCAAGTGGTTCATGCCTTCCGTAGCTTGCTGGATGGAAAGCCTTCCCCGGGAATTTCCTCGCTTTATGAAGGCGGGACTGCCTCCCTCGGCGCTTATGGAAAGGACTGGGCATGAAGATCACGCTGGGCCCGCTTCCCTACAACTGGCCCCACGACACGCGTCAGGATTTTTACTTGCGCGTGGCAGACGAGGCGGCCATTGACACGGTCTTTCTGGGCGAAATCACCTGCGCGCACCGCATCCGCATCACATCCAACATGCTGGATGATATTGTGGCCCGGATGGAAAGTGCGGGAAAAACCGTGGTCTTTTCTACCCTTGCCCTCCCCAAAAGCCAACAGGAACGCACGCACATTGCGGAAATGAAAAACGGCAAGAGGCTGGTGGAAGCCAATGACATGACCGCAGTTGCCCTGTTGCAGGGCAGGCCGCATACCCTGGGCCCCTTCCTGTCCATCACCAATGAGGATACCCTGCGTATCCTTGCGGAAAACGGCGCAAAAAGCGCCTGCCTGCCCTTTGACCTGCCATCCGGCGTCATCAGCAACCTGGCCAGAAACAGTCCCATCCCCCTGGAAATCCAGGTATTCGGACATGCCTCCCTGGCCATTTCCGCCCGCTGCTTTTCGGCAAGGTCTGCGGGCCGTACGCGTGAGACATGTCAATCGGCCTGCTCCCGGAACAATGGCCATCCCATGGTGATCCATACCCTGGAAGGCATGCCCTTCCTTTCCGCCAGCGGCCCTCTTGTCCTTTCCGCGCACTGCACCAATCTGCTCCGTGAAGTCCCGCAAATTGCCGCCATGGGCATATCCGCTTTGCGCATCCAGCCGGAGGAAAACATCCCTCCCGCGGACATCGCCTGCCTGATCAGGAACATCCTTGCCGAAAAAATTTCTCCGGAAGAAGCCCATGACCACGCACAAAAGCTTGCGCCGGAAACCATTTTCTGCAATGGCTTCTTTCACAATCAACCTGGACACAAGGACATCCCTTCATGACCCACCCCAAAATCACCCTGCAGTCTGGACACAACCGACGCGTTTCCGCCGGACATCCGTGGGTCTATTCCAATGAAATCGACATGAATGCCGAGGCCAAGGCCCTGCCGCCCGGAAGTGTTGTCACACTCACCGATCCCCATGGACATGCCTTTGCCACGGCCTTTTTCAACCCCCATTCCCTGATCGCGGCCCGTATCCTTGTCCGGAAACCGGATATCGCCATTGATTCCGCCTTTTTTGCGGAACGTCTTGGCAAGGCCAAGGCGCTGCGCGACGTTTTCTTTCCGGAAGGGCACTATCGTCTTGTCCACGCCGAGGCTGACGGCCTGCCGGGCCTCGTGATTGACCGCTTTGGCGACACCTGTGTCATCCAGGCCAATTCCGCGGGCGTTTCCCTTTGCATGGACAGCATTGTCACCGCCCTCGAAGAGGTTCTTGCCCCGCGCCGCATTATCCTGCGCGGCGACAGCTCGGCCCGCGACATGGAGGGCATGGCCAGTGAGGTTCGCGTTCTGAAGGGACCGGAATCCGGCCCCATCGAAGTCATCGAAAACGGGGCGCGCTTTGCCGTTGATCCGCTGGAAGGCCAGAAAACCGGATGGTTTTTTGATCACCGCCCCAACCGCACCTTCATCAAGGCCATCGCGAAAGACCGGCGCATCCTGGACATGTTTTGCTATGCAGGGGCCTTTTCCATTGCCGCCGCCATGGGGGGCGCCTCTGAAGTGGTCGGGATTGACCGCTCGGAACTGGCGCTGGCTTCAGCCAATGCCGCAGCCGAAACCAATGGGGTTTCCGAAAAATGCACCTTCCTGCGCGGGGAAGCCTTTGCGGAAATGGAACGCCTGGCAACCGCCGGGGAAAGCTTTGACATTGTGATCGTCGATCCCCCCGCGTTCGTGAAATCGAAAAAGGACCTGTTTGCAGGTCTCAAGGGCTACCGGAAAATGGCGCGGCTGGCCGCCCGCCTTGTCCGTCCTGGTGGATTCATGCTTGCCGCCTCTTGCAGCCACAACGCAAGCCCTGCCGAATTCCAGCAGGAAATTTGCCGCGGCGCATCCGAATCCGGACGCACCGGACGCGTCATCCATACGGGTGGTGCGGGCCCCGACCATCCCGTACATCCCCAGCTGCCGGAAAGCGCCTACCTCAAGACCATGATCATGCAGCTGGACTGACACGGCAGAGGATGCGATGGGGCAGGAAAACACCTCCCCCATCCTCCTCATGCCTTGTGGGCCATGATAAACATTTCATCGGCAAAACCCATGGGAACCAGAACCTTCATGAACGGAAGACGTTCAAGGGCATGGAACCAGTCAGGCCGACGGAATTTCAGGGCAACCAGCTGGTAAAGGATTTCCCGCAGGCTCCGCGTCTTGTGGAACGGGCGGACATAAACCACCCTGAACCCGCTTTTTTCCAACAATTTCGTGATTGTCTCCGGAGAATAATATCCCACCCGCCACGGAAAATGGATGAGGGGCCAGAACCGGCCGGAAATCCTGGCAAACCGGCTGCCGATATTGGGCATGGTCAACGCCAGTATCCCGCCCGGCGCAAGAGCTTCCGCGACACGGGCCAGAACCTTGTCCGGCTCAGCCAAGCTGGGCAGGACATCCCACATGCACATGACATCGTAAGGGCCCGAAAGGGGCAGCGTCAGCACATCCCCCTCCTGCACATTCAGCCCGAAAGCCTTGCGGGCACGGCCCGCCGCAAAAGGCGACAGCTCACATCCGGAAACCTCCTTGAAGAACCCGCGGGAAAGCTCAAGAAAATAACCAAAGCCGCAGCCTGCCTCAAAAAGGGTTTTCTGCCCTGTCGCATTTCCCATTTCCCGCAGGATACGCTTGAGATGTTCCTTGAAGTTGAAATTCAGCGCGGGCCGCTCTGCCGCATAATCGGCATAGCCATCCCCATGGAAATAATCTTCGCCATAAAGGACTGCAGCCTGTTCCGGCTGGGGACGGACGGATGCCATGACGAAACCACAAGTCTGGCAGGTGGAAAGCCCCCGGATGCAGGATGCGGCAAAATATCCTCCGCAAACAGGACAGACATCCCCTTTTCCGGGGCCTTGCGGATTTTCCGTTTTCCCGGAGATGGATTTGTTTTTGTTGGGTTTTATCACAAGCCCCCCTTTCCGTTCCTGAATGAAAACAGTATAGTCCATGCATACCCCCTTCACAAGAGCGACAAAATGATGCATTTTGCACGCCTTCCATGACATCGCGAAGGATCCGTTTGACAAGATGAAAATTACCGTCCTCAAGGAAAACCTGCCTGGCGAAATGCGCGTGGCAGCAACGCCGGAAACCGTCAAGAAACTGATCGCTCTCGGCGCAGAAGTTCTTGTTGAAGCGGACGCCGGCATCGGCGCATCCATTCCTGACAGCGAATATGACAAGGCCGGCGCATCGGTTTCTGAAGACCGCAACGCCCTGCTTGCCGATGCCAATATCGTCTTGTGCGTCCAGCGCCCGGAAGCTGAAGCTGTCAAGGCCATGAAGAAGGATGCCCTTCTCATCGGCATGCTGGCCCCGCACAGTGCCGGAGACTTCATGACGGCCTGCGCCAAGGCGCATGTCACCGCCATGGCGATGGAATTCGTTCCACGCATTACCCGTGCCCAGGCCATGGATGTCCTTTCCAGCCAGGCCAATCTGGCCGGTTACCGCGCCGTCATTGAAGCCGCCTGCGCCTTTGGCCGGGCCTTTCCCATGATGATGACCGCTGCTGGCACCATTACCCCGGCCCGCGTCCTTATCCTTGGCGCTGGTGTTGCCGGATTGCAGGCCATTGCCACCGCCCGCCGCTTGGGCGCCATTGTCAGCGCGTTCGACGTTCGCGCCGCCGCAAAGGAACAGGTGGAAAGCCTTGGTGCCAGCTTCGTGGAAGTGGAAGGCGCCGGAAACCTTGAAACCAAGGGCGGTTATGCCAAGGAAGCCGATGAGGATTACAAGCGCCGCCAAGCCGTGAAAATCCACGAAACCCTTGCCAAGACAGATATCGCCATCACCACGGCGCTCATCCCCGGAAAACCCGCACCTGTCTTGATCACCGAGGACATGGTGAAAGCCATGAAACCCGGCTCCGTGATTGTGGACATGGCGGTGGCACAGGGCGGAAATTGCCCCCTGTCACGCGCTGGCCAAAATGTGGTTGTCCATGACGTCACCATCATTGGCCATGAAAACCTTCCCAGCCGAATCGCCGCCGATGCCGCCGCCCTTTACGCCCGCAACCTGCTGTCCTTCATCAGCCTGATGAAAGACAAGGAAAGCGGCGCCATCACGGCGGATTTCGATGACGAGATCCTGACCGCAACAACTTTAACGCGGGGCGGCAAGATCGTTCATCCCGCCTTTGCCGATGCTGCAAAAAAACCGCACGCATCCAAAAAGAAAGGAAGCTGACCCATGGATTCCACAACCATTGCCGCAAAGGCTTCCGCGCTCTCGGAAGCCGCTACCGCCCTTGCAGGGCAGGCCGGCACACTTTCCCATGAGATCACCAATTTCGCCAACCAGACCGCCATGGGCGGACATCCCTACTTCCTGACAGGCCTCACCGTCCTCGTGCTGGCCATTTTCGTGGGCTACCATGTGGTCTGGTCGGTAACTCCGGCGCTGCATTCCCCGCTCATGGCCGTAACCAACGCCATTTCGTCCGTCATCATTGTCGGCGCACTGGTGGCGGCCGGCCCCCGTGGCATGGGCCTGTCCAAGATCGAAGGCTTCATCGCGGTCCTGCTGGCGTCCATCAACATCTTTGGCGGGTTCATCGTGACTGAACGCATGCTCGCCATGTTCCGGAAAAAGAAGTGAGGACGACATGACCCCGGTTTCTGAAATCCTTTACCTCATCGCCGCCGTCCTCTTCATCCTGTCGATCAAGGGCCTTGCGCACCCGAAAAGCGCGCGGCGCGGCAACATCCTGGGCGCAGCCGGAATGATGCTGGCGGTGCTTGTCACCGTCTTCAAGCCCAACGTGCTGTCCTATTCGGCCATTTTTACCGCCATGGCCATTGGCGGCGGCATTGGCGCCTTCATTGCCCTGAAGATCAAGATGACAGCCCTTCCGCAGCTGGTGGCAGGCTTCCACAGCCTTGTCGGCCTGGCCGCCGTGTTTGTGGCTGCCGCCGCCTTTTCCAGCCCCACGGCCTATGGCATCGGCATTCCTGGCAACATCCATGTCGGTAGCCTGATTGAAATGAGCCTTGGCACCGCGATTGGCGCCGTCACCTTCACCGGTTCCCTGGTGGCTTTTGGCAAGCTCCAGGGACTTATTGGCGGAAAGCCCCTGCGTTTCCAGGGCCAGCACATCCTCAACCTCGTGCTGGGCATTTTTCTGGTGGG
The DNA here is from genome assembly GCA_001768735.1 of Alphaproteobacteria bacterium GWF2_58_20. Classification (GTDB taxonomy): domain Bacteria; phylum Pseudomonadota; class Alphaproteobacteria; order UBA1247; family UBA1247; genus UBA12471. Next base: position 146,036 of record MEMB01000007.1, on the reverse strand, counting down.
TCTCATCCTGTGGCTGTGCGAAAGCTCGTCCCCGGTCGCCTTCTGGCTCATCAACATCCTGGCCCTTTCCCTTGGCATCCTGCTGATCCTGCCAATTGGCGGAGCTGACATGCCGGTGGTCGTTTCCATGCTCAACAGCTATTCCGGCTGGGCGGCATGCGGCATCGGCTTCACGCTGGAAAACAACCTTCTGGTGGTGACCGGTGCGCTGGTTGGCTCCAGTGGTGCCATCCTGAGCTATATCATGTGCAAGGGCATGAACCGTTCCCTGCTCAACGTCATTTTCGGCGGATTTGGCGCTGAAGCCACCGCAGACGCGGCAGACAAGGACACCGGAGACCGCAATGTCCGCACCGGTTCCGCCGACGATGCGGCCTTCCTCATGCAGAATGCCAGCAGCGTCATCATTGTCCCCGGCTATGGCATGGCGGTGGCGCAATCGCAGCACGCCCTGCGGGAAATGTCGGACATGCTCAAGAACCGTGGCATCAAGGTGCGTTATGCCATCCATCCGGTGGCGGGCCGCATGCCGGGCCACATGAACGTTCTTCTGGCAGAGGCCAATGTACCTTATGACGATGTGCTGGAACTTGATGAAATCAACCGCGATTTCAGCCAGACAGATGTGGCTTTCGTCATTGGCGCGAACGACATCACCAACCCCGCCGCGAAAACAGACACATCTTCCCCCATTTACGGCATGCCGATCCTTGAGGTGGAAAACGCCAAGACGGTCCTGTTTGTCAAACGCTCCATGGCCGCAGGCTATGCGGGGGTGGACAATGAACTATTCTTCAGGCCTAATACCATGATGCTGTTTGGTGACGCCAAAAAGATGGTCGAGGACATCCTCAAGGCCATGGAGGACTAAAAATACATGCGCATGCGGATTTTCACCCTTCTTGCCGTTTTCCTGCTCAGCCTCTCCCTTGCGGGAAAAGAGGCCGCGGCGGCCAAGACCCTCCGGATGCCGCGCGCTGAAAAAGGCGTCATAGACCTTTCGACATGGGATTTCACCCAAACCCCCGTGGTGGACCTTTTTGGCAACTGGGGCTTTTACTGGGACCAGAAACTCACGCCCGAAGACCTGGAAAAGGGCACGTCCGCATGCATGGATTTCATCCAGGTTCCTGCTATCTGGAACGGCCAGTTTGCTTGCGGACGCGACCTGCCCGGCACGGGCATGGCCACCTACCACCTGAAGATTGTCCTGCCGCAGGGCGCACCAGCGCTGGCCCTTGAAATTGGCGAACTCAACTATGCCTTCAACCTATGGGTCAATGGCGTCAACCTTGACTATATCGGCATGGTGGGAGACAGCCGGGCAACCGAAGTTCCGGTTTCCCAAACCCGGGTGGTCAACCTGCCAACGGGAGAAAGCTCTCTCGATATCGTCATGCAGGTATCCAACCACTATCACTATGAAGGGGGCATTGCCCGCGCCATCCGGCTGGGCCGATCCCATCTTCTGGCCAAGCGGGCCCTCAACGTCCGCCTCCTCAACGCCCTGACCATCGGGGCCGGTCTCATCATCGCCTTCTACCAGCTCCTTCTCTTCCTGCATCGCCCCAAGGAAAAAGGCTACCTCTATCTTGGCCTGCTCATTCTGCTCATCAGCCTGCGCACCCTTGGCACCAGCAAGCTTGTCCTCGACTTCCTGCCGGACATTTCGGCCGAATGGTACCTGCCGCTGGAATATCTTGCCCCCTTCCTGGGTGTTGGCTTTTATTATGCGCTGCTGGGCTGGCTGTTCCCGGATGAAATTGAACCACGGGTCCGCACAGGCCTTTTTGCCTTTGGCATTTTTGCCACCACCGTCATGCTGCTTTTCCCGGCGCACATTTACACCCGCCTGCGCGACCCGGCCATGGCCGTGGTGTTCGGCACCATCCTGTTTTCCGTCTCAACCCTGGTGCGTGCATGCCTGCACCGGCGTGACAGCGCCTTCTGGATTGCCGGCGGCCTTGCACTCGTCGCCGTTACCACCATCAATGACATCCTTTTTTACGCCCACATTGTGCAGACCGTGGACATGGCGCATGCCGGCTTCATCATCTTTGTCTTCTCCCATGCGGCGGTCATCGGCCTCAAGGTGAACAAGGCCCATGAAAAAATGGAACACATGTCGGTGGACCTTGAGCATCTCAACCACACGCTGGAATTCCAGGTACGCGAACGGACGGGCGAACTGCGGGCCGCCAATGTCCTGCTGCAGGAAAAGAACCGGTATCTTGAAAACCTGTCCGACAAGATTTCCAAATACCTGTCGCCACAGATCTACAACTCAATTTTCAGCGGAAACCGCGATGTCAAGGTAGGTGCCCAGCGCAAGAAACTCTCCATCCTGTTCTGCGACATTGTTGGCTTCACGGCCTCCTCGGACAGCATGGAAGCCGAAGAGCTTTCCACCATCATCAACACATATTTCCAGGAAATGACCAAGATCGCCCTGCTGCATGGCGCGACCATCGACAAGTACATGGGCGATGCCATCATGCTGTTTTACGGCGACCCTGAAAGCCGCGGCGCGCGCGAGGATGCCATCGCCGCCGTCCATACCGCCATCGCCATGCAAAAACGCCTGGCGGAAATGCGCATGGAATGGCGCGACAAAGGCATGGAACGTCCGTTCCACATGCGCGTGGGCATCAATACCGGCTACTGCACGGTGGGGAACTTTGGCAGCGAGGAGCGAATGGATTACACGCTCATCGGCAGCGAAGTGAATTTGGCCTCCCGCCTGCAATCCACCGCCCAGCCGGGCGATATTGTCCTCTCGTATGAAACCTATGCCCTGGTGAAGGATCTTGTGCTGGGCGAAGCGCAGGACCCCATCAGCGTCAAGGGATTTGCCCAGCCCGTGCAAACGTATCGCGTCATCGGCTTTTATGGCGAGATCGACATGTCGCAAACCACCATCCATGAACAGCGCGACAATTTCGCCATTACCGTCGATCTGGAGAAAATCTCCGAAACCGACAAGGCATATGCCATTTCCACACTGGAAACCGCCCTCCACCGCCTGAAAACCTGAACCCATGCGCGCCGCGCAGGGCTGGGTTGCACAATCAGCAATTCTGCATTGCCCCCGCTTGCCTTATCTTCGGCATGATAGATACGAGGGAGAAACATGTCCGAAAAACACAAAACCGTCACGCCAGAAGAAGCGCAGCAGTGGTTTGAATACTTCGCCCTGCGCAAGGATATGGCGCCAGCTTTTAATTGGAACGGCTGCTTCGCCCGCGCCCACCTCATCTGTTCTGTCATGCAGGCCCATGGGCTTGACACCCGGAAAATCTGGGTGGCTTCGGATATGGAAACGCCCCGGCAAGCGGAAAAAATGGATGTCATCTTCCATGTCGCCCCCTGCCTGATGGTTGTCGGCAAAAATGGAACCGCCAAACCGGTGGTCATCGACCCTGTCTTTTATCCCCGTCCAGTCTCCCCCAAGGTCTGGACAAAAGGCATGAAGGCCACCCAGTTCCTCATCACGGACTGCGCAAACCCTCAGGAAGACAGATATTATTGGAATGAAAAATACAAAAGATCTGCCGCGATGCGTGACCAGCAGACCAACGACACCTTATCCCATGCCTATGCGTTCTCTATGATACACCACCTGAAACCCCGCCGCTGGGTCACGCGGATCCGCAAGGAAAAGTCCCTGGCCCTTGTGCCTATGCCAAACATGACCGGAACCCCATAATGCAGGCATCCACTCCCAGAAAAACCGTGACACCCGCGGAAGCCGTTGCATGGTTCGAGTATTTCGCCCGCAGCGAAGAGCTGGCCCTGGGCGTGACAAACACCTGCTGCGACTGTCGCGCCCATGTAAAAAGCATACAAATGGTGGAGCAGGGCATCGACACGCGGCAAGCTTGGCTGATCAAAAAACATGAGGGGAATGAAACCATGGAATTCAACCTCCATGTCGCCCCGTGCCTGATGACGACATGGCCCGACGGGCGCATTGTGCCCTTGGTGATCGACCCTGCCCATTGCCCTTTCCCTGTCCAGCCGAAAATCTGGGCCAACTTCTTTCATGCCAGGAATCCCGTCATCATCGATGTCAATAACGCCTTCACAAGCCAGGATCCGAACGCCGATTTTTCCGGCCTTTATGAAGAACTTGGTGAAAACCTGCTTTTCAACAAGGCCTCGTGGGATGAAAGGGCTTTCCGCCTCCTCAACGAAGCCAGACAACGCGAAAAAAGGCTTGGCCTCGAACCCGCACCATGGATCCAGAAGCTCCGCAAAACCGCCCCCAAGCCCTCACCTTTTTCCAGGACAGACATGCCATGACCACGGAATTCAAACAACCGCCATGTCTCCCGCAAGAGCAAGCCGAAGACGAGATGCCTTCCCACAAGGAGCTGGCGGCACGCAAAAGCCTGCGCTTCATGGAGCAATTCATCCGGGAGAACCCGGATATGTATGCTGTCTCCCCCGATGCGGACGAGGCCACCAGCACCCGGCAGGTCATGGACAACATCCTGCGGCAGGAGGAAACACGGCTGGAACAGGGGTGGGGCGATAAAACCCGCGCCCGCCGCGTCCGCAGATTGGCCTGGGCCGGTTTTTTTGCCGTCGGGGGGGCTGGCATTGCGATGTTGCCGGTCATGCCATGGCTGGCCGGCGTGGCGGCCATCGCCAACGCGGCCCTGTTCTTCAAGCATCTCTGCCAGGAATCTTTGCTGGCCGAAGCCGTGGAAAACCGGGAGGAGTTTGAAATCCGCCGCCTGCTGGCCGAAGGCGTCAACCCGAATTGTCCCGTACATGGCGCGTTTGGCCCGGTGGTCGCCGTGGAAAACCCCATGCCGGGCGCCTTCAAGGAGACCGACAACAAAATCGCAAAACTCCTGCTGGAGAATGGTTTCAACCCAAACGTCCGCAGTGTTTTCAGACATCGCCTCAATCCCCTCCAAACAGCGATGAAGGATCTGGATAGCGACCGCGTGGCCATGCTGCTGCACCATGGGGCCACGGTCGGCCTTTTCAGCACCACCGGATCGGATCTCGGCCAGCTTGTCACCGAACTGCAGAAGAGCAAGAATCCCGATGCAGCCCGCAAACCCTTTTTCGACATTCTTGGCATGCTGCTGGAACAGGCCGGCAGCCAGGCATCCCATGAAGGATGGCGGCGGGAAATGCGTCTCATGGAGAGAACGCTGGCGGACATGAAGGACCATCCCTTCCTGCCGGATATCCGGAAACGGCTCATGCAGGCCATGAGCCAGCGGGCGGCAAAACTGCCTGTGCGGCTGCCGCGCCAGCTGCCAGCCCCACAGCCAAAACAACCTTAAGAAGATAAGGGATTCCCATGACAGAAACCCAATTCAGGCATCCGTCACATATTCCGGCTGAACCATATGAGGAAGATCTCCTGCCAGACCAGGAAATTGTCGCGCGCAAAAGCTTCGAGATGCACGGCCAAACCCTGAAAAAACAGGCATGGCTTTACAATGTGGATTCCGAAACCGATGAAAAAACCCATGCGGCACAGGTCTTGCAAAGTTTCATCCAGCAGGAAGATATCAAGCGCACACAGGCCCAGGACACGGCGCGGACAACATGGAAGGGCCACGCCTACCTGACCAAGACCCGCAACTTGGCCTGGTGCGGATTTTGGGCCATGGGGGCCGCAAGCCTTGCCACCCTCTCAACAGCGCCATGGGTTCTGCTCATCACCTGCATCACGAATCTCGCCTTCCTGGGCAGACTGTGCAACCAGCAAACCAAGCTTGCCTCCGCCATTCAAGCTGAAGACAGCTTTGAAATCGAACGTTTGATCCATTCAGAAGGCGTGCAATCGACATATAATTTTTATCGCACGTCAGAGAACACAAAAGTCATTATTAAAAACAAGAAAATCGCCCGCATCCTGATTGAAAACGGTTTGAACCCAAACATTTGCGACAACACATTGGTTGGCGACATTCCCCTCCTGAATTACACCATCCGGGATGGAGATGCCGAACATGCCGCGTTTCTGACCGGGCATGGTGCCGCCACCAATGAAGGCACCTTCCATCTTGCCATGCGTCACTATATGCAGAAACCGACAGAAGCACGCTTGGATATTTGCAACATCATCCTGGAACAGGTTGCCGCCACCACAACGGATGAGACGTGGAAAAAAACCGTGTACCTGGCCCAGAAAAAACTGCACAAACACGCCCAAAACCACCCGAAAACCCGGACGCGTGCAACCAGACTCCAACAATCCCTGGCCTACGCCATGAATCAGAAAGCCGCCGGCTTGCCTGTACGCCTGCCGCGCCATGGTAAACATCCGACTCCCGCCCTGCCCGCGCCAAAACCCGCTCCCTGACTTGGAAAGCCGGGAAATATCCCTGGAACCACAACCTATTCCCCCTGTTGGATGACAGCCGTGCCGCGGCCCCCGATGGTGCCAAAAAAATCGAACAAGACTGATCCCCACATAAGCCCTTCCAGCAAAAAGCCCCTTCCGTGAAGAAGGGGCTTTTTTCATGGTTTCCGGAACCTTGCAAATCAGGACAACTGCAATCTCTGCGCGGCCACCGCCGCTTGCACCAGCTCGTTCACAATATCCTCGATCACCACCGACGTGGCGGCGCTTTCCACTTCACCCTTTTCAGAAAGCTGGGTGACGCGACGGCGAATTTCACTGCGCGCACTGCCCCCCGGATAGTTGGTGGCCAGGATTTCACGCCCCAGCTTGGCGCCCAAACGATGGTAAACGCGTGTCCGGATGGAAACATCCTCGGAGGATGTCGAAAGCGCCCACAGCTCGATGGGGCCAAGGGTGTTGATGAGGAACTGCTCATAACGCCCCTCATTGGTGCCCAGCACCATGAGCGCAGGCGCCCCGCTGGAACGCGGCCCGGTAAGGCGATAACGCATGTACCAGCGTGCCGTGTCGGACAGGCCAAACCGCTTGGCGGCCTGATCCACCGAACGCTCGGAAATGGCCGCACCCAGAATCCACACGCCTGTGGCAAGGTCAATCATGTTGTCGTCAAAATCTTCCAGCAGCTGCGAGGCAAGAACAATTTGCACGCCCCACTTGCGGCCTTCGCGCACGTCACGCACCACCTGGGCGCGCACCGAGCGCGATTTGCTGGTGCGATGGAACTCATCATAACACAGGCGCTTGGGCGATTCGCGGATTGATCGCAGGCGGAGTTCATGATGTTCGCGGTATTTCGGATTGAGGTTTTTGAGGGCATCTTCGCCCAGCCACCAATGCCGCACCAGCGCATGGCGCGCCAGCATGTAGAGGATGGCCGTCTGGCGATCCGATGTTTCATCCCCCTGCGGAGCCACTTCGCCAAGGTCGAGCGCACACACGCGGGCATCACCAATATCAAACTTGGTGACGGAGGCCAGCAGCGCAAACTCACGAATGCTGGAGGCAATCATGCGCTCAAACGCGCCAATGACGCTTTCCGCACCGGCGCTGATCTTGGTCTCTTCCAGAAGCGCCCGGATCTGCGGCCGACGCGAAGCCGTCACGGCATCGGTCAATGTCGGAACCGCATAACGCTGCGCCAGCATGGCCGCATGCGTATCCCCGGCCTCAAACAGGCCATCCACCACATCCCACCATGTCGCTTCCGTCGGCAGGTGAATATTGCGGTCGGAAATGGCCTTGTCCACTTCTTCATCAATCCGCTGCAGGTAGGGATGCGCCTCGGCATTTGCGGTCACATCATCCCGCCAGCGGAACATTTCATCCACCACCAGCCCGCAGAGCTGGGGAATGCCATCATAAGGCACCGGCTGTCCTGGCGGCGTACACAACAGGGTGAGGAGTTCCACAAGATAGGAACGCTCATCGGGCAGTGGATAGCGCGACCCCAGCTGGGTATCAAACGGGTTGATGGCATATTCCGGCGTCATGCGCAGACGGTAATGCGCCACTTCATGGCGGCGTTCCGGCGGCATGGCATCCTTGAGAAGGGACACAAGCCCCGCAGATGACGGACCAATGTCGATAATGGCCACATAAGGCAACTGGGAAAGCCCTGGCGTAAGGCAGGTGCCAAGGTTCAGCGCATTCATCAGCACCGACTTGCCTGCACCCGGCTGGGCGAAAATCAGGTCGAACCAGGTGGTGGTAAGATTCGTCCCGGTTTGATAGGGCCACACACGTCCGTCCGGCGAGCGCAGGAGAACCGATCCCTTGTCAAACGGGCTGGATGCCCGCTGCCACGGCAACAGCTTGAGAACATCGTAAAAAGGCGCAATGGCCGCAGGTGCCGTGGAGGCACAGGCAATGCCGAGCGCCGAAGACATCACGCAATCCAGCGGGTCGCCCGCAATCTGTGATACCTGGCAATAGCCCCAGCCTTCAAAGGCCTGCACCAGCATGGATGTGCGTTCCTCCAGAAGTTTTGGCTGGTCCGGAGGCGCCCATGTCGCCATGGAAATCCGCAACTTGACCACGGCTTCATCACGGGCCAGGGCTTCAATCCCTTCCAGCGAATCCTTGATCTGCTTGTTCACGTCATTGCTGAAGCCCAAAATGGAGGCAACAGCCTTCTTGAACCCGAGAGCCGAAGCGCCCCCCGCCTCAATCAGGAAGGAAATGCGGAACGGAATTCCGGCTTCCACCAACCGGCCCAGAAACACCGGAAACGGGCTGGGTTCCATGGGAGCCAGAGTCATGTCCACGCCCGACCAGATCTGGTTGCCGATTCGCACGGAATTCTGGGTCTTGACCTCGGCATCCCCCACACACAACTGGCGGCGCAGGGCAGGCCACAGCACATCGGACAGGTCACTTCTGCTCTGTAGCGCGCGCACAGGTATCGGATCGCCCGGCAGGCAGGGACGCCAGCGATCATTGGCCAGATTGGGATAGATGCTGGTGCGGACGGCAGAAAGGGCCTCATGCACTTCAACAACACTGGACTGGATACCGATTTCCTCAAGAGAGCTCGCAATGGAGGAGACATAACTGCCGTGCCGGCTCCGCAGCGATTCAAGCGCCGCAAAGGGGTACTGGGCGGTGGGCGCCACCACCCATGGACGGGCACGGCGCTTCTGTTCCTCATTCTTGCGTTCCACATCCGTCATGGCCACGGGGCGGGTCCACAGGACGAAATAAATATCCTCCCACGCGAGGTAGCGCGACAGGTTGCGACGGCGCTCCTCGAAGAGGTCGGCAAGATCAAGCCCAATGGCCCGCGACGTCAGTTCGCTGGGCCGCACCATGTCGCCGATTTCCCTGACCATGCGTTCAGGATCGCGGCTGAAATACACCTGCATGGCATGGCCGGGGCGGTCAAACCGTGCCCCCAGCTTCACCGAAGCCTGCTCCACAATAAAGCGATATTCCTCGTCGCCAATGATCTGGCGGGCCCCATGGATCTTGAGAATGGTCAGGAGCGAGCCATCTCCCGCAACAAGGGTCTGGCTGTCATCCGCCGTTTCAAGACGGACATAGGATTCGACCGGCTGATGCATGGCAGCAAAAAAGGACCCGAGGATATCATCAATCAACCTGGCCATAAAAATCCTCTCCCTCTTTTTCCTTCAACCTACCGCACATGCGGGCCTTCTCCCCAGCAATCAGGCCAGGGATGAAACCTGATCAAAAAGCTGTTCCCATCCGGCCGGCGGCACGCCGCCAAATGGCCCATCCTTGGAACGCCAGTAAGCAAGAATTTGGGGAAACTGGTTGAACTCCATGTCCCCGTCACGGATGATGCGCCGATCCAGCGGCAAAAGCCGGATACCGTCCAGCTTGCGACTGCGCATCGCATAATCCTTGTCCTCCAGGAAATCCTGCAGGACACCAGCCAGAATGGCCGGATCGTCCGTGCCAAGGCGCTTGCGCGCCTCATCACGCCGCGAAATCAGCGCATCAAGGGCAATGCGGGCGGCATCGGCCACCGGCCCCTGGCTGATCCGGGCAATATAAATGGCGCGGCAAACGTGGTGAAGCGCCGCCGCATCCATTTCCGGCAACCAGACAAGAACGCCCGACCGCATGCCCGCCACCGTTTCCAGAAAGAAACACTGGTGACAGAAAATGCAGGCCGTCGCGAGATTTTCCATCCGGGTATCCAGGGCATTGCCATTGCGGAATACCAGATTCTGGTATTTTTTCGACGTAAATCCGCAAAACTGGCATGTGTTTCCATCACGCTCCAGCACCCGGGCACGCAGCTCGGGACTGGAGGCGTCAAGGCCAGAGGCGGGGAAAGCTTCACCGGGCTTTCCCTTCACCTCACGGCGCACACCCAAAACAACCGGAAAGAGAGACATCAGGTATCAGCTTCTTTGATTAAAGGCCGAAACCATCGCCACCGGTGACGTTACCGCCCTGAGTACCGCCCATGCTTTCCAGCACAGCCTCGACGATGAAGGGGATGGCAATGAGGCCCGCACCCACGATGAGGCGGCCAAGAGCATCCTTCAGCGGCGCCTTCTCCGGCTGATCAATGTGGTTCTTCAGCTTCAGCAGGCCCTGCGCCACCAGCGCGGCGCCGCCCAGATAGCAGACCACGGAAATGAGGGTGGCCGCCGGACGGAAGCTGTCCGTCAGGCTTTCAATGATGTCACCAATCGTGGCGGCGGAAGCCGACTTGCTGGTGAAAACCGTGGCGGAACCGGCCGCCAGGATGCCGTAAAACTTTTCATTCAGCTTGTTCATGTTCAACTCCATTAATTCTGGTTACCTTGAGATAAAAAACATCATCTTTTTTACGAGATGATGGTGATGCCCAATGTTGCCTGAAGGGCCTTGAGCACGCTGCCAATATTGGCCGCCAGCGCACCCCCAATGACATGGGTAAAGCCCGACAACATCGAGGATTTCGATGTTCCGTCCACAATGTCGCGGATGAGCAGCCATCCGCGCGCAAAAGCAATCCAGCCGATGAGCTGGACAAAAACCAGCGCGGCCTGGAAGGCATTCTTCGCCGCTTCGCCATGCTTTCCAAGCGCCTTGGGAATGGCGACCAGCTCATAACTGGTGCTGAAATCCACGCCGCCGAGAACGCTGAAGCTCACGGCTTCCATCATGTTGCCGAGGCTGAGCATGATGGCAGCCACAATGAAGGTCATCAGCGTACCAGCACCCGCAGGGCCCTTGGGCCCTTTCTGCGAAACCTTGGTGAGGCGCACCACGCCATTAAACGCCATGATCACGCCAATCAGCCAGCAAATGGCTGTAATGGCCGCCCGCAGGGGACCATCAACATTCGACACAAAACTGATGAAACGGGCATCCAGCCCCTCGCCCGATCCACCGGCCATGCCGCCGCCAGAACCAACCCCTTTAAGATCCCCCGAAAACAGGGTGGGAACCAACCGCTGGTAAACAAACCAGACAAAGAAAATGAGCAGCGTACCGGAAATGAGGTACATCCATGGCTCAACCGGATGGTTGCGCGCCGGGTCATCCACATATTTGACCAGCTTGAACATGCCAAGAAAAATGAGGGAGGCCCCAACGACATAAGCGACAACGTGAATGAAAATACGAACAGGCGAAGAAATTGCAAGGTTTCCAGCATTGGAAATGATGCCCCCAACATCCAGCGCATAGGCCGGGGATGGCAGCGCCAGAAGGACAGCCAACAGGAAAAAGGCGCACGAAAACATGCGCAGCCCGATCTCAGGCTGCGCAAGAATGTGATGATGTCCCTTCCCCGGCATATTCTGGTTCAATCTTTCCAAGCGAAACATTCCTTTGGCGCGAATATGTGCAACCAAAGCAAAAACGTCAAGTAAAAAAGGCGTTTTGGATGATCCTCCATCCTGAAACCCTTACGGTTTAAGAGTTCCCCTGCTGCCTTCAACCACCCAACCCCCGTCCACCTTGTGAATGGCCGTGATTTTCCCAAGACCTTCAAGGGTGTCACCAACGATTACGCGCTTGACATCCGCTTTCCCGGCCTCGCCAACCCAGGCAGCATCCCCTGCAACCGAGCGCAGTTCCCATTTCGGGGCTTTCACCACTTTTTTTGCCGGAGGGGCGGACACGGGCTTTACCGCAGGCTCCGCTTTTGCAACGGGCATGGCCTTGGCAGGTTCCGCCTTCGGCGTTTCCACAACCTTGGCAACCGGCATGGACGAAACCATGGGCGCGGGTGCGGTTTCAGAAACCGACATGTCCATCAGCTTCCTTTCAAGATTGCGAATCTGCGCCTGCAAAGCGGACATCTCTGTCAGACGGGCTTCAAGCGCCTTTATCTGCGCTTCCAGAACAACAACCTTGCCTTCCACGGCGTCCGACAGGGATTCCTCTTCCCTGACAGGCGTCTGATCAATGGTCATGGGCTTTACATTGTCCACCGGAGCAGGAAATGCGGCCATGGCCACAACAGGCGCTTTTGCGTCCAGACCCTGCGGCTCGGACAAAATCGCCGGGATCCCGGCATCTCCCATCCCCATCTGCGAAACCTCAAACGGTTTCGGGAAATCATTCTCCATGGATCCGGGCACCACCACTTCCGGCAGGGCCATCGGCATCTCGGCCGACATGTCCATCGGGACAAAAGCTGTTTCCTCAACCGCTTTGGGACGGAACTGGAAATAGGCCATTGCCATGGCAAAAACCAGGAAACCACCCCCAACCATAAGGGGCAGCATGCGGCTGGATTTCACCACCGGCTCCGCTGTTCCAAAATCTTCCTCGTCCTCATCCGGAGGCGGAACCTGAAGCCCTTCGCCTTCTTCCGGCAGGGAATCAAGGGTTTCATCTGAAAGCACAGGACGGGCCTCTCCGGCCATCCCATCGTCTTCCATGTCATCAGAAAGGGGCGCGCCCCCTGTGTATTCCGTTTCCTTGATCATTTCATGATCTCCCGGACAGACTGCATGAACAGGATGCCCACCGGCGTATTGGCCGCCAGGACAACCGTGGGACGCACATCTCCCGCCTTGTCCAGAACTTCCTGGACCTTGTCGGCGGCACTTTCAATTCCCTTGTAAACCTGTTCTTCATCCGTGGCTTTGGCTGTATCCTGCACAACCTGGCCACCAGATGTCGTGGTGCTGGTGGTTGTCGTCTGTGCGCGTGCACTGGCAAACCCGCTGATGAAAGCGCCTGCGGCCGGCAGGACAATCCGCTTGAAGTAATGATTGTCCACATCCGTCGCAACACCCGTCAGTGTCGTGTCGGGATCCAGGGCCACCGCCTCGATCTTGTATTCCCGGTTTCCAAGGACGGCTGTGGTAAAGCGCACCACAAGGTATTCCTCCGTGTATTCAAAATTGCCGAGAACCCGTGCGCCTTTGAACTTTCCCGTCAGGATATGGGCAAGAACAGGACCCGGAACATCGGAATTGGCTTGGGTCAGGATCTGCGCATAAACCACATCCCCCGCCATGGCCAGCGTGTTGAGCTTGCTGGAATCAATGGTGGCCGGAGCCGCAGACGCCTGCTGCTGTGCGGCTGCCGCAGCGGCCGCAGCATCCTCGGCCTTTTTCATGTCCTCAACCATTGTCACCTTGGCGCCCTTGGGCACCCAGGCCGACAGCAGAGCATTCATCTGTGCCTGCATGGCCTGCGACAAACGGTCATTTTCCTGCTGGCGGCGCTGTTGCGCCTCGGTATCCACCTGCTGTGGACGGGCAGAACGCTGGTCTTCAATCATGGTCTGGGTCATGTAATCAACCGACATGTCCGAAGCTCCGCGCCATTCCGCCAACGGATCAGCGGCAGAATCCTCAACCATGATTGAGGAATTTCCCATCTGGTCTGAACGCATCGGCGTGGCAATCGCACTGGTTCCTGTTGCCAGGGCCTGGTCGATTTTCTGGGCGTCATATTGCTCAACCGATTGCTTCACCTCAGGCGTTGTCGGAATGGCCGGATTGAGCGAAATATCCGATGTCCGCAAGCCTTGTGTTGGCAAAGGTGCAGACACATCGTTATTGCCGCCGAACATCCCCATGGCGATGGCCGCCACAGCGACAACCGGCATCACGATGACCAAAAGCCGGAACATCGGACGCGTTTTCCAGGCTTCGGAAAGATTCTGGCGGGCAACAAACCCCTGCGACACCGGGGGGGCGATTCCCTCAAAATCCTCGGGACCGCCCTCCGGGCCTCCCATCTCTGGCATCTGATCAATCATTGTACGGCCTCTTTGCTTCCAATCCGGACCCGCACCATGGCACCACTGTCTGAAAGCAGCAGCACCGGCGACGCGGCAATTTCATAAACACAGGTTCCATCCGCAGACGACACGCTTCCATTCCACCCCGGCGAAAGCAGGGTCAGTGGCGTGCGGACATACATGGTTTCCCCATTCTTCCATACGGAGGTCTGCGAATCGGCCCCCGAAACCGCCATCCGTTCAAAGCCTTTGGGCGCAACGCCAGACAGGACCCCCATCAGGATCTCATCCCCGGCTGCCATAGAAACACCACGGTCAATCAGCGAAGCTTTCGCCGAGGGCCCCAGCTTCGGCACCCTGGCATCAAACCGGTAATGAACAACATTTCCACCAGACGACAGGCGGAAGGCAATGGGCGTCGCCAGCCCGACAAGACGCAGGGACAGGTTCCCCGCCCCATGCTGTGTCAGCGGAACAATGCGCAGGATATGGCTGCCATCCTCTGGCTGCGGCACATCAAAATTGCCCCCAACCCCATAATCCTTGATGGGCCACGGCTGCCCCGTCGAATCCAGCATGGTCAGCGTTGTCACGTATCCCGTGGCCAATTTCATTTCCGGCGGCGCAACCCCGGGATCCAGCGACAGGCTTTCCACATGAACCTCCGCCCTGGGCTGGGACATGGGCGACTGTGCCGCATCCTGGCTTTCGTCAAGATGCGTGCGCAAGGTGCGGATCTGCTCCGGGCTGAGCGGCATGATGCCATCCACCGCCGAATCATAAGCCTTTTCACGCCTGTCCTGACCAAGATCGGCCAGGGCATCCTCGAACATGTCCTGGGATACCGGCGCGATCACATCTGAATCCTGCACGACGGGCGCAGCCTGGCGAAAAGAGACCTTCTGCGTACGCGCTGCCTCAACCTGCGGCGCTTCCACCTGAATGGATTCCGCCTGCGCATGGGCCTGGCCCACCGCCAACATGCCCGAAAGGGCAAACAGGGCAACTGCCCCATAAATTCCTGATGCTCTCATGGCCTCCACCTTTTTCAAGGGCCGGAATGTCCTCCGGTTCGTGTTTTTTTTCAACATTTTTTTCTTTTTCAGCATTTTTTTCATAGTTTGCTCAAAACAACCTGTTCGATTCCGATACCGGAATTATTATGAAGGCTTGGGACACGGACAACTTCCAGCGTCACATTCCATTTGACGGCGTAAGATCGGTTGGGCCTTGCGGAAATGAAATTGGTCACCGCCTGCATCTGGATCCGCCAACGGTAAAGCCCTCCGGAAACCCCTTTTTGCACAATCATGGGCTGCGCCGTTACCTGCGTGGATACAGAAAAGAGATTGTCCGGATTGACAACCGAATCCACAAAACCATCCCGCTTCAGGATGGAAAGCCACGTTGCATAGCCCCTTTCGGAAAAATCGGGCGACATGGAGATCAGGCGTTCCCGGTAATCCATGTAATTGAAGCGCAGGATGTCCTCAAAGGCCGTCCGGCTCCATTCCGCCACCCGGGAATCATCAAGGACCGGCTGGTTGGCAGGCACCAGGGCAATCACATGTCCAGCTGTTGTGGTTGCAAAAAAGCGATCCTGCGGACGCCACATGGTGACAAAACCAAGGACAACCCCCAACAGGACCACAATCGCCACAGCCTCCACCATGGCCAGAAAAATCAGCCGCCGATAACCATCCTGATAAAAAGCATTGCGGGTTACCACAGCATCAAGCCCCGAAGAATGCCCGGCAGCCGGCTTCTTTTCCGCCTCAATCTTGTTTTCGGGCTTCAGATCTTCTGCCATCTATCAATCCCAACCCCAAAGGTGTTGACGCTTGTGGAAACCCGAAGCACAAGAATTTCATAGTCCTGCTCCGAGGCCTGCTGCGAGTTCCCCACGTTGTAGGTAATGACCATGGGAACCTGCACGCGCCAGAAATAGCTGTCTCCCCGGAGCCCCTTCTCGACAATGCTGGGCGCCGCACGCGGGGCTGCCGTAATCACCTGCCGGTTACGGAGGACATTCTCACGCTCCCCCACAAGTTTGCGGGCGGCAGAAAACGACTTCCAGCCATCCGGCGTGAAATACTTCTCATGCTCAATTTGCCGCTGGTCATAATCTCCCACGCTGACTGTCATGACATCGGTTATCGCCTGCGCGGCCCAGGCCACCAGCGCGCTGTTGGTCATGTTGGGGGAAGAAAGGGGGCTCATGGCAAACATCTGCTTGTCCGCTGTCAGCGCAAATACGCGATCCTCCGGCTTGAGGACGACAATGGTTACCGCCCAGGCCACAACCAGTGCCACAATCACCAGGGCTTCAATGATCGCCACGGCAAGAATGTTCTGGGATCCATCCACAAGAAAGGCGCGGCGATTGCGCGCAACATGAACAGGGTGTGCAGGTGCTGCCGGGGGTGGCGAAGCCATCTCCCCTGATTTTTCCTGCACTTTTTCAGACTGTTCAACCACCCGGCATTCCTCCCGGACATTCCGCACAAAACCATGAAACCAGCACCCGCCTAAAAAAGGGACAGATTCCGGATCCCTTCTGTTTTACCTCATGGGGCATGGCCGGTCAACATGGAACTCACAAGGCCCGCCAAGACATTCCGGGAGGGAACCATGAGGACGCAGCTCAAGATGAACCATTGATTTTCCCTTAAAGGGAAGCTAAGATGCCCATGTTTCAATGTTGCATCCATACACTTACTCCGGAGGGTTGCCGTGCGCAAACATCTTCCTTTCCAAAGCCTTTCCGCCTGCCTTCTGGCCCTTTTCGCCAGTGGCATCCTGGCTTCTCCCTCCATAGCCCGCGCCCAGGAAAGCGCCAGCGCCGGCACCGGTATGGATTGCAGCGACCCCGCATGCGCCGAGCTTTGCGCCAAGGCCAAGGAAGGCATGGAAGCCCAGTTCAAGGCCACGGCCGGCACCGTCAAACCAGCAGAATCCGTCACATCCTCCGATAAATCCTGCTTTGGCTCCATCACCATGCAGGTGCCGCAGGATTTGCAAGCCCCCAGCATCGACGGCAATTCCCTGCTCGACGGCCTGATGGATCAGGCCTGCGACAAGGCCAACGAACTCCTCGGCTCCCTCACCGACAAGATCGGCGAGCTTTCCAGCCTGAGCAACCTCGACATCGGCAACCTCGGATCTTCCGGCCTTGGCGACATCTTCAGCGGCGGCAGCGGTGCGCTGCAGGATTGGCTGGGCAGCTCCATTTCCTCCAGCCTGCCCGACACATCCAGCATCATCAAGACCACGGTTAGCCGCAGTGTTCGCGCGGCACCTGCCAGCACACAAGGCACCGGGGTCAGCGGTACCACGTCCACCCCGGCATCCAGCAATCCGCCGGCCCAGCAAAACGACCTGATCAACCTGTTCCGTTGATCCCAGAAGCGAGGCACACATCATGAAAAAAACACTTGAAACTTCCGCCATCGCCTTCGCCGCCGTTTTGGCCCTGGCAACCCCTTTTGCGTCCGCCCATGCCGCTTGCGGCGTCTGCCCCCAGTGCGACCCGACGGACAACGATGAAAAGGAAGCCACCCGCACCATTGACAAGGTCAACAAGCGCATCGACAAGCTTGAAGAAAAGCTTGTGGAAACCCTGAAGCTCCATGCAGCCCAAACCACCGGCGCGGTGGAAAAGGTGGGGCCGCAGGTAGCTGCCGCCATTGACGGACTGGTGCGTTCCATGAAGGAAATGAAACAGGAAGAACACCTGGCACAATCCATCAAGGAACACATGACCAGCGCCGCCGGCTGCGGCAACACGTCGCAGGCCACTGCCTTCACGGAGGCCGAAAAGGGAACCAAGGCCGCCATCCAGAAAATCTTCAAGAAAGGCAGCGCCCGTTCCGGCTCCACAAAATGGGTTCCCGGCGGCAAAGCGCCTGTCAGCAAACCCGGCGAGCCAGTCGGCGCGCAGGATGACGTTGTCCAGCGCTTTGATGAATTGCAGGACACCCGCAACACGGAAGAGGACAAGAACCCCGAAAAAACCCTCTTCGGCAACCTGACCATCGGAGAAAACACCGATGTTGACCGGACAGGCGTCACCGAAACCAACCCGCCCGGAGCAAAAATCCCCAAAGAGCAAAAAGCCGCCATCCTCCTGAGGGATAACCTGATCAATCCGATCAAGCAGGAGCCTGCTCCCACCGCCCTCACCGATCCGTCCAAGGCTGATTTTTCCGGCAAGCTGGCCTATAACCGCCTGCGCTCGAACGAGGCCCGCGAAGAAATGGCTAAGGCCCCGCTGAATTTCAGCATGGGCATGCGCACCCCGAGCGTGGACACCAAATATGTTTCTGAAATCCTCAACAACGCATCCTTCCAGATGGATCCAAACGACAAGAATGTCGAAAACAACAAGATCAGCCAGTTCTACCTGATGAACATCGTCATGAACCAGAAGTTTCAGGATCCCAAGTGGCATGCCGAACTCTGGAAGGACGGCGGAGAAAACCTCCAGCGCCAGATGGCCCAGATGATGGCTTTCTCGCTCATGCTCCAGTGGAAGCAGTTCCAGATGATGGAAATGTTGACCGCTGTCATGAGCACCAAGCTGGGCATGGACCTTGAAGTCGCGCGCGGCGCCGGCGTCCAGGTGGAAGGTTTGCCGACCAAGTAAGGGATTTCCAAACGCACGAAAAAAAAACCGGAGCCCCGCGCTCCGGTTTTTTTGTGCCCGCCCCTTCCGCAGCCGCACCCGCCCCCGGAAGAAAACCGGCCGTCCCCAAAGCCACGCGCAGCATGGCAACGCCTTGGAACACCGGGCTTGCCGCAAGGACCAACCACGCGCCACCCTGGCACCCCCACAAGGGGCGGGCAGGGAAACGCCTCCCCACCCTTGGCACAACCTCCCCATTGTCCGGTGCCGCAAAAAAGCCCCGCTTGCGGCGGGGCTTTTTCCATCAAACCAAAAACCCTTATAAAGATCAGGGGCCGCCACAAGCCGCAAGGGAGCGGCCCAGCTCATCGCGCAGGCGGCGGAGCGTTTCCGGCATGGGAATATCCGCCGATTTCGCCTTTGTGGGGCTGTAGGTGTCCAGCGGATCAATAGTTGCAAGGCGCGCCATCCACGCGGTGGCCGTATCGGCAACGGGATAACGTATCTCGGCCTGCATGAGGACATCGGCGGCTTCGGTGATCTCCTCCTCGCTCCAGACAAAGTCTTTCGCAATTTGCTGTGCCTTGATGTAAAGGGCGCGATCCTCGGATTCGATACTGGCAATGAGTTTGTTCAGCACGGTCAGCAGTTCCGGTTTTTCCCCCGCCAAAATCAGCTCCAGCAGTTCCCAGTCGGTATATTCCATGTCATTGGTGCGCTGCGAGAAACATCCCGTGGCCAGGCGTGGCCGCTTGATTTCGGTGGTTGTCGCGGTGCCCGTGCCGCGGTTGCCGGCATTGCCGGCGGCGGGCGTATTGACACGGGGCAGCATGGACGGATACCCCACATCCATCTGGCGGGGTTTTTCTTCAAATGCATCCTTGGCCTTGTTCATGAGCGGCTGCCGCAGAAGCGCAAAGCGCGGCTGCAGGATACGCCATGCCGAGGTGGTGAAGATGGCCGAGTTCTCAAGGCAGTTCTGCTTGTAGGGGGTGGGCGGATCGATCAGCGGGGTGAAAATGCCGCCGATGAGCTGGTCGTAAATGGAAGGGTTGGACAGACGCGGATTGTCTTCCGCTGCCTCCACCGCAGCCTTGCGGATGGCTGCCGAAGTTTCGCCAAACTCGATTTGCATCTGCAGCGGCATGAGGCTGCGGGCGCGAAGAACGGCATCCACAAGCGAGGAATCATAGCCGGCTTCCCGCGCAACCAGAAGGGTTGCAAACACATCGGCGGTGACCAGACTGCACATGGTTTCCGCGCGCGTTCCCTCCACATTCGGGCACAGGTTCATGGCGCTGCCGAAATTGGCGGCATGTTCAAACGCCGCCAGCGCCGAACGGCTGGGCAGGCTGCACCCAATGGTATAAGGCGTATAGCGGTAGCTGCCCGCCATGATGCCAAACAGGTTGGCAGCCTCAAAATCCGGGAATGTGCCCAGAATGGCGCAATGGCCGGTTGCCCCGCACTTGTTCATGCAGGTGGAGATGGCCAGTTCATCCCGTCGGGCGGTTTCCAGCGTGGTGGCCGAAGGCACGCGGTCTGAATAATACCGGATGAGTTGCTGCGAAAACTGGGTTGTATCCCCAGCCGGTGAAAAATCGGCATGGTCCATGTAGGCAATGGCCGGATCAGCCGCCCGCAACAGGATGGAACCATTGGGATTGACCGTAAAGGCCGCCTGTGCCGTAGCCCCTGCAAAAAAAGGCAGGGCCACCAGAACAGCCCAGGCACGCATCCATTTTTCCGTTCGCATCATGATCTCCTGTCAGAAAGGCAATCGCCAGATTGCCGGAATTATGGCGCAGGGCGCAGAATTTTGCAATGGCGTCAAACACGCTTTTACACTTGGCCCGCAACTTGCATGGAAACAGGCGGAGCCACTTTATGGCAAGGAGTCATCACATGGCGATACAAGGCCTGCAATCTGCCCTTCTCGGCATCAAGGTCGCCCAACGCGGCCTCGACCTCGTGGCGCAAAACACGGCAAATGTTTCCACCCCGGGCTATACCCGGAAAATTTTGCCGCAACACAGCCTGTTCATCGACAACCAGTTTTCCGGCGTCTGGGTTGGGGAAACCAGCCGCAATGTTGATGGCGCCCTGCTCAAGGACTACTGGAAACAGGTCAGCAACGCCAGCTACTATGGAACACGGGCCACCTACATGTCACGGATCGAGGACCTCAATGGTTCCCCGGATTCGGAAATCTCCATCGCTGCGGAAATCAG
Source organism: Alphaproteobacteria bacterium GWF2_58_20 (assembly GCA_001768735.1). Taxonomy (GTDB): domain Bacteria; phylum Pseudomonadota; class Alphaproteobacteria; order UBA1247; family UBA1247; genus UBA12471. The sequence continues at coordinate 125,121 of MEMB01000007.1, read as the reverse complement.
CACACTCAATGACCGTTTCATCAAGCTTTCCTCGGTTCCGGATTCCACCGTTCTGCAGAACGACACCTTGCGTCAGGCCCAAACCGTTGCCGAAACCCTGAACCGCCTGTCCGAAAGCTTCACAAAACTGCGGGGCGATGTCCAGACAGCGATGGAAACAACCGTTGAGGGAATTAACGCAACGCTCACCGAGCTTGCCGACATCAACAAGTCCATCGTCACGGAAATCTATGCCGGCCACAGCACGGCCGACCTTGAAGATTACCGCGACCAGCTGGTGAACACCCTTTCAGGGCAGATGGAAATCACCTCCTACAAGCAGGGGGACGGCACCCTTGTGGTCCAGACACGGGATGGCCAGCTTCTGGCAGACACCGAAGCCAGACTGCTTTCCTTTACCCCAACGTCCATCACCACCACTTCAGCCTATCCCGCAACAGCCGCTGGCATCTATGTTGGCGACCCGTCCACCAACATCGATCTGTGTGCGGGAAATCCCGGCGGCAAACTGGGCGCACTGATCGAAATGCGCGACACCACCCTGCCCCAGCAGAATGCCCAGATCGACGAAATCGCCCACAAGATGGCCCTGCGTTTTGATGCCCAGGGATTGCGGCTGTTTTCCGACTCCTCCGGCAACATTCCGGCCGATGCGCCCCCCGCCTATGTGGGGTTTGCCGGCACCATCACCGTCAACCCGGCCGTGGTGGCGGATTCCTCCCTCATCCAGCAAGGCACGGGAGCCGGCGGATTGAATGCAGGATCGAATGCCGTCATCAACAACATCCTGGCCTATACCTTTGGCACAACGGCGGATGCCGCCGGAACGGCACATGATCCTTTCCGTACATCCGGCCTTGGGCCTGATGGCACCCTGACAACCGGCATGACAGGCACGGCCACCCTGGTGGAATACGCCCGCACCATCATTTCGCGGCACGCGCAGGAAACCGCCAACACACAAGGCAAGGAAACGCAGGAAACAACCTATTCCGAACTTCTGCTCAAGCGCCTGCAGGATTCATCCTGCGTCAATCTCGACGAAGAGGTGGCCAACATGATCGAGCTGCAGCGCAATTATGCCGCCGCAGCCCGCGTCTTCCAGAGCATGGACCAGATTTTCGAGGAACTTCTCAACACGGTGAGGTAATCCCATGAGCATCGCAACTTCCAACATCGGCCAGACCACCCACATGAACGCCCTTCTGCGCAACCTGCGCGGGCAGATGTCCACGGCCCAGAGCCAGCTGGCCAGCGGCCTGAAATCCGAAAGCTTCAGTGGCCTGGGAACTGATGCCACCATCTCTGTCTCCATGCGTGGCGATCTGGCCCGCATGGACACCTACATTTCCAGCATCAACACAGCGCTCGGCAACACCGAAATCATGGACAAGGCCGTCAACAACATGACGTCCTCGGCCCGCGCTGTCCTCACCACCCTGGTTGGCCAGCTCCGCGGCGGCGATGCGGTTTCCGAAAGCGTCAACATATCGGCGGCCAACGCCCTCGACTCCATTCAGAACCTGATCAATACCTCCCTCAATGGCCGACTGCTTTTTGCCGGCGACGCCATTGAAAGCGCCCCCATGGCAGATGAAGATGCCCTCAACACCAATATCCAGGCGGAAATGGCCGCATGGCAGGCCGGAACCCAGGATGCGGCAACCACCATTGCGAACATTGACGCCTTTTCAGACACGGATATCGGCCTGTCTGGCGGACTTGCCGCCGCAGGCGGAACCACCGTCCGTGTGGATGACAACCTGACGGTGGATTATACCATCAAGGCCAACAACGATGGGTTCAAGGACATCATGAAGGGCCTGGCCATCATTGAAAACCTTGAATACAAAAGCAACGATGTGGAGGGCTACTGGGCCCTTTACGATTCCGCCATGGGCCTTATTGACAGTGGAAGCCGCGCCCTTGATGTGGACGTCGCCAACCTGGCTCTTGCATCCAATGCCATGGACGATGCCGCCTCCCGTCACGAGGAAACCAAGGTGGTCATGGACAAGATGATCGGCCAGGTGGAGGACGTGGACACGGCGGAAATTTTGACTCGCCTGCAAAACATGCAGACACAGCTGGAAATCTCTTACCGCATCATCTCTTCCATGCAGGAAACCAGCCTCGTCAACTATCTCTGATTCCCCGGAAATTTCCCCATGAAAAAACCGGCCCCGCAAAGGGCCGGTTTTTTTGCGGGCCGGGAAACACTTCATTCCCCGACAGCGTCGTCCATCAATTCGGCAAAACTTGCAAATGTGCCAAAATCCTCACAATCGGTGGGGTCGAGAATCTTGTAGGCGCCATCGCGGGCATCAAAGGCATATACATCGTCATCTGCCTGGCCAAGGCCAAGGAAATGCGGCGGCCGACGACTCCGGAACATATCCTCCTGCGCCATGGCAATATCTGCCGTGCCAAAAAAGCGGATATGGTGGTAAACGGCACCATCCGACACCCGCAGAAACGCCACGAAATCGGGCGGAAGGCCCGGCGCACCAAGGGCGGCCAGCGTCATTTCCGCCGAGGTCAGGCCGGCATCGCTGGCAGGGGGCAGCTTGCGCCCCCCACCAGCAACAAGTTTCTCCAAAACCGTCTTCAGGCTGGTCATTTCGGCCCCACAGGTTCCATGCCCGCCAGGACGATCTTCTTCTTGGCCGGAAGGACAATGCCGCTTTCCGTCTTCGGCGCATCCCAGCTATCTACAATCTTGTACTCATAGATATTGCGCAAGACTTCCTGTCCCGTCTTGCTCTTGGGGTTGGTGACCCATTTCTGTCCCATTTCCTTGCAGGCCAGGGCCTTGGTGTCGATGTGGCCGGCATAATAAGGGGTCTGCCCCTTCCCATCCCAGCGCCACCGGTCACCATTCATGGCCATCTGCACCTTGCGGCCCGCTTCCTGCTGGATGCTGGCATGATGATCGATGTGGGCGCGGGAACCATGCACCGGAAACAGCACGCGCGGTTTTGTCACTTCCCCGTATTTCAAGAGATCTTCTGCACTGCCGTGACCCGATGTGTGGATCAGGACATAGCGGATTCCCATCTCGCGCAATTTGGCGAACTGCGGTTCACATGCAGCCTCATTTCCTGGAATGACAGAAGCCAGGAACAGGACCAGGGTTTTTGCCTGATTAAGGCGAACATTCTGGCTTTCCCCGCGCATGGCCCTGGCAAAAAAGGCATTTTCCTCGCCCTGTGTGCCAGTACCCATGTGGAAATGCCGGATTCCCTGCTTGATCATCTCCTGCCCCTGAAAACTGCGGGCATTCATGATACGCGCACCGGGATACATCTTCTTCAGGTCGATTTTGGAACGCTTGGCCGCTTCCAGCATGTCCTCGATCGAACGTCCCTCATAAATAATGGGAATATTCATCTCCTGCGACAGCTCGGCAAGAACGGCCATGCGCTGCACCGAGGTGCTCATGACCGGCATGATGAACTCATCCACCTGCGGATTGGCCAGAACCTGCGCGCGGATCTCGTCACGCACGTCTTGCTCCGGCCGGGTAAAGCCCGGCACCTGGCAACGGGTGGAATCAAGGAACAGGGCTTCAAGACCGCGATCACCAATCCGCTGCAGACCATTGACATCCGTAACCGGCTTGATGGGCAGCTGGGTATCCCATTTGCAATCGCCCGTAAACAGCAGGCGCGCCGTGGGCGTGACCACATAAAAACCCATAGCCTGCGGAATGGAGTGACTCACGGAAACCCCTTCCACCCGGATATGGCCGACATTGACGGCCTCGCGCGGTTCCATGTCGTGCAGGTGCGGCCAAGGATTTTCATTGCCATAAACGCGGCCCAGCTGGATGCGCATGACATTGAGGCTCATGGAACTGCCATAAACGGCCGGCGGAACCGGAAGTCCGTGATTGAGCAGGTGCGCGGTGGCTCCGATATGGTCAAGATGGCCATGGGTGCAGAAGGTCGCCTTCACGCCCTTGGGCAGGATGGGAAAGAACTGGTCATAGCCCGGAACCTTGCTGAACTTGTTGCCGGCATCAACCAGAATGGAATGCGCATGTTTGCCATCAAAATATGTCACCAGATGGCAGTTTCCGCCAATATCGTCTTCATTGTTGCCGCCAAGGGAAACCCATTCGGTATAGGGTGCGGTCATGTCATGTCCTTTCACATCGGGTTTGTGTCGAAATATGCTGACGGAACCAGTATCACAGATAATGGCGGGCAGGAGGTATTCCGATTTCGCAAGGGAGCCATGCGCGGGGCGCATGGGTCAGGGTTTCGGCGCCCATGTGGGAAGCGTGATTTTGTGGGCGTTTTCCGGCTGTTTCGACCAGCCTTCCGCGCGCATGTACTGGTAGATGTTGCGGCCGCGCACAAACCCGGTTTCCCGCGCGATCATCCGCGCCGTATCCACAAAACCGATGGTTTCCGGCAAAACGGCCCCATCCCGCCACAGCAGCACCTGCCCGCCGATTGTTGCGACAGCCTCGTGCCCGGCCGCCTGTTGCAACGCCACATGGGCCGCGATTTTTTTCCGGTCGCCATGCAGGGGAATGACAACTCCCGGGCGCAGCGCCGTACTCATGCACAGCAAATCCTCCGACGCCCCGTGGCCGGATGCCTTGGCAAACGCCTGCCGGATCCCCAGCTCCCGGCATTTTTCAAAAATGAAATCTGCGGTTTTCTCGTTGCCGGGAATCACCCCCGACAGGTTGACCACCATGCTCTGCACGGGATCCAGACGCAGGTTATAATTGCAGCCTCGCAGCGCCTTTGCGAAAAAGGCATTTTCCTCGCCCTGCGCACCAGTACCCAGGCACAGGCGGCGATCTTCCCGTCCGATGATTTCCTGCCCAAGCGCACTGTTTGCCGGAACAATCCGGCAACCGTGATATTTCTTTTCCATTTCGTACCCCGAACGAAACAGGTCCAAGAGGCTGTTATCAAGCCCCTTGCCCTCGTAAACGATGGGCAGGCCCGTTCTCATGGCCACAGCCGCCAGCATGGCAATATGCTGATGCGCGGTTGCCCCGATGGGCATGATGAACTCAGTCACCTGCGGATTGTCGCGCACCAGCTTTTCCAGATCGGCCGCGACCGCCCATTCCTTGGGCGTAAAGCCGGGATTGTCGGCACCCGTCGAATCCGGAAAAAGGACATCCAGTCCCGCATTCCCGATCTCGATGAGGCGCGCCACATCGGTGGAGCTATCCAGCGGCATGTCAAGATCCCACTTGAAATCGCCGGTAAAGAAAACGCTCCGACCCGCCACCTTCACATGATAGCCATAGGATTCGACCGAGGAATGACTGACCAGCACGGGCTCAACCTCGAACCCGCCAACCCGGAAACTTTCCCTGGGCGCCACCACGTTGCGTGCAAGCCCCCGCACAATTCGTTCATCCACTTCGCGCTCGATGTTGTGCTCCAGCACGTTGATGGTCATCTGCGAACCGTAGATGGGCGGATAGACCTCCGTCCGGGGCATGCGCAACGAAATGCCGCCGATATGGTCGCCGTGCGAATGGGTCAGGAGAACGCCCTTGATATAGGGCAGGAAGTCATCCAGAACCGGGTAGGACTTGCCATGCCCGTCCTCGAACTTGAAGCCATCATCCACCATGAGGATTTCCGGAGCCGCACCGGAATCATCTCCATGAATGAGAAGGCCGCAGTTGCCGCCGATGCCATGGTCATTGGTCCCGCCGAGCGCAACCCATGCAATCCATTCCGACATGTTTTTTGCCTTTCCCGGACAAAAAGGGAACTTCCATACGAACATTTTCGCATGAAAAACCCGCAAACAGCCATGTTCTTTTCATTCACCACCCCTGCAAAAAATGCAAGGCTCCGTCACAGCAGTGCTGGATCGTCTTTCGGCGCATAGCGCGGCTGTGGCGGTTTTGGCGCCGGTGGTTTTGGCTGGGCCAAAGGCTTCGGTTTCTGCATGATCATTTCATAGGCATACTGGACCTTGGGCGCGTTCGGGTCATTCTTGTCGGGACTGTTGTAACCCACCCGCTTTTCCTGAACGCCAATCAGGCCATGCGGCCGGTGCCCGATAATCCGGGTGCCTTGCGGCCCTCCGAAACACACAATATTGCCATTCCCCACCATCAGGCTGGGCACGCCGATCTCTGCCATGTTGCGGCACTGGGCCGTCCGGTGTGCAATCGAGCCATGCACCGGAATGACCATGCGGGCATTTGTGGTTTTCGCTGTCAGCTTGCAATCCTCTGCCGCCGGATGGCCGGATGAAGCGACGTCTTCATCCCGGGACACAATGACGATGAAACCTTGGGCACGCAAGTCGGCAACCAATTTATGCACCCGCGCCTCATTACCGGGAATGAGCGAGGCAGAAATGATCAGGATATCGGTTTTCGGATCCAGCCGCAGACGACGGTGATCTCCCCGCGATGCCAGATCAAGAGCGGCATTGATCTCGGCCTGGGTTCCGGTAATCATGCCTGCCATCTGGCTGGGGGCCAATTTCCGGGCCAACTGGCTCTTGCCATCGTGGATCTTCACATCCGGATGCAACGACCGCAGGTCAATCCCCGCACGCTTGCAAAGATAAAGCGTCTTCTTGAGCGCAGGCCCCTCATGAACAATCTGGCGCCCCATTTCCGCTGCCACCTTCACCAGCCCCGCAACACGCTCGGTATTCCGGCCCATGACCGCCGTGATAAAGCGCTTGTCCGGATTTTGCTTCATGATCCGCCGGAAAGTTTCCCGTACCGCATGTTCCGTCATGGTGAAGCCCGGCACATCGGCCCGGGTGGAGTCCATCATGACAGCATCCACACCTTCACGCCCGATTTCCGCAAGCATGCCGAGGTCGGTCATCGGCCCAAGAAGCAAATCCTGGTCAATCTTGAAATCCCCCGTGAACAGGAGATTGCTTCCCGGTGTCTTCACCTGGTAGGCAAAAGACTGCGATACGGAATGGCTCACCGGCACGGCGCGTGTCGTGAATTTTCCAAGTTGCACCCGCTCACCCGGCTCCATCACATGGATTTCCGGCCACTGGTCAGGGTCGGAAATCAGTTCTTCAAGGTCATCCATCACATACTGGGACGTCAGCTTGCTGCAATAAATGGGCGGCAGCTTGAAGCCACGGTTGATGTAATGCTGAAGCGCCGCGATATGGTCTTCATGGGCATGGGTAATGAAAATGGCCGATGCATGGAGATGGGTGGGAGAGAATTCCTTGCCTTCATCCTCCCGCCGGGTCAGGAACGGATCCAGGACGGGCAGGAATTCGGAATGCTTGCCGCCACGACCAAACAGGTTGCCCGCATCCACCAGAACAACCTGACGATGCCCTTCCCCATTCTCATCCACCCATTCATGAATGATGGCATGGCTGTTGCCGCCGATGGTGTCCTCGTTGTTGCCCCCCAAGGGCACCCACAGGGTGCGTTCCTCGTGAACATCGGGCTGCATCAGGATATCATGCATTATCTTCCACCAATTCGTTTTCCCATTCTTCTTTCTCGATCCGAAGCCATGCATAAACAACAGTATCCAGCATGTTTTCATTTTCCGGCTGCGGCAGGTCGGAAAACCCGGGAAGCTCCACCACCATGCGCCGCACATCTTCGGGGGTCAAAAGTGACTGGTCAACCATGGGATGAGCCTTATGCAAGGCCCGGGCGATACCCCGAACATCCGCCCATGAAAGTGTCTCCACCGAAACATTCACAACCATGCTGCCTCACCCCCAACAGGAGGAAGGCGGCACAGGAAGAGGCGCGTTGGGATTCCAGCCAGGCTGTTTCCACGGCTGCATAAAACAGACCTCCCCTTCCAGAAAAGGCAGGACAACATCCCGGCTCTTGCCAACCTTGAGCCCCAGGATCTTCGCATCCACAAACCGGTGCAGATGACAATGCAAATCCGCCCGCATCAGGATCAGGTTGGAAAAATCATTCGTCCCACCGGCATGCAGCGGAATCTTGTGGTGGATATTATAGCCTTCCGGCCCTTCGCCCCGGTCACGCATGATCGTGATCTGCTCTTCGGGAATCCCCAGGATGCGGAGTTTTTCAGCATGATGTGTGGCAAGGTGACTGGCAAACTGCTTGCGAACAACATCATGGTAATAATTACGACGTTGATCACGCTGCTCTTTGGAAGCAACGGTATATCGGACGTTAATCTTGGGCATGCAACAAAACGTCGTGATGACGTCTATGCCCTTCCCAGCCATCCTGTTTTCCTTCCAATCGCTAGAGGTTGATATTCCTAGTGATTCTTGAAAGGCACGTCACTCCGGACAAACGGTTGTCCTGTCGCTTCTCACTCCATGAATTTTTCTTGTTTCGGTGGCATCATAACATGCCTCTCGTGAAAGCCCAGCGCTTTTAAAAAAAATCCGCGCATGGGCCCATGCAAAAAATTCAACGCAGCTTCAAACGCAGGGAATCCGGGATGTTATCCAGGGCGGGCAAAACCGGCGGAATATAAATCATGCCTTCCGGCGTAGGAATATCAATCCAGCAACTATCCCCGGTTTTCATCTGGGAAATCGGTTTTTTTGATCCAAAAAGCTGACGATCCATTTCATAATGGATATCGGAATGGATCGCTCTGGAAATCAGGACAAGATTGGAAAAGTCGTTTGTACCGCCACCATGGCGGGGAAGCTTATGGTGGACGGTATATCCTTCTGGCCCCCGTCCAGTTTCCCGCATGATATCAATTTCGGCCTCGGAAATGCCCAGACGACGCAAATCCTCCAAATGATTTTCCGCCAGAAACTTGGCAAACTGTTTTCGGATCTTGCCAAACTGTTTAGCTATGCGTTGGCGTTCGGCCTTGGGTGGCACGACATACAAACATGCCTTGACGGGTATAAGCCGTAAATGGGCTTTGATATGGTGTTCAGTCCGAGCCATGCAGCACATCCCTTCAACCAAACAGGAGGAGGAAAATTCCCGGTACGCACACAATTCAAAAGCTGTTCAACAACTCCATTCAAAAAAAATGAACCCTTCTCAACGCCTTCCAGTTTACACCAACTTCTTTACAAAAACTTACCAAATTCCCTTGTGCATAGGCCCATGCACGGCTTTCCAAACATAAAAAGGGCGGCCAAATGGCCGCCCTCTTCATCCGTATCCTGACAAGAATCAGTTCAGGTCGCTCATCGCCTCGGCATCAATCACCAAGGTCTTGTTGCGATAGAACGTGGCACGCACCGGCGGCTCGGCATGGGCAAAAGCCTGCAGGACTTCTTCAGCGACCTGCGCAAAAGCCCCCTCAAAGATGGCCCCGGATTCAATCAGGTAATCCCGTTCGCTGCGCCAGACCACAACCCAATCTGCCTGCTGGCCCCAGTCTTCCAGAACCTCACGCAAGGTTCGTCCGGGTTCGATCACCCATTTGGGCTGTACGCGAATTTCTTCCTGAACTTCACGCACCACAGGCAGGGGGAGGAAGCTCAATTCCGGAGCCTCTCCAAGCGCAGGCATCAATTCATCCTCTTCCATCGGCTCTCCCATGGCGGAAACAACTTCCACCACAGGCTGGGCAGGAAGAGCCTCAATCAACGGCTTTTCCACCATAACAGGTGGTTCCTGGGAAACACGCGCCTTCACGGCTGCTGCAAACATGCCCTCAACCGGCCTGCCGTTTTCCATTTTTTCTACATAGACAACCTTGTCCACAACGCGCAGGCCAAGCCCCATGGGCTCCAGCACCGATTTCAGGACAACATTCCAGGGCTTTCCACCCTCCCAGGTAATGGCCGCCCCCATGTTGACGCCAGATCCAAAAGCAAACTGGTAATCCGTTGGCACGATCTGCCGCATGGCGATAACCAGCGGCATGTTCTTGCCAAACCCTTCAAGGGCCGGTTCTTCAGCAACCACCGGAGCCATGACGGGGGCTTCAATCACACCCTTCACTTCCGGAACAGTCATCTCCTCTTCCACAACCACGGGAAGAGCGGGGGATTCCTTGGCCAGCCACGGCGGCAGGTCTTCCTCCGCCATGGGCGCAGCTGCCGGCACCATGGCCGGAGCAGGCCGAATGGCGGGAACATCAATCTCAACCACAGGCGCCATGTCCTGTGCAGGGATAACTTCCACCACCGGCGCATTCATCATGGCGGGTTTTGCAACTTCCGGCTGGGGAACCCATTGGAACCCCGCCTGGGCGGTACCGGCTGCCATGACCAATGCCAGGGCGGTGGCCAAGGAAAAAACTGCTTGATGCTTCATGAACCTGACTTCCTGCATGATTGATACTCCCCTGCAGCTACACAATGAATGCAGCCACACAACCTTCACTGCATGTTATACGTTTTCAACACGCTCAATGCAACGGCTTTCTGTTTCTTCCACATCAGGAAAGATACTCCGTCATGCGCCGTTTATCTGTAAAAATAACAGCTGGACGACGGTTCCCCACAATCCAGCTACGCAAGGCCCGGATGGCCGCTTCAAAAGTCAGGCCCCGACGCTCGGCCACCACAAACACGATGATGACAATGATCGCCACGGCAAATGTCCAGTTGCGGGCATGCAGCAAAACCACAAAAAACGGTGCCGCCGCACGCGCATCCAGGGCAAAAAACCGGGCGGGTTTCATGGTGTTGCGCCAATGAAGGTCTGCCGACATGGATCAGCCCCCCCTTGCCGTTTCCTGCGACAGCAGGAAGAACCAGCGTTTGTCAATCAACCCGGCCTCAAACAGGCGCTTGGCCGATTCTGCCATGCTCCGGCCACGGTCAGGCACAAGGCGCTGGATTTCCGTGGTCCAATGTTCAATCGGAATGTCAAACAGCCGATCACGGATGGAATCATCAAACGCCATCCATTCTCGCACACCAACGCGGCCGCCACCCACTTTTGGTACCAGGGCCTGGGTGACAATGAGCCGCATTGTTTCCAACAGGGCAAAGGCGCGTTCGGTACGCTCGTCCGGCTCAAACACCGACACCATTCGGCGCATGGTGGCCGCCACCCCGATGGTATGAACGGTTGAATACACCAGATGCCCGGTCTGTCCGGCTTCGATGGCTGCCGCCACGGTTTCCCGGTCACGCGATTCGCCCACCAGGATAATGTTCGGCTTCCGGCGCAGCGCGTTGCGCACCCCATCCGCAAAACTGGGAAGATGGCGAGGAATTTCACTTTGCGACACCAGGCTATGCGGGCCTGTAACCGCATCATAGACATATTCGATCGGCGCTTCATAGGTCAGCATCTTGCCGCAGCCCTGTTCGCGCTCCACCAGCATGCGGCAGCCCGCCGCCAGAAGGGTGGTTTTGCCACTGCCCGTTGGCCCGGTAACCAGGACAAGGCCTTGCCGCGGCGCCCACGCGTCAATGATTTCCTGCTCGATGCCAAGATCCTGCATTCTGGGGGGCATGCTGGGCAGGACACGCATGGTGATCTGCACCGAATCGCGCCCACGGCTCAAAATGGCCGTGATGTTGACGCGGAAACGGCTACGGGTATTACGGTCCAGCCGGATTTCGTAGGAAAGGTCGAGGTCGGTACCAGAAGCCAGCTTGGCCAGCGCTTCCGCACCATAAACACGGTTGAGCATCACCGAAAGGTCGGCCGCGTCCAACGGACGAACGGTTGCAGGACGGAGCTTGCCATCCACTTCAACATAAACAGGTCGGTCGGTTTGCAGGGTGATGTCCGAGGCCCGTTCATTCACACACCAGTAAAGCAGGGCGTCGAGATCTTCATCCCGCATACGGGGCGGTTCAGCTGGCCATGTCCCGGGAACGGGATCCGGCGTTTCTGTTACCTGTCCGCCGGTGTCCAACGTTCCGCCCTCGGTTCAAACTGTGACGGGCCCGTAATGCGTATGGCGCGATCCCCCACACGCATTTCCTTGCCCCCGCCGGTAACGCCACGGTCCTGATGCATGGCATAAGGCGCGGAAACCATGCCCTGTGCCAAGAGCATGCGATACCGCACCATCCCGGTATAATCCTTGACCAACCGGTCCAGGTCAGCCTGGAAAATCTCGTCTGCCTGCTGGAAACCCATTTTCCAGCCCTCAGAAACCCACTTGCGCCAACTGGCCCGTTCCTCGTCCGTCCGCGGCAAGAGAACCGCAACAGGCGGCTCCACCATGTCCCATTCCCGCTCAATATAGGAACGCCAGTCACGCGGCGCGGACACAATGCGGGCAGGCTTGTCAATCGCAAACACCCGATCGGCCACAGCGGCTTCCTGGCCTTCCGGCGCAACCTTGAGGGCATACTGGGATTCATCAATGACAGGCGGTTCAATCAGCATTCCCGATGGAGCCGGAACCAGCAGCTGCCGGAAATCAAACACCCGGCTCATCTCCGTATCGTACTTGGCCACCTCCAGCATCAATTCAAACGTGCGGGCGGAAAGACCGCCACGGGCACCGTAGGAAAGGGCGGCTTCCCGAATGGCATCATTGCGGATTTGGAGGCCGGACAGCTCCTCGGAAAGACCTGCCGGCGCTTCAATTTCCTGCAGGGAAGAGAGCGGCACAGGCTGTGCAGCCACGGCTGGCAAAACCAGCAGGAAGCTGCAGGCCAGAGCCTCAGCGGTCCGAGCCAGAAACCGGCGCATACTGCAACTCCACAACATGATTTTGTGCATCAATGGTCAGGTCTGCCCGGGTGCCAGCCTGCAGGCCGATATCCCGGAACACCTGAATGGCTGGACGGCGAACGGCATTGACATCAACAACCACCGAAACCGGTGGGGCAACGCCCAGAACGTCGAACCCATAACCAATGCGTTCCGCCATGCGGCGAACCACAGGCTCAATCGGGCCGACCCAGGTCAGGCTGACCTGCTGCATCAGCTCCGGCGGAACATTGGACACCGGCGCTTCTGCGACCACGCCACTCCGGACCTGCTCAACAGCCGCCAGCTTCTGCAGGGCATCCGCCGCACGTCCAGCCGCATCCGCCAGCCGGGATTCCACCGGATTCTGCGGGATGACAACCGGAGGAGGCAGCTCACACCCGGAAAGGAAAAGTGCCGCAAGCGGCACGATGGAATATACGAGCGAACGATGCTTCATGGTTTGTCCTGTGCGTCCGTTCCTGTCGTGAAAAAACCCAAAAACCAGTGACATATTATGCAGATTAAGGGGCTACATGCAACAGAAAACCCTCCCCTTTTTTACCTTTCACTCACTTCCAGCCGCTTTGCCGGAATAACCGGAACCGTTTTCCGGGTTTCAAACTGGATGAGGCCATGCCGGGACATGGACAAAAGAACCTTTTTCAAATAGGCTTTTCCCCGCCACGCCGTCTTGGAATGATAGGCAGCGATCCCCCGGGCGAGAGATCCCCCCTCTTCGTTGATTTTCTGCCGCAGGATCCAGCCCGCCACACCGACATTGGTACAGACGTCATCCCGCACCCAGGCATGCGCCGTCCTGCGGTCAACCCGCCACTCCCGCATCAGCTTCGGCAACCAGATGGTGTTCACCTGCATGGGACCAAGATCATAGGTTCCATTGACGTTCGGCCCGGTCTGCATCCCCACTTTCCCGCCCTCGACATAATGGATCCCCATCAGGACGGCAGGCGGAACATTATAGGTTTGCGCTGCCACCAGCAGGCATTTGGCAAAAATCTGCGAAGCTGCCGAAATGCTCACGACAGGCCTCCCTGTTGCCGCACGGCCTGCGCCACGACAAACACCATGGACAGCCGCGCATCAAAAGCCCGGAATACGGAGACCAGCGATTCCTCTTCGCCTTCCGCATCGGCATAAGCCTGACGCTCATCCTCCGGCAAGGCAAGGATGCGTTCCATTTCCGAATAATGACACTCGGCATAAAGCTCGCCCGCCAGCGTCATCATGGCAGAAAACGCAGTCGCCCGTCCCCCGGGATCCGGGGCATCCCCAAGAATCCTATCCACCGCACGCCCGGTGCCCTTGCGCAAATGGGTGAGCACCCGCACGGCCAACGCCTCTTCATCCTGGGCAAAGGCATGGCGGGCAATGGCAGCCACCACCGGGCCCATGGCCCTGACCATATCCACCCACAAGGGGACATCCATGGTTCCCGGCCCATGTTCCGGCGGCGCATCCGCGCGCGCTCCGGCAATTCCCGCCGATTCGGCCACCGCATCCAGATAGGGCCCCGCCTCCGACGCAACCAGGACTTTCCCTGTTGCCCTGTAATGGGCGGCCACCAGGCCCGCCGCAGCCGAAGCCAGAGTCCAGCGCGCCCAATCATCTCCCGGACGGTTCCAGGCACCAATCCGTTCCGCTGCCGCACGGCCAATGGTCACTGCCGATTCCAGCATGCGCGAAAACAGGGCAGCCTCCTCTTGCAGGCTGCGCGCCGGACTTTCATCCCCCCAGAACCGGGCATCTGCCGCAGCCACCAAAAGGGGAGCGCCCATGCGCATGAAGGCTGCCACCCGCGCACCAAGACGCTGGTGTTCAGCCCCACCTTCTGGAGAAGGGAAAAGGTCTGTCATGGCCCGGTGACAAGCCCGACAAATGCCGCCATGTCCTTTGGCGCACCGGTAACAACCCCATATTCCCCTGCGGGTGTCCGGTAGATGGTTCGTGGTGTCGAGCGCAGCCCCAGAGACGAAAGAACCTCTGAATTATGACGGACTTCCGCCATGTTTTCCTCCGTTGGTGCAGGAAGCTCCCCACCCCGCCCAATGGCATGCCGCAAAATGGCTTCTGCCGGAACAGGCGCGCCCAGCATGGACGCTACCATGCGTACGCTGTCTTCTCCCAGAACCGAAACAGGCAGCAGACGCACATTGAGCTTCTGGGTACTGATGGGGCCTTCCAGCAGGTCGGCCAGATACATGGAACAGAAGGAACAACGCGGATCGAACATCACATAAACCACCGGCGCACCCTCAGCCCCGATGGAAACATAGGTGAGATTTTCCGCCGCTTCCCAGGCTGCCTGCGCAGGATCGGCCACCGGAGCCGCAACGGCAGTACCTTCCACGGCCTTTTCAGCAGGCAGCACATTGGCAATGCCCCTTGCCGTTTCGGTTTCAGCCGCCTTGGCAAGCTTGTCAGCCAGCGCCAGGGCTTCAATCTGGCGGATGGTCAGGTTTTCACCATTTCCATCATGCAGGAGGCCCACCACGACACCTTTGCCATCCGGCGCCACATACATGGCGCGCACATTGTCATCCAGCTTGACCAGCCAGCCATCCATGCCATGGGCACGGCCAAGGAACCGGGCTTCGCCACCCTGCCGTACCAGCATTTCCACCGTTTCCGGCCTTGGCCCGACAGGTGTCGCCCCATCCGTCACGCAGCCCGAAAGGCCAAGAAGCATAAATGCGCATGCCATAAGCTTTTTCATGGACTTTTCCCCTGAATGTTTTAAAATCCTTTCATGCTTGTAGCAAAAACCCATTCGCCTGTCATCCCCCATCCGTCACCCAATCACAATGCACGGAAAACGGGTATCGACATGTTGGTTTTGCATTACACCAACATGCCCGACGCCACATCCGCCCTCGCGCGGATGTGCGATCCATCCGCAGAGGCCAGCGCCCATTACCTCATTGGCAAGGACGGGCGAATCTTCCAGATGGTGGACGAATCACGGCGCGCATGGCATGCCGGAATCTCCTGCTGGCTTGGGGAATCCGACATCAATTCAAGATCCATCGGCATCGAGCTGGACAATTCCGGCAACCAACCTTTCCCGGAAGTGCAGATGGCGACGCTGGAAGAACTGGCGCGGAACATCATCGCCCGCCATGCCATCTCCAAAGGCCGCGTGCTGGGACATTCCGATGTGGCGCCCCTGCGCAAGCAGGACCCTGGAAAATGGTTTGACTGGGCCCGCCTGGCAAAGGCCGGAACCGGCCTGTGGCCAGAGGAAGAAACATTTACCATCTCCGTACCGGATCCTGCGGAAGAGGCCTGCCGCCTGCTGGCGGCCATCGGTTACGGCTATGTGGAAGAATCTTCGGAAACCATCCTTCTGGCTTTCCAGCAACACTTCCTGCCAGGACACCGTTCAGGAAA
Organism: Alphaproteobacteria bacterium GWF2_58_20; assembly: GCA_001768735.1. Classification (GTDB taxonomy): domain Bacteria; phylum Pseudomonadota; class Alphaproteobacteria; order UBA1247; family UBA1247; genus UBA12471. Next base: position 109,145 of record MEMB01000007.1, on the reverse strand, counting down.
GCCGGACGAAAAAACCATCGCCCGCCTGCGGCAGGTGCTTGCGCTGATCGAAAAAAACCGCTAGGAACGAACCTGCCAGATGGCCGGATGGCCGCCGCGACGCGCAAGCGCCGGGGAGGAAAGTCCGGGCTTCACGGGAATATGGTACCGGGTAACGCCCGGCGGGGGCGACCCCAGGGACAGTGCAACAGAAAGCAAACCGCCCGTACATGCCGAAAGGCGTCTGCGGGCAAGGGTGAAAGGGTGCGGCAAGAGCGCACCGCGCTTCCGGTAACGGAGGTGGCACGGCAAACCCTGCCAGAAGCAAGACCGAATAGGGACGGCGGATGTGAAACAGGCATCCACACGCATTCCCGCGTGCCGTCCGGGTAGGTTGCTTGAGGTGCATGGCAACATGCATCCTAGAGGAATGGTCATCCATCGCCGCGCAAGCAGCGAAGACAAAACCCGGCTTACAGGCCGTCTGGCGCTTTTCCCTTCCGGTCCGGAACCCGCCCCGGTGGCGGCATGCCACCACCTCACCGCCCGTTCATGCCGGATGGAAAAACTTCTTCCCCGGACATGGCATCCCACCCACAAAAAAAGGGAGGGCGAAACGCCCCCCCTTTGCCACAAACCCTTTCTGCTCCAGCCTACTTGCGGGCGCAACGGATCCATTTCAGCTCGGTGCGGGGGCTGCTATAACCATCCCCGTTGTTAAACTGCAGATTTGTAGAATACGTACTCGACGTAGAGGAACTCCAATACCGGGTGGAACCCGTATCGAAATTGCCGATCAAGTACATCTTCGTCTGCAAGGCGGCCAGCTCATACCGCGCCGGCAGGTACCAATCGTCATACCCATGGGCTACAAGATTGGCGCAATAGGAGGCGGCAACATAGCTGGCCGCATCTGCCCGCGCCGCCAGCGTTGCGGTGTTGGCCTTGCCCGTATATTGCCCAAGCGTGCCGATATCCACACCGGCCGGCCCCCACGCCAGGGTGGAACGGGTGCCCGCACAGACATAATCGGCGCCTGACTGCCCGGCATCGCAGGGCGATACATACATGGGCACGTTGCCATCCGGCGTCAGGCCCGCATACACCTCACCCCCCGGCATGCGGCAGCCAATCACCAGCGGATCCCCACATTCCGCGCGGGTATCACTACTGCTCAGGCCGGACATGGGGCGCACATGCGTGCCGCCCGGGCTGGCCGATACGTTGAGGGTGCCGCTGTAGTTCATGCGGCCGATGACCGGCGCCTGTGGCCGCACGGTGATGGCGCAGGATGCGCCAGACGCAAGACTGGTGCAGGTATTCGCAACTTCCGTGAAATTGGCCGTATCCCCGGCGATACTGCTGGAAATGCCGCCTGTTGCATCGGGCCCGACATTACGCACCGTAAACACCACATCGCCCGATGCCACACCATCCACCACATTCATGGTCGTCGGATTGCCCGACGTGGCCGAAACCGACAGCATGGCCGACGGCCAGTCCTTGCGGGCGCAGCGCATCAGAGCCGTATTTGTGGAAGTTGTATACGTTGCCCCTCCACTCTGGAAAAACTGGATCCATGTGTATGAACTGGACAAAAATTCCGTGGAGCTCCAGTAATACAGGGATGACGTGGAAAGCTCAAACCCGCCCAGCGCGATCCGGTTGTCATAAAGCGTTTGCAGCTCGTTGTGCGCGGGCAGGTACCAGCCCGCTCCCAGCGCCCGACAGCGGTCAGCCGCCGGCGCATCATGCCCCACACGAATGTCGGTATTCCCCAAACCATCGGTATTGGAAGACGCTCCCGTCACGACAGCAGTCTGCAAACTACTGAATTTCAGGCGCGTGCCGGAGCAAGCATACCCGCCACCGGACGTCATGCCTTCATCACAAGGCTTTACATACATGTCCGCGCTGTCGGAAACGCCGGCATAAACCGCACCATCCGGCGCTTCGCAGCCCGGCACCTTGGAGGTGGAACAGGCCACGCGCCAGGTGCCGGAAGATTCCCCATAAAGGGCCAGGCTCCGCGAAGCCACGGCCGATCCGGAGATTTGCAAGGTGCCGGAATAGGTATAGATCAGCCCTTCATAAACGCCCTGTGGACGCAGGGTAATGCTGCAGGTGGAGCCGGGGAAAAGGTCAATACCCCTGCAGGTGTTTTCCACCTCCATAAAATGGGCGGTATCGCCCGAAAGCGTGGAGGAGAGGATTCCCGTTCCCTGCAAGCCCACATTGGCCACCGTTACTATCAGGTCTGCATTCACGGGTACACCATCTGAAAGGTTCATGAATTTTGACGGGGAGGAAGCGCTCACCGACAGCATGCCGGATGGCCAGCCCTTGCGCACGCAACGGGTATAATTGTTGGTGATGGTCTTGGTATCACCACCATTGATGGATCCGGAAGAAAAACTGACGACATACGCATAATTTAGCGGAGAAGCATACTCTGAAGACGACCAGTACTCGGACGTGCTGAAACCCCCAATAGCTGTACGATTTGTATAAAGCGCATAAGCCTCGCTGCGCGCGGGCAAATACCATCCCCCGCCATGGGAACGGCAGCTGTCGGCCGCCGGGGTATCATAGGCCATAAGCAGCTCGGTGTTGGAAAGACCATCATCCAGCGAACTGGCCCCAACAATGATGCCATAAGCCCCATAAGGCAGGAACAGCCGCGTTCCGGTGCAGACGCCGCCCACAAGGCTCTGACCTTCGTCGCAAGGCTGCGTAAACATGGGCACCGACAGGTGCACGCCGGCATAAACCGAACCGTCACTACAGGTTGTACCAACCACCGGAGCATTGAACGGATCACACGGATCGGGCGGCAGGAAATCGGAAGCCGTGCCCGAAAGCGTCTGAACCACAGTGCCGCCCGGCGCGGACGAAACCGTGAGCGTGCCGGAATAGGTGCCATTGTCATTAGCGATGGGCTGGACGGTGATGCTGCAACTGGCATTGCGGGCCAGCGTGGCACCCGTGCAGGTGTTGATGCCCGCATAGGAAAAATGTTCGCCATCCAGCGCAACGGAAAGAACGCCCGTATCCTCGCCCCCCGCATTGGTGACCGTGAACATGGCCGCTGGACCAGGTGAGGCGCCGGGCAGGTCGCCATTTGGAATGTCCATGGCATTCGCCGGCGCGCCGGAAGGATCCACCGAGATGGCCAGTTTGGCATGGGCGCGGGCAGCCACCCAATCAGCGCAGGCAGAATCGGTGGCCGGATTGCAGATGTTGTTCCGCAACCAATAGGAGGGGGCCGCCGCCAGAGATGGCTTTGCAAGACACAGCAACATCAGGAAAGCCAGAATCTTTTTCATGGAAGCACCACCCTTTTATCTCAGGTTCCAAACTCGATATTCTTATTATCATTACAAAAATCGTTCATAATTGGTTAACTGGTTTCAGTATCCCCCCAAAAACCAGAACACAAGAAGAACGTTGCGCAGCAGCACATGAAGACCGATCTCCAAGGCCTTATTTTATATCAATATTTCTCCCAACCAAAACCGGGCGTCGCCATCCCCCAAAACCCATTGATATTGCAAACTTTTTTCCAAAAATAACATTGACATCCCATTTCATCCCATGTTATCCCATATTATCCCATTCAAAAGGGATGCGTTCCCTCCCGCCGTGCAAGGACGGCAAATTTGGGAAGGCGCGCAAAAGCAAGGGCAAACTTCTGGCGGTGGCGCATCGTATCCATGGCACTTTTCACGTCCACATATACAAACAGGATCGACCGAAAAGGACGTGTTTCGGTGCCAGCGTCATTCCGCAGCGAACTCGGCAACCAGACATTCCAGGGCATTATTGTTTTCAAGTCGTTCAAGGCACCGGCACTTGAGTGCTTCAGCCGTGAACAAATGGAACAGCTGAGTGCGCGAATCGGGCAATTCGACCTTTTCTCCGACGAACAGGATGACCTCGCCGCCACCATTCTTGGCGACAGCGTGCCACTGGCGTTTGACGCCGATGGCCGCATCACCCTGCCCGCGGCTCTGGCCGAACATGCCGGCATCACGGAAACCGCAGCTTTTTGCGGTCGTGGCCCCACCTTCCAGATCTGGACACCGGAAGCCCTTGCAAAACACCAGGCCGACGCAAGGGCGCGCGTTAAAAATAAAGGCCTGACGATTCCCGGCAAGGCGCCCCAAACTGAACCTTGACGGGGCCGGCCATGACAGACGCCAAGCCGGTCACCCACACAACCCTTCCTGCCTCCGGCATGCCGTTTGTTCCCATGGCTGGCACGCATGATCCTGTTCTCCTGACAGAAGTCCTTGAGGCCCTGAACATCCGCAACGGAAAAACCTATGTGGACGGAACCCTGGGTCTTGGCGGTTACACACGCGCCATCCTGGCGGCGGCCGACTGCCGCGTCATTGCCATCGACCGCGATCCTGCCGCCATTTCCGCTGCCAGGGAATGGGCCCCGGCCTATGGCGACCGCCTCACCCTCATTCAGGGCCGTTTTGGTGACATGACCAAACTCCTGCCCGGCCCGGTGGATGGCATCACCCTTGATCTTGGCGTCTCCTCCCCCCAGCTTGACCTGCCTGAACGGGGATTCTCCTTCCGGCTTGATGGCCCGCTGGACATGCGGATGGAAGGGACAACAGGCGGACAAACCGCCGCCGACATCGTCAACACGGCCTCCGAAGGGGATCTAGCCGACATCCTTTTCCAGTATGGCGAGGAACGTGCCAGTCGCCGCATTGCCAAGGCCATCCTGGAGGCCCGCAAGGAAACGCCCATCACCCGCACGGGACACCTCTCCCGCATCATCCGCAAGGTCATGGGCCGCGGCGATGGCCGCATTGATCCATCCACCCGCAGCTTCCAGGCCCTGCGCATTGCCGTAAATGATGAACTCGGCGAAATCACCCGGATACTTGAGGTCGCGCCCAGCCTCCTGTTGCCGGGGGGACGCCTGGCCATTGTTTCCTTCCATTCCCTGGAAGACCGCCTGGTCAAAAATGCCCTGCGCGCGGCCTCCGGCGGCGATGGCAACACCTCCCGCCACCTGCCCCAAAAACACGAAACCGCCCCGGAACTCACTCTTGTTGGCCGCAAGCCTGTCATCCCCGGTACAGAGGAATGCACCCGCAATCCCCGCGCCCGTTCCGCCCGGTTGCGCATTGCCGAAAAGCGGACCATGCCGGAAAAGGCTGGTGACGCATGATCCGCCGCCTGTCCTTCCTCGTGTGGTTCCTTGCCATCGCCCTGCTGGCCGGTACCCAATACCATGTCAGTTACCGGGTCCAATCCCTTGGCCGTGAACTGCGCCAGATCAAGGCCGAAACCCTTTCGGTCGAGGAAAACATCCGCATCCTTGAGGCAGAATGGGCCTATGTGAACAATCCCGACCGCCTGCGGGAACTGGCCGGGAAATACCTGACCCTTGCCCCTCTCAAGGGCCACCAGATCGTCCACTTTGGCGATATCCCCCTTTCGGAACCCCTGCTGGCCAGCCTGGCTTCACATCGGGAGGGAATCTGATGGGGTTCCATATCCGCAAATCCCGTGTGACCATCCATGGCCAGCCCGTACACCAGCCGGATGCCCCCACCTCCGACATCGAAATGGCACGCATCCGCCTTATCGCGGTCGGCCTCATCTTCCTGTGCGCATGGCTTGTCATCGCAGGCCGGCTGGGCATGCTCACCTTTTCGGAAAGTCCCCAGAAACCGGCCAAGACAACTTCAACGCAAGTTGTCATTAAACCCGGCACCCCGAGGGCAACCATCACCGACCGAAACGGCCAGATCCTTGCCACATCGCTGGCCACCGCTTCCCTGTTTGCCGATCCGCGCAACCTTCCCGATGCAGACGAAGCAACCACCCGTCTGGTCGAAACCTTCCCCGACCTTGATCGTGACGATGTTTTCAAAAAGCTTTCAGGCAAACAGCATTTTGTCTGGATCAAGCGCAACCTGACCCCGCGCCAGCAGGCCGATGTCCTGCGCCTGGGCATCCCCGGCCTTGATTTCCAGAAAGAGGAGCGTCGGGTTTATCCCGCTGGAAACCTCACCGCCCACATTGTCGGCTACACCGATATTGACGGCAATGGCATTGCCGGCATTGAAAAATCCTTCAATGACGAACTGGCAACACATCCAGCGCCCCTGCGTCTCTCCCTTGACCTGCGCATCCAGTCCATCCTGCACGAGGAAATCCGCAAAACCATCAAGCGGTTCAGCGCCTTGGGCGGCAGCGGGCTGGTTCTTGACACCCGCAACGGGGAAATCATCGCCATGGCTTCCCTGCCGGATTTTGACCCGCATGACCCCGGCAAGGCCAGTGATGATGCCCGTTTCAACCGCGCCAGCCTTGGCGTTTATGAAATGGGATCCACCTTCAAGATGTTTACGGCAGCGGCCGCCCTGGAATCCGGCCAGGCCCTCCCCACCGACCTTTATGACGCCCGCAAACCCCTGAAGGTTGACCGGTTCACCATCCGCGACAGCCACCCGGAAAGCCGCTGGCTGTCAATGCCGGAAGTCATCATGTATTCCTCGAATATCGGCGCCGCACAAATTGCCCTGCAAACCACCACACCCATTTTCCGCGCCTATCTGGAAGCCCTGGGCCTTACCCAGAGGGCCCCGGTTGAACTCCCCGAAGTCGGAGCCCCGCTGGTCCCCTCCCGCTGGCGTGACATCAACACCATGACCATTGCCTTCGGTCATGGCCTTGCCGTCAACCCCATCCAGATGGCATCCGCCTTTTCCGCTGTCATTACCGATGGCATCCTGCACGCTCCCACGCTGGTGGCCGGAAAAAATGACAATGCCACAAGCCCGCGCATCTTTTCCGAAAAAACCGTCATGACCATGCGCAAGATTGCCCGCCTGGTGGTGTCGGAAGGTACCGGAAAACAGGCGGCGGCCGAAGGCTATGTCGTGGGCGGGAAAACAGGCACCGCTGAAAAAGCCGCAGGACGTGGCTACAACCGCAAGGCCAACCTGTCCTCTTTCCTTTCCGCCTTCCCCATGCAGGATCCACGTTATGTCCTCCTGGTATCGATTGATGAACCCAAGGGCATCCCGGAAACTTATGGCTTTACCACCGGTGGATGGGTAGCTGCCCCGGCCATCGGGGAAATCATCGGTCGCATGGCACCGCTGCTGGGCATCCGGCCTTTTGATGAAACCGCACCGGAAATTGCCAGCGGCCTTTACATTGATCCGGCTCCAACCAAGGGAGGGCGGCAAATTGTTGTCTTTTAATCATGAAATCCCGCTTTCCGGCATCACCAGCGATTCCCGCGCCGTCAAACCCGGCTTCCTGTTTGCCGCCCTGACCGGCGCCAAGGCTGATGGCCGCACCTACATCCAGGCAGCCCTGGACGCCGGCGCCATTGCCATTCTCGCCCCTGATGGCACAACCCTGCCGGAAGGTGCCCGGGCCACTCTCATCACGGATCCGGATGCACGACGCGCCTTTGCCCATCTGGCCGCCACATTCTATCCCGCCCAGCCCGCAACCCTTGTGGCTGTTACCGGCACCAATGGCAAAACGTCAACCGTCCAGTTTTGTGAACAGCTCTGGACCGCCATTGGCTTTCCTGCCGCGTCCGTCGGAACTCTTGGCATCAGCGCGCCCGGCGGCTTGGGGGCCTCAGGCACCCACACCACGCCGGATCCTGTCAAGCTGCACGAAACCCTTGACCGTCTCACGCGCCATGGCGTGAACCATCTCGCCATGGAAGCCTCCTCCCATGGGCTCGACCAGCGCCGTCTCGATGGCGTGCGCCTGACCGCCGCCGCTTTCACCAACCTGACCCGCGATCACCTGGATTACCACCAGACCATGGAAGCCTATGCGGTTGCCAAGAACCGGCTGTTCTCAGAGATTCTTCCTGAAAATGCAACAGCCGTCATCAATGCTGATTCCCCGGCCAGCCCGCATATTCTTGAAACTTGCAGGCTTCGCGGAATCCGCGTCCTCACCTTTGGAAAAAAGGGCCTGGATCTCCGTCTTGTCCATACGGTTCCCCATCCGGCCGGACAGCATCTCGATATCGAGGTTTTCGGACGCCCTTACAGCATCGATGTCCCGGTGGCAGGGGTTTTCCAGGCTTCCAACATCCTTGCCGCCCTCGGACTCATCCTTTCTGACGAAACCCTGTCCCCAGGGGACGTCATTCCCAAACTCGGCCAGCTGCGCGGCGTCCGCGGACGCATCGAGCTGGCCGCGACCCATCCTTCCGGCGCGCCGGTTTATGTCGATTACGCCCATACGCCGGATGCCCTGGAAACCCTGCTGAACGCCTTGCGCCCGCATACCTCTGGCCGCCTTGCCGTCGTCTTCGGCTGCGGCGGTGACCGTGACCGTGGCAAGCGCCCCATGATGGGGGAAATTGCAAACCGTCTTGCCGACATTGTCCTCGTGACCGATGACAACCCCCGCAGCGAAAACCCCGCCCCCATCCGTCAGGAAATCCTGGCCGCATGTCCGGGCGCCATTGAAATGGGCGATCGCGCGGAAGCCATCCGCCACGCCGTTTCCCTGCTGGAAACCGGTGATGTCCTCGTCATTGCGGGCAAGGGGCATGAACAGGGCCAGATCATTGGAAACACCATACGTCCATTTGACGATGCCAGCGAAGTCCGGGCAGCGCTCAAGGAGCAGGAGACACCATGAACAAAGACAATCCCCCTGTCCTGTGGACATCCGAAGAAGCGGCCACCACCACAGGCGGCGTTGCAACCCTGCCCTTTAAAGCCACGGGAATTTCCATCAACAGCCAGATGTGCCGCCCCGGCGACATCTTTGTTGCGCTCAAGGGCCGCAATTCCGATGGCCATGACTATGTCCAGTCCGCCATCCAGTCCGGCGCCGTGGCCGCCATAGTCTCGCAGCGGCCCAAATGGGTCATGGACAATGTGCCCCTTCTCCAGGTTGACGACACCCTTGCAGCCCTGTCCAAGCTTGGCCACGCCGCAAGGGCCCGCAGCAACGCCCGCATTATTGCCATCACCGGATCCGTTGGCAAGACCGGCACCAAATTCGCCCTGGGTGCAGCCCTTGAACTGATTGCCCCCACTTACTGGAGCGCCCGCAGCTTCAACAATCACCTGGGTGTTCCCCTCTCCCTTGCCCGCCTCCCGCGCGAAGCCGAATTCGGCGTTTTCGAGATTGGCACCAACCATCCCGGTGAAATTGGCCCGCTCGCGGCCCAAATCAAGCCGCATGTCGCTGTCATCACCACTTTGGAGCCGGTCCATATCGAAAACTTCACGTCGCTTGAAGCCATTGCCGATGAAAAATGTGAAGTCTTCAAGGCCCTTGCCCCCGGAGGATGCGCAATCCTCAACCGGGATTCGCCCCTGTTTGACCGCATGTCCGAAACCGCCATGCGGAACGGTGCAGGCCGCATCATCTCCTTTGGCGAACACGGCAAGGCTGATTGCCGGTTGCTGGGATGTTCCCTCGCCCCGGATTCCAGTGAGATTACCGCCGACATCATGGGCCAGATCCTCCACTACAAGATTTCCCTGCCGGGCAAGCACTGGGTTCTCAACAGCCTGGCTGTCATGGCGACAGCTTCGGCCCTTGATGTTGACGTTCCCCGCGCAGCCGAGGCCCTCGCCGCCCTGACACCTGTGGAAGGCCGGGGGTCACGCCGCCACATCACCATCCCCGGCGGCACCTTCACCCTGATTGATGAAAGCTGGAACGCAAGCCCCGTCGCCATGAAAGCCGCCCTCAAGGTTCTGGCTGGCATGCGCCTTCCAAACCCCGAAGGCCGCCGCATTGCGGTTCTGGGCGACATGCTCGAACTCGGCCAGTATGCCCACGACATGCATATCGGCCTGGAGGGTCCCATCCTCGAAGCCGGTGTGGACCTCGTGTTCACCTGCGGCCCGCGCATGTCGGCGCTCTTTGCCTCCCTGCCGGAAAACCTGCGCGGCGGACATGCCACCGACAGCGATCACCTGACCCCCATCATCCTTTCGGCCGTCCGGCCCGGAGACACGATTCTCGTCAAGGGATCCCTTGGCAGCCGCATGTCCCGTGTGGTGGAAGCCCTTACCGCCCTGCACCAACCCCAAGTTCCTGAAAGCCCCAAAGGATAACCCATGCTTTACACCCTCCTCGTCCCCCTGGCTGAACAGTTCAAGATCCTGAACCTGTTCCGCTACATCACCTTCCGGACTGGCGGGGCCATCCTGACGGCGCTCATTCTCAGTTTCCTCATTGGCCCGGCCGTCATCCGCTGGCTCAAGCGTCACCAGAACCTTGACAACACCGTGCGCGAGGACGTGCCGGAAACCCACCTGAAGAAAAAAGGCACACCCACCATGGGTGGCCTCATGATCCTCATCACCCTGTCCGTCAGCACCCTGCTGTGGTCCGACCTCTCCAACCCCCATGTCTGGACCGTGTTGCTTGTCACCCTCATGACCGGCATGGTCGGCTTTCTTGATGACTGGCTCAAGCTTACCCGTAATCGCAAAGGGCTGCCGGGACGTCTGAAACTTCTGGGCCAGGTTGTCATTGCCAGTTTTGGCGTCATTGCATTCCTGCTCGCCAGCGATGGCACACAGGCCACGGATCTTGCCGTTCCCTTCTTCAAGAACCTCATTATTCCCCTGGGCCCCTTCTTCCTGCCCTTTGCCGTTTTTGTCATTGTGGGCGCCAGCAATGCCGTCAACCTCACCGACGGCCTCGATGGCCTGGCCATTGGCCCTGTCATGTTCGCCGCTGGCGCCTTTGGCATCATTGCCTACCTCACCGGCCGCGCCGATTTTGCCGCCTACCTCCAGCTGCCCCATGTTGCGGCATCGGGAGAACTGGCGATTTACTGCGGTGCCCTGGTTGGGGCCAGCCTTGGCTTCCTCTGGTTCAATGCCCCGCCCGCCATGGTCTTCATGGGCGATACGGGATCCCTTGCCATGGGCAGCGGTCTCGGCATTCTTGCCGTCATCACCAAGCATGAACTGGTGCTGGCCATCATTGGCGGCTTGTTTGTCCTGGAAGCGGTCTCCGTCATTGTACAGGTGACATCCTTCAAGCTCACCGGCAAGCGCGTATTCCGCATGGCCCCCCTGCACCACCATTTTGAAAAGCTGGGCTGGGCAGAATCCACCATCGTCATCCGTTTCTGGATCATTGCCATTGTTCTCGCCCTGCTGGGCCTTTCCACCTTGAAGCTGAGGTAACCAAAACGTGATCAACCTTTCCGCCATATCCGCAGGAACATACGCCGTCATGGGGCTCGGGAAATCGGGCCTCGCAACGGTGGCTGCCCTGTGTTCGGCTGGCGCAAAGGTCATGGCTTTTGACGACATCCCGGAAAAATGCGCGGAAGCCCGGAAGCTGGGCGCATGCATTGAAAAACTCACAACCACCGACCTGACGGGTGTCAGCGCCCTGATTCTTGCGCCGGGCATTCCCCACACATTGCCTGTCCCCCATCCGGTGGCGGCCCGGGCCAAAAGCCTTGGCATTCCCATCATTGGCGATATTGAATTGCTCCTGCGGGCAAAACCGGAGGCCTGCATCGTTGCCATCACCGGCACCAACGGGAAATCCACCACAACGGCCCTCATTGCCCACATTCTTGAAAGCACGGGCCGGAAGGTTGCCGTAGGCGGCAATCTTGGCAACCCTGTCCTTGCCTTCCCCGATGATGCCGAAACCTTCGTCATCGAGATGTCTTCCTACCAGTTGGAACTCACCCCCTCCATGGCCGCTGAGGTTGCCATCCTGACCAACATCACGCCCGACCATCTCGACCGCCACGGCAACATGGCAGGATATGCGTCCGTGAAGGAAATGGTTTTCAGGAGCCCCAAAGGCAAGGGCACCACCATCATTGGCGTGGATGACGATTTCTGCCGAACCATCGCCAGCCGGTTGCCCGCCCCCGTCCCCCTGTCGCTTGAAACCCCGCAACCCTCTGGTATTTCCGTACTGGATGACGGTATTGTCCGCGACCATGAGAACGCTGTTTTCGACATGAAGGATGCCCCCCACCTGCGTGGCCGGCACAATGCACAAAACGCTGCGGCTGCGTGGGCGGCCTGCAAGGCGCTCGGCCTTTCCGAAGATGCCATCACCCGTGGCCTTGTCTCTTTTCCCGGTCTGGCGCATCGCCAGCAGGAAGTGGCCATCATCGGCCGGGTCACCTACATCAATGACAGCAAGGCCACCAATGCCGATGCCGCGGAAAAGGCCCTGCTCAGCTTTGCAGACATATACTGGCTCGTCGGCGGCAAACCGAAATCCGACGGCTTGGCAAACCTCGCCCTTTACAACAACCGTATCCACCACAGTTTTGTGTTTGGCATGGCCGAAGACGCTTTTGCCGGATACCTGTCTGCGCACGGCATGCCGCATACCCGCTGCCAAACCATGAAAACCGCTCTTGAAAAGGCGCATGACATGGCACAGGCCGCCGGACATGGTGTTGTCCTGCTATCCCCGGCCTGCGCATCCTTTGACCAGTTCAACAGTTTTGAGCATCGCGGCGAAGTCTTCATCAGCCTTGTCCACAAGCTTGAAGAAGCAGGGGAGGCCTGATGCCGCATCTTGCCCGCACAGACACTTCGATGATTGGCCAGTGGTGGTGGACCGTGGACCGGTGGCTGCTCGCCGCCATCCTGCTGCTCATGGCCATGGGGATCATGTTTGTTGCGGCCGCAAGTCCACCCGTTGCCATCCGCATTGGTTTGCCCTCCTATTACTTCATCAAGCGGCATGTTGTATTGCTGGGCGTTTCCTTCATCCTCATGATGGGAACCTCCCTGCTGTCCCCGCGCGGCGTGCGGCGCACGGGTCTGGCCCTGCTCGTCGTCTTCATCCCGCTCATGATCGCAACCCTGCTGTTCGGGGCCGAAGTCAAGGGGGGACGACGCTGGATTTACATCATGGGGTTTTCCCTCCAGCCCTCCGAATTCATCAAGCCGGCCTTTGCCATTGTCGCCGCATGGCTGTTCGCCAAGGGGCGTTGCCTGCAAAATTTCCCCGGCACCCGCATATCCATCGGGCTTTATGCCGTCATTGTTTCCCTACTGCTCATGCAGCCCGACCTTGGCATGACTGTCGTTGTCACCGCCATCTGGGGCTGCCAGTTTTTTCTGGCCGGCATGCCCATCATGCTGGTGATCGGTCTTGGCCTGCTGGGACTTGGCGGCATTGGTGGTGCCTACATGTTCCTGCCCCATGTCACCAGCCGCATCGACCGTTTCCTTGATCCCGCCTCCGGCGACACCTACCAGGTGCAGCGCTCCCTTGAAGCCTTTTCCAATGGCGGCCTGTTTGGAACCGGCCCCGGACAGGGCCAGGTGAAATGGCACCTGCCCGATGCGCATGCCGACTTCATTTTCTCGGTGGCAGGGGAAGAATTCGGCATGATCATGGCGCTTGGTATCATCGCCCTTTACGCTTTCATCGTCCTGCGCGGCATGTCCCGCATCCTGCACAGTGAAGACCTCTTCGTCCTGCTCGCGGGCGGAGGCCTCCTGACCCAGTTTGCCTTGCAGGCCATGATCCACATGGGATCCTCGCTCCACCTCATACCCACCAAGGGCATGACCCTGCCCTTCATCAGCTATGGCGGCTCATCGCTCCTGGCGCTGGGGCTCGGCATGGGGATGATCCTTTCCCTCACCCGCAAACGTCCCGGAGGCGCCCTGTCATGACACAGTGCATCATTCTTGCCGCCGGCGGCACCGGCGGACACCTTTTCCCTGCAAGTGCCCTTGCCAGGGAAATACTGGCCCGCGGCCTGTCGGTTGTCCTTGCAACCGACAGCCGCGGCGCCAATTATCAAAACCTGCCGGACGGCATGGATATTACCATTGTGACCCGGCAAAACACCACCGGCGGCGTGGCAACGCGCCTCAAGGCGCTCGCCGGCATGACCATCGACACCATCCATGCCATCCGCATGCTGCGCCGCCTGCGTCCTGCTCTCATTGTCGGTTTCGGCGGCTACCCCTCCATGCCCACCATCGCTGCCGCGATCCTGACCCGAACCCCTTTCATCCTGCAGGAACAAAACGCCATCCTGGGACGCACCAACCGCGTGTTCGCACGGTGGGCCAAACTCATTGCCACCGCCTTCCCGCATGTTGGCAAAATGCCACGCGGCATCCCCACCCTCCGGGTGGGCAATCCCGTCCGCGAAGCCATCCTTGCCGCTGCAAAAATCCCCTATGCTCCCTCACAGGGCAACGAACCTTTCCACCTGTTTGTCACCGGCGGCTCGCAGGGTGCGCGCATTTTCGGACAGGTGGTGCCGGAAGCCCTTGCCCTCATGCCGGAAGCCCAGCGCCTGCGCATCCGCCTCACCCTGCAATGCCGCAACGATGACATGGAAATCATCAAGGCCCGCCTTGCCGAACTAGGCGTGCATGCAGAAACTGCCCCCTTCTTCTCCGACATGCCGGAGCGCATCACGTCCTGCCAGCTGGCCATTGCCCGGGCAGGTGCCTCGACCATTTCCGAACTGGCGGTCATCGGTCGTCCGGCCCTGCTGGTGCCTTATCCCTTCGCCATGGACGACCACCAGACGGCAAACGCCCATAGCCTTGTCGAAGCTGGCGGCGGCTGGCACATATCCAATGGGAATTTTACGACCAAAGCGGTTGCGGACTTCCTGACGGATGCCATGACAAACCCGCAAAAACTCGCAACAGCCGCAGCGTCCGCCAAGGCTTGGGCCATGCCCGATGCCTCCGCAAAACTCTGCGAAACCGTTTTGTCCCTCTTGCCCGGAAAGGAACCCTTGTCATGAGGACCATCCCCCTGGAAACCGGCCCCATGCACTTCATCGGCATTGGCGGCATCGGCATGAGCGGCATCGCGGAAGTGTTGCACAACCTTGGCTACAAGGTGCAGGGCTCCGACCTGTCCGACAACGCCAACTGCCAGCGCCTGCGCGATCTCGGCATTCCCGTGGCCACCGGCCATGCGGCGGAAAATGTCGGAGATGCGGCCGTGGTGGTGTATTCCTCCGCAGTCACCCCGGAAAACCCGGAAATGGTGGAAGCCCGCAAGCGTCGTCTGCCCGTGGTGCGCAGGGCCGACATGCTGGCCGAACTCATGCGCCTGAAATGGTCCATCGCCATCGCCGGAACCCATGGCAAGACCACCACCACCTCGCTGGTGGCCACCATGCTGGACAAGGCCGGTCTTGACCCAACCATTATCAACGGCGGCATCATTAACGCCCTTGGCACCAACGCCCGCCTCGGCAAGGGCGACTGGCTGGTGGCGGAAGCGGACGAAAGCGACGGCACCTTCCTGCGCCTGCCCGCCACCATTGGCGTGGTCACCAACATCGACCCGGAACATCTCGACCATTACGGAACATTCGACAAGATCCGGGAAGCCTTCCATGATTTTGTCGCGGGACTGCCCTTCTACGGCTTCGGCGTCCTCTGCCTTGACCATCCGGAAGTCCAGGCCCTGGTTTCCAAGGTCACGGACCGCCGCATCATCACCTACGGCACAACGCCCCAGGCCGATATCCGCGCCATGGGCATCCGGCCTGACAAAAATGGAATTACCTATGATGTGCAGGTTTCCGACCGGGTAGGCAAGGGCGGTGCCCGCACCCTTGCGAATGTCCGCCTCAACCTGTTTGGCCAGCACAATGTCCTCAATGCACTGGCCACCATCACCGTTGGTATTGAACTGGGGATTCCCGATGCGGTCATCCTTGACAGCCTCGCCCATTTTGAGGGGGTCAAGCGCCGCTTTACCAAAACCGGCGAAGTGGGCGGCATCACCATCATTGACGATTATGCCCATCACCCCGTGGAAATCATGGCGGTTCTCAAGGCCGCCCGTGAAGCCGCCGGGGATGCACGCGTCATCGCCGTCATGCAGCCTCACCGTTATACCCGCCTGTCCAGCCTGTTCGACCCGTTCTGCTCCTGCTTCCATGATGCCGACATCGTGCGCATTGCCGATGTTTATGCGGCGGGGGAAAGTCCGCTTCCCGGCATGGACAAGAACGCCCTTGTGGAAGGCGTGCGGGCCCATGGCCACCGCGATGTGGCCGCGCTGGAGAGCCCGGACGCTCTTGCTGAGGAAATCCACCGCATCGCAAAACCCGGAGATTTTGTCATCTGCCTGGGGGCCGGCAGCATTTCGCAGTGGGCCTATGCCCTGCCGAAACAGCTTGAATCCCTGGAGGCCGTACCATGACCGGACATGTTGCAAAATTGCCGCCTGTACGCGGACGCCTTCTGGAAAATGTCCCCATGGCACAAAGGTCATGGCTCAAGGTCGGTGGGCCCGTCGATGTCCTTTTCACGCCGGACGGAGAAGATGACCTCATGTCCTTCCTGGCCGCCTGCCCGAAAGACATTCCGCTGACCGTGATTGGCGCCACCTCCAACCTCCTTATCCGTGATGGCGGCATCCGGGGCGTTGCCATCCAGCTTGGCAAAGCTTTTTCCGGCATCCATTTTGCTGGTGCCACCATCGCCGCCGGAGCCGGTGCCAGCTGCGCAGCCCTCTCCGAAGCCGCCGCAAAGGCTGGCATTTCCGGTTTTGAATTCCTGAGTGGCATTCCCGGCCTCATTGGAGGCGCCCTTTTCATGAATGCGGGCGCATATGGGCAGGACATCGCCGGCATCCTCACCCAGGCCATTGCCGTGGACCGGGAGGGGCAGCGCCATGAACTTTCCCCGCATGCCATGCACTTCTCCTATCGCCAGAGTCAGGCTGGCGAAGGGTTCATCTTCACCCATGCCGTCTTCCGTGGACATCCGGACGAAACCTCTGAAATCCGCGCGCGCATGGCAGAAATGAAAGCCAAGCGCGAAGCCACCCAGCCCATCCATGAAGCCACTGCCGGATCCACCTTCAAAAACCCTCCCGGAATGCGGGCATGGGAGCTGATTGAGCGTGCCGGATGCGCGGACATGCGGGTCGGAGACGCCCATCTGTCTCCCCTGCACAGGAATTTCATGATAAATGGCGGAAAAGCGACAGCTTTTGATTGCGAAACGCTGGGAGAAGAGGTACGAAGGAAGGTACAGGAAAAAACGGGGATTTCCCTTGAGTGGGAAGTCCGCATTGTGGGAGACGCGACATGAGCAAAAACATCGCGGTCCTGATGGGCGGTTGGTCCGGCGAGAGAGAGGTCTCGCTGATGAGCGGAAAGGCTGTTTCCGAAGCTTTGCGCGGTCTTGGCCATACCGTTCGGGAGATTGATCCCCCTCATGATGCGACAGCCCTTGTCGCCGCCCTTTCCGAGCCCCGGCCCGATCTCGTGTTCAATGCCCTGCACGGCGCTTTTGGAGAAGATGGACACATCCAGTCCATCCTTGACCTCATGCATCTGCCCTACACCCATTCCGGCGTCATGGCTTCCGCCATTGGCATGGACAAGCCCCTTTGCAACAAGGCCCTTGCCTCCGCTGGCGTTCCCGTCCCCGAAAGTTTCATCGCAACGGCCGATGCCATCCGCGCCGGGCGCGTCATGGATCCGCCCTATGTCATCAAGCCGCTGGAAGGCGGATCCAGCATTGGCATCCACCTCATCCTCGGCCGGGCGGATGATCCCCGCCTTGATGCCCTGGAGCTTGATGAAACCATGATGGTGGAACGTTACATCCCCGGCCGTGAACTGACCGTGGCGGTGATGGGCCGCGCCCGTGTGGACAGCCGAACCATGACCATCACCGAACTCCAGCCACACAAGGGGTTTTACGACTACGAGCACAAATATTCCTCCGGGAAAACCACCCATGTCATTCCGGCGGATCTTCCCCCCGCCGTCATGACGGAAGTGCTGCGCCTGGCCCTGCTTGCCCATGACACGCTGGGCTGTTCAGGGATTTCACGCAGCGATTTCCGTTATGATGACAGCATCGGCTACATCCGCGGTATCTATTTCCTCGAAATCAACACCCAGCCAGGAATGACGCCGTTTTCACTGGTGCCGGAACAGGCCGCCTATCTCGGCATGAGCTTTCCCGAGCTTGTCTCTTTCCTGGTGGAGAACCCGGCATGACCGCAATGCCCCGGAAAAACATCTCCCGGCGACAGGCTCCGCGTCTCCTGCAGCGGACATTTTATGCCCTTGTTGGCCTGTGGGCACTTGTCACGGCTGGCGTGTGCATCCACCTGTGGTGGGAAGGCTGGTTCCTCACCGCCACCGAACAGCTGGCGGAAACCGCCCTGGACATGACGCGCCGGGCTGGCCTTTCGGTTGCCAACATCCGGGTGACTGGCCGCAACATGACATCGGGCGAAGACCTCCTTTCCAGCCTCGGCGTGACACAGGGCGACCCCATCCTGTCCTTCTCGCCGGAAATGGCGCGCGAAAAAATTGCAAACCTGTCCTGGGTCAAGACGGTCCGCGTCCAGCGCCAGATGCCCGACACCCTTTTCATCACCATCACCGAACGCAAGCCCTATGCCCTTTGGCAATACCACCACAAGCTGGCCCTCGTGGATGAGACAGGTGCTGTCCTTGAACGCGAGAACCTCAATCCCTTCCGCGCCCTCAAGATCGTGGTCGGGGAAGATGCCGCCAGGCGGGCCCGTGACATCCTGCCCCTGCTGGCGGCCCAGCCGGAAATCGAGCGCCGGACAGATGCCGTCATCCATGTTGGTGGACGCAGGTGGGACCTCAAGATGGCCAACAACGTTCTGGTCAAACTGCCGGAAGACGACCCTGGATTTGCCCTGGCACAGCTTGCCGACCTGCAAGCAGAACAGGGCCTCCTTGACCGGAAGGTTGCCGTCATCGATCTTCGGCTGCCCGGCCGCATCAGCCTTCAGATTGCCGGGGAAACGCAAAAGGATAGTCCTCTCCGCATATCCCAATCGCGGAAGGAAGGGGTGAAAACACAATGACACGCCAGAAAACCAAACACCGGAGCATGGGCAACCTTGTTGCCGCCCTTGATGTCGGCAGCACGAAGATCGCCTGCCTCATCGCCCGCGTCGAAGCTGGCGGAACCATTCGCATTGTGGGGGTTGGTCATCAGGTTTCCAGGGGGATCCGCAATGGCATGATTGCCGACATGGATGCCGCGCGCGGGGCCATTGCCCATGCTGTCGAAACCGCGGAATCCATGGCCGGAGAATCCATCCTGTCGGTCATCGCCGGCATTTCCGGCCAGCATCTCCAGTCCCACACCATTGGGGTGGAAATGGCCATTGGCGGTCGTGAAATCACCGATGCCGATGCCCAGAGAATCCTGAGCCAGGGCAGCGCCAGTTTTGAGGAATCCGGACAGGAACGCATCCTGCATACCATTCCTGTCAGCTACAAGCTTGATGGCAGCACGACCGTCCGCGATCCCCGCGGCATGTTTGCCCAGATGCTGGCCATAGACCTGCATGCCATCACCGCCGCAAATTCGGCCTTCCGCAACCTGACCACATGCATCGGGCATTGCCATCTTGACACCGATGCCCTGTGCGCATCCCCCCTCGCGGCTGGCCTTTCCTGCCTGACGGACGATGAAAAGGAACTGGGTTGCACCGTGATCGACATGGGTGGAGGCACCACATCCTTCGCCATGTTCCTTGAGGATCAGCCCATCCATATCGAATGCCTCCCCATTGGCGGCAGCCATGTCACCAGCGACATCGCCCGTGGCCTTGCCACGCCGATTGCCCATGCCGAACGCCTCAAGATCCTTTATGGCAGCGCCCTGCCCGCCGCCATGGATGATGGCGAACTCATCGATGTCCCGCAGGTGGGGGAGGAAAATGGTGAAACCGTCAACCGTGTCCAGCGTTCCCTCCTGAACAAGATTATCCAGCCGCGCCTTGAGGAAACCCTCGAAATGGTGCGCAGCCATCTGGACGCCAGCGGCCTCTCCAAAACCGTGGGCCGACAGGTTGTCCTCACCGGGGGCGCCAGCCAGCTCCCCGGTGTACGGGAAATGGCCAAGAACATCCTGGAAAAACAGGTACGCCTTGGCCGCCCCATCAAACTTGAAGGCCTGCCGGAAGCGTTGTCCGGTCCGGCCTTTGCCACCACCACCGGGCTTCTGGTCCACCTTGTACGCAGCATCGGGGATTTTCCGGTGTCACAAGGCTCCAGCGAGCCCCCTTCTTCCCTTGTCGGCCGCGCGTTTGGCTGGCTGCGGGAAAACATCTGACCTAACGTGCCTTGCGTGCCTTCATCAAAAACAGCGGAGAAAAGCGGAGAATCTCATGATCAACATACGCGTTGCAGAACCCGAGGAAAACCTCGGGCCAAAAATCACCGTGATCGGTGTCGGCGGAGCGGGCGGAAACGCCATCAACGACATGATCCGGTCCAACCTCGAAGGCGTGGACTTCATTGCCTGCAATACCGACTCCCAGGCGCTTGCCAACAACCTGGCAGGCACGCGGATCCAGCTTGGAACCAGTGTCACCAGTGGCCTTGGCGCGGGTGCACGGCCTGAAGTCGGCCGGGCCTCTGCCGAGGAAACCCTGGGCGACATCGCCAAATATCTTGAAGGCGTCCACATGGTCTTCATCACCGCCGGCATGGGCGGTGGCACCGGCACCGGCGCGGCACCGGTCATCGCCCGGGCAGCCCGCGAAATGGGCATCCTCACCGTTGGCGTCATCACCAAGCCCTTCCACTTTGAAGGCTCGCACCGCATGCGCCTGGCCGAAGCCGGAATTGAAGAACTGCAACAGTTCGTGGATACGCTCATCATCATCCCGAACCAGAACCTGTTCCGCGTCGCCACCGAAAAAACCACCTTTGCCGATGCCTTCAAGATGGCCGACAATGTGCTTTATTCGGGTGTCCGCGGCGTGACCGACCTCATCGTCCGTCCGGCCCTTGTCAACCTGGATTTTGCCGACATCCGCACCGTCATGAGCGAAATGGGCAAAGCCATGATGGGAACCGGCGAAGCCTCTGGCGAAGGCCGTGCCATCGCTGCCGCCGAAGCCGCGATCAACAACCCGCTGCTCGACGACATCAGCCTCAAGGGCGCGCGCAGCATGCTGATCAACATCACGGGTGGCATGGACATCTCGCTGTTCGAAATTGACGAAGCCGTCAACAAGATCCGCGAGCAGGTCGATCCGGATGCCAACATCATCTTCGGCACCTGCCTTGATGAAAGCCTGAGCGGTTCCATGCGCCTTTCCGTAGTGGCCACCGGCATTGACGCTGCAACAGCGGTTCGTCCCGCACCGTCACAGCAGGCACCGGCCCACGAAATTCCGGCCATGATCCAGCCCCGTCCGGCAAATGCCAGCGCCTCAACCCCCAACCGGCTTGCGCAGGACATCCGCGTAACCCCGCCGGCAGCAAGGGTTGAAGCTCCCGCAGCCCCGGCAGCCGCTCCCATGGCTCCGGAAGCCGCACCACAGGCCAGCCAGATACAGAACAGCACATTCATCCCGCCCGCCCCAATGGCCACAAGACGGCCAGCGCAGGTGGTGGTGCAGGCAGATCCGTTTGGCGAAGCGGAACTTGCGAATGCGCGGCCCGCAACGCAGCAGGCACAGGCCCAGAAAATGGGTGGCCTGTTCTCACGCATAGCATCTCCACAACGGCCCCAGCAGGTTGCACAGCCACAAGCCACCGTGCATGTGCAGCCAAAGCTTTCCATTGAACCGATGGAAAGCGCCAAGCCCGCGCGGGCCGATGACGACACGCTCGACATCCCGGCCTTCCTGCGTCGTCAGGCCAACTGACGAAACAGGAAAAACAGGACACCCTTCGGCAGGCGCCTCCGCGGCCTGCCGCAAGCGGCGGGGAGATCCGTCTTCATGACGGACTCCCCACGCCCTGTTTCTCAATCTCAACCAACCCATTGACATAAAACGGATTATCCTCAAAACTAGAGCATTTAACGTTTAGATTGAACAATGCCTGTTGATCTTGGGATGCGCCAGACCGCAAGGCACAAACCGCAGGGCGATGCGGGCATCGTCCAAGGTTTGAACGCGCGGCGGATGGCCATCAAAAGGCAACAGGGGTATTCAAGATGAACGTTAAATGCTCTAGATTGCCTCCGGTATCCCGTTTTTTTATGCCTTTTTTCCCTGAAAACCTTGAAAAACAAACCCTTTGTTACAATTTGCAACAATTCGTGATTTGTCCTGAAAGAATCCAGTTGGTAAACATCTTGTGCATTCTTTTGTCCACCAGCCGGAAAACCCTTTCACGCCATGCAGCAACACACCCTCAAGAGCTGGATCACCTGTTCAGGCATCGCCCTGCACAGTGGCGCGCGGGTGTCGATGACCCTGCATCCGGCCGAGCCGAATACCGGCGTAGTGTTTGTCCGCACGGACATTTCCGGACGGGACAATGTCATTCCCGCCCGGTATGACCATGTCGTGGATACCCGCCTCTGCACCGTCATCGGAAATGGGGATGGCGTCACGGTGGCCACCATCGAACATCTCATGGCTGCCCTGTCCACCAGCGAGATCGACAATGCCCGCATTGAAATCGACGGGCCGGAAGTCCCCATCATGGATGGCAGCGCGGAACCTTTCCTGTTCCTCATCGAATGCACAGGCACCGTGCCCCAGAAAGCCACACGCAAAGCCATCAAGATCCTGAAATCGGTTACTGTGGGCAATGCGGAAAAGACCGCCAGCCTCAGTCCCTCCGTGGAAAGCGGTTTCAGCTTTGAAATCGAGTTCCCAAATCCCGCCATCGGACGCCAATCGCAGTCCGTGCGCCGCGATACCGGAGCGTTGCGGGCAGAAATCAGCCGCGCCCGCACCTTCGGCTTCCTGTCCGACATCGAGAAACTCCGCAAGATGGGCCTGGCCCGCGGCGGCACCATGGACAACGCCATTGTCCTGAGCGATGAAGGCGTGATGAACGAGGATGGCCTGCGTTTCCCGGATGAATTTGTCCGCCACAAGATCCTCGATTCCGTGGGCGACATCTACCTGGCTGGTTACCCCATCATTGGCCATTATCATGGATGGAAATCAGGACACGCCCTCAACAACGAATTGGTGCGCACCCTGTTCTCCCGACCAGATGCGTGGCATCTGGTGGACTGCCCGAAGGTTTCCACACCCCTCGCCGCCTGCGCCTGATTTTCATCAAAACCGGGTTTCCTTGTGGGCCATCTCATGCTATAGCATGGACATGAAAACATGTTTGCGCGCCATTGCCCTTGCCGCCACCCTGCTCATCGCCGCGTGCGGCATCTTCAAACCTGCTCCCGTGAAGGACCTGCCGGACCGTCCGGCTGATGCCCTGTTCACCGAAGCCTCCCAAAAACTGGAAGCGAGCAAATACGCCGACGCGGCCATCCTCTTTGATGATGTGGAGCGCCTGCATCCGTATTCCCCTTATGCGACACGCGCCCAGCTCATGGCGGCCTATGCGCAGTACCAGGCCCTCAAATATGATGACGCCCTGCTGGCGCTTGACCGTTTCATCCAGCTGCACCCGGGGCATCCCGACATCGCTTATGCCCATTACCTGCGGGCCCTCTGCCTTTATGAACGCATCACCGATATCCACCGGGACCAGGAAATAACCCGCCAGGCCGTGAATGCCCTGACCGACATTGTCCGGCGATTCCCGGAAACCAATTATGCAAGGGATGCCCAGATCAAGATTGACCTTGCCCATGACCATCTGTCCGGCAAGGAAATGGAAATTGGCCGCTATTACCTCAAGCGCGGCAATTATGCGGCCGCCATCAACCGTTTCCGCCGCGTGATCGCCGATTACCAGACCACAAGCCACGTTCCTGAGGCCCTGCACCGCCTGGTGGAGGCCAACCTGGCCCTCGGCCTGACGGAGGAAGCTGCCAAGGTGGCCGCCGTCCTTGGCTACAATTTCCCCGGCAGCACATGGTATGAGGACAGCTATCGCCTGCTGGTGGAAAAGGGCGCACCACCAAAACCCAAATCCTGGGTTCGCAAGACCCTTGATTCCCTTCTGGACTGAAGGAATCCAAACCGGATGGCATGCCGCAGCAACAGGAACATTTCCACGCTGCATCCGCCTGCCGGCGGACGGGGACAGCCATGCTGACCAGCCTTGACATTCGCGATGTGGTCCTGATTGACCGCTTGTCCCTGGATTTTGACAAGGGACTTTCCGTGCTGACCGGAGAAACCGGAGCCGGAAAATCCATCCTGCTGGACGCCCTGGGCCTGGCCCTCGGTGCGCGCGGAGACACGGCCCTTGTCCGTCATGGCGCAACCCAGGCCATGGTCACCGCCCATTTTGAACTTCCAGCACCTCATCCCCTGCATGACCTGCTGGAAACCCAGGGGATTCCCAAAGAAGGAAACACCCTCACCTTCCGCCGCATTCTTGGCGCAGATGGCCGCAGCAAGGCTTTCCTCAACGAGGAACCTGTAGGCGTCACCCTGCTGCGCAAGGCCGGTGACCTTCTCGTGGAGGTGCATGGACAATTTGAAAACCATGGCCTTCTGGACATCGCCACCCATCGCAACCTGCTGGATGACTGGGGGGAACATGCCGCTTTGCTGGATACGGTTTCCGCCAATTTCGCCACCTGGAAAACCCACGAGAAACGCCTGACAGACCTGACATCCGAAGCCCAGCGCATCCGGGCCGAGGAAGACTGGCTGCGGCATGCCCTTGGTGAAATCGAGGCCATGGCACCTGAAGCAGGCGAGGAAAACCTCCTGTCCGAAGAACGGTCCCGCCTGCTCAATGCCTCACGGATTTCGGAAGCCATCACGGCAGTGCGCACCGCGCTGGAAAACGATGATCCCATGCATGCGGCCCGCAGGGCCCTTTCCCGCGCGGAAAGCTTTGCACCCAACCTCATTTCCCCCATCCAGCAGGCGCTTGACCGCATGGATGCCGAAGCACAGGAAGCCCGCGCCCTCATCCAGGATGCGGAACGGAACATGGAGGATGATCCCCAGCGCCTTCCCCAGCTGGAAGATCGGCTGTTTGCCCTGCGCGCCCTGGCCCGCAAACACAACATCCCCATCGATGAATTGCCCGGCCTGCAAACAACCCTTGCGGAACGCCTTTCCCTGATCGACGACCATGACGGCGCCATTGCCCGTCTCCACAAGGATGTGGCCACGGCCCGCCACAGCTACCATGCCGCCGCCGACATCCTGCATGTCGCCCGCGAAAAGGCAGGCCATGTCCTCGACGAAGCCGTAGGGGCAGAGCTTAGCCCCCTCAAACTGGGCAAGGCCCGCTTCCATACCACCATCGCACCGTTGCCAGAGAGCAGCTGGGGGCCGCATGGTCTTGATGAAGTCACTTTCAAGGTCGCGGCCAACCCGGGGCAGGATCCCTCCCCCCTGCACAAAACCGCATCCGGCGGCGAACTCGCGCGGCTCATGCTGGCCATCAAGGTGGTTCTGGCCAAAGCCGGCGACACTCCGGTTCTGGTGTTTGACGAAGTGGACAGCGGTATTGGCGGTTCAGCCGCTGCCGCCGTTGGACAGCGGCTGGCCCGGCTGGGAGAAACCCACCAGGTGCTGGTGGTCACCCATAGTCCGCAGGTGGCCGCACGGGGCATGCAGCATTTCCTGGTACGCAAGAGCGAAGGGGCGGCAGGCACCATCCTCACCGGGGTTGTCCGGCTGGATGATGTGGAACGGCATGAGGAAATCGCCCGCATGCTGTCCGGGGAAAAAACCACCGATGCCGCCCGCGCCGCTGCTGCCAGCCTTCTGGCAGGAGCCCCCGCCGATGTTTGACCTGTTTGGCGGAAACCACCTTCCGGTGGACGGGTTGACACCGGAGGAAGCTGCCCGGGAACTGGAACGCCTGGCGCGGGAAATCGCGCATCATGACCGATTGTACCATGAGAAGGACACGCCGGAAATTTCCGACGCCGCCTATGACGCCTTGCGCCAGCGCAACAATGCCATTGAATCCCGTTTCCCGGAGCTGGTTCGCGCCGACAGCCCCTCCCGCAAGGTAGGTGCCGCGCCAGCCAGGGGGTTTGGCAAAATCCGCCACAAGATCCCCATGCTGTCGCTTGACAACGCCTTTTCCCCGGACGATGCACAGGAATTTGATGCGGGGATCCGGCGGTTTCTGGGGCTGGATGCGCACGCGCCCATCGCCTATGTGGCCGAACCAAAAATTGATGGCCTGTCCTGTTCCCTGCGTTACGAAAAGGGGCATCTCGTTTACGCGGCAACCCGCGGCGACGGGGAGGAAGGCGAGGACGTCACAGCCAATGCCCGCACCATTCAAAGCCTGCCCGAAACCCTTGCGCCAGGAGCCCCGGACATTCTGGAGGTTCGTGGGGAAGTGTACATGTCACGCCAGGATTTCGTGACCCTGAATGAAAGGGCCGAAATGGCCGGGGAAAAACCCTTTGCCAACCCGCGCAACGCGGCGGCGGGTTCTCTGCGCCAGCTGGACTCCAGCATCACGGCCCGGCGCCAGCTCAGTTTCATTGCCTATGCCTGGGGGGAGCTGTCCGTCCCGCTGGCCCCCACCCATTCAGAAGCCCTTGTCCGTCTGCAGGCTCTTGGCTTCACCCCGAACGAGCATGTCCTGTGCCAAAGCGCCAAGGATCTTGTCGCCTGCTGGCAGGACATGCAGGAGAGAAGGCCAAGCCTGGATTACGATATCGACGGCGTGGTGTACAAGATTGATGACCTCGCCCTGCGTGAACGTCTCGGCTTTGTCAGCCGATCCCCGCGCTGGGCCATTGCCCACAAGTTCCCGCCCGAACAGGCGCACAGTTTCATCCGCAGCATCATTGTGCAGGTGGGCCGGACAGGCGTCCTCACCCCTGTCGCCAATCTTGAACCCATTTCCGTGGGCGGCGTATGGGTCAGCCGCGCCACTTTGCACAATGCCGATGAAATTGCCCGCAAGGACATCCGCGTCAAGGACATGGTGGTGGTACAGCGCGCCGGGGATGTCATTCCGCAAATTGTCCGCGTCATCCTCGAAAAACGGCCCGGAGATGCCAAGCCCTTCACTTTCCCGGATACCTGCCCGGAATGTGGCAGCCCGGTCATCCGCGAGGAAGGCTTGGTAGCCCACCGCTGCACCGGCGGTCTTGCCTGTCCGGCCCAGGCCAAGGAACGCCTGCGGCATTTTGCCTCCCGCAACGCCCTGGATATTGCCGGACTTGGAGAAAAAACCATTTCCGAATTCTGGGAAGAAGGCATCCTGCATACCCCTGCCGATATCTTCCATCTCCAAAACCGGCTAGAACTTTTCAAAACCCGTGAAGGTTGGGGAGAGAAGTCCGTTGGGAACCTGCTGGCCGCCATTGAAGCCCGCCGCAGCATCCCGCTTGAACGATTCATTTTTGCCTTGGGCATCCCGCAAATTGGTGAAGCCACAGCCCGGCTCATCGCCATGCATTTTACAGATTGGACCCATTTCCGGACCAGCATGCAGGGTGATCCGACATCGGCCTTTTCGGCCCTGAAATCCATTGATGGCATTGGCGACAGCATGGCTGGAGACATCCTGGCCTTTTTTGACAATCCGCAAAACCGGGAGGTCCTGGATGCGCTGGAAACACAGCTGACCCTTCAGCCCTTCATGCCCACCGAAACCGAAACCAGCCCCGTTTCCGGGAAAACCGTGGTATTCACGGGCACCTTCTCCGGCATAACCCGGCGTGAAATCAAGGCTCGGGCGGAAACCCTCGGCGCCAAGGTCGCCAGTACCGTAACTGCCAAAACAGATTATCTCGTGGCCGGGAGCGATCCCGGTTCCAAACGCAACCATGCCGAAAGCCTCGGCGTCACAATCCTTTCGGAGGAACAATGGAACAGTCTCATATCCCGCCCGTAATCGCCCAGGCCCATAAAACCCTCAGCAATGCCGAAACCACGATGCGCCAACAGTGCGCCATGCTGAGTGCTGCTGCCGGAAAAGACATCATGGATGCCGACAAGATGGTTGAGCACATGGATCTTTTCCTGAAACTCATCTGCCTGGATCTTGCCTCCGCCGATGGCAAGATCACGGAAGAGGAAGCCGAATTGCTCAACGCCATTTTCCAGCAATCCTGGCCTGCCGAACAATACGCCGCATTGCACTATGACCTGCACAACGAATATCCCGACCTGATTTCCCGGGACATGGGCAGCCGCCTTCTGGCCTGCAACATCACCATTGCCCGCCTGATGCGGGAAACCTACGACCCCAAGGAAGACTGGTTGCTCAAAACCATTGAAACCATTGGAGAAACAGTAATCCGCATTGATCGCGATGTTGATCCTGAAGAAAAAAAGCGCCTGGCAGAAACCATGGACAGGATTCACAAGGAAGCCCTTTCCCTGCTGGAACATCTTGTCCTCTGACCCATATGGAAAAACGTTTTGTTTCCATAAGGATTTTCGAGTATGATATTCACATGATGCTGCATGAAAAACGGTACCTGACATGGCCATGACCCCTCCGCCGCCCCCGGGCAAACCGCCGGGAAATGCCCCAAAACCATCGCTTTTCAATAGCCTTGGCGCGCAAAAACGGGAACACATTTCTCCTGTTTCGATTGAGGATGTCCAACAGGCAGCCGCACGCCCAACGCCCCATACGCTCACAGGGCACATGCCGCCCCCCCATGGGTTGGTCAGCGCCCAGGGCCAGAAAATCCGCATCGGCGAATGGCTGGTGGAGAAAGGCCTCATTTCCGGAGACCAGCTTGAAGTCGCCCTGCTGGAGCAGAAACGCACCCAGAAACTGCTCGGCGAAGTCATGGTGGACCTTGGGTTCATCACCGAAAATGCGTTGGCCGCCACCCTTTCCGAAAGCAGCGGCCTTGAACGCTTTGACTTCCGGCATTCCGTGCTGGATGCCGACATCGTCAAGATCATTCCGCGCCAGATCGCCGAACGCTACAAGATCCTGCCCGTGGCCCTGACCGAGCGCGAGGTTCGCCTCGCCATGGCCGACGTGTTCAACGTGCTGGCGATTGACCAGGCCCGCCGCTACTTCCCCAAGGGCATTGAAATCATCCCGCTGGTCGCATCCGACACCGAACTCGCCGACGCCATCGACACCTATTACGGCTACGAAATGTCGATTGACGGGTTGCTCAGGGAAATTGAAAAGGGCGATGCGGCCTCCGCCGTCATGACCGGCGAGGAAGGGTTCGTGAACCCGACCGTCCGCCTCGTCAATGCCCTCATCCTTGACGCCATCAAGACCAACGCATCCGATCTTCACTTTGAACCGGACGCCATGTTTGTCCGCCTGCGTTACCGCATCGACGGCGTCATGACGCAAATCCGCACTTTTCACAAGGATTACTGGGCTTCCGTCTGCGTGCGCCTCAAAATCATGGCAGGCATGAATATCGCGGAAACCCGGAACCCGCAGGATGGCCGTTTTTCCTTCAATGTCGGCTCCCGCGAGGTGGATTTCCGCGTGGCTTCCCACCCCACCATCCATGGCGAAAACATTGTCATCCGCGTTCTGGACAAGGCCAAGTCCCTGGTGCCGCTTGAGACCCTCGGCTATGATGAAAGCATTGTAGCCCTGCTCAAGAAGCAGCTCCTGAGGCCCGAAGGCATCATCATCGTCACGGGTCCTACCGGTTCCGGTAAAACCACCACGCTCTATTCCATCCTCAACTACCTCAATTCGATGGACGTCAACATCATGACGCTCGAAGAGCCGGTCGAATACCAGCTTGCGCTCATTCGCCAGTCGGACGTGCGCGATGTGGGCGGCATGGGATTTTCGGAAGGCGTCCGTTCCATCCTGCGACAGGACCCTGACATCGTGTTTGTCGGCGAAGTCCGTGACACGGAAACCGCCACCATGGCCCTGCGCGCCGCCATGACCGGCCATCAGGTTTTCACCACCCTGCACACCAATGATGCCATTTCCGCCATCAGCCGCCTTGTGGACCTTGGCCTGCCGCCCCCCATGCTGGCGGGCAACATCATCCTGGTCATGGCCCAGCGCCTCATCCGCAGGCTCTGCCGGGATTGTCGCCAGTCCTACACGGCAGACGCACGGGAGTGCGGAATCATCGGGGTGGATGCGGCAACCCCGCCAACCCTTTACAAGGCTGTTGGATGTCCCAAGTGCCGCAACACCGGTTACAAGGGCCGGACGGCCGTTGTGGAGGTGGTTCCCTTTACGTCCGCCCTCGATGAACTGGTTTCGGAAAATGCCACCCGCGGCACCATTCTCAAGCAGGCACGCAATGAGGGCGTTGAAACCATGCAGGAGAATGGCCTGCGCAAGGTTCTGGGAGGCGAAACAAGCCTTGAGGAACTCATTGGCACCATCAACATGGTCGAGAGGCTCTGACAATGGCACGTTACCGTTATCGGGCCATGAACGCCGCCGGACGCAAACTCAGCGGACAGATCACGGCTGTCAATGAAACCGACCTTTATTTCCAGCTCAAGCAGATTGGCCTTGACCTTGTCGATGCCGGCGAAGTCAAGGAAAACCGCCTTCTGACCATTCTCTCGCGCCCCATCCGCACACGCGACATCATTGAACTGTGCATACACCTTGAACAACTGGAAAAAGTTGGCGTCCCCATTCTGGACAGCCTTTCGGACATCCGGGATTCCACGGAAAGCCCGCGCATGCGGGACGTCCTCAATGATGTCTGCCGTGATGTGGGCAACGGCAAACTCCTTTCGGAAGCCTTTGCCCTGCATCCCGCTGTATTCAACCAGGTTTTCGTTGGCCTCATTGCTGCCGGCGAGCAAACCGGAAACATGTCGGAATCTTTCGGCCATCTCGTCCACCACCTCAAGTGGAACGATGAAATCAGCAAGAAAATCAAGAAGGCTGTCCGTTACCCCCTCTTCCTCCTTGTCACCATGTTCGCCATGATGATGTCGATGATGTTCTTCCTGGTCCCGCAGCTCACCAGCTTCCTGTCCACCATCGGACTTGAACTGCCGCTTTCCACCCGCATCCTCATCAAGGCCTCCGATTTCATCCAGTCGTACTGGTGGCTGGTGATTTCGCTGCCTTTTGTCGTGGTGATCGGGGCGCGCCTGCTGTACCGTTTCAGCCCCACCGCTGCTTATACGTTTGATCATTACATGTACCGCATTCCCCTGATTGGCCCCACGGCGCGCAAAATTGCCCTCTCCCGGTTTTCCCACTTCTTCTCCATCATGTTCCAGAGCGGCATCGGCGTTTTGCAGTGCCTGGAAACCTCAAGCCGGGTGGTGGCCAACCGCTCGCTGGCCACTTCGCTTGACATCGTCCGCAAAATGGTTGAAGGCGGAAATTCCCTCACCAACGCCATGAAAAGCTCCGGGGAATTCCCTGAACTCATCCTGCGCATGATCCGGATTGGTGAAGAAACCGGCAACCTGGGCGAAAGTCTGGGCAATATCAGCTATTTCTATGACCGTGACGTCAACGAGGCGGTGGATGGCATGGTGGCCAGCATCCAGCCTTTGTTGACTATTGTGGTTGGCGCCGTCATGATCTGGATTATCGTTTCGGTTCTCGGCCCGGTTTACAACAGCTTCTCGCAACTGCCCATCTGAGTGGATCTTCATGTTCAACCTGCGTTTTGGAAGAAGAAAATTTGTAGCAATGATTGGGGACGAAGGCCTTCTCCTTCTCCTCATGACTGGCAAAACCGTGGCCCGCAGGCTTTTTGTCCGGATGTCCGCACCAGAATCGGACACGGAAGTCCTCAACATGCTGGCCGAAGATCCGCATTGCCCGGTCTTTGTGCTGGTGGATGTGCTGGAACAGCAATACCGCGAAATCGAACTCCCCAGCGTCAACATGCTGGACCGCCCAAAAGTTCTGCGCCGCAAAATCGCCCTCACCTTTCCGGATGAACCCCTGACCGGATCCATTCCGTTTGATGAACCCGGCGGTGACTCGAACGAACAGCATTTTCTCGTGGCTGCCGTTCCGGGCAGCGCCGCCATTACCTTCTGGCTTGATGTGCTGGACCGGGCCGGCAATCCGATTGACGGCATGTCCCTCCTGCCGGTGGAAACCGTTGCGCTCAGTGCGGCCCTCGATACCGGCTCCCAAAACGTTCCCTCTCCCACCCGTCAGACAGA
The DNA here is from genome assembly GCA_001768735.1 of Alphaproteobacteria bacterium GWF2_58_20. Lineage (GTDB taxonomy): Bacteria > Pseudomonadota > Alphaproteobacteria > UBA1247 > UBA1247 > UBA12471. Next base: position 77,240 of record MEMB01000007.1, on the reverse strand, counting down.
CAGCCATGGCCACCAATGGAAGCTGTTGCTGATGCACAACCGCACCAGCGGCTTCCGGCAAATCATCATCAACAACAATCGCCTGGTCTTCACCCGCCTGACACCGGGCATGGAAGAAGGGGCTCCGCTCGCCACCATCATTGAAAACATTGAGCGGGAATTTGCCTCCACCGTGAGCTACCTGCGGCGCCTGTCTTTCAGCGAAGCGGACCGCATTGAACTTCTCATCATTGCCGAGCCGGATGTCTGCAAGGGCATAGATCCACGACGCCTGCGCATCCGCACCCTGCGGGCGGTCTCGCCATATGACGTTGCCCAGCACCTTGGCATTGAGCATGCGGTAGATCCGAATGATGGCGATAGCGATGTCCTGTGCGCGGCATGGTTTGCCGGCCGCATGCGACCCAAACTGGTCATTGACACGCCCCAGATGCGGCAAAGCCGGCTGATCCACCTGCTGCCGCGCGCCCTTTACGCCATGGCAAGCCTCATTTTCCTCTTTACAATGTTTTCCATCGCCATCAACTGGTACAAGATCCAGAAACAGGACAGCCTCATCACCCGCGACGAAGCGGAACGTACATCCCTGATCGTCACCCGCGATGAACTCAGGATCGATGTCGGATCCCTTGAGGTCCCCCCATCCGAACTGAATGCTGTCATGAATGTTTATGATGGGCTCCGCCTGATTTCGCCGGAATTTGGCAATGTGCTGGCCGAATTCAGCCTTCTGGTTCCCCAGGAAATGCGCATTACCCGCGTCAACATCGGAACAAGTGATGGAGATGGCAGCATCCCTGCGCGGTTCTTCAGCAATGAGCAAAACCTGCCCTGGACAGATGCCCCTCCCCAGACCCCCATGAAAATCTCCCTCAAGATTTACCTGCCGGGTCCCTTTTCCAGCCGTGAAGCCACCGAACAAAAATTCAACACCCTGCTGCTAAAACTTCAGGAAACCCTGCCAAAATACCAGGTCATCCTCAGCCAAATCCCCTTTTCCTTTGCGGCAGGACAACTCCTCAAGGGATCTGTAGGCCTGGACATTGACCGCAACGTCAACAGCCTGCCAAGTTTCGTGGAAGCTGAATACACACTGACGGGGCCACAGCCATGAGCATGGACATTCACATCACCCTCGGGTCCTACTCCCGTCTTTTCAAGCGCCTGATCGTGCCCGGCGGCATGATGATCATCGTCCTGGTGGTTTTCCTGCCCCTTCTTTTCTATACCCGTACCCGGCTGGAAAACGATACCGGAACGGCCCAGAACCTGCAGGCTGAAACCCTTGACCTGACACGGGAGATCCGCAATCTCCGCGCCAATTCCGAAATTTTCAAACAGAAGATCCCGGATTACATGGCCATCAAGACCCAGGGCATCCTCACGCCGCTGAGCCGCTTGACAGCGACCCAGGCCATCAAGAGCCTTTCTGTCAAATATGCCATCAACAAGATGTCCTATGAATTCGGCATGGAAGAAAAAATCCGCATGAACGCCCTCGAAGATACGCGCGTCATGCTTTCCACCGTTCCCCTCACCCTCAACATCGAAGCCCTGACAGATGAAGACGTCTTCACTTTCATTGATGCCTTGAGGAAACAGGGAGAAGGTTTCATTACCATTCGGTCCCTGACCCTGAACCGCATCGGCAATGACATCTCTGAAGCCATCCGCAGCATCATGCGGGGCCAGCGGCCAACCATCATAGAGGCGCGGGCGGTTCTGGACTGGTCCACCATCGCAGCCTATCCGGCCGCAAACGAAGGCACCCCCAGAGAACCCGGAACGGGAGGTGCGCCATGACACGGAAATTCCTCCTGCCCATGGCAGCCCTGCTGGCCACAAGTTCCGCTTTCGCCCAGCAAACCCTTGATGAGCAGCTGATGGAAAATGCGCAGCGGCATGGCAACAGTGAAATCGTTTTCCCGCAGGTTGTTCCCCTTGCCGGACTTCACTTCATGTTCACGGAACAGGAACGCCAGGCCATCAACCATGCCCTGAGCCCGGATCTCTACACTGAACCCGCAGGATCGATGTCGGAAGAGGGAAAACCGCTGGCTCCAGGCGAGCTTCAGCTCCCTCCGCCCCTTTTCCTGGCCGGGATGTCTTATGAAGGCCCGGAAACCTGGAGCCTTTGGCTTAATGACACCCGTCTGCGCAGCGGCCATCCCATTGGGGAATTTGAAATCGTATCCATCAACCGCCATGGCGTGGAACTGATCTGGAAGCCCGTGATGTACCGTGGCATCTATCATTTTGTCCTGCGGCCCCGGCAGACTTTCCTGCCCGATCAGGACGCCATCGTGGATGGTGATGCCCGCGCCGCCGCAGACACAACGACAGCAGGGGCTCCCACCCCATGAGCATCCTGTCCATGGAAAATGTTGTGGCTGGTTATGGCCGCAAACGCATCCTGCATGATGTCAACCTTGCGGTGATGCCCGGAGAAATTTTTGGCCTGGTTGGCTTGAATGGTGCAGGGAAAACCACCCTGATCAAAACCCTGACAGGTCTCCACGCCATTGATTCCGGAAAAATCTCCGTCTTTTCCCACAGCGCAGAAGATCAGAAGAGCCGGGAAAACCTTGCTTTCCTGCCTGAACAGTTTCTGCCATCCCTCCACTTGCGGGGCTGGGAATTCCTGCAGCTGACCCTTGCCTATTACCATCTGCCACTCGACCGTGATGCCGCCATCACCCTTGCACACAAGATGGGACTGGATGAGACGGCCCTTTCCCGCAAGATCACCACGTTCTCCAAGGGAATGGGACAGAAAATCGGCCTCATCGGCACCCTGATGACCAAACGGCCTCTCCTCATTCTTGACGAACCCATGAGTGGCCTTGATCCCTTGGTCCGCATTGGTCTCAAGGATGCCCTCACCAGCTATCGAAATGCCGGCCACAGCATTTTTTTCAGCTCCCATATTCTTGCGGACATGGAAGAACTCTGCGACCGCATTGCCGTTCTGCACGAAGGCTGCATCCGTTATGTTGGCAGTCCGCATGAATTGCGCACCATGCATGGGGAACCCACGCTGGAACGCGCCTTTCTCAAGGTCATCTCGGAAAAAACGCCGGAGTGAAACGGCGGATGGGGCAGCGCGCCATCTTCTCCTGTCGTGCCCCACCCCTTCTTTTTCAGAGACCCAGCATGGGCAGTACCGTTTCCAGGTCCTTGTCGCCACGACCGGAAAGGTTCACAAGCAGAATCTGGTCCTTTTTCATTTCCGGCAGCACTTTCAGGGCATATGCCAGCGCATGCGCACTCTCCAGCGCAGGGATGATCCCTTCCTTCCGGCACAAGCGTGAAAAAGCCGCCAGCGCCTCGGCATCCGTAACGGAAACATACTGCGCCCGCCCAATATCCTTGAGGTACGCATGTTCCGGCCCGACGCCGGGATAATCCAGCCCCGGAGCCACAGAATGAACGGGCGCAGGATTACCGTCCGCATCGGAAAGAACATACGTCCGGAAACCATGAATGATGCCGGGCGCACCCGCTGAAAGTGTCGCCGCATGTGCGCCAAGCCCAAACTGGAGCCCTTTCCCGGCAGGTTCAACCCCTGTCATGACAACCCCCGGATCATCCATGAAGGCGGAAAACAACCCAATGGCATTGCTGCCCCCGCCCACACACGCCACCACCTCATCGGGAAGACGCCCTTCCCGTCGCAGGATTTCGGCCCGCGCCTCGCTTCCAATGACACTCTGAAAATACCGGACAATCTCTGGATAAGGCGCAGGACCAACCGCCGAACCCAACAGGTAAAAGGCTTCCGGATCCTGAATGAATGCCTGCAAGGCAGCATCCACCGCTTCCTTCAAGGTTCCCTGCCCATCATGAACCGCAACCACCCTGGCTCCCAGAACACGCATCCGGGCCACATTGGGCGCCTGCCGGGCCACATCCACAGCGCCCATATACACAACGCATTCCATCCCCATGAGCGCAGCAACCGTTGCGGTGGCTGTGCCATGCATGCCCGCCCCGGTTTCCGCAATCAGACGTTTCTTGCCCATCCGTTTTGCCAACAATGCCTGGCCAAGGGCATTGTTGATTTTATGTGCCCCTGTATGGTTGAGGTCTTCCCTTTTCAGGAAAAGGCGTCCCCCGCCACATTCTTCAGACAAATTGCGGCATTCGGTCAGGGCGGATGGCCGTCCGACATAATCTTTCAGCAGCTCCTGCAGTTCCTCCCGAAAGGAGTCCTCTGCAATGGCTCCGGTGAAAACCTGCCCCAGGCCCTCCAGCAGGGAAGCCAACGCATCGGGAACAAATTTCCCCCCGTAGGCGCCAAAATACCCATGTTCAACCTGTTCTTTCTTTCCGGACATCATCCTGACCTCCCTTTGATTTTAAATAAAAAAAGACTGCGGAATTTTTATCTCCCGCAGCCATTCGTACACACGTCCAAAAGCAGCGAGCCTGTTAGAAGGCCCACCAGATCTTCGCCATGCCGAAACCGGCAAGGGATATTGCTGAATGCATGTTCATGGCCATCAGCATAACATGCATGATCGCAAGGCTGTCAATCCCGTAAATGTGAAAAACGGAAGCGCTGAAGCCTTTAACATTTGGATGGAACAATTCCTGTTGATCTTGGGATGAGTCCGCCGCAAGGCAACAGGGGTATTCAAGATGAACGCTCAAGGCTCTAGCGATGCGGCATCCCAGACATTGGATGATGCTGATGCAATCCGCCCGCACGGCCCCCGGCGTCATCTCCGGCGTTCTTGTCAGCTTCTATCTCGTGCAGGAGATCCTCGGCATCCTCAACCCGCACCTGTCCGGAAGATACCAGCTCCTGAATGGATTCCTTCATGCCCTGCATGCCATGCTTGGCCCCCAGCTGGATCATGCTTTCCATCTGGAAAATCTTGTTTTCACGAATGAGGTTGCGCACCGCCTGATTGGCAACCAGCACCTCGAAAGCCGCCACGCGCCCACCGCCTGCCCTTGGCAGAAGTGTCTGCGCGACCACCGCCTGCAGGGAACTGGCCACCATGGTACGCATCAGCGCCTTTTCATTGGCCGAGAAAACGTCAATGATGCGATCCACCGCCTTGGCAGCCGATGATGTATGCAGGGTGGCAAACACAAGATGTCCGGTTTCCGCAGCCGTAAGCGCCAGCGAAATGGTTTCAAGATCCCGCATTTCTCCGACAAGGATCACGTTGGGATCCTCACGCAATGCCCCACGCAGCGCATTATGGAAAGAACTGGAATGCCGGCCCACTTCCCGCTGGTTGATCAGCGCACGCCGGCTTTTGTGAATGTATTCTATGGGGTCTTCGATCGTGAGGATATGGCTGGGCAGGACATCATTGATGTAGTTGATCATCGCGGCCAGCGTGGTGGATTTTCCCGACCCCGTTGGGCCTGTCACCAGCACCAGCCCTTTTCGCAAATGCGCCATCTGCTTGAGGACAGCCGGAGCACCAATCTGCTGCAATGTCGGCGGAGACATGGGGATGAGCCGCATGACCATGGCCGGGCCTTCCAGCGTCTCAAACGCATTCACGCGGAACCGCATCAGGCCGTCAAAATCGAAGGAAAAGTCAATCTCGCCCTTACCTTCAAAATCTTCCAGCTGTTGTGTCGTCGCCACTTCCTTGAGCGCCTGCATGACATCTGTTCGCGCCAACACGCCGGGCATTGGTGAAAGCAAGCCATCCAGTCTCAGGATCGGCGGATTTCCACTGGAAAGATGGATATCCGATGCCTTTTGCCGAACCGCTTCACGCAGGATGTCATTAAGTGCAAACACGGGTTTACCTCCAGAGCAAGGGGAAATTCCCCGTCAGGGCAGGATGGCTTCCACCATGCGGGCCCAGAAGGACGGAGACTCGGGCCACAGCATGCCTTCCTGAACCGCCACACGCACATGGCGACGCTGCACCTGTTTGGCCCCTTCGGCATAAGCGGCCAGCAAGGAACGATCTGCCAGGATATTGACGACACGCGGCACCCCACGGCTTTCCCGGGCAATCATGTCAAGAGCCACCTTGGAAAACAGGTAATGCGGCGATTCCGCATAGGTGCAGAGGGAAACCCGGTGGTGGATGTAGCGGCCAACGGCATCCCGGTCAAAGGCGCGGGTATAAAGGCTGAAGGTGATGCGCTGGGCCAGCTGGCGCAAATCGCGCTGGCGCAGGAGGTCATCCAGTTCCGGCTGGCCAAACAGGACAACCTGCAAAAGTTTGGAATCATCCGTTTCATAATTGGTGAGAAGACGGACCGCTTCAAGCCCACGGGCGCCCAGCGCCTGCGATTCATCTACCACGAGGATGGATTTGCGCCCGGTTTTGCGCACATCAATGAGGTGCTGAGACAGGAGGTCAAACGGATCCTGATGCCCTGAAACCTTGATTCCGAAATCCTTGCAAACATTCTTGACAATGGCCAGGGGATCCGTGCGCGGCGCCGTGATGTAGGCCACTTCGGCAAAATCATCCAAAGCCTGCAACAGCAGGCGGCAGAGCATGGTTTTTCCGGTTCCCACCTCACCGACAACCTTCACGATCCCTTCTCCGCGCTCAATCGCATACATCAGCGCAGCAAGGATCTGGGCATGGTTTTCAGGATAATAAAGCGCACGGTTGGGGGTCAGGCCAAAAGGCTCGGATTTCAGGCGGAAGTGATCAAGATAAAGCATCTATTGCACCAAATAGCCAAGACGCTGGCGGATTTCGGTCAGCGGCAATCCGTCTCCCCCACGTCCCGCCGCCCTCAGGACGGCCCGATAAGCGGATATGGCCGCATCACGGTCATTGTTGCGGTCATAAAGGACAGCAAGGTTATAAAGGTCAGGAAGGCTTTGGGGACGCAAGGACATGACCTGTCGCCGAGCGGCAATGGCGGCCCCAAAATTCCCCTGCTGGGCATAAAGGTCGGAAAGCTGTGACCAGCCGGAGACAAAGTCCGGGTTCCCTTTGACCAGCATTTCCAGGCGGGCGGTGGCTTCAACGGGATTCTCCTGGCCAAGCAAGACCAGCCTGTTCGCCTGCGCATCAAGGTTCTGTGGTTCCAAGGACAGCAGGCGCGCATAAGAGGTCATGGCTTCCTTGCGCATGCCCGCTTTTTGCTGCGAAACCGCAAGCGCAAAGAGCGCCACTTCATCATCCCGGTTGCGTTCCAGGATCCGGGAGAACAAATCCATCGCCTGCAGGTTGTCCCCCGCATCCAGTGCCGCCTGTGCATTTTCGTAAAGACCGCGCATGGCAATCGATTTCTGGTAGGAAACGGAAAGGGAAGCATCCTCGCCCCCAATGGCCGGAACCGTTCCGCGCTTCAGTTCCACATGATCCGGAACGGGAGAATAGGCATCCGGCAAAGGCACCCCGGTCATCGTGGGCACGAAAGCGGATCCATCTTCTGCCGGAGCAAGATCCCCAATCAACCGGTCAATGTCAAGATTGGCTGTGCCGGGAAGGACAGGAGGCTTCAGGGACGGTCCCGCCATCGAAGAGGCAGCGCCATCATTGGAGGATGCCGTGACATTCTGGAAAGACGCGGGCAATTTCTGGACAGGGACGCCAACTTCCTGGACAACAAACTCCGGCACGGCAACATCTGCTGCGGAAGGCGCTGGAGGTTTCGGAACCAGAACAGAGGTATCAGAAACCGGCAGGTTTCCATAGGGATCCACCAGCTTGTCAAGGTTTCCAACCACTCCTGTAGCGACACTTCTGGCCGAATCAACGCCTTGGCGGACATAATCCTTTACCCCATCTTCTCCGGAGACAAATGCAACAATCCGGTTCATGAGGGACGGCGATCCTGGGCGACGAAGGGTTTCATCATAAACATGCGCCACATAGGCAACCGTCACGGGGGCAATGACAAACAGCAAAAGGACCAGGATTCGCCGCCGCCATTTCAGGCGCGCGAGGGGTTCTGGCGTGATGTTAAGCGCCATGGACGCAGCCGATTGCCGGTCATAATCCAGAGAGGAAATATTTGTTTCCTCCCGGCTTCCGGTTCTTTTCAACTTTTCCAAGGCATCAAAAAGGCTACTCATGAGTCTCCAATCCCATCATGGCTCAACTTTTGAAATCTAAAGCAAATTCGTAAAAAAATCCACTCTTGTTTTTCTTCGAAACCCCATCCCGCCTCATGGCATTTTTTCGTCGGTAAACAATACCCGGACCTTCTCCACATTTTCATTTTTCTGCAACGTTTCAACCTGTTTCTGTTCGGTTGCCATCTGGGCATCCAGACGCGCCCCTATATCCTTGGCGGTTTCCGGTGGCGTGATTTTTACCTCGTCCCCGCTATAGTTCCGCACATCCACATGCCATGTCAGACCACAGCTTGAGCCATCGCCATCTTTCTGACGAAAGCAGCGATGCGCCACATCCCAGACCATGCCCGCATCCAGGGCCACGGCCGGGGCAGATTCCAGAACCAGGAGCGTCAGCACCATGGCAAGAAGACATTTCATTATTGCGGCCCCAAATTGGCTTTGTCGGACGCCCAGTGAATGCTGGGGGCACGGATGATGTCATCGAAAAAATTCGCCGGCACGGCATTTTGTGCATCACTCATGCGGCTATCAATGTAAATGTCATCCGTTGTAAAATCGAGATTTTCAAGCTCCATCACATACCCTGACAGGGAACTCAGCGGCGGGGATTCCGACCGTCCCGGATTGGCACCCGACTTGATATACCCCCCAGTGCCGTTTTTCCCGTGACTGACAAGGACAAAAGCCGCCCCCCCACCATATTCCGGTGTGGATGACGAACGAATGACCGAACCGGCCGGTGCAACATTGGTGCGTATGGTCAACCCCTTGTTGCGCAGGAACTCAATGGGGGCTGTACTGCCATCAGATGCACAATCCGTGATGGCCCCACCATCGTCGGCCGCACTGGCAACACACTGCGACATGTCCATTCCGCCCGGCCGCACAAGCCCGCGCTGGCCCGCAGGCGTTCCCGTGGCATCATAAAACACCCGGTAGGTCAGTTTGCGGTTCCAGCCGTCATAGCTGGCGCCTTGCGCAAGACCCAGATCCCGCCACGGAACCGTGCTGTACTGGAGACCGGAGGTGCAGACATTGCCGCTGCGCTGTTCAATCCCCGCACTGGCATTGGTTTCCGCAAGCGATCCATCTGCCGGACAGGGCAGGCGCTTGTTGCGGGCCGCATAAAGGTACAAGGCCTGTTCAACAGCATCCAGACGCACAAAGGTGGTGGCCCGGCTTTCCCGTTCCATATAGGCATAAAGGCTGGTAATGCCCATACCGGTCAGGATACCGACAATAATGAGCACCACCGCCAGTTCAACCAGCGAAAACCCTGCATCCTTGCGTTTACGTATCCTCATTCAGACCCCACTTTGAATCCGCTGAGCTGCATGCCGCTGATATTGGCACCCGTCCCGTAGGTAAAGCCGACCTTGACTGTGTCAAACAGGTTGATGTTGCCATCATCCATCCCCGGATCGCGGAAACAATAATCCAGCCTCTTGACGCCGGGAATACTGTCGAAGGACGCGCTGGCAGGGGTATGGATGTCTGCACATGCTGCCGTGGAGCAATCCGTCCACAATTTGAAATGGACATATTCTCCGCCACTGCCGCCGCACACCGTGCAATTGCTGTTGCAATAGCGGTCGGCATCAATGCGCACCCGGTAGGGATATTCGCTGATGTCCGGCGTCACACGCGGACGACGCAGGCTTTTGAAATAATTGATGCAGGCAGTATCGTCCTCCATGCAGCAATTGCAGGCATCCCAGCTGGGATGATCGTGCCTGCAGCTATTCCCTGCCGTGCCCGGCATGCAGCAAAAATCCGTACTGATGTTGCAATAATCACGATCTTCCATCCAGGTGGTATTATTGCCGATATCGCATCCGCGCTGCCCTGGCGTACTGCTGACGAAAGAGCAGGTGGGATTGGTGCCCCATATTTCCTGCCAGGTCCAGTCATTCGTGCAGGATTGCGGCGGCGAACCAGGCGCATTCACACTGCACAGGCGATTGCCATGGATGTTGGAGTTTTCCCGGAACACGGCGATGTGGTTGTTCGCCGGGTCATTGCGAATATTGCCATAGGCGTAAAAGTCAAACTCCACCCCCATCTTCCGCTGGGGAAACTTGTCTTCATAAAGCGGACTGTAGCGGGGATCTGACGGCTTGGCACCAATCGCACCAAGATCGGTACCAACCGGCTTGTGTGGCCAGGAATAGCCCGGAGGAGCGGGATCATAATCCGGCGGTATGAGGCCATTGACATAATCCGAATAACTAAACAGCGCACCTTCCTTGGAATTGCCGCACGGCGAATCATCCGGTGTTGTCACTGTTGTTCCCGGCACCATGACAAAGGTATAACCGTCAGCCGAATCCGATCCACCATAAACCCGGAATTCCCAGTAAGCCCTCATGGTTTGCCGGGTCCAGCGGAAAGGAAAGTCCAGCCACACGCAGCCACTCTGGTAATTGCGCAGGATCACCTCGCTGCCAATTCCGTCATTGCTGGTTCCCACGGTGGTCGGCGAACCAAAATCAATAAAGTTCTCCTCCGGACTGGTGCTCTCATTGAAGGAGATCTGGTCGGACTTTGCCGTACCCGATTTTCGGAAATACACAAAATCCATGTCTTCGAAATATTGTGGCCCACCACCACTTTCCAGATAGTCCAGCATGGCCTGCGACCATTCATCCGGATCATAAGTATCGCTGATCCAGAGACCAGCTTCCTTGGCCAGGTTTTCAACGGAAACCGTCAACACAATATCATCAAACGCCTGCGTTCCATTGAGGGTGTGGATGGCCCGGAACCCCGGATCGATATAATCCGTGTTCGCATTCACGTTTTCGCTTTCATCCGTAGAATCCGGCATCTTGTTCTGCCCACCGGATGTCTGCCAGGCCCCACGACCGTTTTCCCCATGCGAGATCAGCATGTAGGCGGTGCCGGTGCCGAGTGCGGGCCGGTAATCATTGGCTTCCGTTCCACTGGTCAGGTCATCCGTCCCGATGATGACATGCCCCCCCACCTGCGGAACAATCAGTTCCTGCCGCTGGAATTCGTTGTAAAGCCAGCCATAGCCGGTCGCATCGTAGCTGGGATCCGTTGCCGGCAGGGACAAGTCAAGATTGTCCAGATCATTTGTATAAACGGTCATGGCCGCCTGGGCGCAGTGGCTGGTGGGCGGCATGGTTGTATTAAATGAGGAGGTGGGGGATTGGGAAGGATCCCTCACCAGGGTTTCCTTGGCACACGCCAGGAAATTCATGCCCCGCTTGATGGAGGTCGGGGAAATGTCTTCCCCGTATGTCAAACTGCCAATGCCAGCCCCATCGCCATCATAGGCGCGATAGGAAATGCGTCGGCCCCAACGGTCGAGCGCATCCTCAGGCTGAAGGCCCAGCGTCCGCCACGGCAAGGTACCATAACTCATGTCATGGCCACTGGCAAAAGTGCATTTCCGGTAGCCCGCCGTCCAGCGTTCCGTACTGCCATTATCCGAATAAAGGGATTCCGCCCCGTCAGCCGGGCAAGGCAGGCGCTGGTTGCGCTTGACAAACAGGCGCATCGCATCCTGAATGCGCAACATGTCCTTGGAAGTCACAATGCGGGATGATGTTTCCTGGCGTGCCTGGTCCAATGCCGTGCGTCCGAGAAGGGCCATCGCCCCCACAGCAATCACCACACCTGCCGCAAACAGGAAAACGATCCCATCACGCCCGCGCCTTTGAAATTCTTTCATGTCATCCCCCCATTACAAACCATTCACAAGTTTCGCACAATATCACATTTTTACTCTACCCTGAATGTCTGCCCTTGAAAAGGGGGAACCCAAAACATCCGGCAGGAAGATTCCTTATCCTTGCAAGGATTCCCGAAAAAAACAAGAAAGGGCCCTGCATTTGCAGGGCCCTTTCCCATTCCTGTTGTTCAGGAAACAGAACGATTAGAGCTGGAAGTGACCCCAGCAGGCAACCGTATCCGGATTGGTGGTCTGGTAGGTGCTGGTGGAGGTCACGCCTGTCGCGCAAGCGGTACCTGAACCTGCGCCACCCACCTTGCCGGTGTTCGGCAGGCCATCATCACCCTTGGTGTCGACGCTGCGCAGCTGGTTGGGCGAGAGAACCGCAACATTGTTGTCGGTCGGCGCCGCACCCGTTGTGGTTCCAAGACGGATCCAGTGGCTGCTGATTCCATTGATGGTTTCATAATTGATGGTGTAAAGACCACCCACGCGGCTCTGCAAGCCGGAAGACGCCGGAAGAACGCCCGTAGATTCCGTGGCAATGCCGCCAAGAAGACCGGCGGCGCGCAGATGCTGCCAGAACCAGGTGGGTTCCGTTGCCGTGGAGCCAAGACGATTGACGCCCGTGCCACCAACGCGGCCATTGCCGTCACCCGTGCTGCTGAGGCCCGCCTGCACAAGCACCGCATCCGCAGCGCTGATGTCGCCCGGCAGATCATCATACTTGTTCAGGAAGGTCGAAGATGCGACACGAACTTCGTTCAGCTGTGTCTGGATGGAATTCACGCGGGCGCTTTCCACAAGGTCCTGCCCCTTCAGAACGCCACCAACAATCAGACCGATGATGATCAGCACGATTGCCAGTTCGACAAGACTGAAACCAGCCTGTGTCTGCTTGCCATTTGTCGTCATGTTACTCTCCTCAAAATGTTCTGCGGAGAAAGGCCCCGCATACCCACAAACGCCATGCGCACGCTTGCGCACAAAACCTAATCTGGCCGCATCATATCGCAAAAAAACGGGGCTGTCTTGGGAAAATGCGTGCCAAATCCGTCATTTTACAAGATGAGGAATGCAGGCTGCACCGGTTTCCCTTGGAAAGTTCCCTCAAAAAAAACCTTGCCACACGGTGTGGAAAAAGGATTTCAAAACCATGGATAACCGCGTTGCTGGATCAGGACCAGAAGATAAAGCGCAAAAGCAAGGGCGGGGCCAAACGGGAAATAAGATGGCAGCTTGCGACGGGATGTCCGCTTCTTTCTGCACAGCCTGTTGCGCGCCTGCCATGCCATGCCAAACACCACGCCGAAACTCCCGCCCAGAACCAGAAGCCATGGAAGGGCTTCAAATCCCAGCCAGATCCCGGCTACCGCAATAAATTTCACATCTCCGAGCCCCAACCCCTGCTTGCGGCGCAGCAGCAGGAACAAGGCACGCAACCCAAGGGTCAACCCTCCCCCCAACAAAGCCCCGAGAAACGCATCCCCAAAGCCTGGAACAACTTTCCAGCGCCACAGGATCCCCAGCACACCAACCAGAATCACCATGGTATCCGGAATGATATAGGTTTCAAGGTCACTGACCACAACCACCAGAAGGGCAAAAGACAGCCCCGCAAAAAGCACCCCGGACAAGGACGCCCCGAACGCCATGAATGCCACGACAAAAAGAAGCGCACAGGTCAGTTCCATCAGGGGATAGCGGCGCGAAATCGCCTTCTGGCACCAGCGGCAATGCCCATGCTGGAAAACATATCCCAGCAAAGGGACAAGATCGCGGGCGGCAAGGACATGATGACAGGAGGGACAGGCCGAGCGGGTCATGCCCACCGGCAGATCGCGCGGAAGACGATAGGACAGAAGGCTGGAAAAACTCCCAAAAACCATACCTAAAAGGGCAAAGGCCGCGCCCCAAGCCAAATTCAACGGATTCATGTCCTTCTTCCCTTCCCTGCGCTCTTTCCCGCGACACCCCTCGCCATACCCGCAAGGCTACCGGAAAACCACGGCCTGAGGATATCCCAAAATCTCTTGCAACCAACGCTTTTCAAGACTTACCCGGGGTCTCCATTTTCGATTCCATTTTGATGCCCTGCCGGAAGGCTGTGGGGCTTTGGCCTGTGCCCACCTTGAAAACCCGGTTAAAGGAGGCCAGACTATTAAACCCGACATCAAAAGCGATGCTGCCAACAGGCTGCTCCGTTTCCTTCAGGAGCTGGCGCGCTTCGTCCAGGCGATACCCGTTTACCATTTCGGAAAAAGTCTGCCCAAATCCGGCATTGATGATCCGGCTCACCTGGTATTCGGGAAGGGCGAGTTCACGGGCAAGGTCCGCACGGCTGAACCCCTGTTCCTGATAAAGCTTGTCCATGGTCATCAGCGCCCTGATGGCATCCATGACCTTGAGATCCTCATCCGACAGGCCCGGCGCATGTTCCTGGTTTTCGTTCCCCGAAAGCTCCGGCAAGTCAAACGCCGACTGGAACACGCGAAACACCGAAGACGCCAGAAGATAAAGGAAGGTCAGGCGCAAGATGGCATCCACCACTTCGGCTTCAGCCCGGTCGATCCTGCCGGAAAGGAAAACGAGCCCCAACCCCAGCAGGGCGGCCTGCATCATGGCAATGGCCAAAACCAAGGCCTGTTTTTCACGCCCCATGGGACGCCCCACCAGCGCTTCCAGACGACGCCCGGCAACCAGCAGCAGGGCCAAAAGCAGCATCCCCCCTGCAAGGACATCATAAACCCGAAGAAAATCGGCCGGGATGATGCAGACATCGCCCCAGCACATCATCTGCCCCTTTGAGGCCGCAGTTACCAGCGCCCCAGGAACAACCAGCAAGGCCGGAATCAGCACGAGCAGGTGCAGGCGACGCGGCGGCTGTCCATCCAGAAGCTGGAGAATGAAAAGGTACCCGAACCCCGACAGGGTGGCATTCAGGACAATCAGGACGGCTTCCGGCACCTGCATGTCGATACGCTGCGACAGCGGCATGAGGAACCCCGCCGAAACCGCAACAACATACGCCACAGGGAAAACCAGGAGACGCCGGTCACAAATGCGCCGCAGGATAAAAGCCAGCAGGACCAACCCTTCCAGAAGTCCGGCGACCTGAAGGCCGTTTGCAAGATTGAGCAGCCCTTCCATCATTCCCTCAATCTGAAAGATGGCGCTGGATGAACCGCTGCATCCACAACCGTTCATTTTCCGGCAGGTTATGGTCTGTTTCGGCAATTTTTTCCAGAATGGCCCGCGCGGACGGCTTTTCCCCCAAATCCATCAGGATAAACACCTGCATCTGGCGCGCCCAGTAAGGCAGGTCGGACACTGGAAGATCGGCCAGTTCCTTCGCCAGGCCAAGGGAACGGTCCCGATCCCCAAGACGATACCAGGCAATATGCACAGCCTGGGCCAGCCAGCGCCATTTGTGCTGGGGATCGCGCATGGCATGCCGTTCAAGGTAATCCACAAGGTAACGGGTGTCTTCCGGAGTTTGTGATGAAACAAACAGGAACGCCGCCATGGTTGGCGTCACGCTGGAAGTGGCATCCATCCTGTCCAGCAAGGAAAACCAGTCCGCCAGTCTCTTGTAGTCCATGGACTTGTACGGCAAAATCCGTCCATCCAGGTTTCCCTCATGCTGAAGGCGCAAGCCGGCCATGCGAAAACCGAACTGTGGATCTCCAAGGGTTTGCGCCACGAAGGCCTGATGCCCCGGAGGCGCAGACAACGTGTGGTAATGGGGCGGAACCTTGCGCAGCAGGTATCCAAGCCCCCCTTGCGCCACAGTCAGGGCCACCAGCAGGAAGCCCAACACAACATTCCCCGATGACCGCATGCGAAAAACCATCAAAACCGCTTGCGCCGGAAATCAAAAATCGCGGCAGCAAGCACCAGGGCAGTATAAAGCCCAACCTGCAGGGCCATGCCCGCAAGAGACAGGTCAAGTCCACGGCCATACACCAGCCATGACGACTGGCCAAACTGGTCCAGCCTTGGAAAAATGAAGGACATCAGGTTGGCAACCTGGTCCAGCGCCAGCGCCATGGGCAATTCAACCCCACGGAATTCGGAATTGGCGATGGCAACCAGAACCCCCATCATGCGGGCCAGCATATAAAAACCAAAGCTGGAGAACACAACCCCAACCACGCTTTCCATGCCCAGGGAGAAAAACAGGGCCACACCGATCATCAGGGTGGTTTCCAGCAGCATTCCGGCCATGAACAACACAAGCCCCATCGCTGGCGGATGGGCAACAACATAAAGAAGCCCCCCAAAGACAGCCAGGAGGAGGATGGCAATGATGGAAAAGCTTGCCCAGCAGGACAGCACAAACCCATGGCGGGACACCGGCCGGGACAGGATCATGAGGATTTCGCGGCTTTCAAAGGCGCGACGAATATGGGTTGCCACAAAAAGCACCATGCCGAAAACCAGCACCATGCGCCCGGAAAATGCGACAAACGCCGCTGTCGCTTCCCGCCCCTCAATCACGGACTGGTCGCCAATAAAGCTCCCCAGCAGGGCAACAAGGCCAAAAGCCGCCATCATGGCCAGAAACAACCGGTCACGACGTGCCGTCAGGAAGAGATAGCGCAGTGTCGGCAGCATCTCCGCCCCTTCTCTTTAAAAGTTGAACGGACGCGGATCGCGGACAAATGTCTTGTAAAGGTGGCGGTCGGCATCGGTCACTCCAGAAGATGCGTTCTTCAGGACCTGGGCCCTGAGCAACACCACCATTTCCGTGGTATCCCGCAGCTTTTCACGCTTGGTGACCAGATCGCCCAGAACCGGGGTTTCTCCCAGACCGGGCAGCCCCTCGTCATCCAGGACACTCTTGTCCTGCATCAGGCCGCCCAGAACGGCAACCTCTCCGGACTGGAGGCGCAGCACACTGTCAATTTCCCGCACGCGCACGACCGGGATCTGGGATTCCACACGCACCGCATTGGGATCAAGCGTGCTGTTGATATACTGCACGGCCGGATCCGAGACGGTTGAATCCAGTTCTGTCACCGTGGGACGCACCGTGAGGACAATTTCATTGGTGCGCATATCCACCGAAGGCTGGACCGCCATGACAAGACCAATTGGAATGGTGCGGATGTCACTGCTGACGGTCAGCAGGGGCAGGTTGTTGCTGGTCGTGGTATCCGTCGTGGTTTCACGATCCACCTGCACATCAAAATACACATAATTCCGGGCAACCTTGAGAATGGCGGACTGGTTGTTGAGAACCGTGGCGCGCGGACTGGACAGGGTGCGCGTGGTGCCAAACTTCTGGATCAGGTTGACCAGCAGATCCACATCCGAACCGTCAATCGTCGCCTGAAATGTGTTGTTGAGCGGACTCGGGTCATTGAAGTTGGTCAGGGTTGACCCCAGCGTATAAATGGTCCCCTGCTGCATGACAAAAGTCCAGTCAACACCGCTCTTGTAACGGTCATCCAGATTGACCTCGATGATCCGGGCATCAATCTGCACCTGCGCCATGGAGGCTTCCACCAGTGGCTTGAGATATTCCGCCACGGCCTGATGCTGTTTGAGGGTTCCGAAAACCGAAATGATACCTGTCTGCTTGTGCAGGACAACCGCTGGCTGGTCTGCCGGACGCGTTGCAGAAAGGCCGGCCGGAGTGGTGTTGGCCAGAAGGGCCTTGAGACCGGTTTCCAGTTCCCCAAAGAAATTGGAATCCGATTCTCCGCTGATGCTTGCCGTTGAACGGGTATCCCCGCTCCCCGCGCTGCTGCCAGGCGTCACAACATCCGTGGAAACACCAATATTGCTGCGGGTCTGGCGGATGATGGACAGGTAAGGAACTTCATAATTGAAAACATAGGGATCGTCAATTTCCACCCGGACCACATTGTTGCGGATACGGAAACGCAGGCCGGCAAGGTCACACAGGCGATCAATCACATCCAGGAAAGGCCGGTTGTGGGCGGAAAAATCCACCCCCCCGGCAATCCGCGGGTCAATTTCAATATCCACTTCCGCCTGGCGGGCAAGCTCAAACATGACATCCTTGAGGGACAATGCGCTTGTCACGGAAAGGCTGACCGTGCGGTTTGGCGTCAGCAACGGCATCGCCGGGCGGGCAATCGTTGGGGACAAATCCGGAATGGGAGGCGCTTCCTTGCGGGATGTCTTGAACGCATCCGGCACAGGATCGGTCATGTTGCGATAGGCGTCCCGGTTCAGGCCAAGTTCAGGATCATGAACCCCGGAGCATCCGGACAAGGAAAGAATGGCAAGGCATGACAAAAACAGCACACCCCAGAAAACTCCCCCGCTACGGCGGCAAACAAAAACGGACATGCGCAAAAAAACTCCCTGAAAGGTAGGCCCCGGTATGACAGATTACATTCTATATGGATTTTTCCCAAATGGCAACAAATGCGCAAAAAATGGTGCCGAGTGTCGGACTTGAACCGACGACCTATCGCTTACAAGGCGATTGCTCTACCAGCTGAGCTAACTCGGCACACGCCTGCAATACCCCGAAAAAAGCCGTCAGGCAAGCCTCTTTTGTCCGGCAGGGAAACCGCCGGCAGGAAAAGCCGCGGCCAACATGCAAAAATCATTGCCATCCAGACCCAAAATCGTTTATGAGAATGAAACACTGGATTAATTTATACGGAGATTGAAGCGGTGGCGCCCTCATCCGGCAAAAAAGGCGATGATACCATCATGATCATCGTTCTCCTGTTCATTGTCATTGTCGGTGGTTCATGGGCCATCTGGCTCACTGGCCATGAACAAATCCTCAATGCCCTGCGCTGGCTCAAGGTCGGCGAGCTGTCGATGCTGGGGTTTTTCTCGCCAAAATACGCCGAGATGGCCGATACCTTGTCCACCATCCCCTCCCGCGCCCTCACCACCACCATTTTGGGCCAAGCCTCGCTCATCGTCGGCAATGTCTTGCGCTGGCCCATCGGCCTCGCCCTGATCGGCATGGCTGTCATGGCAACCTTCCGCGCGCCCGGAAACCTGCTGCGCCGCCAGTATGGCATTGAAAGCTTCATTTCCCAGCAGGCCGATGCCTTCCCGATCATCACCCCCATCCTCAAGTTCAATCCCGGCGACAAGAACGCCCGTTCGCCAGGCTCCCCGGTGCCGGATGTCCTCCCCCCCTTCGCGGAAGCCCTTTCCCCGGAAGAATGGCTGGTTTTCAACCATATCCCCATGATGGGCAACACACCTGATCCCGATGCCATGCGCACGGCCATGCTGCGCGATATTGGCCCCCGCTGGCGCGGCCCGGAACGCATGCCGCTTTATGCCCAGTGCCTGCTGGCCGCATTCGCGCTCAAGGGCATTTGCAAACGTCAGGAAAGTGATGACCTGCTGGGTGAAATCTCCGCCTGCTGGTCGCCGGAAAAAGGACTTTCCGTTCCTGGCAACCTGCGCCGCCGCATCACCAAAATCCTCAAGGATCCGGAAGTGGGTGGCAAGGCCCTCAAGATTGCCGCCACCCATGCTTACCTCACCACAGCCATGATGGCCGTGCTGGAATGGGCCCGATCCAATGGCGGCGTCCTCGCGCCTGCCCAGTTCCTCTGGCTGCGGGCCGTTGCCCGTCCACTCTGGTATCCGCTCAACAACCTCGGTCGCCATTCCTTCCATGCCGAAGCAGCCGCTTCCGTCACCCACTTCATGGCGGAGCAGAAATCCGGCCGCCCCCTGCCAAATCCAAAACTCGATGCGGCCATCATCGCCATGCAGGGCTACATGAAAGACCCTGAAATCAAACTGCCGCCTCTGGCTGCAGCCGGGAGGGCTTGACCATGCCAGGCGTTGAGAAGAAATATCATGTCAAGGGCAACGCGCTCATGCGCGACACCCGTTCATCAACAACAAAATTCTTCCAGTCCATCGCCCAGCCCCAGAACGCCACGGTCGCCCTTGGCGCCACCGGCGGCCTGCTCCTTGGCACCAGCCTGCTGCAGGATCTTGATGTTATGGCCCGCATCGCCGATGTCCTGTTTTTCATCGGCCTGCTCTATTTCCGCTGGATCATGAAACAGAAATTCGGCATCCCCCTCAAGATGCCGTCTTTCATGAAACGCAAGAACGCCGACAAAAAGAAGCCTGATGGCATCCTCTTCCTCGGCAATGAAAGCGATGACAAGACGGAAATGTGGGTTTCCAACAGCGATGCCCGCACGCACATCCTCTTCTTCGGCACCACTGGCGCCGGCAAAACCGAAGGCCTCAAATCCCTTGTCACCAACGCCATGACCTGGGGCAGCGGATTCATCTACATCGACGGCAAGGCCGATACCAACCTGTGGGCTTCCCTCTACGCCCTGGCCCGCCGCTTTGGCCGTGACGACGACCTTCTGGTCCTCAATTACATGACCGCGAACAGCGACATGCCGGCCATGTCCAACACCATGAACCCGTTTTCCTCGGGCTCCGCTTCCTACCTCACCAACATGATGGTCAGCCTGATGCCGGAAGTGCAGGGCGACAACGCCATGTGGAAAGAGCGCGCCGTGGCCCTCATGGGCGCCATGATGCCCGCCCTCACCTGGAAACGTGACAACCAGGGCGTTTTGCTGGATGTGGGCGTGGTGCGCGACCACCTGTCCCTGCCTGCCATCATCAAGCTCTCGCGTGATCAGGAACTGCCGGAGCGCCTTCGCCGCGCCTTGCACGGCTATCTCGACACCCTGCCGGGCTATGTGGACGAGGCCTATGACGACGAAGGCAACCAGAAGCCGGCCGGCCCGGGCGAACCCATGATGGACATGTCCACGCCCAGCCAGCAGCATGGCTACCTGTCCATGCAGTTCACCCGCTCGCTGGGATCGCTGGCGGATGACTACGGCTACATCTTCAACATCCAGCTCGCCGACATCGACATGACCGACGTGGTGCTCAACCGCCGCCTCCTGGTCGTCCTCATCCCGGCGCTGGAAAAATCGGGCGACGAGGCCGCCAACCTTGGCAAGATTGCTGTCGCTTCGCTCAAGGGCATGATGGGATCCACCCTCGGAAATTCGGTGGAAGGCCAGTGGGGATCGGTCATCGAGAACAAGCCCACCAACGCCTCCACCCCGTTCATGACCGTGTTTGACGAAGTCGGTTACTATACCGTCTCCGGCATGGGCGTCATGGCGGCGCAGGCGCGAAGCCTTGGCTTCTCGCTCATTTTCGCCGCGCAGGACATGGCCGCCATGGAAAAGCGCATCAAGGAAGAAGCCTATTCCATCGCCGCCAACTGCAACCTCAAGATTTTCGGCAAGATCGAGGATCCGCGCTCCACCCGCGAATTTTTTGAAAAGTCCGTCAACAACATCAAGATCGCAGAAACCAAGAGTTACGCCTTCAGCGATGGCACCTTTGGCGGTTACAACCTGAAGGATGAAGCCACTTCGGTCAGCAGCATCACGGCCTTTGGTTACAGCGACCTCAAAAAACTCAAGCAGGGCGAGATCATCCTGCTGTTCAACGGCTCTTCATGGGCTGCCAACATCTTCTATTCCGATCCCAAGAAGGTGAAGGCCCTGCGTGTCCAGCACTACCTGCGCATTTCTCCCAATGATGTCCGCGTCCAGCCGAGTTCGCCAACCATTGACCAGCTTGACCGCAACATGCACAACCCCCGCTGGAGTGTGGCGGCATCAGGCCCGGAAACCCCGGAAAACGAGATCATCGAAACCCTGATTTCAGGCTTCCAGGCGGGACAGAAGGCCGGAGAAGGTGCCCTGACATGTGGTGCCCTTTCGGTGGCATCGGTCAGCCACATGATCCACAAAAAGGCGGAAGAACATGCCGGCACCGAAAAGCCGGGGATTGAAGACGCCCTGGCGGAAGCCAGCGCCAACCTTGCCGCGGAAACCCCGGCGGGCAGCCTGAGCTGGGCCGACATCATGGGGGCGGCCATGAAGGATGAACCGAAACCCGTTTTGGAAGGCGGTCCCCTGAACTGGGCCGAACTGCTGGGCGCCTCCATGGATGATGCGGATACGGACGAGGAAACCGGAGAGGACGAAACGGAAACCGGAGACGCGCCTGCGCCAAAGGAAAACGCACAGCCCGCGCCTTCGGAAGAAACCCCTGCACCTGAAGACTTTTTTGCCGCGCAGGAAACAACAGAACCGTCGGAAAAACCGTCCACATCACGTCCGGCAGAAGACGCCGGACTTGCCCCGGAAATCGAGGCCCAACTCCAGGCTCTGGCCGACATGATGTCATCGGAACTCTCCGGCCGCGAAGAGCCTGCCGACAAAACCAAAAAAGCCCGCGAAAAGAAGGATGAGACCTGAGGCTCCCTTTTTTCTTGCGTGATCATTTCCGCCATGTTTTTCATCGCTTGTGATTTTCTTGGAAACCTCCTATGATTTCCATCACAGATGGGAGGAGTTGCATGAAATCTTCACTCAAGGCCGTGCTGATAATCATTCTGCTCTCCGCAGCATTATCCACACCATCAGAAGCCGCATCCCTGCGCTATCGCATCCGCAAAAAGATCTGTGATTACAATACGGATTCTGTTTGCCCACAAAGTGCCGGGAACACACAGGATGAAGGATTCGCGCTTGTCTTCCCACCGGCCATATCTCCCACTCCTTCCAGCATTGTCTCCTCTGAAAACACCTATCTGACCGGCCTTGCCGCACCGACCACAGCCTGGCTTGAAGCCCCTGCCGAAGCCACCGCCACCTTCCTTCTGGATGGCACACTGTACGCAGCAGGGGATGCTCCGGTGGATATTACGGAATCATCCGTAGTCATGCTGACAGCCACCAGCCCCGACACGCGAGGCACAAGCTTCACCATCCTTTTCCACCTTGGCGACGGCACTACCGCAACATGGCTGGTCTCCACACTGGCGGAAGACGGAATCATGTTTGCCTCCACACCGCAAACCGTGGCCTATACCGGATTTCCCTATGGATATCTGGTTGAAGCCTATTCCGGAAACCCAGCTGCCATCCTGGCCCTTGAAGCGCTCGATTTCCCTCCATGGCTCACCTTCATCGACAACGGCGACTGGACGGCACAGCTCTCCGGCTCCTACCCATCTGTGCCCTTCACCCTCTCCCCTCCCACCATCACAACATCCGCGCCCATCGCTGCACAGGAAGGCATGCCATACAACTATGATTTTACGGCCGATGCTGGCAGCACCTCCGCCATGTTGTTCCCGACACTGGTACAAGCACCGGAATGGCTCCATATCCAGCAGACATTCGGAAGTGATTTCAATGAATCCGGGAACTTCGTAATTTCGGGAATCCCCCAACGCAATTTTGTCGGAACGGATGCCCCCACCATCACAACATCCGCGCCCACCGCCGCACAGCATGGCAGAATATACACATATGATTTCACGGCCAATGCCGGCCACGCCGACATCCTCCTCATGGCCAACCTCGTTGAAGCGCCGGAATGGCTGGGTATCCAGCAAAGCTTCGCGCATGATTTCAACGAGGCTGGAAAGCTGGTCATCGCCGGTGTTCCCCCCACCCCGCCCGAGGCCAATACCGCGCCCACTTTCACCAGCTCCGCGCCATCCAGCACCGTTGCCATTGGCAGCGATTTCAACTATACGGCCAGCGCCGAGGACGACAACACCGTGGACGTTGTGGTCATGGAAGCCACCACCCTGCCCGCATGGCTTTCCTTTACCTACAACGGCAACTGGCTGCGCACGGGAACCCTTTCCGGCAACAATGCCCCGGCCGGAAGCCATTCGGTTGTCCTGACGATCCACGACGCATCCGGTGCCACTGCCACACAAATTTTCACCATCACGGTCGAATAAACAGGAGATTGTCCCATGTCCCATCGGCTTCGTTCCAGCGTTCTCGCTGCGAGCACCTTCTGCATCGCCATGGCGGCTTTGCCCGCCCTTGCGCAGGAAACCTTTCCCGTCCGCCTGCGGGTCTCCAACCAGCTGGGACAATCCGCTGAACAGGCTTACACCCTGACAGTCACCACCCCCACCCACTCCGAGTGGGTGTATCTGCCGGAAAGCAACGTCAGTGGCTTTACCGTGCCCGCCTTTGCCGTCTCAAAATATGAAATGTCCGGCACCTCCCCTGCCACACCTGCCGCCGGCCAGCTTTCGGACACTTATAGCTGGGCCAGCTGCCGCAGCGCCTGCCAGGCCATCGGTCCCGGCTATGACATGATCAAGGAAAGCCAATGGAACCGCATCACCCAGGATATTGTGGATCAGCCCGCCAACTGGAGCGGAGGTGCCGTTGGCTCAGGAAAGCTCTTCTATGGCCTGTCCACCGCGGAAGCTTCCTCGACTAATGACGTCAATGGCTACCACAATGCACCCACACCAGGCTATGACCAGTTCAACCGCCGCACCATGGTGACTTCCACCGGCGAAGTCCTCTGGGATATCGCTGGCGGTCGGGGCGAATGGACTTACGCCGACGATGGCCGTACCGGAGCTACGGGCACCGGACAGATCCGGGTCGGCATCAACAACGCCAGCACAGGATGTGTGGCTGATTCCACCTATTACACCGGATACAATTGCCGCTGCTATTCCAATACAGTAGCCACCACAAAGGAAACATCCGCAGTTCCCTTCACTCCCTCCACGACAGATTGCAAACCTTCCAGCAGCTATACAACTGCCAACAATGCTGGCAATTTCTATCAACGGTCAACATGCACTGCAGCAGGTTTTTATGCCTACATCACCCGCGGCATTAGTGCCTCCCGCGGCATTTTCGCCTTCACAGCCGATTATGCCGTAACAAGCGCGGGTTGCCGCTGCGCCCTGAACAACCCACCAACGCCGGATGAAGCGAGCCACTTGGACACGCCCTGATCCAACCTGCGCTAAAAGAAAACAAAAAGGGGAGATGGCCCGCAAGCCGTCTCCCCTTTTTTGCAAGTCACAAACCAGCCCGTTTTGAATCAGACGTCGAGATGGACAACGTTGAGGGCGTTGGTCTGGATGAACTCCTTGCGGGGTTCCACCACATCGCCCATGAGGGTCGAGAAGATTTCATCAGCCTCGCCCTGGTTGGCCACCTTGACCTGCATGAGGGAACGCACATTGGGATCCAGCGTGGTTTCCCAAAGCTGTTCCGGATTCATTTCACCCAGACCTTTATAGCGCTGGATGGAAAGCCCTTTGCGGCCTGCCTCGATCACGGCATCAAACAGGAGAACCGGACCACGGACAACGGCCAGCTCACGCTCCTTCTGGACAAGACGGAGCGCCCCATCAAACACGCCCGCAAGACGGGTCAGAAGACCAGCAAGACGGCGGGATTCAGGATGGTCAAACACATCGGCATCCATGACATATTTTTCGGTCACGCCGCGCAAGGTCCGCTGGAATGCAAATCCATCCACCTGCGCCTCCCCCGACCAGCCTTTTGAAAACTCGTCTTCCATGGCATTGAGCCGAACCACGACCTCTTCAACCACCTTGGCGGACATCTTCTCATCCGCAAGAATTCCGGGAACAAACGCCCCCGAAAGGAAAGCCTGTTCGACAATCCCGGCATGTCCCACCGCCTGCACAATGTTTGGCAGGCACAGTTTGACAACATGCGCATCATCCACCAGCGCGCGCAGGTCTTTTCCAGTCCGCCGCATGCCAGCCTCATCCACCAGGACAGCATCATCCAGCCCGGTAGTGATCAGGTAATCATCCAGCGCCTTTTCATTCTTGAGGTACAGCTCCGAATTGCCGCGCCGCACCCGGAACAATGGCGGCTGGGCAATATAGACATACCCCTTCTCGATGAGTTGCGGCATCTGCCGGAAGAAAAAGGTGAGAAGAAGCGTACGGATATGGCTGCCGTCAACGTCGGCATCGGTCATGATGATGACTTTGTGGTAACGGGCCTTGTCCACATTAAAATCTTCGGGCCCAATGCCGGTTCCCATGGCGGCTATCAGCGTGCCGATTTCCGCCGAAGAGAGCATCTTGTCAAACCGCGCACGTTCCACATTGAGGATCTTGCCACGCAAGGGCAGGATGGCCTGGGATTTCCGGTTGCGGCCCTGCTTGGCCGAACCGCCGGCGGAATCGCCTTCGACGATGAACAGTTCAGAAAGGGCGGGATCACGTTCCTGGCAATCCGCAAGCTTGCCCGGCAGGGAGGCGATATCGAGCACACCCTTGCGGCGGGTCAGGTCACGCGCCTTGCGCGCCGCCTCACGGGCGGTCGCCGCTTCCACAACCTTGCCAATCACGCGGCGGGCTTCCTGGGGATGCTCGCCAAGCCAGATGGACAGGGCCTCGCTGATTTCCGATTCCACCACGGGGCGGACTTCCGAAGACACCAGTTTATCCTTGGTCTGGCTGGAAAACTTGGGATCCGGCACCTTGATCGACAAAACGCAGGTAAGCCCTTCGCGCATATCCTCGCCAGAGAGCTGAACCTTTTCCTTTTTGCACAGTCCGCTTTCCGCAACGTAATTGTTGATGGTGCGGGTCAGCGCCGCACGGAAGCCCGCAAGGTGCGTGCCGCCATCGCGCTGGGGAATGTTGTTGGTGAAGCACAGCATGTTTTCATGATAGCTGTCCGTCCACTCCATGGCCGCTTCCACCATCATGCCGTCCCGTTCACGGACACAGGTGATCATGGGCTGGTGCAGCACATTCTTGGAACGATCCAGCCACTGGACGAAAGACGAAATACCACCGTCATACTGGAGTTCCACACTCTTCGGCTCAACGCCGCGCTGGTCGGTCAACACCAGGCGAACGCCGGAATTGAGGAAGGCCAATTCGCGCAGGCGCGCTTCCAGCGTGCCAAAATCAAACTCGGTAAAGGTAAAAATGTTCCGCGAAGGCAGGAACGTCACGGAAGTGCCGTGGCGATGCTCCTTCACCCCCATATCCTTGAGCGGTGCCACCGGATTGCCGTCACGGAACTGCATGTGCCATTCATGACCGCCACGCCAGATGGTAAGGTCAAGCACCTCCGAAAGCGCATTCACCACCGAGACGCCCACGCCATGGAGGCCGCCGGAAACCTTGTAGGAATTCTGGTTGAACTTGCCCCCCGCATGCAGCTGGCACATGATGACCTGCGCTGCCGACACCTTTTCTTCCGCATGCATGTCCACGGGAATGCCGCGGCCATTGTCCATCACCGTACAGGATCCATTCTCGTTCAGCATGATGTCGATGCGGTCGCAATGGCCCGCAAGGGCTTCATCAACCGCATTGTCCACCACTTCATACACCATGTGGTGCAAGCCCGTGCCGTCATCGGTATCGCCGATATACATGCCTGGGCGCTTGCGAACAGCGTCGAGCCCGCGCAGAACCTGAATCGCGTTCGCGCCGTACTCATCTTCCGCCTGCTGCATAATTTCCGCTGTCTGCTCCTTGGACATGTCTTCCTCTTTTCTTAAACTGTCTGCAATCGTGGAAAAAGATGCGCGTCCTCGACACGCCAATGCTGGGCGGAATCCCCCCAGCATGAAAAAATGCCTGCATCGGTGCCCGTCATGAAAGCCTGCACACCGAGGCCGGATATTTCATCAAACAGCGCCTCACGACGCTTTTCATCAAAATGCGCGGCCACTTCATCCAGAAGGAGAATGGGCGCAAGCCCCCGAACCGAAGCCAGAAGGCGAACCTGTCCCAGAACCATGGCGACCACCAGCGCCTTTTGCTGTCCGGTGGAACAAAGTTCTGCCGGCATGCCGGTTTCCAGATGCACAGCCGCAAGATCAGACCTGTGCGCCCCACAGGAGGCCCCGCCCGTCAATGCATCTTGCGCCCGTCCATCGCGTAGCCGCATGCGCAACATGTCCTCCACCGCCAGCGCCGGTTCACGGCCAAGGGATTCTTCAACTTCCCCGACCATTTCCAGGCTCAGTGCCGGAAAAGTTCCGCCTGAGGCCGCCAAAACGGCTGTCAGCCGTTCGGCAAGATCGCGCCGCGCGGCAGCCACGGCCACCCCGGTTTCCGCAAGACCGGCTTCCAGGGCATCCAGCCAGGCCGGATGATGACTGCCTGCCTCCAGAAGCCTGGAACGCTCCCGCAACAGCTTTTCATGGCGGGCCAGACGCCCGGAATGGGCCGGATCAAACGAAGCCACCATGCGATCAAAAAAACGGCGGCGATCCGATGCGCCCTCGGAAAAAAGACGGTCCATCCGCGGAGTTATCCACAACATGGCCAGATGTTCCCCAAGAGCGGAAAGGGCTGACACCGGAACGCCGCCAATATGGGCCACCCGCCGGCCATTTTCATCCAGACCCGTCCCGATGGAAGCCGGGCCACAAAATCCATCACACACCGCAGCCACCGCCCAGGGAGATGCCTGCCCGGCCTGACGCACATCCGACAACTCGGATCCCCGCAGGCCTCGGCCAGGAACGAGATAGCTGGCAGCTTCAAGGATGTTGGTTTTCCCGGCGCCATTTGGTCCGGTGAAAATCAGCGGACGACCATCCGCCAAAATCCGTGCAAAGGCATAATTCCTGAAATGCGTCAGGGTCAGGCGGGAGAAAAACACCCCCCGCCCTGCACTCGCGCACACTGGCGCTCCCCCATTTGCCTGACAGACCTGGAGCGACATTCCGGTTTCTTAAACCCGCATCGGCATCAGGACATAAACCGCGCTTTCGTCCGCAACATCCTGAATGATGGTCGGCATGGAAGCATCCGCCATGGACAGGCGGCACACATCCCCCTGCACCTGCTGCATGATTTCCAGCAGGTAGCGGGCATTGAACCCGATCTGCAGGGGCGAACCATCATAGGAAATGTCGATTTCCTCGCGGGCGCTGCCATTTTCCGCGCTGGTTGCCTCAATCACCAGCAGCCCCGGATCGAGGCTGATGCGAATCGCCCGGGACTTGTCGGAGGTAATGATGGCCACACGGTCCACTGCCGCCGCAAACACCTTCGGATCCAGCTCGACCTGCTTGTCGTTGGCTGTCGGAATGACCCGTTCATAATCCGGAAACGACCCATCAATCAGTTTCGATGTCAGCACCGTATCCCCGCAAGCGAAGCGGATCTTGGTTTCCGACAGGGACAAAGTCACTTCTCCCCCGGCATCCTCCACCAGCTTGCGCAATTCCTGAATGGTCTTGCGCGGAATGATGATGCCCGGCATGCCCGCAGCTTCCTGCGGCAAGGGGCTTTCCGCACGCGCAAGGCGATGGCCGTCCGTGGCCGCCGCCCGCAGGACAGGGAATTCCCCGCCCGTGGCCGCATGCAGGTAGATGCCATTGAGGTAATAGCGCGTTTCCTCGGTGGAAATCGCGAATTTCGTGCGATCAATGAGCGCCCGGAGTTCCGTGGCCGCAAGCACAAAACTGTGTGACATCTCGCCGCCTGCCATCTGCGGGAAATCCGCAACCGGCAAACACCCAAGACGGAAGTTGGAACGGCCGGACTTGATCTTCATGCCATGCGCGTCATCACCTTCCAGGCCAACCTGGCAACCATCCGGCAGCTTGCGGACAATGTCGTAAAGCATGTGGACAGGAACCGTCGTCTCTCCCGCCTCATCCACCTGAGACAAAACCGCCTCGGCAATCTCGATATCCATATCGGTGGCGGTCAGGGCCAGCTTTTCCCCATTTGCCCGAAGCAGGACGTTTGAAAGGATCGGAATGGTATTCCGGCGTTCAACAACGCTCTGGGCATGGCCAAGGGCCTTGAGAAGGGCTTCGCGTTCAATCGTGATTTTCATGCTGTGTCACCTTGAATGTCACAATCCAGAAAAGAAGGTCTTTTATCTTTGTTTTACAGGATGTTAGTGAATAACATCCCTTAACGTTTGCCATTATAGCACACCCGCATCAAAAGCCTACGATTTTCCACATTCAAACCACTTTTTTTTCCACATTTCCGGAGAAGTCTGGACAAGTGGCGGAAAATAGGGCAAAAATCGTTGCATGATGCACGTTTTTCCAAAGTCGGCGCCATGAAACGACGCCTGAGACGCAGGGTTTTTGAACTCCTGGACCCCACCAGCATTGAGACACCGCTGGAATGGGGACTGACAGGCATCATCTTTTCCTTCATCTTTGTGGACATCTCCACCATGATCATCGGCACATCCGATGCTCTTGGCGGCATCTGGCAGGCCCTGTTCCGCCTCATCTCCAGCATGTCCATGACCGTTTTCACGCTGGAATACATCCTGCGCCTGTGGAGCGCACCGGAAGATCGTTCCAGGCGCTTCAACCGGCGTACAACCGGGCGCCTCCATTACCTCATCACCCCCATGGCCCTGGTTGACCTGCTGGCCCTGACACCCCTGGCCTGTGCCATCTTCCTGCCTGGACACACCATCATTGCCTATACCAGCCATATCTTCGTCATGCTCAAGCTGGCCCGCTATTCCTCCGCCTTGCGCACCCTGGGCGACGTCATCAGGGCCGAACGCCGAACGGTCATCGCCGCCAGCTTCATCATGGTTTCCATCCTGATATCATCTGCCACCCTCATGTGGGGGCTGGAATGCCGTGCCCAGCCAAAGGCCTTCAACAGCATCCCGAATGCCATGTGGTGGGCCGTCAGCACCATCACCACCCTGGGCTATGGCGACATCGTTCCCATCACGCCCCTGGGCAAGATCCTGGGCGGCATAGTCTCCATTGCCGGCGTCAGCATGATTTCCCTGCCAGCCGCCATTCTTGCCACCGGTTTCGCCCGCGAGATCGGCAAGCAGAATTTCATCGTCACCTTCAGCATTGTTTCCCGCGTCCCCCTGTTCGCCGACCTGGATGCCAGCCGTCTCACCCAGATCACCGGCCTTCTCAAACCCTTGGTCGTCCCCGCCCGTTACGTCATCATCCGGCGCGGTGAAACACCGGAAGCCGTCTATTTCATCACCGCCGGCGAGGTGGAAATCGATTTGCCCGGCGGACACACCACCCTGCTGCACGAAGGCGATTTCTTCGGGGATGTCAACCTGATCGACCGCGAAGCCAAACGCTCCCGCAACGTGACGGCCACCCGTCCCTGCCGGCTTCTGGTGCTGGATCTGGATGATTTTGATACGCTGATGGAAGGCTGGCCCGACATGCGGGAAAAGGTTGTGGATTTTGCCCGGCGACATGAGCAGCCCGAAGATCCCGCCGTCATGGCCGTAAAGGCCTGATAAAATCCTGATCCCGGATCCGGTTCCCCCACGCACCCCAGAAAAAACATCCCCAGCCTGGCAGGAAATGTTTCCATGCGCGTCCAAAATTCTGGCGACATGTATCCAGAACGGCTTTACGTCAGTCTGAAAGGGTTCGACGCAGCATGGCGACATCCGAGGCCATGACTTGATCCAGCTCCATCAACTCCTCAACCTTGCGAACCGCATGCAGGACCGTGGTGTGGTCACGGCCGCCAAACTTGCGCCCGATCTCGGGCAGGGAGAGGGAGGTGAGCGCCTTGCACAGGAACATCGCAACCTGCCGGGGCCGGGCCACTGCCCGCGCACGCCGGTCTGAAGACAGGTCGGCAATCCGGATGCTGTAATGCTCCGCCACCTTGCGCTGGATATCCTCAATGGTCAGAATCCTCTGGCTGGACCGCAGCAGGTCGCGCAAAACCTCCTCACAGGTGGAGAGGGCTATCGGCTGTCCGATGAGGTCAGCGTAATGGATGATGCGATTGAGGGCCCCTTCCAGCTCGCGGACGT
This sequence comes from Alphaproteobacteria bacterium GWF2_58_20, assembly GCA_001768735.1. Lineage (GTDB taxonomy): Bacteria > Pseudomonadota > Alphaproteobacteria > UBA1247 > UBA1247 > UBA12471. Next base: position 45,904 of record MEMB01000007.1, on the reverse strand, counting down.
TGGAATCAATCCGGTGGGCCAGAAATTCCATGACATCCTGCGGCACAAAAACGCTGCGCGCATCCGCCTTGGCGGCAAGGATACCCAGTCGCAGTTCATAGGTGGTCTTGTGGATGTCGGCGACAAGGCCCCAGTTGAGGCGGGATTTGACACGCTCCTGGAGCTGGTCGAGATCGGACGGGCTGCGGTCGGCCGAAAGGACGATCTGCCGGTTGCGCGACACCAGATCGTTGAAGGTGTTGAAAAATTCTTCCTGTGTGGCTTCCTTGCCGCAGATGAACTGGATGTCATCCACCAGCAGAACGTCCACGCTGCGCATCTTGGCCCGAAAATCCGGCGCGCTGTTGGAGCGGAGCGCATGCACGTAGTGGTACATGAACTTCTCGGCGGAAATGTAAAGCACCCGACGTTCTGGAGTCTGCTGACGAACCGAATCGGCAATGGCATGCATGAGATGCGTCTTGCCAAGGCCGACGCCGCTGTAAAGAAACAGGGGATTGAACTTGATCTCGGGCGATTCGGCAACGCGCCGGGCGGCAGAAACGGCAAATTCGTTGGGTTTCCCAACCACAAAATTGGCAAAAGTATATCGGGGATCCACCGGAATCCCGAAGGATTCCAGACCATCATTCTGATCCGCCAATGCGGAACCCTTCTTCCCGGCAGGCTGGGCTTTTTTCTTGTTCTTGCCAAGCTCATCCGGGCTGGCACCTGCATCGCGCACCCCAAACGCCACGCGCACCACCTCCGGATTGATGTTGCGCCAGATACGTCCCAGCTGGTCTCCATGCTTCTGGTCCACCGAATCACGCACAAACGTATTGGGTGCCAGCAGAACAACTTTCAGGTGGCCATCTTGATTCTCAACGGGGGCAATTTCCAACGGCTCAAGCCAAAAGCGGACATCACTTTCACCAATGTCCCTGCGCATGAGGTCACAGACCTGCCGCCATTCCGCCCTGATGGTTTCCTGCATGAAAGAGACCCCCTAAACACCTGCCCGAAAAAATTGAGACAAGAAAGGTCATAAAACAGTTATCCACAGGCAGGCAAGTGATTTTTTGATTTTTTTATCAATAACTTAAATGCGTATCGCGGCACACACGCAAGCGTGTGCCGCGGATTCCGCAAAACGCCACTTTGGCGAAAAGACGCCTTAGCCCAGCTTCTTGATGCGGGCCACAAGACGGGAAAGCTTGCGTCCAACCGTATTGGGATGCAAGACACCCTTGAGGGCGCCACGATGCATTTCCGGCTGGGCAACCTGCAGGGCTGCCTTGGCGGCGGCGCTATCACCCTTGGTGATGGCTTCCTCGACCTTTTTCACATAGGTACGGATACGACTCACACGCGCCTTGTTGACGCCCGTTGCCCGGATGGTGCGGCGTGCCCGCTTCTTTGCTGACTGATGTTGAGCCATGTTGACCCTTGATAGCTGAGATGAATCCAAAAACTCCGCCGCACACATTGAAAGGCGGCGACAGGGGGGGCTTATACAGGGTGGTTGCCGCGCAAGTCAAGTCACTTATTCTGGAAAGCGGGCTGCCGATTTTCCAAAACCGCAGAAAGGCCTTCCCGGTGGTCATCAAGGACACGGGATTCCTCGATCAGGCGACGTTCATGAACCTGCCCTTCCAAAACGCCGGTTTCCGAAGCCTTGTCAATGGATTCCTTGGCCATGAGAACCAGGGGAAGCGACATGGAGGCGATGCGTTCCGCCAGTTCCCGGGCCTCATCGGCCAGATCCGGCGCCGGGACAATCCGGCTCACAAGACCCGCCAGTTCCGCTTCATCCGCCGTCATGATCCGGCCCGTCAAGGCCATGTCCATGGCCTTGATTCGCCCAACGATTCGCGCCAGACGATTAAGGGTTCCCACCGCAGGCAATGATCCCATGGTCAAATCCGGCTGCCCGAAACGCGCGGTTTCAGAAGCCACCACAACATCACAAAGAAGGACAAGGCTGCATCCAGCCCCCATGGCATAGCCAGAAACTGCGGCCACCAAGGGCTTGCGATGTGACGCAAGCGCCTGCCATAGGTCAGAGACCTCATCCCGCACAAGCCCGGACGCAAAATCCACCGCCAGCATTTCTGCCGCATCAGGACCGGTGGCAAACGCCTTTTCTGAACCGGTCAGCAAAATGGCCCCAATATCCGGATCGGCATCGCAATCGGCAAAAGCCTTCACCAGCCCCTGCAACATTTCGAGACAAACCTGTCCACCCTGCTGCGTCCGGCTCATTTCCAAAGAACCAACCCGGCCATGCTTTTCCAGAACCACCATTTCTTCAGACATCACATGCCCCCCGGCGCCAAGGTAAAGGAAACCACACTGCCCCCATCCACGGCGGCCTGCACATCAATGACAAGGCGCTCTCCATCCCGCAGAAACACAAGCCCGCCCGAAGCATCCTCTGTCTGCCATCCAAGGGCTGGCAAAAGCCCCCCATAATAGGATGCCACCTCTTCCCCGCACGATTCGCAGCGTGCGACAGCCAGAACAATCCGCCCTTCCGGCTGGTCAAACACCATGCCTTCTTCCGGAACTTCAAAAAGTCCCGGCAAAAGGGGAACATCTTCCATGGTGGACAGGTAAGCCGTCTCACCAGCCCTAACCGGTGACAGGGACAACAAAATTCCGCAAGCAACAAGAACAACAAAGCGCATCTTCCGTTTCACTCCTGGCATGAGGGGCAGAAAAAACTCGAGCGTCCCGACTGGACCTTTCGTGAAACTACCCCTCCGCGCCGCAAATGGCAACGGGGACACGGCTGCCCGGTACGTCCATAAACCGAAAAATGCTCCTGAAAGCGTCCGACACTCCCATCCGCATGCACATAATCCCGCAGAGAACTGCCTCCGGCGGCAATCGCCCTCTCCAGAATCGCCCGAATCGCCGCATGCAGTTTGTCCCCTTCCGCCTTGCCGAGGCTTCCCGCCATGCGGAACGGGGAAATCCCTGCCTCAAAAAGGGCCTCGCACACATAGATGTTGCCAAGGCCCGCAATGCGCCCCTGGTCCAGCAGCGCCGCCTTGATGGACGTCCGCCCCTTGAGAACCCGCAGCAGCGCCTGCGGCGTAAAATCCCCGGACAATGGCTCCATCCCGAGAACCGCCAGCGCCGGATGCGTTGGCAATTTTTCTTCCGGAACAAGTTCCACAAAACCGAACCGGCGCGGATCACAAAATACGGCACGCCCCCCGCCGGACATATGCAGGACAAGATGGTCGTGCCGCCCATCTCCACCACCGGCACCCGGCGGAAAATACAAAAAGCGCCCTGACATCCCCAGATGCGCCAGCAGGGCTTCGCCTCCGTCTTCAAAATGGAAGATCATGTATTTGCCGCGCCGGGAAATGCCGGAAAGCCCACGTCCCGAAAGATGACCCTCCATATCGGCCTGCGCCTTGCGCCGGAAATCATGCCGCCGCAACTCAGCCGACAGGATGCGTTGGCCACAAAGGGCCGCCACAAGCCCCCGCCTGATGGTTTCAACTTCCGGAAGCTCGGGCATGCGCCATCACCCCTTAGCGGATAACAAGATCCGGCATGAAGGCACGTGCCCCTGCGAGCAGGCCTTCATCCAGCACCGCCACTCCATCATCCCGGCGGCAGGGTTGCAACGCCCACGCTTTCACGCCGCTTTCCGACAGGTCGCGGGCCATGGCTTCAAGGTCTTGCGCCGAAAGCAGGGCGAGATCCACCGTGGTTCGGGTTTCAAACGCCCCGCCCCAACGCAACAGGATATCCAGCGCCCGGCGGGCTTTCTGTCCGGAGCCGGGAATCTTTGTCACTTTTTCATAAAGGTCAAAGGGCGCCTTGATGTCGAGCCCCACCCAGTCCAGCAGGGGCAACAGGGTTTCAAGCCGCTCCGGCACCACGCCATTGGTATGCAGGGCCGTGGCATATCCCAGCGCCCGCACCTGCTTCAGCGCTTCTGGCAAACCCGGCTGGACACTGGCCTCGCCCCCGCTGAAAACCACACCATCCAGCATGCCCTGCCGCTTTTCCAGAAAAGCCAGAACCTCAGCCCAGGGGATCATGTTCTCCCCCGAAGCCTGCCAAAGGTGGCGGTTATAACAGTAATCGCACTGCCACGGACACCCCTGGCAGAACACCACAGCGGCCAGCCGCCCCGGAAAATCAATGGTGGTAAACGGAACGAGCCCGCCAACCAGCAGTTCAGGCGCTGGTTTCACAACGGCTCTCGCGGAAGGCCACGCGCTCGCGGAACTCCGCCTTCTTGCCGATATTGAATTCCGACACCGGGCGATGATAACCCATCACACGCGTCCAGATTTCACAGGGCTGGCGTTCCTCGTCCTTCAGGATAATCTCGACCGCGCCATTCTGGTTGGGTGGTGTCATGTTTTTTCTCCCTTGAATGTCATGAACTCGCTGCTGCAATGTCCGCCCGCTTGCGTGCAATCAGCTCGGCATCGCATTTCGGGCAGTATTTGTGTTCGCCCGCAATGTAGCCGTGGCGCGGACAAACTGAAAAGGTGGGGGTGATGGTGAGGTAGGGAATCCGGTAACGCTCCAGTACCCGGCGCACCAGCGCCTTGCAGGCGGAAGAATCCGTCACCCGCTCGGTCAGGAACATGTGGAACACGGTGCCCCCCGTATATTTGCGCTGCAGGGTTTCCTGATGGTCGAGCGCAGCGATCGGATCATCCCCGAATCCCGCCGGAAGCTGGGAAGAATTGGTGTAATAGGGCGCATCCGGCTCACCGGCCTGCAGAATGTCGGGATAACGCTTCTTGTCTTCGCGCGCAAAACGGTAGGTGGTGCCTTCCGCCGGCGTCGCTTCAAGATTGTAGAGATGGCCGGTTTCTTCCTGATAGGCCACCAGCCGCTCGCGGCAGAAATCCAGAACACGCTCGGCCAGGGCCTTGCCATCAACCGTGGCGATGTCATAGGCATCCTTGGTGAAGTTGCGGATCATCTCGTTGACGCCATTGATGCCAATGGTCGAGAAATGGTTGCGCAACGTGCCAAGATACCGCTTGGTAAACGGGTACAGGCCGATGTCAATTCCGCGCTGGATGGTCTTGCGCTTGATCTCGAGGCTGACCTTGCCCAGGTCCATCAGTTCGCCCAGACGTTCCAGCATGCCGTCAAGATTGCCGGAATAGAGGTAGCCAAGACGCGCGCAGTTGATGGTGACCACACCCACGGAGCCTGTCTGCTCGGCGGAACCAAAGAGGCCGTTGCCGCGCTTGAGCAGCTCGCGCAGGTCCAGCTGCAACCGGCAGCACATGGAGCGCACCATGTTGGGCGCGAGGTCGGAGTTGAGGAAATTCTGGAAATAGGGCAGCCCGTATTTCGCCGTCATCTCGAACAGCAGGTTCGCATTTTCCGAATCCCAGGTAAAATCGGGCGTGATGTTGTAAGTGGGAATGGGAAAGGTAAAAATGCGGCCCTTGGCGTCGCCCGCAGTCATCACCTCGATGTAGGCGCGGTTGATCATGTCCATCTCGGCCTGCAATTCACCATAGGTGAACGGCATTTCCTTGCCGCCGATGAGCGGAACCTGGTTTTTCACGTCCTCGGGACAGGTCCAGTCAAGGGTGAGATTGGTGAACGGTGTCTGCGTGCCCCAGCGCGACGGGCTGTTCATGTTGTAGATGAACACCTGGATATTCTGCTTCACTTCCTCATAGGACATCTTGTCCTTGCGGACGAAGGGCGCAAGATAGGTGTCGAACGAACTGAAGGCCTGCGCGCCCGCCCATTCGTTCTGCAGCGACCCCAGGAAATTGACGGCCTGCCCCAGCGCGCTTGACAGGTGGCTGGGTGGCTTGGCCTCGATCTTTCCGGGCACGCCATTGAGGCCTTCATTCAGAAGGTTGCGCAACGACCAGCCCGCGCAATAGCCCGACAGCATGTCGAGATCATGAATATGCACATCGCCATTGCGGTGCGCCTCGCCCACATAGGGCGGATAGACATGGCTGAGCCAGTAATTGGCTGTCACCTTGCCCGCCACGTTGAGAATCATCCCGCCAAGGGAATAGCCCTGGTTGGCGTTGGCGTTCACCCGCCAGTCGATCCTCTCGAGATATTCATTGACCGATGCCACCGCATCGACATGCACCTTGCGCTCACCGCGCAGGCGGCTGTGCTGCTCGCGGTAAACGATGAAGGCGCGCGCGGTTTCCATGTGGTTGGCGGAAATCAGGCACTGCTCGACAACATCCTGCACCTGCTCAACCGATGGCTGGCGTCCGGTAAACCGATGCCGCACCACCTTGACCACCTGCGCGGCCAGCATGTTGGCATCTTCCTCGCCAAATTCACGGGTCTCAAAAGCCGCCTTGCGGATTGTGGCAAGGATTCGGCTTTCATCAAAAACAACCTTGGTTCCGTCACGCTTGACAACAAGCTCGGGAAGCGGGGTTTCCGGCAACTGGAAAAGAAGTGCCTGCTCGCCTGTTTCCATGACCCCTGATTCTCCTTCTTCGTCTGTCCGGACATACAAGAACTGGAACCAAGGCATCCCGTACGTCTGGGATTCACCATAAGGAAACAAGGGTTTCCAGTTTTCCGTCGCTTGCACGACCTACTATATGTTGTATGGCAAAAGAGTTGATATACACATCATATATGCCATGATGCCCGCTGCAAGCATTTTTTTTGAAAATTTTTTCTTGACATTGCCGCCAAAGAAAGGACGTCCGGAAAAACGCGCGGCCCGTCGAATCATGCCGGAAAACATTGCCGGCATTTCCCGTCAGGAAAAGGGAAATTTTCAGTAAAGCCCGCCCGTACCGGTGGTTGCATCCGGACGCATGGTGGGATGGCCTTTTTGCGGCACCATGAATCCTTCTTCCCCAAGAACACCCTGTGGCGAATCGGCGCCAGGCTCGGTTCCGCTGCGGAAGGCTTCCCAGATCACCGTCTTGTCTCCCGGCCTGGCCAGTTCCCCCGTATCATGGTTGATCTTGACCATGCGCACCCCCGGCGGCACCCGGAAGGGCGTGGCTGGCGTATCCGCCAACGCTGCCTCCATGAACCGCGCAAACACCGGCACGGCTACCGAAGAACCGGTTTCCTGCTTGCCAAGGGATTCCGGGGCGTCATAACCGATATAGGTGGCCACGACGAGATCGGGAGAAAAACCGACAAACCAGGCATCGCGGCTGTCATTCGTGGTGCCGGTCTTGCCCGCCAGCGGACGTTTCAGCTTCCAGCCCACCGAAGCGGCCGTACCGCGCTGCACCACGCCCTGCAGCATGGAAACAATCTGGTAGGCCGACACCGGGTCGGCGATCTGCGCCCGCATGTCGGGAATTTCCGGAGCATTCTGCCGCCCCCACGACACATCGTCACAATTCGGGCAGGGCCGCTGGTCATGCCGGTAAAGTGTATGGCCGCTCCGGTCCTGCACCCGGTCAATCAGGGTGGGAACAATCTGCTTGCCGCCATTGACAAACACGGCATAAGCGCTGGCCATGCGCAGCGCCGTGCTCTCCCCCGCGCCCAGGGCCATGGCATAATGGGGCGGCATGTTCCGCACCACGCCAAAACGCTTGGCGTAATCGACAATCTTCTCCATGCCGGTATATTGGGCCAGCCGCACGGTCATCAGGTTGCGCGATTTTTCAAGACCAACGCGCAAGGGAACGGCCCCCAGGTATTCATCATGGTAATTCTTCGGCGCCCACATGGGCAGCCCGGGCCCCTGATCCATTTCCAGCGGCGCATCCAGCACCAGGGTTGCAGGCGTCAACCCGGCATCCAGCGCAGCCAGAAATACAAACGGCTTGAAGGAAGACCCTGTTTGCCGGCTGGCCTGGATGGCGCGGTTGTACTGGCTGACCCGGTAGCTCCAGCCGCCGCTCATGGCAAGGACGCGCCCGGTATGTGGATCCAGTGCCACAATCGCCCCCTCCACCCGTGGAACCTGCCGCAGGGAAAACTGTTCCGGCTTGCCTTCCACAGCCCGCACATACACGATATCCCCGGGCGAAAGCACATCGTCCATGCTGGAAGGAACAGGCCCGCGCGTTCCATCCCGGTTCAGGCGGCGCGCCCATTTGGCCTCCTCCAGCGGAATGTTTCCGGTTTTTCCGTCCACCAGGCCGATGGACGCATGGTCGGCACGCACTTCCAGAACCACGGCCAGCGCAAAACGTTCCCCTCCTGGCGGCACCACCATCTGGGCCAGCGCAGGCTGCCAATCATAGAGGCTAGCCAGACGCGCCACAGGTCCGCGCCATGTCCCGCGCCGACGGTCATATTCCTCAAGTCCCCATGCGAGGGACGTATCGGCCACATCCTGCAGCCGGGAATCCAGCGTGGTCCGTACGGACAGTCCTCCGGAATAAAGGCCATATTCCCCATAGGCATCCATCAGCTCGCGCCGGACCTCCTCCAGGAAATAGCCCGCTTCCACGGTATCCGCCCCCTTGCGTGGCTTCACGCCCAGCGGCTGGACCTTGGCTTCCTCTGCCGCTTCCGTGCTGATCGCCCCATCCTCGCGCATGCGGTCAACCACATAATTGCGGCGGATGACAGCGGCATCATGGTTACGGACAGGATTGTAGTTGTTGGGTGCCTTGGGCAACCCCGCCAGATAGGCCATTTCGGCAATGGTCAGTTCATCCAGCGACTTGTCGAAATAGTCCAGCGCTGCCGCTGCCACGCCATAAGACCCCGCCCCGAGATAAATCTTGTTGAGATAAAGCTCGAGGATGGTTTCCTTGGAAAGCGCCTGCTCGATACGGAAAGCCAGAATGGCTTCCTTGACCTTTCGCTCCACCGAAACTTCGCTGGTCAGGAGAAAGTTCTTGGCCACCTGCTGGGTAATGGTGGAAGCCCCCACCAGACGCCGCGCCTGGCCCAAGTGCTTCAGGTTGGTGGCCACCGCCCGCAGGATTCCTGTCGGATCCACGCCCGCATGGTGATAGAAATTCTTGTCCTCGGCGGAAATAAAGGCCTGCCGTACCAGCGGCGGAATGGCGGAAATCGGCACAAAGGCCCGGTCTTCCTTGGCAAAGGACACCATGAGTCGGCCATCCCCGGCATGTACCCGGGTAACCACCGGAAGCTGGTACCCTACAAGCTGGCGATAATCGGGAATGTCCCTGGTGAAACGCGCCAGCACAAACCACCCCGTGGCCAGCACCAGGATAAGGCAAAGCAATCCCCAGGACATTGCGGAAAGGAAAAAATCCCGGACCCTCATCGTCCACTGACCCCTTCCAGCCAGGAGAAATATCCATCAAGCCCGTTGTGCAGGGCCCCGGCCAGACGGTGCTGGTGCTTGGGATTTTTTAAAAGCGCCACTTCCTTGCGGCTGGACACATATCCCATTTCCACCAGGAGCGAAGGCACATCCGGCGCCTTGAGAACCGCAAATCCCGCAGAACGTTGCGGGTTTTCCAGCAGCGTAATGCCCGCCGACGTCATGGCAGACACAACCTGACGCGACAGCAGGTGCGACTGGTTCTGTGTTTCGCGCATGGCAAGATCGATCAGGATGCCCGCCACGTCGGCGCTTTCCTCGCTCAGGTCAAGCCCGGCAATGATGTCGGCACGATTTTCGCGGGCCACCAGCCGCGCGGTCGCCCCGTCCGATGCCTTGTCGGACAGGGTATAAAAAGAAGCCCCGGAGGCCTGTCCGGCCTCAATGGAATCGGCATGCAGCGACACGAACAGGTCGGCCTTGGCATTCCGGGCAAATTTCACCCGGTCTGACAGGCGCAGCGTCCGGTCATCCTCGCGGGTCAGAAGAACCTTGTATTTGCCGCTTTTCTCCAGTTCCGTCCGCAAGGACTTCGCCACGGCCAGCGTAATGGTTTTCTCAAATGTCCCATCCGCTCCGATGGCGCCCGGATCGCGTCCGCCATGCCCCGGATCCAGCACCACCACCTTGCGCGCGCGCGGAGCAGGAGGAGGCATGCTGGCCTGACCCGCAGGCGCAGGAACCACTTCCTGTTCAGGCGGGGATGTCTTCTCCTGGCCTTTTCCTCCATCCACCAGTCCGCCAATGATGGCCGAAAGCGCAGCGGCATCTCCCGCGGAGGATTGCGAAAGGGACGAAGATGTGGATTCCCCTCCCCTTGCGGCAGGAGACAGGACATTTTTTCCAGAGGAAAGGCTGGCAAGGGATGCAATGTCCAGAACAATGCGGGGAGACTTTTCTCCTTCGCCGGGAAGGAAAAAACTGTCAAGGATTTGCACTGGCCCTTGCGTTTCAAAAACCAGGCTGTCGGTTTTTTCATCCGCGCCATAGCGGAGCACCGGCAAAGCCCCCTTCCCTGAAAGGGTGGCCGGCAAGTGGGCCGATTTCATGCCATCAAAAGACACAACCACCCGCCACGGATCTTCAAAAACGGCCGGCTGGAATCCGGCCTTTTCCCCCACATCCAGAACAATGCGCAACTTGTCGGGATGCTGGCCGAAACGCACCCCAGACACGAAAGGCGCGGCCTGCGCCGGAAGGCAGACAAGCGCCAGCAGGAGCAAGGCAAACCCCTGTCGCCACAAATGCCTGATCCCGTTCATGCCGGTTCTTCTCCTTTAATAAAGGGTTTCCACCCTGATATGATCAGCGCCTTCCATGTGGATATTCACATTGCGGCCCATGGACGTCATGATGCGGCTGATGAAGCTCCGCAGGACCGGAGCAGGCAGGGTGGTTTCATACCATATCCGCAAGGTGGCGCCGGTACTCTCCGCAATGCGCAGGCTGCGATAACCGGGGAGCTGTTCAAGACGGAAGGAAACCTCGGCCAGTTCATCGCCGCGAAAATCCACAAAGTCTATGGCATAATGACGAAACGAAACCGCGGATCCCCCGGAATTTTCCATCGGAGACCCCGCCATGCTGCCTGCACCCTGATCCGGCACCGCACATGCCGAAAGCGCCAAAACAACCGCGCAACAAAAGAAAAAACGCATCCTGACAAGCATGATGTCCATCCCGTGAAAACAAAAAGGGCATCCGCACACCATGGTGGCGGATACCCTTCATTCTGCCAGCGCCGGAGTCTTTCGGCAAGCCCCGACGCATTTTTTGTTACCAGGCCCGATATGTCCTGGATGGATGGTGGTGGGAGCGGTAGTCCTGCCGTTCATTGCGATAGGCTTGCTGCCCATAATAAACCGCATCCGCCCGGTCAAGCGATTCCCCGGCAGACTGTCCGGCCAGAGCCCCGAGAGCGGCCCCGGCTGCGGTCATTGCCAGCCGTCCCTCTCCTGAACCAAACTGCGATCCGGCAAGCCCGCCCAGAACGCCGCCAACCATGGCGCTCCCGGGCTGGTTGCCGCTGGTCACGCATCCTGCCAGCAGGGCGCAGGCCGCCACAGCCATGGAAACCTTCCTGAAATCATGCCTTGTCATCTTCATTTCTCCTTCTTTTTTTGTCGCTCGGATCTTTTTAGCCTCATCCATGCATATGAACGGGGGTGAAAGTTTTTTCTCCATCTGTTATGAAGGGGGAGGACAAACACCTGCGACCATCTTCCAAGGAGACTGTTTGTGAGACATCGTCTGGCCTCTCTGATCTTCGCCCTGAGCCTCGCCCTGCCCCTTTCGGCACGCGCTGCCGGAAACACCGATATTTCACAGACCTTTTTCGCAGGGGCATTTTTTGACCTGCCTCCGGGACGCGACAACCAGCTGACCAAATACCTTGTCCGGCCCGTCAGCAAGGTTGCCGGAGAACTCGCCGGGGATGAAATGACTCCCTTGGCCCAATCCCTGCTTTCCCGGGAGACGGATCTGGTCAAAAAGCTGCATCTTGTCCTGGCCCCGACAGATGCCTCCGACGCCTTGGCCATGAAGGGCAATCCGGTGGCCGTTTACCTTTCCCGCGCGCAACACGAAACCCTGACCTACTCCGCCCCCGGCACACCAAGCCAGTTCCTCACCGTCTTTTCCGTGGCGCTAACCATGGACATCTTTACCGACAAGGCGGCCATGAGCCAGCGTCGCCGCCTGGAATCCATCTACTCAAAACTGTTCGTCGGCGAACAGTCCGTGGTAACCGACCACGCCATGAACAGCAGCGAGCTTGCCACTGCTTACCGCGACCTGTTTGCAAAGACCCTGCATGAGCTGGCCATCCGGGTGGCCACGGACAGGACATGGGACCGGGATGCGGCGGATGCCGTTTTTCAGTTCACCGCCTTCAATTTCCCGTCCTCCGGCCCTCCTGCGGAAATCCGCCAGCTCGTTGAAAGCGCCATCGGCGCCGAAGGCCGTGCCGAAAGCGATGATGCCAGGAATTGGGAAACCGAGCGCTTCAAACTGGAACTCCTGCACACCCTGCACCAGTTTGTTTCCGATGAATTGCGGCGGCAAAACCTTTCCAGCATCGCCCTGATGTCACCGCCATCGCCATGGGCACAGGCCAATGTGGGCAGCCTGCTGGCCAACCGCATGGGCATGGGCCGCATGGACAACGGACAACCGATGCGGTTTTATGTGGATTCCACGCTTGAGGAAACCGGAACCCTGCGCATGAAAGGCAAAAGCCAGGTGTTGGGTTATACCATTTCCGCAGGACTCGCCAAGGCTGGCACATCCGTGCTGGCGGAAAACAAGCTGGGACGGCAGATGCAATTCAGCGCAGGCCTTGCGGCCCGCATCCAGCGCCCCAATCCTGGCGGAAAACCCAAGCTGATGCCAACGACCATTGAGAACAAGGCTGCCAAAACGCCGACCGCTTCAGGGGCCAAGGCGTTTGAGGTCGTGACGGGGGTGATCCGCCCAACCACCCGTGAAATCGCCATGGATGCCATTCGGGCCGCCGCACACGACCTTGCCCCCAAAATTGTGGCGCTGATGCAAATCATCGCCGACGATCCCATCTCCAACCGCTGAGGTCCCCATGAAAAGCTTTTTTGCCGTCCTGATGATCCTGGCCTCCGCCTTTCCGGCCCTGGCACAGACAAGCAAGACCGAAATGGTGGAAACCGTTGCCACCGGGAAAACCGAAGAGCAGGCGCTCGACAATGCCTTCAGGGACCTTCTGGTCCAGGCCATTGAAACCGCAGCGGGCGACCAGGCCGCTGGCGACATTGGCGACAGCTTCATGGCCAAGTATGCCAGGGATCCCGAAACCATAAGGGATCGCTATTTCACGTCGGATTTCGACATGAACTGCAAGGAAAAAAAGGTGATTGGCTTCCGCTGCGTGGTGAGCGCCGAGATCAAGTTTGCCGCCATTGACGCCGATGTGCGCAAACTCATGGGCATGATCAAGGAAGATACCGGCCTGCACGAAATCTTCTCCCTCCAGGTCCGTTCCCCCGGCGACACCCGGCATGAAAAGCTCATTGCCACCATGCGCCGCGATTTTGAAACCTATGGCCACAGCCTGACTGTCCTTGACCCGAGGGCCAACATGCCGCGCGGCTTTGTCATTACCGTCAATGCCGTGGATTTTGTCGGTTTCAAGTACAACAAGTTCACAAAAAAACAGGAAGGCGGACTTGACATCGCCTTTGAACTTCTGTTCCTTGAAACGGATATCGCCACGGAGAAAACCCTTGCTTCCGAGGTTGTCTCTGTTTCATCCTCCATTCCGGGAACCAATCCCGACATTCTTGAACGCGAGCTGGAAACCAGGCTCATCACCGAGGCATCCCAGCGTTTCCTGCAGAAAGTCAACACCAGCCTTGTCTCCTATGCCAAGGCCAACGCCCTGTGAGGTTCCAGACAATGAAAAACACGCAACGCATTCTTGCCCTCCTCGCCCTTGGCTTTCTGGCGGCCTGTACGCCTGAAATGAATGAACAGTTCTCCCTTTCCAGCTTTGGGGACTTTGGCAACAGCACTGCCGCCTCCGGCACAACCGTTGCCAAGGCCTCCAACCTGCGGAGCGGCCCGGGGCGTGAAAATGCGGCCATTGCCATTCTTCCCGCTGGCGCGAGAGTCACGGTCCTTGGACAGAAAAAGGGCTGGACGCAGGTCAACTGCCTCGATTCCGGAAAAACCGGCTGGATCAGCAGTGAACTCCTCAGCCAGCCAAAAATACAGGCATCAAAAAACATCAACCTGCGCGGCAAGGCCCGCAGCAGCGTGATGGTGATGAACAAGCCCGGCAGCGGACGTGTAGGCGACCTGCGCGGCGGCGATGCCGTAAACATTGTGGCGGAACAGGGCGACTGGTACCAGATAGATTGTGGCACACGCATCTCCGCCAACGAATGCTGGGCCCCCAAGGACAAGTTCCATATATCCGAACCCATCACCATGACATCCGGCAGGGGCACCGGACGCAACGCGCCCATGCCATCGCGATCGTCAGCCCCTTCCAGTGACTTCAACCCCTTTGCGGCGTTTCTGGGGAGCATGACAGCCCCTCAGGACGATGCCCGCGACACAAACACCGCAGATGACGGCCTGGCCTTTGGCTCCCTGTTTTCTGCCTTCACCGAGGATGACAGCGCTCCGCAGACCTTCAGCGGCCAGTCGGATGCCTTCATCCGCAACATGAACATCGGCACGGTCAACCTGCTCAAGGCACTGGCCAACATGCAGGCGGCCACCGGCAACAAGGAACTGGCCGAGCAGATCATGGCGCAGGCCGCATCGCTCAAGCGCGGCGGAGAAACCGGCACAGCCACCTCCGAGGATTACAAGAAGGCCTTTGCGGTCATCGACCAGTCCACCATCAGCCGTGAGGACCTTGCGCAGGTTCCCGCTGAAAGGGGGGGCGTGCAGATGGTCAATTCGTGGATCCGGGTCGGCCTTGCCGTCAATGCCGACATCAAGGCGTTCAACATGGCCCAGAAAATGTTCAGGAAGGGCCCCAACCTTGCCGAAATGCTGATGAATGCCGACAAGCTGGGCACCGTCCTTGACCTGGGACTCACCGGCCTGCCCTCGCACATTGAAAAGGCCGGCAACTGGATGTCGATGCTGGGCGACTACATGCAGGAAAACAAGATTCCGCAGCCCAGCGACGAACAGAAAAAGCGCGCCCTCGTGCAGGACGGCACCGTCACCCCCGACGAAGCCGAAGACCTGTTCGATGACGCATGACCCTTTGCACAAGGACACCTGACATGAAACGCATGATTGCCTTTTCCCTGATGTGCCTGCTGGCCAGCCCGGCGGCCCACGCGCAAGGCTTCCTGACGCAAACCCGCACCCCACCGGCGGACACCACCCCACGCAATGTCCAGCCGGGCGTGGCCGACCTCAACACCATCATCCGCAGTCTCGCTCCCATCAACCGGCCCGGACAGGACATCCGGCAGGCGATTGATCTCGACATCCGGTTCCGCATCGGCTCGGCCGAACTGTCACCGGATGCCACCATCCAGCTGGGCGAGCTGGGAATGGCACTGGTCTCGGAAACCCTTGCGAACGCCAAAATCGAAATCGCCGGCCACACCGACGCCACAGGCCCGGCCGATCTGAACAAGCGGCTCTCGCTGGCGCGCGCCATATCGGTCAAGACCTATCTTGTGGAAACGTTTGACATGGATCCCGAACGCCTGACCACAGTCGGCTGGGGATCCGAAAAACTCAAGGATCCAGAAAATCCGGCCTCCGGCGTCAACCGCCGCGTGGAAATCACCAATCTGGGCCGTCCGCAGGCTTCCCCCGCTGCCACCGGAACACGGGGCGGCGATGGCATCAAATTCCGTTAAGTGGTTCATGCTCCCATGAAAAAACATGCCTCCCTCTGCTGCCTTTTCGTTTCCTGCATGCTGCTCCCGGGATGCGCGGGCGCGCCATCGGCCCTTTCGCCAAGCATCGCAAAGCTGCTTGGCCCGGAAATTTCCGGCATCCTGCAAGCGCCCGACCGGATAGAAAGTTTCAGGATATCTGCCGAAATGGACGAAAATGCCCCACAGAAAATTGGGGAACACACCGTCTTGCAGGCCGGCCCCATCCTTTCCACGGAACAGGCCCACCGGCTTGCCTTCATGGCATCTTCGGAAACAAGCTATGTCCTCGACGCTTCCAAACGCTGCCCTTTCCTGCCCACATATGGCTTTCGCCTCACGCGGAATGCGGAAAGCTTTTCCATCCTTGTCGCGCCCGGCTGCGCCCTATGGCGTTTTGAAGACAAAGACCGCTCGATCATCGAGGATTTTGATCCTGCCGCAGATACCATGAAATCCCTTCTTGATGAACTTTTCCCCCAGAACTGACAGGTTTTAAACATGACCAGACATCTTCGCCCCCTCCTTTCCGCGCTTGTAGCCCTGTGCCTGTCCGGCATGTCACACGCCGCCAGCCTGCACGCCATCGTCATCGCCGACACCAGTGACTCTTCCATTGGAACTTCGGTGGCTATTGATGCCGGCAACATCAAGGATGAACTGCGCAACATCGCGCAGGCCACCGGCATGACCCTCAACATCAATGAGCTGGTGGGAAGCCAGATGACCAACGCCGGCATCACCCGCGCCATTGCCGATGCCAGTCCAGGCAAGGACGATGTCTTGTTTTTCTACTATTCCGGGCACGGGTACCGCACCAAGCAAACCCCCACCAAATGGCCCATGATGTACATCAAGGACCAGCCCATGGATTTTTCCGACATTCTGGCAAAGCTGCGGACAAAGGGCGCGCGCCTCGTCATCGCCACGTCCGATTCCTGCAACAGTTTTGTCGATGAGGGCCGCAACCGGGCCATTCCGCGGGCCAGCCAGCCCAAGGCCTCCAGCTACCGTACCCTGTTCCTGGGTTACAAGGGCTTCATTGCCGCCTCCGGTTCCAGCCCCGGTGAATACTCCTGGGGCGACGATACCAATGGTGGCCGCTATACCATAAACTTCCTCGGCGCGCTGCACGAACAGGGCGCGCGCGACAACCCCACCTGGATTGGCGTCATGAGCCAGGCCAAGACCCCCATCAGGGTCAGCCAGCAGGGGCAGACCTATGTCCAGACCCCGCAGGTGGAAGTGGATGTGGTGACTGTTTCACAGGCTGGACAGGACAACGGCACCACCACCGTCACGCCCCCGCCCGAAAAACCCACAAAACCCGACAAGCCAACCAAGCCGGACAAACCGACACCACCGCCGGTGCAGCCCACCCAGCCAACCACGCCGCCCCAGAAACAATGCACCCTGAATGACTACATCAAGGGGACACCGGGCTGCAAATAAGGCCGGAAAGGAAGCGCATCATGTCAAAGCCCGTACTTGTCCCGCTTTTGCTCCTCATGATGGCCGTGGCATGGCCAGCGCACGCCCAGTGGGGCAGCCTTGGGGGCATGATGGGCAGCGGCGGACGGCAGGAGACGGGGGAGACGGGCCGGGAAGATGGAACCCTTGCCGCCCGTCCGGCCTTTGACCTGTCGGCATCGCTGACGCCGGAACAGCTGGGGCCATTCCGCATCCTGTCCATTGGCATTGATGCCTACACATCTGTCCCGCGCCTGGCCAATGCCGGCAACGATGCGCGTGCGGTGGCCCGACAGCTGGAAAAGGATTATGGATTTGAAACCCGCCTGCTTACGGATCCCGGACGGCAGGAGATGATGACAGCCTTGCGGAAATTCTCCGCCAGCGCCGGAGCCAGCGACAATCTGGTCATCTACTATGCGGGGCATGGCATACGGGATCACGGGGGAGGCTACTGGCTGCCCCGCGATTCCCATGCGGATTCCCCGGAAAGCTGGATTTCCATTTCAGACATTACCGCCCTGCTGGAACAGAGTGCGGCCCGCAAGATCCTGGTCATCTCGGATAGCTGTTATGCGGGCACCATGACCCGGACCGTGAAAGATGACCCTGCGGACATTTCCGGAATCCTGGGGCAGAAACTGCGCCAGCGCTCCCGCATTGCCCTCACCTCTGGCGGCCTTGAACCTGTCAGCGATGGCCGGGGCGGACATTCCGTCTTTGCTTCAGCGCTTCTGGAAACCCTCGGGCAGCAGGGCCGTGGGCCTCTCACCGGAACCCAGCTCTACCTCTCCGCCACAGGCAGGATGGACACGGCAGGCCAAGAGCCTGAATATGCCAACATTCCCGCAGCCGGGCATGATGGTGGAGATTTCATTTTCCTCAGGCGCTAAGCCGCGCCCCACACATGCTGTCCGGCATCAGGCCCGGATTTCCCAGATTGGCCCGCATGCGCTGAAGCACATCAAACATGTTTTCCTTTTCCGTCTCGGAAATTCCGCCAAAAACCTTGGCCTGGATGTTTTCCGCAAAAAAGAGCATCTTGCCACGCAATTCAGGATGATCGCCCACGAGATGAACCCGCCGCACCCTGCGGTCACCAGGATCAGGCCTGCGTTCAACCCATTTCCAGGTTTCCAGCCTGTCCAGCAGGCGCGCAAGGGTCATCGGGGAAATCTCCAGAATGTCGGCCAGTTCCTTTTGCCGCACCCCGTCCTGAAACCACAGGCAAACAAGAACCCGGAACTGCGCCCGGGTCACGCCAAGGTCTGCGGCATACCTGTCAAAATCATGCTTCAGCAACCGCGCAACATCGCTCAGCACAAATCCAATATATCTTCCAAGCAGGTCTTGCATCTTTCCCCCCTGTCATGGCTATGAAACCGTCATAAACCAGCATATGACCATTTCATACCTTCATACAAGGGAATTATGAATCCCCGTCAGGAACGCCCAAGATCCCTCACGCGCACCCAGCCATAATGGCCGGAAAAGGTACGGACATATACCATGCGGCCACTATGGTCGCGGCGCAGGGGCTCTATCCTGTACCCTCCATGAAGCTGGGCTACCGCCCCTTCTGCCAGACTGGGCGCGGCATAGACATCCAGGGACAATACCTGCGGCCAGACCTGTCTGCGTTGCCGGAAATCTTCTCCGATTCCAGGGCTTCCGGACAGGATCACCGTGCGCGCGACAAGATCGCGGGTGGCATAAAGGACAGGGGTAAAATCACTGCCATCCCCGGAAAGGCCCAACCGGAACATCTCCAAAAGGCCCAGCGGAGAGACATCGCCGCCCGCAGCCAGCATCTGGAGCAGCAGCCCTTCCACTTCCGGCGCAAGAATGTCCTGCGCAAAAGGAATGGCAAGAAAGGCCATGTCGCCAGCAAAAAGTTCGCCCGACCACGGATCGCCGGAAAGGTCGCGCGAAAGACCGCTGGGATCCATGTCATACACCGCGGGCGATGCGGGAAAGGCCATGCGATCCACAAGGCATTCCGGTGCCAGCACAAGGGAGGGAACCGCCGAAACCACTGGCGCAACATCATCCCCCTGACAGAGCCCCGCTTCCGGTGCCAGCACAAGGGCCATGCGAAAATCATCGGACTCTCCGGGCGCGGAAAGAAAAGCCGCAAGGACCTCACCCGTCTCCGCCGGTTCAACATCGAGTTTCACATCCACCTGGTCAAATGGCCGCTCATCCAGCAAAACCGCCTGGATGCGTTCCGCCCGCGCAAGCGCTTCTTCCTGCGGGCCAGACAACACAACCAAGGCCGTGCGCTGGGCATGGGCAGGTGCAGAAAGCGCCAGCAATACGCCAAGAATGGTCACATGTTTGGACAAGGACATCAAAACCTCCCTCAAGGCCATGCGGGCCAAACCATCCGGCCCTTCATGCGGTTTTATGGACGGATGAGGCGGATATTCCCGGGCACGGAACGCCCATCAGCCACAATATCCCCCACCAGCACCCCTTCCGGTGAAAAACGATAACGGGCACGCAAGACCTGCGCCCGCCCGAAACCTTTCCCCACCAAACGGGCAAGCCCCCCCAGCAGGAGTGCATCCGCCGCACGCGGAAACACCCGCACAGGCTGGGCCATGCCCGCGCCCCCCTGCGCACGGACCATGCGCAAGGCTTGCTGTTCGCCCACAATTCCCGCCCCTTCCGGATAGCGGACAAACCGGCTGTAACGGTCAAGGTCAAGCGGGCCACTTCCCTTGGCATCATAAAAAATTCCGGTGGTCACATCGAGCAGACCGGACCGCATGCCCATCCGCCCGGCCAGCATCTGGTACAGCCGTTCACGCGCGCCAGCATCATCGGGCCAGGCAATCTCCACCTCCGGCCCCGCATCCTGTTCCAGCAACCGCAGGAGGACACGTCCCTCCGCCGCCATGGACACCACCTCGGGCGCCGCTGTCCGGGCCAGGTCGATCTCCGGAACAGGCGGTGAAACAGGGGCCGGATCGGGCCTCATGTTCCTTTCCGGACGCGGAAGGGAATGGACAGGCAGGGAAGGCGGGGATGCCGGCTTTTCTTGGGGAGGCAAGACGGACGGACGCCGTTTTGCAATCTCCTTCCCTTTTGGCAAGGGGGGCGCAGCAACCTTCACAGGAAAGACCGCAGGAGAAAGGACAGATGGAGCATCAGGCGGTGGCAAGCTCCGTTCCGGCGGTGGAGGCAAGCGCAACACGTCCGCTTGCACCCCCTCCTGCGCAAGCAGGGGCGGCGCGGGCCGGAATATTTCCCTTTCTGCAGGCACGTCCGGCATCGTTTTTTCAGGGGATGGAACCTGCAGGACCAAAGCGCCACAGGCGATGCCCCCCAGCAGGAGGGAGACACCCACCGACACCCTGTCAGGCGTGCGCCATCCTGCCATGGCCGCCTCACTCCCCAAGTTTGCGGGCGTAAAGCATTTCCATGTCTTCAGCCATCGCGCCCAGCGCCACCTGCCGATCACGGACAGAAAGACCCGGAGCATCCTCCTTGTCAGCAAACCCAAAATCCATGTCATCGGCAACAACCACCGGCGACACAGGCAAGGCATCCATCAGCATGGGAAGCGCGGGGGGAGAAAGCTGCGCGGAAGAAGGCAGCAGGGAACGCGGCCCGGAGAGGTCCAACCCCACGGGCAAGGATTCAGCCATTGAAGTTTCCGGGTTTTCCACGTCCGCCCCGGCAAGGGCAGGGGGAGGCATATCCGCCACACGGGCAGGCATTTCAACAGGAAAGGATGCGGCTTCAGGCAACCGGGCCAGCTTTTCCATGGCCACGGCAAGCTCCTGCTGTGTTCTGGCAAGAGACGCCATGGCCTCTTCCAATCGCGCCATGCGGGAACCGGATGCTTCCCCTTCCGCGTCCTGCTCCGGCATGGGGGAATCGTTTTCCCTTTTGGCCGCCGTTTCCCCGGCAGGCATGGACGGCTGGACAGCGGCAACCGCCTCCTGCGCCGTTTGCACCAGCCCCGGAAATCCGGGCCCGTGTGCCATCACCAGATAGGCCAGAGCAGCGATGACCGCGAGATTGAAGACAAGGAATTTCATGAGGGATCTCCCATTTTTGATACAGGTTTCGAGCGGGCGGCACTCACCAGCAGCATCGACCGCAACAAGGTGGACAAGGGCAAGCCAATGACAGTGGTCATGAAAGCCATGCTGAAACGGCGTGTGAGGTCCATGATGAGGACGGGGGCCGAATGGGCATCCAGCGGCTGGCCTGCCAGGCTTTCAATCCCAAGGCTGATGCCAAGCAGGGTATAGGTCAGCGCCAGGGCGGCAATGCCATTTGTGGCCTGCATGCCGGCTTCCGCCCACCAGCGGGCATCGGCGGCCCCTGATGGACGCGCCCATGCGGTCAGCGCCACCAGCGACAACGTCAACAAAAGGACAATGAACCCACCCCCCAGAATGTCGAACGCCCAACGCAGCACCGCATCCGGCCCCTGCCCGGAAAGCGCTGAGGCCAGCGCCAGGGCAAGGACAACGCCTCCCAGAAGGGCGCTTCCCCCCCGCAAGATGGACAAGGCAAGACCGGAAGATGCAAAGCCCGGAAGGCCTTTCATCTCCGCCCCCGGCGCGCGGTTTCCAGCGAGGCGCTCGAGAGCCCCATATGGTCCAGCCAGTGATCGACAATCCACAAGCCTTTTTCGCCGGAAGCCAGCACAAGGAACGTCAGGTCATCATTGGCAAAAGCCATCTTCACCGCCGGGGTTTCACGCCCAGGCAGGGTACGGTCACGCAGCACCATGCGCTCAAAATCCACCAGGCGTCGCGCACCCGCCGCAAGCGTCTCCTGCCTTTCGGCAGCCGAAAGGCCGGGATCCAGCATGGTTGCCACCAGCTCTGCCCGCTCACGCTCAAGATTTTCCACACTGCCCGCAAAGGCAGGACTGGCCAGGAACGTTATTCCAAGGCAAGCCATCAGGACGGTTTTCCGCATTGTCATTTTCTTCCCCATCTCATTCCGGCACAAACAGGCTCACGGCATCCGCCAGCCCATCCATCCCCTCAAGGTTTTCCGGCAGGTCTTCCCCCGCCACGGCTTCCGAAAGCGCCATGGCATCAAGCGCCACCAGACGCGCCATGTAACCGACAATCTGCCCTTCCTGGTCGATCAGCGAAAGTTCCGCCTCGGCCTGGGCCACCTGCTGGCGCAGGAAAGTTTCCTTCGACACCGGCTGGCCATCCACTTCCGCCTGCGCATTGGCCGGATGCTGGTTGATCGCCTGCACCAGATGTTCAATGGCCGCCACGTTCTTGGCATATTCCGCCGAATAGCGGCTGCCCGGCTGGGCTGAAACCCCCATCAGGCTTGCATCCACCGCCGCATCGGCTTTGGCAAAACGGTTGCGCGTGGCTTCCTGCTGGCGCGCCAGATCACCGGGTGCGGTCGAGGCATTCCCCTCCCGTCCCAATTTCTTGAGCATGTCGCCATAAACCCTTGCCTTTGTGCGGGCCTGACGGCGACGCAAGTCCTGCTGTTCCTGCACCAGGGCAAGATAGGCCTGCCGTTCAGCCAGAAGCTGGTGGCGCATCTCCGTTTCGGTTTCGCCTGCGGTCCGCGCCACGGCATCCGACACATCGGAAATCGTGGCGGCCTTGGCCCGGATGCGGCCATTCATGTCCGCCAGCGCCGAACCAAGCTCTGAGGTGGAAAAATCGCGCTCCACCGCCTTCACAATATAACTGGGCTGCATGCGCACCAGTTTTTCCGAAGCCTGGGGCTGCCATGAAGCCAGTCCCGCCAGCGCAGGTTTTCCCGCACAAAGGGCCACGAGGGCCAGAAAGGCAACAGATGTCTTTTGCATGGTTTTCTCCTTCAGTTCCGCTGCCAGAAACGCAGACGGCGCATTTCCGACTTCACGTCAGCCCCCGCATTGGCCAGCGCCATCTCGCCGCTGCTCTGTCGTCCGTCCAGCAGAACGGAAAAACTGTCGAGAAAGGAGGAACCATCCGCATAATAAAGGTCCTGACCAGGAAAGGCCTGCGCAAAACGGGAAAGCCCGGCACGGGCTGCAGCAACATCCCCCCCCTTGAGGTTATCCTGTATGGAAAGCGCCATGGCGCGCATGCGGGCATCCACCATCTGCATGGCAACGTCCGCATCCAGCTCTGCCTCACAGGTTTCCAGAAGGCGTGCGCTGGCAAGGTATTTGGCGGGATCCCCCGCAACGCGGGCCTGCGAATCCATCAGGACAGCATCATCACGGCAGGCCCCAAAAACCAGCACCATCGCATCCCGGCGCTGGGCATCGGCCTGCCAGGCCGCATCAAGGGCGGGCGGTGGCGAAGACTCTTCAGGCATGAACATGCCATCCATGGCACACGCCCCCAGCAGGAGCGACAGCCCCAGAACCGGCAAGGTCGCCATCCGTGAAAACTTTTCTTGCATCTTTTGTCTCCCTTCAAAGCTCTGCAACGCTTTTTCCTATGCACGGATGTGGCGGATTTTTCCCAAAGGCTTGCAGTTGGGAGGAGTTTCACGTAAAAACGCTCTGAAGTTTGAAACATGCGTTTTTACCGGAAGGATCTTTCATGAGCGAAATTTTGCGACGCAGGACTTTCGCCATCATCTCCCATCCGGACGCTGGCAAAACCACCCTGACCGAAAAGCTCCTGCTGTTCGGAGGTGCCATCCAGCTGGCGGGTGCGGTCAAGGCGCGCGGCGACCAGCGGCGCGCCCATTCCGACTGGATGAAGGTGGAACGCGAACGCGGCATTTCCGTGACCGCTTCCGTCATGACCTTTGAATACGAAAACTGCATCTTCAACCTGCTCGATACCCCAGGCCATCAGGATTTCAGCGAGGACACCTACCGAACCCTCACCGCCGTCGATTCCGCCGTCATGGTGATCGACGCCGCCAAGGGCATCGAGGAGCGCACCCTCAAACTGTTCGAGGTCTGCCGCCTGCGCGACGTGCCCATCATCACCTTCGTCAACAAGATGGACCGCGAAAGCCGCGATCCCATCGACATCCTCGACGAAATTGAAAGCAAGCTGGCCCTGTCCGTTACGCCGGCCACATGGCCGATCGGCATGGGACAGCATTTCAAGGGATGCTACGACATCATGAACGACAGCCTGGTACTGATGGAAAAAAGCCGCAGCACCAAAGGCGACATCGTGGATGTCTGCACCGGAACCGACGATCCGAAAATTGCCCGGCGCGTAGGTGAGATTCCCGCCGCCGAAATGCGCGAACAGGTGGAACTGGTACGCGCCTCCTGCCCGCCTTTTGAACACAAGTCCTATCTTGAAGGCCATCTGAGCCCGGTATTCTTCGGCAGCGCCGTCAACAATTTTGGCGTGAAGGAACTGCTTGACGGCCTAGCCAAATTCGCCCCGACACCGCGCCCGCAGCCCACCCTTGAACGCGCCATTTCGCCGGAAGAGCCCAAGGTGTCCGGCTTCGTGTTCAAGATCCAGGCCAACATGGATCCCAAGCACCGCGACCGCGTGGCTTTCGTACGGCTGGCATCCGGGCATTTCAAGCGCGGCATGAAGCTGCTGCATGTGCGCAGCGGCAAAACGCTGGCCATCGCCAACCCGCTCATTTTCCTTGGGCAGGGCCGCAACATCGCCGACGATGCCTGGCCCGGCGACATCCTGGGCTTCCCGAACCACGGCAACCTGCGCATCGGCGACGGCCTGACGGAAGGCGAACAGCTGCATTTCACCGGCATCCCCAGTTTTGCGCCAGAACTCCTCCAGCGTGCGCGGGCGGATGATCCCATGAAAGCCAAACACTTGGGCCGAGCGCTTGAACAGCTGGCCGAGGAAGGCGCCGCGCAAGTCTTCAGAAATGTTATTGATTCCCAGTGGATCGTGGGCGTTGTGGGTGCCCTGCAGTTCGAGGTTCTGGCCGACCGCATCCGCACCGAATATGACATTCCTGTCCATTTTGAAGACACCGGGCTTTATACGGCCCAATGGGTGCAGACGGATAACGCAGCCGACCTCAAGAAATTTGTGGATGGCAACCAGTCCAGCCTTGCCACCGACCATGATGGCAGCTTTGTTTTCCTGGCCCGCAACGCATGGCAGATTGGCAGGGCCAAGGAAGACTGGCCGAAAATCAAATTCCTCAAAACGCGGGAACAGGTGGCCTGAAACCTGAAGGCCAGGCCTTTCCCTACAAACCCAGTATCGCCCGGAGAGCCCACATGTTTGAAAACAAACCGCCCCAGAAGCCCCTTCTGGATGATCTGGAGACAGCTGAAAAAAATCCGGAAATCTTCTACAAGATCCAGCTGGCAGCGCTAAGGATGGGACGCAAGTTTGGCTTTTCAGACACAGAAATGGAAAAGACCCTGGGCATCAGGCTGCATCCGGAAGATCGCCAGGACAAGGAAAACCTTCAACGTTCCCCCGCACCCCCCCCTTCCCTGTCCGCAGACCACCTGGCCCGGCTGGACAGCCTGTGCCGGAACCTGTCGATACACCGCCTGTTGATCATGGGCGATATCCCTGCAAGTGCGCCGCCGGAAATCGTGGTGGACTGGCCCCCTGCCATGCCCTCCCAGGCGGCTTCCCGCTTTTTCGCGCTTTCAGAAGGCCTCGAAGCCATCTTTGGCCAAAGCGTTGTCCTCATTGAGCTGGGCGCTGTCACCCAGTCCGCCCGCAAGGATGAAATTGCCCGGAATGCCCTGGAGGCGTGGCATGCGTAACGCCCTGACCTTCCTCCTGGAACTCAAGACAGCCTGCCAGACGCTCCGGGACTTCACCGAAGGCAAAAGCTTTGCCGACTACCAGTCATCCACGCTGCTCCGTTCGGCGATCGAACGACAGTTTGAGATCGTTGGGGAATCCCTCAACCAGGCGCAAAAACTGGATCCAAGCCTGCTGGATAAATTGCCGGATGCCCGCCGCATCATTGATTTTCGCAACCGGCTGGCCCATCATTATTGGGGGGTTTCCAATGCGGTGGTCTGGGGCGTTTTGGAAAACCATCTTCCGGGCACAGTTGCGGCACTGGACAGCCTGCTGGAAAATGAATACGAACCTCCAAAAACATCCTATCTTCCGCCGAAAGCCCATCCCTAGAGGCTTTAACGTTTGGATGGAACAATTCCTGTTGATCTTGGGACGCGCCAGACCGCAAGGCAACAGGGGGGGGGCATTCAAGATGAACGCTCAAAGCTCTAAAAGAGATAAAGAAAAAGGCCCGCAGATGCGGGCCTTTTCCATGCCGGAATATTTCGGCCTTATTCCGCATCCGCCGCCACGCGCAACGACACGATCTTGTCCGGCTTGGCCGGCGGCTCGCCCTTGGCGATCCCGTCCACCAGCTCCATGCCCTTGGTCACCTTGCCCCAGACCGTGTACTGGCCATTGAGGAAATGCGCCGGCGCGAAACAGATGAAAAACTGGCTGTCACCGCTATTGGGATCATTTGTGCGGGCCATGCCAATGGTGCCGCGTTCAAACAGTTCGTTTGAAAATTCTCCCGGAATCTTGGTGCCAGACCCCCCACGGCCCGTGCCGGTGGGATCACCCGTCTGCGCCATGAATCCCGCGATCACGCGGTGGAAAATGATGCCATCATAATATTTCTGGCGAACCAGTTCCTTGATTCGCGCCACATGCTTGGGAGCAAGGTCGGGTCGCAGTTCGATCTCGACGCGGCCAGTGGCCAGTTCGAGGTAAAGGGTGTTTTCCGGATCTCCGGCCATGGCTTCAGTCGTCATTGCATACACTCCCATTATCAGGAAAAGCGTCAAAAACAGAATTTTCTTCATCGTCTCAATCCTCAAATTGCCCTGTCCGGGAAAGCCGGACATCACGATGGATGGACACGCACATCACATAGCCCATGCCCCACAGGACTGCCAGCATGGCGGTTCCGCCATAGGAAATCAAGGGTAAAGGCACCCCCACCACAGGCAAAATTCCCATAACCATTCCCACATTGATGAAGACATAGAAAAACAGGTTGGTTCCGAGCCCCAGCGACAGCAGGCGGCCGAAATGGTTGCGCGCCCGCAGGCCGATCAGGAAACAGTAAGCAATCACCAGCGCATAAAGGAACAACAGGATGGAACATCCCAGCAGCCCCCACTCTTCGGCAATGAGGGTGAAGATGAAGTCCGTCTGCTTTTCCGGCAGGAAATTGAGATGGCTTTGTGTGCCATTGAGGAAGCCCTTGCCAAAGAAACCGCCAGAACCCAATGCAATCTTGGACTGGAGGATGTGGTAACCTGCCCCCATCGGATCGCTCTGCGGATCAATGAAGGTCAGGACACGCTTCTTCTGGTAATCATGCATGAAGCGCCATGCCAATGGAAGGCTGGCGGCCCCAAGGCCCAGAATGGCCCCGAACATCCAGAGCCGCACCCCGGCCAGGAAAAACATCACGCCGCCAAGCGCGAGCAGGATAATGGCCGTGCCAAGATCCGGCTGTTTCATGACAAGGGCCACCGGCGCCAGAACCAGCAAGGCAGGCAGAAGCAGCGGCTTGATGCGCCCAGCCCCTTCCCATGTGGCCGCATGGAAATGCCGCGCCAGCGCCAGAACCAGGGTAATCTTCATGACTTCGGAAGGCTGGAGCTGAAACCCGCCAATGCTGATCCAGCGTTGCGCCCCCATGCCGATATGGCCAAAAACATCCACCACAAACAGGAGAAACAACGTTACCCCATAAAGGGGATACGCCATCCGCAGCCAGAACTGGATATCCACCAGCGATACCCCCAGCAGAACCAGGAGCCCCAGCAGGAAACGATAGACCTGCCGCAGGGCCCATGGCTGGAAACTGCCCCCTCCGGCAGAATAGAGCGCGAGAAAGCCACAACAGGCCACCAGTGTCATGAGCAACAGGAACGACAGGCTGACATGCCTCAGCTTTTCCACCAGGGACAGGTCAGGATCACGGAAAATGGAAGGCGTCATGGCATGCTCCCCTTGGGCTTGCCCGCCGTGTCACGCTTCTGTGCCTCCCACAGGATATCGCGTGCAATCGGGGCCGCCGTGGCCGAACCGCTCACCCCGTGTTCCACCACCACGGCACAGGCATAACGTGGCTGGGAAAGGGGGGCATAACCAACAAACAAGGCATGATGACGAAACCGCCACGGCATATCCTTGTTCTGCAGGCCCGCCGCACGTTCAGCCTTGGTGATGCGTCGCACCTGCGCTGTCCCGGTCTTCCCGCCCATTTCCATGCCGGCTTGCGGAATCTGGGCATCGCGCGCTGTTCCCATGGCCTTGCACATGACCCCGCGCATCCCCGCCATCACAATATCAAGGCTCTGGCGGGAAATCCCCAGGGAAGCCCAGGGCCCCCTATCCCCATGCCCATTCAGGGCCAGATGGGGGGCCACCGCAACCCCGCCGCCCACCATGCGGGCCGTCATGACCGCAAGTTGAAGCGGCGTGGCCAACACATATCCCTGGCCAATGGCCGCCACAATGGTTTCACCAATCTGCCAAGGCGCATCGCGGTTGGCCAGTTTCCATGCCTTGTTGGGAACCAGGCCAGGACGTTCTCCGGGCAGGTCAATGCCGGTGGGAGCGCCCAGCCCCAGAAGCTCCGCCATCTGGGCAATCTGGTTGATCCCCGTCTTGCGCCCGATGTCATAAAAAAAGACGTCACAGGATTCTGTCAGGGCATCCTCAAGGCCGATATCACCATGCCCACCAGACTTCCAGCAATGGAAACGGTGGCTGCCGACATCGACATATCCTGGACAATGGACCTTGTATCCCGGCGTGATGGTGCCGCTTTCCAGCGCCGCGAGCGCAGTCACCATCTTGAAGGCGGAGCCGGGGGGATACTGCCCGCCAATGGCCTTGTTCGAGAGCGGCGCTGCCGGATCGGCCAGGACTTCCTCCCAGACCTCGGCGGGAATCCCGTTGGAAAACATGTTGGAATCAAATGCAGGATGCGAAGCCAGCGCATAAATTTCCCCGGTCTGGACATCCATGACCACCGCCGTTGCGCTTTTTTCTTCGGCCAGGCGTTTTTGAACAAATTCCTGCAAGCCGGCATCAAGCGCCAGGGAAAGATCCTCGCCGGGTTTGCCCTCGATGCGACCCAATTCCCGAACGGAACGTCCGAGGGCGTTGACTTCAACCTCGATTTCCCCTGCGCTCCCCCGCAGGGCTTCTTCATAGGTCTTCTCAATTCCCACCTTGCCAATCCGGACACCGGGAAGTCCAAGGAGCGGATCATCCCTCAGGTCTGCCTGCTGGACAGCTCCCACATACCCAACCACATGCGCAAAGGCCTTCCCTTGTGGATATTGCCGCACTTGTCCGGTTTCCACCGAAAGCCCCGGAAGTTCCGGCGCCGCCAGCTCAATGCGGGCCACCTGCTCCCAGCTCAGATTTTCCATGACGGTGACCGGCATGAAGGGGCGCTTGCGCCGCACATCCCGCATGACCCTCAGGATATCCCCTTTCTCCACCGGAACAATCCGTCCGACATCTTCGAGGGCTGCCCGGATATCAGGCGTGTTTTCGGCAATCAGGACCAGGCGGAAATTCTGTTCATTGACAGCCAGCGGCACCCCAAACCTGTCAAAAATCCGGCCACGAGGTGCCAAAATGCGCCGGGTATCAATGCGGTTTTTTTCTGCAAGGGTGCTGTAACGCCGGCCATCCTTGACCTGCAACCAATGCAGGCGTCCGCCCAGCATGACCAGAAGAAGCCCCTGCACCCCACCCAGCAGCAAGGCCCGCCGGGTAAAATTGTGGAAACGGTCCGTATCCCATTCCATCGTCGCTCACTCCTGCCCGGAAATGGCGCGATTGGCTGGATGCAGCCCCCACAAAAGCAGGGGAGGAAACAGCAAGATGGCCTCCAAAAAGCGCAAGACCATGGGCAGAACAGGCACCAGGTGCCAGGCAAGCAGGCTGGTTCCCACCCATTCCAGCACCGTGGCCAGCAAGGCCATCAGGAAAAATCCTGTCCAGACCACCAGGAAACTCTGGCGCACAATCAACCGGCGATGGGCGCGGGCAATCCAGTGAACCAGCACAAGCAGGGCGGGGGAAATTCCCAAAGGCAACCCCAGCAACAAATCCTGCAGGAGGCCAATGACAAAAACCACCCATGAAGGCATCAGGACAGGCTGAAAAACCGCCCAGAAATAAACCCCCATGAGAACCAGTGGCGGCGCGGCATTTTCAATGAAGGGCAAACGCAGGGGAGCCGTTCCCATCAGGACAAACAACAGCAGGACAAGAACCGGCAGGAGCCGACGGAATGTGGCTCCCAACCTTTGCCGCATATCGTGCATCATGGTTTTCTTTCGCCCTCGGAAGCTTCCGCATCCGGTGGCATGAGGGCACTGAAATCCACCACCTGCACCACATCAATCCGGCCAAGGTCGGCATAAGGCGTCACTGTTGCGCTTCTGGCCTGCGGGTCCACCGATGAAACCACCCCCACGGGAAGGCCGGACGGGAACATGCCGCCGCTGTCGCTGCTGACCACACGTTCCCCAACATTCATGCGCAAATCAGGCCGCAAGTGCAGCAGGACAAGTTCCCCGGAATGGCCTCCGGCCAGAATGGCGCGCTGGCGGCTGTCTTCCAGCAACACCGGCATGCGCGAACTCATGTCTGAAAGCAGGAGGACCCGCGAGGTTTTTGTGCCGGATTCCAGAACCCGGCCAACAAGGCCATCGCCGGAAAGAACAGCCTGTCCAGCCACAACCCCCTGTTTTTCTCCGGCGGAAATGAGGACACTGTCCATGAACCCGCTTCCCGGGACGGCAAACACCCTGGCCGTGACAAACCGGGCTTCCGGCGGCGGCGAAAAGTGCAGGAGTTCGCGCAAACGATGGTTTTCAGCATCAACGTCTTCCGCGCGATGGTACCAGGCCTTGAGGTTGCGGTTTTCTGCCCGCAAACGCACATTTTCCGCCTGCAGGGAAAAGTATCCGGCCACACTGTCCGAAACATCAAGAACCGCTTGCCCGGGGCTGGCCAAAATGGACAAGACCGGAGAAAGGCCATCAATCAGGGTCACGCGCCATGAAGACACCAGCACCGGGTTTGCCCGGCCCAGAACCATGAGCATGAAAGAGAGGAGAATCAGCATCAGCGGCGCGAATCGAAATGCCAGTTCGCGCGCAGGATGCGCAAACCCGGCAATTGAAACGGCGCCACGGCGCTTGACCACTCGCTATACCTCCAAGGACAACCTGCGAATCAAGGATGCCATTTTACCACAGGGAACCGTCTCAATACAGGCCGATGATGACATTGCGCAGGGTCTTGATTTCATCAAGCGCCCGCCCGGAGCCCAGCGCCACGCAATACAGCGGGTTTTCCGCAATCGAAACCGGCAGGCCCGTGGCATTGCGCAACACGAGATCAAGATTGCCCAGCAGCGCCCCGCCGCCCGTCATGACAATCCCCTTGTCCACAATGTCCGCCGCAAGCTCGGGCGCCGTGTTTTCCAGGGCGCTCTTGACCGCCTCCACAATGGCGCCCACAGGTTCGGCCAGGCTTTCCGCCACCTGGCGCTCGCTGATGATGATTTCCTTCGGAACACCGTTCATGAGGTCGCGCCCCTTGATTTCCATCAGGCGGCCTTCGCCATCCTCTGGCGGACAGGCGGAACCGATTTCCTTCTTGATGCGCTCGGCCGAGCTTTCCCCGACCAGAAGGTTATGGTTGCGGCGGATATAGGCAATGATGGCTTCATCCATCTTGTCGCCGGCCACACGCACCGAACGGGAATAGACAATGCCCCCCAGGGAGATAACCGCCACTTCCGTGGTGCCGCCGCCAATATCCACCACCATGGAACCGGTAGCTTCGGTCACAGGCAGGCCAGCGCCAATGGCCGAAGCCATGGGCTCCTCGATCAGGAACACGCGGCGCGCGCCCGCACTCTCCGCCGCTTCCTTGATGGCACGGCGTTCAACCGCCGTGGAACCCGACGGAACGCAGACAATGATCTGTGGGCTGGCAAAGCTGTGCCGGTTGTGTACCTTGTGGATGAAGTGCTTGATCATTTCCTCGGCGATCTCGAAATCGGCGATCACCCCATCGCGCAGCGGGCGGATGGCGGTGATGGATCCCGGCGTACGCCCCAGCATCTGCTTGGCTTCCTCGCCCACCGCAAGAATCTGGCGCTTGCCACGGAAATTTGTGACCGCAACCACCGAAGGTTCGTTCACCACAATGCCGCGACCCTTGACGTAAACCAGGGTGTTCGCGGTTCCGAGATCAATCGCCATGTCGGCGGAAAGAAGGCCAAGAAGTTTTCCAAACATGCGCTGCTGCCATTCATGAAGTTTGAGGAACACAATACGAATCGTATGGGCGCGATTATTAAGGCATGCGCCCGCCCCCCGCAAGCAATTTCTACCTTCCCCTTCCATATGGAGGCTGTCCAGTGAAAAACGGACAGCTTCCATTTTAAACCGTTGCCGTCTTTTTCAAATAGATATAAAAACAAAGCAAAAGATCCAAAGGCAGGAGATCGTCATGAAACACCGTGCATATCTTCTTATCCTCGCTTTCTTCCTTAACGCCAGCATGGCCAACGCCAGCCCACAAGGTTTCCGGGTGCGCCGCTGCATAGCGGACAACTGCAACAGCGGGAATTCGACCGGTTCAGGATCAAGCAGCACCAGCGATTTCAACTTTACCGCCGTCCAGGGCAACCCTGCCGCCATGAACATCAGCGATGGCAGTTCCCCCGGAGAAACCGTCATCCTGTCCGTACGGAACAACAGCACAACAGCTTCTGGCCCCATCACCGTCGTCATGACCGGGAACACCTCACATTTCAGCAAGATCGCCGACACCTGCCATGGGCAGCCCCTGCCCGGCCAGGGATCCTGTTCCATCAGCCTGCAGCCCGTGGCCTATGTGGATGGCAGCTACACGGCCACCCTCATGGTAGCGGCCACGCCAGGCGGCACAAAGGGTATCACCCTGGCGGGCACAGCAACCGGCTTTGCCACACCTCCGGCGGGAACCGCCATGCCCGACGACACCATCTATGTCGGCATCACGCCCGATGACGCCCTTCCCCTCTACACCACCCGCTGCGATGCTGGAATGTCGTGGGATGGAACCTCGTGCACCGGAACACGGCTTGGCCTCGCCTGGAACAATGCGGGCAACATCTGGATCAAGACCGGAATCAGCAACACCAAAACGGGCCAAGCCAACACCGAAGCCCTTGTTGCGCTTTCCGACAGCGCCTCCCCTTACATGGCCGCCCATTACTGCGCCAATCTCGCAGCAGGGGATGCGGGAGCCCATGGCCATGATGACTGGTATCTCCCGGCCCGTTACGAACTGGCCGTGGTTTACAATTCCTCGGCTGCCGCCGGCGGCGCGTTCCGCAGCAGCTTCGACACCAGCGGCGTCTGGAATGCCGGATATTACTGGACATCCTCGGAATATCCCTACAGCAATTCCAATTCCATCCGCATCCGCATGAACGACGGCACCCATGGCAGCAGCGGCCTTAAAAGCGCGGGGCTTTCCGTCCGCTGCGTCCGCAAAGGCCCGGCAGCCAGCGCCGCACCGTCCGGCTACACCATCGCCTTTGACGACGCCCTCATCGACGCCACAACGCAATATGACACTGCCTTCACCATTTCAGGCGCAACGGTTGGCGCCGACTATGAATTCTTCATTGAAGACACCGATCCCGCCACACCTGATGTTGAAGGAACAGGCACCATTGCAACCACCCCCCAGTCCATCACCGGCATCGATGTCTCCAGTCTTGAAGACGGCATGCTGACCCTTACGGTGGTTCTGGGGTCCGGCGGAAATTGGGGCGATGACGCCATCGATATTGCCACCAAGGAAACCGCCGATCCCGCTCTGCTGGAAATGCTGATCGGCAAGGGCGATCCCATGGCGATGGACATTGAGGAGGGATTCTCCCCCAGCGCCGGCATCACCTTCACCGTCACCAACAACGGCGGCCAGGACACCGGCCCCCTTTCCGTCAACATCTCGGGCGACACCGACCATTTCGAGATCAACAGCGACGACTGCTCAGGCAACTCCCTGTCCGCAGGCATGAGCTGCGACATCCTCATCCAGGCCGTTTCCACCGAGGACGTTTCCTATTCCGGTACCATCGAAGTGACTGGCACACCGGGCGGCACGGTTAGCGAATCCCTGGCCGGGACAGCCTCCGGCTTCACCCTGCCCATGGGCAGCCTCGTCTGCTGGGGCCGCAATTCTTCGGGGGAACTCGGCATCGGCACCTCCACCAACAGCCCGACACCAGTTACCCCCATCGGCATGGATGCCGGACTGCAAAATGTCTCATTGGGCGGCAACCATGCCTGTGCCGTCAAGACAGATGGCTCGCTCTGGTGCTGGGGCAATAACCTGTTCGGCGCCATGGGTGACGGCAATCAGGGCACAAACCAGCTCACCCCCGCAAACTCCAGTGGTCTGTCCAGCGGTGTCAGCAAGGTCTTCTCAGGCTTTTTCAACACCTGCGCCCTCCAGAACGGCGCTCTGTATTGCTGGGGCGGTTCCTTGAACACGCCCACCGCCGTGGCCGGAATGGAAAACGGTGTTACCCATGTGGCCCGCAGCTTTTCCCATACGTGCGCCATCAAGGATACGGCCCTTTACTGCTGGGGCACCAACAGCGA
Source organism: Alphaproteobacteria bacterium GWF2_58_20 (assembly GCA_001768735.1). Lineage (GTDB taxonomy): Bacteria > Pseudomonadota > Alphaproteobacteria > UBA1247 > UBA1247 > UBA12471. The sequence goes on along the minus strand of MEMB01000007.1, from coordinate 11,199 downwards.
CGGCCAGCTCGGCGATGGTACCACCACAAACAGCACAACTCCGGTGGCCGTCATCGGCATGGGCAGCAGCGTGACATCCGTTTTCACTGGAAACGCCCTCACGTGCGCCCTCAAGAGCAACGGCTCCGTCTGGTGCTGGGGCAATAATGGTTCCGGCCGCCTTGGCGACGGCACCACCACGTCCAGCGCCATTCCGCTGGAAATCCTCAATGGCGGTGTTGCCCAGCTTTCTTCCGGAGCGGAACACTCCTGCGTGATCAAGACCGACGGCTCCTTGTGGTGCTGGGGCGGCAACAACTTTGGCCAGCTCGGCGTAGGGGACAACATGGCCAAGTTCGTCCCCACCCCTGTGCCGGGGATGGAAGCCGGAAATACCCGCGCGGTTTCCGCATCCCGCAACCAGCACACCTGCGCCATCAAAACCGATGGTTCCCTCTGGTGCTGGGGCTACAATTACGCCTACCAGCTGGGCGATGGCACTACCATCAACCAGAACGTTCCCATGGCGGTTCCCAACATGGACATCAACGTGCAGGAGATTCACACAGGTGGCGACTTCACCTGTGCCGTCCAGCAATAACCGTGCCTGAATGAAAAACGCCCCGGCCAAAGCCGGGGCGTTTTTTCATGGCCTTACTCAATCCAGTCCTCCGTGGCAGGAGCAAAAACCATCTAGACATTCAACGTTTGGATTGAACAATGCCTGTTGATCTTGGTATGCGCCAGACCGCAAGGCGCTTGCCCGCAGGGGCGATGCGGGAATCGTCCAAGGTTTGAACGCGCGGCGGATGACCATCAAAAGGCAACAGGGGTGTTCAAAATGAACGCTCAAGGCTCCATATCGGCAGGTCATCCAGATGCTTCAAGGCAAGGCCTTCTTCTGGCACAGCCAGGCGGGTCACATTGCGGATGGCGTTTCCAGCTTCCAGTTGGTGCCGAAACCATGTCGCCTGCCGCTTGGCATAATGGCGGGTGTCCGCCTTGGCATCCCGCACGGCCTCTTCCATGGGCATGCGCCCGGCAAGGCCATCCGCTATCTGGCGCGCGCCCAAGGCACGGAAGACAGAAGCATCTTCGGAAACACCTGAGGCCAGAAGCGCCGCAACCTCATCCACGGCCCCCGCCTTCATCATGAGGTCAAAACGGGAATCGCAACGGGCATAAAGCACATCCCGCGATGGATCCAGAACCACCACTTCAAAGGTCAGTCCCTCCGGCGCGCCCTCCCGCGGCATGTCCTGGAACACGGCCAGGCTTTGCCCTGTATGCGCCAGAACCTCCAGCGCCCGCAGGCACCGCTGCCGGTCCCCCCGCACCAGCCGGGCCGCCATGACAGGATCACGTCCAGCCAGAAGGTCATGAATCGCCCGGCCATCCATGCCCGCCGTGTCCAGAGCAAGGCGCGCCCGCACCTCTTCCGGTACATCCGGAACTGGCGACATGCCCTGCATCAGGGCCAAAAGGTAAAATCCGGTTCCTCCAACAAGAACGGGACGTTTCCCATCGTCAAGCGCTTGCCGGATTTCCTGCGTGGCCAGCGCCCGCCAACGGGCAGCAGAACAGGTTTCCGAAGGCCCCAGAACACCGAACAGGCGATGGGGAGCGCGCGCGGCCTCCTCCGGTGTCGGGCGGGCGGTCAGGATAGGAAGGTCTTTGTAAAGCTGCAGGGAATCGGCATTGATAATGACGCCATGGCACTTTTCTGCCAAGGCAAGGGCAAGACCTGTCTTGCCACTGGCCGTGGGCCCGCCAATCACAAGAACGGACGGCGTTTCCGGCATGCCTTCCATCTTCTCAGCGGCGAAGAAGCCAGATCATCAAGGCTCCAACCACGGCCGCCACCAGTCCCCCCATGCGCAACCGTTCGGGCGGCAAGGCCATGGCCGCCGCCATGGCTTTCTGAATGGCCCGCGGAAACAGGGCATAGGAAGCCCCCTCCAGAACAAACACCAAACCAACGGCAACCAAAAGGTCTGTCATAGCGCCTTCTCCATTATTTTGGCATTTTCCCATTGAAATACTGGAAGAATTTTCCATCCGGTGCCAAAACCAGCGTAGAATCACCTCCGGCAAGCCCCTTTCGGTAGGCCTCAAGGCTGCGGTAGAAGGCATAAAATTCTGCATCCTGTCCAAAGGCCTTGGCCTGGATGGCAATCGCCTGCTTGTCTCCTTCGCCACGACGAACCTGTGCCGCCCGTTCCGCCTCGGCGATGATGACCGTACGCTCGCGTTCAGCTTTTGACCGGGTTTCCTGCGCCATTTGCTGCCCCTGGGCCCGGAACTCCGCCGCTTCACGTTCACGCTCGGAGCGCATGCGCGCAAAAACCGATTGCAGGGTGGCATCAGGAAGGTCTGCACGACCAATGCGCACATCCACAACCTCTATCCCAAGACGACCGACTTCCGCATTCACCTGATCACGGATTTCTCCCATGGCCTTGACCCGTCCATCGAACAAAACCGTCTTGAGGTCCACATTGCCCATGACCCGGCGCATGGCGGAAATCACCAGGTTGTCTAAACGGCTGGCGGCCGTTTCCTCCACCCGCACCGTCTGGTAAAACCGCAAGGGATCCATGATCCGGTAGCGGGCAAACGCGTCGACCACCAGCCGCTTCTGATCGGACAGCAGGACTTCTTCCGCCGGCGGATCAAGATCAAGAATCCGCTTGTCCATCCGGTGAACCTCATCCAGGAATGGCACCTTTGCATGCAGGCCGGGATCCCGCACAACCCACATGGGTTCGCCAAAACGGGTCAGCAGCACCTGCTCGGTTTCCGAAACGGTAAAAAGGCTCTGCGCCCCCACAAGGAGGATCGCCGCAAAACCCGCCATGACAAACATCATCCTCGGCTTCATGGCTTGTCTCCTTCCTGGCCCGCAGGCAGGGCTGTCAGTGGCAGGTAAGGCACAACGCCCGAGGCAGCCTTGCCATCCATGAGAACCTTGCGGCTCCGGGACAACACATCCTGCATGGTTTCAAGATACATGCGCTGCGCCGTGACGTCCGGCCCCGAACGATAGGCTTCCAGAACCGAGGAAAAACGGTCGGCATCCCCCTTGGCCCGCGACACCACCTGCTGCGCATAACCTTCCGCCTCCTGAAGAAGACGCTCGGCCTCTCCCTGCGCCTTGGGCAGGATGTCGTTGCGGTAAGCCTCGGATTCATTCCGCAGACGCTCGCGATCCGAACGGGATCGCTGCACGTCATTGAAGGCATCGACAACCTGCGTTGGCGGATCCACCCGCAGGAGCTGCACCCGATTGACCAGAACGCCGGATTCATAGCTGTCCAGCATGGTCTGGATCAGCTCCAGAGCGGAAGATTCAATGCTCTGCCGCGCCTCGGTCAGGGCAGGCTGGATTTCCATGCGGCCCATGATTTCACGCATGGCGCTTTCCGCCACCTTCTTGATGGTATATTCAGGATCGCGGATGTTGAACATGAACTTTCGCGCATCGGTAATGCGCCACAGCACCACAAAATTCACGTCGATGATGTTTTCATCCCCGGTCAGCATCTGGCTCTCTTCCGCAAGGCTCTGTTTTGCGGAAGCCTCCTTGCGGAAGCCGATTTCAATCCGGTTTTCAAACATGACCTTCGGGCGCGCCACCTGTTCTATGGGCGCAGGCAGGTGATAATGCAGACCGGGTTCCACCGTCCGGGCCCATTTGCCAAAACGCTGTATCACACCCTGCTCATCCGGCTGCACAAGGAAAAATCCGCTTCCTGCCCACAGGGCAAAAAACACAACCAGGAACAAGGCCACCATCCGTCCAGGAGGCGGCAGCGTAACACCGCCCAAAGGCATCCGGAAAATCGGTGGCATCCCGCCACCCGGCGGCGGCGGAACATGCCCAGGTTCTTCCGGCAGGTCCCACGGCCCGCGAAACACTTTCAACCCCTTCAGCATCATCCCATCCTTCATCAATAGACATCCCGCGGAAAGAGAACCTGCCAAACAGTCCTCAGGATAATCCTGGCATCCAGCCCCACTGACCAGTGGTCCACATACCAAAGGTCATATTCCAAGCGCTTGCGCGCCTTCTCGATGCTATCCACCTCTCCCCGGCAGCCACTCACCTGGGCAAGACCCGTAATGCCCGGACGCACCTGATGGCGCGCCGCATATTCGGCAAACACGTGATGGTAATAATCATCCCCCACCTTCATCGACACAGCATGGGCCCGCGGCCCGACCAGCGACATGTCGCCCCGCAAGACATTGAAAAGCTGAGGTAATTCATCAATACTGGTCTTGCGCAGGATACCACCAATCCGCGTGACACGGGAATCCCCGCGCACAGTGCGTTTGGCACCACTCTCATCCCCCTTGTCTATATGCATGCTGCGGAATTTGAAAATCTCGATCTCGTTATTATTGAAACCAAACCGCTTCTGGCGAAACAGCACGGCCCCCGGACTGTCCAGCCACACCAACACAGCCGCCACCAGCATCACCGGCGACAGCATGAGCAACAACAGGGATGACAGAACCACATCCTCCAGACGCTTCAGCAGGGCATTCCATTCCTTGAGCGCCCGGTCATGCACACTCAGCATGGGAATGCCGCCCAACATGGAAAACTTGCGCCACGGCATCTCAAAAAAGGACTTCTCCGGTGCCAAATGCACATCGACCGCCACATTCCGCAACTGTTGCACAAGATCATGAATCGCATGTTCCTCACACCAGGGCATGGCCAGGATGACATTATCCAGCGCCCCCTGCCGGGCCATGGCAAACAGCTCGGCCAACCCTCCATCCAGCTTTTCACTCTCAACGCCAGCTTCCGTGGAAAAAAGGCCAACGACATGCACAAAACCGGCACGGCCTTCCACATGCAGGGTTCGCGCCAAGCGGCGGACATCCTCTGGCGCACCATAAACAGCGGTCCGTAAGGCAAAGCGCCCAAACCCATGCCAACGGTGGAAAACATGGAACAGTGCCAAGCGACTGGCACCAAACAACCCTATGGTGAAAAAGAACCACAAAATGACCCAGCCGCGCGAATAGAGGCTGGATACCTTGAGGAGAAACCCGATGGAAATGACACCAAGCATGACAAGGCACCAGGAAAACAGCGCTTGGCGGGCATGATTGCGAAAATTGTTGATGGCTGAAACATCATAAATGCCACGATCTTGGGTGACGTTGAGCCAGAGCAGGATCGCTGCCAGAACCACAAGGATATAATGTCCAAGGGAAGCATCCCTCTCAAGGACGAGGCCGAAATAAAAGCCATGCGCCAAGATGGCCCCCAGCACAATGCACAGAAGGTCAAGCCCCCGGACAATCCCCGGCAACATGGCGATGGAATACAGATGCGACTTCCTGTCAGGCATGGTTCAAAACCCTTTCAAAGGCACAAACAATCTCGTCAATCCGGAAATGACGCTCGGCATACATCCGTCCATTGATGGCAAGATCGGCCGCATTTTCCGGCTTATCCAGCAAATCCTTCACGGCGGCGATAAAACCGGCGTCATCTCCTGATGAACATACAATGCCAGCCCGCGCTCCGGAAAGCAACTGTGCCGAATGGTTTTCCGGCGGGAATGAAACAACCACCGGACGCCCGGCACACAGATAACTCAGGATTTTCGAGGGAGCGGAATAGGCCGATGCATCTGGTTCCAGAATCGCCAGCAACACTTTTGCGGAAGCCAGCATGGCGGCAAAGGATTCCTCGGGCTGGTATGGCAGGAGAACAAGGTTGTCAAGCCCCTGTTCAACTTTCCGTTCGGCCAGCCAGGATGCCCCCAGCCCTTCCGAAGCCACCACCAGGCGTGTCTTTGGACGTTCCTTGAGCGCCAGAGCCAGATTTTCCAGCAAGGCCGGGTTATGTTTCCAGCCCAGTGTGCCCGCATACAGCACCACATCCACGCCTGCGAGGCCATACTGCCCTGACCAGGGATTATCCTGATCCATGACAGGAATGTCGGCAAGCGGGGCCCAATTGTCAATGCGCACAACATGGCTGTCCGGAATGCCCCAGTCCTTCATCTCCGATGCAAAGGCGTCAGAAATGCAGACAACCTGCGCACAACCGGAAATGAGCCGTTTTTCAACATGGCGATACCAGGCCCCGGCCAACGCACCCAGCAACCAGCATTTGCGTTTCAGGATATTGCCAATGGCCGTACTGTAAAGGTCCTGCAGCCAATGGACAAGGGGGATGCCCATATCCTGGCACGTGGCCAGCAGCCTGGCCTGGATATCGGGCTGGGCATTCGAAATCACGACCTCCGGGGAAAACGCGCGAACCGCCTGTTCCAGTCGGCGCGCATAGGCGCGTTCCTGCAGGAACCGGTGCAACAATGAATATTTCCTGTAGGTACCGGAAATGCCGATGGCCAAAAACTCCAGGGTTTCAGGATCATCAGGCATGCGGGCGAGGGTGCCCTTCGGGCCAATGGTGGCCGAAAAATGGACATGGCAGACGACATGGCCGCGATGCGCCAGAGCGCGGGCCAATTCAACCGGGAAGGCATAGCCGGGATAATCATGTATCAGGATCCGCATGACGTCACATCCTCATGGGGTTTGCAAAAGACGCATCTGGCCGCCATCCAGCACCAGGCAGGACAGGATACCCGTTGCGAAGGCTCCGGTATCAAGTCCAATCCGGTTTACGTGGAATTCTGGCTCTGAACTAACGGTATGGCCATGCACCACCACCTTGCTGAAAGCCTGGTTGCTCCGCAGGAACTCTTCCCGGATCCAGAGCAGATCCCTTTCATCCTGGGCCTCAAGCGGAATGTTGGGCCGCACCCCCGCATGGGTAAAGAAAAAATCTCCATAACTTACGGAAAGCTTGAGCTTTTCCATAAAAGCAACATGTTGCAGGGGCAATGCCTCCAGAAATTTGCGCTGGATTTCCGCAAGAGCGGCAGAGCTGGCAACCCCCTGGGGAGCCGGTACCCCATAGCTGTAAAGGGTTGCCTGGCCTCCAATGGCCAGCCAACCGGCGCACGCCCGGGAATCTTTTAAAAAATCCAGCAACGCCGCCTCATGGTTGCCCTTGATATGGTCAATGGCAAATCCCGGCAGGGGAGCATTGATCAGGGTATCCAGAACCTTGCGGCTTTCAAGGCCACGGTCCACATAATCGCCAAGATAGATCAGGCGCGGTTCCACATGGGGATGGTCGGCCAAGTCATCAAGGATTTTCCGGTGCAGGATTTCAAGCAGGTCCATGCGTCCATGGATATCTCCCACAGCGTAAATCCGCATGTCGTCCGCCCCTTTCGCAGGGCGCGTCCTTCCAAATGCCATCCAACCCGTCAACCGCTCAGGAAATTTCATTCAAGGTCCCCCTCTTATCCCTTGAATAACATTAGCCCCCTTGTCCTTGGTTGGTCAAGCCAACATGGCCATAGTTGGATACAGGGGCTTGCGCATTGTCATACCAAACATGCCCGACCCACCATCCGGTGGTTGCCTTCGCCCGGCAGGCAGGCTATCCTTTTTCCATGACCCTGCAGCAGATCCTCGCCCGTCTCATGGAATCGGCCGCCGCATACAGCGGCTTTTCCACCAGCCGGATGACCAACCGCCGTCGCCTCAACATTCAGGCGGAACGTCTGCCTGTCCTGGATGGGTCGCATCTCGACATCCTGTCCGTCAACCTGCTTGAACAAACCCCCATGGGCCCTGTTCCCGGCCATGGGGAGTGTACCCCGGACGCCGCTTTCGGGGAAACCATCGAAACCGTTTTTCACGATGTGGAAGCGTTGCGGGGCCGGATTGAAGCCGGCATGCCGCACAATGAATTGCGGATGGAAATGGACAAAGGCGCCGCCCGTTCCGCCCTTGACTGTGCTTTATGGGATCTCGAAGCCAAAAAAACGCAAACCCGGGTATGGGCGCTTCTGGGCAACCAGAAACCACCCCATCAGATCATTTCCGCCACCAGCCTGAACTGTACAACACCTGAGGAAACTGCCCAGGCGGCGCGGGCAGCCTCGGCATCCCCCCTGCTTCGCCTTGTCATTCCCTCCGGGGAATCCGTCCTGTCGATTGTCCGGGCCGCCCGCAACAATGCGCCGCAATCCCGCCTCATCATTGACGCCTGCGGCCGCTGGTCGGCCGAGCAGATTGGCATGAACAGCCTTCCCCTTGCCGGACTGGGGGTTGAATTCATCCAGCAACCCCTGCCTCCGGGAGAAGACGGATGGTTGTCCGATTTTTATTGGGGCGTTCCGCTTTGTGCAGGAAATTCCTGTACCGACACCGCTTCCCTGGCACGCATCAAGGGACGTTACCACGCCGTCAACATTTCCCTGGAAAAGGCGGGCGGCCTCACGGAAGCCCTGGCCCTCAAGGCCGCTGCGGAAGCTGAAGGATTTGCGGTCATTATCAGCGCGCGGCCAGCCACATCACGGGGACTCGCTCCTGCCCTTCTGCTTGCACAAGGCGCACGCGCCGTCGATTTCAGTGCCATTCCCAAACTTGGCCCCGCTGACCGGCATCCCCCCATCCACCAGAACGGCCACATTTTTCATCCCCCGGAGTCAGCCCTCTGGGGTTAGAGCCTTGAGCGGTTCCCGGCTACGTCAATCCTCTGGAAACTGGAAATGGGCCAATCCTGGAAACGCAGGCATGGGGCACGTAATAAGGCGTACCGGAACGGCTTCCAGATAGCTGGAGAACCGCCCCTTGGCACAAAAATTCAGCAGGAAACAACTTTCCGAAAGCCAAAGGCCACCAAGGCCCTGCAACAAGCCCCCCGCAAGGAAAACCCCGCCCCGCGCGCCCCAGCACAGCGCCATGTCCCCGCAAAAACGGCCCAGCCATCCTGCAAACATGGCCAGAACATCCCGGCAAAACCCGTCGCCGACATGCATCCCGGCCACAATGGCTTCCGGTGTGGCTGGAGCCTCATGAATCTGCCGTAGATCCGCCATGATGTGCGCCATGGCGACCAGTCCGGGGCCGGAGAATACCTTTTCAACCGACACATGCCCATGCACATGATGCAGGGCCGCAAAAATCGCCTGTTCCTCACTGGTTTCCGCGCACAGGGACGCATGCCCGGCTTCTGTCGCCACGGCCTGCCCCCCCTGCTTTGCACATGAGACAAGCGCGGCCATGCCAAATCCTGTTCCTGCCCCCATGACAAGAACGGGCGCATGTGCGTGGGGCTTTCCTTGCCTGATAACATGCACATCCCCCTCTTCCAGATATGGCAGGGAAAGGGCCAGCGCTTCAAAATCATTGAGAATGGCAATCCGGGAAAACGGCAAGGATTCCCTAAGGGAATCCCCGGAGAATTGCCATCCCCGGTTCGTCATCCGAACCATTCCATCCATACCAACCGGCGCTGCGACAGCCACCACCAATTCCACAGGAGCCGCATGGGAAGCCACTTTGGGGGATCCCAGGAAAGCGATGATGGCGGTGGCAAGATCATGCCAGTCATCACATGCCGTTTCCTGCACAACGACAACCTCATCCTCATGAACAAGCCCCAGACGAAGACTCGTTCCTCCAACATCTGCGATGATTCGGCCCTGCATGGATGCCTCTCCTTCCCCTTGTTGCATTATAGCGTCGATACAGCCTTTAACGCAAAGGGCATTCCTGACAACAGGGACTTTTGGAATGCATATATCCCTCAGCCACCCCTGCACACAGGAGAAGAAAAAGGGCAGCAAACATAAGAAAAAATCAAAAAAACCGCAAAAGGGGATTCACGCCTGAAAACGACCTGACAAAAGGGGTTGCATGCCCGAAAGAATGGTGATAGAGAAACCTCCACCATGAAGTGTATGGGCGCGTAGCTCAGCGGGAGAGCACATCCTTGACATGGATGGGGTCACAGGTTCAATCCCTGTCGCGCCCACCATATGAAAACCCCTAGGTAAACCTAGGGGTTTTCTTTATGTCTTATATCAGGTTTCCGAAAGGCCGCCCCCTTTCGGGGGCACCCTCCCAGTCTTCTTGTCGCAGGATCAGTTCCCACCCTTGTTGAAGTAGGCGCTTTTCTCAATGCCGCCACCCCACATGCGGTTGGCATGAACATCAATTTCCAGCACCTTGTCCGTGAACCTCGGAATGGCATAGAGCTTGCCATTGGGGGCCAGCGTCATACCTTCCCAGCCATATTGCGGCAAGTCTGCGGGAATATCGATGACTGTAACTGTCCGCGTTTCAGGATCCAGCTCCAGGATTCCCGGCCCCCGATAGGTAGGAGCAAGATAGATCTTGCCATTGGGCGCCAATGCGCAGGCTTCCCAGCCATAGTAGTTTCCAACCGCCCCGGAGGGCAAGGGAATATAGGATATGGCATCGTTCGAGGGATTGAGTTCAATGATGTTGGCCTCCATCGAAGGGCAGGAATAGATCTTGCCATTGGGGGCCACAACCCCAGCTGCCCAGCCATAGGTCTTGGTCTTGTTGGTGTCGATGGTGGTAGCTGTATCCGTGGACGGATTGTATTTGAGGATTTTGGTTGATCCATAATAGGGGAAGGAATAAATGACCCCAGTGGATGACAGAACCCCTTCCGAAAAGCCATTGCCGACATTCTTCATTTCAATGGCATGGCTTTCAGGATCGACCTTCAAGATGCTATTGGCACTAAAGAATGCCGGGAAAACATATATCCGTCCATCCCGTCCCAGCACGGATCCCCAATAACGACCACTGCCCACGCTGCCGAAAGTAGTGGTGATTTTGGCGTCCGGATCAAGCTCGACAATGTTGCCCGCCCCATAAGGCGTGAGGTAGATCAGGCAGTTTGGCGCCAAAACGCCCCCCATATAGGCCACGGAACCGCCAACGCTGCCAAACTTGGAAGTTGTGCCGGCCTCCGGATCAATCTCCATGATGCCACTGGCCGTATAAGGCGCCGCATAAAGCTTGCCATTTGCGGCAACGGTGGCTGCGATAAAGCCGGAATATCCAGGAATGGCACGCATGGTCACAGGCCCGGAAACCCCTGCATCACGGCTGGAAACCAGCTCGGACTGAACAGAACTCCAGCTAGGCAGGACGTTGCATGACCCACTGGTTGACACCGTGGATACCGACCAATCCTGGAAGGAGGATCCCACGGTTATGCGCGCGATCCCCGTCGTTCCGCCGAAGGAAGGCGAGGTCACCTGCAGGGCCACCGCATCACCATCCACCACGCTGGCGCTGGCAACCCAAGGCCCGCCATTGACGGACAGAAGCGGGTTCCCTTCTCCT
>MEMB01000006.1 GCA_001768735.1 Alphaproteobacteria bacterium GWF2_58_20 | reverse complement strand
ATGGTTTTCTTCTTCGCCGCCCTCATCCGCCGGAGCCGCCCATTGTGCGCAACTGCTGTCGCCAATGTCGCAAATCCGCTTGCGGATGACGTATTTTGTTTCCGCCGCAGCATTTATGGACAGGCTGGCCAGCAGGAGGCCTGATAGGCACAAAAGCCTGAATGAGGGCATGATCTTGCATTCCTTTTTGTAGAAGATCAATTTATGAAACAATATTTCCTAACCTATTATTTAATAAGGGTTTGCCTTTTTGTCAATGCCATTTGAAGCGCAAGAGAGGGCTTTTGATGCGACGCTCCTCCCGCAGCAAAGGAAGATTTCCTGAAAATCTATGGTGGCGCTGAAAACCGCGCATAAAAAACCGGGAGACAAACTCCCGGTTTTTATTGCATATCCCCGCTGGGATCATACCTTCATCAGGCGCAGCGCCCAATCCGTTGGCATATGGCCCACAGCAACAGGAACGGCCTGTTTCACCTTTTTGCCGGAATGGGTCTTCTTGGTAATGAACTGAGCCCCGCTTTTTTCTTCCGGTTTGGCGTTGGACATAAGCTTGAAAGCCTGCTGGCAAGCACCGCGAGCCGCGTGTGCGTGGCTATCCAGAAGCCCCTTCACCTGCTCACACCCGACTTCTCCAACCATGGCATTCGCCATATGGGAAAACACCTTTGACATGGTATCGGAGACCGAAGCCACAATATCCAAGGCACGATCACGTGCCTTCTGGTCGGATACCACGCTGGCCATCCACAGGAGCTGCGCCGGGAGGAACATGATCCGCTTCGGCCCGTTGTGGCCGGTCGGCGTTTGGAAATCCGCACTGTTCGACATGAAACGAAATGCCACCATTTCAAGGTCCATATCATTCTTGGCCTTCATCATGAACTCGCCAGACCGTCCCTGAGCGGTTTTAGACTCAATTTCCAGCATGGCTTGCATATGCTTCAGACTGCTCCGGGCCAGCCCCACGACAATGGAAAAACCAGCAACATCGGCCGCCGGGATGATCCCGGCAATTTCCCGGGTCTTGCCCCACGCGGGATCTTCAAGGGTTTTATAAAAAGTCGCATGTGTAATATTGACCATGATCTTCTCCAATTCAAAAACGGATTTTCAGGGAACCAGCTTGCGGACAGCGGCAAGGATTCCAGGATTTTTCTGCATCCACTGGATGGTCTTGCGGGAAACCGGCGCAATAGCAGCGCTGCCTTCGTCTTCCTGCAGGGCCTTCAGGGATGAAAAGATTTCGGCACGCTCTTCGCCCACGCTCGTCCGGAGCATGGCAAGAGTGTTCTCGGAGCCATGCTCTGTCACATGGTCGCGAATGTATTCCATGGCCTGGGTGGCGCTTTCAAAGCGGCCGCTCTGGGACCAGATATGAACGATGGCGTCAATGGCCTGACGATGTGAATTTTGTACGGAATGACCGGTTGTCATCTTTTTTTACCTCTCTTGTGTGGTACAAGCATGTAGCACAAACGCATGCGGACACAAATGCGGAATCAGCAGGTCTGGCATGCTCCCACGGAATAGCAGGAGAATGTTGTTTTGAATCAATATGATACATTGCCCATCTGGCAGCTTTCCGACCTTTATCCGGCTCCCGATTCCCCAGAAATCACCTCGGATATGACCCGGGCGGAGACCGATGCACGGGCTTTTAACGCCCGATACGAGTCGCGAATCGGAGAATGTTCTGCCCCTGACCTTGCACAGGCTCTCGTTGCATACACGGGGATTGAGGAAATTCTCGGACGCCTTGGCAGTTACGCCTACCTGCGCCATGCCGCGGATGGCTCCAGCATGGAAACCAGCCGTTTTTTGCAAGACACCATGGAAAAGGCGACAGACATCAGCACGCATCTGGTGTTTTTCAGCCTGGAAATCAACCGCATTCCCGATGACCGCATGAATGCGCTGCTGGCCGATCCGGTGCTGGCCCGGCACAAACCCTGGCTGGAAGAAGTCCGCACCTTCCGGAAGCACCAGCTGTCCGACGACATGGAAAAACGGCTGCACGAGCGCCAGATCGTGGGGGGCGCCGCCTGGAGCCGCCTGTTTGATGAAACCATGGCAGACCTGCGCTTTACGCTGGAAGGCAAGGACGTTGCCTTAAGCGAATTGCTCAATGCGATGACCAGCCCGGAACGCGACATCCGCAAGGCCGCCGCCGAAGAGCTTGGGCGTGTCCTGACAGGAAATGTCCGCCTCTTCGCCCTCATCACCAACACACTGGCCAAGGACAAGGAAATTGATGACCGCTGGCGGGGGTTTGCCCATCCGGCCGCATCCCGGCACCTTGCCAACCAGGTGGAAGATGGTGTGGTGGACGCGCTGGTGTCTGCGGTCAAGGACGCCTATCCGCGCCTGTCGCACCGCTATTACGCCCTCAAGGCCAAATGGATGGGCGTGGACAGGCTGGATGACTGGGACCGCAATGCGCCCCTGCCAGAATCCGAAGAACGCACCATCCCCTGGGAAGATTGCAAGACCATCGTTCTTTCGGCCTATCATGATTTCTCCCCCCGCATGGCCGACATTGCCGGGCAGTTCTTCAGCAAGGGCTGGATTGATGCCGCACCACGCCCCGGCAAGCAGTCGGGGGCCTTTGCCCATCCCACCGTGCCTTCGGTGCATCCCTACATCCTGACCAACTACCATGGCAAAACCCGCGACGTGATGACGGTCGCCCATGAAGTGGGCCACGGCATTCACCAGACCCTTTCCGCGCCACAGGGCATCCTGCTCGCCAGCGCCCCCCTCACCTTTGCGGAAGTCGCCAGCGTGTTCGGAGAAATGCTCACCTTCCGCAAACTGCTGTCCATGGAAACCGATCCTCTCCGGCGCAAACACCTGATTGCCGGCAAGGTGGAGGACATGCTCAATACCGTGGTGCGTCAGATTGCCTTCCATGAATTTGAATGCCGCCTGCACAACCAGCGCAAACAGGGCGAACTCCTGCCAGACGACATCGCCACCATCTGGATGGATGTCCAGAAGGAAAGCCTTGGCCCGGCGCTGGCCTTCCACGACCATTACCGGCATTTCTGGGCCTACATCCCGCATTTCATCCATTCGCCATTCTACGTGTATGCCTACGCCTTCGCCGACTGCATGGTGAATGCGCTCTATGCCACCCATGAAAGCGGCATGCCGGACTTTGCGGAAAAATACATCCACCTGCTGGAAGCCGGTGGCAGCAAGCGCCACCGCGAACTTCTCGCCCCCTTCGGTCTGGATGCCAGTGATCCCGCCTTCTGGAATCGCGGCCTTGCCATGATTGAAGGCTTCATCACCGAGCTGGAAGGCATGGCATGACACGGAGATCACGAAAAATTGCCCGCACCGGAGCCAATGTTGCCCTGCGGCTGGCCGGGAAAAAATATCTGCATCTGCCGACCGGAAGCGCCCGCCATGCCCGGAACCTGACCCTTCTTCTGGGCAGCCTCAAGGGGCCGGTCATGAAAATCGGCCAATTCCTTGCCACCATTCCGGGCCTGTTGCCGGAAGATTACGCCAAAGCTCTTGCCACCCTGCAAACACAGGCGCCTCCCATGGGGCCGCATCTGGTGGCACGCGGTATGCAGGCGGCGCTGGGCAAGGACTGGAAAGCCCGGTTTGCCGATTTTGAAATCACGCCCCGTTTTGCTGCATCCCTGGGGCAGGTGCATCTGGCCCGCGGAACGGACGGAAAGCGCCTGGCCTGCAAGCTTCAGTATCCGGGCATGGCGGAAGCCGTTGCCGGAGATGTGGCGCAACTCCGCCCCACCCTGCGCCTCATTGAAAAATGGAGTGGCGCCCTGCGCCTTGCCCCGCTGGCCGAGGAAATCGCCAATCGCCTGCGGGAGGAATGTGACTATGGGCGCGAAGCCTCTGCCATGCGCGCCTTCTCAGCCCTTTTCACCAACGGAGATGGCATCGCGGTGCCAGAACCACAGGATGCGCTCTGCGGGCCCGGACTGCTCACCATGTCGTGGCTGGACGGAACCTCGCTGGCAAAAGGAGATGTGACCGGGTGCGCCGATGCTGCCCTGAAACTTTTCCGCGCCTTCTACAAACCCTTCCTCACGGCAGGCATCCTGCATGGTGACCCGCATCCGGGCAATTATACGCTGGCGGAAGACGGCACACTGAACCTCATGGATTTTGGCTGCATCCGCATCTTTCCGGCCCCGTTTGTACAAGGCGTGGTGGATTTGTGGCGCGCCTTGATGGCCGGGGACGAAAAAGCCATGGATGCCGCCTTTGCCCTATGGGGTTTTGAGGGATTGAACGAAGATGCACGCAAGGCCATGCGTGCATGGGCCGCCTTCCTTTACGAGCCATTGCTGGATGACCGGGTGCGCCCGATTGCCCGCGAAACCAATGCAGGCCTTTATGGCCGGGACATCGCCATGGCCACCCATCAGGCGCTCAAACGCGCGGGCGGGGTTTCCATCCCGCAGGAATTTGTGTTCATTGACCGGGCCGCGCTAGGGCTTGGATCCGTTTTCATGGCACTGGGTGCCGAAGCCAACTGGCATCAAGCTTTTGCAAGCCTGGCCGAAGGCTTTGACGCCAAGGCCCTTGCCCGCAAACAGGCATCCATCTGCACCATCTGCAAGCTGTAACCTCCGCATTCCGCCTGCATTCAAACCACCCGCTCATGAAACCACGCCTCAGGGCGTAATGGCGCAGCCCTTGCCTTGCAGCAAGATCCCCCTGCGACGCAATTTCTCGCGCAGGGCATCCCAGCGGGCGGCATAATTTTCTTCCGGATGGGCGGCGAGTTCCATCATCACCCAGTCCGCTGCCTCCGCAACCGGGGCACGCGCTGCCAAAATGCCCATCTGACAGGAAAGGCCCTGCTGCCGGATGTCATCCGGCAAGGCCAGCGCCAAGGCCAGATCCTTGCCCTGCGGACTGCCCCCCGCATCCTGCGCCCTTGGCCGACGCGCCAGAAAAGCCCGCGTTTTCATGTCCTGGACAAACGGCCAGAGATAAAGGCTCTCCTCCGGGCTTTTCATGGAAAATTCCAAGCCGCAAAGCCCTTCCGCCAAAAGCGCCATTCCTTCTGGCGCAGGACGGATTTCATAATCCGCACGTTCGGCCCGTGCAGCATCCGGGCATATCCGCCCGTCCTTGGCGCGCACAGCATCAATTCCCAGGGAAATATCCGCCGGAACCTGCGATGCCAGCCAGGTTTCATAGCCCCGCGCCAAAATCCCCCCTACGGACAGCTGCACATCCAGCCCACGGAACTGCCCACCACGGCGCAGGCTTTCCCAATCCGATATGCCCATGTGCCATGTCAGGGCCATCCCTGCAAAAACCATGAAGACGGCAACCAAACTCCAGGCAGCGCGCGCATTCCGGCGCAGCAATTCCGGCAAGGCCAGCCGGCTGGCACGCGACGCGCCTGTCTTTTGCGCCAGACCAAGAGCCTGCAAGACTTCTTCCATGGAAACCACCGGAACAATGCGCAGGCGCTCCGGATCAAGCCCGTTGCGCTTGGCCCAGCAGGCCCCAATATCCATCGCATTGCCTTGTGGCAGAAAGACTGTGACACGCGCCCCCGCCGCCATGCTTTCGGCAAAGAAAGTTCGCGAGCGGTCCAGCTTGGCCAGGCAATGGGCCACCGGCAAAACCCGCAGGTCCCGATCCACCTCGCCCGTTAGCCAAAGAACATGATCCCCGGCCTTGCCCGGCATGGCCAGTCGCTGGGCCGCCAAAAGGGCATGCGCCGCAAATACGGGCAGCTGCCAGCTCAGGCCATCATCAATGGGCGCCGATACATCCAGGCGGAAGGCCTCATGGCCAAAAGCGCGGGCAATGACCCCGGTAGGTTCCCGCACAAAGGCATCATAAGCCTTGCTGATGGGCAGGGGAATGGCTTTCCCGCCCAGGCAGGCCACCGACCGCACATCCGGATCCTCCGGCGTCAGACGCAGGATTTCAGAGGGACCTTCCGTGGTGGCGACAACAACCCTGATGGAATGGCTCAATGGAGAAACACCTCGGTTTCCGGGCTGGAAAGCCCGCGGACAAGACCGGAATCGGCCTGGGCCAGAATCTGGAAAACCATACCATCCGGTTCCGGAAGGTCAAACCGGGAAAACAGCCCATCCGGCAAGGACAGGAACAGATGGCGCGGAACCACACCTTCCGGGCGGGTCATCTCGACAACCACATACACCTGTTCAGGATCCGCGCGCGAAGGCCGCAGGCTGATGCGACAGCCCTCCCCTTCGCGGGTCTGTGTCCTTCCCGATGATGCCGCCGCGGCAAGCCTGGGCGCATAAGCGGGGCCGGTGTTGGCCAAGAATTTCCGGAAAATCCGTACATCCGCACGGCAGGCCTGAAAGCTGTCCGCCTGGCCTTGTCCGGCCACGAACCGGGCCAGCTTTGCAAAAGGCGCAGATGACGGCGGTTCCGACACACTCGCCACGTCCAAGGTCGCCATGATGGCCTCCACTTCCTCGAGCTGCATGAAAATCTGCTCGGCGCGGGCCAGGGGAGGATCAAATTCGGGCGGCAACATGGGCATCTCCATAAATCCGGGAAAAAACATCCAGAAAGGTTTCCCTGTCCCTTATGAACAGGTCAGGCCAATCCATCGCGTCCGTGGCGGAAAGCCAGCCGGAAATTCCACTCCGGATAGCCTGGACCAGCGGAGAACCGGACTCGAAAGCCTCCAGCAATTCAGGATCCTGCCCCGGAACACCTTCAAATCCTTGCCGCGACAACCCCATAAAAGCCTTTTCCGCTGCGGTCATGAGGTCTGGCAGTGGCGGCGGCGCACGTTCCGGCAGGGCCAGGAGGGCCAGAAAACGTTCAGCCAGGCTCTCCCCTTCCATATCCTTGAGGAGCGGCGCACAAACGGTGGCATCAAACCCTTCCGCCAAATCGAGCAAAAGGGAAATGGCCTCAGGACTTTTGGCGTCCACCAGGGCAAACAGACTCGCCAGAAGAACCCGTGAGAGCCCATCCCGCAACCGGGCCAGTTCCTCCCGAACGACCAGGTAATCGCCTTCCCCGCCATCACGCGCCATGTCATGAAGTCCTGCCGCACCAATCCCGCGCCGCACCCCTTGGGTCAACCGCGACTGGGTTTTCCCGAACACTTCGCAGCGCAAAAGCGAAACCGGCAAACGCAGCGCCAGCGTTCCCGCTTCAAACAACAGGGAAAGACGGGCCTGCTCCTGCTTGTTGAGGAATTTTACGCGCGCGCCAGCCCCCGCACACAGGGCCTCCAGCGGATTGACGGCTTCAGAAAGGTCACACCGCGCACCCACCGCTACATCAATTTCGCCTTCTCCCGTCCCCACTGGACGGGCCTGTTCAAGCGCCACAATCCTTTCAGCCTGTTCCAGAGCTTCCAGAAAATGCAAAAACGCCCGGAAGGTGGCCACATAGGTCTTGAAATCCTGGCCATCTCCGGCATCTGCGGCATGCGTCTGCCAGAAAGCGAGAATGGCATCATCGGCAATGTCGCGCCCAGAAAATCCTGACCCTGCACGTTCCGTCATGAAGGTGGCGAGGGTGCGGAATTTGCGCTGGCCTTGCGCCGGAGGGACATGGTTTTTGAGAAAGGCATAATACGCCTTGGCAAGACCGCGGGCTGCGGCGGAAACATCCGCTGCCGTACGGGAGGAAGCCCGCAGGGAGGTCAGATGGTCATCCACCACGTCATAGCCCAGCACAGCCACCAGCATGTCCATGAGCGCCGAAAGGAAGGACATGCGTCCAAACCGGATGGAAAACTGCCCATCGGGATAGCGGATGGACATCACCCCATCCTTGCAGGCAAGGCAGCCCCGCCCGCAGGCCTCATGGAAAAAGGCCGAAAAATGCGATGCACGGACAGGATGCGTTCCCCAGAACAGGTTTTCCCAAGCCCCCAAACAGGACGCCGCTGCCACCAGATGCGCCAGCTCAAGCAGGGCAGGCGCATACGTCCGGCATACAGTGGCCCGTACAAGACCATGAATCTCGGCCCGGCCATATTTGGGCATGCCGGCCACATCCATCTCGGCAATAGCCTTGAAATGGGCACTGAGTTCCGGCGACCGGCTGGCGGTCAGGATGAGGGACTGGGCATCGGTCATGAGGAAAAGTCATACACCAAACACCAGCGTTTCACCAGCCCTCCACCGCACGGGCCGCCCGCAGATCCTGGACAGAAGGCCATCCATCACTTTCCCTGTGCCGGGACACGGGAACGCGCCGCACACTGGCCATGGGAATGCCCTGCGCCTGGCGCCAGCGCCGGAAAGCCGTCACGGGACGTGTTGTGTCCATGTTGATGAGCCGACCAGAGGAATCCGTCCGGAAATGGGTATCGGAATCCTTGCCGGAAACCCCATTGAGATAACGGCCTGTCCGGTTGTATCCCGATGGGAAAACATCTCCGGCCACATCCTGCGGCGCAGCAAGATAATAATCCCCCCGGTTCAGGTCGAGCATCCGTCCGGCCCGTGGGCTGGAATTTCCGGAATCTCCTGACAGGGCAAGAACCTTCTCCACATAAGCGCGGGTTGCAGGAATGACGTGCAGGCGATTACCCTGCCGCACGGCGGATCCTCCATTGTAGTGCGACAGGGCAATATCCACCCGGCCATCATACGTATCCATCAGCTGGCGCAGGTATGTCACCCCCACCCGGATATTGGTTTGCGGATCCCAGAGGGCATCCGGATGAACCCCAAATTCCCCCCGGGCCGTCTCTGGCATGATTTGCATGACGCCCCGCGCGCCAGCCAAGGAGCGCGCATCCGGATCAAATCCGGATTCCACTTCGGCCACAGCCAGGGCCAGACGCGGAGAAATCCCCTGCGCCCGCGCTTCATCGGCAACCATCCTCCGGATCCCGGTTTCATCCGGCATGCGGAAAGGGAGGTTTGCCTGCGCAAGAGAGGGCAGCACAAGAAGGGCCAGGGCCAGCATATGTTTTTTCATGGTTTTTTCTCCTCAAGGGCCGCGCGCCAGCGCGCGTCCAGAACCGTCACCCGCACATCGCGGGCAGGGATGCGCTGGCGGGCCGCCAGCATTTCTACAGCAGGGAGGTTTTCCGGAACCGCCAGGACAATCTTCGGCATGTGCGCCAGACGCGCCGGATCCACAAGGACAAGTTGCGCATCCAGAAACTGGCCATCCTGAAAAACCACAAGATTTTCCGGGGAAACATTTTCGGCAACTTCAGGAGAACTTTCCCCCGATGCAACCTGCATGACCATGGCGGCCTTCCCGCTTCCCATGGCCAGAAGGGCCAGAAGCAGGATGGCAAAAAACGCCATCGACAGCGCGAGGGCGATTTCCGTCATCGCATTTGATGCATGCTCTCCCATAAAACAACCTCCTGCCCTTTCCTATGGCAGGATGTGGAAGATTTTTGACCGGAATTATGCGGACGGGGGAATCTGGAAGGTGGAAACCGGCATCCCGGGCTCAAACACCCGCAGGATGACCCGCACTGTTGTTCCCTTGCCAGGCTTGCTCTCAATCACAAGGCGCCCCCCCTGGAGTTCGGTAAAAGCCTTGACCAGAGGCAGGCCGAGACCGGTTCCCTGCTGGGTCTTTGAAATGTAATTCTCAAGCTGCACGAAAGGCTGGAGGGCCAGGGCAATTTCTTCCCTCTGCATGCCAATCCCCGTGTCAGAGACCACCAGTTCAACTTCCGTTTCTCCCAACCGGCGGGCAGAAAGGGTAATCTGCGCCTTCTTGGGCGAAAACTTGTGCGCATTGGACAAAAGATTGAGAATGATCTGCTTGATCAGGCGTTCGTCCCCAAGAATGGCCGGAACATTGTCGGCAACGGACACCTTGAGCCCCTGTTCCGTTTCTGCAAGACGGGGCAGGATGAGATTTCCCGCCATGCGGAAAATGCCGGCCACTTCCACCGGCGTATGATAGATCTGCATTTTCCCGGCCTCAATGCGGGAAAGGTCAAGAACGTCATTGATGATATCGAGCAGATGTGCGCCACTGGCATGGATATAGCCAATATATTCCTTGTAATTCTGGTTTTCGATGGCCCCCAGCATTTCGCTGGAAATCATTTCCGAAAATCCCATGATGGCATTGAGGGGGGTTCGGAGTTCATGGCTCATGTTGGCAAGGAACTCACTCTTGGCCCGGCTTGCCCGTTCAGCCTCAGCAGCTGCCGCCTGGGCCTGCTTGACCAAGGTGCTGAGCTGGGCATTGGCCGCTTCAAGCTCCAGTTTTGTCTGAAGCAACTTTTCTTCCGTGTTGCAGCGGTCCGTGACATCCCGGCTGACCAGCACCACGCGCCGGGCATCCATAGGGGCGATGCGGCCTTCAAAAAAGCGTTTTTCCCCATGGATATCAATCGCATATTCCCAAATTATGGTTTTTTTGCCTGAAACAGCGCCCTGGGCAAGCCCAAGGAACTCCTGCACCAGCATCTCCGGCAGGATTTCCCGCAAGTCTTTGCCCAGCAGCTGGTCAACGGGTTTCAACAACATTCCCGGCGCGGGCGCCCGAACCTCATGAATGATCCCTGAAATATCGCTCACAAAAAGCAGGTCTGGAAGGGCATCAAGGATGGATCGGATCTTGGCTTCACTCTGGCGCAACCGTTCCTCGGTCTGCTTGATGTCCGTGATATCAAAGACGACCCCGACGATCCCCGCCCGGTTTCCATCTGTATGCAGGGTCAGGGCCTTGTGGAACATCAGGTTGCGCACCCCCTTGTCACACGTGATGGTAGCCTCATAAGTCTGCATCCCGCCCTTTTCCAGAAGTTCCATATCTTTAGCATGGAAAATCTCGGCTTCCTCCAATTTGCAGACTTCGAAAACTTCCCTGCCACGATATTCTTCCGGCGTTCTGGAAATCAGGTCCGCAAAGGCTTTGTTGCCATTCTGGTATTTGCCATCCAGGCTCTTGAAATACACGGGGGTTGGGATGGCATTGATAAGTTGCTGCAAAAACAGGGTTTGCTCTTCAAGTCCCTGTTCGGCCATCACCCTCGCGGTAATGTCCTCAATGAATCCCTGCAGGCGAAGCAGGCGCCCATGGGTATCATGAACGCCGCGAATGGTCATGCTGACAGTGATGTGGCGCCCATCCTTCCGGCGCATGCGCAGACGTTCCTTGTGCCATATATCATCCTGCATCACGAGCTTGAGGATCTGCTCGCGCACGGAAGGATCAGCATAAACAGCCTCGGCCACCCCTACCTTGCGGCTGATCACCTTGGCTTCCAGATCATCGGAATACCCAAGGATATCAAGACAGGCCTGGTTGTTGTCAACCACTGCACCATCAAGGGAGGTTTCAAAAATCCCGACAGGGGCCCCGGAAAAGATGTCGTGATAATGTTTTTCAGACAAGGCCAGGCGCGCCGCCGTCCGCATCTCCTTGTTGCGCTGGATATGCCAGATGGCAATCGCAAGGCAAATGGCCCCAACGATACCGATGACCGGAAGACGGGTCTGGTCCATGAGGCGATTGTAGTTCTGGGTATCCACATCCATCCCCAGTGCCGCCACCACCTGTCCGTTCGATCCTTTGAGAGGCACAACGGCGCTGATCCAGGTTCCCCAGGCATCTGACAGGGGACCTTCTGCGATTGGCATCTCTTGATGGTCACGCAGAATGGCCTTGAAGGCCGGACTTTCATCCTCATAAATGGCTCCAGGGTCCGATATGACAATGTCCTCATGATCGGAGAAGATCGTGGCTTCCGCATCCAGAAGGAAGACGATCTGGTCATCCCGCAAGGCAACTACATAGCCATAAATAATGTCGTTTTGCGATGATATGGCGCGGGTTACCGCCTCATAAACCTCCCGGTAATGGGGATGGGACGCCCCTTGAAGCAAGGCCTCCATGTCATCCGGATCAAGCATGGATTGCAGGATTCTGACACGGTCAATCAACTGGTTCTTGAAGTGTTGTCCACTCAGGTTTCCTGCAAAGGATGCAGCCCAGACCCCCCCAGCCAGAACAATGAAAATCACGCATGCCGAAAGCCCAATCCTTTTCCAGAGCAACCGCCAGAGACTGGTTCTGGAGATTTCATCGCCAGGAATTCCCATGGCCAGGATGCTGAAAATCAGGAACGCCAGCACCCCCGAAAATCCTATCTGAACCAGATGGTCGCCCAGCGCGATTTCCTCAATGAGGCTCCCCGGCAACATGCCCGCCCCATAACGGGATCCTGTCAGGCAGATATAGCCCGCAAAGGCCAGAGCCGACGCCCGCAACGCCCATGGCCGGGAGATCCGTCGGGCACGCCACCACATGAGGAAGGCCACGCCCATGCCAAAAACCACGGTCATGTGAATGCTGGAGATTTCCAGCACTTCCTCAAAATGGACCCAACCCGAAAAAAGTTCCAGGCCCACCAACGCCAGGAAAACGGGAATGACCACCCGATGCCATGGTCTGGGAGTCTCCCGGTACACAAGAACGACCAGGGCCAGCCCCGCCAGCAATTGAAACAGGATATGGAAAAAGAGCACGGACTGCGTCATGGAAATGCAGCACAGCAAGGGGATGCGCAAAAGGACATCAAGCCCCTGGAAAATGGCAAAAACGGCAATAAACCCTATAGGAAAAGCCACATCCCTGCGCAATCCTATGGCCGCGCAAGCCAAAAGAATCAGGAACAAACCGTGCAGGAAATAAAGATAATCCAAACACCCTCACTTTCCATGCAGAAGGATAGGGCATAACATTAAAGCAAGATTAAACTTCCGGACCGGATTCAAGGAAGATCGCTATTTTGCAACTGCCCAGTTGCAACCAATCCCCGCCTCCGCAACCAGCGGAACTGAAAAAATGGAAATACCTTCCATGCCTTTTTTCACCAGCGCGGCAACTTCCCCGGCAACATCCCCGCGCGATTCCACCACCAGCTCGTCATGCACCTGCAGCAGGACACGGGCTGGAAGGCCAGAATCCCGCAGCAGGACATGAACCGCGATCATGGCCTTTTTCATGAGATCGGCCGCCGTGCCCTGAATGGGCGCATTGATGGCCTGGCGCTCGGCGGCATGACGACGGTTCGGGTTTTTGCTCGTGATCTCCGGCATGAAACATTTGCGGCCAAAGATGGTTTCCACATAACCATGGGCGCGCGCAAATTCCTTGAGCCCCTCCATATAGGCGGCCAGCTCCGGAAAACGCTCGAGATAGGTGCGGATATAAGCCCCGGCGGCAGAAGGTTCAATGCCGAGCTGTCTGGCAAGACCGAAAGCACTGATGCCATAGACAATGCCGAAATTGATGGCCTTGGCATGACGGCGCAAATCGGGCGTCATGTCGGCCAGGGGCACACCGAACACCTGCGAAGCGGTCAGGGCATGAATGTCCACTCCGTCAAGGAATGCCTGCTTGAGGGCGGGAATGCCCGCCATTTCAGAAAGAAGCCGCAATTCCACCTGGGAATAATCCGCAGAGATGAGAACATGGCCGGGTGGGGCGATAAAAGCTGCGCGGATCTTTTTGCCTTCCTCGCTGCGGACAGGAATGTTCTGCAGGTTGGGATCCGTGGAGGCAAGGCGTCCGGTATTGGTGGCCGCCAGCGAAAAGGACGTATGAATGCGGCCGGTTTTCGGATCGATCTGGCGCGGCAGGGCATCGGTATAAGTGCTTTTGAGCTTGGCGGCCTGCCGCCACTCCAGAACCCGCTCAACAATGGTTGTTCCTTCTTCGGCCAGCGGTTCCAGAACCGCCACGTCGGTGGACCATGAACCGTTTGCGCTGCGCTTGCCGCCCGCAAGCCCCATCTCGTCAAACAAGACCGCTCCCAGCTGCTGGGGCGACCCCACATTAAAACCATGGCCCGCGAGACGATGGATTTCCGCTTCCAGATCCGCCATGCGCTGCGCGAGGGATTGGCTCAAATCGGCCAGGGCCTGAACATCCACACAAATGCCTGCCGTTTCCATGGCCGCCACCACAGGTACCAGCGGACGATCAACCTGTTCATAAAGCGCTACCTGGTGTGCTGGCAGAAGACGGGGTTTCAGATGCTGCCAGAGCCGCAACGTAATGTCGGCGTCCTCGGCGGCATAGGCCGTGGCAGCGTCCACTGCCACTTCCGCAAAAGGCATCTGCCCACGCCCGGATTTGGTAACCTCCTTGTAACTGATGCAGTCATGGCCCAGATGCAGTCTGGCCAGCTCATCCATGCCCTGTCCATGCTGGCGGCCATCCAGAACATAGGAAATCAGCATGGTGTCATCAATGGGGGCTACATCAATGCCGCGCGCAGCAAACACCTGCATGTCAAACTTGATGTTGTGCCCGACCTTGAGAATGGCGGGATCTTCAAGCACCGGCTTCAAGAGGGCCAGGGCGTCGGCCTCGCGCAGCTGCAAAACAGCCGGCGTTTCGCCAAAATCAAATTGCCCGCCCCCCCCTGGCGCCACATGTCCCAGCGGAATGTAACAGGCATGTCCCGGCGCAACGGACAGGGAAACCCCAACCAATCCTGCGACGCAGGGCGTCAGGGAAGTGGTTTCCGTATCCACGGCGACCACGCCCTTGTCGTGGATGCGCCCAATCCACGCCCGAAGCGCGGGCAGCGTGTCCACCTTTTCATAAACGGTTTTGATGGGAGACGCAGAAGACGTTTCCACCGTTTCCCCGAAGCGTTCATCCCCCCCCACAACCGGGCCCAGCTTGGCCAGCAACGACTTGAACCCCTGCGCCTTGAAAAAGGCGGCCAATCGGGCCTTGTCCAGCTCTGGCACGACAAGAGCCGAAAGAGGCAGGGGCTCCGGCGCATGATCCTCGAGCGTCACCAGCTTTTTGGATAGCCGGGCCAGTTCGACGTTTTCAATAAGGTTCTGCTTGCGTTTGCTTTCAGGCAGGCTGTCCAGCTGCGCCAGCAGGGAATCGAGGCTGCCGAATTCGGTAATGAGCTGCGCGGCGGTCTTGGGACCAATCCCGGGAACGCCTGGCACATTGTCACTGGCATCGCCCATGAGGGCCAGAAGGTCGCCCACCTTGTCCGGTGGCACGCCAAATTTTTCCATCACCTCGGCGGGTCCAATAGGCCGGTACCTGATGGGATCAAGCATCGTAACCCCATCGCCCACCAGTTGCATCAGATCCTTGTCCGAGGATACAATGGACACATCCATGCCTTTTTCATGGCCAAGGCGGGCATAGGTGGCCAGCAGGTCATCGGCCTCATAGCCTTCAGCCTCGACCGCCGCCAATGAAAACGCGGCCACCAGCTCGCGCACCAGCGCAAACTGGGGGATGAGTTCCGGCGGCGTGGGCGGCCGGTGTGCCTTGTATTCCGGATAGAGTTCGGTGCGGAACGTCTTGCGGGAGACATCAAACACCACGGCCAGATGCTCCGGTTTGCGCTCCAAGAGCAGACGCATGAGCATGTTGGCAAACCCCATGACAGCGCCGACTGGCGTGCCATCGGCACGGGTGAGGGGCGGAAGGGCATGGAAGGCGCGGAAAATGAAGCCTGAGGCATCAATCAGGGTCAGGTGTTTTCTGGATGTCTGTGTCATGTCCGCATCATCAGGGAAAAGCCCGCGAAAAGCAACCACCTTGAAGCACCGGAATCAGGGGCGGGGGCCTGAGGGTTTGAGCGGACATTTCGGTAAGGATGGCTGCCGCTGAACCTTTTCCTTCTGAGCGCGCAGGGCGGAAAGCAGGCCCGCAACCTCGTCGTCCCCCAGCCGGGCACGCAGGAACACCACATGGAAATGGATGAAGAATGCCAGGGTGTTGGGATCATAGGAAAGGCGCTTGGTTGCATTGCGGTGGATGAGGCTCCCGAGCGCATAACCGGGCGTCACCATGACCCGGTAAGGGCGCATGGAAACAGACGAATCAAAACTGTCGCACAAGGAGGCAATCCGCAGGGCCGGCGGCACATTTTTTCCAAGAAGCTTCTGCTGGATCTTGAAGCGCTTGTGGTGCAGTGTCACCACTTCGGCCGCCATGCGCACCAAAGGTTCCCTGCGGCCCTGCAGGAACATGTCTCCTTCACGGCCATGCCGGCTCAGGATTTCCTGTTCTTCCCTGGTGGGATCCGGCTTGTCAAGCAGTGCAGGCGGCACCAGGAGCTTGCCCACGTCATGGCAGGAAACAATCAACCCAAGGTTATCGGCCGCCATCTCGCTGGCCCCGACAAAACGGGCAAACTGGCGGGCCATCTCACCCACGCGCATACAGTGGCTGTAGCTGGCCTCATGATGCAAGGCGAGCCGTTCCCGCAGGCGGACCAGAAACAGCCGCCCAAGAGGATCATTCAGGGAATAAAGCTGGTTGATTTCATCGCCAAGGGGAGAGGAATAGCTCATCTGCCCCCCTTCCGGGAAAAAGGAACGGCACGGGAAAAAGCGTCCGCGCTACGGCGGAAACCTTCCAAAGGCCCGATGCTGTTGCATTCCCAAGGCATGGCGAAATCCCGTTTCAGGTGTCCATGCCCATCAGGCTAACACATGCGGCTCCGCCCGCAAGCCCTTTTTTTGCATGATGCCATGCCAAAAACGAATAGGTCAGGCGCGGGGAGCGCTTCCACGGGGGCCGGAGGCAACCGGACCCGTTCCGGCGGGGCCGTTTTTGCCCTCCTCCAGCTGATCCATCAGTCGGGCGATGTCCTTGCCCGTAAGCCTGTTCCTGTTGGCCGTGACACCATAAAGGATAAATGGCTTGAGAAGTTCAGGATTGAAGCAGTTGCGCTTGGCCCCTGCAATGCTGGACAGGGCGTTTATGACCGGCGCCCCCACATGATAGTGGCGATCGGACACCGAAGCATCAAAAACATCGCACAGGGCGGCAATTTGCGCACCGACGGGAATCTCCTTCCCGGCCTTGTGGCGGTAGCCGGTGCCGTCCCATTTTTCGTGGTGGTTTTCGGCGACGCCCGCCGCCAGTTTGAGCAGCGGTGCGGACAAATGGCCTTCCAGCATGGCGCCACCCTGCCGGGAATGATCGCGCCGCATGGCCCTTTCCTTGGGAGTACACTCCCCCACCTTGTCCAGCAACTCCGCCGGAACGGACAGCTTGCCGATGTCATGGCAGGACACCACCAGCCCGAGATTTTCCGCCGCAAGTTCGGAAACGCCAATGGAAAGGGCAAACTGCCGCGCCATCTCGCCCACCCGCAGGCAATGCTGGTAGGTCCATTCGCGCTCGGCGCGGAGCTGCTCGCGCATGCGGGCAAGAAAAGCCTTTCCCGCGCGGTCTTCCACGCCGTAAGCCTTGTCGATCACCTTTGCGAAATCGGTCATGAACACCACCTTCTATGAAACGCGCATGTGTCTTTTGCGAACTTTCCCGTGCAAGCAAGATTTTCTCAATCTTGCTTGCTGCTCCTGCTTTGTTTCCTGCAGGCCCAAAACAACCGCCTCATGTGCCAAATCCTGCGCAAACACCTTCTGCATGAACACAAGAAACGGCCTTTGAAATTCGGGCACAAAACTCTGGCGCTTGTCCTCTGCCAGCGTCCGCAGGGCAAAACGCAGGGTAAAATTCTCCCTGTAACTTCGGACGGACGTATAAGCGTCCACCATGTCGCACATGGATGCAATATGGACGGATGCGGGAATATCCATTTGGCCCTGTGCAGCCTTGGTTTCATGATGATGTTTTGCAATGGCTGCGGCTTCCCGCACCAATGGGAAGGAACAACCTTCCAGCAAGCGTTCCCCATTTGAAGAATGCGCCTTGACAATTCCCCTCTCCGCACGTGTCAACTTGTCGGTCTTGTAAAGGATCTCCGACGGCACCAGCAGCTTGCCAATGTCGTGGCAGGACACGGCCAGTCCAAAATCCTCCGCCACATCCTTTTCCACCCCGAGATAAAGGGCAAAACGGCGAGCAAGATCGCCCACCCGCAGGCAATGCTGGTAGGTCGGTTCATGCTCTACGCGAAGCTGTTCGCGCAAATCTGTCAGGAACTTGCGTCCCGCCCGGTCATGCAGGCGGAACTGGTATTCCATCTGCTGTCCCAGCGGAGAGGTCATTCTTCCTCATGCCCTGCCGACATGAGGGAAAGGATTTCGGCCAGACGCTCCACCTCGTCGGTGTCGCCTTCCGCATCTGCCAGTTCCAGAAGGGCCAAAAGCTTGGCGCGCGTATCCTCGAACTCAAACACGCGCCCGCAAAGCGGACATTTGGCTGGCGTTTCGGAATCAAGCAGAATGAAGGTCCGCTCATGCAAAGCGCCGGGCATGCCGTCGCAGGAAACCTTGAAAGGCTGCATTGCATCCTCCTTGCTGCTTTTTCAAAAAAACAACCAACCGACTTTTGAAGCTAACATAAAGCTCAGCGTTTGACAAAAGATAAGAAATGGGTCATAGGAATGGGCACATGCGCGCCCGTAGCTCAGCTGGATAGAGCGTTGCCCTCCGAAGGCAAAGGTCATGAGTTCGAATCTCGTCGGGCGCGCCATTTTCCCTTAAAAGACCCCGCCACAATGAAGCCCTTGAAAAGCGTCAGCGTTTCATGCGCTGGCGAACGGGATGGTCTTCCGGCAGGTGACTGTAGGGATCCGGCATTCCTAGCGGCACGGCATCCCGAACGGAAACAGGCAATGAAGTCTTTTGGCCAGCCGGCATCGGAATATCAACCCTGAAACTGCGCAATACGGTTTGCCCTTCCCCATCGCTGACGGCAATGGTGACTTCCGTCATGCCATAAGCATCCCTCAGGGGAGTGATGGTCACGGCGCGTTCTGAACCCTGCCCCTCAACCACAATGTTTTCCACCGGCACCATGGACAAATTACTGGACATCACTTCCAGCGACAGCAATTCCGGATCGGTCTGCATGTCGTCCACCATAAATGCAATCGGGCCAATCACCTGATTGACCTTACCAACCATATCTCCAACCGGACCAACAAACGGCAAATCCGGATCAAGAACCCGCACCACAAACCCGGCCTTCACTTCATTCAGGCCATCCTGCACCACCAGCACCAGGCGTCCGCGCCCCATCTGGTTTTTGGCAGGCATCAAGGTCAACGAGCAGGCACCCATGTTACAGGTATGCGAAATATTGCCCATGGGAAACAAGTCGGCATTCTGCGTCTGGACAGAAACCCGAATGGATTCAAAAGACGTATCATCGTCCATGATAAAAAATGGTATGGAAATGGCTTCAGTCCCCCGGGCCATGGCCCGGTCGGGAATTTTGGAAACGGAAGGAATCCCGGACGCACGCATGCCGGAACGCCTCCCCGCCCTTCCAGAAAACGGAACGGATGGCGCAGCCCCCTGTTCATCCCTTGAAACAACGGCCGAAGACCGCGGTTGAAGGGGTGCTCCTGGCTGCATGGCGCGCTTGTCTGTGACTGGCTCGCGAGCAGGATAAACCCTGACGATCGGTGAATAAGCAAGCGGTTCCGCTGGTTTTCGCTCCTTGCGCAGGAACATGACCCCGGTGCCTGCCCCCACCGCCAACACGGAAACAGCTAAGACAACACCAACAGTTCTGGATACATGTGTCATGGCATGATCACCTTTGGCATGGAAGATGTCCCTGATGGCACAGGGTTCCCGATGGATCCCAGACTTGGCTCATCCTTGAAGTCAAAATCAACACCCGGCAGGGGCTGTCCTTCAACAGGATAAATCTCCATCGCCTGCATCAGGATCGGCAGTTTTTCTGTCTGCAGCCTGGCAAACCCGCCCGGACACGAAACCACAATATGGCCATAATAGTTTTCATCCCCCATGTCATAAATTTCGGTTTTCCCGGCCACCGTCCTGTTCCCTGACCATTCATAGTAAAGAACCTGCGGCCTGCAATCCTTGAGGCAGGACGGGACATAGTTCTTGAGGTCATAGAGCGGGTTCGGATTGGTGGGGCAATCCTGTCGGCAGGCGGACGGATATCCGACACTGCAATCCCCAAGGCAGGAATGGACGGATGCCAAACTGTCGCAGTCCTGCATGCAGGTCGTGCTTTGCGGCGTTGTTTTCAGGGTTGTCTGTATGTCGAATGTTTCCCCTGTTGACGTCACGGTTGCCGTGCAGGTGACATTGGAAGGCGGGGTTTCCGGCGGTATGCTGATCCGGTTAAAGCCAAACTTCGTGAGCGCATAGTTGATGTTGTGGCTGATGGGATACATGGTCACCGGCGCATTGTAAGTGGAAATGCAACGATAATCCGATTTCATGCCACTGGCCGGATGGGCCTCGGTCGGATCGGGCTGGGTATTGTCCAGGACATAGGAAGAAAACCCGACCTTGGTGACATAAGTGGATTCCAGAGCGGAAACCTGGCTGCTAGGACACCAGATCAACCCATCATTCGCCATGGCTCCATAAAGAGCGCTCTCCAGACTGTTCGTGGATTCATGGTTGTAGGCCTTGTGGTTGCTGGCAGCCGTCTTGAAAAAGGGGATGACGTGATTTGGATTGAGCAACTCAATCTCACTATGTGAACCCTCAAAGGTCACCCGGAACAGCTTATCCCCAACCTGGGTGTTTGCCACATCGACCGAATCCTCCAGTTCAATTTCATACAGCTTGCCCAGCTGCGGCATGTAAAAGGCGCTTGGATTCTTGGGAGTTACACCGAGATTGGCCAACCCGCCGATAATTCCCATCTGCATGATAGGCAAGCCGTCAGGCATTTCACTGATGATCTCATCGGTCAGGTTTGGCGAAAGAACAACAAAGGCGACCTTGATGACAGGAACATTCGATGATGTCTTGTACTTGAACTGCAGCCATTCCTCATAAAGTTGCGGCGGTTCGCTATCCCATGAGAAAACGTCCCAAAACGTGCTCTGCTCCGGCAGGTAATACATGTCACCGCTATAGGCATAGATATAGATCTTCCCTGTTGTTACACCGGGCACATAAGGATCCACAACTTCAGGATCGACAGGATCCTCCGGATCAACGGGATCTTCAGGATCAACAGGATCCTCACCACCTTCTGCCTTGGTGACAACCCTCCATGTCGATGCACAACCGGCACCGGCATCAAAGGTGGCAAATACCTCGCCCTCCGGATCAGGGGATGCATTCATGACGATCTGGATATGGTCCCCGGAATTGAGGGTAAAGGATTCAGCAGCCACGGCGACATTGGAAAGATTGGCGGCATCCGTTCCATAATAAACACCGACAACCGTTGCCCCGGTTACAGTCGCCGTACGGGAGCCGGAAAACCCGGAAACGTCCAAAACCTCGGATGTCTGGGTACTGCCCGGTTCCGCATTGGTCGTGTCTGTAAAATCACTTGTGCAGACATCGGCAGATTCTGAATGAATGGTGAATCCCCAATCATACCCTGACAGGCCTTCATAAAACATCGCAGGCGCAAGTTGGTCGAAAAAAGTCCCTGAATCAATGTTGATATAATAGGTGTGTCCATGCTGGAACGGCGTTAATGGAGAAAAAGAAATGGTCTTGTCCACAACCGTCAACCGGCCGCTGTCGGTCACATCGATGGTGTCAAACAGGACATCATCGGCCGGATCGAAATAATCAGCGCCAATATCATAAATGCGGATTTCCCCGCTACCAACATCCAGCAGGCTGCTGAACAGCGCCGTAATGACCGGCATATGGCCAACATCCTGCGCACCATGGGGCGGATCCTGTCTGACAATGATCAGCTTGGAACTGCTGATGACAAAGATTCCCTCGCATGTCCGCGTCCCCACATTGCCTGCCTCATCGGTCGCGGAAACCGTCAACATGATGTTGCCCGTATCCGCCTGGGATGCGCCCGAAACCACGCAGCTGGATATACCACATTCAATTTTCAGATTCGTCACATCATCAGCAGCGTTCCAGTAGGAATATGGCTCAACCGATGTCACAAGGTTGGAAAAACTTGTCCGGTCATCCGTCATCTTCACGAGATAACTGAAGGGGGAATATTTATACACTGCCGGCGCAATGCCATGTCTGCTGCCTGTTGTGGAAGGCGTAGTGGTTTCCCATGACAGCGCCTCGCAGGTCAGGGCAGGAGGCCATGTGTCAGGTTCGGAGGAATCCGGTATTTTGGTCGTCACCTTCCATTCCGTTTTGCAGCCGGAACCAGCATCAAATATAACCTTGGAAACGCCACCTGCCACCGGTGATGAAACGGCGGATAGCTGAATGAAGGATCCCGTGGGCACGGAAACCGTCTCTGAACTAGGTTCCCCATCCCGGTAATATCCAAAATAAACGCGGCTTGGGCAGTAAAAATCATCATTGTACCAATCCTGCAGGTAGGATAGTAGGCAAAACGTGCCATACTGGTAGACGGGATCGTTATATCCCTGCAAGAAATCGCCAGCGAAGGACAGGATCACATCCCGACTGCCAGTGTATCCACCGATCTTGAATACAGGAGAGGTGATTTCCGTGTTTGGTTCAACCCCTTCCAGATCACCAACATCAAGGTTGCAAATAGGCTCTTCGGGATTGACGGTAACCCTGAATGTGTCGGACGCCACATTGTAGCCATTGGTGTAGGAAAGAGTGAATTCGGCGCTTCCGCTCTGCACGGTCGGTTGCAGGAGCACACTGTTGCCGGGATTTGAATAATCGCCGGAAGGCCCCACTGCGCTGACAAAGGCGGGCAAGCTCAACGGATCTACGCGGAACACCCCTACGGAATCGGTGAGCGGCGGCGTAACTCCGCTGGTTCTCCAGCTGTTCCAGCCATATGTCACCCAGGCCGGATAGCCATCCTTTTTGCCACATGCATCGGTGACCTCATAGGGAATGGCGATCTGCGGACAGGTATCTATCGCACATAATGCGGTAATTTCCTTGGTGAGAACAGTAATGGTGGGTTTGCAATCGGTCGGTAAAACGCGCGTCAGGAAACTGGTGGAAGCCGTATCGCCAAAGGGATTTTCCGCCACCACCGTGATGGCAGCCAATCCGGACGCATCCGGTGCCGGGTTCAGTCGGAGGCTGCGCAGGGTTTCCGTTACCCCTCCCCCGACGGTGATCCCGGAAACCGGCAAAACGGTTTCATCCGAAGACTGGACGGAAACCGTCACGGCCAAGGGATCATAGAAGTCAAACACCTCGAAAGCGATCGGGCCGACGGGGGTGTTCATGGGGGTAGACTGGTTTGCAATCGCATCAATCACCGGGCCACCATCCACAACATGTACAGGAACATCAACAGACGCGGATTCATAAGGCCAGGAAACGGTTCCAAGCCATACCGACACTTCCTCCTGGCCGATTTCTGTTCCGCTTTCCAGATCCATGAAACATTTGCCATCAACGTCACATTGGGCATAAACCCATTCCCAGCCATCGGCATCATAGTTGTCCTTGACAACATCACCACTCTCGCTCCAGACATCCAGCTCGTATTTGTATCCAAGATCTTCGCTGTTGTAATACGTGTCTGGATCCGGATTGAGCATGAGCGGAGCAAAGCCATCAGGCGCCCTGATCGTGAACTCCACGCGTTTGATGCTGTTGCGCATCATGTATTGGGTCGGGATGGGAGAAATCGAGATGCCGTTGGATTCCACAACTTCCAGCAGGAACGTGGTGGAATCGCTGCTGCCACCATCCGTCGCCTCCACTGTGATGGGCACGGTTCCCGTCTGTATGGGTGTAACCACAAGAGTGTGGTTGACCCCCTCTCCGAGGACTTCGATGTTGCCGTCCGGCACAATGGCTTGATCCCCAGACGAGGACGTCACTGTGATGAGGTGTTCCGCGCCGCCATTCGTGGTGGTGAAAAAGATAGGACTGGTAGCTACCTCAACAGGCGTTGTCTGGTTGAAGATCTCCGAAATATCCACGGTGCTGTCTGCCCGGTTGTCGGGAATGATGGTCACATGAAAATCGCGCAGGCCGGTATTGTCTTCAGGCGTGTTGTCATGCGCCACCAAAGTGATTTTGGTCGTATCCTCCACCGTCTGGGGAGGAATGGTAAGAATGCGCGTATTGCCAGTGCCACTGAACGTGAAGGTTGTCTCATCCAGGGAAGCCGGTTTTTCGGAAAAAGCCTCAATGGTAATCTGGGCCGGATCGGTATCCAGATCATCTACAATAAAGGAAATGGGAGTCAGGGCAAGATTCACATATCCGGTCTGGTCGGCGATGGGGGAAATGAAGGGGGCATTGCCATCCATGACCCGCAGGATGAAACTGCGCGTGGTGGTGGTAGCACCGTCACTCACCTGAAGAAAAACCGATGTCTGGCCGATTTCAGCGACCGCAGGTGTCAGCTGCAGGCCACAGGCATCCACCGCCACACAGGAAAAATCCACACCATCTTCCGGCACCAGCTGGGTATCCGCCACCCAAACCGAAAGAGCCAGTTCCGCAAACGGGGTATCATCATCCGTGACATGCACAGGAATGAGGCCGGTCGTTGTGTTCACGGCAATGCGCTGGTCGGTAATGGGCGCAATATCGGGCGCGCCCGGAACACCCTCGCTGCCGCCATTTCCAAGGTCTTCATCGCATCCCCCCCATGCCTGGCAAATCTCGATCCGCCGGCGAAACACATGCGGCGGAAGCTGCTGGGCCGAAGCCATGAGTGATTCGCTGGCCAGAACCGCTATGAAAAGGGCAATTTTAAGAATGCGCATGTTTTTTCCTTGCCAAAATCTGCATCAATATCAATCTGCGACGACAGCACATGTATGATTAGAACCGGCAGAAACCGCCGTTACGCCGCTATCCCATTTGCTTCCTTCAGGGCCGACCAAAACCGGCTCCAAACGCCTTGTCGCGGATCCGTCACCAAGATTTCCATAGTAATTGGTCCCCCAGCAATACAGCGCTCCAGTGTTGCGGATTCCACAGGTAAAATCCGGTCCAGCAGCAACCGCTGTCACGCCACTGCTCCATTTGTCCGTTGGGGGACCTACCTGCACGGGAATGGTGCTTTTGGTTGTGGTTCCGATTCCAAGCTTTCCATTGCTATTGTCTCCCCAACAATACAGCGCGCCATTTCTGATGCCACAGGTATGGTACTGGCCGACCGCCACCGCTGTCACTCCGCTGCTCCACTTGGCATAAGAAGGCCCCACCTGCACGGGAACCAGACTTTGGGTTGTGGTTCCGATTCCAAGCTGTCCCCAACCATTGGCTCCCCAGCAATACAGGGCACCTTCCTTGATGGCGCAAGTATGGCTCCATCCGGCAGCAACCGCCGTCACGCCACTGGTCCATTTTGCGCCAGTTGGCCCCACAAGATCAGGCATGGGACGAACGAAGTACCCCTGGGTTCCATCTCCGAGTTTCCCATCCTGGGCTGACCCCCAGCAATACAGGGCACCTTCCTTGATGGCGCAAGTATGACCGCTAATTGAAGAAACCATGGTAACACCGCTTTCCCATTTGGCATCTGTCGCGCCAACAAGAACAGGAACCTTTTGTGGGGTGGTGGTGGTGCCATCTCCCAGCGCACCCGTGAAATTGAAACCCCACCCATAAAGGGCCCCGCTATCGCGAATACCATAATTGTAATCTTGACCAGCATTTATGGCAGCAACACCACTGTTCCACTTCCCGTCTTCAGGGCCCACAAAAGCTGGGAAATTGCGAGAAATGGTCGTGCCATCGCCCAAACCGCCGTTGTTAGCAGATCCCCAGCAATACGCCCCCCCGCCACCTCGAATGGCACAGGTCCTGCTGGACCCAGCGGAAACCATTGTAGCACCTCCTGTCCACCTGTCAGACTCCGACCCCACAAGGACCGGGGAAGTAAAATTGGTGGTTGAACTCAAGGCCGCGCCCAGTTGTCCATAACCATTGGATCCCCAGCAATAAAGGCCCGGGCTTCTGATGAATCCGCTGGCGGAACCAGACAGATTGGCCGTAACGGAGCCTATGGATACGGAGTTTTTTTCTGCAATCACCTTGAAGGCGCCCGAAAAAGTTTTATTGGAGATGGCTTTTGGCCGGATTTTGAAGGTGCAGCTTTCACCTCCCATAAGGGTACGTCTCGGATAAATGGTGCCCGCTATAACCTCAGCGCAAGTGCTGTCCGCCATGATCTCGAAATTTTCGACGCTGA
Source organism: Alphaproteobacteria bacterium GWF2_58_20 (assembly GCA_001768735.1). Taxonomy (GTDB): domain Bacteria; phylum Pseudomonadota; class Alphaproteobacteria; order UBA1247; family UBA1247; genus UBA12471. The sequence goes on along the minus strand of MEMB01000006.1, from coordinate 182,263 downwards.
CCACCTGCGCAGGATAGGACAACAGGGACAGCGATCCGCTGATGGACATCCAGTCACAACCAACGCAATTGCTGACCACAAAAGTCACTGGTTCCCCATAGGCCGTCATTCCCAGCGAGGTCCCGACCACATCCATTCCGGTCTGGTCTGACCAATTCGCAATGAACTGTGGAGGAGGGGCTGTTGTAACCGACCACTCCCGGGAAATTGACCCAATCGTCACGGTCAGGATTTCTGTCGTATTGTTTGTAGCTGGCCCATACCTATACAAAGAAACTTTTTGCCCCGGCAAAATCGTTCCAGGTGCTGTCTTGAGATCTCCATCCACCCGGTAATACCCATTTCCGGTCACATAAATGGGGACCGCCGTGGAAATTCCGCTGATGGTCACTTCTTCCGAAACAACGGTGAACCCGGTTGGCACCCCGAGGACATCCGCAAAGGAAAAATCGTCTGGCACCGTATCCTGCTGGGTGGAAACCGTCCAGAGATAGGCTTTGCCCCCAATAAGGACCGTTACCATGGTTTTTGCGTTGTAGGCATCCGGCGTGGTCACCTGCAAAGTCAAGGTTTGCCCATTGGCAATGGTTCCGCTTGTCGTGGTATAAGCACCATTGCCGATTTTGTAACTGCCGCCGGAAATGCTGATCGTTTCCGTGCCACCAAGCCCCGTTACCAGAAACGTGTTCGACGTCACGAGTTCTGCAAGTCCCTTTCCGCTCACCAAGGGAAAAGCTGTGGTGTTTGCTTCGCCGACAGTATCACCGTCATCCGAAGGAAGACCGGTATCTCCCGATGAGGATGTTTCCAGCACAAACCTCTGTGACGGGAACACCGGATCGGAAATCTGGGGATTTTGAGAATTATCGATGCAGCAGGGATCATCCTTGTGTATCCGGGGATTCCATTGCGTGAGGTCCGCCGGGTCATAACAGGTCCGCATGCAGTTGGGATCACAGCCTTCCGGTGCAGAGTTGTTGCTGGGCGAGCAGCCCGCCGCCGCCTGGTCGGCGCAATGTTTGGCGGCATCAAAACCCCACCGCTTGCGCCCAGACAGGCAGGTGATCTGGATGACGGAATTGTCCCCAATGGCATTCACCGCATACCCCTTGCTCAGCCGCCACAAGGTATGGACGCTCTTGGCCGGGGCCTCATGAAAATAATTCTTGTCCACCAGGTCCTGGATGCTGCCAGGAAGCTGATATTGCTCATTGGCATACATGGAGACCGTGCCGGCAATCTGCTCCGCCTCGCTGATGAGGCGCGAAGCCTGCGCTTCTGCCTGATAGGAGCTATACATGGCACCGCCATAAAAAACCCCCACCAACACCATCAGGGCTATCATGGCAATGGCAATGACAGATACGATCATATTGGACATCTACGACCCCTCTTGTTTATGAGAAATATAAATATCATAAAAAATTTAACGTCAAGCTAAAAAGTGTTTTCATAAACAACACAACATAAATAGAAATATTATAAATTCTCTGGCAGGTTGGTACTATAATTCAAAACCCCGACCCAAACAAGCAAGACCCATGTGACGCTCTTCCTGTACACCTGAAAAAACCAAGGGAAACAACCCGCCATGACACGGAAAAATTCCCCCATGCAAAAACATCCAGCCATATAGAAGGACAGAGACTTCCGACAATGCTCTTTTCCAAAAAGTCGCCTTGTTGAAACCCGCTTTTTTTCAGGAACATCCCCGTCCGGCAAAAAATCTGCTTGCCAAGCCTTACGCCAGCAGTTATACACCTCTCCGATTCGTCGGGCGCATAGCTCAGTTGGTAGAGCAGCTGACTCTTAATCAGCGGGTCGTAGGTTCGAGCCCTACTGCGCCCACCATTTTCAAAAAAAGCCAAGCTTCATGCTTGGCTTTTTTTATGATCGGCGCGTGAAGGTGAAATCAGCCTGTATAGGCCTTCCCTTGTCATCCTGCGCAAGATTGTAAATGCCGGACAGGGCAAAGCCCCGCGCCTGCAGAAAGGCAATGACATCATCGGCCAGTGCCTGGCCTTCATAAAGGCGAACGAAGGAACTCTCCACATAAATCCAGGCAAACCGCGACAGCAGGCCATCGCATCCTTCCAGCGCCCGCAGTTCAAACCCCTGCACATCAAGCTTGAGCAGGGCGTCGGCAGGAATATCTTCTGCGGTCAGGAAAGCGGAAAGCGGCGCTACCCGCACTTCCTCACGCCCAATTTCCTGCGTGCCTGGAAAAAGCTCGGTTTGCAGAGCATCAATGGGCAGCAGGGAAGAGCTGTCGTCCCGTGCCGAGATATACATGTTTGCCACGCCCTCGTCAGGACCAATGGCGGCGGGATGCAGCATTGTCCGCGTATCCCCCAGAAAAAGGCGCGCATAACGGCTGGCGGCCTTGCGCATCGGCTCGAAGGAAACAATGCGGGCATGGGGAAAGCGATCCCGCACAAAAAGGGCAAACTGTCCCTTGTTGGCGCCAATATCCACCACCATGTCCGGCGCAATGGAGGCAAAGAAGGCGGCATGCTCCACCGTGGCGGCAACCCCATGGCGCAGGCCACGGCGAAAAACGGCACTGGGCAGCAGGCGGAAAAGCTTGCAGATCTGGCGCAATCGGCGAGGCAGGGTCACGGCACGTCTCCAAACATGGGTTTCTTTCCCGAAAATGTGCGCGCTTCCTGCTGGAAAAGTCAAGGAAAAGGCGATAGGATGGCGCATCTTGAATGGACAAGGCTGAAAAACCATGAACGACACACCGCAGAAAAAATCGACTTATCGTCCCCGCCCGATCAGCGGTTTTCCGGAAATGCTTCCAGAAGTGCGGCTGGCAGAACTTGCCTTCATCGATGATATCCGCAAGGCCTTCGAGAGCTTTGGTTTCTGCTCCATCGAAACTCCGGCGGTGGAAGAGCTGGAGGTTCTTCTCGCCAAGGGGGAAACCGACAAGGAAATCTATATCCTGAACCGCCTTCAGGGTGAGGGAGACGACAAGGATGCGCGGCTTGGCCTGCACTACGACCTGACCGTGCCGCTGGCGCGCTATGTCGCCCAGCATTTTGGCGACCTGACTTTCCCGTTCAAGCGCTACCAGATCCAGAAGGTCTGGCGCGGCGAACGCCCACAGGAAGGCCGCTACCGCGAATTCACCCAGTGCGACATTGACGTCATCAACGTGGATCACCTCCCCCTCCAGTTCGACGCGGAAATGCCTGCCATCGCCTATGACATCATGCGCCGCCGGGGCATCTCCGACATTGTCCTCAAGCTCAGCAACCGCAAAATCCTGGCCGGTTTCATGGAAGGCCTGAGCATTGCAAAAGCGAGCGAGGCCATCCGTATCCTCGACAAACTGGACAAGCTGCCCCACGCGGAAGTCGGCAAATTGCTCGCCAGCGAATGCTGCATGCAGGAAAGCGCGATTGCCAAATGCATCGACCTGGCCGACATCCGTACGCAAGACACCAGCTTTGCCAAAAAAGTCTGCGCCCTTGGCGTCATGAACGAAACCCTGGAAGCGGGCCTTGATGAACTGGCGCAGGTCATGGACATGCTCGCCGAACTGCCACAGGGTGCCATCGAGGCCGACCTTTGCATCGCGCGCGGGTTCGACTATTACACGGGCACGGTTTACGAGGGCAAGTTCACCTCCTATCCGGATTACCCCACCATCATGGCGGGCGGACGGTATGATGACCTTGCCAGCGCCTTCATCAACAAGAAGCTGCCGGGCGTTGGGATTTCCATCGGCCTGTCGCGCCTGTTCCCCAAGCTCCTGCAGGAAGGACGCCTGAACGCCACCCGCCAGTGCCCCACCGACGTTCTCGTCATTTCCCCCTCCGCCGAACGGCACGGGCTGGCGCTGGCCACCAGCCGCATCTTGCGGGCACGCGGCCTCAAGGTGGAGCTGTTCCACATGCCGGGCAAGCTGGACCGCCAGCTCAAATACGCGAACAAGAAGGGCATTCCGTTCGTCTGGTTCCCGCCCTTTGAAGACGGGATGCCACACGAGGTGAAAAACATGACAACCTCGGAACAGCAAAAGGCTGATCCGGCAACCTGGGAGAAGCCCAATGTCTGACAAGACACGCAAGAGCCTGAAAAAACTGCCCGTAGGTGTGCAGGCGCAGATGATGTCCCTCGCCCATGCCGCGCTGGAAAATGCCCATGCCCCCTATTCCGGCTTTGCCGTGGGGGCTTGCGTGCTGACGAAAGATGGTCACCTTTATGCCGGATGCAATGTGGAAAACGCGTCCTATCCCTGCGGGACCTGCGCAGAGGAAGGAGCTCTCGCCGCCATGGTTTCCTCAGGCGGCAAAAAGAAGCTGGAAGCGGTTCTCGTCATGGGGGCAGGCAAGATTGCGCCCACACCGTGCGGCGCCTGCCGTCAGCGGATTGCCGAATTTGGCGGCAAGGACACGCGCATTCTGGTGTGCGATGAGAAAAAGGTGCAGGGCCTTCATGTTCTGGGTGATTTGTTGCCAAAAACCTTTTCCCTGAAAAAACCCCTGAAAAAAACCTGACGGAAATTACCGAAAAAGTCGCGATCGAACGGGGCCTGTCCTTTAGAGCCTTGAGCGTTCATCTTGAATACCCCTGTTGCCTTTTGATGGCCACCCGCCATGGCGGTTGATGGCAAGGGCAAAATCGCCGTTGCTTGGCGAAAATTCTGTGCAGCCAAAATTACGGAACATAGAGCATTTAACGTTCATCTTGATCTCCCCGCTTTTCCAAACAAGATGCCGTTCTTTTTGGCATACGCATTCACGGTAAAATCTTTTCAATTCAACATCATCGTGCAAAATTTCCAGCCTTGACGCCGCCCTTCTTGACAACCTTCTGTTGTTTGGTTATTTTGCCAAATATAAAAACAAGACTGGGATCTCGACGTGGTGGAAAGAAAAATCAGGACGCAAGTGACAGACAGGGCCCAAATCCTGAAAGCGCTTGGCCATCCAGCGCGCATGAGTATGGTGGAAAGCCTTGCGGGCGGTGAAAAATGCGTCTGCGCGCTGGTCGAAGAGGCCGGGCTCGATTTTTCCACGGTATCCAAGCACCTGACGATCCTGCGCAATGCAGGAATCGTTGAAAGCGACAAGCGCGGAAGATGGGTCTGGTATCGGCTGAAAGTGCCCTGCATCATGAAGTTTCTTGATTGCGCGGATGCCGTTTTGAAAGGAAAATGCCCATGAACTGGAAGGACGAAGGAAAAAAACTCGCGCTCATCGTCGCGGTATTCCTCGGGGTTTACTTCCTGCCAGTGGGTGTGCCGCGCTTTGACAATGCCGTGTCCGAAGCGCTCCAGCTGGTGAAGTGGTATGCGCGCGAACATGTGCTTTTGTGCCTTGTTCCCGCCTTCTTCATCGCAGGTGCCATTGGGGTCTTCATCAGCCAGAATTCTGTGATGAAATACCTTGGTGCGAAGGCAAACAGGTTTGTGGCTTATGGCGTCGCCTCCGCGTCCGGCACCATCCTTGCCGTCTGCTCCTGCACGGTGCTGCCGCTGTTTGCGGGCATCTGGCGCATGGGCGCGGGGCTTGGCCCCGCCTGCGCGTTCCTCTATTCCGGCCCCGCCATCAATGTTCTGGCCATTGTGCTGACGGCTCAGGTTCTGGGGCCGAAGATGGGCATCGCCCGCGCCGTTTGCGCCATCCTGATCGGCATTGTCATCGGCGTGCTCATGCACTTCATTTTTCGCAAGGAAGATGGGGAAAAGGCGGCGGGGTTTGAAAACGCCGCCGAAGACAAACCCGCCCGCCCGCTGTGGCAGAACGTGCTGTATTTTTCCGCCATGATCGGCATCCTTGTTTTCGCCAACTGGGGAAAGCCACAGGAGACGATGGGGTTCTGGGCGATCATGTTTGCCGCCAAGTGGTGGATGACTTCGTTTTTTGCTGTCCTTCTTGGCGTTGTCCTCGTTCTCTGGTTTGGGGTGCGTTCATGGAAAATTGGGGTGATGGCGCTTCCCGTTGTCCTGCTGGCCGCACTTTTCCCGGAGCAGCCGATCATCGCATTTACGGTTGGCGCTTTGGGGCTTTCCCTTATCACCAGCACCAACGGCGGCGAAGCGGAGGACTGGTTTTCCGCTTCGTGGGCGTTTGCCAAGCAAATCCTGCCACTGCTTTTGTTTGGTGTGCTGGTTTCCGGGATCCTCCTCGGGCGCGTCGGGCATGAGGGGCTCATCCCGTCGCCGTGGATTTCATCAATGGTTGGCGGGAACGGGGTTTTTGCCAATGCCTTCGCCGCCATTGTCGGGGCATTCATGTATTTCGCGACACTGACCGAGGTTCCCATCCTTTCAGGCCTCATGGCAAACGGTATGGGGCAGGGCCCGGCACTGACCCTTCTCCTGGCAGGCCCTGCCCTCAGCCTGCCAAGCATGCTGGTCATCCGGAGTGTCATGGGAACAAAAAAGACGGCGGTCTTTATTTCACTGGTTATCGTCATGTCCATGCTGTGCGGCATGGTCTATGGCGCCTTTTTCGCATAAGGGAGAAGATGATGAAAATCCAGATTCTGGGCACAGGATGCCCAAAATGCCAAAAACTGACGGAAGTTGCTGAAAAAGCCGCGACCGAACTGGGCCTGTCCTTTGAAATCGAAAAGGTGACAGACATCACACAGATCATAAGTTTCGGTGTCATGATGACACCCGCCATGGCGGTGGATGGCAAGGTCAAAATCGTCGGAAAAATCCCGATGCTTGCGGAAATGAAGGAGCTTCTGAAATGAAAAAAAGAATTTTAACGACCTTCTTGCTGCTTGTCATCGCAAGCCTTGGCCAAGCCATGTTTCACAAAACACGCGCCATTACGCCGTCCATGGCTGCGGAAACCACGGGTACGCCACAGGATTTTCCAAAAGACAATCTGGATATGATCCCGTCCATCCCTGTCGCGGACAACCAGCTTGTTGTTTATTATTTTCATGGCCGCGTGCGCTGTCCCACCTGCAAAATGATGGAGGCCCTGACGCGCGAAACGCTTGAAACCCATTTCACCGAAGAATACACTAGGGAACGGATTGTGATGCAGACCGTCAATCTTGATGTGCCGGAAAACCGCCACTACATCAATGACTACCAACTCACCAGTGGGGGAGTGGTTCTTGCGGGAGGCAAAAACAATATGCCGGACACTTTTAAAATCCTCCCCAATGTTTGGCGACTGGCGCATGACCGGGAAGCTTTCATCCAGTATGTTACCGACGAAATAACTTCATTCAAATAAGGAAATGGCATGCTTTTCCTTCTGGCCATCACTTCAGCATTCTGGCTGGGACTTCTGACATCCATAAGTCCATGTCCCTTGGCCACCAACATTGCCGCAATCTCGTATGTTGGCGCACATTCCCGGAAAGACCGACAGGTTTTATGGGCTGGCATTGCCTACACTTTTGGCCGGTCATTGACCTATGCCCTTCTGGGCATGATTCTGCTCAGCCTTGCAAATGCCATCCCGGCCATCTCTTGCGGCTTGCAGAAATACATGAACATCCTGCTTGGACCACTGCTCATCCTTGTCGGGATGGTCCTGCTGAACATTTTGTCTTTCCATCTTAAAAGCTGTCCATCCCTCACCGGATGGCAACGTCATGTTAAAAGAGGCAGCATATGGGGTGCCGGCCTTTTAGGGATTTTCTTCGCCCTTTCCTTTTGTCCAACTTCCGCCGCCCTCTTTTTTGGCAGCCTGTTACCGCTGGCCATCCAGCACCATTCGCAGGTGATCCTGCCAGCGACCTATGGAATCGCCACTGGACTGCCCGTATTGGTCTTTGCCTTGCTTCTGGCCACAGGACGCGACAAGGTTGCCGGACTATTTGGAAAACTTTCCGTGTTTGAAGCATGGGCAAGGCGCGCAACCGGCATCATTTTCATCGTGGTGGGAATATATTATTCCCTCATCTATGTTTTTGCATGGCAACCCGGATAATCGACGTCCTTCCGCCAGCTCCCTCATGCTTACGGAACAAGGGAACGCAGCCGGGTGGTCGCAATCTGCCGCCTTTCCAGCAAATCCTCAAGACCAAGGCTTTCCTCCGGCAGGCTTTCCGCATGGCCTTCAAGCAGGAAGCCGGGCGCCAGTTCGGCCTCTTCACGCAAAACGCCGCCATCCCCCACCATGGCGCTGCGGCCCATTTTGGCACGGGCCCCAAGGGTTGCAAAAGCGCCAACCCGCGCTTCCATGGCCATAACCACGCCGGAGCCCAGCGCCGCACGCCTTTCCACATGGCAGCCATTCCCCAGCACACTGTCCTTGCCAATCTTCACGCCCACGCCCAGCTGGCTGGCAACGCCCACGCGCACCTTTGCCGCCAGAACCGAACGCGCACCAATATTGGCCCTGTCTTCCACCGTACATCCCGCACCCAGCATGCAGCCCGGGCCAATCACCACATTCTTGTGGATCACGCTGTTTGCGCCAATGGACACACCCGCGCCCACCTCATCTTCCGGAGCCAGGCTGCTGCCGGCCCCGATTTGTGAACTTTCGCCAATCCGCACCTTGTCGGCCAGAACGCAGCCCGCACCGATTTTCGCGCCCGCAGCCACCTTCACGCCCGGCATCAGGACCGCACCATCGGCGATTTCCACGCCGGGCTCCAGCTTGACGCCGGGATAGATGCGCACATTGCGGCCAATCTTTACATCCTGCTCCAGCTGGGCATTGCCTTCCACCTGGGAGCCTGCGCCGATTTCCACCCGGTCGCCCAGCCGGGCCTCCTCGGCAACCTGCGCCTCGGGAGAAAGCTTCAAGTCCTTGCCTCGCTTGGCCTTCCTCGATTTTTTTGCCTTTTCCTGACGCATGGCGGCTTCACGCCATTGCAGGTCTTCCAGTTCACGCGGGTGGGACACGGAATGATGCTCAAGCATGAAATCCTCCTTGGACAGGATCAGAAAGCTGCGCGGATCTGGACAAACAGGCTGTTTTCCAGACCACCGAATTCACTGCCGGAGCGTCCGGCATTAAACGACGCCGACACCACAGCGTCAACTTCATCCGCAAGACTCAGCGTCAGGTCAGGCTGGAAAACAAAAGATTCATCGGACAGGGAATGCACAAGCGCCAACCGTCCGGATACCAGCGGTGAAAGCTCATAACTGGCGCTCATGGCCAGCATTCTGCGTCCAAGGTTGGGCATGTATCCGGCGGCCTGACGCGCCCGCGCCTCCACACTTTTCCCGGATGCGCCCAGTGTGTTGCAGGCCAGCTCCGCTTCCAGCTGCAAACCACTGTCCAGCCGGCGGCCAATCCCCGCCACCCCGAAGAAATGATCTTCCAGCAACCGCTCTCCACCCGCCGAAAACACGTTATCCGTCCCCCAGAACTGGGATGCCTCGGCCCGCACCTCCAGGCCGTCAAAATCCCCCACCAGGCTGCCGCCCAGATGAAACCCATGAGAGATGCGCCCGCCCTGAAGGGCCATATCCCAGCCGGAAACAGATGCATGTCCGCGCAGGAGCAGCGCCGATGTTTCCGCGCTGCGCCCAAAAGACGCAATCCCCGTCAGGCCGGAAAAATCGCCCGTGGCCACATCCAGACGCACGGCATCCACACCGGGCTTGTAGTCGCGGTCCAGCGCCGCCGTGCCAAAGGGGCGGAAAACATCCAGCGGATTCCAGAAAAATGCCGTGCCGAACGTGACAGGCTGGCGGCCCAGTGTCCAGTCCGCAGCGCCTTTGGACAGACGCATCTGCAACCGGTCAATCGCCAGTACACCCCGTCCATGCGTCCCCTGCATGTGCGGAAAATCCAGCCCGGCCAAGCGGTAATCCAAGTCCGACCGGGCCAGCGGCGCCATTGCCGCATCCTGCAACACCTGCGATTCCACCAGATGGGTTTCAAAAAACATGTCCTGCGCAGGACGGGCCATAACCTTCAGACGCAGATCGGCCGAAAGAACGCCATCGTTGGCGCTATCCGGCGTCAGCTGGAAACTGGTGCGCAAATCGGTCCGCAGCGTTGCGGCATGGGCCGGAAACGCCAGCAGGCATGAAAGCAGCAGGGCCTTATGGAATCTCAAAGCCATCCGGTTTCCCGTCATAAAAAATCCGTCCGTCGCGCAACCAGACAAGACGCCCGGCCCGGCGCATCACATCCAAATCATGGGTGGAAAAGAGGAAAGTCACCCCCCGATCGGCATGCAGCTTTTCCATCAGCGCCAGCAAATCGGATGCCGTACGGGAATCCACATTCGCCGTGGGTTCATCCGCCAGAACAATGGCTGGTTCAGCCAGGATGGCGCGGGCGATCGCCACCCGCTGCTGCTGCCCGCCCGAGAGCTGGCGGGGGAATCGGTTTTCCATGCCTCCAAGGCCAATCTCCGCCAGCAGGGCGCGCGCACGCTCCCGGCGTTCCTTCTGTCCCACACCGCGCAGCATCAACACATATTCGGCATTTTCCAGCGCCGTCAGCACCGGCACGAGATTGTAGTTCTGGAACACGAAGCCAATCCGGTCACGCCGCAGCGCAGCCTGTTCCGAGGTGGTCAGGCCTGACAGGTCATGCCCTTCCACCAGCACGCGCCCCTCCGTGGGGACATCCAGTGCGCCCGCAAGGTTGAGCAGGGTGCTTTTCCCGGAACCGGAAGGCCCGGCCATGGCCACAAACCCGCCGGCCGGAATGATCAGGTCAACACCCGACAGGGCGGGAACCACCACATCCCCGGCCACATAATTCTTGGAGACATTTTCGAGGACAAGCGCATCCATCAGCGTAACCTTTCCGTCAGGGACATGCGGCCAATGCGCAGGGTGGGCAACAGTGCCACGCCGGTTGCAAACAGGAAGGCCCAGAACGACATCCATCCTGCCACGGACAGGCGGAACCTTGGATAGACCAGCATGTCGATGGTAAAGCCGGACACGCTGACCGAAGAAGAATACAGCGACGACATGTCAATGCCGGAGCCTGAGAAAGCCACCGACGCCCCATATCCCAGCGCCATCCCGGCCAGGCATCCCAGCAGCGAAAGGCTGGCGCTTTCAATGAGGACCTGGGCCATGAGGCGGGCGGGTCTGGTGCCGATGGCCATGAGCAGGGCAAATTCCCGTTCGCGCTCCAAAATGGCCATCAAAATCGTATTGAACAGGGTGAACAGCACAATGAAGATCAGGATGCCGCAGGTGACAAGGGCGGATCCCCGGTCAAACCGGATATACCGCGCCAGATCGGGCAACACCTCATTCCACAGGTAAACGGCGAGCCCCTCCCTGGAGCCGGTTTCCCGGCTAAGGGCATCCCGAAACGCGGGTGCCATTTCCGCATTCTCGAGGATCATGCCCACACGCGTGGCCGCATGGGGCGCAAGGCCGAACAGGCTGCGGGCAGCGCCCAGCGGCACATAGACAACGGCCCCGTCAATCTCCTCGGATCCCGTGGTAAAGGTGCCTGCGATACGAAAAAGCATCTGCACCAGTTCGCCGGAAGCATCATTGACCGCCAGCACCACACGTTTGCCCGATGCAACACCCAGCCGCCGGGCCATGGAAGCGCTCATGAACACCTCCTGCGCCCCCGGCTCCAGATACTTGCCCTCCACCCGTCCGCGCGCCGGCGTGGAAAGGGCCTGCGCCACCGGATCAATCCCGACGACGCCCACCCCTGCGGATTCACGGCTGGACTGGACAACGCCCTGCCCCAGAATGAAAACCTGTCCTTCCACAAAGCCTGGAATGCGTGATGCCATCCGCAGCACGGCATCCGCATCCGGCACCATCAGCGCCGGATCCGGCGCATTCTCATAATCCTTTTGCTCCACCACCACATGCCCCGCCTGCTGGCTCACGGCATCATGAATGAGCTTGGCATACATGCCATCGCTAAAGGCCATCATGAAAATCGAGAAGGCAAGGCCAAACGCCATCGCCCCCACGGTAATGAGGCTACGGGTGCGTGCGCGCCAGATGCTGCGCCATGCCACAAGGAAGACCATGCCCACATCAGCCATCATGATTCATCGCCTCCACCGGGTTGAGGCGGGCGGCACGCAAGGCCGGAAGAATGGATACCCCCCAGCAAAGCACGAGCATGACCACGGCATTGAGGAAGATGAGGTCCGGAGCGGATGCCGCGCGCCACAGAGGATCAAACGCCACCCCCACAAGGGACATGTCCCCGACAATCCTTGACAGGTCGATGGGATGGTAAATGAACCAGACAACAAGGCCCTGCCCCACAAGCCCCCCCAGCACGGTGCCAACACCGCCCATGAGCAGCGCTTCAATGCTGGTGTCCACGAACAGGCGCAGGGGCGTACAGCCCAAGGCCTTGAGAACCCCATACTCACGCACCCGTTCATGCACGGCCATCATCATGGTGTTGACAATGCCGAAGCCGGCCGCCAGCGAAAACACCAGCCCGACAAACACCATCATGCCGCGCATCATGAGGTCCATGTCGGAAATCGGCGGCATCAGCTGCCGCCATGTCCTGAGGACGGCCCCTTCCGCGAAGGGCTCGAGTTCTGAAACAAGCGTCTCCGCACTTCGGCCATCCCGCGCCAGAAAGGCCAGCTCATGCACCCGTCCCCCGCTGACAAACACATGCTCGAAATCGGCAGACGAAATCACGGCGGCGCTGCGGTCAAAATCATCGCCAATCGGCGCAAAAACCCCCACAACCCGCAGAAGCTCATTTCCCACGGAGCCATCCGAGGCCTGCACCAGGACCACAATGTCATCCCCGATCCCGGCCTTGAGGAGATGGGCAATCTTGCGTCCCAGCACCACGCTGCCAGGCGGTGTTTTGGCCGAAAGGAATGTGCCTTCCGCCAGGCTTCCGGAAAACCGGAAGGCCTTTTCCATCTCAGGCACCACGCCCCAGATGCGTGCGCCCGCGGACTTGTCACCATACGCCAGAAGGCCGCCGCCAAAGCTTCGGCGGGCGACAGATATCCCGGCATCCTTGGCCGCAGCTTCCAGGACTTCGGAATGTTCCATGGCCGTATAAAAGGAAGGGTCGGAAAGATATCCGGGCGCATGCGCCTGCACCAGCCCCATGGAGGTTTCGGTGACATTGCGGATAAGCCCCTGCACCATGCCCTCACTCAAGGCGCCCACCAGTACCAGAAGCGCCATGGTGAAGGCCACCGCACCCACCGTCACCAGCGTACGGCGACGGTTGCGAAGCAGGTTGCGCCAAGCTGGCACAATATGACCCGACAACATCATGGGCCGCGACTGCGCAGGCTGCGCAAGGAAAACAGGTCCGCAGACAGGGATGGATTGAAGGTCAGCTGCCCATATTCAATCCGGGTTTCCTCATCAGGCTTGTCTTCAGGCACCAGACGCATGCGGCGTGGCAGCGCCCGCCCGCCCAGCGACCCCACATCCTCAAAAAACATGGTCCGGGCCAGCAACATGTCCTCGTCAAAGTAAGCGACGCTTATCGGCAGGCGTGTGTCTTTGGCAACCTCCAGCACCACCTTGCCCCAGACAAGGCCTGCATCGGAGTGGGGAATGCACGCAACACCCAGCCGCGCGGGATCCGAAGGGGTTTCCCAGGCACAGTCATAATCCTCCTGGTAACGGGATTCCCGCACCAGATCATCGTTGGTGAAATGCGAACCCATCCAGCTCGCGGCCATCATGGTGGCGGGGATCTTGATCGTCCGGTCCACATTGGGCAGGTAATTCCAGATGTCGCGCTCAACCTTGAGGGTGGAAATCCCGGCTTCCTTGAGGGGCATGACAATGCGGATCAGCGATTTGTCCCGGCCTTCCGACCAGGCATCAAACACCACCTGCCGCGTAAAATGTTTGGTGACCACCGTCATCGACATGCGGCCCGCACTGGCATCGCTGCGGTAAAGGTCATCAATGGAATCCAGCAGGGCCGTCAGGTCATCCCCGTTCCCGGCCTGAACGATGCCCGGCATGGCCATGAGAAGAGCAAGAACTGCTGCGAAGATACCACCTGCCCGCATCTTCGCCTCAATTCCCGAGAGGAAGGGAATAGGTCAGGCTGAGGATTTCCGTGCCGGGATTCTTGTCACCAAGCCCGGCATTGGAGATGTGGTGTATGGCAAGGCCGATGCGACGCCCTTCCGAAAGATCAACCCCCATTTCCACACCGGTGCGGAACTCAACCTCATGGCCAAGGTCCTTGCCATCGCCATTGGCATAAAGGCCGGCGGCAAGGTTTGGAAACACATAGAAGTTTTCCCCCGGATGGAAATCCAGTCCCACGCCCGCATAGCCGTAAAGGCCACGGTCCGTGGTCAGCATGCCGCCTGCAAAAGGCGCCACCAAGCCATCAGCCCAGCGGATTTCCGGACGCCATTCCGCCACAAGACTCATTGCCTTGTCCTGACGGTCATTGCCCATGCGGCCCATATCATAATAACCAACACTCATGGACAGGGAGTCTGCCGCCTGTACCGGCAGGCTCATCCCCAAAAGAAGCGCCGCGATTTTAAAAATAAAAGATGTCTTCATTTCCGTTCCCCCCAAAAAAACGCATGTCAGGGATGCATCATGGCGGCCCCGTTTCTGCATGTCAATCATGCAACCACATGAAACCCTTCCGCCAGAGGCATCTGGGCCGGAAAAGTTTCCATATTGTCCACCCGGATCGGAAAAGGTGCCCGGCGACAGCTTTCCAGCATCAGGGACACCACGGCATCATCCCCGGCAAAAAGCGCCTCCACGGTTCCATCCGGCATGTTGCGTACCCATCCGGAAAGACCGGATTTCCGGCCAAGCCCAAGAACAAAGGCCCGAAAACCAACGCCCTGCACCCGGCCCTGGAAAATGGCATGAACCGCTGTCAATGGATTTTCACCGGACATTCCTTCCCTCCAACACAAAAAAGGCCGGCTTTATTGTTGCTGGAGAACAAGACAATCGGACAATACGGCGCAAACGGCACGCGCAGTCCCGGAGGTCAGTCCGGAAAACTTGGCCCGGTAGAGCAGATGGCGAGAGGTCTTGACCGAAGTGATCACCTGCTGGCTGTCCTTGAGAAGCTGCGGCATGGATTCATAGGCAAGCCGCAAGGCCCGCATGCCCCCGGCATGGCTGGAAAAGGCGCCCACCTGAACCGACCATTTCCGCTCAGGATCCAGCTTCTCCATGCTGGCATCCCCCTCACCGGTCATGACCCCGGCTTCCTCCTCCGGTTCCACATCCCTGCTGGCACGGCTGGCACTTGTGGCCACGACCGTCGCATAATGATCAGGCGTTTCAAGGCTGGCAAATCCCCGGTTGAGCAGGGAGGCCACCTTGGAATCCCGTACGGCTGCGGTTTTTCCTCCCATCACCACGGCGATGAGGCGATGCCCATCCCGCACGGCGGAAGCCGCAAGATTGAATCCCGAAGCCTGCACGAACCCTGTCTTGAGGCCATCCATACCTTCAAAGCTGCGCAACAGGGTGTTGTGATTGCGGAAGGTCTGCTTGTTGTAGCTGAAGGACGGGAGGCTGAAAAAAGCATAATATTTGGGAAAATTGCGAACCAGGGCGCGGGCCAGCACAGCCATGTCACGGGCGGTTGTGACCTGCTGGGAATGATGCAGGCCCGAAGCATTGCGGAAATTGGTGCGCGCCATTCCCAGACGATGGGCCTTGGCCGTCATCCACCTCGCAAATGTTTCTTCATCACCCGCCAGGTTTTCCGCCACAACCACAGCCACATCGTTGGCCGATTTGGTTGTCAATACGGAAATGGCATCCCGAAGACGAATGGTGCTTCCGGCCTTGAGACCAACGCGGGAGGGCGGCTGCCTTGCCGCGCGGGCGGAAACCTTGAGCGGCTGGTCAAGCATGACCTTGCCTGCCTCCAATGCCTCGAAAACCACATAAAGGGTCATCATCTTGGTCAGGGATGCGGGATGACGCTGTTCATCCGGCGCATTTGCAGAAAGGATTTCCCCGGTATCGGAATTGACAAGAATGGCGGATTCCGGCGGAACGAAACCGCGGCTTTTCTTGGTTTTGGCATCGGCAGACAGGGATGCTCCAAAGAACATCATGGCACATATACAAAGAACCAGGAACTTTTGCATGACGGTTTTTGTTCCCCCCTGAAGAGGCCCCCATAATGCGACTCGTTGAAAAACCTAGAGATTCAATTTGCCTCATAACGATTCGCTTGTCCAGACGCTTTTTTCATGGCTCAATAGCCAAGGCATTTGATTCGGGAAGGAAGTTTTCATGCATACGTCCCTGCACACACCGGAAGATTTCATGCGTCGCGCCATCAGGCTCAGCCATGACAACATGAAGCGCGGGGTTGGCGGACCGTTTGGTGCCGTCATTGTCAAGGACGGGGAAATCATCGGCGAAGGGTGGAACCATGTCACATCCGACAACGATCCCACCGCCCATGCGGAAGTGTCTGCCATCCGCGACGCATGCCGGCGCCTGGGCACCTTCAAGCTGGAAGGCTGCGACATCTATACCAGCTGCGAACCCTGCCCCATGTGCCTGGCGGCCATCTATTGGGCACACATTGACCGCATCTTCTATGCCAACACCCAGAAAGACGCCGCCGCCATCGATTTTGACGACGCTTTTCTTTACCACGAAGTGGCGCTGCGACGGGACGAGCGCCGCATCAAAAGCACCCGCCTCCTGCCGGAGGAAGCCCTCAAGGTTTTCAAGGAATGGCAGGACAAAAAGGACAAGACCCCCTATTGACCTTCAAACGACATTGACAAAAAGACAAAACCTTATTAA
This sequence comes from Alphaproteobacteria bacterium GWF2_58_20, assembly GCA_001768735.1. Classification (GTDB taxonomy): domain Bacteria; phylum Pseudomonadota; class Alphaproteobacteria; order UBA1247; family UBA1247; genus UBA12471. Next base: position 165,600 of record MEMB01000006.1, on the reverse strand, counting down.
ATAATAGGTTAGGAAGTTTTTTCTATAAATTGATCTTCTACAAAAAGGAATGCAAGATCATGTCTTCATTCAGGCTCCTGGGACTTTCAGGCCTCCTGCTGGCCTTTCTGACCACCAGTGCTGCGGCAGAAATAAAATACTTCATCCGCAAGAGGATTTGCGACATTGGCGACAGCAGTTGTGCGCAATGGGCGGCTCCGGCGGATGAGGGCGGCGAAGAAGAAACCGGACAGGCGCCTGTCTGGAGCAGTCCCGCAGCCGGGAGCCTTGGCACCTTCACGGTCAGCGAGGCAATTGCAGACATCACCCTTGTGGCCACCGACGATGGCAGCGTAACCTATAGCCTCACCTCCGGCAGCCTGCCTGCGGGCGTCACCCTGTCCGGCGACACGATTTCCGGAACGCCTTCGGCAAATGGGAGCTTCAGTTTTGTGGCGCGCGCCACCGACAACGAAGGCCTCACCGCCGACCGTTCCTTTTCCCTCACGGTGGAAGCAGCCCCCCTCGTGGCGGAAGGCACCACCTGCTACAGCATCAAGCTGGACACACCCGCAGCCACCGATGGCCTTTATGTTCTCGACCCCGACGGTGTTGGCGGGGTTGATCCGTTCGAGGCGTATTGCGACATGACCACTGACGGCGGCGGCTGGACAGTAGTCGCCATCAGCACAACGCCATCGGCATGGGATGTGCCAAACCAGTATGCCCTGTCGCATTACGACCATTACATCGACGTGCAGAACTTCACCATCGACGCGCAAAAGATTCTTGAAGGATCATCTTCGGACACATGGACGTGGCGTGCCTATGACCCAGTCAATGCTGCCGACATGGACATCCGCCACGCGATTAGCCGCGATGCCTACCTTGCCATGAACCTTGACAGTGATGTCGACGAGGTCATGCCACGCCTTTCCACATCGCCCCTTTCCGGCTGGACTTATAATTTGTCAAGTAAAACTTTCAGTTGTGGCGCAACCCCGGGAATTAATCGCGACCTCCGAATGCTGACCCGGGATGCCTATGCCACGCTCTACTGTTTTAATAACAACTCCATGTCCAGTATTGCCCTGACATCGGGCGGAATTAGCAATGCTCACGCCTCCATCTGTGCCTCCGGGCTTAGAGGCACCATAGACCCGTCATGCACCACAGAAAACAACGCCACTGATGCCGGACGCCGGGTGGCGATTTCCTTGCGCGAATACATCCCTTCTGGCAGCGCATCGGTTCCGGCGGGCGTAACCTGCAAAACCATCAACGACTCCAACCCCACCTATCCCTCCGGCATCTACTGGGTGGATCCTGACGGTGTGGGAACAGGCGTATCCCCCTTCCAGTCTTGGTGCGACATGACCGGAGATCTGGTTGGAATGCCGGGGACGGGCGGCTGGACGCTACTGGCAAGAGATGGCGGCGCTATGTTTGACATGCCGGCCTCGACCACAATCCTGAACGCATGGAACGGCAGTCTTGCCTCACGGACGGGATATCTTTCCCTGGACACTGCCAGCATCAACGCCCTGAGCCCGCAGAACTCCGCAAGATACCGGTATGATGACGGAACATGGTCAACCTGTACCGAAAGCCTGACCTATTGGAGTGGATCTGTTTATTATGGGTGCACCAACGGCGAAATGATTTTTTATCCGCTCTACAATGGTACAGACCTGGTCTTGTTAGGAGAGCCAAAAAACAGCACGATTGGCTGTCCACAGCTGGTCAACCGGTCATTGCCGCCCTACCTGACGGGAGAAGGCACCGCCGGCACGGGGGACTTCAATTCCGGCAATGGCAGCAACTGCTGGGGGGTTCCTTCCTATGGGCCAGTTTCAGGAGAAATCTGGATCCGGTAAGCTTTCTGGATGGCATGACAAAAAAGGGCGGGAAATATTTCCCGCCCTTTTTTCATATGCGCCTTGGCGCACTTTTACCGGCGCTGGCGACTGTAGCGAATATTCTTCCCATGTGACACCTTCGGCAACTCCGGCTTGAGCATGCCATCGACCCGGTTGGACAGGCTTGCATCAAGGCGTACCATGCGGACATCCGCAACCTCGGCGTCTTCACGGGCCAAGGCCGCAAATCTTTCTCCCCGCGCCGAAATCTCGGCAATGCGGGCAGAAACCCTTTCACAATCCAACACCAGCGTTCCCTTATGGCCGGCATCCATGTCATGCAGGGCCGCCAGCACCGCACAGATTCCTTCCAACACTTCGGGAGAACGAACAATGGCCATCTTCATGCGGTTCCGACGCTCCATGGACAAGCGGACAGGCTGGAAAAAGTCCCGCAGGCACTCCATGGTGCTCCGGTCTTCCGCGCGGATTTCCGCCGTCAGGCGCAACCCAAAGGGATTGGGATAGGCAGCGTCCTTTCGACCAGCGGCCACATCCTTTTCGTGGACATCAAACGCTTGATTGATAAGGCTATGGACAATCCGCATGACCCCGACGGCCCCATGGGCCGGAACATAATCCTCGGAAAGCGTCCGACACGCTTCCATACACGCGCCAACATCTTCAATGACAGGATTTTTTGCCAGTGTCCGCTGCAACTCCACCAACTTGCCCGCCTGCACCCTTTCTTCACGACATTGCCCCGGACACGCCGCCTTTTCGACATGCGCCAGCCGCTGGAAATAGGATGAAAGCATGGCAGAGGCCTTCTCATGAACCCGCGAAAAATCCCCCAACATCTGGAAGGTAACCCAGTCATTTTCGGCAAGGGGGGGGGATTTTTCATAAACCGCCATGAAATCCGCCGGACGAAGTTTCTTCGCCATCACATTGTCATCGGGCGTCATGGAAAACGAATCTTTCCTTGCGGCACAATCATTCTTCAGCACATTGATACATGAGGAAAGGTCTTTCCTCATGGAGAGGTTGGCATCCCCTCCCATGCCTTGCACGGTTTTATCCAGGCAGGAAAAAGATTCCTGCATGAAAGATTTGAAGATGGCCATGGCCTGTGCTTCCGATCTGGCGGAAGCCATCTGCTTCATAAGATAAGCACCCGCCTCGTCGCTCCCAAGCAGGTTTGTCTGCCAGTCTGTCAGCGAGGGAAGATGGGATGTCATGCCGGTATCTCCTATCAGAAGAAGGCATCTGAACCATTCTCCATGATACCCCCTTTATGGAAGGCGTCAATGGCCTGCTCATGCATGGCTGTCATGTCCTGGATGCATGAAGACAAAAAAAATGGCAGGATTCTGGCTCTCCAAAGAGGAATATATCAACGAAACCCAGGACTGGAGGGGCAATATCCCTTCAAACGTGGCCGTAAAGACGAAACACGCATGCGGGGTTGGGGGGCCATAAGCAATTCATGCTCCACCAGCATTACAATCGAACGCGCCTTCAGGTCATATCCGCCAACATGCCCGATTAATGCCTGTGTGCCTGCCATGACGGGACACGCCGTATCAAAAACCGTCCGCCATTTCCGTCCATTGGGCAATTCCGGCAAACGGAATGGCAAAGGTTCATGATGACTGTTCATCATCACCAGCACACGCGGTTCTGGGCCATCTTGGCCACAGGTATGCACCCCATCTGCCAGCTGAAAGCCAAAGCAGCGGGCATAAGACAGGTTCCAGTCCCCATCCTTCATCTCGCGTCCGGCAGGGGAAAGCCAGGTGATGTCCCGAACCCCGGTTTCATCCACGGGCATGCCATGGAAAAAATCCTTGCGGTGCAGCAGGGGATGGCTTCGGCGCACCTGTGAAAGCTTGCGCACGAATCCCAGGAACTCATGATCCGCAGGGCTCATCCGGTCCCAGTTGATCCAGCCAATTTCATTATCCTGGCAATAGGCGTTGTTGTTGCCGTCCTGACTGTTGCCAATCTCATCGCCCGCCAGCAGCATCGGCGTTCCCTGTGACAGGAACAGGAGCGCCATGAAATTGCGTTTTTGCTGGGCCCGCAACGCGTTGATGGCCGGATGGTCTGTAGGGCCTTCCGCACCACAGTTCCAGCTGCGGTTGTCATTGCTGCCATCGCGGTTGTCCTCGCCATTGGCATGGTTATGCTTGCCATTGAAGCTCACCAGGTCGTGCAAGGTAAAGCCGTCATGTGCCGTGACCTTGTTGATGCTGGCCGATGGCCCACGCTGGTGCCTCTCAAAAATATCACGCGAACCACTCAGGCGCCCCGCCAGGGGGCCGATCTGACCAGGGCCGCCACGCACATATTCCCGCACGGTATCGCGGAACTTGTCGTTCCATTCCGACCAGCCGGGCCCGAAACAGCCCAGCCGGTACCCCCCGGGCCCGATATCCCAAGGCTCGGCAATCATCTTGATGCGAGACAACAGGGGATCCTGGGCCACAGCCATCAGGAACGGGCTTTCCTCAAAGCCTCGCGCTGTACGTGTCAGGGTGGCCGCCAAGTCAAAACGGAAGCCGTCCACCCGCATGTCAGCCGCCCAGTAACGCAGGGAATCCATCACCATGCGCAGGACGCTGGGATGCGACATGTTGAGCGTGTTTCCACACCCGGAGTCATTGATGTAATCGTGACGATTCTCCGGCACGAGTCGGTAATAGGATGCGTTGTCGATCCCCTTCAGCCCGATGGTTGGCCCCATGTGGTTGCCTTCACCCGTATGGTTGAACACCACGTCGAGCAAAACCTCGATCCTGTTGTCATGCAGGGTCTTGACGAGGGATTTGAATTCCCGCACGCCATCCTTCCTCATATAGCGCTGTTCCGGCGCAAAAAAGGAAAAGGGATTGTATCCCCAGTAATTTTTCAGCCCCTTCTGGGCCAGTGCATGCTCATCCGCAATCGGGAAAACAGGCAGAAGCTCAACCGCTGTTACACCCAACCCCTTGAGATGGCTGATGATGGCTGGATCGGACAGGGCGGCATACGTGCCGCGGATCTCTTCCGGAACGTCCGGATGGGTGGCTGTCATGCCCTTGACATGCATTTCATAAATAAGGCTGTCCGGCCAGGAGATTTGGGGGGCTGCATCCTCGTGCCAGTCAAACCCGGGGTCCACCACCACGGATTTTGGAACATAAGGGGCGCTATCCCGCGTATCAAAGGAAAAATCCTGATCTGCATGGCCAACCTGATAGCCAAAAATGGCCGGATGCCATTCCAGCTTGCCAAAAAGATCCTTGGCATAAGGATCCATCAAAAGCTTGTTGGGATTGAACCTGTGGCCATTCTGCGGATCATAGGGGCCATGCACGCGATACCCATACAGCTGGCCGGGCGCAAGATCGGGAAGATATCCATGCCACATGTTGTCCGTCCGGGAAGGTAACGGGATACGTTCGATTTCATGGGTGCCTGTTTCATCAAAAAGGCAAAGTTCCACCTTTTCCGCATTTTCGGAAAACAGGGCAAAATTCACGCCCTTGCCATCCCATGTGGCGCCTGGCGGGAAAGGCTTCCCTGCGCAAATGGCCTCCTGGTCTTTTTTAGCGGAACGGGCATGGGAAATGTGATGCTGGTTCGAACGATATTTCATCAAAAGCGCCTCGTTTTCAGACAAGGAATCCCCCAACAGGCTTGGTAGCCCCGAGGATCATCCTTCCGTATGGACAGATGACAAAAACCCTAAACCAAAAACCCGTGCTTGAAAAGCGTTTCCACAACGCATAGATTGCAGCATGTCTTTGAAGGGGTAACGCATGACCACACATCGCAATGCAATGGAAACAGTTCTGGGAGCCGTGGTGCTTGTCGTCGCGAGCGTCTTTCTGGTTTTTGCTTACAAGACCGCCGATCTGCGTCCGGTCAAGGGTTATGAGGTCACCGCCCGCTTTTCCAAGCTGGATGGGCTGAAAGTCGGGAGCGACGTCCGAATCAGCGGCGTCAAGGTCGGCAGCGTCATGACCATGACGCTGGACCATGACACCTATCAGGCCAATGTTGACCTCAGCATTGATTCGAGCATCCGCCTGCCCATCGATACCATGGCAACCGTCACCAGCGATGGTCTGCTTGGCGAAAAATTCCTGTCGCTGGAACCTGGTGTCGAAGAAGATGAAATCCCGCCCAGAGGACGGATCGACAACACCCAGTCAGCCCCCGGCCTTGAGCAGCTCATCGGACATTTCATCTACAAAAGCACCTCAGGCACAGGGAAGTAAGGCCGCAATCCATGTCCCGGTTTTCTCCCTTCATCCTGGCCATGACCTTTTGCATGGCCATCGCCACAGCGACCCATGCTGCCAGCATGGACAACAAGGACACCGCCATTCTCATGGCGCTGGACAAGGTCACGGCCCGCAGCACCCGTCTGGCCATTCCGGTGGGCACGCAGACGGGTTACAAAACCCTCAGGATCACGGTTCGGGCCTGCCAGAAATCGACACCTCTCGAAGCGCCGGAATCCGCCGCCTTTGTCGAAATTGCGGAACTGCACGACCTTGATCAGGCTTCCACCCTGTTTTCCGGATGGATGTTTGCCTCCAGCCCTGCCCTGTCTGCCATGGACCATCCGGTGTATGACATCTGGGTGCTGGACTGCACCGGAAAAACCTTGCCGGCAGACCTCCCCATCAATCTTCCCTGACCGCACAACCTTGTGGCCGAAGGGCCACAGACCGGCATATCCATAAAAAATCCCCCGTTTCGGGGGATTTTTCATCTTCCACAAGAACCATCACCTAGAGCCTTGATCGTTTAGATTGAACAATTCCTGTTGATCTTGAGATGCGCCAGACCGCAAGGCGCAAACCGCGGGGCGATGCGGGCATCGTCCAAGGTTTGCAAACACGGCGGATGGCCATCAAAAGGCAACAGGGGTATTCAAGATGAACGCTCAAGGCTCTAAAACCGGGATCACTCTTCTTTCTTGTCAGCCTTCTTGTGCAGGGCGGCACGGGCCAGGGTCTTTTCCAGCCAATGGACATCATAATCGCCATTGATGAAATCTGACTCGCGTACCAGTTTCTTCTGCAACGGCAGGGTGGTTTCAACACCGCCCACCACAAATTCATCAAGGCAACGCCGCAAACGCATCATGCATTCGTTGCGGGTAATGCCGAACACAATCAATTTGGCAATCAGGCTGTCATAATAGGGCGGAATGGCATATCCATCATAAATGGCGCTATCCACCCGCACGCCCAGCCCGCCCGGCTGATGAAATCCGGAAATCCTTCCTGGACAGGGCCGGAAATCATCCGGGTTTTCTGCATTGATGCGGCATTCAATCGCATGGCCGGAAAACACGACATCTTCCTGCGTAAAGCTGAGCGGTGCCCCCGAAGCGACCCTGATCTGCTCACGCACAAGATCAATGCCGGTAATCATTTCGCTGACCGGATGCTCAACCTGCAAACGGGTGTTCATTTCCATGAAATAGAACTGCCCGTCCTCATAAAGGAATTCCATGGTTCCAACGCCATGATAGCCAATCTTGGACACCACCTGCGCGGCCAGGCGGCCGATAAAATCCCGCTCCTTGGCGTTCAGGCCTGGCGACGGACTTTCCTCAATCACCTTCTGGTGGTTGCGCTGGATGGAACAGTCACGTTCCCCAAGATGCACGGAATTGCCATGCATGTCACTGATGAGCTGCACCTCGATGTGGCGGGGACGCAGCAGGTATTTTTCCATATAAACGGCATCATTTCCGAAAGCTGCCGCCGATTCGCCTCGCGCCAGTGTGTAGGCTTCCTCAAGGCCGGCTTCATCAAAAGCCACCTTCATGCCCTTGCCACCGCCACCCGCAACCGCCTTGATGAGAACCGGATACCCGGTCATCTTCGCAACCTGCCGCGCTTCATCAAGGGTTTCCACAACACCATCAGAGCCAGGAGTTACGGGGATCCCTTGCCGGGCCACGGTTTCCTTGGCCATGGCCTTGTCACCCATCAGGCGGATATGGTGCGCGGTGGGGCCGATGAAGGTAAAGCCATGCTCAACCACCATCTCCGCAAAACGTGCGTTTTCAGACAGGAAGCCGATGCCGGGATGAATGGCGTCCGCCCCGGTAATGGTGGCGGCTGAAAGAATGGCCGGAATATTGAGATAACTGTCGCGCGAACGCGGCGGACCAATGCACACGCTCTCATCCGCCAAGCGGACATGCATGGCATCCGAATCCGCCGTTGAGTGCACCGCAACCGTGGCAATGCCCATCTCGCGGCAGGCCCGGTGAATGCGCAGGGCCACTTCTCCACGATTGGCAATGAGAACCTTTTCAAACATCGCGCGGACCTTAGGCAATGACCAGCAGAGGCTCGCCGAACTCAATCGGCTGGGCGTCGCTGACCAGAACTTCCATGACTTTGCCACCCTTCTGGGCCTTGATCGGATTCATCACCTTCATGGCCTCGATAATCAGGAGGGTCTGCCCTTCGGATACGGTATCCCCTACCTTGACAAAGGGAGACGCATCCGGCGACGGCTTGAGGTACACGGTCCCAACCATGGGAGACTTGACCGTTCCCGGATGATCGGCGGCCGGCTTTGCTGAAACCTCAACAGCAGGCGATGCCATCGCGGGGGCAGGAGCTGCCGGGGCTGGCGCCGCATGTGCATGGCGCGCAACCCGAATGCCTTTTTCCCCTTCGGTGATCTCAATTTCCGTCAGGCCGGTTTCGGCCATGACCGCAGCAAGCTTGCGAATCAACGCCGCATTCACATCTGAAGACTTCATGGTCCTGCACTCCATCATCAAGGACGCCGCCAGCACCGGATTCCCGATGTGGCGGCGCGTGTTTTGAAAAACGTCCCGGGAGCTTACTTCCTGGCCTTGCCGGCACGAATGTCGGAAATCATGCGGCGGAACTGCTCCGGCGGCATAACGCCCGGCACCAGCTGGTCTCCAACAACAAAGCCCGGTGTTCCACGGACACCGATCTTTTCCGCAAGGTCAGCATTCTTGGCCAGACGGTCCTTGACCTCATCCAGCTTCATGTCTTTTTTCATCTGCTCAACATCAAGCCCAACCGAAGCAGCCAGTTTTTCAATCGTGGCCTGGTCCAGGCGTCCCTGATATCCCATCATGGCCGGATAAAACGCAGCATATTTTCCTTGGCGGGCAGCCGCAACAGCGGCCATGGATGCCACGCGGGAATCCTCGGAGAGAATCGGAAGATCGATCAGGACGACCTTGACCTTCGCATCCGTCTTCACAAGTTCTTCCACGGTTTTCAGGGCCACCTTGCAATAGTGGCACTGGTAATCAAAGAACTGGTAGATTGTGACATCCCCATCCTTGGCACCAATAAACGGCAGGCTCTTGTCTTCCAGATCCTTGCGGTTGGCAACAATCCCTTGGGTTGCCTTGTCCAGCATGGCCTTCATCTCCTGCGCCTGCAGCATCTGCGACATTTCCTTCAAGATCTCGGGATTGGCAAGAAGGTAGTCACGGACAATGGTTTCAATGGCCGTCTTCTGGCTGCCGGAAAAGTCCCCTTTTCCCTCAGCGGCATTGGACGAGAGCGGGCGGGCAACCAACCCGGCCACAACAAACAAAACGGCAAGAATGGCAAAACGAAAACGCATGATCTTTCTCCCAAAAACAGAAAACCGAAAAAGGAAACGTGAATGGTATGGCCCAAATCCTGAAAAAGAGCAACCCCTTCCAAGACTCCTTCTTCTACACTATTGTTTTTTCAGTGAAAGCAGAAGATCCTGGGCCCTAAGCCAGCCGGGAGATCCCGTGGGCAACAGGTCGGAAGCCCTCTGCGCCTGTGAAATCGCCAGCGCCATATCCCCTGAAAGGGCAGCGCCCCCTGCCGCATGCAGGACGGCCAGCCCTTCCTCGCCCTTTTGCCCATAAGCCACCGCCAGCAGGCGATGCAGCTCGGGCATGCGACCTTCCCGGGAAGAGGCCCGTTCCAGCAGGACGATCGCTTCGTCCAGAACGTCCGGCTGTCCACTTTCAATCAGGGCGTGGGCCAGGGAAACCCCAATGAGGGGAATACCGCCAGCTTTCTCATATGCCTGACGATAAAGCGGGATCGCCTTGGCCACCTTGCCATCCTCCATGAGAATCTGGGCCTTGAGCTCCACAAAAAACGGATTCCATGCTTCCCGGGCCATGAGGGAATCACATATCGCCAGGGCATCAGGAATCTTCTTCCGGCGCCAGAGGGCCACCGCCCGACCATAAAGCGCCGAAACGCTGTCTTTTCCTTCATAAAGGCGCAGGGCCGACTCCGGATAGACATAGGCCATGGTCTTGGCCTTCATGCGGTCAAACATGTCGCCATAAACATCCGGCAACGCCTGTAACCCTTCCTCCGACTTTACGGCGGAGGTCACGGCGGACAGGCGGTCATCGGTCAGGGGATGGGTGCTGAGGTAATCCTGTTCCACACCGGCCAGGCCGCCTTCGTTGTGAAGCAGGCGGGCCAGAAAGGTTTCAAGGCCGGATACGCTGAAACCCGCCCGATGCAGATAGGCAATGGCGGCCTGGTCAGCCGAGGATTCCTGGCTGCGCGAAAAACTGAGGAAACCGCGGCGGGCCATCTCCTGCCCGCCGAGGATGATGGCCCCACCGGCATCTGAATTGCCAGAAACCACAGCGGCCGTGGTGCCCAGCACCATGGCCAGCAGGGCCTGCGCGGACGCATTGGATATGGCCTCGCGCTGGCCAATCAGGTGAGCGCCCGCAATATGCCCCGTCTCATGCGCAATCACGCCCATCATTTCCAGGGGAGCCCTGGTTTCAAGAATCAGGCCGGTATTGATGAAGATGTTCATGCCACCGGCAACAAAGGCGTTGACGCCCACATCATCGACAATATGCATTCTGACATCCCGTTCAGGAATGCCGGCCGCCTGCATGACGGGACGGGCAAACCCTGCCAGGACACCTTCGATTTCCGCATCCCGCAGGATGGCTGTGCCCGCAAAGGCGGGAGATCCAGACAGCCAGAGCGCCCCCCCTGTCAGAAGGAGGATGGCGCAAACCTTTCGCAGCAGGCCTGGCAGGCGGATTTTCATTCCCATCAAACCCAATCCGGCAGGCCTCAGCCCATCAATTTCTTCCACCAACCCTGCTTCGGCTGGCCATCGGTTTCATTGACTTTTTCCACATGCCCATGTCCCCGATGGGAGTGGTCCGCAGGTTTTTCCGCAGCATCCCGAACAACCGGCGTTGCCTTTGGCGCACCATCCTGTTGGGGCCTGCTTTCAGGTTTGCGTCCTGAATTGCGGCGGCCTCGACGCTTGTCCGAGGGCCCTTCCGCCTTTTTTTCGGCAGGGTTTGATACGTCTTTCAACTCTGGCTGCGGCGCATCCAGCGGCATGACGGTTTTTCCCTGGCTGGACTCTTCACGCGGAGTTCCCTGCCCCCGGCGACGGCCACCACGACGACCACGGCGGCGGCGGCGTTCTCCGTCTTCCGCAGGCTTTTGGGCATTGTCCTTGCGGGGTTCCACAGGCTTGTTGTCAACCGCTTCAACAACGTCCACCTCATCCGCCTCTTCGTCCACAATCGGCTCATCGGCCACAGGATGAACAGGCAGAGCGGGCTGGGGTCGCATTTCCACGGCACGACGCTGCAAACGCTCGACTTCAAACGCGGGCCGGAACAGGGAGGCTTCAGGCAGCAGGCGCACCAGCATGGTGTAGCGGGTTTCAATGGCCGCCAACATGGCACGCTTCTGGTTGAGCAGGTAAAGGCAGACTTCGGAAGGCGTCTTGATGACGATCTCGCCAAAACGCCCTTCCACACCCTCTTGTTCAATGGCGCGCAATACCGACAGGGCCGAAGCCTCGATCGAACGCACAACCCCAATACCCCGGCAAATCGGGCAGCATTCAAAATGGGTTTCAATCAGGCTGGGGCGCAGGCGCTGGCGTGACATTTCCAGCAGGCCAAAGGGCGAAATACGGCCAATCTGGATGCGGGCGCGATCCCCCTTCATGACCTCCTTCATGCGTCGTTCCACCGCCGCATTGTGACGACTTTCATCCATGTCGATGAAATCGATGACCACAAGGCCCCCCAGATCACGCAGGCGAAGCTGGCGGGAAATTTCATCCGCCGCCTCGAGATTGGTCTTGAGGGCGGTATCCTCGATATGGCGTTCCCGGGTGGCACGACCGGAATTGACGTCGATGGCCACCAGCGCTTCCGTGGAATTGATGACGATCGAACCGCCGGAGGGCAGATGCACCATGGGATTGTGGATGGCGTCGATCTGCTCCTCGACCCGGTAGCGCGCAAACAGGGGCTGGGCATCATCCTTGTAGAGCCGTACCTTGCGGGCATGGCTGGGAATGAGCATCTTCATGAAGTCCTTGGCCGTCTTGTAGGCTTCCTCACCGGCCACTTCAACAGCTTCCATGTCGCGCTGGTAAAGGTCACGGATGGCCCGCTTGACAATATTCCCTTCCTCATGGACCAGGACAGGCGCAATCGATTCAAACGTCAGCTCGCGAATGCTGTCCCACAGACGCAGGAGATAATCAAGATCGCGGCGGATTTCCGTCTTGTTGCGTTCAATCCCTGCGGTCCGAAGGATGACGGACATGCCATCGGGAACCTTGAGGTCGGCAATGAGGTCTTTCATCCGGCGGCGGTCCGTCGGATTGCTGATCTTGCGACTCACCCCGCCCCCGTCTGCCGTGTTCGGCATGAGGACACAGTAACGTCCGGCCAGAGACAGGTAGGTGGTAATGGCAGCGCCCTTGCTGCCACGCTCTTCCTTGGTCACCTGGATCAGCATGATCTGGCGGCGCTTGATGACTTCCTGGATCTGGTAGTTGCGGCGCTGGCTGCGACGGGCGCGACGCATGTCATCGGACAGGTCCCCCCCGACGACATCCACCTGCTGGGGCGCTTCACCTTCAGCCAAAGGCGCGGCAGGCGTCTCATCGCCCCTGTTTTCCACGTCTTCCGATGTTTCGACATCCGCTTCCGCAGCAGGGACAGCCTCTGGCTGCTCCTGTTCAGATTTGGAGGTTTCAACCCCTTTTCCTTCCGGAACATCTTCCGTGGAGGGCAACGGTGCCGTCACCTCCGGCATTTCCTGAACAGCCGCCTTCTCACGCGTGGAAGGCACCTTTTCCCGATCACTGGCCGGGATCTGGTAATAATCCGGATGGATTTCCGCAAGAGGAAGGAAAGCATGGCGATTGCCGCCATATTCCACAAAAGCGGCCTGAAGCGAAGGCTCCACCCGCGTTACACGAGCAAGGTAAATATTGCCCTTGATCTGTTTCTTGGCGGCGGTTTCAAAATCGAACTCCTCCAGCCGCTGGGCGTCAACTATTGCAACCCGTGTCTCTTCCGACTGGGTGGCATCGATAAGCATGATTTGTGACATAAAAGGGAATCTCCTGGGCGCACCGGACTTCCGGCGATAAAAAGGAAGGGTGCGTCATGGGTTTGGGAAAGGCGCAGAGCGCAAGCCATCATGCCGATAAACGGCGCTTTTAAGCAGCCAGAAATGGAATGCATGGGACTTGGCACACGGCACCTGAAAACATTGTTGCATGGGCGGGCGTCAATTCTGAACCCGCACTTATCGCGGTCAGCACCATACCCATGTTTTATAAAAATGCCAAGTGGAAATAAAAAGTCCCGGACACCATCTGATGCCCGGGACTTTTTTCAAAAATGACCGCTGATCAGAACGATTCGCCCTGCCAGCCATCATTGCGCTTTGCGCCACCCGGTGCCAGGGAATCTCCCAGGGTCTGCCAGTGTCCGGGCTGACCCGGAGCAAGGACAGGCGGGTTCTGGACAGGATGCGTCGGCGGCGGATTGATCCCCGTCACAGGCGGCATAAATGTTCCACTGGTCGTTCCCGACGGCAGGCCATAGCTCTGGATCACGCCCCAGATTCCATTTGATGCCCGGCAGGCACGCCCACGGGCACGCGCCACACGGCCCCGGACCGTCGCGGTCTGTTCCATGTCACGGCAGGGCGTCCCATCTCCGGCATAAATCACGCCAAAGGACACCACCGAACCAAAATTGCGGGTCTGCACATTGCGCCAGAAATCCTCACGGCCACTGGTGCGTTCTTCCAGATTGTCCTGGGCAACGCTATTGAGGATATGCAAGTCGTCATAGGACAGGCGATCCCCCGGAGGCGTTGCTGTCAGGGCTGGCAGGACAGCGGAAAACCCACCGGTGGGGACATAAGTGGTGCAGCCCCCCAGCAGGAGAGCGAGCCCGGCAAGGGGCAGGGACAGTTTTTTCAGCATCTTTTCATCTCCTTTATTTTTAAGAATGCGAGACATCAGGGCAGAACAAGAACCACCTTGCCAAGACGCAGGAAATCCTTGTCTTCAAGGCTGGTCCTTACAAGAATGGCGGCATCATGGGGATCAATGACAATCTGGTTGTCTTCCGTAACATCCCGGGCGCGGAGTATCAGGGGATTGTTTCCGACAAACCTGGCATCGCGGGCGGCCTCGAGTGTTTGCGCATAACGGACTGGACCATGTGTGGCCAGAATACGGGAATCCACCCGCCGTCCTGCGAAAACCATTTTTCCGTCAGGCGTGACGATTTCCGGAGCCAGAACTGGAAGAAAGACCTGTTTGTCAAGATCGACAACCAGCCCTGTATAATTTTCATCCTGATACGAATCCGTTAGGTAACGCCCGGCATCGGAACGGCCAAACGTCTTGTGCGGCATGGGAAGAAGCTGCGCAAGATTGATCCCCTCATAGAGGGTTTCCGGAACCGATGCACACTCCGGCGCACTGCGGTCAAAGCAAATGCGCAAGACAACTTCCGCCCAAGGTGCGGCAGCTACGGCGCTGCCATCACGGATATCCGAAACCCAGGAAACACTTTCAGACACGGGAACGGCCCCCGTGACCATACCATTCACGGCGGTAGAAACATCCTGCATGACGCGGGCCATGTTCCCAACCGTGGTATGGGCTTGCACCCGAACCCCATGCAGGGATTCCGCCAGGTGTTTGTACGCCATGGCACGCGCGGCCTCGATGGCCATGATTTCGCGCTGAACCGCAGACCCCCGATCCGGGGCTGTTGCCCGGCCGACCACCTCAAGAATGCCGGACGTCCAGTCCAGAACGGCCTCAGGGCCTTTCTGCGAAACAGCTTGTTTTTCAAGGTATCCGGCAAAGGCAGGAACACCTCCTGCCACCGTCATCAGGATGCCGGACATAAAAAGGATTCGCAGTTTCATCGTGCACCTCCCGGGACAAAAATACATGCCGCCACAAATGTCTTTCGGAACAAACGCCCGTCAGAAAGGCATGGTCCAGGAATCCCCCCGGAAACAGGAAACATGCGTGGCCCCCAAAAGAACCAGGGTTCCAACAGGAACCACGCATGATCCATAAAAAGCGCCAGGCTGGCGTTACCCCACGGGAGCAACACCCGCCCGACCATTCTTACCAGGCGTCCTGACGCGGGCCACCCATCTTGCGCATGCCGATCTTCTGGACCTTGTATTCATTACGGTCCTTGGTGATCCGCACATCGGCGCCGAGCTTGTCCGCCGCCTTCTGCAGGTTGCGGTGCAGCTTGGCATCATCGATGGAGGACTCGTACCAGATGCGATGCACCATGCCAGTGTCTTCCATGGCGCGATGGCTGCGATAGCCGGAGAAGATCCGCAGATAGTCTTCCCAGTCGAGCATCTCACGGGTGGTGAAATTCTCGAAGGTCAGGACATACTGGGTCACATACCCCGGGTTCTGGCTGCCGCCATTCAAACCGCCACCAATGGGAGCCGGGGCAGGCGCCATGCCGGATTCCGGCATGTAGGTCGCTGCACCACCGGTCACTTCGTTGGTCAGTTTCTGCACCAGCACATCCCCAAGGCTCATGGCCAGCTCGCGGGCATGGGTCCCTACGGTTTCCAGGATGCATTCGCGCGAACAATTAACCGGCGCACGCCAGGTCGTCGGCGATTCCACCTCGAAATTGCCCATGCTGCGTCCGGTCTGGACGTTGAGCAAACGGCCTTCGATGCGGGTCCGGACCTTGGTCGTGTACGGCAGGACTTCTGCACTGGCATAAATGATGAACATGGTCGCCACATCAATTGGCGGACGGGTGACGCTGCGGGCGATGTCGATGATTTCGGCATCGGTGCGGCGCACGCGGCCCTGAACATACCCGTCAAGGGTAATGGCCGTTTCGTCGAAGACATTGTAGCCTTCATTGTTGAGCTGGTTTTGCAGCTCATTGACCACGCGACGGAACACGCGGCTGTCACGAGGAACGGTATCTTCATCCGCATCTTCCCCCATGACGAGGAGGTTTGGCTTGTCAGCAGCCTTTGCCATGCCCGGTGCAAGCAGCCAGGCAAATGCGGCAATCGCCGACATCAGCAGGTAACTGGTTTTCTTCATGTCACTCTCCACTTTGGTACGCACTGGGCGAGATGCCCCAACATCACTCAAAGACAGGATCCACAGCCTTGTAACTCAGTACACGGCCCTCAACCCGAAAACGATGGGAAATCCCCCTGTCATCAAGCAACTCACGAATCTCCCGGTCCACCAGCTCCGCATTGGGCAGGCTCGACCAGAAGGAAAATACAAGCGCATGGCCATCCCTTTTCTCAAGATGGATACGCACGAAACCCGGCAAGCCCGCAAGGGCTTCCCCAAACCCGTCAACCACATATGCGGGCAATCCCTGGAAGGAAAGTCGGTACTGGAGGCCTTCTCCCGGCATGTTTTCTGCCTGAAGGTCATCCACCATGTCCTGCGCCATTTCTACGCCCAGCGGAAACACGTGGGCAAGAACGGCATCCACCGCCATGCGGTCTGAAGGAACCCTTCCCCTCCGGAACCGGTGGTGCGGCATGAAAACATCTTCGCTGCGGCTGGAAATGGCCTTGCCATCGGACAGGCGCACTGCGTCAAGGGACAGACGGACTTCACCGATAACCGGGGATTCCAAACGCTCCACCCGGACAAGAATGGCATAATCTGCCGTTCCATGCACAGCCGCCAGGGCTTCCTTGCGGGTCTTGTTGGGAATGCGCCGCTCTTCTTCCACCACGTCAAAACGGAAATCATCCCGAAAAATGCCAGCCACCGTCTCCGTGAGAAGGGCAAAATCCGGCATGACCGGAGAAATGCTTTCCAGCTCATCATCAAGCCCAAGAACCACAACCCTCGGGTGCCCGGACAGCTTCATGAGGATTTCAAGGGCTTCAGCATGGTTGCGGATGCGCCCGGCATTGACATTGGCGCGCAATTTCACAACATGCGTCCCCGACGGATTTTCCTCTTCCGAAAGAATCTCATAATCAGTCACATAGCCTTGCGCATGGGTGGTGATATCATCGCGCACCCATTTCATACCCTGTACCTGCGTTGTCGCCTGGACATCCACGCCGGACGCCTGGGCCACAGCCTGACGCAGGCCATCCTGCACCGCCAGGGCAAAGCTGGTGCCATGCCCCTCGGTTGCCACTTCGCGGGCAAGGGCTGAACCACCCATGACCATGAGAACAAACAGAACATGGCACACGTTTTTAAGCATGGCTTTCCGTCTCCTTAAAAATCATTCCGTTTGCCGGACCATAACGTCTGCCCGGGTCGCCCCTCCCTATGAACGGACAAGGCGGATAATTTCCGTTCTCCCAACAATTTACCCGTCATTGCGTCCAAGTGCAACCGGATTTCCGTATAGGAGCATTGCATGCTTTCATGAAAACAAGGATAATGCCCCCGAAAAACCTGGAAAGGCTGCCATGAAACCCGAAAAAACAACCAATGCCACCCTCCCATTCCTGCCTGGAACCGCCGGAATTGCCCGCCTGGCATCCAGCATCCTGATCCTGGGCGGAATCTGGCTGGCCTTCCTGACCCCGACAGCCCCCATCATTTCCTTGCGCCCTGTCAACTTTGCGCAGGAACAGACGGCCTTGCGCACCGGCATCCGTGCGCTTTCCTCCGAAAACCAGCGCCTGGCAGCCCTTTCCCTTGCCGACTTTGCGTCGGAAAAAACCCGCGCCTGTCTCCAGACAGCGAGTCTTTCCCCGCAAACCATCGCAAACCTCCTGGATGCCAGCGAAGCCCGGCCAGGTGCCGCATGGCTCTGGCGCGCCAGCCCGGACGACACAAGACCCTCGGGACGCCCCCTCTTTTTTGCCCCCGGCGACCCTGCCCTTTCCGGCCTTGACACCCGCATTTCCACCCCCTGCTATATTGCAGCCGGAGAACACATCCTCGAACTGCGCCGCCAGACTTTCCATGACAGCGATTTCACGCTAGGCGCAGGCTTTTCCGGCCCCGACATTCCCCCCGCCCTGTTCCACCCTTTCCGGACCGTTGGCTCTCTCCTGCTGATGGCGGGCGTTCTTCTCCATCTTCTGGCGGGATATCCACGCCATCCGAAGGGCGCAGCCCATTACCACCGCTGGCGCATGGTGGCGTCCGATCTTGTGACAGCGTTGATACTCTATGGTTTCTACATCCTGCCCATCTTCATTGCAGGCGGAAGCCAGCGGGTTTTTGCAACGGCCCTTCCCATAACCCTGGTGCTGTGGCCGATGGCGGCCATGGGCGCTTTCCTGGCCATTCAAACCGCCGCCGCCGCCACTTTTTCGGTTCGCCCCATTCCGGAAGGCCTGGTCCTCACGCATGTCGCCGGAACGCTCATCCTGCCTTTTGATGCCATGGAATGGACCGCCCCGGCTGCCAAGACCTCCCCCAAATGGCTGGTCAACCTCCTGTTCATTGCAAGCGCCTTTGGACGCGGCCCCCGCGGCCAGGCCTTGTTGCTCGCCAGCGCCCAAACCGAAGGTGTCGCCCTGCGCCTGAAAAATGGCAACACCCTTTTCATCTGGACAACCGACCAGATGGGAACGCCCGCCCTTTCCAACTGGAAACCGGTGGCCAGTCACATTGCAGGCAGCGGCCTTCCGGAACACAAGAACCTGATAAAACGCACAGGATTTTCCAGCGACGTCCTTGTGGATGAAAAGGGCCGCAACATGATGGACAGGAAAGCCTGGCTGGCCAGCTTTGCCGGATTGGGGTTCCTGCTGGCCCTTTTTGCCCTGCTTTCATTGTAAAAAGCTTTGACCCCACCTCCCTGAAAAGGTATGCTTGTCCATATGCCGTTTCATGTAAAGGGGGTCGGGAAACATGGGCAACCTGATTGCCACAGCCATTGCCATTGCGCTGGTGGCCGTTACAACCATGATTGCCGCTTATTATGGCGGCGGAGTCTTTCGTGGCTACCTGTCTGATGCATCCGCATCCCGCCTCATGGCCGAACAGGAACAAATCCTGAGCGCCATCACGATGTTTGAGGATGACTCCGGAAAAACCCTTCAGGATTCCTGCACCGCAAACGGCCTGCTGCTCGAGCTGGACTGCCTGGTGAACGAAGAATACCTCAGTGACCTTCCGGGCGCGCCGGCACAGGTCTGGAACATCCTGAACAACGAACTGCGCACCATCATCGGAAACGACACAAAAGCTGAAAACACCTGTCAGTCCACCAGAAGCCGACTGGGGTTTGATGGCCCCATCCTGCCCTGCTGCGTGGAATCCGGAAATCCATCAAACCCCATGGCCTGCACCAGCCGCACTGCGGCCGCCAATCCCGCCATGGATCCCAGGGATCCTTGCTGCACCGAACCCTGATGCCCCTTTGTCCCTACCAAACGAGGACCAAAAACATGCCCCGCCTGATCTCCCTTGTCCTGTGTCTCCTGCTTGCCCTGCCTGCCCACGCCGAACAATACGTCCTGCGGCGCACCATTCCGGGACAGGATGACCTTTCCGCCCATGTCGGCATGGTTCTGGCCGCAAATCCCGGTGCCACCGTTACGCGGGAGGGAGAAGGCATGACAGACCTTGCCGAACGCAGCAAGATCTACCAGGGAGATACCATTAAAACCGATGGATCCGGCTCACTTGTCATTGGCTTCATTGACGGCACCAACCTTGCGATCGACCCCAATTCCACCATCACCATCGACTTCCACAACAGTGGTTCGCGCGGGCTCTGGTCCATCCTTGAAGGCATTTATGCCTTTGTCAGCGGCGCCATTGCCAAATCCGGCGAGGATGCCATGGTCATCAACACGCCTGTCGGCACCATCGGTGTGCGCGGCACGGCTGTCATCATCGACCTTTTCCACACCTTGCCTTCCGGCATGCAGGTCATCCTGCTGCCCGACCCGGACGGCCATGTTGGCCGCGTCAGCGTGACCAACGAAACCGGCAGCAGAGAAATTGATACCGCCTATGACAGCATCATCGTAACGTCTGTGGGCGCCATGCCGGGCACCCAGCCCATTTCTCCGGATGACATCCGCGCCCGTTACGGGGAAGTCAAATACCTGCTCGAAAACGCGATTGGCAGCGACACAAACCTTTCCCCGGATCCCACCCTTGAAGACACGGAAGGCCGCAGCATCCTGCCTCCCAGCCTCGATCAGGATCCAGACATAGAGGTCGTGCGGGGCTTCGGCCCGCTCAAGCTGGTGCCCAATAGCATTGTTCCCGTTCTCATGACATATTCATCGGGCGGATCCCATGGTTACTGCGTCACCGACAGCGCCGCACAACCTCCCGCCTCCGACAATTGCTGGAGCATGTATCCGGGCCATGCGCGCAGCGGCCAGTATTTCTGGTTCAAGGCAACAACAATAACATCTCCCGGAGCCACACGCCAAATCGAAGCCCTCCTTGGTATCCAGACAGTATCATGGCAGCTCGGCACACGTGATTATGTTCCTAACACATTGTCCTTTACCTCCAGCGAAGGCGTTGCCGGAACCAGCATCATGTCCAACACTCAAACCCTTGAAGGCTTTACCGGCGCCCTCACCATCTCCATCGACGATCCTTTTGCTTTCGATGGCTATTCCGAGATTTTTGCGGAAACCGTCCTGCGCGTCCTGCGGGCAGGCAATGACAACAACACCTGGGAAGAAACCCCTGCTCAAGCCTCCACAACCGTTCAGCCCGGCGACCGGATCCAGCTCCGCGCCATGCCTCTGGATGGCCCCGTGGCAGCGGCGCGCCAGATCATGGTCAAGCTGATGGCGGGCGACATTCCGGCGACCAGCGCCACATGGACGGTGCAGCTCGCGCCATGACCCATCTTGTTTTTGTCGCGCCCCTGCCGCCCCCCATGCATGGCGCGGCCCGCAGCAGTGCAAATGTCCTCAGGCGTCTGGAAGCGCAAGGGGTCGGGCACGCCATTGTCGCCATCCGCACCTCGGGCGGAGGGCTTGATGCCCGTTCCCCCCGCTATCACCTGAACCGCGCCACAGGATACCTGAAAGCGGCGGCGGCCCTTCTGCATGGACGCAAACACCCGCAGCGGGCCTGCTACCTGTGCGCTGCCGCCGGGTACGGAATCCTTTACGACACCCTTCTTGTGGGCCTGGCGCGGCTGCTTGGTACCCGCCTGTTCCTGCACCACCGCTCCTTTCGTTACATTGATCGCCCTTCCCGCCTGATGCGCCTGGAAAGCTGGCTGGGCGGCACGCGCATGACCCACGTATTCCTGTGCGAAACCCAGGCGCGCATGTTTTGCACCCGTTATCCATCCGCGCAAAAACAGCTGGTGGTCTCCAACGCCTTCTACAACCCGCCTGCGCAGGCTCCGGAAAACCGCATGCCGCACACACCCTTGCGCATCGGCCTGCTCAGCAACCTCTGCCATGAAAAGGGCCTGGACGATTTCCTGGACGTTCTGGAAAAAGGCCGCGCGCAAGGCCTTGCCCTGCATGGCATCCTCGCTGGCCCTCCCTTTTATCCGCAGGTCCGGAAAACCATTGAAGATGCCCTGCGTGAAATGCCGGAGTGCCTCGAATGGCGCGGAGCGGTGGATGGACAGGAAAAAGAGGATTTCTTTTCGGATATTGACGTTTTCCTGTTCCCCACCCGCTATGCCGACGAGGCCCAGCCCATTGTGGTGTTCGAGGCCCTGTCCCGCGGCATTCCGGTCATCGCCTTCAACCGGGGCTGCATTCCGTCCGATGTGGATGAAAGCTGCGGGCTGGTGGTGTCCGGCGGGGACGATTTTGCCCACCACGCCCTCCCCCTTCTGGCCCGGATGATGGAAACACCGGATATCTGGAAAGGCCTGTCACAGGCAGGCATCACACGCATGGCATCCGCCCACGAAGGCGCGCAAGACCAATTTGCTGAACTGGCCAACGCCATCCTGTTCCCATCATGAAGATACAGTTTAAACTCTTGCTGCGCCGCCTGCTGGGCATGAAGCTTTATGAAGTTTTCATGGCGACGAGAAAGTTGGGTTACATTCCGCACATCCGGCATCCGCGAAGCTTCAACGAAAAGATCCTGCACCGCAAGCTTTACCGCTGGCAGAAAATCCCGCCGGAACTGGCCGATAAATGGGCGGTGCGGGAACATGTGGGCAAAACCATCGGTTCGGAATACCTCAATGAGGTTTACGGGGTTTTTGACTGCGCCGAGGACATCGATTTTTCCAAGCTGCCGGAAAGCTTTGTCCTCAAGGTCACCCATGGCTCGCACATGAACATCTTCGTGAAGAACCGGGAAGAATTTGACGAGGGGACCGTACGGAAAAAATGCCGCCGATTCCTTGCCACCCGCTATGGTTACCTGACCAATGAACTTTACTACGACCGCATTCCGCCACGAATCATGGCGGAAAGATGCCTTTCAGACCAAACCCTTGATGAAATCTCCGACTACAAGTTCTATGTCTTCGACGGCCGCGTGGAATATGTGCAAGTGGACAGGAACCGTCATGCGTCCCATCACACCTGCCGGGTTTACAGCCGCAACTGGGAACGCATGGTTTATCCGTTCCGCCAACCTTCCCCCCCAAGAGACGAGAAACCGGCGCTGCTGGAAAAAATGATCCAACTTGCAGAAAAGCTTGCCTGGGGGTGGGATTTTGTGCGAATTGACCTTTACAGTCCCAATCAGGAAAGCATCATCTTCGGGGAAATCACCATGACGCCCGCCGCCGGCTGGCAGCGTTTCACCGACAAGGCTTTCGATATGGAAATCAGCCATCTATGGAACATGCCATGACGTATCTTTGCCCTATCTGTACCACGCCTGCCACAACGGCATTCACAACACGTTTTGTCGAGGTCTGCCGCCCACAATGACCCTTTCCCTTCCATCCGGCTGTAAACCCTTGCTCTGAAAATGGAAACTGTGCCAATGTCCCAGCCAAAATCTCCTGCCCCATCGTTCCGACCAAAACTAGGCCTCTGATGAAAAACCGTATAAAAAACGCCATAAAAACCCTCCTGCGCCGGTTGCTGGGCATGAAGCTTTATGAAGTTTTCATGGCGACGAGAAAGTTGGGTTACATCCCGCACATCCGTCATCCGCGCAGTTTCAATGAAAAGATCCTGCACCGCAAGCTTTACCGCTGGAAGGAGATCCCGCCGCAGCTGGCCGACAAGTGGGCGGTGCGGGAACATGTGGCCAAAACCATCGGCCCGCAATACCTCAATGAGGTTTACGGTGTTTACGAACGTGCCGAAGACATCGACTTTGCCAAACTTCCGGACAGCTTCGTCATCAAGGGCACACATGGCTCGGCGCTCAACATCTTTGTCAAAAATCGAGAACATTTCGATAAAAAAACCATACGAGATCAATGCCGACGTATCCTTTCCGACCGTTACGGATACTTCAGCAACGAACGCTGGTATCTTGCCATCCCCCCACGCCTGATCGTGGAAAAGCTTATCTTTGATGGCACTCTGCCGATGCCCGTTGATTATCGTTTTTTTGTGTTTGATAGCAAAGTTGGGTTTGTGGAAATCGATATTGGCCGAGGAACGAATGATCATACCCTAACCCTAGTCACCCGGAATTTTGACATACTGCCTTTCCGCCAACGTTATCCCGCAATCCCTGATCTGCAAAAACCGCTTCTGTGGGACGGCATGGTGGCGCTCGCCGAAAAAATCGGTGCCGGATGGGACGCCGTACGCGTAGATTTCTACAGCCCGAACCAGCAATCCATCCTGTTTGGCGAGATCACCTTCGCCCACACGGCAGGGTGGTGTCCTTTCACCCCCGACAATGCCGACGTGGAGCTTGGAAAATTTTGGAAAATCCCATGAAAAAGAAGATCATTTTTGTCTGGGGGAAATACGCCCCCTACCACCTCGACCGTATCGAAGCCGTACAAAAACTTTTGGGGAATCGTTTTGCCGTCTCCGGAATCCAAAAAACCGGCGGCAACAAAGCCTATGCGTGGGATAAGGTAACGGAAGGTCGTGGCTTCTCCCTCATCACCTTGTTCCCCAACCATGATACGCCTCCCTGTTTTCGCATCCTTTTTGCCCTGTTGCGGAATCTCCTGCACCAGAAAACAAGATATGTCTTCCTGTGCGAATACCAGCTTCCACACATCTTTTTTACAGCCCTCATTTGTCACCTTTTCGGCAAGAAGGTATTTGTGATGGCAAACTCCAAGTTCGATGACAAGCCACGCAAGCTTGGCCTTGAACTGTGCAAGCCTTTCCTGTTTTTGCCCTACAACGGCGCCCTTGTCTCTGGCCGACGCGCAGCCGAATACCTGCGCTTCCTCGGTTTCCGGAAACGCCCGGTGGAGGAGGGCTACAATACCCTGTCCATCAAACGGGTGCGGCGCAACGCCGCCATCGCCCCCGCCCCGGACGGCACCGCTTTCACCGACCGCCACTTCACCATGGTCAGCCGGTTCGTGCCCAAAAAAAACATCCCGATGCTCGTCACCGCCTATGCCCGCTACCGGGAACTGGCGGGGGAACATGCGCGCGAACTGCATCTCTGCGGCTCTGGCCCGGAAGAAACCACCATCCGCGCCCGCATGGCGGAGCTGGGCGTGGAAGGCGTGGTGTTCCATGGTTTCCAGCAGGAAGAAGCGGTGGCGAAACTTCTCGGCACCAGCCTTTGCCTTCTGCTGCCGAGCTTTGACGAACAATGGGGGCTGGTGGTCAACGAAGCCATCGCCATGGGCCTGCCCGTCCTCTGCGGCGAAACAGTGGGCGCCAGGGACAGCCTGGTCCAAAACGCCATCAACGGTTATTCCATCGAAACCGACAATCCCGAAGGCCTGGCACGCCTCATGCTGCACCTCTCCTCCAATGAAGCGGAATGGCGCAGGATGGCAAAAGCCTCTCTAACATTATCAAACAACGCCGATTGCGCATGTTTTGCTAAAGGCGTAAAATACCTCCTCAAAATTTACTCATAATCCTATTCCCCTTCAAAATGGAATTGCTACAACAATGGCTATATTCTCATTCATTGATATTATCCTTCTAGTGCTATTGATGCTAACCTATCTTGGAATCCGACGTCGCAATTATATCTCAAGTTTGGATTTCTTTTTTGTGTTTCTAATGTTGGGATATGGATTCCATGCCTGCATACTTACCCCAATGCACAAAATTAGCTATACGATAGTAAACGTAGGTAGCACGACACACCTGCTCTATAGCATTGGCCTTGCCATTGGATACCTCGGCTTGATTCTAGGAATTTCACTGGGTAGGGTACTTTGGAGATCCCCAATCCACATAGATCGCGCTCCTATCTCGAACACAGCCATTGCGAGATCGATCCGTCACATTTCCATCGCCTTTACATTTATTTTCGTTTCGGTTGTCATCGCGATAGATGGACATAACTATTTTAATATCATACAGGAAAATCTGAGATATATATTCGATACATCAACATACAGTTATACTGAAATCCGACGGACGTTATTCTCCCAGACACCAGCACTTCGGATCATGGCATCAGTCCGCTATGCTGTAATTCCGATCATGTTTACACTCCTCCTAGCATCAATACATGAAAACCGTAAGGATTTTTTTAAAAATACCTTTATAGCCTTATCCATGGTAATATTGACCTCAATCCAATTAAACAAAATGTTCTTCCTATATTATATTGTAATAACATTCCTCGTAATGAAAAAGTCCTTAATTATGAATAATCGGGGCATTCGAATCCGGTCGATTATTGTCCGCATTCCTATCCTCATCATACTGACCGTCGCCCTAATATACATGCTCTACACCATACAGTACCGTAATCTAATAGAAAACAGCAGCACTGCTATAAACGACATCGTAGACACTCTTATCTACCGTATATTCTTCGCCACTAGCGACAACCTAATTCTCTGGTTCGACGCCTATCCGAAACAATTTCCATACACCGGCCTAATGAACATTCCTTTCTTTGCTAATTTGTTCGATATGCCGCTTGAGCTGCCAACCGTAGACTTACCTAGATATTATATAAACAATGCCGTACTAACGAGCTGGCAGACCGGTTTTCTAGGCTCATCTTACGCATCTTTTGGCTTGATAGGAATCCTTATCAACAGCATTATAGTCGGCTTACTCGTCACTTATTGGAGTTGGGTAGAATACAATATCAAAAACAGAACTATACGCACATGCTTTACTGCCATTATAGGTCTAAATTCATTCTGGCTCTTCTCATCACAGTTCCACACAAGCTTACTATCTGGTGGCTATTTGATTTCACCAATCCTATTCATTTTGGTTGTCCGCCATATCACCCGTAAATTCTCCTACAACAGATGTCAGATAAAATGACCAAGCCCCGATCCCCAGAGCAAGAGATCCTCCTGTCAGCCCTCATCGGGCCCCTGCGCTACACCATACCCATCATCAGCTATGCAGTTCTTTATCCGCTCATCCTGAAGCGTTTTGGCCTGGAGGTTCTTGGCCTCTGGTCGCTGCTGGCCACCATCATCACCTATCTCAGTCTGGCTGATGCCGGCTTCAGTGCCTTGTTCACCCGTGAGATGACACAGAACAACGGACCGGACCTCGCCCGAAAACATGGTGCCGAATACCAAACAGCCCACCTATTCTACCTGCTCTTGACAACTCTCTTATTCATGGGAGTGCTATTCAGCTTCCCTCTGTGGCAGGGCCGCTGTATATACCTACCAGGCATTACTAATCCTGCTTTTTTTCTACTGGACCTAACCTGCCTCATCCTCACTGGAACAACGGTCCTAGCAAGCAAAATAGAAAATTCCATCTTGGTAGCACAGACCCAAATCGTCTATACTCAACTCGTGACGATTTCCACCCCGGTCCTCTTGCTCATACTCAACATTGCCGGCGCCTTGCTGGGCCATCCCATCGAAGGGTTTGCTGTGGGTGCCCTGTGTTCATCCATAGTAGAATACAATCTGTATCATCGACAGGTGCTACGGATCCTTCCAGGCTTCCGAGATGCCCTCCCCCCCATCGGCAACCCTGTAGCCTTCCGGCATCACCTCGGTCACCTCATCCGACGCGGCAAATACCTCTACCTGTCCCAGTTGGGTGGCAACCTGCGCGATCCCCTGTTCCGATTTATCCTGGCAGGTAGCTTCGGCCTACCTTCCGTAGCTGTGTTCGATGTAGCCTTCCGGCTCACCCGCACCGTCATGGATATGGCCACAGGCGGAATTGTAAAATCACTGTTTCCGGTACTGGCGCGTTTCCACCAGAATCACCAGACGGACAAAACAACCGACCTAATGCACTCCAGCTTCCTAGCCCTACTAGTGATTTCCACCTGTGGACAAGGCGGGGTCATCATGTTCGGAGAACCTTTCTACCAACTTTGGCTAGGCTCGGTTCCTCCCCATCTTATGTCCGCAACTCTAGCCCTGACTGGCTGGCTTTTCCTAGCCACCCTCTTCATCCCTTTTATTAGTCTGCTAAATGCCTATCGTCATGAAGGCATCCTAGCCATCGGCACCTGGCTGCACATTGTCCTATCCATCCTGCTCCTGCCACTCGCCAAATTCGGCAACCTATCCGTACCCATAGTCATTGGATTATGGGCCGTAATTGGCTGCCTCCCCATCCTGATCGGAGTCACGGCTGTCGTCATCCGAGAACCAAAAACCGTGTCTTGGCTCAAACGCCCCGCCATCCTCGGCTTGACCTTAGCAGGATTTGGCATCCTGCTCCTGATGACACTAGGACAGCAGCTCAAGCTTTCCATACCCGTACGCATGTTGGTATGGTCTGCAAGCATCTTCCTCTACCTGATAATGACAGGCCGGGCCATGTTCATGTATGAACTCGTGCCCATCATACCATGGCCATCCCCAACGGAATTTAGAAACAGACTCCGTGTACGCAAAAAGACACCGCCGATTTCACCCGACGATGCACCTCCTCTATATCACGAATAAACAGGGTATTCCCTGTCGTGTTTGGTCCGGAAAGCATCTCAAAATCCCTCGTTTCCGGATGATATCGATAAGGCATAAAGCCGTGATCAACCAATAGGGCTGTAATTTTGGCTCCTGTTACTCCATATCGCTCCGCCCCACTGTTAATTTCCACTAGGATGGCCTGCAAGGTCGGCTGCCGCAGTACCGCCTGTGCCCCCTGCAAAACATTCCATTCGAAACCCTCCACATCCATCTTCAGCATAAAGGGCCTGGACGAGCCCATCATGGAATCCAGCGTATCGGCCTGTATCCGAACAGTCGTTGCTGCATATTCTGCATCCGCCAGTACATGGTTCATACAATCCTGCGAGCCCGTCAACACCAGCTCTTCCGCATGGGCCCCCAAAGCCATGTTATGGCACTCCACTCTTTGTTCAAGATGATTCAGCGCCATATTCTTCCGCAAGCGTTCATATGTTTCTGGTATAGGTTCGAAGGCTATTACCCTCGCCCCGCATACACCTGCCGCAAGAATGCTATAGGAACCCGCATTGGCCCCAATATCCACAAACAGGTCGTCTGAACTCAAGACATGAAGGACATAGGTCATGTCCTCAAATTCATGCAATCCATTATAAATATTGACGGTCATACTATGTTCGCCGGTGCGGGCGAAAAACCGGGATCCCTTAATCCAGGACATAACAACCGGCCTACCCACCAGACGACTGTACACCTGCCACCATACAAACCGCAGCACAGCCAGCATTTTGCGCTTTCGGTTCAAGGGATGGCCGGTAATCTGCCCCAAGACTCGCCCCAAACAACATCCTTTATGCAGTATCTTCCACATATGTGAAATCCTTCATTTACCGTTTCTGACATCAATGGTTTGTGTGCCGCGCCTGGCCGTCCAGCTGTCCAGATCCCGATCCCCGTAAAGGGCCAGTTTCGGATGACGGTCCGTCATGGCATCCAGCATCCCCCAGGCAATGAGGCGAAGGCTGGGATGAACGGTTTTCCCGGAACGCAGCTCGGCCACATACACCATTTCCGGCAGGCTGTAGGTCATGTGACAGAGAACGGCCGTTCCCAACGGATAGAGGTACTGGTTTTGCGTCGGCGTTCCCTGATCCAGCGCCGCAATCGCCTCAAACTGCTCGTCGATCGCCCCCTTGAGGGCGGCAAAATCCAGCGGGGAAAGCTTGGATTCCAAGTCATCCAGATACCAGCGGTGCATGCCGAACCGGCCATCCACCAGCGGCATGCGGCACAAGCCGTTGCGATGACGCTGGATATCCCGGAAAGAACCGAAATCAAGCATGAAATAGATGTTGTAAACACCATAAGCCTGCAAGCGGCGCGACAAGGGAGCCCCCTGCGGACGGCTGGAGAGAAGACCTTCCTCGCGACGGTTGAGTCCGGACACATCAAACAGGCGGTCATGCACAATGACTTCCCCGGATTCCAGACGGGCAAATTCCCGCGCCGTCAGCTCATCCGTCACGTCATCTGGGGTCAGGAAGGAATCCTTCATGGCAAACGTATCCGCAAAAGCGCGGCGCAGAACATGGCGCGGCGCACCCGTCATGTCGTCTTCCCGGAAACTGTGCGGATATTTTTCCCGCAGTGCCGCAAAAACCTGCATGGCGACCTCCCGCACTTCCGCCAGCGGATGATGGGAAAGCGCCATCAGCTTTTCCCGCGCCTGACGCAGGTTGGTGTGCCAGCTGACATTCGTGCCAACGCCCACCGGCAACAGCCCACGCGATACATCAAACGCCCGGGCGGCAATGGCGTTTTCCCAAACCTTGCGGGATGGATAGGCGGTTTCATCAAAAGGATACTGACGCGACAGCGATTCCTTCACCAGAGGCAGGAACCGGTTGTAGATGGCCATCCAGCGGTCAAGGATGGCGCGCGATTCGGACTGGCCATACGGGTCAATCAACGGCTGGGCGGAAAAATCAAGGTAACGGGTGGAGGATTCCTGGCCGGAATAAAGCGGATTGTCCTGAATGGCCTTGGCCACCAGCATGGACACATCCTCGATAAAAATGGTGGTCGAGCCGCAGTCGCCTATGCTGGCGTGGCCATATCCCACATAAAACTTGTCCATGAAAGCGCCACTGTCCGCGCCCCGCACCTTCGGCAGATGGACGTTCACCGATGCGGGCGAACGGCTGTAGAGGGCTTGCAGCATGGCGTTGTCTTCCGGGTGCAGATCATCAAGGACAAAAATGCCGGACATCAAGGTTCTCCAAGGGTTTTGATGGCTCAAACCAGATGCCATGAATTATACGCATGGCAGCCATGCAATTCCACCCTTTTCATCTGCTCCGGAAAAGATTATAAGGGTCTTCGCTGAATGCAAATTCAGATATGGCGATAAACACCACTCGGCATAGGCGGTACGGACCCGGGGGCGGTACCCGGCGCCTCCACCATATATGGGGGCGAAACAGAATCGACGTACGCAGTAAGGGTGTGGCTTTTGCCCGGCATGATACCACCGTTATCGGGTCAATCGCATAGATGCCAACGACAACTATGCTCCGGTGGCGCTGGCTGCGTAAGCAGCTCGTTCTATCGGGACTAAGTCCTTTTTCCCTAGCAGGATAAGGCGGGGCCCGGGGGCGCCTGGCAACAGAAGCCCCCACTTCCCTTCCCAAAATGTTTACGAATGCAGATTATGCTTGCGCAACAAGAGGCTTTCGTGTTGCCTTGCAGGCAGGTAAAGTCATGGGGGAAACAAACGAGGGGTAGCGATGACCGAAGAAATCCTGCAATACCAGACCCTGGTTGAAACCGCTCTGCGGAGCGTGGTGCGCAAAGCCCTGGCCGAAGTGGCCCAGTACGGCCTGCCAGGGGAACACCATTTCTACATCACCTTTGATACCCGCCTGCCGGGGGTTGAACTGCCGGCCTACCTGAGGGAAACCTATCCGGACGAGATGACCATGGTGCTTCAGCACCAGTTCAGCAACCTGACGGTGGATGAGGAGCATTTCCAGGTCATCCTGTCTTTCAACGGACGCCCGGAAGTCATCCGGGTTCCACTTTCCGCCATCAGCATCTTCGCCGACCCGTCGGTAAATTTCGCTCTCCAGTTCCAGAATTTCGCCCAAGTCCCCGATGCGGGGGAAGAAGAACAGGATTCCCTGCCGGATGAAGAAAACGAGGGGGGGGCAGAAGTCATTTCCCTCGACCAGTTCCGCAAACACAAGTGAGGCATCAGGCCATGCAGCGCAAGGAAGACGTCATTCGCCGAAATCGCAAGACAAAGATTGTCGCAACCCTGGGGCCGGCCTCCGCCACTCCGGAGATGATCAAGGCCCTCTTCCTTGCCGGGGTGGATGTGTTCCGCCTCAATTTCAGCCATGGCAAACACGAAGGCCACGGGGAAAAGCTGGCCATCATCCGCGCGCTGGAGCAGGAAACCGGACGCCCCATCGGCATCATTGCCGACCTGCAGGGCCCCAAGCTGCGCATCGGCACCTTCAAGAATGGTTCGGTGACGCTTGAAAAGGGCGCACGCATCCGGCTGGACCTTGACGAAACACCAGGCGATGAAACACGTGTCTGCCTCCCCCATCCCGAAGTCATGGCGGCGCTCGACAAAGGCGCCGACGTTCTTCTGGATGACGGCAAGGTGCACCTGCGCGTTGTGGAACGCACCAATGACCACCTGGTGGCGGAAGTCATCGCCGGGCACAAGCTTTCGGACCACAAGGGGTTCAACATCCCGAACGTGGTGCTGCCGCTCTCGGCGCTAACAGAAAAGGACCGCGAGGACCTCGCCTATGCGCTCAGCATCGGGGTCGATTTCGTCGCCCTGTCCTTTGTCCAAAGGCCGGAGGACGTGATTGAGGCCCGCCATCTGATTGGCGACAAGGCTTCCATCATCATCAAGCTGGAAAAGCCTTCGGCGATTGAATGCCTTGATGAGCTCATCTCCCTGACGGATGCCGTCATGGTGGCGCGCGGTGACCTTGGCGTGGAAATCCCGCCCGAAGCCGTACCTGGTGTGCAGAAGCGAATCATTACCATGGCGCGCGCCGCTGGCAAGCCGGTGATCGTGGCCACCCAGATGCTGGAATCGATGATCAGCGCCCCCACCCCCACACGGGCGGAAGCCTCCGACGTCGCCAATGCCGTGTTTGACGGTACCGATGCCGTCATGCTCTCAGCCGAATCGGCATCTGGAGAATACCCACTGGAAGCCGTCAGCATCATGGACCGCATCCTGATCCGTGTGGAAGGCGATGAGCTTTATCGCACCACGCTGGATGCCCACCATCCACGCCTTTTGAGTACGGCGGCCGATGCCATTTCTTCGGCAGCCCGTCAGGTGGCGGAAACCATTGACGCGGTGGCCATTGCCACCTACACCGAAAATGGCTCCACCACCCTGCGTGCGGCGCGTGAACGTCCGCCGGTGCCCATCCTGGCGCTGTCACCCAAGCCGGAAATCGCCCGGCGCGTGGTACTCAGCTATGGTGTGCATTGCCACATTGTGGAAAGTTTCCATTCACTGGATGCCATGGTGGAGAACGCCTGCAAGATCGCCTTCAGGGATGGCCTCGCCGATGTCGGCGAACGCATTGTCATCACGGCTGGCGTTCCCTTTGGCACACCGGGCAGCACCAACCTGCTCCGAATCGCCTGGGTGGAATAATCGGGCCGTTGGAGCATTTGACGGAAAGGCTTTTTCCAAAATCCCGCCCATAAAAAACCGCGCCTTAAAGCGCGGTTTTTTTCAATTCCTTGCTGCAAGCCCGGACGCCCGAGCCACAGAAATCCTCGCAATCAGCCCTGACGGGCCTTAAAGCGGGGATCCTTCTTGTTGATGACGTAAACACGGCCACGGCGGCGCACAACACGGCAAGCCGGGTGCCGATTCTTGAGAGTCTTGAGGGATGCGACGACCTTCATGGCCTATTCCTTTCTTGCAAACAACTCTTTGACGAAAAAGATGTTGCGATATACCCGGCCAAACACGCGCTGTCAACGGAATTTGTTGGAAAAAGCCAAAAAACCGCCAAAAATCCAACAAGCCCCCTTTGTTTCCTTCCCTGCAGGCATCAAGAACCCCAAAAAAATCCGAAGCCCCTTCTTGCGTCAGAAAGCATAAAAAAATCAGCAACATTCATGTCCATATATCTTTTTTACAATTGAAAAAAATACAATAAAATTGTAGCATGCCGAATAAATTCATGAAGCCTCAAAAGGACCCCTTATCAATGATCATACGCACCGTAATCATCCTGGCCTTGGCTTTCATTACCGCCTTTCAGGTTCAGGCGGCAGACATGAAATACCGCGTCCGGAAGCGTATTTGCGAGATGGACGACAGCTGCCCCAGCGACAGTGGCGGCGGGACCCCGCCGGCAGGAAGCCATGCGGCACAATTCGTTCCGGCTTACATCAACATTGCGGGCCAGGGCTCCGTAGCCTTCACCCTCACCTTTGCCGAGGCGGGTGTCACTTATGCCTATAGCATAAACGATGCCAATCCCGTCACTGCCGCCATCACCGGCAGCCTTGTCGCAAGCGGCGCGGATGAAACGGTTACAGGCCTCAATCTCGGCGGCCTTGATGACGGCACGATCACCCTCACAGCGTCCCGCATGGAGGGCGCAACGCCAGTGTCCACCGCCACCGATACCATCACCAAGGACACGATCGCACCACAGGTAACAACCCTTTCCCCGGCAGACAATTCCGCCAGCATTCCTCCCGGCACTCCGCCCGCCCTCACCTTCAGCGAAAACATCCTCGCGGCATCTGGCAACATCGCCATCAATGCTGTTGCCCTGATTGAAAACATCGCGGTTTCCGGGCCACAGGTTGCCATCTCCGGAAACCTGGCCACTCTTTCCCCTTCATCGCTCCTGCCCACGTCTACTGCACTGCATATCCTCGTTCCCGCAGGAGCCTTCACCGACCTCGCCGGAAATCCCCATGTCGGTCTGACGTCCGCAACTGACTGGAACTTCACCACCAGCGACGGCAGCGAACCTGACTTGTCCATCTCCGTGGTCTCCGGTACGCCGGGCACCATGGACATTGCCAATGGCCTTTCACCGGGGGCGGCCGTGATCCTGTCCATCGCCAATACGGGCGATGCCAACAGTGGCGCCCTGCAAATCCTGCTGACCGGCACCGTCACCAACTTCCTCAAAACCGACGACGATTGCACCGGCGCCAATCTCGTTCCGGCCGACAGCTGCCAGATCACCCTGCATCCCATCGCCACCGAGGACGGCCCTTACACCGCCACCCTCACGGCTTCCGACACACGCGGCGAATCAGCCAGCCAGGCGCTTGCCGGCACGGCCGCCGGTTTCAGTATTTCCGCGCCGGCCTGGTGCTGGGGATCAAACAGCGGCGTCGGAGCCCTCGGCGGATATGAATATGTCAGTTCCTCCGTTCCGGTCCCTGTCACCAACATGGGAGAAAGCGTCGGCATTTCCGCCATGGTCAGTGGCTATACACACAACTGCTTCATCCAGAATGGCGGCCTCAAATGCTGGGGCTACAACAGCAGCGGCCAGCTTGGCAACGGCGAATCAGGCGTTGGCACCATCAGCAGCATCCCCATCACCCCCATCGGCATGGACAGCGGTATCACCGATGCTGCCGCCAGCAACGGCAATTATACCTGCGCGGTGAAAAACGGCGCGGCCTGGTGCTGGGGATACAACCAGGGCGGCCAGGTGGGCGATGGCACCTCGGGAGGACAGCTGTTGCGGCCTTTCCCCGCCATTGTCCTCGGCATGAACAGCGGCGTCACCAAGGTTGCCACCAGCGCCTGGAACGGCTGCGCCATCAAGAATGGCGGCGTCTGGTGCTGGGGAACCATCTTCGAGCCCGTAGGAACCCCGGCTCTGGTTCCCGGGCTTGAAAGCGGCGTCATTGCCATCAACGGCGGCACCTATCACCACTGCGCCATCAAGACGAATGGCTCCGTCTGGTGCTGGGGGGTCAATACTTTTGGCCAGCTCGGCAACGGCACAACAACAACATCCTTTACCCCCGTGGCCGTAACGGGCATGGACAGCGGCGCGACAGCCGTTGCCGCCGGGGCCAATTCCAGCTGCGCCATCAAGAACGGCCGTGTCTGGTGCTGGGGATACAATGAACAGGGGGTCCTGGGAAATGGCCTCAATACGAACAGCCCGGTGCCGGTGCCCGTCACAACCACCAACATGAGCGCGCCTGTCTCCAGCATCTCGGCCCTTGGCTCGCACACCTGCGCCATTGCGGGCCAGAAGCTCTGGTGCTGGGGCTACAACAACGCCGGCCAGCTGGGGAATGGAACGACAACGAGCAGCAATGTGCCGGTGCCGGTGACCGGCATGAATACGGGCGTCGCCCTGATTTCCATGGGTGCCGTACACAGCTGCGCAGTGGTGCGCGAGTAAGGGCCTGCCGAAAGCCCGGCGAAAAGCCGGGGATACAATGTTTCCCCGGCAAAAATAAAGGGGTTGGATATTTCACCCAACCCCTTGAAAAAACTGGTGCCGCAGCGCGGAATTGAACCGCGGACCTACTGATTACGAATCGTTCTCCGTCCATTTTTGCCGTTTTCGATTTTTTACGCTGATTTTCTATATATCATTGATATAGCGTTATTTTTACGATTGCGCTTTACGAATTATGCGCGACCTGATACCTAGGTTTTCGATTTCTCCTGCTTCCCCAGTGCTTCCCCGGAAGCGATTTGATGGTATCGGAAACCCTATGGCCAAGCTTACAAAAAAACTTATCGAGGCTACCACCGCTTCCCCCAAGGACCAGATTATTTTTGATGACGAACTTCCCCGGTTCGGGGTGCGCATCAAACCCTCCGGAGCCAAGAGCTATGTCCTGCGCTATCGCGTTCACGGACGCTCCCGGAGCTATACGATTGCTCCTTGTAGCGTAATGGTGCCCGATACAGCCCGTAAAAGGGCCAGGGAACTGCTTGGAGACATTGAGCGGGGACATGACCCTGCCGAGGTGCGCCAATCCAAGCGCAACGCTCCTACGGTGGATATGCTCGCAGCGGATTATATCGAACGCCATGCCATGCCCAACAAGAGGGAACGCTCCCGCAAGGCCGATGAAGCCATGCTGGAACTGCATATCCGTCCAGCGCTGGGCAAAATCAAGGTAGCGGATGTTTCCCGGCGCGATATCGAGAAGCTCCATATCAGCCTTCAGGATACCCCTTATCAGGCCAACCGGGTGCTGGCCCTGCTTTCCAAAATGTTCAGCCTGGCCGTTGCATGGGGATGGCGCGCGGATAACCCGGTGCGGGGAGTGCCCAAATACCAGGAGGAAAAGCGGGAACGCTGGCTGGATGACAAGGAGCTTGCCATCTTGATGGCCGCTTTGGAGGAGCATTCCGAAAGTGCATCCGCAGCTGCCATCCGCTTTTTGATTTTGACGGGTGCGCGGCGTTCCGAAGTCCTGAATGCGGAATGGAACCAATTTGACCTGGAACGGGCGGTCTGGATAAAATCAAGCCACCACACCAAGCAGAAGAAGGCGCATTATGTGCCTTTGTCTCCCGCTGCGCTGGAAGTGTTGCATGGGCGTCAGATTGCCAACCAGGCACAACCATCGCTTTTTGTGTTTCCGGGACGGGGGACGGACAAGCCGCAACAGGAGCTGAAAAAGTTCTGGAATAAAATCCTCACGGAAACCAAGCTGAAAAACCTGCGCCTGCATGACCTGCGGCACACCTATGCCTCGCATCTGGTATCCTCTGGCGTGAGCTTGCCTATTGTGGGCCAGCTGCTGGGGCATACCCAGTCCCAGACCACCCACCGCTATGCCCATCTTGCGGATGCCCCACTCCGCCAAGCCACCGCCCTGATGGGAAACAAATTTAGCCAAAAAGGAAATCCGGCATGACCGAGAGCAGACTTGAAAAAGCTTATCAGGAGGGGTTGAACCTGGTGGACGGTGTTTCCATCTGGATGGAACACGCCACCACACCGGAAATGTTGGAGGCGTATTGGAATGACTGGTATGCAGGGTGCTGGCTGGACAGGCTTCCTTTCTTCAAAGACCATTGCCTGCGAAAGTTTTACAAGAAATGGGGCCGGGAAGCCGGGCGGGCCGTCAGCTATGGGGGATTGAGTGCCGTAGGTTATGCCTCGCCCCGTCATCTTGGCGAGCAACCACAACTGGTGCCGTCAGACGCCCTGTTTGAAGGAAAGCTGGATTGGGTAAACGGAACACTGACACTCGGCACCCTCAAGATGGAAGGATTGCGCCTGGTCTACAACCAGGACTTGGAAGAAGGCGCTGCCTCCACCCCAAAATCAGAAGAGGAAGAGCCAGAACTTACCCGCCGCAGCGCTGGACGCCCCTCCTATGCGGAGTATCTTGTCCAGGCAGCAGAGTATTTGCTGCACGAACGCAAAATCAGCAATCCGCCCAGGCCAAAGGACTATCCTCTTATCCGGGAACGCGCCGCCAGCTATCTGGATGAATACGCCGCCAATCTTCGCAATGCTCACAATGAGACGCTGCGGAAATGCTTTGTGCGACGGGTTTTGATATCGAAAGAAGAGTGCAGACGAAATCCTTGATAGGAAAGCTAAATTTTTTTTAAAAGTCTAATAAGCTCTTGGGAAGTATCAGAAATTTTTTGGGACCTTTCTGGATTACACTCGGACTTAGTTTCTATATCTAAGGTAGATAAGGTACGTAAATTAATATTACAATTTTTAATTGATGATTTTAACTCAGACTTCATAAATTTTATCCTGTCTATTATTTCCATTATTAAACAATCTATATTTTTTAGTTCATGGGTTAAACCGCTTATAAAAGAAGAGGAACCTTTGCCGGTAGTATTCCAAAACTCCACAGCAGTCTTTCCAACGTTATGGATCTGATTGCATAGATCGTTGCGATCGTTGTTAAGGCGGCTACACCTCTGAACGATAACAGTTGACAATATACCCGATATATAGATCAGGACGTCTTTTAATACATCACCTACAGACATTATAGGTTCCTAACAGCGTCATCAATGAACTTCCATATCTCATCACCATACGACGATTTATCAGCTTTTATGCTGAGTTTACTCCTTAGCTCATCTATTGAAATTAACTTGTTGCGGATCAAGCCTCCGAAGGCTTCTTCTAAAAAAGAAGATCCATAAGAATTTATTTTAGTTTGCAAATCAACGATAACCTTATCATGTCCCTTTAGCGCTGGCACTAGCAGCGTATCTCGAAACATTTCACCACTAAAGGGGCCTAATTCAATAAACCGGGGACCAGGATCTTTAGAAAAATCATCTGCAATCTTAATTTCTTTAACCTTGTCCATTACAGGCCTCTCCTACTTCGTGAGACTGAACATCCAACGTCCATTCGATCAATGTCCCTCCAAAGGGGGTCCGATATTCCTTTGAATTATAATTTTCTCCCTCCCTATTATAAAGGCCTTTTCCGCTTAAAATAGTTAATTTCCCCCCAGGAGAAATCGTGGCAACTTCTGCCATATCCCACAACCCCCAATTTCGACCGGATCTATCCGGTATCGGAGATTCCTTTAAGATCTTTCTAAAATGAACAGCTTTTTCTATTAAGCTGGAATCTTTTGTAATTAATGTAGCCCAAATGGATGATAAAAATGTTTTTGCGACCTGGTCTCGCTTGAATTTTTTTGGGATGCCAACACCAAAGTCTAAAAGCATAATAGAAAGAATATGCTTCCCCTTATCATAATGCCCTGTCATCCACCATTTTGGCAATCTTTTATCGTATGTACGGCTATAGGCATGCTCAACTGCATTTCCCATTGCTTCTATTATTGGTCTGTAAAGCAGAGGTTTATAATTCTCTCCTACCATAGCATGAATAATGGCGATTAATGTATTTGGATTGCTACCATCAACAAGTTGACCGTTCATCATTTTTAAAAAAGTTCGATCTTCAAATTCAGAAGGGATTCCATCTAAGGCAGATTCAATTGATTGATGGTTGTTTGTATTTAAAATTTCAAAGAAACCTAGATCGTGAAAAGATTTTAATACGGATTTGTTCCATTGACCTACGTTCTTTGCAGTCAGCTTATTGATATTTGTAATGTTTCTCCATTTATCTATGCTAGCCGCTAAAACTAATGCAGATACAGGCGTTAAGCGACTGATATTTGTGAGATCAATATATGTCTTCTTGTTTTTTAAATCGGCTTCTAGATCTATACGTTTAATAAAATCGATGACTTCATCATGGTTTTCAAGGATATCGAAATTTTCCGGCGCATGAAGAGTTATAAAACGACCTTGATTGTGTTTAGTAGCACTATGATGGGCACATTTGCGTCGTTTTAATAAATCTTTTCGGAGTTTTTTTTGCTGAGGGATTCTTTGTGATCTAAGGTCTAGAAAGCGTTTGCGTTTAGTGCTTGTTTTTTTCATGTGTTAGCCTTTGAAGAATGCGAGTTTCTAACCCAATAAATTCCCACCCATTTATTGGACCTATTTATTGGTCGCTTGATGGACAATTTAGCTCCTTGGTTTCAACAAAAATCAAGGAGTTTTTTATGCCTGGAACACATACACAAAGCGATTACCTTCTATCTCTCCTCACGGAAAAAGAGGCTGCACAGCTTTTAGGGCTTTCCATTCGCACCCTACAAGCTTGGCGATACCGGAAGGAGGGGCCTCCGTTTATTAAGATGAGCGGGCGCGCTATCCGTTATCAGCGCTCTGACCTTATCGCCTGGGCAGACCATCTCCGTGTTGTGGAGGCTCCCCATGCAAAAAAATAAACTCTACACAAGAAATGGAACCCCACCCGCTGGGGCCCCGCGCCGAAGGATTAGCGGGGTGGCGGTGGGGTTCCATGAAGATGTGCGGTTTAGTAATACTGCACATCTCTGCCACGGTGTCACGGCCAACGATAGCCTTTCTTGTTCTGAAACTCGCATGAAATATGGTGTTTCTGACTTATTCCTGCCTTCAGCTCTTACGTTGCCTCGATCAGGTGGTTTTTTTGGATATCCGAAAAACTTCAGGAAGCAGCAGGAAATATGATAGATTGGGCATCATTCCGGCTTCGGCTTCCCCTTGGCTTCGATCATATCATTTTCTGCGGTCGTGCGACATTTTCGGATTGTGATGGGGTTGTCGAAAAAGAATGTCTTCGCTGGCAAAGCGTTACGGGATCGTATGATGCTCGAGTTTCCGTCCGTGTTTATGGTGGCTATCTCGATTTCTCCGGCTGTCCGATAAAATTCTTGCAAGGCCATAATCTTTTCGGGTCGGATGACCTACACGGCCTGATTGCAGATTGTCTTTTGAAGATTCAAGATCACATTCCCGGCCTTGAGGGGGTCTTTAATCGGGATGATCTCCATAATAGGGATGATGGGTGGTTAGTGCGGGCGCATGAACTTCCTGCCCCTATGGGCGTTTCGGGGGAATGGGTTTGCAACCTTCAGCTTTCGCGGGTGGATTGCACTCGAATGCTGCTACTTCCAAGCCGTTCTGATGCCCTTTCCTTCGTCCGAACCCTTGTTGATTCCGGCGTGATGAAATATAGGGGGCGAGCCTCCGTAACCGGGGGAACCGCCTATTATGGCAAGGAGTCCAGGCGCTCGGCTTTGAAGGTCTATGCCAAAGGACCGGAGTATGAATATCACGCTGGGAAATCGGCTAATTGCCTCGTGAAACCGGAGCTGCTGGCATATTGTGATGCTGCTGTCAGGTTTGAGGCCGTTTATCGTGGGATGGAGCTAAAAAGGCTCGGAAAACATCATCTTTTGGCGTGGAATTTGGAAACTGTGAACCAGCTTCTGGATATCCAGATGGAAAAAATCAATCTCTCGGAAAACGTGCGCCTGTCGAGCGTGGATGAAGCAAAAATCCCTAAATGGCTTCGCGGCACATACCGCCATTGGGAAAACGGCGAAGATTTGATGGAGCTTATGTCTCGCCGCACATGGTATCGACATCGCAAGGCTCTTTTTGAATTTGGCGTGGATATCGCCGCTACAAAACCACGCGAGCGCCAAAGCTCCGATGTTATGGCCGTAAAAAGGGTTTTGGACGGTCGCTGGATGGATGTACCGGATTGGGCTAGGGGAACACCCCTCTATCACGAACCGAAGACCGCCTAGCGGCTTCTTTTGAACTTACAGGGGCTTAATCATCGTATTTATGGATCGAAAGGAGGACGAATCAGGGGCGGGGAAAACCCGCCCGCTACTGCTTCCCCAGTGCTTCCCCGGGAAAAACAAAGGGGTCGGGCTTTTAGGCCTAACCCCTTGAAATAAATGGTGCCGCAGCGCGGAATTGAACCGCGGACCTACTGATTACGAATCAGTTGCTCTACCCCTGAGCTACTGCGGCACGGCGCGGGCACCATAATGCGATCTTTCTTTTTGTGCAAGAGGGTCTTGCCACCTTCCTGCAATCCATGCATCCTGAGCGAATGACAATCCTTCACTTCCCAAAACCCGCACGGCAAAAAGAGCCTTTCCTCAACCTGCCGCCCGCCACCGAATCCCTTGTCCTCCTGCTGGTGATCATTCACCTGGTGCGGCTGGTCCTGCCAGGCAGTGCGGATGACTGGCTGCTCCAGCATGCCGCTCTCATCCCCGCCCTCCTGACACAGAAGGCGTCTTTTCCCTATAGCCTGCCCAC
Source organism: Alphaproteobacteria bacterium GWF2_58_20 (assembly GCA_001768735.1). Classification (GTDB taxonomy): domain Bacteria; phylum Pseudomonadota; class Alphaproteobacteria; order UBA1247; family UBA1247; genus UBA12471. The sequence continues at coordinate 123,866 of MEMB01000006.1, read as the reverse complement.
CCTCGTCACCTTTGCATTCCTGCATGGGGGATGGACACACCTCATCATCAACACGGTGACGCTGGCCGCCTTTGGCACTGCCATGGAACGAACCCTTGGACCACGCCGGATGCTGGTTTTCTTCCTTGTGACCTCGGTGATCGCCGGACTTGCGCAGGTCTTGGCAGAACCAGGGGCCATGGTACTGGTCATCGGCGCATCCGGCGGCATCAGCGGCATGTTTGGGGGCATTCTGCACCTCATGCGCGGAATTCAGGGACGCAAACGCACCTTTGACCGGCGCCTGCTTGGCCTGGCTGCCTTGTTCATCCTGATCACGCTGGCAGGTGGCAGCATCGGCATTCCGGGCAACCGGGGCATCATGGTGGCCGTCATGGCGCATGTCGGCGGATTCGTCGCCGGACTTGCGCTCTTCCCGCTCATGATGCGGCGGTGATGACCAGCGGTTCCATCAAGGCCGGATTATGGGTTTCCCCCGGATTGATGGACGCCTGACGCGCATCCGTCACCCGCCAGTCAATGCCCCCGAACGCCCCGCACAAGGGACATACCGCATTCCATGAGGATTGCGGTGCCCCACAGGCCGAACAGGCCCAGACGGGATCACGGGGGGCATCTGCTGCACGGGAAAGCCACTTTCCGGCGGCCTCAAGAGCCTGTGCCGTATGACCATGCTCGGCCAGCTCAATGTCGGCCAAAAGCTGGAAGACCCGAACGCTGGCCTCCCCTTCAACAGCGGCCAGCATCTTGGCCCGGGCCTCACCCCACAGGCGGGCGGAAAGCGCCACCCGTGCAAAAGCCAGACGGGCTTCGACAGACTGCGGTTGAAGAGCCAGCAGCTTGCCGATCCAGTTGACCCTTTCCAGTTCATTGACATCGGGCTTGAGACCAATCCAGATGGCCGCAAGGTCCGGATGCGGGGAAAGTTTCCACGACCGCTCGACAACGCGCATGGTGGCACGCACCGAACCATCCGCCAGAAGCAAGCGGGCCAGCTGGGTGGCCGCCGGGACAAAATCGGCGCGCAAATCATGGGCGCGGGTGGCAAGATCCAGAGCCTCCCGATGCCGTCCATCAGCCTCCATGGCCTGGCTGCGGGCCACAAAGAAGGCCACCTGCGAACGGTCGGCTTCATGTGGCAAAAGGGCGCCATTACGCAAGGCTGTGCGCAAGGTGGCTTCCGCCTTGTCCCAATCCCCGGCCCGCACTTCCAGCTGGAATAGGGTATTGAGCATCCATCGGCTGCGGGGCTCAAGCTTGATGGCCTGGCGGGCCAGACGCACCGCAATGCGGAGCTTGTCTTCGGCAAGAGCTTGCGACAACAGGCCACGGACGCCCAGAAACGCCGCATGGGGCTGGCCCAGCAGGTCGAGATAGCACAAGCGCGCCTTTTCCTCGTTGCCTGCCAGACGCGCCGCCTGGGCCGTCAGCAGGAGCGCAAGCGGTTCATCCGACAGGTTGGCATCGGCCCGGCGGGCAAAGCGTTCGGCGGCCCGCACATCGCCGGCAGATACGGACACCAGCCCACGCATCAGGGCACGATACCCCTTTTTCTGGCGTGCGGCCTTGAGCCAGCGCGAAAAAAAGACGGGCATCCCCTTCACACCGCGCCAGAAATCATAAAGGAACGTCGCCACCAGCATGAGGGTGGCCATGCCTGCAATAAGGGCAGCGACACTGGTTTCAATGATATATCCCTGCCATGTCACCACCACATCTCCTGGATGGTCCATCACCCAGATGGCGGCCACAATGACAAGGGCAACCCGAAGGGCAAACCAGAGGCTGCGAATCATGGCGCACCGCCTTCTTCAGCGGGAACAGGTTCAGGAACAGGCGCCACGGGAACCGGGATTTCCCTGCCGTCGTTTTGCCCATCTTCCATTTCCGGCACAATTTCAACAGAATCAGGAACCAGCTGAAGCAAGGCATTGCGGGACAGGCCCGCAAGGGTCCGATCCACCGTCAAACGTGCCTGCGCCTGCGCCATCCAGGGCGCGAGCAGGCTTGATGCCGCCTTCAAGCGCAACGCTTCCGACACCGCAGCGACAAGATCTCCTCGCTGAAGGCGTGTCTGGATACGGGCCACAATAGCCTCTGGTGCATTGCCTGTCATTTCAGACGGGGCACGATAAATGCGAACCGTTGAGAAAACCCAGCGCAAGGCCCGACCCGCCGCGCCCCCCTGCGCAGGCAGGCGGGCTTCCATCACCACATCTCCCGCCAGGGCATCAAAATGATCCCGGAGTTCCGCAACCGTGGCCACGCCATGATCTGCATGGAATTCCAGTCCCCGCAAGGTTTCCAGAAGGCGGGCGCGACGTCCGGCAGGATCATCCGGACTTTGCAGCGCCAGGGCCTTGGCGGCATCGACATCCGCCCGGAAGGGCACAGATCCCTGCGCGGAAATCCGCAGCTGGCCAAGCGCCAGGGCAAGGGCTTCCGCCACCTGGCTTTCCTGACGGATGGCATTCACGCGATTGCCCAGCTGGGCAACCTCAGCCTGCACGGAACTGACCGTTCCAGCAAGGCCGGCCCCATTGTCAACCGGCATGGTGGAAAGGGTTGCCACCTGCATCTCAAGGGTGTCGAGACGGGCAAGCAGGCGCTGGATCTCCCGGCGGCTTTCCATCCCCGCATGGGTGGCAGCCTCCGCCTGCTGGCGCAGGGTTTCCATCTGGCCATCCAGAGCCTCCCCCCGGTTATCCTGCACGCGCACACCAATGAACTGGGAGCTGGCGGTCAGGATGGCAAGGACAAAAACGCCAGCAGCCACAACCCACATCACAGGCTGTTGCCAGCATCGGCGCATGGACATGTGCGCACCTTCCGGTGCTGAATCCTCCGGCTTGGCAGAAAGGATTGCCTTCTTCCCGTGAACCGTTTCTTCCGCATCGGAAAGGCGGGATTCCGGCAAGGATTCCCCGGCTTTCACGGCCAGATCGGCTGGCGCGCCCAGCTTGGGTGAAATGCGTTGTTCCCCGCCGGACAGGAAGGACACATCCAGCCCGGCCTTTTCGGCCAGCTCGGAAATTTCGGCGTTACGAGAGGCCGGAAAAGCCTTCCGGCGTTGCCATGTCTGGACCGTGCTGGGCGCAACCCCCAACTTTTCGGCAAAGGCCGCCGGGCCGCCAAATGCCAAAATAACCTTGTCCACGGAAGATGTTTTGCGTGCCATGTTGCTGGCCCTTTCCTGCTGGTTCTCATGAAGGCTACCAAACCCACCCGTACATTCAACAATTTTATGCGGAAAATTGCTACAATTATGTTATATTCCCTGCCATGATCGTTCTTGGTATTGAAACCAGCTGCGACGAAACTGCTGCTGCCCTTGTCACGGACACACGGGAGATCCTGTCCAGCGTTGTCTTCAGCCAGATCCAGCAACACCAGCCTTTTGGAGGCGTGGTGCCGGAAATCGCTGCGCGTTCCCATCTTGACCATATCGAAACGGTCATTCGCACCGCCATGGGGGAAGCCGGCATCCGCTGGAAAGACCTTTCCGGAATTGCGGCCACCTGCGGCCCGGGACTGATCGGCGGAGTCATTGTTGGAGCCACCACAGGCAAGGCACTGGCCGCTGTCCACGACCTTCCCTTCATTGCTGTCAACCATCTTGAAGGCCATGCCCTGACCGTCCGGCTGACCAGCAATGTCCCTTTCCCCTATCTCCTGCTGCTGGCCTCCGGCGGACATTGCCAGCTTCTTCTGGCTCGTGATGTTGGCGATTTTGTTCGTCTGGGCGGAACCATCGATGATGCCGCAGGAGAAGCCTTCGACAAGGTGGCCAAACTGCTGGGGCTTGACTATCCGGGAGGCCCTGAAGTCGAAAAGGCCGCCCGTGGGGGCAACCCGAAGGCTTACGCCCTGCCGCGCCCCATGAAGGGCCGTCCGGGATGCGATTTTTCCTTTTCCGGCCTCAAGACGGCTGTGCGCCACCTTGTGGAAACCCTCGGCCATCCCCCTGATAAAACCGAAACCGCCGACATCTGCGCATCCTTCCAGGCGGCCCTGGGGGACTCCATCATCGACCGGACCACACATGCCATAAAGGACGCGCGCAAGCTTGCGCCAGAATTGGGGCATCTCGTGGTGGCCGGTGGCGTCGCCGCCAACCAATACCTGCGGGAACGCCTGACAACCCTTGCCGCTGAAACCCGGCTGGATTTTGTGGCGCCCCCCTTGGCGCTTTGTACCGACAATGCTGCCATGGTGGCATGGTGCGGCGTGGAACGCCTGCAAAAAGGCCTTGTAGATGGGCTGGAGTTTGCGCCCAGGCCACGCTGGCCGCTTGCAGCTGCGGCATCCGCGCCCGATGAAAACGATGTGAAAGGATAAAGACATGACCATCAGGACAATCGGCGTCATCGGTGGCGGGGCATGGGGCACAGCCCTTGCGGCAGCTGCGCGCAGAACGGGTTGCCATGTCATGCTTTGGGCCCGGGAAAAAGAGGTTGTGGACGACATCAACCTGAATCACCGCAATGACATGTTCCTGCCCGGCATTGACCTGGCCAGCGACATCCGGGCAACCGGCGACCTTGCACAGGCAGCCCGTGCCGATGCCCTGCTTCTCGTCATTCCGGCCCAGCACCTGCGCAGCACCTGCAAGGCGCTGGAGCCCCATCTTGAACCCGGCAAGCCCCTTGTCATCTGCAGCAAGGGCATTGAACAGAAAACCGGGGCCCTGATGTCGCAAGTGGTTGCTGAGACATTGCCGGAAGCCCGCATTGCTGTCCTTTCCGGCCCCACTTTTGCCGCAGAAGTCGCCCGCGGCCTTCCCACCGCCGTCACCCTCGCCGTAGAAGATGCGCAGCTGGGACAACCCCTCATCGAAGCGCTGGGCAGCAAATTTTTCCGGCCCTACCTCAGCAATGACATTGTGGGCACCGAAATTGCCGGCGCCGTCAAGAACGTCATCGCCATTGCCTGTGGCATCGTGCATGGCAACAAGCTGGGTGACAACGCCAGGGCCGCCATCATCGCCCGCGGCCTTGCCGAAATCTCCCGCCTCGGCCTCGCGCTGGGCGGCCAGCGGGAAACCCTCATGAGTCTTGCCGGATTCGGCGACCTCACGCTGACCTGCACCAGCATGCAATCGCGCAATTTCTCGCTGGGTGCCGCCCTGGGAGCAGGCCGCAGCCTGTCCGACATCCTTGAAGAGCGTCATTCCGTGGCCGAAGGCGTAGCCACCGCCCCCGCCGTGCTTGATCTTGCCGCGCAACATGGCGTTGAAATGCCCATCTGCGCCGCCGTCGATGCCATGATCAGCGAAGGACAACCCGTGGAACAGGTCCTTGACACCCTCCTGTCCCGTCCCTTCAAAACAGAAATTGGCTGAAGTCCTGCCCAAAGGTTGGACAAATCATGGCTGTTCTGGCATCATTGCCATGACACACACCTTCGCAGCCTTTCATGGCAAGGACAGGTAAAGGGATCATGGACAAGCTTGCGCCACTTTTTGTATCGATTTGGACGGGTCTGGTTTTTACAACCATCTTTATCATTGACAACCCCCTCATCAATGACAGCAACGTGTTTTCAAGCCGCCCCAGTGCCTTGCTGGGCATCGCCTTCATGTATGTGGCCGGATGCCTTGCCCTGATATTCCTCGGGCGTTTCCTGTGCCGCAAGGCGGGCATAAAAAGCCTCGAAAAAAATGGTTTTTACGCACAGGAATACTATCCAAACAGCAATTTCTATTTCAGCGCAAACGGCAACGATCTCGCGCTCGACAAGCGGACAAAACGCATTGGTTTTTCCAACGCGGCAAAAGTGTTCATTTTCCCCTTTTCCGACATCTTTGATTTTAATGTGAATGTCGAAAAGAGCGGCATCACCGGAAAAGGCCGCATCATCATCCTGCAGTTTTTCATGGGATTCAAAGGGGCTGTCATCATCAATGTCCAGGCGGAAAACCAGGACAACGCCGTCGAAATGATGCGGTCCCTGCGCGGTGTCGTGCCTGATACCCGTCTGATGGCCGCCAACCGACGCCTTTCCGAACTCTGCTCCATGAGCAAATTGCCGGATATTGGCTTTGAACGCCCCGTTGGGGAAGGGGAAGATCCCGATGCGCCCGTCATGAGCCGTGAGGAAATCGCCAAGGAAGAAGAACGGCGCAAGCAGGCCGAGCTGGAACGTTTCCGCCGCTTGGCCATGGAACGCAAACAGCAGCTGGAAGCGGAACGGCAACGCCAATCCATGCTGGAAGAGGAAGCCCAGTCGGGCAATCCTTCTCCGGTCCCACCGAAACCTCCAGAGCCCAAGGCAAAAGAAGAACCTGCCCCAAGTGCGGGCACGCCCGACGGACAGCCAAGCCAAAACCAGAAATGACAATCAGGCGCTTTGCGTCCTGAACGGCACGACATTCCGCATGTCCCCCATGGGCTCCGGCACGGAAACCATGGGAAGTTGCGAAATTTCGCTGGCCGCTGCCAAAACAAAACGGGCCAGATATTTTGCCTGGCCCGCTGCTTCAAGACATTCTCCGTCCGGAGTATTGCCGAGCTGGATCATGCGATCAAGAACGGCGCGCCCAGTCCTGCCTGCGCAAGACTGGAAATTTTCGGTACACCTTGAATTTGCAGATGAAATCATGCGTGTGCCTCCATGGCGTCAAGATTGGAACACAATCATGAAAAAACCCTTAAGCTGTATCCTTCTGTTCCGGTACACAGGAAACGGGGATTGCCCGGATCTTCCCCAAGCTTGCTCCGCAAGCGCCAGACAAGGGTTTCCAGGGCATGGGAATCCGCCGATGGGCTATAATGCAAAACCTCGGAAAGCAGGCTGGCCTTGGACACCTCACGCCCCTCCGCCTGGAAAAGCCGCATGAGAAGGGTGCTTTCCGCCTCCGTCAGGACAATGGTCTCATCCCCATGCATCAATTTCTTTTCCTGGGGCAGGAACACCCGTCCAGGAGACAGATGCATCACGCCCGGCCCCGAAGACACAAAGCGCACGGCCCGCTGCAAGGCTTCCTGCAATGCCATCATGGAAAACGGGCGCGGCAAGACAAGGCCGGCCCCTTCAGGGCGTGGCATGTTGCAGGCGGGAAGCGCAATCAGGAATCCTCCGGGCGGAAGGACGGGAACGGATTCCCCTTCCGAAAGGCAGGCAAGAACAATTTCCCCCGTTTCGGCAGGCCCGGATACATGCAACGGCGCGCAAGGCAAAAGGGCGCGCACCTGCGCCGCCAACAATGCGGCACGATCGGCATCGGAATCCAGCACCCGCACGGGAATGGTTGCAGCTTTTTCCATGACAGCCTATCCTATAAGGGAAAAACACGCACGAGGCCAGCATGAAGATTTTGGTTGCCGCAGATCCGGATTCTCCACAAAAAGGGCATCTTGAATGGCCGGGGAATGGTCTTTTATCCAGAACCGTAGCCTGCGCCCTTGGACGCAGCGGCATCACCCGGAACAAAAAGGAAGGCGATGGCGCAACCCCGGCAGGTCATTTCCCGCTCTTGCGGGTTCTTTACCGGCCCGACCGGATACCGGCGCCCAAAACCGGCCTGCCGGTTTTCCCTATCGGCCCCGACGACGGCTGGTGCGACGATCCCGCGCATGGCGCCTACAACCAGCCGGTATCCCTGCCATTTCCCGCAAGCCATGAACAGCTGTGGCGGGAAGACCCTGTTTATGATGTCATCGTTGTGCTGGATTGCAACATGAATCCGGCCATTCCGGGCAAGGGCAGTGCCATTTTCCTGCATGTGGCGCGCGAAGGGCTTGCCCCCACGGCGGGCTGCGTGGCTCTCGCCCTGCCCGACCTGCTGGCCCTGCTGGAAACCTGCGCGCCGGGCGACCAGATGGAAATTCGGCCAGCCTGTTTTTAGTCCGGAAAGAAGGGAGGATTTACACCTGCAGGAACAAGCGGCGTATGAGTGGCATAATATTTTGCGTACGCACATGAATCATAACCACCATAAACATAATCACAAAATACCTTGTCCCCACCAGATGACTGGTTCCAGATACAATAGCCCGTACAATCCCCATCATAAAACCATATGGGATAAAACAGGTTATTGACAACACCCCAGCAATGCGCTCCGCAAGGACTTTCATAAACAGGATCATCAGGATTGGCGATGGAATATGGCACAATGTCAAATTGCGCCATCTTGATGTCATCCCCCAGCTGCCATTTGTAGTGACCCACATCATTGCAGGTAATGACAACAGGTTTGGATTGCAAGGGCAGGTAAATCGACCGGACACCTTCCAACAAAAGGTTCGGGTTCCCGCTATAGCTGGCAATTTCAGGTTTGCAATCACTCATGCACAGGGGAACATAATCCCTGAGTTCACAAGCGGGATGGGTATGAAAAACATTACACACAGGACAGTCCTGCCGGCAGGAAAGCGGATAGCCCGGGCCGCAATCATCAAGGCAAGCATGCAAATACCCGGAAAAACCATTACAGTCATCAAGGCATGAAGATGGGGCAGGCGCATGATCCAGCGTTGCTGTAATGGCATGACTTTGCCCATTGAAGTCAACCGTACAGGAAACAGTGGCAGGTGGAGGAACCGATGGCATGTAAACCCGGTTGATCTGGAAACTTTTCAGCATGTAATCCACATTGGGGGGAACGACCATCACCGTCTCGGAAAAATTGTCAACGGATGCACAGGATTCTCCGGCGCCGGCCGCAAGCGGCTTCAAACCATGGAGAACAAATTTGCTGTGCCACTCCGCAAAAATGGAATCCGTGTCCTTGCGGGATGCCGTGTCACAAATGAGTTTGTTACTGTTTTTTTGCACCCCCCACTGGTTTCTGATCCCGGTTCCGAGAGAAAGCTGCAGGGTTGAATCCGGATTTTCATGCGTAATGTTCGGATTCGTGATGCCAAGATTAACCGTGAAAAGCTGTTTTCCAACCAAAGGACGTTCGTCAAGGCTGTATGGAACCTTGAGCATATAGTAGTGTGTCCCCGGAACCCTCTCAACCACAGGAGTCTGGGCGCCGAATTCCGACAAGGTAGTTGTCACCACGGGAACAAGACCAAGATCATTGATCATGCTGTCATCCATATCCGGGGATGTAATGAGAAAAACCGGGCCATCAAGAGGATTGGCAAAATAAGCCCATGGCCAATACTCATTGTATTGTTCCGTAAATTCATTGCTTACATCCGCCATGGATGGCGCCGGGGCGAACATCGCTGCGGGAAGCGCAAAACACAAAAAAGCCCAGAAACGAATTTTCATGGCCGCAGCCCACCCTTTCATCAAAACTCGTAAATATGGCCGGGATAATAGGCCCAGAACTCAACCCCGACGCGTTTCAAAATCCCAAAATAATGATAGTTTCTATTAAACATGTAAACATACAAAGAACCGGCGAGGTTATCCTTATTGTATACGGTTTCCATTACAAAATCTTTACTTGAACAGGCGCCGTCAGGATTACACACAACAATCTGAAATAATTCTTCACCTGAATAATTTGTACTACTTCCGGAAACAATACAATTGTTTCCTGTACACGAAATAACAAGTCCAACAAAAGTTTTCTGCTGTGTATCAACAGGACGAACGCGAACCACCAAATCATCTACATCAAAGTCGGCATCATCAATTGTGAATTCAATTTCATAATCGTCATTGTTATCACACACAACCTTTGTGTCACAATCATCACATACGATTTCAGGCGGCATTACTGCCGGAGGTTCCGCTGCCGGAACAAAATCAACATGAAAAACCCGTTCCCCGACATGCCCTTCGGGATCACGCACAACCAAGGACACATCCACACCGCCCAAAGCGTCTGTCTGGGGTTGCAGTGCAATCGTGCGGGATCCCCCTCCTCCGCCAAAACTTATCCCCGCCACGGGCAGGATTCCTTCATTGCTGGAAAATGCATCCAGCACCAAATCCTCCAGGGGAGTATCCAGATCGTCCACAAGGAAGGCGACAGGCCCCATGAGCTGGTTTACCGGCCCGGACTGGTTGGCGATCGGGCCAATGAACGGCGCAGACGCATCCAAAACCCGCAATGAGAAAATGCTGGATGCCGTATGCGTACCATCGCTGACCGAAACCGTAATGGGAGCCTGTCCAATTTCATCCGTTGCGGGCGTCAAGATCATCTCGCATATTCCGGCATTGCAGGAATGGTAGATGCCGGGAGCCGGCAGCAAGACTCCGTCTGCGGAAGAAATCCCAACAACCAGTTCGGAAACAGGCGTATCCATATCAAAAATCGTGAATGAGATCGCATCCGTAATATCGTTCTTGGCGATCCGCTGGTCGGCGATGGGAGAGATGACCGGCGCACCGGTCACGGAAACGGCAGCCCCGTCCTCATCGCAGCCGCCCCATGCGATGCAGATCTCGATCCGTCGCCGGAACACATGTTCCCTCTGCGCCGAATCCGCCGCCTGTGCGGTGGAAGATGCCAAAACCAGCAGGGAAACCAGGAAAAACGCGATGCGGGACATGAGAAGATGCCTCATAAAAAAAGCCGAAAATCAGGGAAAAATGGGATCGAGGATGGACGAATCCCGCGAATTGTCGATACAGCAGGGGTCATCCTGGCTCAATTGCGGATTCCACTGCGTCAGATCTTCCGGATTGTAGCAAACCCGCATGCAATGGCTGTTGCAACCCTGCGGGGCCACATCGTTGCTGGGCGTGCAACCGGCGGCTTCCGCATCTGCGCAATGCTTGGCGGCATCAAACCCCCAGCGCCGGCGCGCCGAAAGACAGCTTTGGTGCACGGGCGTCCCCGCCCCGATGGCATTCACGGCATAGCCCTTGCTGAGCTTCCACTGGGTATGAACCCCCTTGGCCGGCGCCTCGGAAAAATATTCCTTCTCCACAAGCGCCGTCAGATGCGTGGGCAGCATGTATTGCTCGTTGGCGTACATGGAAACCGTACCGGCGATATGCTCCGCCTCGCCGATCAGCCGCGTGGCCTGCGCCTCCGCCTGATAGGAACTGAACATGGCGCCACCATAAAACACCCCAACCACCACCATGATCGCCACAAGCGCTATCGCGATCACCGACAAAATCATGTTCGCCATGGGATGTGCCTCTCCCCTTTAAAGATGGATTTAAAAGTAACACATCCCACCAAAAAAGAAATAAAAAACGGCCCGGAACATGCCCGGGCCGCTTTCCATGACACCTTTTGAAATTGATCAGAAATTCACCACCATGCCGGCAGTGGCGACCTGCGCCGTATTGCGGCTGGAGAGCAGGGCCCCATCAAATTCATGATACTGCAGGGAGGCGTTGACTTCGACGCCGGGGCCAATATCCGTTGCCCAGCCTGCCACATAACGGTTGTAGGTATCGTCCGGATTTCCGGCCCCCGTCTGGATCTTGCTGCGGAACGCCGTCATGCTGGCGCGCCAGTCCTCATCCTCATAGCGCACCCCTACCGACCAGGCCTTGTTGTCAGAACCGCTCGACATGGCGTAGTTGTCAAACGTGTAACCGCCGCCTACGGTCCACGGACCATTGGCCACTTCAGCGCCCACGCTCCAGGATTCGAGATCATCATTGTAAAAGACGGACGCTGTTTCAAGCCCCGCACGGGCATACGCACCGGAAACGCCCCAGTTCAGGCCATCCTCATCACCGCCATGATACACGGCCACCATTTCCCAGATGTCGCCGAAATCGTCCAGATCATTATCCGCACGCATGCCAAAATACGCCGTATCGATCATGTTCTCCGGCGCATAGGAAATGCCCGCCTGGAACCCGCCGATGTTCGGCGTGTAATAGACAAGCTTCTGCGCGAGCAGCGGATAGACGGTATAAAGCGTGACATATCCATCCTGCGCCATGTTGGTGCCACGGTCGGCAACCACGTAATTGGGGTCATTGATGTCAAACACGGTCACCGTTGGCGCGGCAATATGCATCATGGACGGCGGCGGATAGAGCGAACCGACTTCCATCCGGCCCCAGTCGTCCTCAAACCAGAGATACATGGTGTCAATCCGGTCGTTCGGGTCATTCTGTCCCTTGATGCCGAAGTTGAAGCCGACACGCATGCCCTGATCCATGCGGGTTTCCCCCAAAAAATTGACAACGGCGCGGCGCTTGAGATCAAACCCACGTTCATTGGCACCCGGTTCACCCGGGCCATCACTCTGGGAAGCCCCCACGGCATAGATTTCATACCAGCCGGAAATCCCAAGCTTGAGCGCCATGGGATTCGTCTCCGCCGCAAAGGCTCCAGACGACAAACACGCGGCAATGCAAAAACAGGGCCAGAAACGGAACGACATCAAAAACACCTCTCGCAAAAAAAGATCCCTGATGAGGGAAAACCGATGAAAATCACTTCCCTTGTAGGAAATTTGCATAACAAAAACAATCTTTTTTATGCACAAAAGGAAAGGGCGGGGTTTCCCCCGCCCTTCCTGAACCAAAACCTGGTTTTGCGCCCAGATCAGAAGGCCACGTTGGTACCCAGAACAATGGCATAGCCCGCGTTCTTGTCGGCAGCCGTCGCGGAGTCCAGATCAAAATGCTGGATCGAACCCTTGAAGGTCATGCCGGGGCCGTAATTGTAGGTGCCGCCAACAACAATGCGGGCATTCTTGTCCTTGGTCGTTGCCGTGATTTCCCGTTCACCATGGAAATAACTGGCGCCAACCGTATAGGAACCCATGTCGTAATTGATGCCCAGCTGATATTGGCTGGAATCCGTATTGGCGACATCGGCATCATTCTTCACGTAGCCAGCGCCGACCTTGAACGCACCAAAGCCAACATTCAGCCCGAGGTTGTAGGCCGACGGATCCGCCGCACCGGCACCTTCGCCATCAGCCTTTCTGTAACCAGCGCCCACGTCAAACGTGGTGCCAGCCGCTGCGCCGGCATACTTCACGCCGAAATCGAGAATCTGGCTTTGGCCCGCGTTGTTGTCTGTCCGCATGCCGTTGAAGATCATGGCCCCCGTGTCCGGCGTAAGGGACACGCCGGCCTGAAAACCGCCCATCACGGGCGACAGGTAGGAAATCTTCGCGAGGTTGTCCGCATTCATCGCCATCGCGTTCGGGGCAAGGTTGCCAGCGCGATTGAACAGTTCGAACTTCGGGGCCAGACCATCAAAGCTGTCATCAACCGACGGAGCCGCGACCTGCAACAGGTAACTGGCGGCATATTCCTCACCAACGATGACCTTGCCGAAGGTGCTCTTGAAATACAGGAAGCTCTTGTCGGAACCATTGACAATCACATTCTTGCTGATGGCATTCACCGTGGCGAGGTCGATCTGCGCACCAATTTCCATGCCGGTGTCAAGCCTGAAGGATCCCGTCACGGACACTTCCGCATCACGCTTGATGTCGAAATTGTGGGTGTTCGCACCCGGTTCGCCAGCGCCGTCATCCTGCGAGACATACACGCCGTACACATTGTAATAACCACCGAGGCCAAGCTTGAGATTTTCAGCCGCCGAAGCGGAGCCAACCATCAGGGCCAGGGCAGAAGAGGCGAAAAGAATTTTTTTCATTTTGCTCCTGTCCCCGGAGAGACAGTCCCTGTTGCTTTTCACGTCACCGCAGAAATCCACCATGGAAAACCGCCGTTCTGCGAGAGAATACCATCATGGTATACATCGTTTCATTGAAATTGAATGAACAATAAAAAAATATAATCCCTAAACAGCGTCAACAAATGGCCATGACAGACAGGATATTTATCCTGCCTGGGCCTGAAACCCGTTTATAGGGAGAAAACGCCATCCGCCCGACAAGGCACAAAAAGAAAAGGGCGGGGTTTCCCCCGCCCTTTCCGAACCAAAACCTGGTTTTGAGGCCAGATTAGAAGTTCACGTTGGTACCCAGAACGATGGCATAGCCCGCGTTCTTGTCGGTTGCCGTCGCGGAGTCCAGATCGAAATGCTGGATCGAACCCTTGAAGGTCATGCCGGGGCCGTAGGTGTAGGTGCCACCAACAACGATACGGGCGTTCTTGTCGTCGGCCGTGCCGGCAACGCCAACTTCCTGTTCGCCATGGAAGTAGCTGGCGCCAACGGTGTAGGCACCCATGTCATAGGTAACGCCCAGCTGATAGGCGCTGGAATCAAGATTGGCAGCATCGGCATCGTTCTTCACGTAGCCAGCGCCGACCTTGAACGCACCAAAGCCAACATTCAGGCCGAGGTTGTAAGCAGACGGCTCAGCCGCAGCAGCAGTTTCGGCATCAGACTTGCTGTAACCAACACCCACGTCGAAGGTGGTGCCAGCCGCTGCGCCGCTGTACTTCATGCCGAGATCAAGGATCTGGAAACCAGTTGCGTTGTCGTTACGCATACCGGCGAAGGTCAGACCACCAACCGTATCAGGGGTGATGGAAACGCCAGCCTGGAAACCGCTCATCACGGGCGACAGGTAGGAGATCTTCGCGGAATTGTCAACATTCATCGCCATCGCGTTCGGGGCAATGTTGGCAGCGCGATTGAACAGTTCGAACTTCGGGTTGATGCCGTCGAAGCTGTCGTCAACCGACGGGGAAGCAACCTGCAGCAGATAGCTGGCGGCGTATTCTTCACCGATAACAACCTTGCCGAAATTGCCGGACATGAACAGGTTGCTCTTGGATTCGCCGTTCGCAGCATTCGCGCTGATGGCATTGACAGTGGTGAGGTCGATCTGCGCACCGACAACCATACCGTTGTCGAGCTTGGTCGAACCCATCACGGACACTTCCGCGTCACGCTTGATGTCGAAATTGTGGGTGTTCGCACCCGGTTCGGTCGCGCCGTCATCCTGGGAGACATACACGCCGTACACATTGTAATAACCACCGAGGCCAAGCTTGAGGGCTTCAGCCGCCGAAGCGGAGCCAACCATCAGGGCCAGGGCGGAAGCACCGAAAAGAATCTTTTTCATTTTGCTCCTGTCCCCGTAGAGACAGTCCCTATTGCTTTTCACGTCACCGCGGAAATCCACCATGGAAAACCGCCGTTCTGCGAGAGAACTGAGGCAGGGATACCCCGCTTCCCACCCCCTCGTCAACCGCATTCGTCATTTCCTGTGATATTTTTCACGCATATGTGGCATAAATACCACACACCTCCGCCGGCAAATCTTGCGATTTCCTTTAAAAGGCACACGGGATATTGCGGGCGGGCGCGCAGGATGCTATGCAAGAGACCGTTTTGGACAAACCAGCAGACGAGATTCCCATGAACATCCGCGTTTTCCTTGCCCTTCTCCTGATTGCCGCCGTGCCCCTTTCGGCCTGCTCCGGCATTGAGACAAAAGCCGAATATCCCACCGCCATTGGCCACCAGAATCCCAGTACCAAGGATCCGGGCAGCATCTTTGGCGAAGGCGGGCTCGACCTGTTCGGCGACCGCAAGAAAACCGAGGATACGGGCCCCGGCATCGGCGTCAACAGCTTCTTGTGGCGCGCCAGCCTTGACACCATCTCCTTCATGCCTGTTTCGGCGGCCGATCCCTTCGGCGGCACCATCCTCACCGACTGGCAATCCCCCGCAGGCAATCCTGACGAACGCCTCAAGGTCAACATCTACATCCTCGACCGCATGCTGCGCTCCGATGGCCTGCGCGTCTCCGTCTTCCGGCAGGTGCGTGATGCCTCCGGACAGTGGGTGGACGCCGCCGTCACGGAAGGCACGGCCAGCAAACTTGAAGACACCATCCTGACCCGCGCGCGCCAGATGCGCCAGGCCCAGGCCACCACAACCGCCCGATAACCCCCACCAACGGAAAACCGCCATGTCCCGCTACAATTTCAAGGAAAACGAAACAAAATGGCAAAAGGCGTGGAATGACGCCGCCTGTTTTGCCACCACCGAAGACCCCTCCCGCAAAAAGTATTATGTGCTGGAGATGTTTCCTTATCCTTCGGGCAAACTGCACATGGGACATGTCCGCAACTACACGCTGGGCGACGTGGTGGCGCGGTATCGCACCGCGCAGGGCTTCAACGTCCTGCATCCCATGGGATGGGACGCCTTCGGCCTGCCCGCCGAAAACGCGGCGATGGAACACAACACCCATCCCGCCAAATGGACCTATGAAAACATCGCAGCCATGAAGGGCCAGCTGGAAAACATCGGCCTTTCCATTGACTGGGATCGGGAAGTGGCCACCTGCGCACCGGAATACTACCGCCACGAACAGAAGATGTTCCTCGACTTCCTCAAGGCGGGCCTCGCCTACCGCAAGGAAAGCTGGGTGAACTGGGATCCCATCGAGAACACCGTCCTTGCCAACGAGCAGGTGGTGGACGGCAAGGGCTGGCGCTCCGGCGCGCCTGTCGAGCGCCGCCAGCTCAGCCAGTGGTTCCTCAAGATCACAGAATTCGCGGACGACCTGCTGGAAGGCATCAAGAGCCTTGACCGCTGGCCGGAAAAGGTCCGCATCATGCAGGAAAACTGGATTGGCCGCTCCCATGGCCTGCGCTTCTCGTTTGCCCTGCGCGGACGGGAAGACCGGCTTGAGGTTTACACCACCCGCCCGGACACCATTTTCGGCGCGTCCTTCGTCGCCATTTCCCCAGAACATGCCCTGTCGCACGAAATCGCCAAAACCCGCTCCGACATGGCCGACTTCATCGCCGAATGCCGCAAGTCCGGCACCAGCGAGGCGGTTCTGGAAACCCTTGAAAAGAAGGGCATTCCCACCGGCATCATGGCCGAACATCCCTTTATTCCCGGCCACACGGTTCCTGTCTATGTCGCCAATTTCGTGCTGATGGAATATGGCGTGGGCGCGGTGTTTGGCTGCCCGGCGCATGACCAGCGCGACCTTGACTTCGCCCGCAAATACAACCTGCCCGTCATTCCTGTGGTCGTTCCGGAAGACGCCGATCCCGCCACCTTCACCATTGGCGACGAGGCCTATACCGGCCCCGGACGCCTGCGCAATTCCGAATTCTTTGACGGCATGACGGTTGAAGACGCCAAGGAAGAAGCCATCAAGCGCTTTGAAGCCGCCGGCATGGGAACCCGTGAAACGGTGTACCGCCTGCGTGACTGGGGCGTTTCCCGCCAGCGTTACTGGGGCTGCCCGATCCCGGTCATCAACTGCCCGGCCTGCGGGGCTGTGCCGGTGCCGGAAGACCAGCTCCCCGTCAAGCTGCCGGAGGATGTCGATTTCAGCGGCGCGGGCAACCCGCTGGACCGCCATCCCACCTGGAAACATGTCAAGTGCCCGGTTTGCGGGGCGGAAGCCACCCGCGAAACCGACACGTTCGACACCTTCTTTGAAAGCTCGTGGTATTTCGCCAGATTCTGCTCCCCGAAAGAGGAAACCTGCGGCATCAACCCGGCGTCCGCAGCCTATTGGCTGCCGGTGGACCAGTATATTGGCGGCGTGGAACATGCGGTCATGCACCTGCTCTACGCCCGTTTCTTCACCCGTGCGCTGGAACGCTGCGGTGCCATTTCCCTCAAGGAACCGTTTGACGGCCTGTTCACGCAGGGCATGGTGACACACGAAACCTACCGTGATGAAAACAGCAAATGGCTCTCGCCCACGGAAATCACCAAGGCGGACAATGGCACCTGCGTACGCGTCTCTGATGGCAAGCCTGTCACGGTCGGGCGCGTCGAAAAAATGTCAAAATCGAAAAAGAACACCATCGACCCAACCAAGATCATAAACGCCTACGGTGCCGACGCCGCCCGCCTGTTCATCCTGTCTGACAGCCCGCCGGAACGCGACCTGGAGTGGACGGAAGCCGGCATTGAGGGCGCATGGCGATTTGTCTCCCGCCTGTGGCGTCTGGCCAGTGAAACTCCCGTGGAATTGCCGCCCGCAGGCAGCCCTGTCCCCGCCCGGTTTTCCGACAAGGCCGTGACCCTGCGCCGCATGGCCCATGCCAGCATCCCTGCCATGGCCGACGACATCGAGCGCTTCCTGCTCAACAAGGCCGTGGCCCATGCCCGCGAGCTGGCCAACGCCATCGGCGCGGTGGACGGCACCGGCGAAGGCGAAGCCTGGGCCCTGCGCGAGGCGCTGGAGATTCTGGCGCGGCTCGTCTGCCCCATGGTTCCGCACGTGGCGGAGGAAATCTGGCACCACCTCGGCCATGACACCCTGCTGGCACAAACCCCCTGGCCTGTGGCCGATGCGGCGCTGGCCACCTCCGACACCGTCACCATCGGCGTTCAGGTGAATGGCAAGCTGCGCAGCGCCATTGAAATCCCCAGGGATGCCGATGCCAAGGCCATTGAAATCCTCGCGCTGGCCGATGCCAAAATCCTCGCCAGCCTTGAGGGCAAGACCCCGAAGAAGGTCATCGTGGTGCCGGGCCGCATTGTGAGCATTGTCGCCTGATGCGCCGGTTCGCCTTCATCCTCGCTTTCCTGGCTTCGGCCTGCGGGTTCCATCCTGTCCTTCAGGCGCGGCCGGAAGGCAAGGCGGTGCCTGCGGAAATGTCGCACATCATGGTGTCCGGCATTCCGAACCGCAGCGGGCAGATCTTGCGCAACCTGCTGATTGACCGGTTTGGCAAGACGGCAGACAATCCCACCTACATCCTCGACATTACCCTTGCGGAAAACATTGTGAACCTTGGACTCAAGAAAGATGCCACCGCCACCCGCGCCTGGCTCTATCTCACCTCCAGTTTCACCCTGACCCGCAAGAGCGACGGGGAAATCCTGCTGCATGGCCCGGCCCGCGCCAGCGCCAGCTACAACATCCTGGACAGCGGTTATGGGTCGTACATCACGGAAAATGATGCACGCAAGCAAGCCCTTGCTGTCCTGTCGGAAGGCATCACCCGGCGTCTTGCCCTGCATTTTGACCGGCATGCCCCGTGAAAATCAGCCCCCGCCAGCTTGACGCCTTCCTGAAGGCGCCTTCTTCCGGCATCCGGGCCGTGCTCATCTTCGGCCCCGATCATGGCCTGGTGAAAGAACGCGCGGATACGCTGGCAGATGCCATCGTGCCCGACCGCAACGACCCCTTCCGCATTGCCCACCTGCCTGGCAGCATCCTGAGCGACGATCCGGCCCGGTTGGCAGACGAAGCCGCCGCCATTCCCATGACGGGCGGCCGCCGCCTTGTGCGCGTTCAGGAAGCATCGGATTCCACTTCCGTGGCCTGCGAGGCCCTCACCAGGCAAGCTCTCGGCGACAGTTTTGTGGTGGTGGAGGCCGGCGACCTGCCTACCCGCTCATCCCTGCGCAAGCTGTTTGAAAGCCATGAATCCCTCGCGGCCATTCCCTGCTATGTGGAAGACGAGGGCAACATCGCGCAGCTGATCCGGCGGGAACTGGGAACACACGGCATCAGCATCGCGCCGGACGCGCTGGAAGCGCTTTCCGAAAACCTCATTGGCGACCGCGGTCTTGCCCGGCAGGAGCTGGCCAAGCTCATCCTTTACATGGGGGCCGAAAAACAGGTGTCCATGGTCGAAGTGGTGGCCTGCTCCGGGGACAGCACTGCGCTGTCCATGGATGTGCCCATCATGGCGGCCGCCTCAGGGAACATCGCGGAACTGGACCGGGCGCTTGAGCGCCTGTTTGCCGAAGGCGCGCAGGCGGTTGGCCTCTTGCGGGTGGCGCAGAACCATTTCCGCCGGCTGGCGCTCACCCGGGCGCGCATGGACAATGGCGAAGATGTCTCCCGGGCCATGAAGGCGCTCCAGCCGCAAGTGTTCTTCAAGCAGGAAGCGCCGTTCCGCGCGCAGGCCATGCGCTGGACTGCCAAAGCCATCCAGCAGGCGCTTGAAGGTCTCGTGCAAACAGAAGTGCAATGCAAGCGCAACGGCCCGGCCCCGGAAACCCTGTGCGCCCACGCCCTTTATGCCGTGGCCGGCCTCGCCCGCCGCTTGCGCTAAGGCATTTAACGTTTGGATGGAACAATTCTTGCTGATCTTGGGACGCGCCAGACCGCAAGGCGCTTGCCCGCAGGGGCGATGCGGGCATCGTCCAAGGTTTGAATGCGCGGCGGATGGCCATCAAAAGGCAACAGGGGCATTCAAGATGAACGCCCAAGGCTCTAACCTTCTTGCCCAAAAAGAATGTCCCCGCCGAAGATCGGCGGGGACATTTTCCCGGAAAGAAAAGAAAACCGGCGCATCCGCATCCTTACGGGTAAAAGCGGAACACCTGCGACAGCGAGGCATCTCCATAAAAAGCGCCACGGTTGGCCACGGCCAGATAGGTATTCCCTCCGGCAACAAATGGCGCCCAATCATTGGCAAAATTCGTTTCAAACGTCTGGATTTGCAACAGCTTGCTGGCGTCAGGATTGCCGGGAACAAACCGGTAAAGATAGGATATGCCACTTGTCGCTTGTGCCAGCACGAGATATGTCGTGCCGCCATAGGTGAAACTGTCCCAGTCAGCGGTTTCGGTCAGGGGAATGCTTTGCATCGGTGTGGGTGACACCATGGGACTGGCCGTGGATGAAAACCGGAAGATGTTTGCCGTGGACTTGAAATTGGCCACGGCAAGATAATGTTCTCCCTCCACCTCAAAATGATGCCACCTCAGCGCCCATGACGAGGGAATGGTCTGGATCAGGACCAGCTTGCTGGAATCCGGGTTTTCCGGAACAAACCGATAAAGACGGGAGGATGCAGAAGAATCTCCGACGACAACATAGGTTTCACCGTCCGCGACAAACACCTCAAAGCCGCGGGCGTCTTGTGTAGAGATATTCTGCATGTGCTGAAACCTGCTGCCCTCTGGATTTCCGGGCACCACCCGCAACAGCCAGGATGGAATGCCGTAAAGAGAACCGGCGTAATTCGGTACCAGCACGTAAAGTTCGCCGTCCACATTAAAGAGGGTGGGATATACCGGCCCGCTGGTGGTGAGTGTTTCCACCAGCTGCATTTTGGAGCCGTCCGGATTGCCTGGGACAAACCTGTAAAGCGGCGACTGGGTATTATAGTCACCATCATTGTGGAAAGAGCCGAAAATATAGGTTTCGCTCCCCAACTGTGCGGATGCCCAGCCATAGCTGCCAGAGGTCATGACATCCTCGACAAACACCACTTTGCTGGCATCAGGATTTTCCGGCGCAAACCGGAACAGGGGAGAGGAAATATAGGAACCGGGATAGGCGCCATTGTTCGAGACCAGCATCCAGGTCTGTCCGCCGGCGGTAAAAACCTCCCAATCCACCGCGCCATTTGTGCCAACAACATTCTGCAGGGGCACCGGCGTGGCTGCAATGGTGAAATTCCAATCAGCACCATCTGTGAGGCCCGCATGCGGATTGCCGGCCGTATCTGTAAAAACGCCGGGAGCAAAGGTCACATGATACGTATTCCCCTCCACAAAAAGGGTAGACGGCAGGATATTCGCATCCCGCCCGGAAATGGAAACCCGGGCATCCGACACCGGAATGCTTTCAAACAGCGAAGCATCGTCATTGGAAATGACAATGTTCCCCGAACCAGAAACGACATCTTCATCAAATTCCACAACAAGCCCGGTCGTTTTCCAGACATCTGACGCATCATCGGGCGGCAAAAGACTGACAACGACAGGGGGCGTCACGTCATCCTCTGATGGATCTTCCCCGGAAGGATCATCCGGGATTGTCCCCGTATTCTGGACAACCTTGTCCCCGACGAATGCACGCATGCGGTACGGTCCCTCCGCCGCATGGCCCTCACTGACCAACAAGGACACAAGCAACAAAACATAAAAATTACGCATGCGTAATTTCTCCTGAATACACAAAAACAATTTCTCCAAACCATACCCTTCCTAAAATCAGGATAGCAAGCCATATCGATGATTTCAAATTGATCAAATTATAAAAACAAGCCCTGCCGCAGCAGCGGCACCAGCCGGCGCGCGCCGGTGATATTCAGGTGGTCATCGTCATAATAGAGGGGTTCCCCGTCCACCGACCCCGCGCAGGACGGCCCATCGCACAGGTAGGGCACAGGATCAAGCAGGGTGACGTTCGGACAAGCCTGCGCCGCCTTTTCCAGCGCCCCAAGCACAAAGGCATGGCGCGCCCGGTAGGTTTCCATGGGCAGGGATACATCCCGCACACCAAGACCGAACATGGCTTGGCGCAGCATGGTTTGCGGCACATAAACGCCCATTTCCGGGATGGGCCGCAGCACATGGACAGGGCGGTTTTCCGAAATCCGGCACAGGGTCTTTTCCAGCGCATGGGCGAAGCGGCCCATGGAATCCTGCGGCGCTGACGGATCCTCCGGGTAAATCACGCCCCACTGATGGCTGTTCATGCCCTCGTTCGGCCCCGCGACATAAAAGGAAAAGCGGTTGGCAATGAGGACGGGAACTTCCGGCGGCAGGGCATCCACCTGCGCCAGCACCTTGGCATTGTAGTCGGTGCAGGCGCGATCCGACTGGCGGGCCCGCATTTCGGTATCCAGCAGGGTCGCGCAACTGCGGGAATAGCCCAGCACCGTTGCCCCCGTGGCTTCCCGCACCGCATTGTAAAGCCGTCCGGCATGGCTGTCGCCCCACACCACCACCCGGTTTTCCCCGCCGGGAATGCGGCAGGGCACCAGCGCCCCGGTCTTGCGGGAATAGCCGCACACCTCGCCCTCTGGTTCCTCCGGCACGCGGAGGGACGCCACGTCCAGTCGGCGCACGACTTCGGACACACGCGCCGGAATCCCGCCGCTGCGAACAAGCCCCATGCCCAGCAGCGCCAGCGCGGCCATGAACGGAACCGCCAGGGAAAGCCCCCGCCGGACGGTCAGCCGTCCAAGCCCCTTGCGGGCGGGCTGCTCAACCAGCGCATAGGAGGCAAACCCCAGCGCAAGAGACAGGCCCAAGCCAAAAGCCACAGATGCGGCGGGCAGGCGGGGCCACACGAACCCGAGCGCCACCACCACGGGCCAGTGCCAAAGATAGATGGAATAGGACCAACGCCCCAGCGCCTGCGCCACGGCATTTCCCGTCCACACCGATTCCTGCCGGAAGGCCAGCAGCACCAGCACTGTTCCCAGCACTGGCAGCCCTGCGTAGAAAGAAGGCCAGGGCGTATCGCCCGAAAACAGGAAGGCCGAGGCCAGAATGGCGGCAAGGCCCAGCATTTCCAGCACAAGGGCCGGCGCACGGCTGGGCCGGAGATGGCCGGCAAGAACGAACACAAGCCCCCCCGCCAGCATTTCCCAGGCACGGGCTGGCAGGAGGTAAAAGGCAAACATGCTTTGCGCAGGCGTCAACACCGCCATGAGGAACGACACCGCCGCCACGCCCGTCATCACAGGCACAAGACGGGCACGTCCAAAACGCCGCAGCACCCACGGCAACACCAGCGGATAGATGAGGTAGAACTGCCATTCCACCGCCAGCGACCAGGTATGCAGCAGCCACTTGTCCTTGGACGGCAGATCGAAATAGCCTTCCTGACCCTTGAACAAAATGTTGGAGACAAAGGTGATGGCGGCCGCCACCTCTTCGCCCAGACGGGCATAATCCATGGGGCCGAGAAAAAACCAGCCCAAAACCAGCAGCGTGATGCAAAGCACCGCCAGCGCAGGCAGGATGCGCCGGGTGCGGTCGAGGTAGAAATCCCAGACAGTGGCATGCCCGTACGCCACGCGTCCGAGAAGGATGCCGGTCATGAGGTAGCCGGACAGGACGAAGAACACATCCACGCCGCAAAAGCCCCCGGAAAAGCCGGGAACCTCGAAATGGAACAGCAGGACGAGCGCCACCGCAAGCGCCCGCAGCCCGTTGATGTCTGCCCTGAAACGAAGAGGGGAAAAGGTCATTTAACGGTCAGGATGGTTCCCTGGGATGAAATGATCTCGACACTGGTTCCCTGGGAGGGATTCGAACCATCTTCCATCCTGGCTTGCCAGACCGTATCGCCAACCTTGACCGAGCCCTGGCCATTGGCAAAAGACTGTTCAACACAGGCCTTCTGTCCAATGAAGGTTCTGGTGCGCTGATTGAGATTCGGATTTCCCTCCCCGCCAGGATGGTCTTTCTGCCAGCGGAACCAGAGAAAATTCGAGGCAATCGACGCCAGGGCAAAAATCGTCACCTGAACCTGCCACGGCAGGCCGGGCGCGAAGAACAGGAGAACTCCAACGAACCCTGCCGCCGAAGATGGCCAGACAAGGTAGGTGGAAGGCGTGAGGATCTCTCCCCCAAGGAGAAGAACCGCCAGAACCAGCCAGTGCCAGAAGGTCAGCGGCCACCAGACAATATCCATCATCTTTGGTTACCCCTTCTTGGCGGAAACGCTGGCGCTGGCCTGGGAATTGCTGGCCATGGCCGATTTCGCCAGCTCGGCAATCCCGGCCAGCGACCCCATGACGCCCATGGCATCCACGGGCAGCATCAGCACCTTCTGGTTGGGAGCGGAGGCCAGGCTCTTGAGGGCCTCGACATACTTTTGTGCCACAAAATAATTGAGCGCATTCACGTTGCCCTGCGCGATGGCGTCCGACACCATCTGCGTGGCCTTGGCCTCGGCCTCGGCTGCACGCTCGCGGGCTTCCGCCTCACGGAACGCCGCTTCCCGCTTGCCTTCGGCTTCAAGGATGGAAGATTGTTTCATGCCTTCCGAACGCAAGATGGCGGCCTGCTTTTCACCTTCGGCCGTCAGGATCTCGGCGCGCTTTTCACGCTCGGCCTTCATCTGCCGTGCCATGGAATTGGTGATGTCGGTGGGCGGAGAAATGTCGCGGATCTCGATGCGGGTCACCTTCACGCCCCATGGATTGGTGGCAAGATCCACCACATGCAGGAGCTTCACGTTCATCTGGTCGCGCTGCGACAGGACTTCATCAAGTTCCAGCGAACCGATGACGGTACGCAAGTTGGTCGTCGCAAGGTTGGCAATGCTGCCAACCACGTTGTTCACTTCGTAGGCCGCAGCAGCCGCATCCACAATCTGGAAGAACACGATGGCATCGGCGGTCACCATGGCGTTGTCGCGGGTGATGACCTGCTGGCTGGGAACGTCCACCATGGTTTCCTTCATGGAAATCTTGTGGCCAATCCGGTCAACAACCGGAATGATGAGGGTCAGGCCGGGAGAAATGGTCTTGGTATAACGGCCAAACCGTTCCACCGTCCATTGCTGTCCCTGCGGAACGGTTTTGACGCCCTTGGCAATCAGGATGAAGACCACCACCAGCAACGCCAGCGGGAACAAAGAAAAACCTTCCATGGAACGCATCTCCTGTCATATGAGGAAAGAACCACTGGCCATGCTACAGGAAAAAGGGGGGCATTTCCAGCCCGCAAATGACGCCGGATTCCTCAAAGACAAAGGAGCAGTTCCCGGCGTGCAGGGCGGCGGCGTGCCATCAGGGCGCTAGAGCATTTAACGTTTAGATTGAACAATGCCTGTTGATCTTGGGATGCGCCAGACCGCAAGGCGCTTGCCCGCAGGGCGATGCGGGCATCGTCCAAGGTTTGCAAACATGGCGGATGGCCATCAAAAGGCAACAGGAGTATTCAAGATGAACGCTCAAGGCTCTAACATCTTCCACAAGGTTAGGACTTCCTTCCAAAGCGGGGAACCGGCCCCACCGGATGATGCTCCTGGCGCAGGCGTTTTTCTTCTGCCATCAGCGCCATGCGGGCGTGGTGATAATCCCGGCCACATTCTTCCATCATCCGCGATGGCAACTTTCCGCGAAAATCCTCAAGCTCCTTCATGCCGCCAAGGGCATCCAGCAGAATTGGCTGGCCGGGCTGCGGCGCAAGGGTTTCGTAAAGGCTGCGGCAAAGCCGTCCCTCCGCCGACAGGCTCTCCCCGGGCAGGAAGTGCGCGGCCAGATGAAAACCGGGATTCTCCGCCAGCATGCGGGCAAGGATATCGCGTTTCTGCCGCAATTCTCCCATCACTCCGACAATTTCACGCCGGATGCGGGCGCAGGTTTCTCCTGCGTAATGGGCAACCATCTTCTCTTCCCGAAACCACCCACGCACCGCGGCAACCTTGGCCGACCCATCCATCACCGACCACGGCCCGTTCTGCAAGACATGGGAACGGTAGCTCCATGCTGCCCCCACATGGGCATAGGCGGGATCCATCAAGGATTCCATGGCACGGACATCGCCCTTCTGGTACATCTTCCAGCCATAATCCACTGCGGTGGCCGTAGCCGCAGCTTCCATGAGGACCGACACAAGAACGCTGTCTGCGGGCACCGCCTCGCGGGCCCAGATGGAGGGCAGAAATCCGTTTTCCACCTGTACGCCATGCGCCAGCTCATGCACCATGGCAAGGATGAAATCCCCCATCTCTTCGCGACGGGCGGGCATTCTGGCAAACAGGACGGCGAGGCCGTTGGTGGCCGCCACAGCAGGAGGCCGTACCCGCTGCGGATCAAAGGCAAAGACGACGCCGCGCCGGACAGCGGCCGGCAGCAGGCCGTCGGGATCGCCGCAGGCATGGATGGCCATCAGCGCCTTCGCAAGAGCCGCATTCTCGCGTTCGTTCCGCTTGTCCATTCCCGGCGCCAGCAGCGCCCGGACATGTTCTGGCAGGGCGCGCATCAGCGCCGCGGTTCCAAAACCGAAAGCAGGGCCGCAGCCCCCGGCGTGCGCAGGCGACGGTAGGGCATGCCCTTCAAATGGGCAAGGCTTCCCTTGGCATTGGCAAGGTAACTGTGGCCGAAAGCCTCTCCGAAACACAGGCGAACCACCCGGTCGATGGAAACGGACGGGGCATGCCCACGCCGCTTCCATGCGGCATTCAGGACATCGCGCTCAATGCGGATGGACTCAACGCCGGGACGGGCGATGAACGCGGCCGCCGCCATGCGCCGCGCGCGCCCATTTTCAAGGCTTCCACCTTCGCGCTGGATCGCTTCGGCAAACACTGTCGCGGCATGGCGCGCCGCCCCGGTGGGCTTGTTCAGGTAAAGCCCGCCCACCGCACGCTGATCGCCATTTTTCGACATTTCCCATGCCACTTGCAGGGCGGTTGCATGCCGGTCGGCCATGCACAGTTTTTCAAAAAGAACTGCATCCGAAGGCGCAAGGCCTTCCTTCAGCAAAGCCGCACGATCATGGCGCAACTGGGCAAATCCCTGCGCCAGCGCCGCAAAAATGCCAGCCCGCGCCGCCGCATCCGGACTTTCCACAAACCGCGTCCGGCTGAGCGTCATGGACTGGCCATCCAGCCACACATCTTCTTCCTGTTCGGCAAAAGCAATGCAAACCCGCCCCTCAAACGCCAGCGCCAGCAGGCGGGCACCTGTGGGGCTGTCGTGCAGGGCGCGCTGGGCATCTTCAAGAATCTCGCGTTCCTGAGAATTTTCAACCGCAATCATGCTCATGAGAACCTCACTTTCAGGGCGGGATCCGGGAGGGCCGGAAACCCAACAAGCAGGGAATGTTTCAGAAACCTTTGCTGACGGATGGCCAACCTCTGCTTCCTGAAACACCCCTTCTCCACCTCGTTCCACGCCGGATCGGAAAAGATGCCGGCATCAAGATACGGTTTTCCGTCCGGCATGGGAAGGGCTTCCAGCAAAGCCTGCCGCCGGGAGGGATCCGTCCAAACGGATTTCGGGAAAAACGCCTTCAGGTCTTCCGCGTCCAGCTGGGCCAGCATGGGCCGCAACTGGGAAGCCATCCCCGCGACATGGGAGATTCCCTTGCGGAAAGATTGCAACCCGCCCTGTTCATAATCGGCCTTGATCCTGGAAATCCCCATCCATGCCTGCGCGGCAGCCCGCCGCGCACGGCCATCATCCAATGAATTCGTGTCTTTCTCCACGCATGAGAAGAAAGCTTCAAAACAGGGACGGTAAAGCGTGCGTTCCAGACAAGGGTTGCGGGCGCCAAGCAGGCCGAGACGATGCGCCTCCCCACAGAGCTGGATTCCCATGGAAACGGCGTCCGCTTCCGTCATGCGGCAATAAAACAGGCGATCATGAACATTTTCCATAAGAACATTGGCATGGAAATGGTCTCGGCCCACATCCTTGCGGCGCAATTGCCAGATATGCTGGAGTTCATGGCCAAGGATAGCAAGCAGCCAGATATCCTCCTCACCGACACGGTTCCGCATCATGTCCGTGTTGATGGAGATGGACTTGCCGTCCAATTGCAGGCCACCGCCCCGTTCTTCATCCTCGCAGGCCTCCAGGAAGACCTTTGGCTCCTGGGCCGCCACATCGTCCAGCAGCATGGCCCCGGAGGCTGTGGGTTCCATGATGGACAGGACGGATTGCAAGTGCCTGCGATCTTCATTGCAGGAACACTGGGCCCGCTCCAATATTGCTTGCGCCGGAGTCATGTCGCCCTCCTTGAATGACAAGGCCAGATTAACATGTTCCATCGGGCATGCGGCATGCCCATTCTGCATGCCTGCCATGCATTCAAGGTAAGGATCGCCTTTTTAGCCATGCACGCGGCGGCGATCCAGAACAACCAGAACCGCAACAAGGATGATGGCCCCGGCAATCAGCAGGGATGCGGCACTGACGCTGCTGAGGAGGGCCGGCTTGACAATCAGCACAATCCCAAGCCCCATCATCATCACGCCCGAAAGCAGTTTAAGCGTGCGGCCTTCGCTTTCCTTCAGCTTGCGCGCCCCCATGGTGGCGGTAAACACGCCCACAATCACCGCGAGTGGCACCACATAAATGACATTGTAGGCCACCAGGTACATGTAACGGGTGAAGGTGGACAGGCCCGCGCCCGTAAGCGCATTGGTATAAACCATGGGGAAACCCGCTGTACACAAAAGCTCATAACTGTTGGCCACAGCGGCCAGGGTCACGGTTCCCACCAGCATGGTCACCAGGCTGTCCGCACTCACCAGCGCATTCATCCGCTCAAACAGCTTTGGCTTGGCGCTGTCAGGAATGGAGAGCGAGGGACCTTTGCGGAAAAAATAGAATTCCTTGACGCCCATGCCGCCAATCAGGACAGCCACAATGCCTGCAATGGTGGTCACCACGGCAAAGATGTTGAGGCGGGCAATGATGCCAAAAGCGGTCAACCACACCGACATGAACAGGAAATACACCAGGCCGGAAATGAACACGAAGACCCCCCCCACAAGCCCCATGCGCCAGCGGCTTTGCGCCCGCACCATCACGCTCAGCAGGAACAGCAGGACAAAAAAGGCACAAGGGTTGAAGGCGTCCATGCCCGCCAGCATGACGGTCAGCATGGGCAGGGACAGGTCATCTGCGGACATGTCTCCCACAAACGGAATACGGAATGTCTCCTTCGCAGCCTGTTCCGGCCTTGCCGGTTGGGGCTGGGCAAAACTCTCCCGCGATGGGGCCTTGGGGAAACCGGTCTCCGGTGCCGGGCGGGTTTCCGGTTTTGCCAGCGTCACTGCGGGGGCTGCAACCTTGTCGTCCGCCACAGCCCGGATAACCGGTTCCGCAACAACCGCCTTGCCTGCATCCTGCACGACAACCGTTTCTGGCGATGAGGGCGTTGTTCTGGCCTGCGCGTGCAGGAGGGCCGCATGGCATCCTTCCAGCTTGCTCCTGAGGAGACTCCCGCTGGTCTCGGCCTTGTCATAGCCGCGTTCGCTCTTTCCGCAATAAAAGAAGGCCGGAACATACTGGGCTTCTTCCCCCAGCATGCGCGCCATCATCTCATACATGCCAGCATTCTGCCGGTTGCGGCTGATCTCATAGGACTGGATGTCCAGCCACGGCCATTCCTTCGCCAGCCCATCAAGGAAAGGCTTGGCTTCATGGCAGTGCGGACAGGTCTGTGACCAGAAAAAGTAAAGCTTGACCTTGGCGTCCTGTGGAGATGCCCCTTGCGTAAACCAGGTGGAATTGTCGGGGTCGGGCATCGCTGCTTGGGCAGGGAACATGGCAGCAAGCAGGAAGAGGCAGGCGAGGACGAGCTTTTTCATGCGTTCGGCTCCTTGGAAACCATGGGTTCATACGGGATGCCGGAGCAATTTATGACAGGTGGGCAAAAGATGCAAGAGCTTGTCTCCGCCGGCAGGAACCGCGCCCCGCGCCCGGGAGATTTCGCGTTTCCCGAAAGGGCCCTCCATTAAGGGGCGTGTGGACAAAAGACGCAAGAGGTGGTATGGCTGGAGTACCTTCAAGGTACTATCAACCAACAACTCCAAGGGGAAAACATGCACTGGTATATTGATGTCCTGAAGAAATACACCGTTTTCAATGGCCGCGCCACGCGCCAGGAATTCTGGATGTTCACGCTCATGAACCTCATCGTCAGCATCGGCATTGGCCTTGTTGCACGCCTTATCAGCCTGCCGGCCCTCAACCTCTTTTACATGCTGGCCATTCTCCTGCCCAGCCTGGCACTTTCCTTCCGCCGCCTGCATGATACCGACCGCAGCGGCTGGTGGATGCTGCTGGCTTTCATTCCCATTCTCGGCATCATCGCCTTCATTGTCCTGATGTGCCTTGACAGCACGCCCGGCAACAACCGTTTCGGCGCAAACCCGAAGGGCATTGCCGCGTCGGCCACACCCACCACGCCAGAAGCCCCTGTGGTTTCCTGACCTGAAGAAAACAAACATCCTTCCGCCTGTTCCCGGATATCGGGGCAGGCGGATTTTCCTGAAAAACCTTTTCCAAGGACGCCTTCCATGAACAAGACCCTTTCCCTCCTCCTTGTCGCCGGCCTTGTGGCCGGTTGCTCCAATGACAGCCGCTGGAACCGGCAAGCCACGGGCGGCGGCATCGGCGCCCTCACCGGCGGCTGGCTGGGATCACAATTTGGTTCGGGCGACGGCAAGGTCGCCATGGCGGCGGCTGGCGCCGTTCTCGGCGCGCTGGCCGGCAGCAACATCGCCCTTTCCATGGAAGACAAAAGCGCGATGAATTATGCCGCTTCCCAGGCGCAGACCGCCCCCATCGGGGAACCGATCAGCTGGAACAATCCGCAAACCGGAAATGGCGGCACCTACACCGCCGTGCGCGAAGGCTATACGCCCTCCGGCCTTTACTGCCGTGAATTCACGCAGGACATCTATGTCGGCGGTAACCCGCATGTCGGTTACGGCACGGCATGCCAGCAGCCGGATGGCTCCTGGAAAATTGTCGGGACACGATAAAAATTTTTGGCTACAACAACACAACACGCAACACCAAACGAGGATAACATGACGAATTCCAATCCGATCATGGCCGGAAAACGCGGCCTCATCATGGGGGTCGCCAATGACCGCTCCATCGCCTGGGGGATCGCCAAACTGGCCGCCCAGCATGGCGCCGAACTGGCCTTCACCTACCAGGGAGAGACCCTTGCCAAGCGGGTGATGCCGCTGGCCGAATCCGTGGGTTCAAAAATCATCCTGCCCTGCGATGTCTGTGACGATGCCAGCCTTGACGCCACCTTTGCCGCCATCAAGGCGCAGTGGGGCAAGATCGACTTCGTCGTCCATGCCATCGCCTGGTCTGACAAGAACGAACTGGATGGCCTTTACCTCAACACCACCCGCAGCAACTTCCTCAAGACCATGGACGTGTCCGTGTTCTCCTTCACCGCCGTGGCCAAGCGCGCGGCCGAGCTGATGCCGGACGGTGGCAGCATGCTCACCCTCAGCTACCTTGGCGCCGAGCGCGTCATGCCCAACTACAATGTCATGGGCGTTGCCAAGTCGGCCCTGGAAGCGTCGGTGCGCTACCTCGCCACCGATGTCGGCCGCAACAAAATCCGTGTCAACGCCATATCTGCGGGCCCCATCAAGACGCTGGCGGCTGCGGGCATCGGTGATTTCCGCGCCATCCTGAAATGGAATGAACTCAACTCCCCCATGCAGGAAAACGTAACCATTGAAGACGTGGGCGGCATGGCCCTGTGCCTGCTGTCCGACCTGGGCCGCGGCATCACCGGAGAAGTGGTGCATGTGGATGCGGGCTACCACGCCATGGGCATGATCATGCCGGACAAGGTGGCGGAAAGCGCCGAACTGCTGCAAAGCATTTCCGGTACAAAACCGGAGTAAGGGATACCCCATGTTTGGCAAGATGCTGAAATTCCTCTACCATTTCGTCATCGGCATCTTTGCCATCCTGGGGGTTGTGGTGGCTCTGGCCATGGTATCCGCCGGGCTTTTCATCTATCGCAGCATGGAAACACCCGCCACTCCAGCACCAGATCTTGTCCTCACGGCCACGCTGGAAGGCCCCATGGAGGAAAGCGCAGGCGGTGATCCCCTCCAAGGCCTGTTTCACGGATCCCCTGCCAGTTTTGGCATGATGGTTGACGCCCTTGATGTGGCATCCGCCGATCCGCACATCAAAGGCATCCTGCTGGATGTCGGACGCAGCGAACTGGGGTTTGCCCAGAATGAGGAATTGCGCCAGGCCTTGAAGCGTTTCAGGCGCACAGGCCGTTTTGCCATTGCCTTTGCAGACAGCTTTGGGGAAATGGATTCGGCAACAGGCGCCTATCACCTTGCCACCGCCTTTGATGAAATATGGGTTCAACCTGTTGGGCTTGTTGGCCTAACCGGTATCGGTATTGAAGGCTATTTTGCCAGGGACGCCCTGTCCAAACTTGGCATCTCCTTCGACATGCGAACCCGCAAGGACTACAAGACCGCGGCGGACATGCTGACCAAGAGCGCCATGACACCTGCCAACCGCGACATGCTGGAATCCCTTGTTCAGGACATTTCCGCAACCGTTCTTGAAGACATTGTTGCCGCCCGGCACATTCCATTGGAAAAACTCGAAA
The DNA here is from genome assembly GCA_001768735.1 of Alphaproteobacteria bacterium GWF2_58_20. Lineage (GTDB taxonomy): Bacteria > Pseudomonadota > Alphaproteobacteria > UBA1247 > UBA1247 > UBA12471. The sequence continues at coordinate 91,282 of MEMB01000006.1, read as the reverse complement.
CGCTGGTGGCCAAAGCCCCCCTGACCGCTGAAGATGCCCTTGAAACCCATCTGATTGATGGCATTGCCCATTCCGAAACCGTCTTTGAGGACACCCTCTCGCGGGCCGGATCGGACGCCGACAGCATGGACCTTTTCGACTATCTGGCATCGCATGCGCCCAATGTATCGGGGGACCAGAAAAACATTGCCCTCATCTATGCCACCGGGGAAATCCGGCGGGGCACTGATGGCAGCATGGCCCCCTTTTCTGAAAATACCCTTGGCCAGGCGGAAACTGTGGCTGCGGAAATCATGGATGCCACGGATGATGAAAATGTGGCCGCCATTGTCCTGAGGGTTGACAGCCCCGGCGGATCCGCCGTTGCCTCGGAAACGGTCCGTGGTGCCATTCTGCGGGCGCGCGCCTCCAATATTCCCGTGGTGGTCTCCATGGGCAACACAGCCGCATCCGGTGGATACTGGATTGCCATGGATGCCAACCGCATCATTGCCCAGAACACCACCCTCACAGGGTCTATTGGCGTCCTGGCCGGCAAACCGGTGGCCCAGGAGCTGCTGACGAAACTGGGCGTCTCGTGGGAGGGGGTTTCCTCCGGGGAAAATGCCCTGATGTGGTCGCCGGCCCGCCCCTTCACTCCGGAAGAAAGCACGCACATCGATACGCTTGTGGATGCGATTTACGAACAGTTCAAGACACGGGTTGCGGCCGCCCGCGGCCTTTCTCCTGAAGAGGTGGAAATGGTCGCCCAGGGACGTGTCTGGACAGGACGCCAGGCGCTGGGCCTCCATTTGGTGGATGGCATTGGCGGATTGCATGAAGCCTGGCTTGCCGCAAGAGAAACTGCGGGCATCAGCCGCCAGCAGGATGTTCCCCTCATTCCCTATGCCCGCAAGGATGGCATTCTGGCCAGCTTGCGCCGCCTTTTCATGGATTTCCGGGGCTTGGGTTTTGGAAACAGCCACATCCGGGCATGGTTGGGCTTGATGGCCGGTGATGCCTCCGGCACCGCCCACATGCAGCCTATTAACATCGGGCATTAATGCCCGGCCAGCGCCCCGGCTCCAAACGTGTTTCAGCGCATCATCTTCCGGATGGCCTCCACCATGGCAGAGGCATCCAGCCCACAGGCATGGTACTGGTTTTCCATGCTGGCATCCTGCGCCACATAACGGTCCGGCAGGGTCAGGCAGCGCACACGGCACCGGCCATCATCCAGCGCTCCATGCCCGCTGAGGGCCTGCAGCACCAGGCTTGAAAATCCGCCCACGGACCCTTCCTCAACTGTCAGCAGGGCCCGATGGTTGCGCACCAGGTTCAATAACAGATCCTCATCCAGGGGACGGGCAAACCGAGCATCGGCCACGGTTGCAGACATCCCATGCCTGGCCAGCGTCTCAGCGGCCTTGAGGGCTTCGGAGAGACGGGCACCATAAGACAGGATGGCCACATCCTCCCCTTCCCGCACCACCCGTCCACGGCCAAGGGGAAGAACAGCCGGGCTGTCAGAAAGACATGCGTCCCCGCCCGCTCCGCGCGGATAGCGGAAAGCAATGGGCCCGGCATCATGTGCCGCCGCCGTCACCACCATGGCCTGAAGTTCTGCCGCGTCGGCCGCCGCCATCAGCACCATGCCCGGCAAACATCCCAGCATGGCGGTGTCATAAGCCCCGGCATGGGTGGCGCCATCGCCTCCCACCAGGCCCGCCCGGTCAATGGCAAAACGCACCGGCAGGTTTTGCAGCGCCACATCATGCATCACCTGGTCAACTGCGCGCTGGAGAAAGGTGGAATAGAGCGCCACAAAGGGCTTGAGGCCTTCTGCGGCAAGGCCGGCCGCAAAGGTCACCGCATGCTGTTCGGCGATTCCCACATCAAAAAAACGTGATGGAAACCGCTCGGCAAACATGCCCAGCCCGGTCCCGGAAGGCATGGCCGCCGTAATGGCAACAATCTTCCCATCCCGGGATGCGCAATCCACCAGCGTTTCGGAAAACACTTGGGTAAAACATGGTTTTTGTGGTTTCAGACTGGAGGCCGGCTTGCCGGTGACCTTGTCAAAGGCCGTCACCGCATGCAACCGGTCAGGCGAGGATTCCGCAGGCGCATACCCACGCCCCTTTTCCGTCACCACATGCACCAGAACGGGCCCCTCGGCGGGGCTGTCGCGCAGGTTTTCCAGCACGGGAATAAGCTGCGAAAAATCATGGCCGTTGATGGGGCCGACATAATAAAGGCCCAATTCCTCGAACAGGGTGCCCCCGGTCATCAGGCCACGGGCATGTTCTTCGGCGCGGCGCGCCACCTTTTGCAGGGTACCGGACAGCAGGCCCGTAACGTCCTTGGCCTTGGCCCGCAACCGGCGGTAGGACCGCGAGGACAGGAGGCGGGCCAGATAGGCGCTGACCGCTCCGACAGGCGGCGAAATCGACATGTCGTTGTCATTGAGGATAATGATGAGCCGCTTGCGCAGGAAACCGGCATTGTTGAGGGCCTCCCAGGCCATGCCGCCGGACAGCGCCCCATCCCCGATGACCGCGATGGTTCTCACGTCTTGCCCCAACAGCTCCTGCGCCACCGCCATGCCGAGCCCGGCACTGATGGAGGTAGAGGAATGGCCCGCGCCAAACGGATCAAACGGGCTTTCGTCCCGTTTGGTAAACCCGGACAGGCCACCTTCCTGCCGCAAGGTGCGAATGCGGCTGCGGCGTCCGGTGAGGATCTTGTGCGGATAGGCCTGGTGACCGACATCCCAGACAAGACGATCCTGCGGCGTGTTGAAAACCCGGTGCAGGGCGATGGTCAGTTCCACCACCCCAAGACCCGCGCCCAGATGCCCGCCAGTCTGGGACACGGCATCAATCATCTCCGACCGCACCTCTTCCGCAAGGGCGGGCAGCAAATTGGCAGGCAGGGCCCGCAAGGCCAGGACATCCTCCGCCACCTGGTCCAGAACCGGTGTCACCGGACGCATCTCATCCCTGCCTTTCCAGAACAAACTTGGCGACCTCCCGCAGGAGATCCGCGCGGGAATCAAAACCACGCAAGTGGCCAATGGCCTGGTCAATCAACATCTCGGCCTGCTTGCGCGCCATCTCCGGCCCCTGCAGGGACACAAAGGTGGATTTTCCGGCATCCTTGCCCGTATCCTTGCCCATCTGGGCCGGATCTCCCTGCCAGTCCAGCAGGTCATCCACCACCTGGAAAGCCAGCCCCATGTCGTTGGCATACGCACGCAAGGCGTGCCGCTGGCTGTCGGAAGCATGTCCAAGAATGGCCCCCGCCTCGCAGGAAAAACCAATCAGCTTTCCTGTCTTGAGACGTTCCATGCGCACAAGGGTTGCTGAATCCAGGGCTTGTTTTTCCCCCGCCAGATCCAGCACCTGGCCCACAATCATTCCATTGCCACCCGCGGCCCAGGCCAGCTTCTCAATAAGCCGGCATCGCACGGCCGGATCCCCATGGGTATCAGGATGGGCGAGGATTTCAAAAGCCAGCGTCAACAAGGCATCCCCGGCCAGAATCGCCGTGGCTTCCCCAAACAGCGTGTGAACCGAGGGCTTGCCCCGGCGCGTATCTGCATCATCCATGGCAGGCAAATCGTCATGAATGAGGGAATAGGTATGCAGGCATTCAATCGCCGCCGCCGTGCGCAGCGAACATTCGCGCGCCACGCCAAACATGTCGGCGGTTGTCAGGACCAGGAAAGGACGCAGACGCTTGCCCCCGGACAACGCCCCGTGCCGCATGGCATCAAACAGCGGTTTTTCAAGCCCTTCTCCATTGGGCAGCAGCAGACCAAGGGCTTCTTCAACCTGGGACGCCGTTTCCTTCATGGCCCGACGCAAAGACAGGTTCATGACTCCTCCACGCCATCCAGCGGCTGGGTGCCGATCGGCTGGCCATTTTCCCCAAGTGCAATCTTTTCCACCCGCAGGCGGGCTTCACGCAGCCGGGTTTCACAATGCTTGCGCAGGGCAACCCCGCGTTCATAAAGGGCAATGGAATCCTCAAGCCGGCTCTTGCCTTCCTCAAGCTGGCGCACGATGGTTTCCAATTCGGTCATCGCATCTTCAAATGTCATCTTTGTCATATCATCCATGGGTGTGGTCCTCGTCTTCATGATGATGTTCCTGCCGCGCGCGCAGGCTCTGGGAACGGAGCTGGCCGCAGGCCGCCATGATGTCGCGTCCGCGCGGCGTCCGGATGGGAGACGCAAACCCGGCCGACATCAGGAGATCGGCAAAACGGTGCATGGTGGCTTCATCTGACGGCTCATAGGGCGAACCCGGCCACGCATTGAAGGGGAGCAGGTTGACCTTGGCCGGAATGCCGGACAGAAGCTTGACCAGAGCCAGGGCATCGGACGTGCTGTCATTGATTCCCTTGAGCATCAGGTATTCAAAGGTAATGCGGCGGGCATTGCTCAGGCCGGGATAGGCCTTGCAGGCCGCCATCAGCGAGGCGATCGGGTATTTGCGGTTGATCGGCATGATCCGGCTGCGCACCTCGTCATTGGTGGCATGCAGCGAAATGGCAAGGTTGACCCCAAGTTCCGCCCCGCAACGCCCGATCATGGGCACCACGCCGGAAGTGGACAGGGTAATGCGCCGCTTGGAAATGGAAATCCCCTCGCCATCCATGATGATGTGCAGCGCCTTGGACACATTGTCGAAATTGAACAGCGGCTCGCCCATGCCCATGAGAACGATATTGGTCATCTGGCGCTGGTTTTCAGAAGGCTGTCCGGGCCATTCCCCCAAAGCATCCCGCGCGGCCATCACCTGTCCGACGATTTCGGCGGAAGACAGGTTGCGCACCAGATCTTGTGTTCCCGTATGGCAGAAAGTGCAGCGCAAGGTACAACCCACCTGGGAGGAGATGCAGATGGCGCCCCGGTCTTCATCGGGGATGAAGACGGTTTCCACCTCATGACCATCCACCATGCGCATGAGCCACTTGCGGGAACCGTCACTGGAAACGTGTTCCTCCACCACCTGAGGAACTTCCAGGACATAAGCCTCGGCCAAACGCTCCTGCACGGGCTTGGCAATGGTGGTCATGGCCCTGAAATCGCGCTGTCCGCGATGATAGATGGCATGCCAGAGCTGACGCGCCCGAAAGGGCTCCAGCCCAAAAGTCTTCATCTCGGCCGCAAGTTCTTCGCGGTCAAGCCCGATGAGGTTTTTCCGTTCCCCCGCAGAAGCTTGCGGAGGCGAAAACCATTCGCCATGACTGGCAAGGCCCATGTGATTGTTCCTTTTAAAGTAAGACAGGAGTTACGGTGAAACACCGCACGCTTTGGAGATGGCGCGCCAGGCGGCGGTCGCTCCGGAAAGGGAATAGGTATCGGTGGTTTCGGTGCCCCTGCTGGATACGCCTTCCACCACCATGGTGTTGCCCGCCCGCATGGCGGCGGCAATGTCATGATCCGTTGCGGCATCCTTGGCCCAGGCGGTATCCGCCTGCGAGAAAAGGTTGAACTTGCGGGTGCCTATGCGCAGGGAAACATCGGCATCCGTCTTGTAGGTATAGCCCGCAATCAGGCTGATTTCATCAAGCCGTTTTTCTGAAGGGCGATGCGCGATGGTGGCATAAGCTTCCCCCCGGCGCGTATAATCGCCCACACTCTTGATGGGGTGGGAGAGCATGTAGCAGACCAGGTTGCCATTCTCCCGATAGGTATATGCCTCCCAGTCCTTGAATGTTCCGAGTCTGGCGGTTGGTTCGGCCGCCTGTACGGCCTGCCCCATGAAAACCAAGAGGATGGCCGCGAGAAAGGATTTCATGCGCATCATTATTTTTCCTGTTCCTGTCATCGCTTTTATTATTTTTAACATTTTTTAGGCAAAATGCCAAGCCTAACGGTACAGATCGCCTCCAGGAAAGAATCATGACGGCAGCGCCTCTCGACATCGACAGGATCATGTCCTGCATTGCGGCCATCGGCCAGAACCGGGACAGGGCTGCTTTTGCAGAGCTTTTCCAGATTCTTTCCGGCCCCATCACCACACATGTGCTGCGCATGCAGTTCCCGCGGGAACAGGCCGAAGACATCATGCAGGATGTCATGCTTCGTATCTGGCAGCGCGCCAGCACCTACAACCCGGCACAGGGCCATGCCCTTGGCTGGATTTTCCGCATCACCCGCAACGCCTGCATCGACCATGTGCGCAAGACGAACCCCTATCCGGAGCCAACTTTCCAGCATCCTGACGATTTATCCCACCCCGCCACGGATCAGCTGATCGACCACAAACGACAAATCAAGACCATGCAAACCGCCATAGACACCCTTCCCCCCGAACAGGCCGCTCTCATCCGGATGGCGTATTTCCACACCATGACCCACAAGGACATGGCCAAAAAACTGAACCTTCCCCTGGGAACCGTCAAATCCCGCCTGCGTCTGGCCATCACCCACCTGCGCCAGCAAATGGCCGCCAACCCAAAGGCCGGAAAACCATGATCATGAAACCGTGCACCAATCATCCTCCGGAAGAATTCCTGCTGGACTACGCCACCGGAAGCCTGCCGGATGCCTTTGCCCTCATCCTGGCAACACATGCATGCATGTGTCCTGCCTGCCACCAGAACATCCGGGCGCTGGAAACCCTGGGCGGGTTCCTGTCCATGCAGGCATCTGGCGAAAAAACCAACGCCCTGCCTACGCCCGCCCCGTCCCTTCCTGACACCTCATGCATCCCCCTTCCTCCCATAACAGGATGGATGGGATTGCGCACCTTGCCAAGCTGCCTTGCCCATTGCATGGAAGATGTTCCGCCCCCTTCCGCATGGCCGGAAATCCTGCCGGGCATCCGGGCATTCCCCCTCCCCAGTGTGGATGCAAAATTGCATCTCCTGTCCTTTGCCAAGGGCGTTCAGGCTCCAAACCATTGCCATGATGGCCTGGAAATGACCCTGGTTCTTGATGGGGAACTCCAGGACGGAAAAACCCTTTTCTCCATTGGGGATGTCGCCACCTGCGACACCGGGGATTGTCATGCCCCGAAAGCCGGCAGCCGCAGGAACTGCCTCTGCCTGTGGGCCACCGAAAACGACCTTGTTTTCCTGTGACGGACAAAGGCTCTAAAGGCGGGGAAAAACCCCGCCTTTTGCATGGATCCCGAAACGAAAATCAGCCCTTGCCCTGCCGCTTCTTGCCACCTGCTGAGCGGATAATCTGCGCGCCGTGAACATGCCGTGCCCGTTCCGCCACGGGCCCGCCGGGACGCACCGGACGCTCGGCGAACCGGCCAAGACAGATCATGCGGTCATAAATGGCAAGTGCTCCCGCCAGCGAAACATTGACGCAAAATTTGGTGGGAATCTTGACGACGAAATCACAGGCCGCCACCGTTTCCGGCGACAAGGACCCGCGTTCCGGCCCCAAGATATAAGCTGCCCGCAGCGGATGGCGGAAGCTGGGCAGTTCCACCGCGTCATCGGTCAGCTCCACCCCCACCAGCTGGCAGCCTTCCGGCAGCTTCAGGCTGGCGATGTCGGGATAGGTGAAAATGGGCATGTGGCCCACCGCATCCGAGGTGTCGCTCTGGCGCAGGCCATCAAAATCCACCACCGGATCAATGGCAAAAAAGAAGCTCGCCCCGAACGCATGGGCGGTGCGGATCAGCGCCCCCGCATTCTGCGGCTTGCTGATCCCTTCCACGCCAACGCCAAAAAATCCGCGCATCATGGTTTTTGTTCTCCTCTTTCCAGCACAAAGGCCATGAAATCCATCCTGGGCACAGCAATCCCTGCCTCCTGCAGAAGAGCCGCCATCCTGTCCCGCCGCGTCGCATGCAGGAATACCAGATGGGTCAACGCCATGGGCATGGACAGGTGAAACGGCAGGCGGCTGTGTTCATGCACGCTGATGGTGCGTCCCATTTCCACAGGAGACATCGCATTGAAGAAATCTGCAAAACGGCGCGACATCTCTGCAATGGCACGAACCATATCCGCAAAAGCTGATGGGGAAACCGCCTGCGGATATGTGTCTCCGGTCAGGCGGACAAGCCATGTCAGGTCCTGGTCCAGCCCTTCCGCAAGGACTTTGGACATGTCCGGAACAGCCTGGGGATTTTGCTGCCAGGCTGCCAGCAACCGGTCCATGGCCCAGGAATCATAAAGAAAAAGGGTTTCAAAGTCGCGGGCATTCATGTTTTGCCTTTCTCGATCGTCCTCGCTTCATCCACCAGAAGAATGGGAATGCCATGGCGTACCGGATAGGCCCGGCCCGTTGCCCTGCATACCAGCTCATGCCGTGCGGCATCAAGGTGAAGGCCCCCCCGGGATCCGGGATCCACAAGGCATTCCAGCAAACGCGGATCGACGTTTTCGGACGCGTTCGTCATGCCCTGCCTCACGAAAACAGGAAGGACGACAGCTTGCGGCGCACATCCACGGACAGGGGATCATCAAATCCCCATGCATCGAGGAACTTCAGGAGTTCCGCACGGGCCTTGCCATTTTCCCAGTTGCGGTTGCGGCGCAGGATTTCCAGCAGCTGGCCTGCGGCAGATTCCCGGCTGTTCGTGACCAGAAGCGCCAAGGCCAGGTCATAACGGGCCGCAAGGTCATCCGGGCGTGATTCAACCAGGGCCGCCAATTCAGAAACGCCGGGCAATCCCTTGACCTGTTCGGAAATTTCCAGGGCCGCCATGGCTGAAATCACGCATTCCTCATTGCGCCGGGCTTCCGGGACCCGGTCAAGGATGGCACGCGCCTTGGCAACTTCACCAATCGCCACATGGCATTTGGCCAAACCGGCCATGGCGGGCAGGTGATCGGGCTGGCTGGCCAGAATCCGGGAATAAAGGGCGGAAGCGGTGGCCGCATCCCCCTCCTGCATGGCTTCCTTCGCCAAGGCCAGCGGATCTTCATCCTCAACCGGTGGGTTTGCCGTTGGCACCAGGGCCAGCAGGCGATCCATGAAACGCACCAGTTCCGATTCCGGTTGGGCACCCATGAATCCATCCACGGGACGTCCCTGCCAGAAGGCCATGACCGTCGGAACGGACTGGACATGCAAGGCCTGCGCCAGTTCAGGATTTTCATCGATGTTCACTTTAACCAGCAGAAGGCGCCCGGTCTGCGCCCGCACCAGTTTTTCCATCAGGGGCAGCAGTTGACGACAGGGGCCGCACCAGGGGGCCCAGAAATCCACAAGGACAGGCGTCTTCATGGAGGCATGCAGGACACGGGGTTCAAAATCGGCAACCCCGGCATCCCGCACAGGATCTTCCTTGGGTGTGGCAGACAGGGAGAAGTCAATCATGCAAGCGCTCCAAAAAAATGATCAAACCAGATAACGTACAACTGTATTCTGGATTTTTTGCATCCTCTTGGCAAGCGGATTGCGGGATGATAGTCTTCTTTCCAGCCTTTCCTCCTCAAAACCGGGAACAAGGAACCATCCCATGCGCCGCCAGATTCGCCATGCCCTGCCTGCCCTCATCGTTTCCTGTGCCATGGCCCTGTCCTCAGCCGCCCATGGCCAGACCGCCATCCCGGCAGACATCAAGCTTGTCCTTTCCAGCGCAGCGCAGGCGGGCGACAAGGCCTTGGTGGAAGCGGTCACCCGGGCCATACAGGCCAACCCCGCCCTTGCAGACGCCATCGTGCAGGAAGCCTTCATGCAGGCGCTGGAACACCAGATTCGCCTCAATCCCCAGGCCACCACACAAATCCTGGATGCGGCGCGCAGCACAGGCATCCCGCTTGATCCGTCCCGCATGGCCAGCCTGGCCCAGAATGCCGGTGTTTCGTTTGGCGGCGGAGCAAGCATTATCGCAGTCGCAGCCGCACCCTTGTCTCCCGTTGTCATGGCAGGCATGGCCGTCGCGGCCGTTGGCGGTATCGCAGCGGCGGCAGGCGGCGGAGGCGGATCGGATGATGATAGCACGCCTGCAGCTGTCCCAGGTGATTTTGAAACGGCGGAATACAATGCCCAGTATGGCCTTGGCCTCATCAATGCCTCCACTGCCTATGCCCGAGGCGCCACCGGCAGCGGCATCACGGTCGGTATCATTGATACCGGGCTGGACATCACCCATACCGAATTTTCAGGACGCATTGTCAGCGCCCAGAACTTCGCCGGTGACCGGGCAACAGATGACGTCACGGATGATGATGACCACGGAACCCATGTCGCCGGCATTGTCGCGGCAGCGAAAAACAGCAGCCTCATGCACGGTGTGGCCTATGGCGCCAGCATCATGCCCCTGCGCGTGTTCGAGGCCGACGGGTCAAGCGGAGTGGCGAACTTCGTCAACGCCTATGACCATGCCATCGCCAACGGCGCGGATGTCCTCAATGGCAGTTACGGACAGCCCCTCATGTTCTCCAGCCCCCTGATCTACAACACGGACCAGACCCTCTACAACGCCATGAAGCGGGCCACGGACGCCGGCGTCATCCTTGTGTTTGCCAGCGGCAACGACGGTGACGACAACCCCACCATCCCGGCCCTTTATCCCTATGTGACAGCCGCCCATGCAGGCACCGGCGTTTATACGGAAATGGAAGACATCCACAATTTCTCGGCTCTTGAGGGCATGTTGCTGGCCGTCACTGCCGTGGATTCCACCGGCACCATCGCCACTTATGCCAACCGCTGCGGCGTGGCGCAGGACTGGTGTCTGGCCGCCCCTGGCAGCAGCATCCTGTCCACCATTCCCGGCGGTTCGGACACCATGTCGGGAACCTCCATGGCAGCGCCCCATGTGTCAGGTGCCATCGCCGTCCTGCTCGACATGTTTCCCACCCTCACACCGGCCCAGGTGGTGCAGCTCCTGCTGGATACGGCAGACAGCAGTTTTGCTGGCTATGATGCCAACATTTATGGTCAGGGCCTGCTCGATCTTTCACAGGCGACCCAGCCTCTGGGCCTCACAGCCATCCCGATGGTCTCGGCCAGCGCATCCCTGACCGCCAGCGCCTTCACAACCAGCGGCTCCGTGGGGGATTCCTTCCTGAAAGCCGCACAAGACCAGAAGCTGGTCTTCCTCGATTCGCTGGGCCGCGCCTATGAGGTCAATCTTGCCGCCTTTGCACGCGCCGCCAACAGCATGACCCTTTCCAGCCGCATGGACAGCTTCCTGAACCGCACCACCGCCATCACGGCGGGCGGGCAGACGGAGATGGCCTTCATCCGCAGCGGGCGCGCCATGGAAAACACGGATCTCCGCAGCGCCACCTTCCGGCACGACCTTGGCCAGGGAGAACAGCTGGCCGCAACCTTTGGCACCACACCTGCCCGGATGTTCGGCCTGGCCGCCGCAGGAGAAACCATGCCCTCCCTCACGGAAGCCACAGGCCTGTTCAGCAATCCGTACATGGCCCTTGAAGAGGGGACAGGACTGGCCTTCTCCACATCGGACGGCTGGACCTTTGGCAGTTTTTCCGGACAGCAGGATGGCCTTGCCCGCCATGGCACCGTGGCCGAATACCGGCACCGGGATGACGAAGGCCGCCTGCTCGCAATCCAGGCCGGATTGTCCCGGGAAGAAGACGGTTTCCTTGGCACTCAGGGCAGCGGCGCCTTTGCCTTCGCCAAAGGCACACCCACCCTCTTTACAGGAATTTCCTCGACCATGCCCATCGGACACGGCTGGCGAGTCCTCGCGGACGCCAACCTTGGTATCAGCTTTGCCAAGGGTGCGGAAACCTCGCTCATCACGGGCGTTTCTCCTGTATCCTCAATGGCGTGGAGCCTCGGCCTTGCCGGGGAAAGTCTCCTGCAAAAGCAGGATCGGCTTTTCCTGAGCATCGGCCAGCCCCTGCATGTCCTGTCCGGCGAAGCCCGTTTCCAGCTGCCGAATGCACAGGCGGCTGACGGCACGCTGAGCTACAGCTCCCTGACAACCCGCTTGGCCCCCACGGCACCGGAAACCCGGTTTGCGGCGGGCTATGAACGAAAGGGATTCGGTGGCCTGCTGTCCTGGAGCCGGAACCCGGGAAGCCTTGCAAATGTGAGGGACGAAGGAACCCTGCTCCTCCGCTATCACACAAACTGGTAATCCCAACACCTGCCCAATCCGCCGTCCCATGCTGCGGGAACCCTGGTCAAACCGGTCTTTTTACGGGCAGGGCCGGCGTTTGTAAAAAAAACGCTTGCATTGAAAAAATCTTGCGCTATATATTCGCCCCCTGAACAGATGGGCGGGCGTAGCTCAGGGGTAGAGCATAACCTTGCCAAGGTTAGGGTCGAGGGTTCGAATCCCTTCGCCCGCTCCATTTTTCAGAAGAAACAAACCGCCGCAAGGCGGTTTTTTCATGCCGGAATTTTCCTGAAGAAACGTTCGTTCTCCATGCCGGATCCTCTTCACGGAACCAGGGTTTCCCCTTCAGGGATCCACCAACGCCCCATCTCCCACGAACACCTCGGCCTGAACGCTCCGGCCAGCGGCATCCATCACGGAAACATGGAAGAACCCGGTTCCTTCCGGCATCCACGCTGGCTGGCTGCGCGGGGACGCCGGTTTTTGCGGAACCCCCTCCACGAGAAAAACATGGGGCGGTGTTCCGCCCCGCGCCAAAAGCGGAATCGCCTCACCTGCCTGCAACAGGCTTCCGGACTTGGGAAACACAAGTTCCAGGGAATCCACCGGGCCCGCGTCCAACAGGGCCGGCCGGCCAAATTCCCGCAACAGTGCCGGCAACGCCTCAACAGGAAGGGACAGGAGGCCCGGCACAAAGGCCGGGAGATCAAGAGGCAGGGGCGGCAGCGCCTGGGCAATCTCGGCCAGAAGGGGCGCGGCAAGACCAAACCCTGTACATTCCGCACAGGGCCGCGAATCCGGATAGCCAAACCAAACCCCGATGACATGCCCGCCCACATGTCCAAAAGCCCAGGCATCCCGGTAGCCATAGGATGTGCCCGTCTTGTAGGCCAGGGTCGGCAGGGCATGGGCTGGCACATTCTCCGGCCGTGGCGTCCCCCGTAAAATCCCGTTGATGACCTGCGCGGCCTCCCTCCCCACAAAAGGCCGTTCCCGAACCGGATCCTCCGGCTGCAGGCGCAGGGATACCGTTTCCCCACCGCGGGCCAGCGCTCCGTAAAGCACCATCATGTCCAACATACGGCTGCCCACGCCCCCCAGTGCCAGCGGCAACAGGGGTGGATGGCGGGAACGGTCAAAAACCAGCGATACACCGGCATCGCGCAGCGCCGCATCGAATGTGAGCGGCCCCAGCCTTTCCAAAACCATGACAGCCGGAATGTTGTAGGAATGCTGGAGGGCCTGACGCATGGAAACGGATCCATGGAAGCCATCATCAAAATTGCGGGGCGCATAGCCGCCAAAATCGTGTGCGCTATCCCGCAGCACCGTGTCCGGATGCACCAGGAGCCGGTCGGCCGCAAGGGCATAGATGAAAGGCTTGAGGACGGATCCCGGAGAGCGCACGGCCCTTGTCATGTCCATCATGCCGGAGCGCGCCACGCTGAAATAATCGGGAGATCCCGCATGCACCCGCACATCGCCGCTGGCGGCATCCACCACCATGACTGCCGCTGAGAGTCCGGATGGCAGAAACGCCATATGCTTGTCGAGCAGGCGCATCACGCGGCGCTGCATCCCTGCATCCAATGTCGTATGGACAACGGGGGCAGAATGCTGCCCATGCAGCTGTTCGGAAAGATGCGGGGCCAGCATGGGAAAATCATGGCGCACCTCCGGCAGGGGGGCGTTTGCCCAGGACAGGTCGCTGCCCGTCGCGGACAGCACCTTGGCCCGCGCCTGCAACAGCCGGGTGCGCCCGGCCCGGTCAGGCCGAAGGCGGGCCGGGGATTGCGGGATGGCAACCAGCAAGGCCGATTCCGCTGGTGTCAGGCGTTCCGGCCCATGGCCAAACCAGGCCAGGCTTCCCGCACGCACGCCTTCAAGATTGCCGCCCTCCGGTGCCAGTGTCAGGTAAAAGGCCAGCAGGGTCTTCTTGTCATAGGCCTGTTCCAGCCGAAGAGCCTGCACGATGTCGTGCAGCTTGGCCAAAATCCCGCGGGGCCGCGGTTCAAGCAGGCGCGCCACCTGCATGGTCAGTGTGGAGCCTCCCGAAACAATGCGCCCATGCCACAGCGATGTGAGGGCCGCCCTCAGCAGCGCGCGCGGAGACACGCCACGATGCTGGTAGAATGCCTTGTCTTCAAAGGACAGCAGCATGCCCAGATATCCGGAATCCACCTCATCGGGCGAAACCACGAAACGCCATGCGCCATCCCTGGCCGGAAAAGCGCGCAGCACTTCCCCCTGCCGATCCACCACCACCGATGCGGAGTTCAGGAACCGGTCCAGGCGCGGCGGCGGCATGTCCGAAACCCAAAGGGCCAGGGCACATCCAGCCACCGCACCGGCAAGAGCGCCAGCCGCAAGCAGGCCCTTGCGCTTATTCCGCCACAACCTGCACCTTCAGGGGCGTACCGGTGGCAAATCTCTGCGGCCCATACATGTCCTCAACATGGGGGCCCGGCCAGGTATAGGTTCCCGGCGTAATGGCCCGCAGCAGGTAAGCCATGCGGAACGGATCGCGGCTGGCATAAAGGGCCGCCAGGAACCGGTCATCCCGCAGTTCGGCATGTCGGGAGGCGGTCACCTTTTCCAACCAGCGCATACCTTCCGGAACAATCCCCTGCGACAATTGCGAAGGCACCAGTTCAAACCCGGCCGGCAGCATGTCCGCCACCAGTGTGTCCGGCATGCCGGCAGCATCAAACTGGCCGGACAGCAGAACCACCATCTGGGTGTTCTGACGGATTCTGGAAAAATCGCGGACTTCCTTTCCATCCAGGGTAAACACCTGCCGCTGGAGGGTATAGCCACGGGCAACCGCAGCTGAAGGCTTTTCCGGAATGCCTGAGACGGAAACCGCCAGATACAGGGGCGATTCCCCACGATTTTCCAGCACCAGTCCCTGTTCAGGAATGGCGCGATCCACCGGGCGGTCTGACGTCACCTCATTCCCATCCACCGCCAGATGAACAATGCCTTGGTGTCCAGCCAGTTCCGAAGCCAGCTGGACCAGCCACGCCGCCTCCTGGGTGCTGACGGAAGGCTGGGCGGCGCGTTCACGCACCACATGCTCCAGCATGGGACGCAAAAGCGAATCCGGCAGGCCGGAACGAATCGCCAGGGTGGCAACCGCTGCCGCATCACGCAGGGCCGAACCGTAATCCTGGAGATACCAGTCCGAACCATAAGGGGTTTTGCCGCTTTCCTGCCGTTTCATGTCCACCTTGCGGAACAGGTCGAAGGCTGTGGCCTTGTCGCCCATGAGGGCAAAAGCGGCGGCAAGTTCCGCGCGCGCCATAGGCGTTGGCAACCGGTCAAACACCTGGTCCCTCAACTGGCGCAGACGGAAGATGTCGGCATCGCCGGCACGGGCCAGCACATGGGCGGCATGAACCACGGATGGCATATCCGTAACCGATGGGTCATTCTGGGCAGCAATCCCGCGCAAGGCCTTCATTCCGTTGTCCAGAACCGGAGACGGAACAGAAAACCCGCGTTTGCGTGCTTCCAGCAGGACATCCATGCCTTCGGCGGAAACAAAGGCATCCGAGGCATCTTCCCCGCCCCAGGGCGTAAACTGTCCGCCCCATCCCTGCATGCCAGACAAGCGGCGGACAAGGTCCATGACCATGGAATCACGGGTGGGCGGAACCGGCAATCCCAGGCTCTCCAGCGCCAGCCATGCGCGAAGACGGCTGGCCGTCTGTTCCGCACAACCATAAGGGTACGCCTGAAGATAGGCCACCATGCCGGGAATCCCGAGTTCGGGCACAAAGCCAGCCATCAGGCGGGCCTGCCCTGTGCCAGGCAACATGTCCTTCAGCAGGTCGGCTTTGGCAACCATCTTGGCATGTGGCTGCAAGACATGCGTTTCCATACGGGTTTCATGGGCCGCCAGTGGCCGCACATCCACCATGCCATGCCGCACGAAAACCTGGCCGGAAGGGGCCTTGACCGAAACATCGACCCTGCCTTCCCCCAGGGTCTGTGCGGACAGAGGAACCCACACCTCACGGCGCGCCCCAATATCCAGAACTTCCGCGTGGATCCTGTCCTTCGGAGAAGGCGCAAGGCTGCCGGATGTCGCAAGGTCAATAGCGAATGGGCCCGCCGGACCCTCCACATTGTGCAGCGACACCACGGCCTCAGACGTATCTCCCACAGCCAGAAAACGCGGCAGGACAAGCTCCACCACCAGCGGCGCACGCACCACCACCTGACGATCGGCAGCCCCCGCCTTGCTGGCGGAAAAGGCCACAGCCATCACCCGCAGGCTACCATTCCATTCCGGCAGAACCAACGGCACCTGCGCATGCCCTTGGCCATCTACCGGCACAACACCGGAAAACAGGGAAACAATCCGTGTGTTCTTGGCAGGCATGGCACCCATCTGGCGATTCATGGCCCGCATGAAATCCCCACCGCTTTCCACAGCCCCGGCCACCGCACCCTGAGGGTTGATCAGCTGGCCATAGACATCGAAATAGCGCCCAGCCATGCGGCGAGGACCAAAGTAATACCCATAGGGATCCGGCGATGAATACCCGGACAGCTGCAACACGCCTTCATCCACCGCCGACAGGATCAGGAACACAGGCTCATCCGGCTGGGCCCCCGATACAGCCACATCCGCCACCAGCGTATTGTCTGGACGGACCAACTCCGGCAGGTCCAGCGCAACGCCCAGCTGACGGTCATGGGTATCATAGGGAATCCATGCCATGCCCACGGCGCGGCGCGGCAGAAAAGCCTTCCCGGCTTCCGGGCGACTGATGGCCGTGGCCAATACATGGACACCGGCCATTTCATCCTCGGGCAAGTGCAGGCGCACCTTGCCACCCTTCTCCGTCAGGTGCACGGAGGTCACCACACCGGGCTTGCGGCCCGCCACCATAACCATAACCTCGGATTCAAAAGGTGGCGTAATGAACAGCTCCACATCCGCACCGGCAACGACAGGCAGGGCCGGAGGAACCACTGTCACATTGTCGGGCCGATCCTCCCGAGCCTCTCCGCCAAACCACCATCCGGAGGAAAAACGCAAACTGGACGCCGCGCCCGATTCGGGATCAAACACTTCCAGGCGATACTGGCCCGCCGACAAGCGCCCCGGAGACAGCGATTCCGGTTTTTCCCCGGAAGCCCAGATGCCCGATGACACGGGCAAATCCAGTACCACGCTGCGGACATTCCACGTCCCATTTACACGATACCAGGTGTAATGCCATTCCTCGCGCAGCAATTCCCAGCGAAGGTTTTCCAGAACGACGGGCTTGCCCAGACCATCCAGGGCAACGGCGGAAAATGTGGCCTCATGCCCTTCTGGAATCGCCCCGTCAAAAGTGGCCCGCACCCCCAGGCTTACGCGTTCGGAAAAAACCGGCAGGGTCAGGCTGCGCTGAACGGACCGTCCGCCCACATCCATGACCGATGTCTTGAGGTCAGCCTCCAGCGCATGGGACGTTTCCGGCAG
The DNA here is from genome assembly GCA_001768735.1 of Alphaproteobacteria bacterium GWF2_58_20. GTDB lineage: Bacteria > Pseudomonadota > Alphaproteobacteria > UBA1247 > UBA1247 > UBA12471. The sequence goes on along the minus strand of MEMB01000006.1, from coordinate 73,798 downwards.
GGAGGGCAGGGAAAGATCCACCAGGGCCTGCCCTTCCGCATCCGCCACAAAAGACACCGCACCGGCATCCAGAGGCAAAACCTCTTCCTGGACAAGGCCAAACTGGTAACCGGCAAAGTCCGGAAACGGCGTTTCAGCCACGCGAACCGACGTCCGCACCTCTCCCGACAGACCGGCACCCGGCGCGCCATAAAGGAAACGCGACGCAATCCGTATCCGGCCACCCTCCTGACGGGTCAGGAACGGCTTTTCAGGCACAAGGTCGAAGGCAATGCGGGGCGGGGAAAAATCCTCAACCATGAAAGGGATGCGGGCCAGAGGTGTTTTCCGGTCCCCGGCATGGATGACCACATTCCAGGATCCCGTCATGGCCGAATCCGGCAGCAGGAGGCGCGTGGTTGCCGCTCCGGCCTGCGCCATGTCCAGAACTTCCCGATCCGCCTCGGAATCGTCAGGCCTGAGCCAGGTTGCCGTAAGCGGAACGTTCAGTACCGCACGGCCCCCCGCATCACGCAACAGAACTGCCAGATGTACGGTTTCTCCCGGACGGTAGGCTCCCCGTTCGGTATAGGCAAAAACATCCAGCGCGCCCGGAGAGGCACGTCCGTTATCCCCGCGATCAGAAAAATCCACGGGAGTATCGCCAAAATCCAGAAAGGCGAAATCCCCGGCAGCCCCATAGACGTATACCGCCTGCGGCGCATTGCCCCCCTGCCCCCGCACCATGCCAGCTTCAATGCGCGCCAGGCCTTCCCGGTTTGTCCGGGCATGCACCAGCTCCTTGTTGTTGCGGGACAGCAACACCACCTCGGCATCCGCAATGGCCTTGGCGGTTTCCAGGGAACGCACCGCCACCACAAGCCCCCCATCGGAGAGAAAAGACGTCAGGCCAAGATCAGACACCACAAACCACTGGGTCGCCTGGTCACGCCAGGCGGCTTCATCCTCCCCTTCCTGCGCGGCCATGGCCACATATACGCCAGGCTTCAGGGATTCCACCACTTTTGCCACCGGCAGGGCCACCACAACTTCGGTATTGCGGGGCCCCTGCGAAGCCAGCGTGCCTTCCCAGACCTGCTCCCCCGCATTGTCGGAAATTTCAGAAAAGGCATATGCTCCCAGAGCTTCATCATCACGAACACGGGAAAGGCTCGACAGCAGGTTGCGGTCATGGATGCGGGCAATGCGGATGCGCAGCTTCGGAACGTTCACAACCCGCAGGGGCAATCCCCCGGAGCCGATTCGCGGAAGAACATGCCCTCGCCCCATGAAGGCCACCGACGGCATGCGATCGGGAATGAAAACATCGGCCTTGGCATCTTCAGACAGGGGCCCCGCTTGTGTGGGCAGCCCCTTGCGCAAGGAAATCCGGTAAGAGGCTCCATGGGCAAACCCCTCAAGGCAGAGCTTGCCGTTCCGGGCAGACGCCACCACGCGGGGCAGGGGCGGCGTGATGTCCACAAAACGTTCGAGGGGAATATCCAAAGCCCGCACGGCGGGAGACGCAAGCTCAAGGCAAACCTGCGGCACCGCCTGTTCGGCGGAAACTGACTGGCCGGAAACAAAGGCCTCACCCGCATGGGCAGTCGCGCAAACCCCAAGCAACCCCACCCAAAACAACATCGACCTGCGCAACATGCGTGCCCCCTTTTTTTCTTTGGAAACCATCCTTCTTGATAACATATTTTGCCAAATCCATGAAAAAATCTTTGACAGGGCAAAAACAAGTGGGTAAAAGCTTGACCGTTCACCTGCCCAGGTGGCGGAATTGGTAGACGCGCAGGTTTCAGGTATCTGTGGCCGCAAGGTCGTGGAAGTTCGAGTCTTCTCCTGGGCACCATTTTTACAGAAGGACAGGCCGTTCAACGTCCTGTCCTTTTTTGTTGAAAGCGAGGTCCTATGGCTATCTTCGTTCATGAGGGAGACCTTCCCGAAGGACTGTCTTTCGGAAATTCCGTTGCCGTCGATACCGAAACCATGGGTCTCATCCCGTCCCGTGACCGCCTTTGCGTCGTCCAGCTTTCCGCAGGGGATGGCCATGCGCATCTGGTCACTTTTCCCAGCCATGTCTCCTATTCAGCACCAAACCTGTGCAAGCTGCTGGCCGACCGCGATGTCCTCAAGATCTTCCATTATGGACGGGCGGACATGGCCTTCATCCGCGCCTATCTGGGCGTGACCTGCACACCGGTCTACTGCACCAAGATCGCCTCGCGCCTGGCCCGTACCAATGCGCCATCGCACAGCCTTGCACCCTTGTGCCGCGATCTGCTCGGCATCACGCTCAACAAGGAACAGCAATGCACTGACTGGGGGACGGGCACCCTGACAGAAGAGCAACAGGTTTATGCCGCTTCCGACGTCCTGTACCTGCATGCCCTGAAGGAAAAACTGGATGCCATCCTGGAGCGTGAAGGACGGGATGCGCTGGCCGAACCCTGCTTTGCCTTCCTTCCCTACCGCGTCGAGCTGGATCTCGCCGGATGGCCTGAAACCGATATTTTCGCCCACCACTAAGGTCAACCCCATGCGTGAACCCCTCCATTCCCGTGCCTGTGCTGCGGCCTTGCGCGTCATCGCCACCGAATCGGACGGCCTGCGGGAAATGGCCACAGCCGTGGAAAACGGCCCTCTGGGATCCACCTTCAAGGACTGCGTTGAACGGATGACCGGCCTTGCCGGACGGGTGGTCACCACGGGCATGGGGAAAAGCGGACACATCGCCCGCAAGATTGCGGCAACCCTTGCCTCCACCGGAACCCCCGCCATTTATGTCCATCCCGCGGAAGCCAGTCATGGCGACCTGGGCATGATTACCCCCGGAGATATGGTCCTGGCCCTGTCCAATTCCGGGCGGGCGGATGATTTTGTCAATATCATCGCCTATTGCCGCCGTTTTGGCATTCCGCTGGTCAGCATGACCCGCAAGGCCGAATCTGCCCTTGCCCAGGAATCCGATCTGGCGCTCATCCTGCCAGCCAGCCCGGAAGCCTGCCCCATTGGCCTGGCTCCCACCACATCCAGCACCATGATGCTGGTTCTGGGCGATGCCCTGGCCGTTGCCCTGCTGGAGCAGCGGGATTTTTCCGCAACGGATTTCAAGGTATTCCATCCGGGAGGGCAGATAGGCAACCAGCTCCTGCGCGTGGCCGACCTCATGCACACAGGCGATGACCTGCCGCTGGTGAATGCGCCTGCAACCATGGCCGAAGCCCTTATGGTCATGACCCGGAAAAGGCTGGGCTGTGTGGGCATTGTTGATGATGCAGGCAAACTGTGCGGCATCATTACCGATGGCGACCTGCGCCGCCACATGTCCCCGGACTTGCTGGCAAAACCGGCGGCGGGCATCATGACCCGGCAGCCGAAAACCATCCGGCCCGGGGCCCTGGCCGCCGAAGCTGTCCACCTGATGAACACGAAATCCATCACCTGCCTGTTTGTGATGGAAGAGGAAAAACCGGTGGGCGTCATCCACATCCATGATTGCCTGCGGGCAGGAGTGGTCTGACGTGGGCGAATCCTTGCTGGCCTTTTTGTCACGGCCCATTGCAGAAGCCGTGGACATTACGCGCCACAGCCGACGGGTGCGCCGGCTCAAGATCCTGTTGCCAACCGCCGCCGTTCTTCTGGCCACCGCCCTCATCCTCTGGCCGGCCCTCAAACCCAGCCAGATCCCCGCGGAAAAGCGGGAAACCAGCACGGTGGAAATGACGGAGGCCCGTTTTTCCGGCTTTGACGGCCGGGGCCGAGCCTACACCATTACCTCCAGCCACATGGAAAAAATGGGCGAGGAAACCGTCCATCTTGCTTATCCGATGGCGGACATCTCCCTGTCCGGCAACAACTGGCTGGCCCTGCGCGCCAACAGCGCCCTGCTGGATGATACCGCAAGACGGATGGACATGACGGACCGCGTGGTGGTATTTCACAGTGGTGGTTACACCCTGGATACCCAGACCCTCGCCTTTGACATGGAAAGCGGCGACATCTGGAGCCATGATGCCACCACGGGACAGGGGCCGCGCGGCCTTGTCCGCGGAACAGGCTTCCGGCTTGACGCCGCATCGGGCGATCTGGTCTTTGCCGGACCGGCCTTCCTTTCCATATCCCCAGCCCCTTCGCAGGAAATGCCATGAAACGCCTCCTTCCCATCCTGACAGTCCTGTTCCTTGCTGCGGCCGCCCAGGCCGCCGACATGCCGGTGGAACTCTCGGCCAAGGATTCCATCGCCTGGCGCAAGAGCGACAAAACCTATGTCGCCAGCGGAGATGCCGAAGCCACAAAGGGAGATACCCACCTGCATGCGAACAGCCTGACCGCCGAATACCGCGAAACGGAAACCGGCGGGACAGAAGTCTATCAGGTCACGGCCCGCGAATCCGCCCGTTTTTCCAGCAGGGGCCTGACAGGATCGGCTGGCCAGATCCTCTACCGTGCGGACAAAAACCTCGTCATCATGACAGAAGCCCCCCTTGTGCTGGACAGCAACACCGCCCACATCACGGCCAGCCGCAAGATCACCCTGCACGAATCGCCCCGGCGCGTGGATCTGGATGGCCAGGCGCGGATCCAGCGCAAAACGGATGACACCATCATGACCGCCAACCAGATGACCGCCCTGTTTTCCCCCGGGGAAAACGGACAGGACGAATTGTCGGAAATCCACGCTGTGGGCAACGTCACCCTTGTTTCCGGCAAGCTGGCCAGCCTTTCCGACGAAGCCACCTATAACATGGCCACCGATGAAGTGGTTCTGGTGGGACATGTCAAGATCACCCGCGAAGACAGCCAACTGGGCGGCGACCGGGCCATCATCAACCTGACCACGGGCGACAGCCGTATCCTCGCCGCAGAAAATGGGGAAGACAGGCGTGTCCGCGCCCTGTTCCTGCCAACGGATAACGATGGGGAGAATGCGCCATGACCGGTATTTTTTCAGCCAGCCACCTAGGCAAGTCCTTCCGCAAGCGCCAGGTCCTGAGGGATGTGAGCCTCGACGTCCGGCGGGGCGAAGTGGTGGGCCTGCTGGGCCCGAACGGCGCCGGCAAAACCACATGCTTCTACCTGATGACCGGCCTCATCGCCCCGGATAGCGGCAGCATCCACCTCAACGGACAGGATGTCACCAGCCTTCCCATGTATCGGCGCGCACGGCTGGGTGTTGGTTACCTGCCTCAGGAAGCCTCCATTTTCCGGGGCCTGTCGGTGGAGCAGAACATCCTGGCGGTTCTGGAAATCCATGAAGAAGATCCGGACAAGCGCCAGGGCATGCTGGATGCCCTGCTCTCGGAGTTCAGCATTGAGCATTTGCGTCGCTCCCCGGCCATGGCCCTTTCCGGCGGGGAACGGCGACGCGTCGAAATTGCACGCGCCCTGGCCTCCCGTCCCCAATACATCCTGCTGGATGAACCCTTTGCCGGCATCGACCCCATTGCGGTGCGCGAAATCCGCGATCTCGTCTGCCACCTGCGCCAGCGCGACATCGGCATCCTCATCACGGACCACAATGTGCGCGAAACCCTTGAAATTGTGGACAGGGCCTACATCATCCACGACGGCGTGGTGCTGATGGAAGGCACCCCGGCAGAAATTGTCAGCCACGAGGATGTCAGAAGGGTTTACTTGGGCAATAATTTTTCGCTATAGTCTCCTCCTGAAGGAGATTTGGCATGGTTCTTGCACAGCGTCTGGAACACAGGCAGGCGCAGGGGATCGTCATGACCCCCCAACTGCAGCAGGCGGTCGCGCTGCTGCAGTTCTCGAACCTTGACCTCGCCCAGCACCTGTCGGAACAAGCGGCCACCAATCCCTTCCTTGAAATTGTCCTGCCGGAAAAAATTCCGGCCATGCCCAGCACCGGCAACCAGCGCAACCGAACGGCCGCGCCCTTTGACCTGACCGAAACCCTTGCCTCCCCATACACATTTTCCCAGCATCTGGAACGGCAGATCGAGACCGACATCCGAACGCCGGAAAAGCGCCGGATTGCCCGCCTGCTTCTGGGCCACCTTGATGAACGCGGCTACCTGGATTCCTCCTGGCATGCCGACATGGCCATCCGTGGCATTCCTGAAAAGGCAGCGCACGCGGTTCTTGCCCAGCTCCAATCCATGGACCCTCCGGGCATCTTTGCACAAAACCTGGCGGAATGCCTGCGCCTGCAACTCCTTGACAAACAGGCCCTGACCCCAGAACTGAACACCCTGCTCACCCACTGGGGCGACTTGGCCTCCGGCAACCACCGGGCGCTGGAAAAGGCGGGAATCGCCAAAACAGCCCTGCCGCAACTCTTGGCACAGCTAAAACCCCTGCATCCCCGGCCCGTGGACGGTTTTTCCAGCCCATCTTCCCCCATTTTCGAGCCAGACATCCTCCTGCGCAATGAACGTGGTCAATGGCGCATTGACCTCAACCCCAACACCCTGCCCCGCCTCATCGTGGACCGCGATTACCATGCCCGCATCACGGGCGATATCCGCAATCCGGATGAAAAATCCTGGGTGGCGGAAAAAATTGCCAGCGCCAACTGGCTGGCACGTGCGCTGGACCAGCGGGCACGCACCATGCTGCTGATCACCACCCGCATTGTTGAAGCGCAGGCGGATTTTTTCCGCCATGGCCCCCAGGCGCTGAAACCGCTGACCCTGCGCATGGTTGCAGAAACCGCCGGGGTCCATGAAAGCACCGTGAGCCGTGTCACCTCGGGAAAAACCATTTCAACCCCCCGCGGCATCTTTGAACTGAAATATTTTTTCCCGGTGGCCATGACCGCCCATGAAAGCCCTTCGGGAGAATGCTCGGCCACCGCCATCCGCGACGCCATCGCGCGGCTGGTGGCCCGTGAAACTGCAACCCACGTCCTGTCGGATGACGAGCTGGTCTCGGCTCTGGCCTCCCAGGGCATGAAGGCTGCGCGGCGCACCATCGCAAAATACCGTGACGCACTGGGAATTCCCTCATCTTACGAACGGAAACGGCTGAAACAGCTTTCATGCTGATTCCAGGGCATCTGCCACAACCTTCTCTTGACGATGGCAGCGTCTCGGGTTAGGAATGAACATGTTTCGCGGGACGTCTTTACGCCCGTATCGGCAATAACGCTTCAGGAGCTAAAAAACATGCAGATCATCGTAAAGGGCAAGAATATGGATGTGGGCGAATCCCTGCACAGCCATATCGAGGAAGTGCTTGGCGACATCACCGGCAAGTATTTCGCCTCTCCCCTTGAAGCCCACGTTACCTTCGGGCAGGAACGCCACCTCGTACGGGCGGATGTTTCCGTGCATGTCTCACACAACATGCTCCTTCAGGCATCGGCCGAAGCCGATGATGCCTATCAGGCTTTTGACCAGGCGGCTGAAAAACTGGGCCGTCGCCTGCAGCGCCACAAGCAGCGCATCAAGGACCATCACCAGAAGATGCCGGTCTCCGGCATGAAGGCCGCCGCCTTCATTCTTGAGAGCAACGACGAATCCGTTGAAGAGCGCAACGAACCCATCGTTGTGGCGGAAATGGAATCGGAAATCGGCACCATGACCGTGAGCGACGCCGTCATGCGGCTTGAGCTCGGCGAAATGCAGGCCCTGATGTTCCACAACAGCGCCCACGGTGGCCTCAACATGGTCTATCGTCGCGCCGATGGCAACATTGGCTGGGTCGACCCCACCGGCAATAAAGCGTCCTGATCCGGTATCGGTTGACAGCCTTATCATGAAAAGCCTGATTATCCCGGACAGTGTGCTGGTGTCATTGCACGCTTCCAGCAAAAAGCAGGTCCTGCAGGAATTGAGCCACAAGGCCGCAAGCCTTCTGGACATGCCGGAACGTGAAATCCTTGAAGCCCTGATGGAACGGGAAAAGCTGGGCAGTACCGGCATTGGGAAAGGCATCGCCATTCCCCATTGCCGTCTGCCGGGCCTGACCCGGGTTGCAGGGATTTTTGCCAAGCTGGATCCCGCTGTGGAGTTCGAATCGGTGGACAGCCAACCGGTTGACCTTGTCTTCCTGCTGATGGCCCCAACCTCTGCGGGCGCCGATCATCTAAGAGCCCTGGCCACCATTTCCCGCTGCCTGCGCAATGAAAACACCTGCGCCAAATTGCGGGGCACCAGCACACCGGATGCCATTCATGCCATCCTGCTTGAGGACGTGTAGCGCCGCAGGCCATTCCGGGGGGAAACCATCATGCGCAACCACTACAATCCCAAATGCTTGTCAGACCGGCTGTCCAGCTGTCTGGTCTGCCTGCTGCGTCAACCGGCAGACCTCTATTTTGGCAAGGATTACGTCCGTCGCGCCATGGTTATTGAAACCATCGCGGCCCTGCCCGGCATGATTGGCGGCAAATTCCAGCACTACAAATCCCTGCGCTGGATGCGGACGGATCATGGCTGGTCCCATCTCCTGCTGTCCGAAGCGGAGAATGAACGCGCCCATCTCATGACCATGCTGGCCATTGGCCGCCCAACCCTGATGGACCGGATCCTTGTCTGGCCCCTCCAGTTTGGGTTCTGCGTGCTATATTCCCTGGCGTATATTCTGTCCCCGCGCATCTGCCACCGTTTTGTGGGCTATCTTGAGGAAGAAGCCATTCGCAGCTATACGTTTTTCCTTGAGGAAATCAACGCCGGACATATCCGAAATCCGGCGGCTCCCGGCCTTGCCAAAAAACTCTGGGAATTGCCGGAGCATGCTCGGCTAAGTGATGTCATCATGGCCATCCGGGCCGATGAAATGCGCCACCGGGACAACAACCACCACCTGGCCAGCCAAATGGGCAAGGGGCGTTTTTGAGGCTGAAGGTTTCAAAAAACCTGTAATCGGCCAAATCCGGAAAATCAGTGCAATGCGACGGGTTGCAGCCGCCGGCTTTCCAAAGCCTGGTGCGCTTCTTCATGTGTCTTTGCAACATCCAGCAGCGTTCCATCAGCCGAAAACACGCCGATGCCATCGGGCAGCGAACGCATGTAGGCAACCGCATGAACGCCAAAAAAGCGCCAGTTTCCGGTTTCCTGTTCCTGTGAAATGTCCTTGTTATCCATCATGCCCTTGAGATAGGTGTGCCGGGCCGATTTTTCAAGCCCTAAGGTCTTGTCTTTCCGGTTTTTCGGGCAGATGCGAGCCTTGGGCGTTCATCTTGAACACCCCAGTTGCCTTGCGGCGGGCGCGTCCCAAGATCAACGGGAAATGTTCCAGCCAAACGTTAAAGGCTCTAAAACTGAAGCTTCGGCTTGGCATACAGGACAGCCACTTCCACCGCAAGACCGTTGAAGACCTTGCCCAGCATACCGCGCAGTCCACCCGGCTGAACGTCCTGGGGTTCACCGGTACGAACCGGAATGTCCATTTCCACCTTGCCTGGCATGTGCAGCTGTTCAAAAAAACGGATCTTGTCGGCCGTTCCCGGATCAACCGCCCATTTTTTTGGATCCGCAAGACTTTGCGGATTCCGGACATAAGGTTCCCCATTCAGGGCCAGTTTTTCGACACTGGCCACCACATTTCCCTCCGTACGGAAAAGAATGCCCGGAGCTTGCTCATCCGTATGAAATTTCAGCAACTGGTTCATGACCTGGTCTTCTGTCCGGGCGCGGGCCTTCGGATCGGAAATGGCCACATCAAAGGCCGCACCTGCGGCCTGTCCCATGCCTTCCGTGCCGGGAACGGCGGCCGCTGCATAGGCTCTTGCCAAGGCAGGATTGGCATCTTTAACCGCCTGCCATACCGCCCCATTCCGGTAGCCGGAATGCCCTTCCTTGAGTTCATGGGCCACCTGGCAGGTCATGGCAGCGCCGTGGGCGCGAGCGATCTCGGTGTGCTGGATCAAGGAAAAGGCCCGCAAGGAAAGCTTGGTGGCCGGGCGGCACCCATAAAGCGACCCGGCGGCAAGCTGCTGTACCACCTGCGCGGCGCAGGCGGCATCATCCAGTTGGGGATCAAGGATAAGCATGCGGGAATCGGCCCGCGGCACACCCAGCATGGAATTGGCGGGACTTGCCAAGGAAGAAAGGGCCATGACGATACCCTTTTCATGGGCCTTTTCAAGCAGGCCCCGGGCGGTCGGGCTTTGGGAGAGCATGCGGACAATGTTTTCAATCCGGCCTTTTTCGGCAAGACTGCCGGAAGCCTGGTGCGGAACGGAAGACCAAAGGTTTTCAACCATGGTACGTCTCCTTGCAAAGGCTGGTCATATCATTCACCAGAATGGCACAGACAGGAAAATACATATTTCCTGGGAGGTTCCTGCTTGTGCATCCGATAAAGGATTCATAAAGCAGTTTTTTGCCCTGCGTCAAGCAAATCAGCATGCAATGCCCCATGCACACAGGACATGGAGGAATTTGCACCGGTCTGGGCCACCCGGCACCACAAACGTTCCCCCCACGCCAAAAGCGGCCTCCCATGCGCCGGAACGAACGCGGCTTTTCCTTCTCCGAAAGACCAGCGTGGAAAGGCAGGAACAGGCCCTTGCCGCACCCGAAAAATCAGGGATTGTTGTGACCCTTCGGTTTTGCGCGCCCGAAAACGGCCGACGCTTTCGGGCTGAGATCATCCCGCAGGAATGCGGGACCGCGGAAAGCCATCCGCGCAATCTCGGCCACCTCGTTGAAAATCACGGTCGCCTTCTGTTTTACCCGCTCCATCAAGGGTTTCGGCGGCATCCTGACCCATTCCACCTCCTGCGACACCACCTTCAGTGCGTTGCAGGTCGCCACATAATACGCGACATTGCCATCGTGCAGCTGGCGGACGGCCGTGTGCGCGGCGTTTTCCACCTCGCGCCGCAGTTCTGGTGCCGCATCATCGAGGATGCCAAGCCGGCCAATGATATCCGGAATGTCAGGCGAAGAATCGGGGATCTTCTCGGCATTCTGAAAATTATGCAGAAGGCTGCGCCGCTCCGTCATGGCCATCAGCGGATGTTCCCGGCCCAGGATATGGCAAAACAGGCGGGTGCGCACCGCGCCGCTCGCCTCGGCCCCCGTATCCTGCCCAAGGATGGACTCCATCTCCTGGCAATGCCCCCGCAGCTGTTCCTTCCGATACAGGATGTCCCACACCGGCAGCCCGCCGCCCCGGGTCTTGTGCTGCCAGCAAAGGTGGGCGGTACAGGCATAGGCCTCGGCCTCAAGGATCTTGGACATGCCGGCATTCTGTAGCGGATTGCGGCTGGTATAGAAAAAGCTGCCGTTTCGGGCTTGCGCGGCGTGCACGAGTTCGTGCGCAAGGACAACAAACAGGGCGGTATCATCCATGCCTTCATTGAGGAAAACAAGGTTTTTCCCGGAATTATAGAGCCCCTCGGCGTCGACCATTCGGCAGATGGCGTCATCAAGAGCGATGGTCGGCAGGCCCGGACGCATCGCCGACGAATCGCGCCGCCAGCGGCGGGTCGTGCGGGGCGTTCCATGCACCAGCGCATACCCTTCGGGCGACGTGGCCGCGATGGTGTCCAGCAGGCGGTTGATGCGCGCTTCCTGCTCAGGGGTTCCCTTGACCTTTGGCCGCACGGGATTTTCCATCCCCATCATCGCCCCATGCCTTTCGGTTTCCGGCCGAACGCCCGCTGCGTCATTTCCCGGAAGCCCTCGGATGCCAGCCGGAAGGCGCCCGACAACCCGCCCGGAAGCGGTGCCGGTTTTGGCGTCATCAGCGGCAGCTCCACCCATTCGGTATCCGGCGCGGGTGCCACCTTGCACGCCCGGCAAGCTTCCATGTAAAGGGCGCTGTTGTTCGCATACACCTGATGCGTGGCCGCCAGCGCCGCATTCATGCCGGCGCGCCGCACGTCCGGCGTCACGTTCTCAAAAATCCCCATGCGGCCAATCGCGCCGGCCATGTCGAAGGCCATATCCAGCGTTTTCAATTGTTCGGCATGGTCGCGATGCCAGGAGAAATTTCTCGCTTCCGTATCCATCATGAGATCGTTGGCAAACTGCAGTGCCATCTGGAACACCTGCATGCGCACCGCACCGGTCGCCTCGGCGGTCGGGTCACATCGCATCACCTCTACCAGCGCATGCCTGTCAAACGGGCAAATCTCGCCAAAAGCGTCCCACACCGGCAATCCCTCGTCCCCTTGCTTGCATTTGTGCTGCCAGCAGATATGCGCCGTGCGGGCATAGGCCTCCGCTTCCTGCACCTTGTTAAGTCCTCCGGCCTGGCGTGGGGAAAGGGTGTAGTCTCTGGGAACGCCCCGCCGCATCTGGTCGGCATGCACCAACTCATGCACAAGGGCTACATAAAGGACAGCATCCGAACTGGCTTCCGGCAGTGTTATTGTATTGGAAGAATAGCAGGCCAGCCCCCCGCTTCGCTGACGAGCCTCCTCGTCAAACTCGATATCAAGCAGGGCCCTTTCCTCACAGGTCGCGCCCGATACAGGTTTTTCCGGCATGCCATGCACCAGCGCATACCCTTCGGGCGAAGTGGTCGCGATTTCACCAAGCAGCCGTTTCACGCGCGTACGGAGCAGCGCGCGCCTGTCGTCGGTCGGGATGCCAAAGCTTCCAAAAATCTGCATCCGGAATGTCTTTTTCATGGCCTGCGCCTCCCATATTTCCGGGAATCTGAACGGTCAACCTTGCAGGTTGCGTCCCCTCGTCCAAGCCATCCTGCCACGGAATGAAACACGGATGCAAGCCGGCTGGAGGGCACGGGCTGCGAAGCCTTTCCGGGAAAGGAGATTTCCCGCAAGGAATCCTGCGGCCATCCCACCTTGTCCAGAAACGCAGCAACCTGCCCTTTCGGGTGCGGGCGCACATGGGTGGTCTCCATCATCAGGCGCGCCCGCAGGGCTGGCAGCACAAAGGGCAAATCCTCCAAAACCCTGCCCAGGCTTTGCCGCAAGGCGTCTTGGGAGGCCCAACCCTCCCACTTATCCTTGCACAAGGCCATGGAGGAGGCTTCCAGCCCGGCCATGAATGCAGGATCCTCCAGCAAAGCCTCCGCAGCCGCAGCCATGGCCGTTCCATTTTCCACGGATGCCGGATTGAGCCGCGCCTGCCACGCAAAGGCGGCGGTTGCTCTGGGATCTTCCTTTTTCAGGACTTGCCAAGCCGGGGAATCCTCGCCGCCATCCTCCCAGACAATCTGGGCAGAAAGGCCCGAAACAAGCGATTCATGCCATTTGAGCAACACCATGTCACCCACCGGATGATGCATGTTTTCCCGGGAAAAGCCGGACAGGGACAGCGCCGCATGCCCAAGCTCGTGCGCCAGTGTCGCCAACTGTTCACCCTCGTTCCCATCATCGATGAAAACCGCATGGTTTGGTTCAGAAAAAAAGCCCAACGAATTGCGCGTCCGGCACATGGATGCGGAAATCCCGAGACGCAAGGGCCTATCGGCCATGCGGGCGATGTGGACAAGCATTTTTTTCCCGGTCTGCGTATGCGCCACCCGCACCAGAAGCCGGGACAAACGCCTTTGCGCATTTTCGGATCCTTCGGGAATGACCGGCATGTTCTGCATCATGTCATTCCCTCCCGCTCCATCAGAGCTGCGGCATGTTCCCCGCAGTCACCAGACCGCCAAACAGGCTTTCATCCTCGAGCATCTCGACCGGCCCTGTGGGCAGGATGCGGAACTTGGCCCGATAAAGTGTATCACCATAAAGAATGTTGGCGCTGATGAAGAAACTGCCCCCATCTCCCGTGCGTTCATCCAGCAGCGGTGCAAACAGGGCTTCTTCCAGCTGGAGCCTTTGCCCGTCCGTCAGGCTGCCAAGCAGGCCCAGGTCCTCGACCGTTTCCACAATGTGGAACGGCCCGGCGTCGCCATGCACGAAGAAGCAAAAAAAGCGCAGGTAATCGAGGATGGTTTCCGGCGTGAGTTCGATGCCCGCCTTCTGGTTGAGGTCATGGATCGGGCGGCTGGTGCCGTCCAGCATGGTCAGGCTTCCGCCCTGCCCCACAAACCACAAGGTGAGCGGCAAGGGACTCCAGTCGGTATCGGTCAGGCGAATGAGGGCGCAACGCGGATAAAACGGAACCGGACGCCAATGGACAAAAACGCCTTCACCGGAAAAGGAAAACTTCTCCTGCAGGGCATTCACCTGGGCCAGAAAAGCCTCACGATCCGCACCAGACAGCGCAGTCCAGCCCTCGTTCGGAAATGGCTCATGGTTACTCATGCGATCCTCCGGCACGTATGCCCAGTGTCATTCTGTCCAGGATTGTATCAAATTGCGCCAGATTTTTAAAGGAAATTATGATTTTGCCGCTTCCGGCACGTCCCACGCGAAGGGCAACTTCAGCCCCCAGCCTTTCAGAAAGGCCGTCCGCAAGAGCGTCCACATCATCATTCCGCATGGCAGGCGTGCCAGAGGTCCGGGTCTTCGGACGGCGCTGGCCCGCCACGGCTTCTGCCTGCCGGACATTCAGACCTTCCTCCACCATTTCCCGGGCGAGTGCCACAGGATTCTCGACCCCCACCAGCGTACGGGCATGCCCGGCGCTGAGCTGCCCGGATTCGACCAGCTTGCGTACCTCATCCGGCAGGGAGAGCAACCGCAAGGTATTGGCCACCACGCTCCGGCTCCGCCCCACCGCACGCGCCAGCTGTTCCTGCGTGTAGGAAAATTCCCCCATCAGGCGCTGGAACGCTTCCGCTTCCTCAAATGCGGAAAGATCCTGGCGCTGAAGATTTTCCACCAGGGCAATTTCCATGGCGGCCCGGTCATCCAGTTCCTTCACGATCACCGGAACATCGCGCAAGCCCGCCTTGCGCGCCGCCCGCCAGCGCCGTTCCCCCGCGATGATCTCATACCGGTGCCCGCCTTCAGGGTGGGACAAACCATCATGACGCACAATGATGGGCTGCAAAACCCCGCGTTCACGAATGGACTCCGCCAGCATGGCGATGGCATCCTCATCAAACACCTGGCGCGGCTGGAAAGCCCCGGCCCGCAGATGTTCAACAGACACAAGGACATGCCCCGCAACTGGTGCCCGCACGGGCATGTTCAGGGAATGGTCATAAGAAGCCCCGGCTTCCCCCAGCAGGGCCGAAAGCCCTTTTCCCAAACCTTTTTTTTCAGCCATGATTCTTCTTCTCCCGTTGGCGCTCGCGGCGCAGCAATTCCTTGGCAAGGTCCATATAGGCCTGCGATCCCACGCAGCGATGGTCATAAACCAGCGCTGGCAACCCAAAGGACGGGGCTTCCGACACCCGCACATTGCGGGGGATCACCGTCTTGAAAACCAGAGCCCCGAAATGGGCCCGCACATCTTCCTCCACCTGGATGGACAGGTTGTTGCGCCGATCCACCATGGTCAGCACAAGTCCGGCAATATCGAGACCGGAATTGAAAGTATCCTGCACCCTCTGAATGGTGCGGGTCAGCAGAGAGAGGCCTTCAAGCGCATAAAATTCGCATTGCAGGGGGATAATCACGCTTTGGGAAGCCACCAGCGTATTGAGGGTGAGCAGGTTCAGCGATGGCGGCGAGTCAATCACCACATAATCATACCCGGAAAGGCCTTCAAGCGCATCGCGCAAACGCCATTCACGGCGCGTCATGGTCACCAGCTCGATTTCCGCCCCGGCCAGGTCAATGGAAGACGGCACCACATCCAATCCCGGAATGGAGGTTGGCAAAATGCATTCCGCCACGTCATGGGCGCCAAACAGCATTTCATAGCTGCCCACCTTGCGGGCTGCGCGCTCAATGCCGAGCCCGGTTGAGGCATTGCCCTGCGGATCAAGGTCGATCAGCAGGGTTTTTTTGCGGACAGCCGCCAAAGCCGTCGCCATGTTGATGGCCGTGGTGGTTTTCCCCACGCCCCCCTTCTGGTTGGCAACCGCAAGAATCCTCATGCGCCCGCTCCTTCCATCATCCGTTTGCTCCTCATGCCCCTGTCCCTTTCCGGTGAACATCCACAATCCGCAAGATCCAGGAATCCGGACTGCGGCTGGGATGTTTCTCGCATGTAAAATCCCACGTCATGCGGGCGGTGGCGATTTCTTCTTCCGCCATGCGCCCCTTGGGCAGGATATAAACTGTTTCCGGTCTGCACAAATGGGTCGTGGTTTCAAAAATATCGCCCAGGGCGGCATAAGCCCGCGCCGTGATATAGCGCACATCCGGGAGCGTCACATCCTGCACCCGGCAGGCATGAATGGTGGCGGGCATGTGGCAGGAACCTGCTGCAATGCGCAAAAACCCGGCCTTTTTCTGATCCACTTCCACCAAATGGCAATCCGTCCATCCTGCGGCCGCAAGTATCAACCCTGGCAGGCCCGCCCCGGTTCCCACATCGACAAGCCGGGCGTCCTTCTCCGGGAAAAACGGCATGAGCTGGAGGGAATCCGCAATATGGCGCTCCCAGATATCCGCCACCGTGGAACGGCCGATCAGGTTGACCTTGGCATTCCATTTTTCCAGCAAGGCAACATAGCATTCCAGATGTGCCTGTGTTTCATGTGAAACATTGTCCATCATCCTGGCTCTCCCTTGTCCAGCCCTTCCACAGGCTCCCGCGTTTCCATCTCCCCACCCCGCGCCCGCACATGCTTGAGCAAAACCACAAGGGCGGCCGGCGTCAGGCCGGGAATGCGGGAAGCGGCCCCCAGCGACCGGGGCCGATGTTCGGAAAGTTTTTCCGCCACTTCGATCGAAAGGCCGGCAATGGTGTGGTAATCCAAGCCTTCCGGCAGTTCCAGCGACTCATTGCGGCGAAAGGATTCCCTTTCGTCCATTTGCCGGTCCAGGTACACGGAATACTGGGATTCGGTTTGCAGAAACGCCCGCACATCAGCATCGATCCCCCGCAGGTCGGGCCACAAGACATAAAGCTGGTCCAGAGACAGCTGGCTATATCCCAAAAGGTCATAAGCCGAACGTATCTGCCCATTCTGCTTGGCTGGAATCCCGGCCGCTGCCATTTGTGTCGGAGAACAGGTCCACCCCTGCGCATGTTCCCGGCCCCGGGCAATCCTTTCGGCCCAAAGGGAAAAACGTTCCTTCCGGTCATCTGAAACACATCCAAGCCGGATGGCATCCGGCGTCAGGCGCAGATCGGCATTATCGCCCCGCAAGGACAACCGGTATTCCGCCCGCGACGTAAACATGCGGTACGGCTCCGTTACCCCAAGGTTTACCAGGTCATCCAGCATGACCCCCAGATAGGAGGAAGCCCGGTCGGGCACATAGGATCCGGACGCCCCCCGTCCTGGATCACGTCCTGCCACAAGAACCGCATTGATTCCGGCAATCACGCCCAGTCCGGCGGCTTCCTCATAGCCTGTCGTGCCATTGACCTGTCCCGCCAGAAACAGGCCTGATATCTTGCGGCTTTCCAGACTGGGTTTCAGGTCACGCGGATCCACATAATCATATTCCACCGCATACCCCGGCCGCACCATCACCACATCCTCAAGTCCCGGCATGGTTTTCAGGAAGGCCAGCTGGACATCTTCCGGCAGGGATGTGGAAACGCCATTGGGATAAACCAGACCGGAATCCAGGCCTTCCGGTTCCAGAAACACCTGGTGCCGTTCCCGTCCCTCAAAACGCACAACCTTGGTTTCAATGGAAGGACAGTAGCGCGGGCCCGTGCTGTTGATCTGGCCATTATACAGCGGCGCAACCTCGAAACTGGAACGGATGATGTCATGCGTGCGCGCATTGGTATACGTGATATGGCAGGGCACCAGGGGATTGGTGATCGCATCCGTCATCAGCGAAAACGGTTTTGGCGGATCATCGCCATGCTGAACTTCCAGCCCTTCATAATGAATGCTGGATGCCAGCAGGCGCGCAGGCGTTCCCGTTTTGAGACGCCCCACCCGATGCCCCAGCGCAGACAGCTGTTCAGACAACCGGGTCGCCACAGCATCCCCTACCCGTCCCCCCACAACCTGCCGGGCCCCAAAATGCAGAAGGCCATTGAGAAACGTACCCGCCGTAATGACCACGGATCCCGCCTGGAATTCCGTTCCATCGGCAGCCACCACCCCCACGCATGTTGTTTCACGTGAAACAAGCAAGGCCTGAATATCGGCTTCCTGTACGGAAAGATGGGGCGTTGCCAACAGGATCCCCTGCATGTGGCGACGATAAAGGGCACGGTCAATCTGTGCCCGGGGGCCTTGCACCGCACTCCCCTTGCTGGCATTGAGAACCCTGAAATGGATGCCTGACAGGTCGCTGACCCGTCCAATCAATCCATCCAGCGCATCCACTTCCCGCATCAGATGTCCCTTCCCCAATCCACCCATGGCAGGATTGCAGGACATTTCTCCAAGAGTTTCAATACGATGGGTCAAAAGCAGGGTTTGCGCACCCATACGGGCAGCCGCATGCGCAGCTTCACAGCCTGCATGGCCTCCCCCCACAACAATGACATCAAACATCTTCATGTTGGTGAATGTAGAAACATCGCATGCCCACGTCAAGGGGATCATCATGTTTCACGTGAAACAATTCATCGCCTTCATATGCGTAAAAACCGGTCATGTTTCACGTGAAACATGATGGTTTCAGCAAACAAGGAATATGAAAACATGTTTGTTCATAAATGATTGGATGGAACCATCCTGCCATTTTCCCATAAATGGAGCGTTATTTTCCAATGCAGAAACGGGAAAAAATGCTGCCCAGAATTTCTTCAGGAGTAACCACTCCGGTCAGGCGACCAATGGCTTGGGCCGCAAGCCGCAATTCTTCCGCAGCCAGTTCCGGCAATTCCACCCGGGATACCTGCCGCAAATGATCACGACAGTTTGCCAGCTCCTGACGATGCCGGGCGCGCGCCACAATCGGGGCATCCCGTGTCTGTTCATGGCTTTCAAGTGTATTCTGGATATATTCCAGTAATTCATGTATACCGTTATATTCTTTTGTTGAAATGTAAAATCTTTTTTCTCCCGGCAGCGATTCTGGCCGTTCTGGCAAAAGATCAACCTTGTTGACCACACGCAGCGAATCAACAGACAGCGTTTCCGGAGGGATGGGCAGGCTTTCCGGATCCTCCATCTGGATCACGAGGTCCGCCTTGCGGACAGCTTCATGCGTCCGCGCAATTCCGATGTGTTCGATCGGGTCATCCGATTCCCGAATCCCGGCCGTATCAATGAACCGGACAGAAAGCCCCCCAAGATCAATCTGGACTTCAATGGCATCCCGGGTGGTGCCGGGAAGATCAGAAACAATCGCCACCTCACGCCGGGCAATGACATTGATGAGGGAAGACTTGCCGACATTCGGCGCACCCGCGATGGCCACCACAAACCCTTCACGCATTTTTTCGGAAAAATCCCCCGCATCAAGCCAGGCCTGAATCACCCCCGCCAGCTGTTCTGCCTTTTGGGCTGCATTTTCCATGGCATGGTCCGGCACATCCGGTTCATCGGCAAAATCCAGGGCACTTTCCAGCAGGGCCATGGATGAAACCATGTCTTCACGCAAGCGGGCAAAGACCCTGGCATTATGCCCCCCCATGATTTGCAGTGCCTGGCGACGTTGTCCGGCGGTTTCCGAATCAATCAGGTCCGCCAACCCCTCAAGACAGGTCAGATCCAGCTTGCCATGATCAAAGGCCTGGCGGGCAAACGCCCCGGGTTCAGCCAAGGATAGTCCGGGAATGCCTCCCAAAGCCTCTACAAGGGCCGACATGACGGCCCGGCTGCCATGCAGGTGGAACTCCACCACATCAAGCCCGGTGAAGCTGTGCGGCCCCGGGAAAAAGACCACCAGCGCATCATCAATCCCCTCGCCCGTACGCGGATCATGCAAGGAACGGTGAACCATGCGGCGAGGCGCTGGAATCATCCCGGCCAAAGCCTGGCAGGCAGGGCCTGCCCCTGGCCCGGAAACCCGCAACACTGCCACCCCGGATTTCCCCGGCGGTGTACACGGCGCATAAATGGTCGCCGGCTGCGAACCGGTTGCAAAAGAAACGTCTGGGGAAATATTCGTCAGCATGGGCAAATCCGGGAATGAAAAGTCTGTCTCCCCATCATCCTGAACCTGTGTGGAGTCGGGCCGTGCGGAAAATGTCCGCACAATATCCCGGAATCCGTGTCTGCGCACAGGCAGACACGTCTCACTGGTTCATGGACTGGAAGAAATCCTGGTTGGTCTTGGTCTGGCGCAGCTTGTCGAGCAGGAATTCCATGCCATCCACCACACCCATGGGCAGGAGAATGCGGCGCAGAACCCACATTTTTGACAGGTCGGCCTTGTCCACCAGCAGTTCTTCCTTGCGGGTGCCCGACTTGGTGATGTCGATGGCCGGGAACGTCCGCTTGTCAGACAGTTTACGATCCAGAATGATTTCGGAATTGCCGGTACCCTTGAATTCTTCAAAGATGACTTCATCCATGCGGCTGCCGGTATCAATGAGCGCCGTGGCGATGATGGTCAGGGACCCGCCTTCCTCAATGTTGCGGGCCGCACCAAAAAAGCGCTTCGGCTTCTGCAGGGCGTTGGCGTCCACACCGCCGGTCAGAACCTTGCCGGAGGAGGGCACAACCGTGTTGTAGGCGCGGGCAAGGCGGGTAATGGAATCCAGCAGGATGACAACATCGCGCTTGTGTTCCACCAGGCGCTTGGCTTTTTCGATGACCATTTCCGCCACCTGCACATGGCGGGTTGCGGGTTCATCAAAGGTTGAGCTGATAACTTCGCCTTTTACCGAACGGGCCATGTCCGTGACTTCTTCAGGGCGTTCGTCAATCAGCAGGACAATGAGGTAAACTTCCGGATGGTTGGCGGTGATGGAGTGGGCGATGCTCTGCATCATGATGGTCTTGCCGGTGCGCGGCTGAGCCACGATCAGCGCACGCTGGCCCTTGCCCAGCGGAGAGACCAGCTCCACGATTCGGGGAGTCATGTCCTTGGTGGGCGCTTCAATTTCGAGATTGAGTTTCCGGTCCGGATAAAGCGGGGTGAGGTTGTCAAAATTGATGCGGTGGCGCAACTTGTCGGGATTGTCGAAGTTGACTTCGTTGATGCGCACCATGGCGAAGTAGCGTTCGCCTTCCTTGGGGCCGCGAATGATGCCATCCACCGTATCGCCCGTACGCAGGCCAAAGCGCTTCACATGCTGGGGGGAGATATAAATGTCATCGGGACCGGGCAGGTAGTTTTCTTCCGGTGAACGCAAGAAGCCGAATCCATCCTGCAAAACTTCAATGACGCCGCTGCCGGAAATCTCGACATCGGTTTCTGAAAGTTTTTTCAAGATGGCGAAGAGCATGTCCTGCTTGCGCAAGGAGCTGGCATTTTCGACTTGGAGTTCTTCGGCAAAGGCAATGAGTTCGGCTGGCGTTTTCGACTTCAGCTCATGAAGATTCATGTTGGGAACGACCCTGTTTTTCTGTTTTTATGATGGGGAGGGGGCCATGGGATGGCCGCAAGGAAAAGGAAATATGATCAGGAATTACCTGAAGGCTGGCATTCTGTCAACGTTTTTCATCCACATCCTGATATTAAATCCTTATTTAAAATAGAGTTCTATTATTAGTAGGGCGGTGAAAGACGGGGATTCCCGTTTTGCCAGGGATATCCACAATCCTGTCCACAGCCATGGAAACCTGGAGAGTCGTGTGATCGCCATGTTTTCGGGCATCGTTGCGGTTATTTTCAACAGGCTGTGGAAAATTCTGTCCAGATGTGCATAACTTTGTGGATGCGGGGATGGAAAAACCGTCCCGTGAAAGCTTGTGGATAACTTGCAAAGGATACGGGTGTGGAACAGCGCATCATTCTGGCATCGGGCAGCATGGCCCGCAAAGCCCTTCTGGAACGGGTCGGGGTTGCCTTTGAAACCTCCGGTCATGATGTCGATGAAAGCGCCATTGCGGCATCCATGCCGGTGGGCCATGTGGATGGAGAGGCGCTCTCCCTTGCCTTGTCGCGGGCCAAGGCGCTGGATGTGTCCCGCCGTCATCCGGGGGGGCTGGTCATTGGGTCGGATCAGGTGTGCACCTGTGAAAACCGCATTTTCAACAAGCCAGGCACCCGGGAACAGGCCGTGCGGGATTTGCAGGCCCTGCGCGGAAAGACGCACCAGCTGTTTTCCGCCGTGGCTGTGGCGCAGGATGGAAAAATCCTGTTTGAGGTCTGTGAACATGCCGACATGACCTTGCGGCTTTTCAGTGATTCTTTTATTGAACATTACCTGGACATGGCGGGCGAGGATGTGTTGTGGTGCTGCGGCGTGTACCAGATTGAACGCCATGCCCTGCTGCTGTTTGATGGCATGGTTGGCCGGGAGGATGTGATCATGGGCATGCCGATGCTGCCCCTGCTCGCATTTCTGCGCCAGCAGGGCATACTGGAGGTCTGAGGATGCGGGTGGTTGCGGTAACGGGAGCCATGGGGGCCGGAAAGTCCACCTTGATGGCAGCGGCCAGGGAATTGCGCCTGCCCGTGTTCTGCTCCGACAAGACCATCCGAAGGATCCGGGCCTTGCCGGCCCTTCAGGCCAAAATCCTTGCGCGGACGGGCGGTATTAGCCGGGCAGACATCTGGCGGGTGCTGGATGAGGATGCCACGTTTCTTGATCTGCTGGAACGCTGGACGTATCCTTTTTTTCTGCGGGCCCTGTTCCGGTTTGTGGCGCGTCATGAACGGCTGGGAACGCCGCTGGTGGTGCTGGAAATTCCGCTCCTGTTTGAGCTGGGGCTTGACGGGATGGCGGATGTTGTTGTTTCTCCCCGTGTGGCAGAGGAAACGCGCCGCGCCCGGGTCCTGTCCCGGCCCGGCATGACGGAAGCACGCATGGCGCTTCTGGAGGCACACCAGTGGCCCGCCGAAAAAAAGGCGGTTGCGGCCGATGTTCAGGTTCCGACGGATTGTTCTCCCCAGGAAAGCCTGCATATCATGAAGAACATTCTGGTACGGGAGCTGCAAGATGCGTGAAATCATTCTGGATACCGAAACCACAGGCTTTGATCCGCTCAAGGGAGATCGGCTGGTGGAAATTGGCTGCGTCGAGGTGGATGGCCTTTTGCCGACCGGACGGGTGTTTCACCACTATGTGAACCCGGAACGCGACATTCCGTCCGAATCCACGGCCGTGCATGGCATTACCAACGAATTTGTGGTGGACAAGCCTGTTTTTTCAGAAATTGTCGGAGATTTTCTGGATTTTATCGAGGATATGCCGCTGGTTATCCACAATGCGGAATTCGACATGAAATTCCTCAATGCCGAGCTGGCCCGCCTGGGGTTTCCAGCCCTGCCGATGAGTCGGGCTGTGGATACCCTCATCATGGCCCGGCGGGCCTTTCCGGGATCTCCCGCCAGCCTGGATGCCCTGTGCCGCCGTTTTGGCGTGGACAATTCGAGCCGTACCACCCACGGCGCGCTGCTTGATGCCCAGCTGCTTGCGGAATGTTATCTGGAACTGCGGGGCGGGCGCCAGCCTGACCTCATTCCAACGGCATCTTCAAAAAGTGGTGCGGGGGAAACCATGGTGCGTGCCATCCCGGTTGAACGGCCCTTCCGGGAAGCCCGACCGCATGCCCCACTGCCGGAAGAGTCAGTGGCCCATGCCGAAATGCTGGCACAGCTCAAGAAACCGATCTGGAACGCCGAATAAATTGCGGCCGGATGGTTGAAAGATTTTCCGCTTCAATGATTCGGTTTGGCCGGATTATTTTTCCTGGTGCTTTTCCCACCAGGCCTTGGCGAGATCCTGGGCTTTCTCAAGGGATTTTCCAGACAGGCTTTCACCGATTTCATCTCGCAGGCGAATGGCCATCTCCCGTTCGGTTCCCGATGGGAATCCGGCGGCGGCCACATTGCACCAGAAATGCGCCTGTACATAATCCTGCGGCATGCCCTGGCCATTTTGCGACATCAGGCACAGATTGAACTGGGCCGAAGGACGTCCGGCTTCAGCGGCCTTGGTGAACAGGGTATGAGCCTTGGCAAAGTCCGGCGGGGTGCCATGGCCCTGATAATAGGCAATGCCCAGCTCGACAATGGCCGGAATGTAATTCTGCTCCGCTCCGGCTTCCAGCCAGCGCAAGCCTTCTGTGGCATTCATGGGAATGCCGGGCATGCCCTTGAGCAGGAGCTGGCCAAGACGAAACTGCGCATCGGTTATGCCAACATTGGCCGCTGCAAGAAGGTAGCGGGACAAAAGGGCGGGATCGTTTTCCGGCCCCTGGCCTTCCAGCATCATGACGGCATAACGGTACTGGGCTTCTGCATAATCCTGTTCGGCGGCTTTCCTGAACCATGGTGCGGCCTGTCCGGGCGCAGGAAGGCGGCCCAGGCCATCGGCCAGCAGAACGCCAAGGTTGTATTCGGCACGGGGATCTCCGCGGCTGGCCGCAGTTTCAAACCATGTATAGGCCTTGGTATAATCCTGCGGAATTCCCTGTCCAACGGCATAAAGCATGCCGATATGGAACTGGGCTTCCAGATTGCCGTTCTGGGCCGCTTTTTCATACCAGACCGCAGCTTCCGCCATGTCCTTTTCAACCCCGAGCCCCTGTTCGTAAAGGATGCCCAGGTTGGCCTGCGCTGCGGCATCCCCGGCAGATGCCAGCGGCCGCCATGCCGCTATGGCGGATGGATAGTCACCACGCTGTGCCGCCAGCAGGCCATCCGTGAAATTGGCCCGGGCGGGGCTGGACAGGAGAACGACAAGCCCGGCGATGGCCAGCAGGCGGAATGCGTGGTTCATGGGGTTTGCCTTCAGTTCTTGGTCATTTTTTCTGCGGCTTTGGCCTGTTCGGCAAGTTTCATGCGGAACAGGGCAGAAAAATCAATCGGGTTGATCATGAGGGGCGGGAAACCGCCTTCACGCGTGGCATCTGCCACAATGGCCCGGGCGAAGGGGAAGAGCATGCGCGGGCCCTCGATGAGCAGGACCTCCGAATGGTTGGCCTCAGGGATGTTGTTCAGGGTGAAAAGGCCGGCATAGCGCAGATCCACAATGAACAGAACACTGTCATCACGCTTGGCTTCCGCCCGCACCATCAACTCGACTTCGTAAACATCCTTGCCAAGGGCTTTGGCCTGTACATCCAGGTTGACACCAATGGCGGGCGCCTTTTCGGCGGGTGCAAGGCTCTTGGGGGCTTGCGGATTTTCAAAGGACAGGTCTTTGACATACTGGGCATTCACATTGATGAATGGCATATTCTCCGTGGTTTCCGGAGCCTTGTTTTCCTGCGTTTCGGTCATGGCTTTTCCTTTTTCTTAAATGAACGATTTGTCCTTTTTACGACAAACCGCGCAATAAGGGAATAGCCTTGCGGTCATCTCGTGCCCGCTTTATCATGCCTGCAGAAAGGGACATGAATATGCAGGGCATTGAAATTTACGACATCATCATTCTGGCGCTGGCGGCTTTCCTGGGGTGGCGCCTGTTTTCCGTTTTGGGCCAACAGGGCGGCGACGAGGATGTTTTTGGCAGCGATGATACGAAGGCGGTGAAAGATTCCGCCATGCCTGCCGCCATTCGCAGGATACACAAGCCGGCCCCCCTGTCGCAGGACCTTGCGCCGGAATTGCGGGAAGGCATTGACGACATCTTGAAGGAAGATCCTGCATTTGACCTGAACCGCTTTGTGGCTGGGGCGCGTCAGGCCTATGCCATGGTGGTCGAAGCTTTTTCCATGGGAGATGTGGCCACCCTCAAGCCGCTGCTGGGGGATGAGGTGTATGAGGCGTTTGCCGCAGCCATCCAGGAACGGGGCGGGGACATGAATCGGATCAATGTCGCGGAAATTCTGGAAGCTTCGCCGCTCGAGGCCCGTTGCGATGGTCGGGAAGCCATGGTGACAGTCCGCTTCCGCAGTCGGCAGGTTCATGCGCGGGGTGAAGGGCTCGAAACCCTGGAAGCCACGGATATCTGGACATTCCGGCGTCTTGTCCGCAATCCGGATCCCAACTGGATGATCGTTGAGGCACGGGAAGATACATGATGCGTGGCATTGCCTTTCTGTCCGTCCTGTGGCTGGCCGGATGCGCGGGGCTTTCGGAAGAAAGCCTACAGATGACCCCCGCAACGTTCGGGGATGTTCCTGGCTGGCGGGAGGAATGTCCGGTTTCTGCGCTGGCGGCCTTTTCGGCATCGTGCGCAAAGCGTCCCAAAACTTCCGGCGTTGCGGATATGGACGCTTGGGAAGCGGCCTGTTCCAGCCTTCCGGCGGATGTGGATTGCGACGGGGCCAGAACATTTTTTGAAACCCGGTTTTCTGTGCAGGCCATGTCCACGGGGGCGGGTGATACAGGATTGCTGACCGGGTATTATGAACCTTCCCTCAAGGGTTCCCGTGTTCAGGGACCGGAATATTCCGTCCCGCTTTATGCGGTTCCTGGGGATATGGTGTCTGTCAACCTGGGGGACTTTTCCCCTGATCTTGCGGGCCGCAAGCTGACCGGACTCATTTCCGGGGGATGCCTGAAACCCTATCCGGACCGGGCCGGGATTGTTTCCGGCGCGCTTGAAAAAACCGGGCAGCCACTGGTTTATGTGGATGATCCGGCGGATGCCTTTTTCCTGCAGGTGCAGGGATCCGGGCGGGTGGCGCTGGCGGAAGGCGGGGAGTTGCGGTTGGGCTATGCCGGACAGAATGGCCACAAGTATGTGGCCATTGGGCGCACCCTGCTCGACCGGGGGGATCTCAAGCCCGGACAGGTATCGATGCAATCCATCAAGGATTGGTTGCGTGCGCATCCGGAAGCCGCCGATACGGTCATGAACAGCAATCCATCCTATGTTTTTTTCCGTGTTCTGGAAGGCGATGCCGTGGGTGCCCAGAATGTTCCGCTAACACCGCTGCGCAGCCTGGCGGTGGATCGCCGTCACGTTCCGCTGGGGCTTCCGCTGTTCATTGAAGCGGAAGATCCCGTGGTGCCTGGCGGGCATATCCGGAGGCTGATGGTGGCGCAGGACACGGGCGGTGCCATCAAGGGGCCGCTCAGGGGGGATTTTTTCTGGGGCGCCGGCCCGCAGGCGGAGGTTCGGGCGGGCACCATGAAAAGCCGCACCCGCTTCTGGATGCTGTTGCCGAAGGGGCGCCATGAGTGATTCGTGGGAGGAATACCGAAAGGGTGTCAAACCCCTGGAAAAGGGCGCGGAAAAAATCCGTCCACCACGCAGGTATGTGCGGACAGGGGCCGGGGCCCGCGCCGCCGCGGAACGTTTTGAAGAAACTTCCCCGCCTGTTTGCGTGGCGCGGGATGCTCCGCCGCCGGCACACATGCCGATGGGACGGCTTTCGGAAATGGATCGCCGCAATTATGACCGTTTCCGGAAAGGGAAGTGGCCGATTGACAGCCGGCTTGACCTGCACGGCCTGACACAGGCGGAGGCCTGGGTGGCTTTGCGCCAGACCGTGGAACAAGCCCAGATAGCGGGATTGCGCTGCCTTCTTGTCATTACCGGGCGTGGCCGTCTGGGGGGCGGGGAGTGGGGCGTCCTGCGGCAGGCCGTTCCGGAATGGCTGAAGGGATCAGAGATTTCTTCCCGCATCCTGGCGTATCATCCGGCCCAAAGGCGGGATGGTGGGGAAGGCGCGTATTATGTCCTCCTGCGCCGGCTCCGTGCGTGAGGGTGGGCACAGGAGACCGGGCGTCATGGATGTGTTGGGAAAACCTTTTCAAGACGAGGCTTCGGGAGTATCCTGTTTGCCATGATCCTGTATCCCACCATTGAATTCCGGTCTGGAACCTGCGTCAAGCCCTTCCGTCATGCCGGGAAGGATGGCCTTTTTGTCAATGATCCGGTGGAGCAGGCGCGGGCATTTGAAAAACTGGGCATGGCGTGGATTCATGTGGTGGATACCGAGGCGGCGGTTTCGGGGGCGCCGGAGAATCGCGATGCGGTGCGCAACGTGATCCGCGCGGTGCATGTTCCGGTGCAGCTGGGCGGCGGCATCCGCAGCATGGAAACCATTGAGGAATGGCTGGAAGCCGGCGTGGCGCGGGTGATCATCGGTACCGCTGCGGTCACGGATCCTGATCTTGTGCGACAGGCCTGCGGGGCGTTTCCCGGACGAATTGCGGTTGGCATTGATTCCCTGCAGGGGTTTGCCAGTGTGCGGGGGCGCAGCAGCGCAACGGAAATCCGGGTCATAGACCTGGCGCTGCGCATGGAAGACGCCGGAGTCAGCACCATCATCCTGACCACCATCAACCATAGTGGCGCGCTGGGCGCCCTGGATCTTGAGGAAGCCTCCGACCTTGCCTTTGCCTTGCGCACGCCCGTGATTGTGGCCGGAAACATCACCTGCCTTGAGGAAATCAAGGCCATCAAGGCCGAGGAAAAAACCGGCATTGCGGGGGTTATCTGCGGCCGTGCCCTCTATGATGGCCGGATCGATCCTGTGCGGGCCATGAAAATCCTGAAGTGAGGACGCCATGAAGGAAATCTACGATTCCAGCAACGTGTTCGCCCGCATCCTGCGGGGGGAAATTCCATGCAACAAGGTGTTCGAGGATGCGCATGTCCTTGCCTTTCATGACATCCATCCGCAGGCACCAGTGCATGTTGTCATCATCCCGAAAGGGCCTTACATCAACATGACGGATATGGCCGCACGGGCCACGGATGCCGAAATGGTGGCGCTTTTCCGTGCGGTGCGCACCATTGCCCTGGACATGGAGCTTGGGGAAAAGGGATATCGGATTCTGTCCAATTGTGGGCGTCATGGCGGCCAGGAGGTGCCACACATGCATCTGCACCTGTTCGGCGGCCAGAAGCTGGGCCCCATGCTGGCGCATTGATGGCCAGGGCAGAAGACAACAGGGCCACATTGCCGTTATCGGCGGTTCTGGCCATCGGGATCGGAAGCTTGGTGCTGCTTGCCGTCGCAGCGGTGCTGACGGTGGTCTGGACCACCTTCCGCGACAACACCCATGATCTCCTGCGTGAAAAGGTCGTGCTGGTTCAGCAGATGACGGAAATGCAGCTGGAGGCAGGAGCCAGCCTGTCCAGACCCAGCCTGCCCACCCTGGTCCTGACGCCGGATGGCGTCTGGCATGCGCCTGATCTTCCGCCTCAGGTGGTGAAAGCCGTGCAGGCCTTGCCGGAACCTTCCAGAACGCAGGCCCCCGTTTTCCGGCCCATGTCTGTGGGGACGGAACGCTACCTGGTCATGGCCCGCAGTTTGCCCGCAGGGGTGTTTTATACCCTGGTGGGCGCCCGGGAATGGCGCGATCCCATGTTGCGGGTGCTGTGGTCGGGCCTTGCCGGTCTTTTCATTCTGGCGGTTTCCGTGATGCTGGCCATCTGGGCGGGGCGTGCCCTGGCCCGGCCCATTGAGGCTTTGGCTGTGGGGGCGGAATCGATCGAGAAGCTCGATCTCCAGAATGCAATCCCCATGCCGCGCAGCATATTTTCCGAGCTGGATCGCCAGGCCCGGGCCTTCAATGCCATGCTTGCCGGGTTGCGCTGGTTTGAAACCTATGTGCCCAAGGGCCTGGTCCGCAAACTCATGCAACAGGCGCAAGGCGGGGAAATTGCATCGGTGACGGTGTCCTCCACCCTGATGTTCACGGACATTGTGGGATTTACCGAATATTCGGAGGCCCTGCCCGCCTCGGATGTTGCGGATTTCCTCAACCACCATTTCACCGTGGTGACCCGGGCGATTGAGGCCGAGGGCGGAACGGTGGACAAGTTCATTGGCGATTGTGTCATGGCGTTCTGGAATGCGCCGGAACGGCAGGAAGATCATGCCGTGCGTGCCGTGCGTGCGGCGCTCGCCATCCGTGAAGCCATCCTGGCGGACAATTCGCAACGAAGCGCGGCGGCCTTTCGCGGGGAAATCCCCTTTGCCGCTGCCCAGCCTGTCCGTATGCGCATTGGCATTCACAGTGGGGAAGTGGTGGCTGGCAACATAGGAACGCAGGACCGTCGCAACTATACCATCGTGGGCGACACGGTGAACACCTGTCAGCGCATTGAGCAGCTGGGCAAGGAAGTGAGCGCGGGCGAACCGGTGGAAGTGATGATTCTCATGAGTTCGGCCACACGGGCGGCCCTGCCTGCCAGCATGGTCAGCGAGGAAGTGGGAAATTTTTCCCTCAAGGGACGGCATGGGCGCATGTCGGTCCACAGACTGGCCTGAGCCAGGAGGATACGGAGATGGTGGCACGGGTTGAAACGGTGGCGTTCCAGGGCATTGATGTTCTGGCGATTGATGTGCAGGTCCACATGTCCCCCGGGCTTCCGGCGTTCAATGTGGTGGGGCTTCCGGACAAGGCTGTCGGAGAAAGCCGCGAGCGCGTTCGTGCGGCCCTGCATGCCATGGGGCTTGCCTTGCCGCCCAAGCGGATTACCGTAAACCTTGCGCCTGCTGATGTGGCCAAGGAAGGCAGCCATTTCGACCTTCCGATTGCGCTGGGCCTTCTGGCGGCCATGGAGGTTTTGCCAGCCGATGCGCTGCAGGGCCATGTGGCGCTGGGGGAACTGGCGCTGGATGGTGCGCTCATGCCGGTGGCCGGCGTTTTGCCCGCAGCGTTGCATGCGGCCGGACGGGAATGTACCCTGATTTGTCCTGCAGCCTGCGGCGGGGAAGCGGCATGGATTGGCGGCGCGGACATTCTCGCCCCGACCGATCTGATTGCCTTGGTCAATCATTTCAAGGGGCGTCAGGTCTTGGCTCCCCCGGTGGCAGGGGTTGCGGAAGACATGGTTTCCATGCCGGACCTTGCGGATGTGAAGGGGCAGGAAACCGCGCGGCGCGCGCTTGAAATTGCCGCTGCGGGCGGACATAACCTGCTCATGATCGGCCCACCGGGATCGGGCAAGTCCATGCTGGCTTCGCGGCTGCCGGGAATCTTGCCGGAACTTTCGCCGGAAG
Organism: Alphaproteobacteria bacterium GWF2_58_20; assembly: GCA_001768735.1. Classification (GTDB taxonomy): domain Bacteria; phylum Pseudomonadota; class Alphaproteobacteria; order UBA1247; family UBA1247; genus UBA12471. The sequence continues at coordinate 43,015 of MEMB01000006.1, read as the reverse complement.
AGGCGCTGGAAGTGTCGATGGTCCATAGTGTGGCCGGACTTCTGGAAGGCGGCCGGCTGTTGCGTCGTCGTCCGTTCCGTGACCCGCATCATTCCGCCTCCCTGCCTGCGCTGGTGGGCGGCGGGGCAAAGGCCAGGCCTGGGGAAGTGTCGCTGGCGCATTTGGGCGTGCTGTTTCTGGACGAGTTGCCGGAATTTTCGCACCACACCCTGGAATCCCTGCGCCAGCCGCTGGAGTCCGGGCGGGTGATGGTGGCCCGGGCGAACAACCATGTCACCTATCCGGCGCGGTTCCAGCTGGTGGCGGCCATGAATCCGTGCCGTTGTGGCCATCTGGGGGATCCGGCCCTTGCATGCGCGCGGGCTCCAAAATGCGGGCGTGAATACCAAGCGAAGATTTCCGGCCCCATTTATGACCGTATTGATTTGCACATTGATGTTCCGGCGGTCTCTGCCCAGGATCTTGGGCAGGGTCGGGGAGGGGAATCCAGCAAGGTTGTCCGGGCACGGGTGGCAGCGGCGCGGGCGCTTCAGCAGGCGCGTTATGCCAGCCATCATGTGCCGGGCCGCAAGATCCGGTGCAATGCGGATGCGGATGGGGATGTTCTGGAAGGAGCGTGTGCCCCGGAAGATGCGGCGCGGGCGCTGTTGATGACGGCTGTGGAAAGCCATCGCCTGTCGGCCCGCGGCTACCACCGCATCCTGCGGGTGGCGCGCACCCTGGCGGACATGGAAGGAATTGCAGGCGGAATCCTCAAGCGCCACATTGCCGAAGCCCTGTCTTACCGGCGCATCCTGCTGCCGTCCTGACCGGTTTTTCCGGAAACGCTTTTTTTCGCAGCGCAAATGGAGTATGCTGTCAGCATGCAAAAAGGAGATATGCCATGACCACAAAGGATATCCTTCATCTTTCCCAGCTCTGGCGTCCGGAGGCGATGTTGCCGATTGATGAAAAGCTGGCCGAGGTCTCCCAGCAGATTGGCCTGATCAACGATACCCTGTATGGTGGGGAGCAGGATGACCAGTATAACGGCATCCATCTCGAAAATTCCGGGGAAAAGATGTATCTGCGCCACCAGATTGGCGAAGTGCACCAGCGGATTACGCATGACCTGAAAGCGCGCGCGGAAATCCTCGGCTTCCGTCGCTACGAACTGATCAAGGCCCGCAAGGACCTCAACGACGCCCTGTTCCTGCTGCTGGAAATGCGGCGCAAGGGCATCGACTGGGCCCGTGTGGACCTGCGCCACGGCAGCAAGCCGGAAGGCATGGATGATGGCGGGCTGGAAGCGGAAGCTTCCCTCAAGAACGAGTATGACCTGCTGGAACCCTCACCGGTTCCCGGGCATTCCGACACGCGGCATTAGAGCATTTAGAGCATTTAACGTTCATCTTGAATACCCCCTGTTGCCTTGCGGTGGCCATCCGCTACCATGACGCTTCATGAAAAAAGCCCGGCGATCTGCCGGGCTTTTTTTGTGCGCGGACGGAATTTTTTCAGCGCAGGTCCTGCTGTTCCACCGGGGCGGGAGAGGCAAAGGATGCTTCCGCGTTGATCTCGACCGGAACGGAACTGCCTTCGCCCGGCAGGGGCTCGGATTTCAGGCGCACATAACTGATGACGCGGCGGACATATTTGAGGTTGCGGGCATGGTCCAGCACCCGGTCCAGTTCGTTCTGGCTCTGGGCAATGCCCATGATGTACACGACGCCGTTGACGGCATCGGTGCTGTAGTTGATGGCGGCAATATCGCGGTCGAACATCAGGCTGGTCTTGAGCTGGGCGGATATCCACGAATCGCGGGCAAAGCCCTTGACGCCTTCGGAGCGGGTCACCTGGATTTCATTGATGACTTCCTTGACGCCCGGCACCTGCCAGGTCAGGCGGACGGCATCCACCCGCAGGTCGGGGTTTTCAACGCTGCCGGTGATCAGGACGCGTCCTTCGTTGATGGAAAGGCCAAGACTGCTGTTGAGGGTGGAATTGTGCTTGAACCAGAGTTCGTTGATGCGGAAACGGATGGTGGTATCATCCACGGCGTCGCCAAGGCTGCGTTCCTGGGCGGCGATAATTCCAACCGTGGCTCCTGCACCGGCGACCAGCCCAATAGGCGCACAGGCGGCAAGAAATGGAATGAGGGCCAGTAGTGCGGAGGTTTTCAGCTTCATGGGGGATGTCTCCTTTGACAAGATCAGGATTCCAGGTTCCAGGCCCCCGGTATATGCCGGATGCGGCCACGGGGCAAGACAAGCACGGCATCGAAGCGCAAGTCAAGCCCCGCGATGCCGGGGTGATGGGCAAGATAATGTCCGGCGGCATCGGCAATCCGGCGGCGGGTGCGGGGCGTGATGGCTTCCGCGGCGTCCATTTCATCCTTGCGGGCCTTTACTTCAAGGAAGGCCACCAGACCGCAGCGCCGGGCAATGAGGTCAATTTCGCCATGCGGAGTTTTGTAACGGCGGGCCAGGATGCGCCAGCCATGCAGCATGAGCCAGAGGGCGGCCACATTTTCCGCAAACAGGCCGCGCTGGTAGGTGGTGTGGCTGCCCGTCATGTGTTTTCCGTTTCATCCCGCAGGGACAGGGCCAGGCTGTAAAGGGTTTTGCGGGGTTGGCCCGTGAGGGCGGCGGCGATATCCGCCGCTTCGCGGATCCGATGGGTTTTCAGCAGGTCGCGCAGAAGCTCGGCAGGATCATGGGTGGGGGCGGCAGATGCTTCCGGTGGGCCGATGACCACCACGATTTCGCCTTTGGGCGGCGGTTCAGCGGCATAGGTTGCGGCCAGGTTTTCCAGGCGGTCGCGCCGCACGCTTTCATGCATCTTTGTGAGTTCTCTTGCAATGGCCGCATCGCGCGCGCCAAGGATTTCCACCATGTCAGCCAGGCTGGCGGCCAGGCGCGGGCCGGTTTCAAAAAAGACAAGAGTGGCGGGAATGCTGGCGAGGCTGGCGAAGAAATCACGGCGCGCCTTCATTTTGGACGGGGCAAAGCCGGCAAAGAGGAACCGGTCGCTGGGCAGGCCGGAGAGCTGAAGGGCCAGGATGGGGGCTGCGGGGCCGGGCAGGGCGGTGACCGGAATGCCTTCGGCGGCGCAGGCGCGCACCAGCGGGAAACCGGGGTCGGAAATGAGCGGGGATCCGGCATCGGAGACAAGCGCAATCCGTTTTCCGGTGCGCAGCAGGGACAAGACCTTGTCTCCCGCCTCATGGGCGTTGTGGTCATGATAGGCCAGAAGGGGCGGCGCCTTGATGCCCAGCAGGCCCAGGAGCTTGCGGGTCATGCGGGTATCCTCGCAGGCAATGGTGTCGGCCTGGGCAAGGGTGGCAACCGCGCGCGGACTTATGTCGCCCAGATTGCCAATGGGCGTTGCGATGATGGAAAGACCGGCGTATAGATTTCGGGATTCATGCAAGGGAGATCCGGATGGACGTGCATTCTTTTCATTTTGGGCAGAGGGTTCGGTCATGGGCCGGGACTTTCGCGGTTGTGATGCTTCTGGCGGGATGTGGTTCCAGCAGTTTGCCGGACATGCGCATGCCAGAAATCAAGCTATCCAGTTTATGGCCTTCCGGGCAAGGACTTTCCGCTGCCGCTCCTGCAAAAACACCGCAAAAGGATGTTCATCCGGGTCGTGCGCCGGTCAAGGCTCCTCCGGCCGTGTTGCCTGTTCCGGAATCCATGTCAAAGCCCGGCCCAACGGCACAGATCCAGCCCGTGGAAATGGAGATGCTTCCCGCTCCCGAGGCGCAGGAAGCTGCCATGCCGGGATGGATGCGCCGCAGTCCGGAACCGTCCAGCCCTGTTATCCGTTTTTCGGCGGCCGAGACAAAGCCCAGCCTTTTTGCGCCTGTTCCGTCATCCGGGGACACCGCGAGAATGCCTGTCGTTCCGATGGCCACAAAAGCTTCCACTTTTGATGGGGCACCTCCGGCCGTGCGGGCGGCGCTTCTGGTTCCCGAGGGCGTGCTGGGGGATGCCATGCGGCAGGCCGCAACCCTGGCGGTGTTTGATGTCCAGAAAACCGGTTTCGAGTTGAGGCCCTATGCAACGGGCGCGGGGGCGGACGGCGTTTCCGTAGCGGTGCATACGGCCCTGTCGGAAGGCGCCAGCATCCTGCTGGGGCCGGTTTTTGCATCCGATGCGGTTGTGGCCAAGCCGCTGGCGCAGGCGGCGGGGGTTCCCATGGTCACTTTTTCGACCGACTGGACCCTGGCCGGGGAAGGCGCTTATGTTTTCGGTTTCCTGCCGTTTACGCAGGTGATCCGGGTTTTGGACCATGCAGGCATACAAGGGATAAAAAGGCTGGCCATCCTGGCTCCCGCAGGCACTTATGGCGATGCGGTTGTGGAAACCGCACGCTGGCAGGCAGCCAAGTTGGGCATGTCCATCAGTGGTATCGGGCGGTATGACGCCACACCCGGCACCCTGGAGGCGGCGGTGTCTTCCATCAGTGATTTTCCGGAACGTTCGGACAATCTTGCAGCGATTCGCCAGCAGCTCCAGATGCGGCAGGATGCGGAAGCCATGGGCTATCTGGCCCAACTTGCGAATGCGCGCGGATTTGGCCCCATGCCCTGTGACGCCGTCCTGGTGGCACAAGGCGGAGAACGCTTGCCGGAAGTTCTGGCCGCCATGACAAGGGTTGGGCTCGCAGCGCCCCAGGTTCACCTCATGGGCACCGGGTTGTGGGATGATCCGGGCCTGTGGTCCCTTCCGGCCCTGTCGGGGGCATGGTTTTCTGCCCCGGCTCCCGGATTGCGCCAGGAGTTCATGGCCCGTTACCAACAGGTGTTTGGGGATGTGCCGCCACGGCTTGCCACCCTTGCCTATGATGCAACCGCCCTTGCGATGGCGCTGTCGGGAACGCCGCTGGATGCGGCAGACCTGCAGTCTCCGGATGGTTTTGTGGGTCTTGACGGAATTTTCCGTTTCCGTTCCAACGGATTGGTGGAGCGGGGATTGCCAGTGCTGGAAATCCGGGATGGACGGCCACGGGTTGCCAGTCCGGCTCCCTTGTCCTTCAGGCCAGCCGGGCGATAAGGGCGTTCAGGCGCAATCGTCCTTCCGGAGTGGCGCGCAGGAACCCTTCCGTTTCTTCAAGGAAACCCATTTGGACGAGCTGGCGAATTTCGGCCTTCGCCCGCGCATCCGGCCAGCCAAGGTGTTCCATGCGGGCGCGCGCCACGCCTTCGGTCAGGCGCAGGCCCATGATCAGGCTTTCCTCTATCTGTGCGGGGATATCCAGCGCCTCCATCTCCGGACAGCCATCACAGGTTAGCCAGCTTTCCGGCTGGACGGGCATGGTGGTGGCGAAGACGGACCGTTCCATATGGAGTCGGCCATGGGCGCCCGCGCCAATGCCCGCATATTCCCCATAATGCCAGTAAAGCAGGTTGTGGCGGCATTCCTCGCCCGGCCGGGCGTGGTTCGAGATTTCGTAGGCGGGCAATCCGGCCCCGGCCGTCATGGTCTGGGTCAGGGCATACATGCCGGTTTCGGTGTCTTCATCCGGCATGACCGGATGCGCGCGGGCCAGCCGGGTTTCCGGTTCAAGGATGAGTTGGTAGATGGACATGTGGGACAGGCCGAGGGACAGGATGTCCGTGAGTTCCGTTTCCCATGCCGAAAGGGTTTGTCCGGGCCGGGCCGTGATGAAATCGGCCGATACGCGGGGAAACAGGGTTTGGGCATCCGCCAGCGCCCGGCGGGCTTCGGTGGCGGTGTGCCGGCGGCCCAGCTGCGCCAGGGCGTCATCATCCAGCGACTGGATGCCGAGGGACAGGCGGTTGATGCCGGCTTGGGCGATTCCCTTCAGGGTTTCGGTTGCGCCCGGATTGGCCTCCAGGGAAATTTCGCAATCCGGGGCAAGGGAAAAAAGCCGGGCAATCCCGGACAGGATGTCTTCCAGCAGGGGGACGGGCATGAGGGACGGGGTGCCGCCGCCAAAGAAGATGGAAGAGACGGTCCGGCCCGGACACAGGCTTGCCAGTTGCTGCAGGTCGGCGCGATACGCTGCCTGCCAGCGGGGCAGGTCCAGTGTGCCCAGAGGTGCGCTGTTGAAGTCGCAATAGGCGCATTTGGACAGGCACCACGGCCAGTGGATGTAAATCCCGAAGGGCGTCACGATGGGCGGAAGGCCTTTACAGGAAACATTTGTGGATCAGGGCATCAAAAGCCCTGAAACGGTGGCTGATCGCCTTTTTGGTCTCCTGGTCTTCGCCAAAGGTCAGGTCATGTCCGATGGGCTGGAAAATGGGATCATAGCCAAATCCGCCCTCGCCCCGTTCGGGCCAGACAATGAGGCCATCCACCCGGCCTTCGACGCTTTCACAATGGCCATCCGGCCAGGCCAGAGCCATGGCACAGGCAAAATGGGCGTGACGCGGTTTGTCGCCCAGTTCATTTGCCAGGCGTTTCCGGGCGAGGCTCCAGTCGCGGTCAGGGCCGGCATAACGGGCGGAATAAATGCCGGGGGCCCCATCCAGGGCATCGACACACAGGCCGCTGTCATCGGCCAGGGCGGGCAGGCCTGAGGCCATGGCCACGGCGCGCGCCTTGATTTCCGCGTTTTCGGCAAAAGTGACGCCGGTTTCTTCCGGCTCCGGGATGTTCATCTCGGCGGCGGTCTTGAAGGTGCTGACGAAGGGGGCGAGAAAAGCGGAAATTTCCTTGATTTTTCCAGGATTGTGGGTGGCAAGGATGAGGTCGTCCCCGGTAAATTTGCGGCTCATTTCATGTACTCCCGGATGGCAGCCTTCTGCAGGTCCACCAGTTCGGACACGCCCTTGCGGGCGAGGGCGAGAAGCTGGTGGAAGGCTTCTTCCTCAAAAGGGCGTTCCTCGGCGGTGGCCTGGATTTCCACAATCCCGCCGGAACCTGTCAGGACAAAATTGGAATCGGCCTGTGCCGTGCTGTCTTCGGCGTAATCGAGATCCAGCACAGCTTCATTGTCGCAGATGCCGCAGGATACAGCGGCAATGTGGTCCGTGAGGGGGATTTCCTTGAGCTCTTTTTTGGCCACGAGGCCAGCGAGGGCCTGATGCAGGGCCACGTAGGCCCCCGTGATGGAAGCGGTACGGGTTCCGCCATCGGCCTGAAGGACGTCGCAATCAATGATGATCTGCCGCTCGCCCATCTTGCTGCGATCCACCACGCTGCGCAGGGAACGGCCAATGAGACGCTGGATTTCCATGGTGCGTCCGCTTTGTTTGCCACGGGCTGCTTCACGGTCGGTGCGGGTGCCGGTGGAACGGGGCAGCATGCCGTATTCGGCTGTTACCCAGCCGATTCCCTTGTTGCGCAGGAAGGGGGGAACCTTGTTTTCCACCGAGGCCGTGCAAAGGACCACGGTGTCTCCGCAACGGACGAGGCAGGAGCCTTCCGCATGTCTGGCATAGCCGGGGGTCAGGGTTACGGAACGCAGGGTATCGTTTTTTCTGCCGCTGGGGCGCATAATCATTTCTCCAAGGGTTGAAACTTTGCCTGGGCACTCTTACATTCAAGACGGAGAGAATCAAGAGGAACCATCATGACAAAATCCCATCATCACCATACAGACACAGATGCCAAGGCGGAAATCCGCACCGAGATGGAACAGGATCAGCCGCCTGCTGCGGAAAATCCCTGCTGTGAACATGAGGCCGAAATCGCAACGCTCAAGGACAAGCTCCTGCGGGCGGTGGCCGATCATGACAACCTGCAGAAACGTGCCAACCGTGATCGTGAGGATATCGCACGGTTTGCCGTCAGCGGATTTGCAAAAGACCTGCTGAACGTGGCGGACAACCTGCGCCGCGCCCTTGAGGCCGCTCCCGAAGACCAGCGGACGCAGAATGAGGCGCTGGCAAACCTGGTGGCCGGCGTTGAGGCAACCGAACGTGAAATGATGGCGGCGTTTACCAGGGTGGGCATTGTCCAGATTGCGCCCACGGATGGCGTGTTTGATCCGCACCAGCATGAAGTGATGTTCGATGTGGACATGCCGGACAAGGATCCTGGCACCATCATCCAGCTGATTGCACCGGGATACCTCATCCATGGACGCCTGCTGCGTCCGGCGCGGGTCGGGGTTGTCCGCAATCCGGCGGCCAAGGGCGGGAATATCGACCAGTCTGCCTGAGGAGGTGTGTGATGATGCTCAATATCCCCTATATCATTGAACAGCTCAGCGACGATGATGTCCGCTGGATAGCGGCGCATGGTCGCCGGTTGGCCCTGGGCGACCAGGATGTCATCATCCGGGAATTTGAACAGACGCCGGACATGTTCATTGTGGTCAAGGGGGAACTCGGGGTCTTTGTGCGTGGCCTTGGTGAAATGGCCAGGCTGGCCCCCGGCGACGTTGTGGGGGAGATGTCGTTTGTCGATCCGCGTCCGCCCACAGCGACGGTTCTCGCCTCCCGGAATGTGGTGGTGGTGGCCATTGCCAAAGACGTCCTGAATGAAAAGCTGCGGACGGACTCCGGTTTTGGGTCCCGTTTCTATCGGGCGCTGGCGGTGTTTCTTGCCGAGCGCCTGCGGCATACGGTGCGCAACATTACCCATGGCCGTGCCAGTCTGCCGGGCCAGGCATCCCGCCAGGAAAAAAAGGCGTATGATTATCATCTGGTTGATGATCCGGCCCGGCGACAGGCCCGGTTTGACTGGATTCTTGCTACGCTGGATTCCGCTCCTCCCGCGGCCGCTTCCTGAAGTTTCAGCCTAACGGTTTTTCCTCTTTTCCCGCATGCGCCAGAAGCGCGTTGCGGAAGGCTGAAAGCTTGCCGCTGTCGGACAGGTTGGCAATCGTCATGGGCAGGCGGCGGCGCCAGTTGGGATGTTCATCAAAGGTGCCGGGCAGGTTGGGTTGCTCCACGAGGCCCAGGATATCCTCAATGCTGATGATGTGCGCCAATGCCGGGGTTCGGGCAAGAAAGGCATGCAGGAGAACCGGCAGGTTGGCATCATATTCCGCCAGCAGTTGCCGGGGCGTTTTGCCTTCCGGCAGAAGGCCTTCGCGGGCGAGGGCCAGCAGCAGGGCCCATTTGTCCTTGCGGCGGATGCGGCGCAGGGTTTTTTCGGTGGCCGCATCGCCCAGCTTTCCGGCAATATTGTTCCAGGAAATATCATGTTCCTGCCAGAACCCCTTGCAGGTGGCGAGGTCATGGGTGGTAAGGGAGGCGATGGCCTGCGTTTTCCACTTGGAGGCGCCGGGGACCCGTCCGGCTTTGGAACGTTCCAGCATGAGGACGCGGCAGGACAGGATTCCTGCCTGTTCCAGTTCCTTGCGAAAACTGGTTTCCACCGTGCCGAGGTCTTCTCCCACCACCATGCATTTGGCCCGCTGGGATTCAAGGGCTATGAGGCCAATGAGGCTGGCGGCGGGATAGGCGATATAGGCGCCATTTGCGGCCGTGTGGCCTTGCGGAACCCAGAACAGGCGGGACAGGCCCATGACATGGTCCATGCGCAGGGCGCCGAAATACCGCATGTTTTCGCGCATGGCCGAGATAAAGGGGGCATAGCCGCTTTCCATCAGGCCGAAAGGCGTGAAGGCCGAAAGACCCCAGCTTTGCCCAAAAGGACAAAGCTTGTCTGGCGGGGCGCCAAGGCAGGCGCGGGTCGGAACGGATTCCTGCTGGCTCCATGCCACACTTCCGCCGGGAGAGAGGCCAACGGCAAAATCGCCATAAAGGCCCGGAGACATCCCCGTATCTTCGGCACTTTTGCGGGCAGACATGAGCTGTTCGTGGGCCAGCCATTGCAGCCACATGAAAAAATCCACCCGGTTCCGGTGCTGATGCACAAACTCCTGAACGTGATGGCTTTCCGGATTGCGATATTCCAGGGGCCATGTCTGCCAGTTCCATTTCCAGGAATCGGAGAGATAGAAATGTTCGTGCAGGGCTTCAAAGGTGGCGTGCTGTTCCAGTTTTTCCCGGTTCTGGGTGCAAAAACGGGCAAAGGCTTCGGCCCGGGCGGTGGCGTTTGCAATCTGCGTGCGCGTGAAATGCTGCCAGAGCGCTTCAAGGGCCTGCATCTTGAGCATGGAAACGGCCGGGTAATTGACGAGGGGCTCCCAGCGGATGGCGGTTAAGGTGGCCTGGAAGGTGGAGGTGGCGCAGATGTCACGGGCTTCCGGGCAATCTGCAAATTCCGGAATGTCCAGAATGGAGATGTGGGCGATGTCGAGCAGGTTGCGGCTGGAGGGGTCGTAGGGGCTGAAATGGTTGGGATCGGCCGGGAACTGGGCATGGACCGGGCCAATGCCCATGAAATCATATCCTTCACGTCCCGACAGGGCGAGCATGTTGGCAAGGGTGTTGAAATCCCCAACCCCCCAATCGTTGTCGTGGCGCAGCCCGTAAAGCTGGACGGCAAGGCCGATGCGCTGGCGTTCCGGGTCTTCGGGCAGGTGGCAGCGCGCCGGGGTGATGGCCAGGGTGGTTTCAGACCGCAGGGGCGTGCCGGAAATTTCCAGCAGCAGCTTGTGGTAGCCACAAGGCAGGGCCGGCATGGCCAGGGTTGGAGAAAGGGTGATCCAGTGCGGATCCAAGCCAAAAACCTGGGTTTCATAACGTGCCAGGGAGGTTGAACCCGTCAGGATTTCCCCGGTTTCTGAAACAAGGGTGAAGGCCAGGCTGCGTTGGACATGTTCGGACGGAATCCGCAAGGGAATGCGGATGGTTCGTCCCTTGTGCAGAACCACCATGCGCGGGGCCATCTGGGCGGTGAGGCGGTGGCGGACGCGTTCGAGGGAGTCGGAGATGGCCTGTTCGCTGTCGCAGGGGAATCCCATGGCATCCAGCAGGGAGCGATGGGTTTCCTGAGAGGTCATGATGGTGTTTTCCCAGGCGTCGCGGTAGCTGTCGGAAATGCCGCAAATGCTGGAAAGCTGCTTGAGCGGGCTGCCGTCACTCATGGTGGCCGGCCAGGGTAAAGACGGCAATGGAACGGGCAGCCAGCATGAAACCATCGTTGGCGACAATGCGCACGCCATCGGGTTGCAGGGGGGGGTGCAAGGTGTCAATGCGTTTTTTCCAGATGTTTCCATCCGGAATGGAGGGAAGGCGGAAATGGATGTTCTTCTCTCCGGCATTGATGAGGATGAGCATGAAATCATCCTCCAGGGGTTCACCATCGGCCTTGACATATTGTCCGGCCTTGCCATTGAGCAGCAGGGCCACATGGCGCAGGTCGGGATTGCGCCATTCATCCGGGGTTTGTTCTGTTCCTTGCGGGTTGAACCACATGATGTCCTTGATGCCGCTTTCCGATTTTTCCCAGCCATGCAGGAACCGGGGGCGGTGCAGGACCGGATGCTGGTGCCGGAAGGCGGACAGGCGGCGCATGAAGGTCAGCAGGTCATGGTCCTTGTGGGCAAGGTTGCCCCAGTCCAGCCATGAGGTTTCATTGTCCTGGCAATAGGGATTGTTGTTGCCGTTTTGCGTGTTGCCCATCTCGTCGCCGGACAGCAGCAGGGGGGGTCCCTGCGACAGGAACAGGGTGGTCAGGAAATTGCGTTTTTGCTGTTCCCTGCGGGCGATGATGGCCGGGTCATTCGTGGGGCCCTCCGCGCCATGGTTGTTGCTGAAGTTTTCCCCCGGGCCATCGCGGTTGTCCTCGCCATTGGCCATGTTGTGACGTTCGTTGTAGGACACGAGGTCGTTCAGCGTGAAACCGTCATGGGAGGCAAAATAATTAATGGAGGTCCAGGCTGGCCGTCCCTGATGATCGAACAGGTCGCTGGAACCGGTGAGGCGGGAGGCGAGTTCCGGCAGCATGCCGGCATCGCCGCGCCAGAACCTGCGGATGGTGTCGCGGTAACGGTCATTCCATTCCGCCCAGCCGGGGGGATGATTGCCCACCTGATAGCCGCCCATGCCGAGATCCCATGGTTCGGCAATGAGCTTGACCTTTGAAAGGACAGGGTCCTGCTGGACGGCATCGAAGAACCCGCTGCCTTGGCTGAAGCCGGCGGGTTCGCGGCCAAGGCTGGTGCAGAGGTCGAAACGGAAACCGTCCACATGCATGTCTTCCACCCAGAAGCGCAGGGAATCGGTGACCATCTGCAGCACGCGGGGATGAGACAGGTTGAGGGTGTTGCCGCAGCCGGAATCATTGATGTAATGGCGTTCATCGTCGGGCATGAGGCGGTAATAGGAGGCATTGTCGATGCCACGGAAGCTGAAGGTTGGGCCCTTTTCATTGCCTTCGGCGGTGTGGTTGTACACCACGTCGAGGATGACCTCGATTCCGGCGGCATGCAGGGCCTTGACCATGGCCTGGAATTCCCCTTGCTGGTAGAGCGAATCCGGGGCGAAGAAGTTGAGGGTGTTGTAACCCCAGTAATTGCGCAGGCCCTTGGCCTGAAGATAACGGTCGGTCACGAATCCCTGCACCGGCATCAGCTCAACGGCGGTGACGCCCAGTTTCAGGAGGTGGTCAATGCTGGCCGGGGCGGAAATTCCGGCGAATGTTCCGCGCAGGGCTACTGGAACATCCGGATTGCGCATGGAAAAGCCGCGGACATGGGTTTCATAAATGACGGTATCACTGAAAGCGTGATTGGGCCTTCGGTCATCGCCCCAGGTGTAGGCGGAATCCACGACACGGCATTTGGGCATGACGCGGGCATTGTCGCGGCGATCCATGGTGAGATCGCCCTTGGGGCTGTCAAACCGGTAGGCAAAGTGGGCATCGCTCCAGGTGATGGCACCGGACAGGGCGCGGGCATAGGGGTCAAGCAGGAGCTTGTTTGCGTTGAAGCGGTGGCCGTGCTGGGGGGCATAGGGGCCATGAACCCGGTAGCCATAAAGTTGGCCCGGGCGGGCGTCCGGCAGGTAGCAATGCCAGATATCGCAGGTGCGTTCCAGCATGGGAATGCGCTTCACCTCGCGGGAACCGGTGCGGTCAAACAGGCAAAGTTCCACCTTTTCGGCGTTGGCGGAAAACAGGGCAAAGTTGACGCCCATGCCGTCCCATGTCGCACCAAGGGGGGCAGGGGAACCAGGCCAGACCCGGATATTTGGAGAGGAAATCGCCATGGATTATTCTGCTTTTCTTTCCAGAAAGATGGTGGAGAGAGGAGGAAGGGTGAGGTTGATGGAATGGTTTCCGCCGCCCCATGGAACGGGATCGCTGTGTACGCCGCCCACATTGCCCATGTTGGAGCCGCCATAGCAGCCTGCGTCCGTGTTGAGGATTTCCTGCCAGAAACCGGCTTCCGGCACCCGGATGCGGTAGTTGTGGCGGGGAACGGGCGTGAAGTTGCAGATCGCAATGACGGTCTCGTTGCTTTCAGCGTTGCGGCGCAGGAAGGCTATGGTGCTGTTGTCGCTGTCATTGATTTCCAGCCATTCAAAACCGCTTCCTTCACAGTCGCGCTGGTAAAGCGCAGGCCGCGACTGGTAGAGGTGGTTGAGGTCGCGGACAAGGGCCTTCATGCCGGCATGGGCGGGGTCATCCAGCAGGTGCCAGTCCAGGCTGTTGTCGTGGTTCCATTCCCGCTCCTGGGCAAATTCTCCGCCCATGAAAAGCAGCTTTTTGCCGGGGTGGCCGAACATGAAACCGAAATAGGCGCGCAGGTTGGCGAATTTCTGCCACCGGTCGCCCGGCATCTTGGACAGGAGGGATCCTTTTCCATGCACCACCTCGTCATGGCTGAGCGGCAGGATGAAGTTTTCATGGAAGGCATAAAGGAGACCAAATCCCAGATCGTTGTGGTGATATTTCCGGTGGATGGTTTCCTTGCTGATATAGCGCAGGGTATCGTGCATCCAGCCCATGTTCCACTTGAAGCCGAAGCCGAGGCCGCCCAGCCACGTGGGTTTGGAGACGCCGGACCATGCGGTGGATTCCTCGGCAAAGGTGGCGATGCCGGGAAAGCGGGCATAAAGTTGCTCGTTGAGTTTGCGGATAAAGGCCAGGGCTTCCAGGTTTTCGTTGCCGCCGAAACGGTTCGGGACCCATTCTCCCGGCTTGCGGCTGTAATCGAGGTAGAGCATGGAGGCCACGGCATCCACGCGCAGGCCGTCGATGTGGAAACGGTCGCACCAGAAGGCGGCGTTGGCCAGCAGGAAGTTTGCCACTTCATGGCGGCCGTAGTTGTAGATGAGGGTGTTCCAGTCCTGATGGAATCCCTTGCGGGGATCCGCGTGTTCGTAAAGATGCGAGCCGTCAAACATGGCCAGGCCATGGCTGTCGGTGGGGAAATGGCCGGGAACCCAGTCCAGGATGATGGCAAGGCCGGCCTGGTGGCAGGCATCGACGAAGGCCGCGAAATCTTCCGGCGTGCCAAAACGGGAGGTCGGCGAAAAAAGGCCCAGCGGTTGATAGCCCCAGGAGCCATCGAACGGGAACTCGCTGATTGGCAGGATTTCCAGATGGGTAAACCCCATGTCCTTGACGTAAGGCACCAGTTTTTCCGCCATTTCCCGCCAGGTGAGGAAACGGTTGCCTTCCTCCGGCACGCGCATCCATGAGCCCAGATGGACCTCATAAATGCTGATGGGGGCTTCCCGGTTGCTGGCATTGCCTCGCCGGGCCATCCAGGCTTCATCCTGCCAATCGTGCGGCACAAGGCCATGGACGCAGGCTGCGGTGCGGGGAGGATGCTCCATGGCAAAGGCAAAGGGGTCGGCTTTCAGGGGCAGGATTTCCCCGTGTTCCGAACGGATTTCAAATTTATAGGCGGCACCGGACATGATGCCGGGCAGGAAGATTTCCCAGATGCCGGAATTGTGTCGGCAACGCATGGGGTGACGGCGTCCATCCCAGCAGTTGAAATCGCCCACCACGCTGACGCGCGCGGCGCTGGGGGCCCATACGGCAAAGCTGGTGCCCGTCACGCCGTCCATCTCTGTGGGGTGCGCACCCATTTTTTCATAAAGGTGCAGGTGGTTGCCCTCGCCGAAGAGGTAAAGGTCAAGATCTCCCAAAATGTTTCCAAAGCGGTAGGGATCCTCTATTTCGACAAGGGTTTCGTTCCAGTCCACCTGAAGCAGGTAGGCAAAGGGGCTCTTCTGGCCGGTGGTTCCGGAGAAGAAGCCGGCATCGTGCAGGCATGCAAGGGTGCAGATGGGTTTTTTGGTGTCCCGCGCCAGCACGGTGACGGAACGGGCATGCGGCAGGAAACAGCGGATGGCGATGTTGCCGTTGCTGTCGGCATGCGGGCCCAGCAGGGAAAACGGATCGCTGTGCCGGCCATCCACGAGGGCCGCAATGGCATCCATGGGAGGGGGATCGGCCGGGCGACGGTTGGACATGAGCTTGGTCAGGGTGTTTTTCATGAAGCGGATCCACAGAAAAGACGTCCCTCCAGCGGGGGAAGAACGATATGCCCGGCCAGGGAAAGGTCGGCAGGGGCAAAACCTTGGGTGAGTTCGGAAAAGGTGAAAGCGCGGCCATTCAGGCCGGAGAGCAGGGAAATGGACGGGAATTCATGGGAAACATGGGCGTCCCGGTTCATCAGGAACAGGGAGGCATGGTTTCCGTCTTCCCGCAGCATGGCGATGACGGGGGCCCCCGGTTCCGACAGCAGGCGCTGGGGCCCTTCGGTGTTTAGCGCCGGGCAGGAATCCTTGGTGGCGTTGAAGGCCTGGATGTCGGCACACAGGTCGAACATGGGGTCACGCATTTCTTCGTCCCAATCGCTGGCGCGGGTGGTGCAGACGTCCAGTTTCTTGCGGAAACCATACTCATAGCCCATCGGCATCATGATTCCGGTGGAAAAGGCGCAGGCGAAGAGATAGCGCAGGCGATACCATTTGAGGATGGTGTCAAGCGTCAGGCTATAAGCGGCGAGTTCCGTGGCAAAGCGTTCGGTGTCATGGCTTTCCGGAAAGGAAATGGAAGGCGCGACATGGCGGTCATGCTCATATTGTTCCAGCAGCCAGGATGCCCGGAAATCCCACCATTTCGAGCTGTTGTAGAAAAAATCGATGCCACAGCCGGACATGGCCAGGGTTTCTTCTTCCGTGCAGCCCAGGTTTTCCGCAATGATCAGGAGATCGGGGAATTCCGATTTCACGCCCTGGGTGAGCGTACGCAGGATATCGGAGGGCAGTTTGTAGGCGGCATCATAACGGAAACCGGAAATCCCCAGTTCGGCGGAGGCCGCCATGCGGGCCTGGAAATAGGCAATCTTCTCGTCCCGGAAGTCCGGGGCCCGCCAGTCGATTTCGGCAAGGTCACCCCAGATGGTCACGTTGTTGGTATCGCCGGGGTCCACCGCCCTTGGGGAATGGAGCTGGCCGTCTTCATCATGGGCAAACCATTGCGGACGGGTTTCCGCCAGCAGCGAATCCTTCGCGGTGTGGTTGATGACCATGTCCATCATGACGGACAGGCCGTGATCCTTTGCGGCGGCCACAAAACGGCGGATGAGGACCGCCGGGTTTTCGGGAGAATCCCCCTGGATGAGGGGATGCAGGCGGGTTGGATCCTTGGTGGCGTAAAGGCTGCCGGAAAATCCCGGATATTCAATGGGATTGATGAACACCCATGTGAAGCCCATGCTTTTGATGCGTGGCAGGTGGATTTCCCATGTTGCAATGGGGCCCGCAAGAAGGGGAAAAAGATTGTATATCCGGGGGCCTGTTGCCAAGGTGGTTCTCCAAGGGGGACAAGGCCAATACGTCCGCATCTGCTCAGGATGAGAGGATTGGCCCGCAAGGGGTACAGGCCCATTTTACGGTGTTTCGGCAAGAGAAACAACACTTCACTTTACAAAAGGGGGGGCTCGCAAAAGGCCGGGGAATCTTTCCCTATTCGTTGCGCAGCAAGGGCGCCGCCTTTTTGCCCAGGGCCAGCCATGCGCCTGAAAAACCGAAAGCGAGGGTCAGGAAGGTGGCCAGGACAACGGTGAGCATGAGGGCTGCGGCGGAAAAATGCCATGGCAGTTCCAGCACGCGATTCATGACAATCCAGGCCACCAGGGTTCCGCTCAGGCATGACAGGATGGCGGTGATGAGGCCCAGAAGGCCATATTCAAGGGTAAAGCCAAGGAGGGCATCCTTGCGGGTGGCGCCCAGCACCTTGAGGATGACGGCTTCCCGGATGCGCCGCCGATGTCCGGCGGCCACCGCGCCCGCCAGCACCAGGGTTCCGGCGGCGATGGCCAGAAAGGCAACCATGCGTACGGCCAGGGCAATGTCGGAAAGGATCTGCCGGGCGGTGTCGAGCGCATCGCGGACCCGGATGAGGGTGACCATGGGGAAGCGTTGCGGAATGGTTTTCTGGATTTCGGCTTCCGCCGCAGGTGTTGCGGTGATGGTGACAAGGCGCGGGGCCGGGGCATCCGCCAGGGCGCCGGGACTGAAGACCATGGCAAAATTGATGCCGTAGCTGCTCCAGTCCACCCGGCGGACATGCGCAATGCGGGCGGTGATGTCGCGGCCAAGGACATTCACGGTCAGGGTGTCGCCAACGCCAACACCAAAAAAGTCCGTCATTTCGGTGACAATCGACACCAGGGATTCGCTGGCCTCGGATTCGTTCCACCACTGGCCGGCCATGGTTTCGGATCCCTCAGGCTGCCGGGCCGCCCAGGTAATGCCGCGATCATTGTGGAGCAGCCAGTCGTTGCCATTGCCACGGCGCGCCTTTTCGGAGGCGGGGACACCATCAAGGGAAAGGATGCGCCCCCGCAGGAAAGGCGTCTGGTTGAAGGTGCCCGCCCCCGGAATTTCGTGCAGTGCATTTTCAAAATCCGTGATTTTGTTGCCCGGAACATCCAGGAAAAAGAAGGCGGGGGTGGTGGGAGGCAGGCTGGATGCCACCTGCCGGGTGAAGCCCGATTCAATGAGGGCGATGGCAGACAGGACGGTGAGCCCCAGACCCAGGGACATGATGATGTCGGGCGTGGCGGCATCTGGACGGTGGAGGCTGGAAAGGGCCAGGCGCAACCATGGATTCCGGGGGCGGCGGACATGACGGGCCAGTGCCATGACTCCGAGGGCGGCCAGGCGGAAGGCGGCCAGGACAAGGATGGCGCCGGTCATGAAACCGGAGGCCAGCCATGGGCGCGGCGAGGTTGCAACAACCAGGAATGCCAGCAGGAGGGCGGTGCTGGCGGCCATGACCCGGGCATGTCCGGGGGCGGCGGCTGTCTGGTCTTGGGCGCTGCTGCCTCGGAACAGGATGGCCGGACGGGTGGCACCTGCGGCGGCAATGGGAAGGATGGCAAAGGCGAGGGCCGTCATGAGGCCGAACAGGGCCGCCAGGAGAAGGCCGCCACCATCCAGGCTGAAATGGGTGCTGATGGGCAGGTAAGGGGAGAGGAGGTGTTCCAGCAGGGGTGGCGTTGCAGCGCCAAGGATCAGCCCAAGGAGGATGCCCAGCAGGGACAGGGCCAGAACCTGGAAAAGGTAAGCCAGGAAGACAAGGTTGCGGGATGCGCCGAGGCATTTCAGGGTGGCGATGACGGGAAGTTTGCCGGAAAGGTAGCTGCGGACGCTTGACTGGACACCCACGCCTCCCACGAGCAGGGCGGTAAGGCCAATGAGGGTGAGAAACCCGGAAAGGCTGTTAATGAAACGGGCCGTGCGGGGTGCCGCATTTGTGAAGTCGATGATGCGCCACTGGGCATCTGGCCAGTGGGTTTTGAGGGCGCTGCGCAAGCGTTCCGGCGTTTCCCCCGGGGCCAGGCGGATGCGGGTGGCGTAGGTGGCCAAGCTGCCCGGCCCGCCCAGCCCGGTTTGGGAAAAGGCGTCGGAGGAGATCATCAGGCGGGGGCCAAATCCGATGGGAGATGCGCTGCCAGCCCGGTCCGGTTCGGTTTCCAGAACGTCACGCAGTTCAAGGGTCAGGCTGCCCAGCTGGATATGGTCGCCAGGAGCGATTCCCAGCCGGGCCAGCAGCCCGGCTTCGGCCACAGCGCCCCAGAGGGTGCCCCGTCGGGCCAGCTGTGCCTGAAGGGGAAGGCCGCTGTTCAGGATGGCTTGGCCATAAAGGGGATAAGCCGGGTCAACGGCCTTGAGTTCCACAAGGGTCGAGGCGTTATCCGTACGGGCCATGGCGCGCATTTCCATGGTATTGGAAACGTGGCCGTGGCGGGTGAGGAAATCTTCCTGTTGCGGCGTGATGGGGGTCATGGTCTGGCGCAGGGCGAGGTCGCCCCCCAGGATGGGTTTGCCATCTGCCACCAGTCCGGCCATGAGGCCATGGGCGACTGACTGGACGGACGCAATGGCGGAAACGCCAAGCGCCATGGCGAGGATGAGGATGCGGAAACCTTTCAGGCCGCCCCGCAGTTCCCGGCACATGACGGCAAAGGCCAGGCGCACTTCACGCATCCGTGACCTGCCCGTCCACGAGGTGAATCCGGCGGTTGCAACGGGCCGCCAGTTCCTGGGCGTGGGTGATGAGGACGAGGGCCGTGTTGTGGTGGGATGTCAGTTCCAGCAGCAGATCCATGACAAGGGCGCCTGTCTGTCCGTCGAGGTTGCCAGTGGGTTCATCCGCCAGCAGGATGTCCGGCGCACAGGCCAGGGCGCGGGCGATGGCTACGCGCTGTTGTTCCCCGCCGGAAAGCTGGCCGGGCTGATGGCACAGGCGATGGCCAAGCCCTACCCGTTCCAGCCCTTGGGCTGCGGCCTCGAAAGGATTGGGATGCCCGGAAAATTCCAGCGGAATGGCGACGTTTTCCAAAGCGGACATGGCCGGGATGAGGTGAAAATCCTGGAAGATGATACCGACATGATCGCGCCGGAAGATGGCCAGGGCATCTTCCGACATGGTGGACAGGTTGTGTCCGGAGACATGGACGCTGCCCGAGGTGGCGCGTTCAAGTCCGCCCATGATCATCATCATGCTGGATTTTCCGGAACCGGAGGGGCCAACCACGCTCACGGTCTCGCCACGGTTGACGGTGAGGTCAATCCCGCGCAAGATATGAACGGGACCCGCCTGGCTGCCCAAGGTCAGGTGGACATCGCGGAGTTCAATGATGGGTTTGTGTTTCATGAGACCATGGTATCGCAGGATTTTGGCTTTGGCCAGCCTCCTTTTGGTGGTGGCGTGCGGGGATTCCGGAAATGGAAACGCGCGGAAAGCGGATGGTGAATCCGAAACCCCCTTTGTCCTTGTGGCATTTGGGGACAGCCTGACCGCCGGATATGGCCTGCCGGACGAAGAGACTTTTCCGGCCCAGCTTGAGGCGGCGCTCAAGGCTCGCGGGCATAATGTTCGCGTGATCAATGCCGGGGTGTCTGGAGATACCACGGCCTCCGGCCTTGCCCGTCTGGACTGGTCGGTGGGGCCAGAAGCCCAGGCCGTGATTGTGGCGTTGGGCGCCAATGACATGCTGCGCGGGGTTCCGCCCGCAGAAACCCGCAAAAACCTTGATGAAATCCTGACCCGTCTGGAGGCCCGCAAGCTGCCGGTGCTGCTGGCGGGGATGCGGGCCATTCCCGGTATGGGCGGGATTTTCGGGCATGAATTTGATACCATCTACAAGGAGATGGCGAAAAAACACGGTGTTCTTTTTTATCCGTTTTTCCTGAATGATGTGGCCTTGCGCGGCGCGCTCAACCAGAATGACAACATGCATCCCAACGCCCAAGGCGTTGCGGTGATTGTCAGGAACATTCTTCCCGATGTGGAAAAACTTGTGAGGAACTGAAGGATGTTGCGTCTTTTTACGGGAATCCGACTCCCTGCCCGCTTGCCGGAGCGTTTGGCCCGCATGCGGGATTATAACCTTCCGGGCGCGGCCTGGGAAATGCGGGAGAACCTGCATCTCACCTTGCGCTTCATTGGGGATGTGGATGAGGGCATGGCGGATGATCTGGATGCCGTTCTGGGAAGGGTGCAATCCCCCGGCTTTACGCTGACCCTCAAGGGGACGGGGGCTTTTGGGGGAGAGAACCCCCGCGTGCTGTGGGCCGGTGTGGCGGAGAGTGCAGGATTGCGTGAATTACAGAAAAAGCTGGATGCGGCATGCCTGCCCCTTTGTGGGCCGGATTCCCATGCGCGCTTCATGCCGCACATCACGTTGGCCCGGCTGGAGGGCACTTCGCCGCAGATGGTGGCCGATTATCTTGAGCGGACATCGCGGTTTGAGGAACAACCGTTTGGCGTTCGGAGCTTCACGCTGTTTACAACGCGGGATGGTGGCAAGCGCAAATGGTATGAGCCCTTGCGCGATTACCACTTTGCGCAAAACCCGGAAATGCTTTAGAATGTTGCCATGAACATCGGAAAGCGCAACAGAAATCTGCCGATCCTGCCTGATGAGGCCGTGGTTTTCCTGCGCCGCCGCATGGCGGAGCTGTGGGGTGGACTGGTTCTCCTGCTGGGTTTCGGGCTTCTTCTCGCCCTTGCAAGCTATCATCCGGAAGATCCTTCCTTCAACACCGCCAGCCGTGAGCCGGTTCATAATCTGCTTGGTCTTTTTGGCGCGGGTCTTTCAGATTTTCTCGTTCAGAGCTTTGGCCTGGCCGCCACGCTGCTGCCCGTGGCCGTGGCCGTCTGGGGGCTGCGCATCCTGCGCCATCAGGGCGTTTCGTATTTCACGGCGCGGCTGGTATTGCTGATGGTGGCACTGGCCAGTGCGCCCATTGCGCTGGCCCGCATTCCTGCGCCGGACTTCTGGCCACAACCCTATTTTGGCGGCCTCATGGGAGGGATGCTCTGCAATGGAATGGAATCGCTCCTGCCTGGCATGCCTTGGCTGTTTGCGCGAATCCTGGTCATTCTCCTCTCCGGATTGCTGGCCATTTTCAGCTTTCTGCCATCCCTGGGCTACAGCTGGGGAGAAATTGGCCGCGCCTTTGCGGCGCTTGGGCATTTGACCGAGGCGGTGGCGTTGGTGTTCGGAGGCGGGATTTACCTGGCTTTCCGGAAATGCGCCCCCCATGAAAAACCCGTCATGCCGCAGCCGGTTTCTGCGGGGGTGGAGCCGACATTTGCCAAGGCACCCGGGCCGGTTGTCATGGACAAGGCCCCCAGGCCCCGCAAGGCGCGGGTGCGCCAGTCCGAGCTTGACCTGCCGTCTGAATCCGGGGATTTCCGGCTACCGCCGACGGACATTCTTGTGCCGCCAGACGTGAAAGGCCGCAATGAGCAGGCGGATGACACCCTCAAGAAAAATGCCCAGTTGCTGGAAAGCGTCCTCAGGGATTTCGGGGTTTCCGGCAGCATTGCCCGCGTGAGTCCAGGCCCGGTGGTCACCCTTTACGAGCTGGACCCGGCGCCCGGCACCAAGGCCTCCCGCGTGGTTGGTCTTGCGGATGACATTGCGCGCTCGATGAGTGCCATCTCCGTGCGCATTGCGATTATTCCCGGCCAGACCACCATCGGGATTGAATTGCCGAATGCCCGGCGGGAAACCGTGAACATGCGCGAAATGCTGGAAAGCGATGTCGTATCGTCTGCCCATGCCGCGCTCCCCCTGATCCTTGGCAAGGACATCGGCGGCCGTGGCGTGGTGGTGGATCTTGCCCGCATGCCGCACTTGCTGATTGCGGGCACCACGGGTTCCGGCAAGTCGGTGGCCATCAATACCATGATCCTGTCGCTGCTCTACCAACTGTCGCCGGAGAAATGCCGCTTCATCATGGTGGATCCCAAGATGCTGGAACTTTCGGCCTATGACGGCATCCCGCACCTGCTGGCCCCGGTGGTGACCGATTCCAAAAAGGCGGTGGTGGCCCTGAAATGGACCGTGCGCGAGATGGAAGACCGTTACCGCGCCATGTCCAAGCTGGGGGTGCGCAACATCGAGAATTACAACACCCGCCTGCGCGAGGCGCGGGAAAATGGTGAAGTCCTCTTGCGCAAGGTGCAAACCGGGTTTGATGGCGAGACAGGCAAGCCGGTGTTTGACGAACAGCCGCTGGATTTGACCGAACTGCCCTACATTGTCGTGATCATTGACGAGTTTGCCGACCTCATGCTGGTGGCGGGCAATGACATTGAAACCGCAGTGCAGCGTCTGGCGCAGATGGCGCGTGCTGCCGGCATCCACATCATCATGGCAACGCAGCGGCCATCGGTGGACGTGATCACGGGCACCATCAAGGCCAATTTTGCCAGCCGCATCAGTTTCCGGGTCACGTCCCGGATTGACAGCCGGACGGTTCTCAACGAACAGGGCGCGGAACAACTTCTGGGGCAGGGGGATATGCTTTACATGTCGCCCGGAAGCCGGCTGACCCGCGTTCACGGACCGTTTGTACGCGACGAGGAAGTGGCCGAGGTGGTGGCTTTCCTGAAGGCACAGGGCGAGCCGGTCTATCTTGATGCCGTGACGGATGATCCTGAAGAAGCGGGAATTCCGGGCCTTGGTGACAGCGATGAATCTGATGCCGATGAGTCCCTCTACCGCCAGGCGGTGGATCTGGTGATGCGTGACCGCAAGGCGTCTGCGAGTTATATCCAGCGCTGCCTGCAGATTGGCTACAACCGTTCGGCCCGCATCATTGAACGGATGGAGCGCGAAGGTTTGGTGGGGGCTGCCAACCATGTGGGACGCAGGGAGATCTTGGGATGAAAAAATCTTTTCTTTTTGGGATGGCGATGGTCGTCCTGTCTTTTGTGTCCGCCCATGCGGAGCCGCTGGATTCCCGCGCGCAAACGGCGCTGGACTGGATCAACGGCATCCACACGCTCAAGGCGCGGTTTTCGCAGGTAGGGCCTGACGGAATGGCGCTGCACGGTACATTTTACCTCAAGCGGCCGGGACGGCTGCGGTTTGCCTATGATCCGCCCGTGGCGGATTTCGTCGTGGCGGACGGACATTTCATCTATTTCTGGAATGCGGAACTCCAGCAGCAGAGCAATGCGCCCATCGGTTCGACCATTGCCGACCTTTTGCTGCGGGCGAAGATTGAACCCGGCGAGGACATGGCCGTGACGGATGTCCGGGAGGGAACGGACGGATTGCGGTTGTCCCTGGCCTCTGCCAAGGAACCGGAGCAGGGCAGCTTGACGCTGGTGTTTGCGGAGGATCCCTTCCGGCTGGTGCGCTGGGAGGTTCTGGATGCGCTGGGACAGGTTACCCATGTGTTTCTGGATTCGGTGGAGACGGATGTGCCTTTGGATGCAGACCTGTTTTATTTCATTGATCCCACACGCAAACTGGGGGAGCTCAATCGCTGATGCATGGCGCCGAGATTGAAACCCTGATCCGCCTGCTGTCCCGCTTGCCCGGCATGGGGCCGCGTTCGGCGCGGCGGGCGGTGCTGCACCTGCTGCGGCACCGGGATTCGCTCATGTCGCCGCTTTCAAAGGCGCTGGAGGTTGCGGCCGACCGGTTGAAGACCTGTCCGGAATGTGGCAATTACGATACGGTCAGCCCATGCTCCATCTGTGCGGAATCCGGGCGTGACCGTTCCATCATCTGTGTGGTGGAAGGTGTGGGGGATATCTGGGCGATTGAGCGCAGCCGTTCCTTCCGGGGGCTTTATCATGTGCTGGGTGGGGTGCTGTCGGCGCTGGATGGCGTGGCGCCGGAGGATCTGGCAGTGGTGCCGCTTGTTGCCAGGGCTTCGGAAAACGGGGTGCGGGAAGTGATCCTGGCCCTTGATGCCACAGTGGACGGGCAGACAACGTCCCATTTCCTTGCAGGCAAGCTCAAGGACTGCAAGGTGGTGGTCAGTCGCCTGGCCCATGGCGTGCCGGTTGGTGGAGATCTGGATTTTCTGGATGATGGAACCTTGATGGCCGCATTGCGGGCACGCAGCGCGCTGCCCGGAGCATGACAATGCTGAAACCCGCGATCCTGAAGGGGATAAAGACCTGGATCTTTGATCTCGACAATACCCTCTACCCTCCGGATGCCGGTCTGTATCCGCAGTTGACGGTGCGCGTCCTGTCCTGGATGCGTGACCATTTGCACCTGTCCGACGAACAGATCCGTGCCCTGCAGGAGCGTTATCTTGACCAGCATGGGGCCACACTTGCAGGGCTGGTGCGGGAATATGATGTGGATGCGGCGGATTTTCTCGATTTTGTTCACCGCATTGATTATTCCGGGGTTGTTCCAAACCCGGCGCTGGCATCTGCCATTGCGACCTTGTCTGGCCAGCGCCTTATCCACACCAATGGTTCCGCAACCCATGCCCGTAATGTTCTTGTGCGGCTGGGCGTTTCGGAAAACCTGTTCGCGGGGATTTTCGACCTGGCCGATGCGGGGTATGTCGCCAAGCCCGAACGTCCGGCCTTTGATGCGCTGGTCTCCCGTTTTGGGCTCGAACCCTCCAGCTGCTGTTTCATTGAGGATTCCCTGCGCAACCTCGAGACCGCGCACGCCATGGGCATGACCACCCTGCTGGTGCGCACGGTGGGGGAGGCCGGAAAACCGGTCCCGCCTTTTTGCGATGACGTCACGGAGGATCTTGCGGCCTGGCTGGCGGATGCTTCCCGGCAACAGGCGGCATGAAACCCTTATTCGTGGTGGTGCAGCAGGGCGATGGTGAGGATGCCGCCGGCAATCAGCGTCATTTCCAGCGCAAGGCTTTTCAGCGATGAGGCTTTGCGGCGGCCCGGCACCAGGTCGGCCAGCGCGATATAGATGAAGCTGGCGGCGGCCATGGCCAGCAGATAGGGAACCAGACGGGATGCAACCGGCAGCAGCGCATAAGTGAGCAGCGCGCCAGCAATGGACGTCAGGCTGGACAGGACGTTGAAGAAAAGGGCGCGCTTCCGGGAATAGCCGCTTTCCAGCAGGATGACGAAATCCCCCACCTCCTGTGGCACCTCGTGCGAAATGACGGCAATGGATGTGGCAATGCCGAGCGGGATGGATTGCCCAAAGGCGAGCGCGATGGCGACGCCATCCACGAAATTGTGCAGGGAATCGCCAATGAGGATGAGCGATCCGGCATGGGTGTGGGTTGCGCAGTCATGCTCGTGGCAGTGGCGCCAGATGGCCAGCTTTTCCAGCATGAAGAAAATGAGGATGCCCACCAGCACGATGGGCAGGACGGAGGTTTCGCCCATCTGTTCCTGCGCGTGGGGGATCATGCCAAAGAAGGCGGCGCCCAGAAGGGTGCCAATGGCATAGGGGATGAGCCTGTCGGTGGCCTTGGCCAGCGCCTGACCCTTGAGCAGGAGGATAAGCCCGGCGAGGAGAACGGAAATGATCGAGCCCAGCAGGGTGAAGACAAGGATGAGGAGGAGGGTCATGGAAAAACCTTTGGGTCAGGGGTAATCGACACGCATGAAAAAGAGGCCGTCCGGCGGGGCGGTTGGGCCGGCTGCGCGACGGTCGCGGGCGGCCAGGGCCTTGGCCATGTCCTCCGGCTGCCATTTGCCGTAACCGACGAGCTTGAGGCTGCCCACAATGTTGCGTACCTGATGGTGCAGGAAAGAGCGGGCCTCGGCATGGATGAAAACGTCCGGCCCTTCGCGCGTAACGTCCAGCCGGTCAAGGGTGCGGACGGGGGATTTTGCCTGACACTGGGTGGCACGGAAACTGGAGAAGTCATGTTTGCCGATGAGGTATTGCGCCCCTTGTTGCATGGCTTCGGTATCCAGCGCAAAGGGCACCTGCCAGGCAAGGCCGCGCTCAAAGGTGAGGGGTGATGGACGGTTGACGATCCGGTAAAGATAGCTTCTTTGCAGGGCGTCAAAACGGGCGCTGAAATCGGGAGTGGTTTCGCAGGCGTCCAGCACGGATGCGGGATATGGCCGCAGATGGGCATTGAGGCCGTCGCGGATGGTTTCGGCGGAAAAGGATTTTTCAAGATCGAAATGCACACACTGGCCCCGGGCGTGAACGCCTGAATCGGTGCGGCCCGCGGCGGTGGTCTGCACGACCTGCCCATTGGTCAGGCGCGTGAGGGCTGTTTCAAGGGCCTGCTGGACAGACAGGCCGTTTTCCTGCCGCTGCCAGCCTACAAAAGCCCGGCCATCATATTCCATCAGCAGTTTCCAGCGGGTGGTCATGCGAGGATGTCGCCCGGCTGCAGGGGATAGCCGCGCAGGAAGGAAGCGCCATCGGTGGCAGCCTTTCCGGCGCGCTGGACGGTGAGGAGCCGCAGGGCTCCGCGTTCGCAGGCAATGGTGAATTGGTCATCGAGCAGCGTGCCGGGTGCTTCGGAACTGTCCGGTGTCATGGTTTCTGCCTGAAGGACCTTGATGGTTTCGGCGTGTTCGGCAAAAAAGGTACCTGGCCAAGGATTGAGCGCATTCACCTGCCGCAGGAGGCTTTCCGCATCCTTTGTGAAATCCAGGCGGCCATCTTCCTTGGTGATTTTTTCGGCATAGGTGATGCCTTCCGAAGGCTGCGGGGTGGCGGCCATCGGCAGGCGGGACAGGGTTTGCACAATCAGGCGGGCGCCCATTTCGGCCATCCGGTCATGCAGCTCGGACGCGGTGGTGTCCGCATGGATGGGGGTGGCTTCGCGCAGCAGCATGCCGCCGGTATCAAGCCCGGCATCCATCTGCATGATGGTGATGCCGGTTTCGGGGTCGCCTGCCAGCATGGCGCGCTGGAGGGGGGCTGCGCCGCGCCAGCGTGGCAGCAGCGAGCCATGGATGTTGATGCAGCCCATGCGTGGAGCATCCAGCACGGCCTGCGGCAGGATGAGTCCATAGGCAGCAATGACGGCCACATCAAGGTTGAGCGCGGCAAAGGCGTCCTGTTCCTCCTGCGACTTGCGCAGGCTTTTGGGCGTACGTACCGGGATGCCCCGGTTTTCGGCCAGCAGGTGGACAGGGGATTTTTTCAGGTCGTAGCCTCGGCCGGCGGGGCGGGGCGGCTGGGTATAGACGCAGACCACATCATGGCCAGCCTCCAACAGGGCCTCAAGGGCCGGAACGGCAAAATCGGGTGTGCCCATGAAAGCAATGCGCATGGTCTATTTTCCTTCGCCGGACTTGAACCGCCGGAGTTTGCGCAGGATGATGCTGCGTTTCATGGGGGAGAGGTAATCGACAAACAGCTTGCCTTCGAGATGGTCGATCTCGTGCTGGAGGCAGATGGCGAGCATGCCGTCCGCCGTGATGTCCTGTGTCTTGTCATCGCGGTCCGTGTAGCGGACGCGCACCTGTTCGGCGCGGGTGATGTCGGCAAAATACTCGGGCAGGGACAGGCAGCCTTCGTTGCAGATGGTGGTTTCAGGAGAACGCCAGAGGATCTCCGGATTGACCAGGAAGAGCGGGGTGGCCGGTTCATCCTCATGGGCGGTGTCGATGACCACCAGGCGCTCGGAAATGCCCACTTGCGGGGCCGCGAGACCAATGCCGCGGTCGGCATACATGGTTTCCAGCATGTCGTCGAGCAGCTGGCGCACGCGGGCATCCACCCTGGCCACAGGTTTTGCCTTGGCTTTGAGGATGGGATCGGGCGCAATGATGATCGGCAAATGTGTCATGGGATTTACATAACGCGAAGGACAGGAAAGAACCAGTGCAGAAAATGCAAGGCAGCTATGTCTTGTCTGCAAGCTCGGGGATTTGCGGGTTGCGGGCAAGGCGGTCAATGATGATCGGCGGTTCGATCTGGCTGCCTTCGGAGGCGGCATGCAGGTCGCGGAACTTGCGGGCGGTCACAAACACGCGGGTTTCCAGCGATCCGGAAGCCTTGTTGTAATGCTCTACCGCCGAGGACAGGCTGCTGCCAATCCTGCGGATATGATCGGAGAAGGTGGCGAGCCGTTCATAAAGTTCGGCCCCCAGGGCCGAGATTTCACGGGCGTTTTCGGCCAGCTTTTCCTGCCGCCAGCCATAATGGATGGCGCGCAGCAGGGCGATCAGGGTGGTGGGGGTGGCAAGGATGACCTGCTGCGAGGTGGCAAAATCGATGAGGGTGGGATCTTGCTGCAGGGCGGCGCTGAAGAAGTTTTCTCCCGGCAGGAACATGACGACAAATTCCGGGGAATGCGGGGCAAAACGGTTCCAGTAGGCCTTGCTGCCCAGAACCTTGACATGTTCGCGCACCACCTTGGCATGCTGCATCATGAGCTTGCTGCAGGCTTCATCGCAGTCGGTATCCAGCGCTTCCATATAGGCGGAAAGCGGCGCCTTGGAATCCACCACCACAATTTTTTCGCCGGGCAGGTGGACAATCATGTCGGGACGCAGGCGGCCTTCTTCCGTGGTGGTGGAAGCCTGTTCGTCAAAATCGCACCAGGGCAGCATGTCCGCCATTTCCGCCACGCGCCGGAGCTGGATTTCACCCCAGTGGCCGCGTGATACGGGCGAGACGAGGGCATTGGCCAGCGCGCCCGCCTTTTCTGAAAGGTCCTTCTGTCCGGTCTGCAGGGTGGTGATGAGGGTTTGCAGTTCGGAATAGGCCCCCGTGCGCGCCTTTTCGATGTCGGATATTTTCGTGTTCATCTGCTGGAGCGACTGGCCCAGCGGTGCCACCATTTCCGCAATCGCCTGCTTGCGGATTTCAAGGTCGCCTTTGGCGGTTTCATTGAGGGTGGAAAGTTCGGCCTTGGCAAGGTCGAGGAAACGCCGGCCATTGGCATCCAGAGCCTCCGCCGAGACGGCAGTGAACTGGCTCAAAAGGGTTTGACGGGCCTCCTCCAGCAGGGCCAGCTTTTCGGTGCTGGAACGGCGTTCGGCCGCCAGCTCCACTTCGGCGCGCTGGCTGCGCAGGCGAAAGAGAAGGGCAGCCAAGGCAAATCCGGCCAGCAGGCCGGTGATGAGGGAGGCCAGGTCCAGTGTCATGTAAGGGCGTCCTGTGACAGGAGCGCCCGCAATTCATCAAGGCCCCGGTGTTTTTCGGAGCTGGTGGCCATGATGGAGGGGAAGGCGGCCGGATGCTTCTTGAGCGTCTTTTCACATTCAGCGATTCGGGTTTCCAGTTCGGCGGCCTTGATCTTGTCGGTCTTGGTCAACACCACCAGAAAGGGAACGGCCGATTCGTCAAACAGGTCCATGATGGCGATGTCATTCTTCTTGAAACCGTGGCGGCTGTCGATGAGCAGGCAGACGCGGCGCAGGTTGACACGACCGCGCAGGTAGGCGCGGGTGAGCCCGGTCCACATCTTGACCTTCTTGGCGGGCAGTTCAGCGTAGCCATAACCGGGGAGATCCACAATCATGAGCTTGTCAGCCAGGTTGAAGAAATTGATTTCGCGGGTGCGGCCCGGCGTGTTGGAAACACGGGCGAGCGCCCGGCGGCCTACCATCGCGTTGACAAGGCTGGACTTGCCCACGTTCGATCGCCCGGCAAAGGCGATTTCCGGCAGGGTGGGGGTGGGCAGGCCCTCCGGTTTTACCGCGCCCATGATAAAGGTGCAGGGCAAGGAAAAGAGTTTCTGCCCGTACGCGATGTCTTCGGCGTCAGCTTCCAGCATGGAGGGCGTCCTTCCAGCGTTTGATAAAGGCAGGAACCAGCCCTTTGCGGCGCATCATGTATCCCTGTTGCAGGATGGAAATGATGTTGCTCCACGTCCAGTAAATGACAAGTCCGGCGGGGAATTTGGCCAGCATGAAGGTGAACATGATGGGCATGATCATCATGATCTTGGCCTGTGCCGGATCCACCGGGGCGGGATTCATCTTCTGCTGCAGAAGCATGGTGACGCCCATGAGCAACGGCCACGCGCCAAGCATGAGCATGGCGGGCGGGTTCCATGGAATGAGGCCAAACAGGTTGAAAATGGTGGTGGGATCGGGCGCGGCGAGATCGTGGATCCAGCCAAAGAAAGGTGTATGCCGCATTTCCAGGCTGACGAACAGCACCTTGTAGAGCGAGAAGAACACAGGAATCTGCAACAGCATGGGCAGGCAGCCGCTGAAGGGATTGACCTTCTCGCGCTTGTAAAGCTCCATGAGTTCCTGCTGGAGGCGGGCCTTGTCATCGCCATATTTTTCACGCAGCTCGGCCACCTTGGGCTGCACGGTCTTCATCTTGTTCATTTCCTTGAACGACTTGCCCGACACCGGATACATGGCCAGCCGCACCAGAACGGTAAGGGCCAGAATGGCAAGGCCAAAGTTTCCAATCAGTTTTCCCAGCCAGGTCAGGGCATAAAACAGGGGCTTGGTGAGGAAATAATACCAGCCAAAATCCACGGCGAGGTCGAAATGCGGAATGCCCAGCTTCTGGCTGTAACTGTCGAGCAGGGTCACTTTCTTGGCACCGGCGAAAACGTGGAATGTGTTGGAAAGGGTTTGGCCTGCCGCCAGCTTTTGCCGGGGGCCCATGGCATCTACCTGCGCATTGTCCCCGGAGGACAGGAAACGGGCAGAAAGCGGGGTATCCTGCTGCGGGCAAAGGGCCACCAGCCAGTACTTGTCGGTAATGCCCAGCCAGCCGCCGTTGGAACTGAAGGCCATGGGGGTCTTGCGATCCGTCAGTGCCTTGTATTTTGCGGTTTCCAGCTCACCGCCGAGAACCCCGATGGGGCCTTCGTGCAGGATGGCCGTATTCTGGCCGTCCTTTGGCAGGCGGCGCTGGATGAGGGCAAAGGACGAAAGGGACACATCGGCATCGCTGGTGTTGTGCACGTCCTGGGTCATGGTGAACATGTAATCTTGATCCACCGAGATGTGGCGGGTGAACACAAGACCTTGTCCGTTGTCCCAGCGCAGGGTCACGGGATTGTCCGGGGTGAGGACGGTGCGGTCGGCCGTCCACGGGGTTTGGGCGTCAGGCATGGGCTGGCTGCTGCCCTCCGCCATGAAACCGAAATCCACATGATAGGGCCGGTCCGAATCGCGTGTTGCAAGCAGGCGGACGCGCTCAGGCTTGTCAATGTTTTCGGCATAGCGCACCAGGAGAAGGTCATCCAGCTGGTTGCCGGTGATGGTCATCGACCCGGTGAGGGAGGGGGTTTCAATGCGGATGCGGGGCAGGACGGCTGTCGTCATCCGGGCGCTGGAAACCATATCCGATGGGAGGGTGTCCGGGGTTCCGGGGGCCGTTGCCGCAGCGGTCTGCTGCACCTTGGCGTTTTCGACAGCCTGCTGCTGGCGCAGCTTTTCCATGCGCGGACGTTCATAAAGCTGGTTGAAGGCAAAAAGGACGCCAACAGAGAGCGCAAAGGCGATGAACAGGTTTTTTTGTTCGGACATGGATTTTTATGGCCTCGTGAAAATCATGGAAATGGGCACGCCGGCGGGCCGGAAGCGCAGAAGTCGCAGGGTTTCTTTAAGGCAGGCGGGGAGCTGCGTCAAGCGCATTGCCTGTGAGAGGGCGCGATGCTTGCGGATTTCTTGCGGATTTGTGGGGTCAGGACGACCTGCCGGGGCGAGGGGGAACGGGGTCTTCCCCACAGGAACCGCCGGGCCGGCAGCGCAGGATTCGTTTGATGGCCAGCCATGTTCCGCGTCCTGGCCCATGGGTGCGAATCGCTTCGGCAGCATAGGCTGAACAGGAAGGGGTGTAACGGCAGTGCGGGCCAAGGAAAGGGGAAAGGCAGGTCCGGTAGCAGGCAATGCCCGCGAGAAGGAGGGAGGAGAGGAGCCTGGAGCCTTGAGCGTTCATCTTGAACACCCCTGTTGCCTTGCGGCGGATTCGTCCCAAGACCAACAGGCATTGTTCCATCCAAACGTGCAAGGCTCTGGACATCATGGGGTGTTTGGGGTGGGGGAGGGCAGGCGATCCAGCGCCTGCAACAGGTCTTCGCGCAGGATGGCATAAGGCAGGCCGGGCGTGGTGGAGCGGGCGATCAGGACAAAATCATGGCCATCCGGCGCGTGGGAGGGCAGGATTTCCCGGGCCAGCGCCCGCAACCGGCGTTTGGCGCGGTTGCGCACCACGGCTCCGCCAATCTTTTTGGTGGCGGTGAAGCCGATTCGGATGCCGGGGAGCGAATCACCCGGACGGCGACGGAACTGGAGGATGAAACCACGGCCGACAGATTTGCGGCCAAAAGAAGCCACCGCGACGAAATCATCGCGGCGCTTCAGGAACGTCATCGTGTGGAGCATGTCAGGCAAAGCCTGGCTGCGCAGTCTTAGGCCGAAAGGCGCGCGCGCCCCTTGGCCCGGCGACGGGACAGGATCTTGCGTCCATCGGCGGTCTGCATGCGGGCCCGGAATCCGTGGCGGCGCTTGCGCACAATCTTGCTTGGCTGGTAGGTGCGTTTCACAGTGAAACCCTCTTGATCATGTAAAGTTGGAAACGTGAAAAATCTGCGGCTGTATAACGGGGATTGGCGGGCCTGTCAATGCTGCCGCGCGGCTTTTGCGAAAAAATTGGCACCCGCAGGGCTGCCATCGTGCGCAGGGCAACCCTTCAGCCTCGTGGCGCGTTCTCATCCCCCGCTCTCGACAGCAGCAGGGCAGTATCCGGGCAGGGAGCGCACTGGTAGCCGGGCGAACCTTCTCCGGGCAGGCACCCGCCGGGCACGCGATCCTACCCCTCCGGGGGGAGGTGGGGGGCCGCCTCGCTTCAATATATTCCCCTTCATACCAACGCGACCTGTTTCAAAAAGTCGCGGAATAAGAACGCACAGCCAAGAAAAAGCATATCTGCCATTTCTGATCGTGAAATGAGGAGATTCGCGCTTCAAAATGGATATGATCCATATCATAAGTGAACGGTTACTATTATTTTATAAATTTGACAAAGATATACCAATTAAGATGCTTGTCAATGAAAGACTCAAAACTTGCCAGCGCTTTGTTAATCCAAATATACCAAATTTTCCAGAGACAATTCCAGCTACCAATAAGAGATAGCCTAAGTTTGTAAGCCCATATCCAATAATCATGGGGATGGTAGCTGGTGCATAGTTGGAAATATGAATCGTTGCACCAATCGGGTAAATTAATGCAATCAGGCTAAAAAATGGAAATGCACCATTAATAAAGGCGCAACGGCTCATCCCCATATAAGCACGCATTTTAGGCTGATCGTAAGCGGCATAGGCATAGTTAAGGGTAACTATCGTAAATAAATTGAATTTTAATTCATCGTCAGATTGCAATCCTGATCTGGACAATATCGTTTGCGCATCATTAATTATATCGTCAAAAACTATTGCTGTATCCTGTTGCCAAAAGGAACGATCGTAGCACTTTGAATTCCATCGATCTATGAACCCCTCAACCAACGGCCTCACATCGGCCGGGAGCATATCCATCGTTCCCAGAAGTCCAAAAATCCTATCTTGCTGATTTTGACTTTTCAGGTGATGTTGGATTAATTTATAGAATGGCTTTCCGCCGAATCCGTTTCTCAATTCATCAAGGTTTATGTTCTGAATCTGTTGCATTAATTCACCATATATATACTAATACTTTACGCATTTATATCCTGATTGTTTACCACCATATCCGGTGACATACTTACAAGATGTATATCTCCCTGTCCACCTGTCTGACCTTCTCCCTGAAAATGTTACCAAGGGGAAGTAGAGTCGTTGTGTTAGGATAGAACATTTTTGCACGTCCGGCAAAGCAAAACCCCGACTGTCAAACTCCAACAATACGGATGATGATTCGTTTATGCTCCGGTGGCATGGGAATGTCGGCGTGGTGGTTTCATCCGCAATGACGATCACCGCAGAGGTGCTTGCCGCTTCCCTGCCTTCCAGATTTTCAATGCGTCGTTTCAATGATTTTTTCATGGCGGTGCGGGTCAGTTCCTCGGCCTCACCGTCAAGCAAGGTCTCGGCAATGACGCTGGCCCGGTTCCTGACTCCTTTGGGCTTGGCTGCTGGATGGCGGGCAGCAAAAAAGGCCGGTCATACGGACCGGCCTTTTTGTTTTGGTGGAGCCAAGGGGGATCGAACCCCTGACCTCTACAATGCCATTGTAGCGCTCTCCCAGCTGAGCTATGGCCCCGAAACGGGATGCCGCGAATCTTGCGGCAGCGGCGGCAACATATTCATCTTGCCTGCCCGATGCAAGCAAAAAATCATTCCTCTTCGAGTTTGACCTCAATCTCGCTTTCACCGGAATCGAGTTCCGAGGTGTCCTCCAGCAGGTCGCTGCTTCCCGCTTCAATCGGGTCGGCGTCCGCCTCGTCCACCAGCAGGAGGTCTTCCGGGGTTTCCTTTGCCACTTCGGCCGCCATGGCATCTTCGGATCCCGTGCTGCGGCTCTTGCGGGACTTGAGCATCAGCTCGGCGTCATAAACGCCTTTGCAGGATGGACAGACAGGCGGATTCTTGCCCAGGTCATAATAGCGGATTTCACAATGCGGGCAGATACGCTTGATGCCCCATTCCGGTTTAGCCATGGTTTACTCCGTGCTTGATATGTTGGTCACAAAGAGCCCGTTATCCTTGCGCGCGCGATTTGTCAACCGGGAATGTTGTTTTGGGGTGTTTGTGAGGGTTGCATGCGCAGGGGGGGATTTGCTACAAGCAGGGGGTCATGACACATTCGATGAGGTCTCAACCAACTGGTGCCATCTTTGGAATCGCCCGCATGCCGGGCGATGCGGCCATGTCTGTGCGCACCCTTTTCCTGGGGGTGCTGGCGGAAGGGGAGACCATTATTTCCGGTCTTGCCGAAACCGGACAGGTGGGGGGCAGCATTCATGTCCTGCGCCAGCTGGGGGCCGAGTTGTGGGGGGATGATTCGGGCACATGGCATGTCATGGGAGGGCGGGCTTTCCATGAACCCGAACGGGTGCTGGACTGTGTGGCGGGTGGGGGTGGCCTGCGTTTGCTCCTAGGCCTGCTGGCCGGGTGTCCTTTTTCCAGCTTTGTCCAGGGGGGAAGCAGTCTTCAGGGGCGTTCCATGGCCGCGGTCATTGGGCCGCTTTCGGCCATGGGAGCCAACATCCACAGCCGATCCGGGGGACGGTTGCCCCTTTTTGTTGCCGGAGCATCGCCCCTGATGCCGCTGCCCGCGTTCTCTGCCAGCATTGCTTCCGCCAACGTGAAGGCGGCGGTTCTCCTGGCGGCCCTTCGGGCTTCGGGGACCACAACTTATATTGAGCCCTTCCCGACGCCGGACCACATGGAAAACCTGTTGCAGCATTTCGGGATTCCGCTGTCCATACGGCAACAGGCGTGCGGGGTGGAAATCCGGGTTTCCGGCGGGGCGCCTTTTTTCGGCCAGCAGGTGGAAATCCCCGGAGATCCAGGGTTTGCGGCCTTTCCCATGGTGGCAGCCCTGATTCAGCCTGATTCAGAGGTGTCGTTGCCGGGCCTGCTCGTCAATCCCTGCCGCATGGGGCTTTTTGAAACGCTGGTGGAGATGGGCGCGGACATCCGCATGGACAACCAGCGCCACATGAATGGCGAAGCTGTGGCGGATCTGATGGTCCGGAGTTCCTCCCTGCGGGGCGTTTCCGTTCCGCCGGAGCGGCTTGGCCGTATGGTTGATGATTTGCCGGCCCTGTGCATTGCCGCGGCGCTTGCGGACGGGGAAACGGTGGTTTCGGGAATCGGGAGCCTGTCCACTTTTGATGTCCGTCGTCTTGAAGAGCTGGTGCGTGTTCTGGGAACCTGCGGGGTTTCGGCGGACATGTCCCATGACCAGATGGTGGTGCGGGGGCCGGTGCGGGGATATGTGCCGCGGGGCGGTGTCCGGGTGCCGGTGGGCGACGATGCCCGGCTTGCAATGGCTGTCCTGGTTTTGGGCATGGCGTGCGAAGATACGGTTGTGGTCGATGAAATTGCCCCCATCATCCGGGTTTTCCCGGGATTTTTCTCCATCATGAACGGTTTGGGAGCCTCTATCCATGAACATTGAAGAACCGCTTGTCATTGCAGTTGATGGTCCGGCCGCCAGCGGCAAGGGAACCCTTGCACGTGCGTTGGCAAAGGCGCTGGGCATTGCGTATCTTGATACGGGGGCCCTTTACCGGGCGGTCGCGCTTATGGTGCGCCGCAGCGGCGGAGATCCTGCGGTGGAGGCGGATGGAATGGCGGCGGCCCATGCGCTGGCCGAAGGCGGTCATGAAGATATTTTTTCCGATCCGGAACTGCGGAGTGAGGAAAACGGTCAGGGGGCCTCGAAAGTTTCGGCGCTTCCCGGAGTCCGGGCCGCACTTCTTGAGCTGCAGCGCCAGTTTGCCCGGCGCATGCCGGGGGCTGTCCTGGATGGCCGGGATATTGGTACGCATGTGTGTCCGGATGCGCGCGTGAAGCTTTTTGTGACGGCAAAACCGGAAATTCGGGCCAAAAGGCGATTCAAGGAGTTGCAAGATCGTGGCGATGCGGTTATGTTCCCCGCCGTCCTTGCGGATATCGAATCCCGGGATGCGCGTGACAGCCAGCGCGCCGCGGCTCCGCTGAAACCGGCGGATGATGCGGTTTTGCTGGATACGTCCGAGCTTGGCATCGATCAGGTGCTGGATACGGCTCTCGCCATTGTGCGGGAACGTCTTTCATCTGGTGGTGCCGCCGCATCCTGAAGGCTTGGTTCCAAGAGGACACAGCGGCCACCTGCCTGGCACCCTTCAATGGGAGGTGTGGCTGGCCGTATATCGAAGAAAAAGGAAGTATCAACTCATGTCAACCAAACACACCCAAGAGGGTGCAAAAAAAGAATCCTTTGCCGCACTGCTCGAAGAATCCCTGAAGAACATGGACTCTTTTGAAGGTTCTGTCGTGCGTGGCCGCATCGTGGCGATCGAGAACGATTCTGCGCTCATCGATGTCGGGCTGAAGTCGGAAGGCCGCATTTCCCTGAAGGAATTTGGCCGGGCGGGCGAAGGCGAAGAGCTGAAGGTCGGCGACGAAGTCGATGTCTATGTTGAACGCATGGAAGACCGCAATGGCGAAGCGATGCTCAGCCGTGAAAAGGCGCGCCGCGAAGAAGCCTGGCAGGTTCTCGAGAAGGCTTTCAACAATACGGAACGTGTGACCGGCGTCATTTATGGTCGCGTCAAGGGTGGGTTCACGGTGGATCTTGGCGGAGCGGTTGCGTTCCTGCCCGGAAGCCAGGTGGACATTCGCCCGGTGCGCGACGTTTCCCCCCTGATGGGCACGCCGCAGCCGTTCCTGATCCTCAAGATGGATCGTTCCCGTGGCAACATCGTGGTTTCGCGCCGCGCTGTCCTCGAGGAAAGCCGCGCCGAAGCGCGCAGCGAACTGGTGTCCGGCCTCAAGGAAGGCCAAGTGTTGCAGGGCGTGGTCAAGAACATCACCGATTACGGCGCGTTTGTCGATCTCGGTGGCGTGGATGGCCTGCTGCATGTCACCGACATTGCATGGCGCCGCATCAACCACCCGTCGGAAGCCTTGCAGATTGGCCAGACGGTCAACGTGCAGGTCATCCGCTTCAACTCGGAAAC
The DNA here is from genome assembly GCA_001768735.1 of Alphaproteobacteria bacterium GWF2_58_20. Classification (GTDB taxonomy): domain Bacteria; phylum Pseudomonadota; class Alphaproteobacteria; order UBA1247; family UBA1247; genus UBA12471. The sequence goes on along the minus strand of MEMB01000006.1, from coordinate 4,930 downwards.
CCAGCGCATCAGCCTCGGCATGAAGCAGCTGGAATCGGATCCGTGGGAAGGCGTGGACGGCAAGTACCCTGTGGGCAGCCGCCTGAAGGGCCGCGTGACCAACATTACCGACTACGGCGCCTTTGTGGAGCTGGAGCCGGGCGTGGAAGGCCTTGTGCATGTGTCTGAAATGTCCTGGACAAAGAAGAACGTGCATCCCGGCAAGATCGTCTCCACCTCCCAGGAAGTGGATGTTGCGGTTCTCGATGTCGATGCGACCAAGCGTCGTATCAGCCTTGGCATCAAGCAGTGCCTCGGCAACCCGTGGGAAGGCTTCTCCGAGAAGTATCCGTCGGGCACGATCCTTGAAGGCGAAATCAAGAACATCACCGAGTTCGGCCTGTTTGTTGGCCTGCCCGGCGATATCGATGGCATGGTTCACCTGTCTGACCTTTCCTGGGAAGTTTCGGGTGAGGAATCCATCAAGACCTTCAAGAAGGGCGACATGGCAAAGGTCAAGGTGCTTGAGGTTGACACCGGCAAGGAACGGATCAGCCTTGGCATCAAGCAGCTGGCCGAAGATCCGTTTGAAGACGCCATGCAGGGCCTGAAGAAGGGTTCTGTGGTCACGTGTGTCGTCAAGGCCGTGCAGGAGATGGGTCTTGAAGTGACGGTCAATGATTCGCTGACCGGTTACATCAAGAAGAATGACCTGTCGCGTGACCGTGCCGAACAGCGGACCGACCGCTTTGCCGTGGGGCAGAAGCTGGATGCGAAGATCACCCAGATCGAACGCAGCAGCCGCAAGCTGACCCTGTCGGTGAAGGCGCGTGAAATCGAGGAAGAAAAGCAGGCGATGGCGGATTACGGTACGTCCGATTCCGGTGCTTCGCTGGGCGATATCCTCGGTGCGGCCATGAAGAAGGCCAAGTCCAAGGACGAATAATCCGGAAGGCTTGAACCAAAAGAAAAACCGCCCGGCGGGAGAAATCCTCCGGGCGGTTTTTTACGGCTTCAGGCCCGGTTTAGAGCCTTGAGCGTTCATCTTGAATACCCCTGTTGCCTTTTGATGGCCATCCGCCGCGTTTTCAAACCTTGGACGATGCCCGCATCGCCCTGCGGTTTGCGTCTTGCGGTCTGGCTCATCCCAAGATCAACAGGAATTGTTCAATCTAAACGCTCAAGGCTCTAACGTTTGCGGCGGTAAAGGCCGGCGAGATCCGCCTTTTCAAGGACATGCCCCGCCATGGCGGCCAGAAGTACGGGCTTGGCAGGCTGGTTCATGTCCGGCAGAACAATGTCGAGCGCATAAAGGTGATGGATATAGCGATGGGTGCCGGTGGGCGGGCATGGACTGCCATATTCGGTGTTTCCGGAGTCGGTTATGCCGGCCCGGGTACCTTCCGGCAGGGCATAGGGGGGTACGCCTTCCGGCAGGCCGGATGTGTCCGGCGGCAGGTTGTAGAGAATCCAATGCACCCAAATCATGCGTGGTGCCGCCGGATCGGGCGCGTCGGGGTCGTCCACGACCAGCACCAGGCTTTTTGTGTTTTCCGGAACGCCGGAAAAGACCAGCGGCGGGGAAATCCCATCGCCATCACAGGTATATTTTGCAGGCAGGGGTTCGTGATCGGCGAAGACGGGGGAGGAGATGGAAAGGGGCATGGCAGTCTCCGGTTTGGCGGGAATGGCAAACAGGTGGGCGGCAAACAGGCGGGGGGCAGGATTTTTGCAGCGGTTTTCAACAGGCCTGTTTCGTTTTGTCGCAGATGTTGTGTGCCGGAAGGGTAATCTTTTTCGGAAGGAATTGTCGATAGGAAGAATTTCTGGGAACCAAGGAACAAGGATTGAAGAATCCTCTGGCTTGGCAACTTATGGAAAATCCCCAATCGTGATGTATTTTTCGGGTGTTTTTTGCATTCGTGCTTGAAAGGTCATGGCATCTCTTGGTACAAAAATGCCCATGGAAACTGCAACGGACAGATTGGCGCAAGCCGCCGGGATTTTGCCGGAATATACCGACAAGATGGGCCAGGTGCATGTCACCAGCCTGGAGACCAAGCGCCGCTTCCTTTCCAGCATGGGGTTTGCTGCTGCAACCGATGAAGAGGCCGCTGCCAGTCTGGCCGCTTTTGAAGATGCAAGCTGGCTGCGGCATTGTCCCCCGGTTCTGGTGGTGCGGGAGAAGGACCTGCCCGTGCATGTGCCTCTGTTCCTTCCTCCAAACACGGCACCGGAAATTGGATTGCGCCTTGAGGAAGAATCCGGGCCCCATCATGACATCTTCCTGAAGCTGGAATCCGCGCGGGTTCTGGAAAGTCGGGAGATTGCAGGAGAAACGTGGCAAAAGCATGATGTCACGTTGCCTTTTATGCCGCCCCAGGGCTATCACCGCATACAGGTTGATTTGGCGGGGACCCTGGCCCAGATGACCCTGATCGTGGTGCCGGAGCGTTGCTATCTGCCTGCATGGCTGGACCGGCCGGAGCCGGAGCGGGTCTGGGGAATTCCCTGCCAGATTTATGCCCTGCGTTCGCATCGCAACTGGGGGATTGGCGATTTTACCGACCTGAGCCTCCTGGTGGGCGAGGCCGCCCGGGCAGGCGCTTCCCTGATCGGGCTCAACCCCCTTTGTGCCCTTTTCCCGGAAGATCCGGAAAATGCCGGGCCTTACTGTTCCAACAATCGCCTGTTCATCAATGCGCTTTATGTTGATGTGGAAGCCGTGCCGGATTATGCCGAAAGCGTAGCGGCACAGGCCCTGGTGGCCTCTGCGGATTTCCAGGCCCGGTTGGCGCAAGTGCGTGCTGCCGACTGGATTGATTATACCAAGGTTGCAGGGCTCAAGTACCCGGTTTTTGAAGCGATGTTTGCCCATTTCCGGGGGCAGCACCTGGATGCGGACAAGGGCGTAACCGGGCGCGGACGGACGTTTGAAATTTTCTGTGAACAGGGTGGTTTGGCCCTGCGCCAGTTTGCCACCTACCAGGCGCTTGCGGGCATGATGGTCAAGGGCGGCTTCGCGCCGGGCTGGCGGGAATGGCCGCAGCCATGGCGGGATAGCCACTCCGGCGCGGTTCAGGCCCTGTCCCATGACGCGCGGGTTCAGTTTTTCATGTACCTGCAATGGCTGGCGGAGGAACAGCTCGCCGCAGCTGCGGATGCCGGCCGCCAGGCGGGGCTCAGCGTCGGTCTTTATCCTGACCAGACGGTGGGGGTCGCAGGTGACAGTTCAGAAACGTGGGCCCAGCCGGATCTGTTTGTGCATGACCTGTTTATTGGGGCGCCACCGGATTTGCGGCGTCCGCGTGGGCAAAACTGGGGTCTTGCCCCCATGTTGCCGCATGTCCTGCAAGAAACCGGTTACCAGCATTTCCGGGCGATTGTGGGCCGGAACATGAAACACGCCGGGGCGCTCAGAATCGACCATATCATGGGAATCATGCGCAAGTTCTGGGCTCCTGTTGCTGTTCCTGGGGAAAAGGTTGTACGGGGTGCGTATGTCGCTTATCCCTTTGAGGATTTGCTGGGCATTCTTGCCTTGGAAAGTCAGCGCCATGCCTGCCTGGTCCTGGGGGAAGACCTTGGTACGGTGCCGCAGGGATTTCGAGAGAGGATGGCGGAAATGGGAATCCTCGCCACCCGGGTTCTTTATCGCCAGTGTGCGGCCACGGGAGATTTTCTTGGAACTTCGTTTTATCCGGCCCTTGCCAATGTCACCATCAGCAACCATGACCAACCCACCTTGTCGGGCTGGTGGGTGGGCCACGATCTGGAGCTGTTTGAAAAGCATGGTCTGTTCCTGACGGAAGAAGGGCGGAATGCGGCATTTAATAAGCGGCGGGGAGAACGCGAACGCCTTGTTCGGTTGCTGGATATTGAAGAGGGTTGGCCAAATGGGCAGGCATTTGCACCACGCCTGACGGAGGCACACTTGTGCGGAGACGAGATGCCACCGGATCTGCTGGAAGCCTCCATTGCCTTTTTGGCCAAAACACCGTCAGCCATTGTCCTGTTGCAGCTTGAGGATGTCTTTGGCCAGCCGGAGCAGGTGAACCTGCCGGGTACGGTGCGCGAATATCCCAACTGGCGCCGGCGTTTGCCAACCCCGCTTGAGGATATGGGCACCCATGAAGGGTTTGGACGGATCACCGCCCTGTTGCGCAAGGCCCGTCCTTTCGCCTGATTTTAGAGCCCTTGAGCGTTCATCTTGAATACCCCTGTTGCCTTGCAGGGGGGCGTCCCAAGATCAACAGGAATTGTCCCATCCAAACGCTCAAGGCTCTAAATCATTCATCTACGGGAACAGCGGGCGGAGCGTCCGTTGAGTTTGCTGGCATTCTGGTAGCCATCGCTGAATCTCTGGTACCACGCATTGTATGCGTTGTACTCCGATGAGGACCAGTAAACACCCGAAAATGCTGACCCGCTGAGATCAAAACTCGACCTAAATGTTCCTCCGGCAGCAACCGAGGCCAAATAAATCACATTCAGTTCCTCCTGCGACGGCAGATACCAATCCATCTTGCCATGCATATCCAAATTGTCGCAATACTTTGCCACAGCCGTGTCACCATAGACAGCCAGCGCCGTGGTGTTCGCTTCCCCCGTGTTGACATCGGTTATGCCCGTTGTCGTTCCATAAGTTCCCCAGGTAAGCGCCGACCGCGTTCCCGTACAGGCAGAACCGTCCCAGCTCATGCCTGCATCGCAGCGCGTCACATACATTGGCACATTGCCGTCCGGCGAAAGACCCACATACACCGAGCCATCCGGAACGACTGTGCCAGGATCCACAACAAACCCGATCGCCGTGCCGGAAAGGGTCTGGCTGACCGTACCTCCCGGCGTGCCGGAAACCTGAAGCGTTCCCGCATAGCTGCCATTCTCGGTGGCCACTGGCTGGATGGTGATGGAACAGCTGGCCGATGCCGCCAGCGCCTGACCGTTG
>MEMB01000005.1 GCA_001768735.1 Alphaproteobacteria bacterium GWF2_58_20 | reverse complement strand
CGAAGGCTTGCGTTTTGCCATCCGTGAAGGTGGCCGTACCGTCGGCGCCGGCGTTGTTGCCGGTATCGAGAAGTAAAAGCTTCTTTTCCTGTTGATTTGGTATGCCCTGGGCATCTTTGGATGACCCGGGGCAAACCATCAAAAGGAAGAAGGGGTTGCAAAAGGCCATTTAGGAGTGTAGCTCAATTGGTAGAGCACCGGTCTCCAAAACCGGGGGTTGGGGGTTCGATCCCCTCCACTCCTGCCATTTTTTGGCGCTGGCTGGCTGGTTTTGACGAAACGCGTAACCGTGAAGGTAAATGAGCTGTCATGGCAGGTTTCAATCCGCAGAAGTTTGTACAGGAAGTGAAGACGGAGGCTGCGCGCGTAACGTGGCCAAACCGCAAGGAAACGCAGACGACCACCCTCATGGTGTTCGTGATGGTGATTCTTGCATCCGTATTCCTTTTCGTAGCCGATGCGGTGATGAACGCCATCGTCCGCACCCTCCTTGGCATGGGAGCCTGAGCACATGACCGCACGCTGGTATGTTGTCCACGTTTATTCCGGTTTCGAGAAAAAGGTTGCCGAAGCGATCGAGGAAAAGATCGTCAAGCAGAACCTGAAGGACAAGTTTGAAGCTGTCCTGGTTCCGACCGAGGATGTCGTTGAAATGCGGCATGGCAAGAAGATCGAATCGGAACGCAAGTTTTTCCCCGGCTATGTGCTGGTGAAGATGGACCTGAACGACCAGACCTGGCATCTTGTGCGGGATACGCAGAAGGTTACCGGGTTTCTGGGATCTGGCGGAAAGCCTGTTGCAATTTCGGAATCCGAAGCGCAGCGCATCCTGCACCAGGTTCAGGAAGGGGTCGAGCGTCCGCGCACGACCATTCATTTTGAAATTGGCGAGCAAGTCAGGGTTTCAGATGGCCCGTTTGCCTCGTTCAATGGAACGGTTGAGGACGTCGATGAGGAACATGCGCGCCTGAAGGTGTCTGTGTCGATCTTCGGTCGGCCAACGAATGTCGATCTGGAGTATAGCCAGGTTGAAAAGGTGTGAGGCGTCCATTCCGGACGTTTCAGGTCGCGCGGGAGGCGATGGCTCCAAAGACCATGGGGCAGGAACCACAAAACCGCGCATCCTTCCGGTTCTTTCCGGACCGGATCTAGGAGTAGGAAAAAATGGCAAAGAAAATTGTTGGATACATCAAGTTGCAGGTTCCTGCAGGCAAGGCCAACCCGTCCCCGCCAATCGGTCCGGCGCTGGGGCAGCGTGGCTTGAACATCATGGAATTCTGCAAGGCGTTCAACGCCAAGACGCAGACCATTGAAGCCGGTACGCCGATTCCGGTCGTGATCACGGTTTATGCGGATCGCACATTCAGTTTTGAAACCAAGACCCCCCCTGTGAGCTACTTCCTGCTCAAGGCCGCCGGCCTTGAAAAGGGTGCTTCGACGACCGGAAAAGCGATCGTCGGCAAGGTGACCATGACGCAGGTGCGTGAGATCGCCGAGAAGAAGATGCAGGATTTGAACGCCAACGATGTTGAGGCAGCCGCACGCATGATCGTCGGTTCCGCTCGCTCGATGGGCCTCGAAGTGGTGGAGTGAAGCAGATGGGCAAGCGATATGTAAAGGCCGCTCAGGCGTTCGACAAAAAGAATCTGATGACGGTTGATGAAGCGGTTGCGGCCATCAAGGGCGCGGCCACTGCCAAGTTCGATGAAACCATCGAAATTGCGATGAATCTTGGTGTTGATCCCCGTCAGTCCGATCAGGCCGTCCGTGGGATGGTCCAGTTGCCGAATGGCACGGGCAAGACGATTCGCGTGGCCGTGTTTGCCAAGGGCGCCAAGGCCGATGAAGCCAAGGCTGCCGGGGCCGACCTGGTTGGCGCGGAAGAGTTTGGCGAAGAGATTCTCGCCGGCAAAATGGATTTTGACCGTTGCATCGCAACGCCGGACATGATGGGCCTCGTGGGGCGACTCGGCAAGGTTCTCGGGCCACGTGGCCTGATGCCGAACCCGAAGCTGGGTACGGTAACCCTGAATGTGGCGGAAGCCGTGAAGGCAGCCAAGGGCGGTGCCGTGGAATACCGTGCCGAGAAGGCCGGTATTGTCCATGCAGGTGTTGGCAAGGCAAGTTTTGCTGAAAAGGCGCTGGTGGAAAATATCCGCGCGTTCATTTCGGCGGTTTCACATGCCAAGCCGTCTGGCAGCAAGGGAACCTTCATCAAGAAGATCACCCTGACGTCCACCATGGGGCCAAGTGTTGGCCTCGATATTTCGGACGCGCTGGCGAAGTGAGTTTTTGAGTTTCCCGGCCTTTCCTTTCGGGGAAAAGCCGGGTGTGGGGGGAACGGGCTCCGGCCGGTTCTTCCTACCTGTCCGAGACTGCGGGGGCTTTTGGGAAACCAGAAGCTTAAACAAGAAAGCCCCGCATAGATGGGAGTGAAAACCAATTGAAGGGCTTGCGCCTTTTGGATGGGTCGAACTTCGAGGGCAGGATTTAGCCGGGTGTGGCAGATCGGGAAACCGGGATGCCGTATCCACGTGCAACAGGTTTTTCCGGGACGTTTTCCGGAAAGGCCGAACAACTAGAGCAACGGAGACGAATCCGTGAATCGCACGCAAAAAGCCGAAGTTGTTTCTGCATTGCAGCAGATGTTCGCAGACAGCGGCCTTGTTGTCGTCGCCCATTATTCCGGGATGACGGTCAGCGAGGTGACTGAACTGCGGCGGAAGATGCTGCTTGCGGGAGCAGGCGTTAAAGTCGCCAAGAACCGGCTTACGCAGATTGCGCTCAAAGGCACGAAGTTCGAGAATCTGTCCGACCTGTTCACCGGACCGACGGTCATTGCGACATCGCAGGACCCGGTTGCGGCGGCCAAGGTTGCGGCGGAATTTGCCAAGGGGAACGAAAAACTCGTGATCCTCGGCGGTTCGCTGAATGGCCAGACCCTCGATGTCAAAGGCGTTGAAGCACTTGCCAAGCTGCCGTCCCTGGACGAGCTGCGGGCCAAGCTTCTGGGTATGCTCAACACTCCGGCGACACGTATCGCCGGCGTTGTGCAGGCCCCGGCTGGCCAGTTGGCGCGCGTTGTCAAGGCCTATGCCGAAAAGCCGGCTGCGTAAAGTCACTGTTTATAGAAGTTCAAATCTGGAGAAACCAAAATGGCTGATCTTGCCAAGATTGTAGACGAACTGTCCAAGCTGACTGTCCTTGAAGCTGCTGAGCTTTCAAAGATGCTGGAAGAAAAGTGGGGCGTTTCCGCCGCTGCTCCGGTGGCTGTTGCCGCCGTTGCCGGTGCCGGTGCCGCTGTTGCTGAAGAACAGACCGAGTTCACCGTGATCCTGAAGGATGCCGGCGCGAACAAGATCAATGCGATCAAGGAAGTTCGCGTGATCACCGGCCTGGGCCTCAAGGAAGCCAAGGATCTTGTTGAAGCTGCTCCGAAGGCCGTCAAGGAAGGCGTGTCGAAGGATGAAGCCGAGAAGATCAAGAAGCAGCTTGAAGCTGCTGGCGCCACCGTCGAGGTCAAGTAATCTCGCGGTTGACGTTTAGGCTGAAAAGCCTATAAGAACGCCACCGGCGAGCTCCCCGAAAAGGGAGTTCGCCGAGGGGCGTTGTTAGTATTTTTGATTTCCGCGCCCGCAAGGCGGGACTTGGTTTCCTGGCAGGGAAATCCAAGGGCAATTTGCGGGATTTCTTTGGGTTGCGAGAGCTTGTGAGGAGCATCCATGGCCAAGGCCAAGACGACATCGTACACCGGTCGCAAGCGTATCCGGAAAAGTTTTGGGCGCATTCCTGAGGTTCTGAAGATTCCGAACCTGATCGAGGTGCAGCGCAGTTCCTATGAAAAATTCCTGCAGATGGAGGTTTCCGCGGATAAACGCGAGAATGCCGGACTGCAGGAAGCTGTCCGGTCGATTTTCCCCGTGCGGGATTTTTCGGGCCGGGCCGAGCTCGATTTCGTGAAATACGAGTTTGAAACGCCGAAGTTCGACGTTGTGGAATGCCAGCAGCGCGACCTGACCTATGCCGCGCCGATGAAGGTAACCCTGCGTCTTTCGGTGTTTGACATCGACGAAGGCACAGGGATCCGTTCCATCCGCGACATCAAGGAACAGGATGTCTACATGGTGGACATGCCGCTCATGACCGAGAATGGCACGTTTGTCATCAATGGCACAGAGCGCGTGATCGTCTCCCAGATGCATCGCAGTCCTGGCGTGTTTTTCGGGCATGATGGTGGAAAGTCCCACTCTTCCGGGAAATACCTGTTTTCTGCGCGCATCATTCCCTATCGCGGCTCCTGGCTCGATTTTGAATTTGATGCCAAGGACATTGTGAATGTCCGCATCGACCGTCGCCGCAAATTGCCGGTGACGTCCCTGCTTTATGCGCTCCCTTCGAAAGAGACAGAAGCTTACCTTGCCCAGTGCAAGGCGGAAGGCCGTGAGCCGGATCGCATGATGATCAACGGCATGTCGCGCGAGGAAATCCTTTCGACATTCTACGAAACCCTCATGTTCACCCGCAGCAAGAAGGGGTGGCAGACACCGTTTGACGCGGCCCGCATGAAGGGCATCAAACTGGTGCGTGATCTGGTGGACGCGGAAACCGGCGACGTGGTTTTCCCTGCGGAAACCAAGCTCACTCCGCGCAAGCTGAAGGATGTCACGATCAAGCAGCAGCTTGTTCAGGCGGTTGACCTGGTCGGGCGCTATCTGGCCTGCGACATCATTGATGAAAAGACGGGCGAAGTCCTGATTGAGGCCGGTGACGAGATCACGGAGGAAATCCTCAAGAAGGTGGACAAGGCAAAGATTGAAGAATTGCCCTGTCTGGCGATCGACCATGTCAATGTGGGCCCGTACATCCGCAACACCCTGGCGGCTGATCGCAATGCGACCCGCGAGGATGCGCTGATTGACATCTACCGTGTCATGCGTCCGGGCGAGCCGCCCACGCACGAAACGGCGGAAGCCCTGTTTGAAGGCCTGTTCTTTGACAACGAGCGCTATGACCTGTCTTCGGTTGGCCGCGTGAAAATGAATGCGCGCCTTGGCTTTGAAACCGATGACCAGCTGCGTATCCTGCGGAAGGAAGACATTCTTTCCATCGTGAAGATCATGGTCGAGCTGAAGGATGGCCGTGGCGAGATTGACGACATCGACAATCTCGGCAACCGCCGTGTCCGTTCGGTCGGCGAACTGATGGAAAACCAGTTCCGAATCGGTTTGTTGCGCATGGAACGTGCGATCCGTGAGCGCATGAGCTCTGTGGACATTGAAAACGTGATGCCGCATGACCTCATCAACGCCAAGCCGGCTGCGGCTTCGGTGCGTGAGTTCTTTGGTTCTTCACAGTTGTCCCAGTTCATGGACCAGAACAATCCGTTGGCCGAAGTCACCCACAAGCGCCGCATGTCAGCGCTTGGGCCGGGCGGTTTGACGCGTGAACGCGCAGGTCTTGAAGTGCGTGACGTGCATCCCACCCATTATGGCCGCATCTGCCCGATTGAAACGCCTGAAGGTGCGAACATCGGCCTGATCAACAGCCTTGCGACCTATGCGCAGGTGGACAAGTATGGCTTCATCGAAAGTCCGTACCGCCGCGTTGTGGATGGGGTTGTGACCGACGAGGTCGTGTACATGACGGCCATGGTGGAATCCAAATACACCATTGCGCAGGCCAATGCCGAGCTGGACAAGGATGGGCGTTTTGCCACCGATATGGTGTCTTGCCGCTGCCGGAATGACTACATCATGTCCAAGCCGGAATTCATCCAGTTCATCGACGTGTCGCCGAAGCAGATCGTGTCTGTGGCGGCTGCACTCATTCCGTTCCTTGAAAATGACGATTCCAATCGCGCCCTCATGGGTGCGAACATGCAGCGTCAGGCGGTTCCGCTGATCCAGGTGGATGCGCCGCTGGTGGGAACCGGCATGGAAGCCAACGTGGCGCAGGACAGCGGTGCGGCGATTGCCGCGCGGCGCAGCGGCGTTGTTGACCAGGTGGATGCCACCCGCATTGTTGTGCGGGCGACGGAAGACCTCAATCCTGGCGATCCGACGGTTGACATTTACAAGCTGCGCAAGTTCCAGCGCTCCAACCAGAGCACCTGCATCACGCAGCGTCCGCTGGTGAATGTGGGGAATATGGTGGTCAAGGGCGATATCATCGCCGATGGCCCGTCCACCAGCATGGGCGAACTGGCACTTGGGCGGAACGTGCTGTGCGCGTTCATGCCATGGAACGGCTACAACTTTGAGGATTCGATTCTGATTTCCGAGCGCATCGTCCGCGATGACGTGTTTACCTCCATCCACATCGAGGAATTCGAGGTGATGGCGCGCGACACCAAGCTTGGTCAGGAAGAAATTACGCGTGACATCCCGAATGTCGGCGAAGAAGCGCTCAAGAACCTTGATGAAGCCGGCATCGTTTACATTGGCGCCGAGGTCAAGGCGGGTGACATTCTGGTGGGCAAGGTGACGCCGAAGGGCGAAACCCCGATGACACCGGAAGAAAAGCTCCTTCGGGCGATCTTTGGTGAAAAGGCGTCGGACGTCAAGGACACCTCGCTGCGCGTGCCTCCTGGCATTAGCGGAACGATTGTCGATGTTCGCGTGTTCTCGCGCCGTGGCGTGGAAAAGGACCAGCGTGCGATGCAGATCGAACGTCTGGAAATTGAACGCCTGGCCCTTGATCGCGATGACGAGAAGCGCATCATTGAAGGCGGCTTCCACGAAATCCTGAAGAGCATGCTCATTGGCCAGGAAACGACCCAGAAGATCGGCGAGATCGGCAAGGGCAAGGTTCTGGATGAAGCCATGATCCTTGCACTGCCGCGCGCCAAGTGGCGTGATGTTGCCGTGACTTCGGAAAAGGTCATGGAAACCATTGAGGCAATGGGCAAGACCTTCGACCAGCAGGTGGAAGAACTCCAGGCCCGTTTCGAGAACAAGGTGGAAAAGGTGCAGCGCGGCGACGAAATGTCTCCGGGCGTGATGAAGATGGTCAAGGTTTTTGTGGCCACCAAGCGCAAGCTGCAGCCCGGCGACAAGATGGCCGGACGTCATGGCAACAAGGGTGTCGTGTCGCGCATTGTTCCAGTGGAAGACATGCCTTATCTGGATGACGGGCGTCCGGTGGACCTCGTGCTCAATCCGCTTGGCGTTCCAAGCCGCATGAATGTGGGACAGATTCTTGAAACGCATCTGGGGTGGGCTTCGGCCAGCCTCGGCCGGCAGATCGGCGAGATGGTGGATGCCATCGCGGCCACCAAGCTGCGCGGCGAAGAAGCGGCAGGGAAAATTGAAAACCTGCGCAGCAAGATCAAGACCATTCTTGGCGACAGGGATTACAAGCAGGAACCTGGAAAGTACAACGATGATGATTTCGTTGCCTTCTCCGATGGCCTGCGTGGCGGCATTCCGTTTGCGACGCCCGTTTTTGACGGTGCGACGGAAAAGGAAATCAACGACATGCTCGACCTTGCGGGGCTTGATACGTCAGGCCAGGTGATTCTCACCGATGGCCGTACGGGGGATGCGTTCCTGAGGCCGGTGACGGTTGGGTATATCTACATGCTCAAGCTGCACCATCTTGTGGATGAAAAGATTCACGCCCGTTCGATTGGTCCCTACAGCCTGGTGACCCAGCAACCGCTGGGTGGCAAGGCGCAGTTTGGCGGCCAGCGCTTCGGGGAAATGGAAGTGTGGGCGCTTGAAGCTTATGGCGCAGCCTACACGCTGCAGGAAATCCTCACCGTGAAGTCGGACGACGTCGCAGGCCGTACAAAGGCCTACGAATCGATCGTGCGCGGCGAGAACACCTTTGAAATCGGCATTCCTGAGTCCTTCAACGTCCTGATCAAGGAAATGAAGTCGCTCGGCCTCAATGTCGATCTCAAGCAGAACACGTACTAATAGTCCGGAGAAGTGTCCATGAACCAGATGATGCAGGTGTTGGGTCAGACAGCAAGTCCGATCAGCTTTGACCATATCCGGATCTCCATCGCGAGTCCGGAGCAGATCCGCTCGTGGTCCTTCGGCGAGATCAAGAAGCCGGAAACCATCAATTACCGGACATTCAAGCCGGAACGTGAGGGGCTTTTCTGCGCCAAGATCTTTGGCCCGATCAAGGATTATGAATGCCTTTGCGGCAAGTACAAGCGCATGAAATTCAAGGGCGTCGTGTGCGAAAAGTGCGGCGTTGAAGTCACCCTGTCCAAGGTCCGGCGTGACCGCATGGGGCACATCGAACTGGCCGCGCCGGTGGCGCACATCTGGTTCCTGAAGTCTCTGCCCAGCCGGATCAGCGTGATTTCCGACATCATGCTCAAGGATCTCGAAAAGATCCTGTATTTCGAAAATTATGTGGTGATCGAGCCGGGCCTGACCCCTCTCAAGGCCATGCAGATCCTGAGTGAGGATGATTATGTCCGCGCGCAGGAGGAATATGGCGATGAGAGTTTCCGGGCCGGTATTGGCGCAGAAGCGATCAAGGAAATCCTCGCACATATCAACCTTCCGGAAGAAAAAGCAAAGCTGCATGCCGAGCTGAAAGAGACAAATTCGGAAACCCGGCGCAAGAAGATCATCAAGCGCCTGAAGATGGTTGAAGCCTTCCTGGAATCCGGTTGCCGTCCGGAGTGGATGATCCTGGATGTGATCCCGGTCATCCCGCCGGAACTGCGTCCGCTGGTTCCGCTGGATGGTGGCCGTTTTGCCACGTCCGACCTCAATGACCTCTACCGCCGCGTGATCAACCGCAACAATCGCCTCAAGAGGCTGATGGAGCTGCGCGCGCCGGACATCATCATCCGCAACGAAAAGCGCATGCTGCAGGAAGCCGTTGATGCCCTGTTTGACAATGGCCGCCGTGGCCGGGTCATCACAGGCGCCAACAAGCGTCCTCTGAAGTCACTCTCCGACATGCTCAAGGGCAAGCAGGGACGCTTCCGCCAGAACCTTCTGGGCAAGCGCGTTGACTATTCCGGCCGTTCGGTCATTGTTGTTGGACCGGAGCTCAAGCTCCACCAGTGTGGCCTGCCGAAGAAGATGGCGCTCGAACTTTTCAAGCCCTTCATCTACAACAAGCTGGAACTTTACGGACACTCCACCACCATCAAGGCTGCCAAGCGGATTGTTGAAAAGGAACGTCCGGAAGTCTGGGATATCCTCGAAGAGGTTATCCGCGAGCATCCGGTTCTGCTCAACCGTGCGCCAACGCTGCACCGTCTGGGCATCCAGGCGTTTGAGCCTGTCCTCATCGAGGGCAAGGCCATCCAGTTGCATCCGCTGGTTTGCACTGCGTTCAATGCCGACTTTGACGGTGACCAGATGGCTGTCCATGTGCCGCTCTCGATTGAGGCGCAGCTGGAAGCCCGCGTGCTGATGATGTCCACCAACAACATCCTCAAGCCAAGCGATGGCAAGCCGATCATTGTGCCGTCGCAGGACATCATTCTGGGTCTTTACTTCATTACCTCGGCCATTGATGGCCAGCCGGGCGAAGGCTCGGTGCTGGGCAGCATGGCGGAAATCCACCATGCCCTGGAAAGCAAGGCTGTCAATCTCCAGACCAAGATCAAGGCGCGTCTTGAGAGGACAATGCCGGATGGTACATATTCCCGTGAAATTGTGGAAACCACGCCTGGTCGCATGATTCTGGCCGAAGTGCTTCCCAAGCACCCGAACGTTCCATTCAGCCTGGTGAACAAGGTCATTACCAAGAAGGAAGTGACCAACATCATCGACATCGTCTATCGTCACTGTGGCCAGAAGGAAACTGTCATTTTCTGTGACCGCGTGATGGGAATCGGGTTCAAGTATGCCTGCCATGCCGGCATTTCGTTCGGCAAGGATGACCTCATCATTCCGAAGGCCAAGGTCAAGCTGGTGGGGGATGCCGAAGCCAAGGTGCGCGAATACGAGCAGCAGTACCAGGACGGTCTCATCACCTGGGGCGAAAAGTACAACAAGGTTGTGGACACCTGGTCGGCCTGCACGGATGCTGTCCGTGATGAAATGATGAAAATCATGAGCCAGCCGGATCCCAAGAAGGGCGTGAATTCGGTTTACATGATGGCGCATTCCGGTGCGCGTGGTTCAACTGACCAGATCCGTCAGCTGGCCGCCATGCGTGGCCTGATGGCCAAGCCCTCGGGCGAAATCATTGAAACGCCGATTATCTCGAACTTCAAGGAAGGCCTGACCGTTCTTGAATACTTCAACTCGACCCACGGCGCGCGCAAGGGCCTTGCGGATACGGCGCTCAAGACCGCCAATTCCGGTTACCTGACCCGTCGCCTTGTCGATGTGGCGCAGGATGCGATCATTGTCGAGCATGATTGCGGCTCGGTTCGTGGCCTGACCATGAAGGCCGTGATTGATGGCGCCGATGTTCTGGTTCCGCTTTCGGAGCGTATCGTTGGCCGTACCACGGCCGTTGATGTCCTTGATCCCCTTTCGGGCGAGATGGTGACACCAGCCGGCACCCTCATTGATGAACCGATGGCGGCTGCGATTGAACGGGCAGGGGTTGATTCCCTTCTCATTCGTTCGGTCCTGACCTGCGAAAGCCGTGATGGCGTTTGCGCGAAGTGCTATGGGCGCGACCTTGCCCGCGGCACGATGGTCAATGTCGGCGAAGCGGTGGGCGTCATGGCGGCGCAGTCGATTGGCGAACCGGGAACCCAGCTTACCATGCGTACCTTCCATATCGGTGGCGTTGCGCAACGTGGTGCCGAACAGTCCGCCATTGAATCGGCGTTTGATGCAAAGGTTGTGATCAACAACAAGAATGTGGTCATAAACAGCGCCAATGTTGCCATTGTGATGAGCCGGAACACCGAGCTGGCCCTTGTGGACGGAAACGGTATCGAGAAGGCCCGCCATCGCCTGTCATACGGGGCGCGCCTGCTGGTGGAAGACGGAGCACAGGTTGTCAAGGGACAGAAGCTTGCGGAATGGGATCCCTACACACTTGCCATCATCACGGAAGTCAGCGGTGTTGTTCGTTATGAGGATCTGCTGGAAGGCATGACGGTTCGTGAAGTCATGGACGAGGCGACCGGGATTGTTTCCAAGGTTGTCACCGATTGGCGCCAGCAGACCAAGGGAAATTCCCTGAAGCCGCGGATTGTCCTGCATGACAAGAAGGGCAAGCCGGTCAAGCTTCCCAATGGGACGGAAGCGTTCTACCCGATGATGATCGACGCGATCATCAACATCGAGAACGGGGTTGAAGTGAAGGCTGGTGACGTGATTGCCCGCCTGCCGCGTGAAACCTCGAAAACCCGTGATATCACCGGTGGTCTGCCGCGTGTGGCCGAGCTGTTTGAAGCCCGGCGCCCGAAGGATGCCTCGATTATCTCGGAAATCGACGGACGGGTTGAATTTGGGAAGGATTACAAGGCCAAGCGCCGCGTGATCATTACTCCTGCCGAAGAAGGTGCCGAGCCGCGCGAATACCTCATCCCGAAGGGCAAGCACATGATTGTCCGTGAAGGAGAGATCGTTGCAAAGGGTGAGTCGTTGACCGATGGGGCTCCTGTGTCGCAGGACATCCTGAGCGTCATGGGCGTTGAGGCGCTTTCCAATTACCTGACAAAGGAAATCCAGGAAGTTTACCGTCTGCAGGGCGTGAGGATCAACGACAAGCACATTGAAGTGATTGTCCGCCAGATGCTGCAGAAGGTTGAGGTCACGGATCCTGGCGATACCACCCTGCTCGTTGGTGAACAGGTGGATGTCCGTGAACTGGATGTTGAAAACCGCAAGGTTGAAGCCGAGAAGGGGCGGATGGCACAGGTTCGTCCTCTCCTGCAGGGCATTACCAAGGCGTCGCTGCAGACCAACTCGTTCATCTCGGCAGCTTCGTTCCAGGAAACGACACGCGTTCTTACGGAAGCCTCGGTGTATGGCAAGACCGATACGCTGAATGGACTGAAGGAAAACGTGATTGTTGGCCGCCTGATCCCGGCAGGAACAGGGGCGGTTGTTGGCCGCCTGAAGCGGATGGCGGCAGATCGTGACCGTGACCTGCTGGCACAGCAGGCTGCGTCCACGCCAGCCCTGCCTCCAGCGGATACCAGCCCTGAAGCCAGCGCATAGCTTGCATAATGTGTTGATAATGAACGGTTCGCCCGGGCCTTTATGGTTCCGGGCGAATTGTTTTTGGGGAATGGGTGAAAAAAGTATGAAATAAGCCTTGACGCCAAGGCTCTCCGTGTATAGTGTCCGCCCACTAATTGAGGGGAACCGGTGGTAGGTCCCGTGGCCAGAATCGTTTGAAGGTCCACATCCTAGACACGGTTTCCATAAGGTCAAGAATTGGCGCGGAAGCGCGGTTTTCCTAAAGCAGGAAAGCGCATTTCCGGGTCAGGCAGGTCGAATCAAGGGCGAAGCATAGGTTTTTCGCCTGAGATTTTTTGTTCCGGGATTGTCCCGGTCTGGATTAGGAAAGCGAAGAGAAGGGCTCTGATGCCGACGATCAACCAACTGATTCGCAAGCCGCGGCAAGCCGTCAAGGCACGCAACAAGGTTCCTGCGCTGTCGCAGTGTCCTCAGCGTCGCGGGGTTTGCACCCGTGTTTACACGACCACACCGAAGAAGCCGAACTCGGCTCTCCGCAAGGTGGCACGTGTTCGTTTGACCCATGGTTACGAGGTTACCAGCTATATTCCTGGTGAAGGCCACAACCTGCAGGAGCACTCTGTTGTGCTGATCCGCGGCGGCCGCGTCAAGGATCTTCCTGGTGTCCGGTATCACATCATCCGTGGCGTGCTTGACACGCAGGGTGTCAAGGATCGCAAACAGAGCCGTTCCAAGTACGGCGCCAAGCGTCCCAAGTAAGAGCTGAGGAGACTTTCCATGTCGCGTCGTCATCGCGCTGAAAAACGAGAAGTCCTGCCGGACCCGAAATTCGGGGACGTGGTTCTCGCCAAGTTTATGAACATCCTCATGTATGAGGGCAAGAAGTCGGCTGCGGAAGCCATCGTTTATGGAGCCCTTGAGGGGATCCGTGAGAAGACGAAGGGGGATCCGCTGGTCCAGTTTCATGAGGCAATCGGCAATGTGAAGCCGTCTGTCGAAGTCCGCTCCCGTCGGGTTGGTGGCGCCACCTACCAGGTTCCGGTCGAAGTTCGTCCGGACCGTGCGCAGGCGCTGGCTTTCCGCTGGCTTATCGGCAGCGCACGCAGCCGCAGCGAAAAGAACATGACGGACCGTCTGGCCGCCGAGCTCCTTGATGCTGTCAATCAGCGTGGCGCGGCGATCAAGAAGCGGGAAGACACCCACAAGATGGCTGAAGCCAACAAGGCTTTCTCGCACTATCGCTGGTAATTGGGAATTTGAGAGGCTGAAGTTCCATGACACGTGAAACTCCCATCGAACACTACCGCAATATCGGCATCATGGCCCATATTGATGCCGGTAAGACGACCTGTTCCGAACGTATTCTGTTTTATACGGGCAAGAACTACAAAATCGGCGAAGTGCATGAAGGCACGGCGACGATGGACTGGATGGAGCAGGAACAGGAACGTGGGATCACCATCACTTCGGCGGCGACAACCTGCTTTTGGCAGGATCACCGCGTCAACCTGATCGACACCCCGGGCCACGTGGATTTCACGATTGAAGTCGAACGTTCCCTGCGCGTGCTGGATGGTGCCGTGACGGTGTTCGATAGTGTTGCCGGTGTGGAGCCCCAGTCGGAAACCGTGTGGCGCCAGGCAGACAAGTACGGCGTTCCGCGCATGTGCTTTGTCAACAAGATGGACCGGACCGGAGCCAATTTTGACCGGACCGTCAGCATGATCAAGGACCGCCTTGGGGCGCGTGCGCTGGTTCTCCAGCTGCCGATTGGTTCCGAAGCAGAATTTGCGGGGGTCATTGACCTCCTCAAGATGAAGGCGATCCTCTGGAAGTCTGAAAACCTGGGTGCCGAATTCTATGAAGAGGAAATCCCGGCAGATCTGAAGTCCCGTGCGGAAGAAGCGCATCGTGAACTGATCGAGATCGCGGTGGAAATGGACGATTCCGCTATGGAAGCCTATCTTGAGGGGAACGAGCCGGACCTGGCCACTCTCAAGAAGTGCATCCGCAAGGGGACGATTACCAATACGTTTGTTCCGGTTCTCTGTGGTACGGCGTTCAAGAACAAGGGCGTTCAGCCCCTTCTGGATGCGGTTGTCGATTATCTGCCGTCGCCGGTCGATGTTGGCGCCACCAAGGGCACCAAGATCGGGACCGAAGAAGAAATGCTTCGTAATCCCAAGGATGAAGAGCCGTTCTCCGGTCTTGCGTTCAAGATCATGAATGACCCGTTCGTGGGCTCACTCACCTTCGTGCGCATCTATTCAGGCACGCTGGAATCCGGTTCTTATGTGCTGAATTCAAGCAAGGACAATCGCGAGCGCATTGGCCGCATGCTTCTCATGCATGCCAACAACCGCCAGGAAATCAAGACCGCTTATGCGGGCGACATCGTGGCTATCGTTGGACTCAAGGATACCACCACCGGTGATACCCTGTGCGATGTCAACAAGCCTGTGTTGCTGGAAAAGATGGAATTCCCGGATCCGGTCATCGAGATCGCCGTGGAACCGAAGTCCAAGGCCGACCAGGAAAAGATGAGTCTCGCCCTGCAGCGTCTTGCGGTTGAGGATCCGTCCTTCCGCGTTGGCGTGAACCAGGAAAGCGGTCAGACCATCATCAAGGGGATGGGTGAACTCCATCTCGACATCATCGTGGACCGCATGAAGCGCGAGTTCAAGGTGGAGGCCAACATCGGTGCCCCGCAGGTTGCCTATCGTGAAACGATTGGCCGCAAGACGGAAATTGATTATACGCACAAGAAGCAGAGCGGTGGTTCTGGCCAGTTTGCCCGCATCATCCTCGTCTTCACCCCGACCGAACCCGGATCCGGTTACCTGTTTGAGAGCAAGGTTGTTGGTGGTACGGTTCCAAAGGAATACATTCCGGGCGTTGTCAAGGGACTGAATTCCGCCAAGGATACGGGCGTTCTCGCTGGTTTCCCTTGCGTGGACTTCAAGATTGAACTGACGGATGGTGCCTATCATGACGTCGATTCTTCGACCATGGCGTTTGAAATTGCTGCCCGTGCAGCCTTCCGTGAAGGCATGCAGAAGGCGCATCCGGTTCTTCTTGAGCCGGTGATGAAGGTTGAGGTTGTGACGCCTGAAGAATACATGGGCGATATCATCGGTGACCTCAATAGCCGCCGTGGCCAGGTGACAGGCATGGATCAGCGTGGCAATGCCCGCGTGATTGATGCGCAGGTTCCGCTGTCCACCATGTTTGGTTACGTGAATACGTTGCGTTCCATGAGCCAGGGGCGTGCGCAGTACACGATGGAATTCCATCATTATGAACCCGTGCCGCCATCGATTGTGGACGACGTCTGCAGCAAGATGAAGTAAGCGCCACCCGTTTAGGAAAGTTGTAAGGAGCAAAGACCATGTCGAAAGAGAAATTTGTGCGGTCGAAGCCGCATGTGAACGTAGGGACGATTGGGCACGTTGACCATGGGAAGACGTCGCTGACGGCTGC
>MEMB01000004.1 GCA_001768735.1 Alphaproteobacteria bacterium GWF2_58_20 | reverse complement strand
ACTGCCGCCTGTGATATCCATGGCAGCCGGATCTCCCGAAAGGGAGAACGCACCGAGTTGCGCACTACCACCGGAGGGACTTCCTCCATCGCTGCCGCTAAAGCAACTGTCATCCATCTGGCAGATTTGTTTGCGGATCATGTATTTATTATTCGCAGCCATGGCCTGCACCGATATAACGGCAAGGACAATGCAGCTCCAGAAAAAACGATGCGCACGCGTCATGAAAAACTCCATTTCCATATGATGGACATCTCACCAAAAACTATAATAGTTTTCAATCTTTCCCTATGGAAGTCAATCATTAAACAACAAGTAGGGAGAGACTTGCCACGCCTCTTGCTTTTTCCATGTTGTCGGCCCCATTACCCCTCTGTGGTCATGGGGCCATCAATGCCTCGGCTAGAGCCTTGAGCGTTCATCTTGAATACCCCTGTTGCCTTGCAGGGGGGCGTCCCAAGATCAACAGGAATTGTCCCATCCAAACGCTCAAGGCTCTAAAGGCGCTTTTGGCACACCATCACAAAACCGGATACCGGTTCACGTTTTTCCATGCGGCTGGAGGCCGTTTCCAGAACTAGGATGTCAAATCCACTGGCCAGAGCGGTTTCGCGCAGGTAGGTTTCGGCATGGCCAAACCGCTTGCAGGGCTTGCGGATAAAACCGGTGTCCGGGCCTGCCTCAAAGGTGGCGGCCAAAAATCCCCCGGGCCGCAAGGTTTCGGCGGCAACGGCGAAAATGTCGGACAGGGCCCCCACATAAACGAAAGCATCCACCGCCAGCACCAAGTCCCATGTGCCGTGGCGCATGGCCGGAATGAAATCCTCTGTGGAAAGCTGGGTGTAAATGTGCCGGCCCTCGGCTTTTTCCAGCATTTTTGGAGACAGGTCGCACCCGTCCATGCGGGCGGCCAGCGGGGCAAAAGGTTCGCCGGATAGCCCGGTGCCGCAGCCAAGATCCAGGATGGCCAGGCTTTTGGGTGCGCAGCCGACAAGGAAAGGTGCGAGGGCCTGGCTGATAACCAGCGGGCCATGATATTGCAGCTTGTTCACCAGATCAGCATCGAAGCGGTCGGCATACTGGTCAAACACGCCACGCACAAAATCGGGGGAAAGGTTGGGGCTGTCGGCCAGAGCCATGATGCGCAGGGTGATGATGTCCCCATCCTGCGGGCATTGGGTGCGGTGCATCTGGTAATGGCGCATGGCCTTGTCCGCTTCGGCCATCCGGGTCCAGATGTCGCCCATGAGAAGGTGGATGCCGTCGGGAGGATTGGCACAGCGCAGGGCGCGCTGGGCGAGGTCAAGCGCGGGGCCCAGCCAGCCGTGGGTGAGATGGAAGGCGGCGGCATGGAAAAGCAGGACGGCATCGTAAGGGGTGAGGAACAGGGCCTGTGCGTAATGCTCGCGGGCGTCGCCGATGTTTCCGAGGGCGGTGTGGATGCGGGCGAGGTGGTGGTGCAGGTGGCCGGACGGGCGGCGGATGAGTTGGTGTTCGAGCCATGATGCGGCCTGCGCATGCTTTCCTTCTGCTTCCAGGGCCTCCGCCAGCAGGGGAACCAGCATGGGATGGTTTTCCGCCGGTTTTTCGAGCAGGGCAATGGTGGCCGGGAAATTCCGCAGGGCCATCAGGGTGTCGGCCAGGAACAGGCGCAGGGAAAGGTCATCAGGCTCCAGCGCCAGGGCTTCCGCAAAAAAATCGGCGGCGCCTTCAAGGTCGCCGCTTTCCCGCGCGTCGTGGCCCTTTTGTACAAGGACCGGAAAATTGTCGGTGGTCATCTGCCCCTCCTGAGGCATTTCTCGATCTGGCGCGCGACATTGGCATATTCCCCGGAATTGTCAATTTTTTCCTGCAGCCCCCGATCCCGGGCGAGCAGGTTTTCATCATAGGGCAGCAAGGCGGCGTCAAGGGCCTGTCGCAGGGTTGTCATGAACTGGTTTGCGTCCGCCTCGTCAAACGGCCCCTGCACGCCTATGCGCCAGACGGTGGCCCATACGGTATCCCGAACTTGGGCGCGATACCGCCAGAGGGCATCCAGGAAACTGACGACATGGCGGTTTTCGTGTTGCAGGACGGCTTTGTAGGCACAGCTGCCTGCCGGATATTCGCTGGCCACATAAACGGTGGTGATGGGCAGGATGGTCACTTCAATGCCTGTGAGCCGGTAACAGGCGAGGTCCGGATTCTCGGGCAAGGGCCTGCCTTCCATGTGCAGGCGGATCTGGCGCTGGAGGTTGTTGACCGTCAGCCCGCGCACTTCGACATGTTCGCCATCATGCCCGGCCTTGTGGGTGAGCGCGGCAATGGAAAGACCGGTATCCATGGCCACGGATGGATCCGCGCGCACGACTTCGATGGTGGGCGTGACGATGGCGGGCGGGCAGACAGGCGGCATCATAGTTTTTCGAGCATTTCCTGGGTGATGAGGACAACGCCCCCTTTCGTCCGGTGGAAGCGTTTGGCATCAAGGTCCGGGTCCTGGCCAACAACAAGTCCTTCCGGGATGGCGCAGTTGGAATCGATGATGGCCTTGCGCAGGTTGCAATGGCGTCCGATGACAGTGCCGGGCAACAGCACGCATTCTTCGATGCGGCTGAAAGAGTTGGCCCTTGTGTTGCAGGACATGAGGGAACGGTTGACCGTGGCGCCGGAAATGATGCATCCCGCGCTGATGACCGAATCAAACGCCTGTCCGCGGCGGTTGTCATCGTTGAAGATGAATTTGGCGGCAGGCCACTGTTCCTGATGGGTCCAGATGGGCCATTTCATGTCGTAAAGGTCGAGTTCCGGGGTGATGTTGGTGAGGTCGATGTTGGCGGCCCAATAGGAATCCACGGTACCGACATCGCGCCAGTAGGCGGTGGCCAGGCGATGGTTGCGCACGCAGCTTTCGGTGAACCTGTGGGCGATGATCTTGCAGTGGCCTATCAGGGAGGGCAGGATGTCCTTGCCGAAATCATGCGAGGAATGTGCAAGGTTCGCATCCGATTTCAGAAGGTCTGCGAGGAACCGGGCCTTGAAAATGTAGATGCCCATGCTGGCAAAGGATATGTCGGGCCGTCCGGGGAGGGTGGGCGGATCCTTCGGTTTTTCCACAAAGCTTATGATGTTGTCATGTTCATCCACGCCGATGACGCCAAACCCCGTGGCGTCCTGCTTGGGCACTTCAATGCAGGACACGGTGCAATCGGCATCATGGGCGATGTGGTCTGCCAGCATGACGCTGTAATCCTGCTTGTACACATGATCGCCAGCGAGGATGAGCACATATTCGGGGTGGTGGCCCATGATGGTGTCAAGGTTCTGGAACACGGCATCGGCGGTGCCCTGGTACCAGTTTCCGGCGGAGGTTTGCTGCTGGGCGGGCCAGATTTCCACAAATTCGTTGAGTTCGGCGCGCAGGAAGCCCCAGGCCCGCTGGACATGGTGGATGAGGGTATGGGCGCGGTACTGCGTGATGACGCTGATTCGCCGCAGGCCGGAATTGATGCAGTTGGAAAGCGGAAAATCAATGATGCGGTATTTGCCGCCAAACAGGATCCCCGGTTTGGCCTCGCTTTCGGTGAGGTGCAGGAGACGTGATCCACGTCCCCCCGCCAGTACGATCGCCAGTGTGTTCTTGAGTGAACGGTTCAGGTCGGCTATGTTCTTTCCGGAAAACCTGTGCATGTATTTCGGTCTCCTTGAGTGGATATTAACCAGTAGTCTGCAGGAATGGAAGGTATGAAGATACTCTTTATCGCATCTGAAGCTTACCCACTCGTAAAGACAGGAGGTTTGGCAGATGTTGTGGGTGCCCTTCCCGCGGCTCTTCGGCAGCTTGGGGAAGATGTGCGCCTGCTCCTGCCGGGCTATCCCGAAGCGTTGGGAAAAGTCAAAACACCGGGGAAACCTGTGCGTCTTGGGCACTGGAATGGCTTTGAACTGGCCCTTGTTCCGGCCGTGATGCCCGATTCGGGCGTACCGCTTTACCTGCTCACCTGTCCGGCCCTTTATGAACGCGATGGCGGGCCTTACCAGGCGCCGGATGGTCGTGACTGGCCTGACAACGCCCTGCGGTTTGGTGCCCTGTGCCAAACGGCGGTATGGATGTCCGATTCTGGCAGGGCCCTGGGTTGGCGGCCGGATATCCTGCATGCGCATGACTGGCAGGCCGGCCTGGTTCCGGCGCTGGCGCACCAGCTTGGCAAAAACCGGCCCCCCACCGTCATGACCATCCACAACATGAGCTTTGGGGGCGGGTTTCCCATGAATCTTGCGCCGCAGCTGGGCCTGCCGCCAGCCATGCTGGGCGTGGATGGCGCAGAGTTTTATGGGCAGCTTTCCTTCCTCAAGGCGGGCCTTTTTTATGCCGACCACATCACGGCGGTCAGCCCGACCTATGCGCAGGAAATCACCACGAAGGAAGGCGGGGAAGGGTTTGATGGCTTGATGCGGGCCCGTTCCGGGCATCTGTCCGGAATTCTCAACGGGGTGGATTACACGGTCTGGAATCCTGCCACCGATTCGCATCTTGTGGCGCGCTTTTCCGTAAGGGATCTTTCTCTCCGGGCATCCGGGAAGGCCTCGCTGCAGGCGGAAATGGGCCTGCCCCAGGATGTATCCATTCCTTTGCTGGGGGTTGTTTCCCGCTTTGCCGGGCAAAAGGGGATCGACCTCATTCTGGACGCCTTGCCCGACCTTCTTGCGGCAGGGGCACAGCTGGTGGTTTTGGGATCTGGTGATCCGGATCTGGAAGCGCGGGTACGTGCGGCTGCGGCGCAGCATCCGGCGCAGGTTGCCGCAAGGATTGGCTTTGATGAAGGGCTTTCCCATCGTTTCCAGGCGGGCTGCGACATGATTCTTGTGCCGTCGCGGTTTGAACCCTGCGGCCTCACGCAGTTTTATGCCATGCGCTGCGGTGCGCTGCCGGTTGTCCGGCGGGTCGGGGGCCTCGCCGATTCGGTGGTGGACGCCGCCGATCCGGATGGGGTGGGTTTCGTGTTTGAGCGGCCGGATGCGGAAGGGCTTCTTGAGGCCTTGCATCGGGCGTTTTCCGCATACAAAAACCCCCGGCTCTGGGCCGCGCTGCAACAGCGCGCCATGGCCAGGGATTTCAGTTGGTCAAAATCTGCGGTGAAGTACCGTGATCTTTACCGGAGGTTGCCGTTGTCCGCCATGACCTGAATGGAGGCCGCCTGTTTGGGCGCAGGCCGTGGAAAAGGCAGGACTTTCCGTTCCATCGGACGTCCGATGTGGCGGAGCAGGTCTTCCGGCTGGTGCAGCACGGCATGGGGAACCACATGGTTGTGGGTGCCCTGGACATGCTGTTCACACAGATGCTGGACATAGGGCCGCAGGGCGGCGCTCATGGTCAGGGTTGGCACACTGTCGCGGCCATATTTGGCCCAGAAGCCCCGCACACCGATTTTCTGCGCCATATCCACGTCACGGACCAGGTGGTCACCCACCATCACCGCTTCATGTGGCTGCACATTCATGGCGTCCAGGAGCATGCTGAGGATTTCAGGATGATCCTTCGGGCTGGTGCCTTCCGGCATGCCAGCCACTTCCATCTGGCGGGTGGACAGGCCGTGGCTGACGTCGCGCAGGGTCATGCGTTCGTCGGCCGATTTGGCATACTGCGGAGCGCTGGGCGTGCTGCAGACAATGTCAAACAGGCTGTCGATGCCCATGGGCTTCATCAGGTTGGCCAGAACACGGGCACTGGATTCGGAGTAGCAAACCAGCTTGATGCCGGAGAGCTTGAGACGCCGCAGCATGTTGCGGATGCCTGCATAGGGCCGGGTTTGTTCACGGATGGCATCATGGAAGGCATGAATGGCTCCGGCAAACCGTGTGTTCAGGTCTTCGCCAGGGAAGGCGTCCTGGAGAACGGGATTGTGCCGGATGCTGTCCGGATATTCAAAGATGAAGTTGTTTTCAAAAGCCTTGCGGGTTCCGGCCTTAATGCTGTCTTCCGACAGGCCGCTGTCCCTGCTGAGGCGGGTGATGAAACCGCGGACCGCAATTTCGCTGGTGCGCATGTTTTCCCAAAGGGTGTTATCAAAATCAAACACCGCGAGACGGATTTCTCGCATATTGGCTCTCTCTTTCTTTTTCATAATGTTTCACGGAAGCTATAGAAAGCCGCAGCCGCTGTCAATCACCATGAACGCAACCCTGCTATGCATTTTCGTAAAATGCTTGGAAACGCTTGACAATTTGAAGGGGCGGGGGTATGCCCGCAAGACGTCTTTTGAACTTATGCAACAGGAGAATTGCAGCCATGAGCGGCCAGATGATCGCGATTACATTTCCGGACGGCGCGAAGCGGGAATTTCCCGTGGGCACGACGAGTGCCGGAATCGCGGCCACCATCAGCCCACGATTGGCGAAGGAAGCCGTCGCAGCCAAGGTGGACGGCATTTTGGTGGATCTGTCCCATTCGCTGGATTCGGATGCGTCGGTTTCCATCATTACCCGTGATTCGCCGGAAGCCCTTGAGCTCATCCGGCATGATGCCGCGCATGTCATGGCGGAAGCTGTGCAGGAATTGTTTCCCGGCACGCAGGTGACCATCGGCCCGGCCATTGAAAACGGTTTCTATTACGATTTTGCCCGTGCCGAACCCTTCACGCCGGAGGATTTCGCCCGCATTGAGGCCAAAATGCGCGAGATCATCGCGGCAGACAAGCCGCTGGTGCGTGAGGTGTGGAGCCGCACGAATGCCATCGAGCATTTCCGCTTCAAGGGCGAAGCCTACAAGGCGGAAATCATCGAGGATCTGCCGGAAGACGCCGAGATTTCCATCTACCGGCAGGGCGACTGGCTCGACCTCTGCCGTGGCCCGCATCTGCCCTCCACCGGCAAGGTGGGAACGGCTTTCAAGGTCATGAAAGTGGCGGGGGCCTACTGGCGCGGGGATTCCCGGAATGCCATGCTTCAGCGCCTTTATGGTACGGCGTGGCGCACCAAGGCCGAGCTGGATGCCTACCTGCTCCAGATGGAAGAAGCGGAAAAGCGCGACCACCGCCGGCTTGGGAAGGACATGGACCTGTTCCACTTCCAGGAGGAAGCCCCGGGTTCCGTGTTCTGGCATCCCAAGGGTTGGAGCATGTTCCAGGGCCTGATTGCCTACATGCGCGGCCGTCAGGACAAGGCCGGCTATGTGGAAATCAACACGCCGGAAGTCATGGACAAGGTGATGTGGGAAACCTCGGGCCACTGGTTCACCTTCCGTGAACACATGTACACAACCGTGGTTGAAGACCGCACCTATTGCATCAAGCCGATGAATTGCCCCGGCGGCATTCAGGTTTACAACAAGGGCATCGTGAGCTACCGCGACCTGCCGCTCCGCATTGCCGAGTTCGGCAAGGTGCTGCGCTACGAGCCTTCGGGTTCCCTGCATGGGATCATGCGGGTGCGCGCTTTCACGCAGGATGACGCCCACATTTTCTGCACGGAAGCCCAGATGGAGGATGAATGCCGCAAGGTGATCGACCTCATCATGGACATCTACAAGGATTTCGGTTTCGACAACGTGCGCATCAAGTTCTCCGACCGTCCGGAAAAGCGTATCGGGACGGATGAAACCTGGGACAAGCTGGAAGCATCGCTCAAGGGTGCGCTGGACCACATGGGCCTGGCCTATGAGCTCAATCCCGGTGAAGGCGCTTTCTATGGCCCGAAGCTGGAATTCGTCTTGCGCGACGCCATTGGCCGCGACTGGCAGTGCGGCACGCTGCAGGTGGATCTCAACCTGCCGGAGCGATTCGGCAGCAGCTATATCGACGAATCGGGACAGAAGCAGCGCCCCGTGATGTTGCACCGCGCCCTGTTTGGTTCGCTGGAACGGTTTGCCGGCATCCTCATTGAGCATTATGCCGGGCACCTGCCGCTTTGGCTGGCGCCTGTGCAGGCGGTGGTGGCCACCATCACCAGCGATGCCGACGATTATGCCGAGGAAGTGGCACGTGCGCTTTCGTGCGCTGGCCTGCGGGTTGAGCTGGATCGGCGCAACGAAAAGATTGGCTACAAGGTTCGTGAACACAGCGTGAAAAAGGCGCCCATCATCCTTGCGCTGGGCAAGCGCGAAGCGGAAGGACGGCAGGTCGCGTTACGCCGTTTGGGGTCCCAGGCGCAAGAAACACTTGCACTTGACGACGCTATCCGTAATCTTGTTGAGGAAGCAACTTCCCCGCTCGCACGGGTTGCGGGCGATACGTATCGCAATATTATTTAAGGAGCATGACCATCGCTAAGCAGTTTCAGAATGACGCCCCCTCGCGTGACGAGCTGCGCGTCAACGGCCTGATCAGGTCCCAGTCTGTCCGTGTTGTCGGTCCCGAAGGTGAGGTCATGGGAATCATGACCACGCGGGACGGCCTGCGCGCCGCCGAAGAAGCGGGGCTGGATCTTGTCGAGATTTCCCCGCAGTCGGATCCACCGGTTTGCAAGATCCTGGATTACGGGAAATACAAGTATGAGCAGCAAAAGCGGCGCAACGAGGCGCGGAAGAACCAGAAGATCATTGACATCAAGGAGCTGAAGTTCCGCCCCAATATTGATGACAACGACTATACGGTGAAGATGAAGCGCGCACGCAAGTTCCTTGAGGAGGGAGACAAGGTAAAGGTTTCCCTGCGATTCCGTGGGCGCGAAATGGTTCACCAGGATCTGGGTGTCAAGCTGATCGCCCGTCTCCAGCAGGACCTCGATGATATTGCCAAGGTCGAGCAGGCCCCCAAGCTTGAGGGGCAGCTGATGATCATGGTGATGTCCGCCAAGTAAGACGATCTGCCTTGAAAAAAACAGCGCACGATCCCGCAAGCCTTGTCCGGCCAGAATACTACCGGATCTGGGCGCGGGATCATGTGCGTTTTGCCGACATGGACATGTTCGGACATTGCAACAACAAGGCGTTTGCCACCTTTTTTGAAGAGGGACGGATCGCCTTTGCCGAAGCCTGTGGCATGGCCCTTGATCCGGGGGAAATGGGGCGGGCGATGATCCGCAACAGCATTTCCTACCGGGCGGAGATGTTCCTGGGAGACGAGGTGCGCATTGGTGTGGCCCTGCTGGAGATGGGGCGAGGGTTCATCACGTTGGGCAGCGCCCTGTTTTGCGGGGATGTCTGTACGGCAACAGAAGAAGCGGTGCTGGCTTTTTTTGACCGCAGCACCAAACGCATGTGCCCTCTGCCTGCATCCCTGCGCGCCAAGCTGGAAAGCATGCTGTGACACAAAAATGTCAGGACATTGTGATTGAGGCGTTGGGCGCTTCCGGGGATGGCATGGCCCTCCTGCCGGAAGGACGGCTTTATGTTCCGCTGACCGTGCCGGGCGACCGGGTCAGGGTGGCCGTGCGTGGCAATGGGCCGGGCGGGGTCTGTCTTGGACAGGCTTTGGAATTGCTGGAATCCGGAACCCAGCGCCAGGTTCCTGGATGCCCGCATCATGCCGCAATCGGGAAGGATGGTTGTGGGGGATGCAGCCTCCAGCAGGTGCGGCAGGAGGCTTACCGGGCCTTCAAGCTTGGCGTGCTGGAAACGGCCGTGTCCCGGGCTGGGTTGTCGCCGGTGACGTGGGCAGCTCCCTCCTGGACAGGGGAAGGCCAGCGTCGGCGGGCCTGTTTTGCTGTTCAGCGTTCCGGCTCTTCCGTTTGCCTTGGGTTCAATCAGGCGGGCAGCCACACCATCTGCAACATGGAAACCTGCCTTGTCCTTGACCAGAGGATTGTGTCCGCCCTCCCCGGATTGCGGGCTGCTCTGGCGGAAATCCTGAAGCCGGGGGAAACGGCAGACCTGCAGGTTGCGGTGCTTGGAAATGCTCTGGATGTTTTGCTGGTGCGGGCGCGCCCGCTGTCCGCCTTTGATGTTTCGGCTTTTGCAGGTCCAGCGGAAATGTTGGGAATTGCCCGGCTGTCCTGGCGACGGAATGAACGTGCGCCGGTTGAGCCACTGCTGGTGCGGCAGGTGCCGGAAATCCGCATGGGCGGGTTTGTGGTGCGTCCGCCTGCCGGCGGGTTTTTGCAGGTCAGCGCTGCCAGTGAGCAAGCGCTGGTGGCGGCGGTTCTGGAAGGCATGGCAAATTGCCAGAAGGTCGCAGACCTTTATGCCGGCATTGGCACTTTTGCCCTGCCTTTGGTGGCAGAAGGCAAGAGGGTTCTTGCGGTGGATGCAGATCCTGAAGCCATGGCGGCGCTGGAAGATGCAGGTCGCCGGAATGTGTTGGGAGAGCGTCTCAGGATTCTCCGGCGCAACCTCATGCAGCATCCCATGCTGGCGAAAGAGCTGGCCGGGATGGAGGGTGTGGTGCTGGATCCTCCCCGCGCGGGAGCCGCAGCGCAAATGGACGAAGTGGTGAAAGCCGGGATCTCACGGGTCATGATGGTCTCCTGCAATCCGGCAACCTTTGCGCGGGATGCTGCCGTTCTGGCTGCGGCCGGCTATCGCATGGAAAAAATCTGGCCTGTGGACCAGTTCCTGTATTCCCCGCATATGGAACTTGCGGCGCTTTTTGCGTTGTAAGGGAAGAAGCCATTCATGAAAAAACGCCCGCCAGAAGGTGTTCCGGCGGGCGTTTTCATGTGTGGACAAAGGCTCCAGTATCAGCCGGTGATGCCATCAATCCATGCGGAGAGGGCGCTTTTGGCCATGGCCCCCACCTTGGTTTCCACAATTTTGCCGTCCTTGAACACCATCAGGGTGGGAATGCCGCGCACCCCATACTTGTCTGGCGTGAGCGGGCTTTCATCAATGTTGATCTTGACCACCTTGAGCTTGCCGGCCTTTTCCGTGGCAATTTCTTCAAGGATGGGGCCAACCATGCGGCAGGGGCCGCACCATTCCGCCCAGAAATCAACCAGGACCGGGCCTGAAGCCTTGAGGACTTCAGCTTCAAAGGTGGTGTCATTTGCGTGGATGCAGGTCATGGGGGAATTCCTTTCCATTGGGACCGAACGTTGCAGATATGTTAAATGTAGGATGCCTTGCGCCCAAGTTCAAGGGGCATGGGAATCCAGAAGGTCATCGGGCAGGGGCATCAGGTGGCAGGTATTGGTCCAGAGCAGGGCGCATGTGATGCGCCTGCCGGGATGAATCCTGCGCAGGGCGGCGCGATAGGCGGCCATCTGGCGCAGGTAGGCCGCCGGGGTTTCGGAAGGATCGCGGGCGGGGGGACGGTTGGTTTTGTAATCAACAATAAAGATGGCATCTGGCGTGATGGCAATGCGGTCAATCTGGCCACTGATGACGAGGCTGTCGGAAATCCGGCCGGAAATGGGGACTTCGGCCATGGAGTCCTTTCCGAACAGGAAGGCAAGGTCGGGCCGGGCCATGAGGGCAAGAACCTCATCGCCAATGGCCTGTGCCCGGGCGGGAGAAAAACCGTGGGCCGGGCTTGCCAGAAAGGTGCGGCACAGGTCTTTCCGCTTTTCTGGAGGCACATCGGGCAGGGTTTGCAGGAGCTTGTGGATGATGAGCCCCCGCTGGAATTTGGCGCTGTCATCTTCGCCCGTGGCCAGAGGCGACAGGCAGGCGGGTTCTTCCTCGGCAGGCCTGGAGGGAGCGATGGGCCGGGCCGGGCGGGGTTCTTCAGGGGCAGGCTGGCTGAAGAAGTCCGGCAATGGAACAGGGGGCGCGGCCGGTTGTGGGGGCGATTCTGTTTTTGGGGCGGCGGTTTGCGGGGTTTCCAGCCGCAGGCCTTCCAGGCCATCGCCGCAGGGGAAGGGGGAAGCGATGGCTGCCAATCCCGTATGGACAAGGCTGTGCCAGCATCCGGGTGCTGCATCGCGGCGGGAGGCCCCGCAGATGATGAGTCGGTCTGCGGCGCGTGTCATGGCGACATAAAGCAGGCGGCGGTATTCATCGTCCGCCTTGCTCTTGAGGGAAGCGATATACGGGGCAAGGGTTTCCTGGTCGCGCAGGGCCGGGGGAACCCAGAGGGGCAGTCCGTCTTCCGTCCAGATGAGCTGGTTGGTGAAACGGGGCTGGCTGGTGGTGTCCGGCAGGAAAACAATGGGAGCCTGCAAGCCTTTGGATCCATGCACGGTCATGATGCGGACTTCGTTCAGCCGGCCTTCGTCCATGTCGCGCTTGATTTCGCACGGCCCCCCTTCCATCCACAGCACGAATTCTTCCAG
The DNA here is from genome assembly GCA_001768735.1 of Alphaproteobacteria bacterium GWF2_58_20. Lineage (GTDB taxonomy): Bacteria > Pseudomonadota > Alphaproteobacteria > UBA1247 > UBA1247 > UBA12471. The sequence goes on along the minus strand of MEMB01000004.1, from coordinate 67,304 downwards.
GGAGGGCGGGTTCAACCGTTCAAACGCCAGCGCCTTTTCAAGGAGTTCATCAAGGGCATCGGTGCTTTCAGATCCCAGTCGGCGGAGGAAGGCACGTCGTCCGCAGCCGCTAGGATCGGCGGGGCAGGGGCTGGACAGGATGCTTTCAAGGACTTCATAGGGCGGGATGAAATCGGCGCGGGCACGCAGGGATTCCAGCCAGCTCCGGGCGGCCATGGCATCGGGGGACCGGCTGGCTCCCAGGCGTTCCCAGAGAGAGCTGTTCTGGCGGTTGTGGGCGAGGGAAAACAGGGTTTCTTCGGACAGGCCCATGGGCGCGGATTTCAGGACGGCCGCAAGGGTCAGGTCGTCTTCGGGCAGCAACAGAACCTTGATGATGGACAGCATGTCCATGACCGGGAGCTGGCTGCCCAGCAGCATGCGGTCTGCCCCGGCGACCGGAACACCGGCATGGCGCAGGGCGCGGATGACACGGGTGAAGAAGGGGCCGCGATGGCGCACGAGGATGAGGATGTCGCCGGGCAGAATGGGGCGGCCGCGGGCCGGGAGGGAAGTCCCGTCATCCAGCCATGTCCTGATGGTCTGGGCGATGCGGATGGCCAGCTGTTCGGCGGGCGGCGGGCCGGGGTGGTCCGGGTCTTCGTCCGGGTTCTGGGTGAGGAGCGGCCAGATCTCAGCGCTTCCGGCCTGTCCCATGCGGCGGGATGTGTGGTGGATAAGGGCGTCTCCAGCAACCCCCTTGGCGGCGTCTGGTTGTGCAAAAACGGCATCCACGGCCGCCAGAACGGCGGGAACGGAACGGAAGGACTCTTCAAGGGGAATTTCCCGCCAGGGTTTTTCCGCAGCGCAGGCGCGGGTGCGAAAATGGTCACGCATGTGGTTGAAACAGGTGGGATCAGCTTTCTGGAAGCTGAAAATGGATTGCTTGATGTCGCCCACCACAAAAAGGGTACGGGGCTTGTCGCGGGCTCCCAGACCTGCAAAATATTCGCCAGCGAGATTCCGGATGACTTCCCACTGGTCGGGGTTGGTGTCCTGTGCTTCATCCACCAGGATGTGGTCAAACCCGCCATCAAGCTTGAACAGAACCCAGTCCGCGCTGCCGGAACGGGTGAGCAGGGTGCGGGTGGCAAGAATGAGGTCGTCATAATCCAGCAATGCCCGGGCTTTTTTGGTTCGGGCATAGTCGTGCAGGATTTCATCTGCCAGATGCAGGAGGCCGCAACTGGCCTCCAGGCAGCGGGCCGCCTTGAGGGCCTGCAGGCCTTGGCGCAGGCGCTCCTGTTCTTGTTGCAGGGCAGGGAGCGCCGCAGCGCAGGTCTTGGTCGCCAGTGTTTTGCGCGCGGCGCCTTCCATGGTCAGGAAAAGGGCAATATAGGCGTCGAGGCTTGTACTGCGGTCTTTTTCCGCCAGCCAAGCCCGGATGGCGTTCGCACGTTTCTGGTCGGCATCGGAGCCGCCATCCAGAAGGGTGCAGGCGGCTTTCAGGGCGGCATCATCCACGCTTGCGCAGAGACAGGCGGAGACATGTTCAAGAGTGGCAGAAGGCTCAAGGCCAAGGGTCTTGGCCATGGTGCGGCGCATGTGGGCAATGCCGCCATGTTTTGCCTTGGTTTCCGACAGGCGTCCGCGGTCGGCCAGCAAGGCGCGCAGGATGTCCGAAAATCCTTCCTCGTTGGTAAAGGCGCTGACGGCGGCCAAGCCGGAGGTGGAGGAAGGCGTAGCCCCGCCGTTGCGGATGCGGGCAATCATGGCGCGCTGGGCCTTGTCGAGGATTTCGTCGGCTGAAAGGTCGTCAAGGACCTCGAAGTGGGGCGATATTCCGGCTTCCAGCGGGAAACGCCGCAGCACCGACTGGCAGAAGGCATGGATGGTTTCAATGCGCAGGGCTTCAGGCGTGTCAAGAACGCGGGCAAAAAGCTTGCGGGCCGTGCGGATGTCTGCCTCATAGGGGGGGATGTCGCCAAGATCCGCAACCTCTTCGGCAAGGGCCAGGTCATCAAGGATGGCCCAGCGGGCCAGCCGCCTGTTGATGCGCGAGGCCATTTCCATGGCTCCGGCCTTGGTGAAGGTGATGCAGAGGATGCGTTCGGGGGAAACGCCCGAGAGCAGCAGGCGCAGGACACGGTCGGTCAGGACCTTGGTTTTCCCGGTGCCTGCCGAAGCTCCAACCCAGACAGAGCTTTGCGGATCAGCGGCCGCATATTGTTTGGGCGTCCCGGAGGTCATGGGCTGTCCTCCCCGCCGTCATTTTCCGTGACCGACCATTCATCCGTGCGCTCAAGATGGGCGTAATCATTGAAGCGTGGTGCGCGGCCGGGCAGGGGAATGGCGTCATAGGGGGTGGATGGATCATCATAGTGGGCAATGCGGGTTTGCAGGCGTTCCATTTCCGGGGCAACAAGGCTGGCCGCGAAGGTTTTGATGTCCAGGTCTTTGGGGCGGCCATTCATGTGCCAGATTTCCATGCGCGCCACGGGCGCTGCGGGAATGTCGGAAAAGGCCCCTGCCTCTGCCAGGGCCGCTTCAAGGGGAAGCTGGGGGGCAAGGCCGGATTCCATGGCTTTTTTCTGTGGCGGCACGCCTGTCTTGTAGTCGATGATGATGAGGTTTCCATCAGAATCCCGGTCGATGCGGTCAGCCTTGGCCGTCAGGGTGAAAGGCCCGGCGGGCGCATCCAGCACCATGCTGGCGGAAACTTCCGCAGCGCAGGGTTTTATGCCCTGGTTCAGGCGTTTGTCCTGTTTGGCGAGGAACCATTTGGCGTTTTCGACAAAGCGTGGCCACCAGAAGGCCCAGACATCCTCGCGGGCAAGGGTTGGGCCAAAGGCTTCACGTCCAAAGGCCAACAGGTCTTCCAGGGCATGATCCGGCAGGCGGTCGGGGTACTGGGTGAGGAAGCGGTGCAGGGCCTCATGCAGGGCAGACCCCTGCTGGGCAGCGCCAGGTGTGGCATTGATGGGTTCAAGCTTGCGCAGGCCGAGGACATGGCGGGCATAGAGGCCATAAGGGTCGCGTATCCATGTTTCAATGGCTGTCACGGAAAGGCGGCGGGGCCGGGCGGAAACCGGCGGACAGGGGGCGGGACGTTCTCCGGGAGCAAAATGATCCGGCTGGTTCATGGCCTTGGCCCAGCTGGCGATGACGGCATCGTCAATGCAGTTGGGAGGAAGACCTGTTCCTTCAAGCACGGCATCAAGCCTGAGCAGCCAGCGGGCAGGCTGGGTGGGGGAGCCTTCTGCGCGCAGGGAGCGGGAGAGCCAGACGTCCGGTGCCGTGAACCCCTGGCTGAAATCCAGGGCCGCCTGAGCGATGGCGATGTCGGGCGGCGGGAGGCCAAAATCCTGGCGCAAAGGGCGCGACATCCATGGGTCAGTGGCGGTGGCGCCTGGCCAGGTGCCTTCATTGAGCCCACCAAGGATGAGGATGTCCGCCTGTTGCAACCGGGCTTCCATGAGGCCCCAGATGAACAGGCGCGGGTGGAAGTCATAGCGTGGACGCACCGGGACATTCGCCATGAGCCCTTCCATGAGGCCGGCGTAATCGCTGGCGGGAATGTCTGGAAAGTCATGGGCTGCGGCATCCAGCTCAGCCAGGAAGCGGGCCGCCGCCTCGCCATCATCATGGTGCCAGATGCGGGCAGAGCCAGGGTTTTCGCCGTCTTCGGCCAAGGCTTCGGCAACGGAAATGTGGGTTGCAAGAAGCGTGTGGAGGGAAACGGGGACGTCCGGATTTTCCAGAAGGTTGGCCAGAGGGGCGAGGCGACTTCGGGCATTGGCCAGCCACAGGCCCTGTTCCGTATCCGCACAGGGCGACAGGGGATCGTCATGGTCCAGAAGTGTGGAACGTACGGTTTTTTCGAGCGCACGAACATGTTTCCGGGCACTGGCAGGGGCAAGGCCCGCTGCCATGAGGGGATGCTTCAGTCCGGCAAACAGGGTGGGCAGGTCGTGTGGACTGGCGGCCATGGCGGCGGTCAGGCGCAACCAGCTGCCAACCGGGGTGTGGGAAAGGGGGGTGCCCGCCGAATCATTGACGGTAATGGCCCATCGTCCAAGGGCGGCGGAAACCCGCCGAGCCAAGGCACGGTCCGGCGTGATGAGGGCGGCTGTTTTCCCTGGTGTTTCAAGGCATTTGCGCAGGATGACGGCAATGTTTTCTGCTTCTTCGCGCGGATTTCCGGCAATGATGCGGTGCAGGCCGCCAAGGCTTTCCGACAGGTTTTGTGGCAGGGCGCGCCAGAGGTCGGTGGTTTCGGCAGGGCGCATGACTTCCCGCAAGAGACGTGTCCGGTCAGGGATGGCTGCGGTGGTGGTTGGCCATGGCTGGACATTTTTGCGGTCAAGGCCAAGGCGTTCCATCAGGGTGCGCAGGGGATGCTGCGGGTGGCTGTCTCCCAAAGCCTGCCAGCTGTCTTCATCCATCCCGGCATCCAGTCCGGGGAGAACCACCATTCCCTGCGGCAGGGTGGCGATGACCCCCAGCAAGGCTGCGGCATCCGGAATGGAGCCTGTGATACCGGCGGCAATGACCGGATGGGAGGGGGCAGTGGTGCGCCATGCCTCTGCCTGCATGCGCAGGAGCTGCATTCGGCGCGCAGCAATGTCCATGACACCTTCCTGTTCCAGGATCCTGGGCCAGTGGCTGGTCAGGATGGAGAGGAAGTCGAGGGTTTTTTGCCAGTGCAGGGCAAAACGTTCCGGAACAAGCTCTTTCAGGCGGGAAAGATCGGCGCCTTCGGTTTGCACCTCGTCCAGAAAGTCGCCCAAAGCCTGTGCCAGCAGGGCGGCCTGGTCGGCGGACATGGCTTCGCGGGCCATGACGAGGCGGGCCAGCAGGAGCTGGCGACGCAGTGGGGTGATGGCGGGTGGCAGGGTAAGAATGCCTGCGCCGCCAGGGGACAGGGCAATATCGGCATCATCGGCATCGCCGACAGGCATCATGCGGGGCAGGAGGACAGGCAGGCCGTCCGACTGTCGCAGGAAGGCTTCCCGCAGGGCGCGCGCGGCCCGGCGGGTGGGTAGCAGGATGAGGTGTTGCGGCAGGGGAATTCCTGTCTCCCGGGCGTGGGCCAGCACGCCGCGGGCAAGGTCGTCCACGAACGCGCAACCGGCAGGAATGTTGAACACGCCCTTCATGGGGAAATGATGCCCGATTTTTCGGGAAAATGCCACAGGTGATCGTGGCGTGCCACGGGAGAGGAAAAGCGTTCCCCGTGTGCGCTGCCGCCGCTCCCGCGAAAGGCGGACGCTTCGGGAAAACGGGAGGGAAAGACACCGGGAATGCCAGTTGCTTTTTTGTGGTGCAGGCGCTGCTGCGGCTGCGCAGGGGTACAGGATTCGCAAGATCACTTACGATACCGGGGATACTCCCGTGCCTCGTGGGTTTCGGAGCGTGACGGGGGGAGTTCGACGGGGCTTTCGATGTCGGTGGTTTCCGGCAATCCTTCGACGATGAACGTGGTGCCCGGAATGCCTGTTGTCGATGTGACGCGCCACAAATGATGCTGGATGTCACGTCCGGGGATTCCGGTATGATGGACATCGAAGGCGGGATTTTCCCGCCCCTTTTTTTATGGAATTCCGAGGTGTTCCATGAGGGCGGGAGCCTCGGCATAAGCCTTTGGTGTACCGACATGCAGCCATGTTCCGGTGTGCGTCAGGCCAAAAAGGCGGCCCGCGCCTGCGGCCTTGGCATAGAGTTCCCGCAAGGGGAACGCATGGGGCGCGATGCCGTGGAACAAGCGGGGGTGGAGGATTTGCAGCCCGATATAGGCCATGTCGGCGGGCTGTTCCTGTGTGCCATGGACAAGCCGTCCATCCGGCAGGAGGCGGAAATTGCCGGGGCTGCCGAAGAAATGGGCCTTTGCCACCGGGAGCACCAGCAGCAGGGCATCCATGCGGGCGCTATTCCATGCGGCAGCCAGCCGGGCGAAAGGGGAAGGATCGGTATTTTCCAGCACGCCGTCGCCATTCATGACAAAAAAGGGTTTGTCTCCCAGCAGGGGCAGGGCATTGCAAATGCCGCCCCCGGTTTCCAAGGCTTCGCTTTCACGGGAAAAAAGGCAGGGGCCGTTTCGGGTGGCAAGCGCCTGTTCCACCTGACCGGCCCGGTAGCAGGCATTGACGACAATCCGCGTGAGGCCCGCCGCCTCCATCTGGTCAAGCGCCCGGTCCAGCATGGAACGTCCAGAGATTTCCAGCAGCGGTTTGGGGCAGGTGTCGGTGAGTGGACGCATGCGCTCTCCACGTCCGGCGGCCAGCAGCATGCCAGTGGTGATGGACATCATGGGACAAGGGCCCGGAAGGCGCTCCAGCGGTCAAGCCATGCAGGGGAGGCGGTGAGGCAGATCATGCGACGGTCGGGCCGGTCGGGTGACGGAAAGGTCAGGGTGATATCGAGCCGGTTTTCCGGCAGGAGGGTTCCCAGCCGGTCGGGCCATTCAATGAGGAGGATGCCGTCTTCGCGGGCTTCATCCCAGCCCAGCTCATAGATCTCATCGGCTTCCCGGATGCGGTAGAGGTCGAAATGCCAGATGTCGCCATAGGTCTGCACCAGTGTGAAGGTTGGGCTGGGCGCTTCGTTTTCTTCGGGCTTTCGTGCCATGATGATGGCGCGGGCCAGACAGCTTTTCCCGGCGCCAAGATCTCCCCACAAGGCCACAACATCGCCGGGCCGGAGAAGCGCTGCGATACCACGGCCAAAGGCAATGGTCGCAGCTTCGTCTGCCAGATCGTGGCAAAAGGGAAGGGGCAGGTTTGTCGTCATGGATCAATCCTCCCGGAAACCGGTGGCAATGGCTTGGAAAGGCAGGCGACAGATGATGGTGGTTCCGACATCCACCTGGCTGGAAAGCTCCACCTTTCCCCCATGGAGATCAATGAAGCTGTGGACAAGGGCGAGCCCCAGTCCGGCCCCCTGCTGTGGGCCCCCATCGGCGCGTTCAAAGGGCTCGAAGACTTGTCCGTGCAGGAATTCTGCGATTCCGCAGCCATTGTCGGAAACGCTGAGCAGGGCTTCATTGCCTTCGCGCCATGCGGAGACCATGATCTGGCCGCCGGGACGGTTGAATCGGATGGCGTTGCTCACCAGGTTGAGCAAAACCTGCTTGATGCGCTGTTCGTCCGCAATGATGGAGCCCACATCCGGGGCGCAGTGCATTTCAAGGATGAGGTTGTGCTTGCGCGCCCATTCCTCGGTAAGGCTGACCACGGTGGACAGGACATATTCCACATCGACCATCGACAGGTTGAGGCGCATGTAGCCGGCTTCAATGGCAGAAAGGTCCAGGATGTCGTTGACGAGGGAGAAGAGTTTCTGTCCGCCTTCAAGGATGCCTTCCGCATACTCCTGCTGGCGGGGATTGAGTTGGCCGAAATAGGCCTTGGCCAGGATTTCCGCAAAGCCGATGATGGCGTTGAGGGGGGTGCGCAGCTGGTAGGAAACGTTGGCGAGAAAATCGACCTTGAGCCGTTCGGCGGCCTTGAGCGCGGCATTGCGTTCGCGCAAGGCCTGTTCGGCGCGTGCGCCGGCGGTGATGTCGAGGCAGCTGCACAGCATGGCGCCATCCGGCAGGGGCAGGAAGGCATATTCCAGGACCGTGCCGCTGGACAGTGTGGCGCGTCCGCTTTCCTGTCCGCGTCCCAGGGCATTGTTCAGGAAGGTTTCCCGGAAGGTGTTCCAGGCGCCGCCATTTTCGAAGGCTTCTCCCATCCGGGTGATGAGCTGGGTGACGTGCGGTTCTTCGGCCAGGTCTTCCGGGGTCAGTTCCCAGATGTGGAGAAAGGCGGAATTGGAAAGCTTGAGGCGGCCATCACTGCCAAACACCGCGATGCCTTCGGCCAGGTTGTTGATGGTTTCGTGCTGCACGGCCATCAGGGTGTTGTAGGAGGTTTCCAGCTGGATGCGGCTGGTGACATCCTCGTAGATGTGCAGCAGGCCGCCCAGCGGATGCGGGGCAATGAGAACGCGCAGGGTGGTGCCGTCTGGCAGGTGGAGAAGGCTTTCCTCCGGCTGGAGGAGGTCGGTGAATTTGGCCAGCCACTGGTTCTTGTAGGCCCGGAAATCCACGGATTCCGGCAGGCGGCGCTGGTCGCGCAGGATTTCGAGGATGTCGGCAAAGGACGGCTTGGTTTCCAGCCAGGAATCCTCCAGCTGCCAGAGTTGGGAAAAGGCGCTGTTGTAGAATTGCAGGTGCTTGTCCGGTCCGTAAATCGCCACGGCGGTGCTGAGATGTTCCAGCACATCCTCATGCGCGGCAATATGGCGTTCAAGTTCGCTCCGGGTTTGCTCAACATCGGTCAGGTCAAGGGCGAAACCAATGGTTCCGGGGGCTTCGGATTCTCCGGTCAGCGGCTTTTCGCTGATTTGCAGGAGGCGGCGCTGGCCGCGGATGACCGTATGCAGGCGTTCCGTCTGGACAAGACCTTTTTCCATGGCCCTGCGCGCCATGTTGCGGCCAAAGGATTCCCGGCTGGATCCCAGTTCCATCTGGCTCGAAATGGCTTCAGACTGGTCCACGCCCACGGCATGGGCATAGGCGCGGTTGCACCATTCGATCCCCAGTGCCTGGTCGCGCCGCCAGACAGGGACGGGCAGGCTGTCGAGCAGGTTCTTGCGTTCGGCCAGCTGGTTGCTGGCCAGGATGCTTTCCGTGAGGTCGCGCAGGCGGATCATGCACCCGCCTGCGGCGGGGCGTCCCTCGCAGGCCAGAATGCGGCCATCATGGGTGGTGAGGGTGGTTTCAAAGGCGTTTCCGGTGCGGATAAGGCCTTCCAGGTTGTGCCAGAGGTCTTCTCCTTCATGGAGAAGGGTTTCCCGGATGGCACCAAATTCCGGCAGGTCGGGATGGCCAAAGAATACCCCGAAATTGTCAGCGAGGATTTCATCGCCGGTTGCCGTCCAGAAACAGCCGGTTGAAGCCGTTCCCACAAGCATCTGCTTGATGAGGACTTCAGTTTCCCTGGAGGCCCTCCCGTAGAGGCAATCCAGGAATCTTGCAAGCGGGCCATGTTTCCGGGAAAAGGGCATGCGGTGGATCAGTCCTTCCGGTCAGTAGCGGTAATGGTCGGGTTTGAAGGGCCCTTCTGCAGGAAGGCCCAGGTACTCTGTTTGTTGTGGCGTCAGGGTTTCCAGTTTCACGCCAAGGCGGCCCAGATGCAGGCGGGCCACTTTTTCGTCAAGCTGTTTCGGCAGAATATGTACGCCGGGCGCGTATTTGCCAGGATTTTGCCAGAGCTCGATCTGGGCCAGCACCTGGTTGGTGAAGGATGCGCTCATGACGAAGGAGGGATGGCCGATGGCGCAGCCCAGGTTCACAAGACGCCCCTTGGCAAGGATGATGAGGTGGTGGCCATCCGGGAAGGTCACTTCATCCACTTGCGGCTTGATTTCCGTCCAGGCCAGGTCTGACAGGGCTGCGATGTCGATTTCGCTGTCAAAATGACCAATGTTGCAGACAATGGCGCGGTCTTTCATCCGTTCCATGTGGGTACGGGTAATGACGGAGACGTTGCCGGTGGCGGTGACAAAAATGTCTCCCAGCGGTGCAGCCTCGGCCATGCGAACGACCTCATAACCTTCCATGGCGGCCTGAAGGGCACAGATGGGATCGATTTCGGTGATGAGAACGCGTGCGCCCTGTCCGCGTAGGCTGGCCGCCGACCCCTTGCCGACATCGCCATAGCCGCACACGACGGCAACCTTGCCTGCCAGCATGACGCCGGTGGCGCGCTTGATACCGTCCACCAGGCTTTCCCGGCAGCCGTAAAGGTTGTCAAACTTGGATTTTGTGACACTGTCGTTCACATTGAAGGCGGGGACCTTGAGGGTTCCGGTACGGGCGCGGTCATAAAGGCGATGGACGCCCGTTGTGGTTTCCTCGGAAATGCCGCGCACGCCTTCCAGCAGCTCCGGGAATTTGTCATGCAGGACGTTGGTGAGGTCGCCGCCATCATCGAGAATCATGTTGGGGCGCCATCCATCCGGACCGATGATGGTTTGCTCAAGACACCACCAGAAGTTTTCATCCGACATGCCTTTCCAGGCAAAAACCGGGACACCGGTTGCGGCAATGGCAGCGGCGGCCTGATCCTGGGTGGAGAAGATGTTGCAGGACGCCCATCGGACATCGGCGCCAAGGCTGCGCAGGGTTTCAATCAGCACGGCGGTGGGGGTGGTCATGTGCAGGGAACCGGCAATCCGGGCGCCTGCCAGCGGGTTCTGTCCGGCATATTCGGCGCGCAGGGCCATGAGGCCTGGCATTTCACTTTCGGCAATGGTGATTTCCTTGCGGCCCCAGGCGGCAAGTTCCATATCCTTGACCTTGAAATCTGCCATGGCAGCTCCCTTCTTCATGCGGAGATCATGCCTCGTCGAAGCGGCGTTCCACGAGGTTTACAAGATGTTCGATGGCCTGCGGGGCGTCTTGGCCATTGGCGCGGATGGTAATGCGTGTCCCTTGTCCGGCGGCCAGCATCATGAGGCCCATGATGGAACGTCCGCTGACACTGATGTCGTTGCGTTCCACTTCGATGTTCGCAGAAAACCCCTGGGCAATCTTGACAAATCGCGCGGCTGCCCGGGCGTGCATGCCGCGGGTGTTGGCAATGGTGACAACAGCCTTGTGGCGGGTTGGATTTTCCATCAGCCGCCCTCCGCCAGAAGGGCCGAGGCAACATTGATGTATTTGCGCCCGGCGTCGCGGCTGGTGGCAACAGCCTTGGCCATGGGTTCATTCCGGAGGCTGGCTAGCTTGACGAGCAGCGGCAGGTTGACCCCTGCGATGACTTCGATGTCCGGCGGGTTCATGACGGAGATGGCAAGGTTGGACGGGGTGCCGCCAAACATGTCGGTTAGAACGACAACGCCGTTCCCACTGTTGACATTCGCCACCGCCTGGATGATTTCCGCCCTGCGGGTTTCCATGTCGTCGTCAGCGCCGATGCAGACAGCCTGCACCTGTTCCTGCGGGCCGACAACATGTTCGAGGGCCGCGATGAATTCGCGTCCCAATTGTCCATGGGTGACAAGAACTAAACCAATCATAGCTTATCCTTTCTGCCGTGACAGTTCCCGATGGTTGGTGCCTACGGGATATCCCTTGTCCCTGATCCATTCCGCCAGCGTTTCGGCAATGAAGACGGAACGGTGCCGTCCTCCCGTGCAGCCAATGGCAATGGTCAGGTAGCTTTTACCCTCTTGCTGGAAACGAGGCAACAGGGGATCAATGAGTTGAGTGATATTGTTGATGAACGCCGGGTAATCCGGGTCGCGCGCCACATATTCCCCCACGGCGGCATCCTTGCCGGTGAGGGGGCGCAGGATCGGATCATAATGGGGATTGCGCAGGAAACGGGCGTCCAGAACAATGTCGGCCTCGCGGGGAACGCCATGCGGGAAACCAAAAGACATGACAAACAGGCTCAGTTTTGGCTTGATATCTACATGGAAATGTCCCCCTACCAGACGCCGCAGGTCATGCAGGGTCATGTCCGAGGTGTCAATGACGAGGGAAGCCTCATCGCGCAGGCCTGACAGCAGGCGGCGTTCACGCAGGATGCCGTCAATTACCGGGCGGTCAAGGGCCAAGGGATGCTTGCGCCGGGTTTCCGTGTATCTTCGCAGCAGGATGTCGTCGCCGCATTCAATGAAAACAGTCTGGACCTGCAGGCCGGGGCGGGCCGCCAGCTCCCGCATCTGCCCCAGGAAAGCTTCGGCGGAAAAGCCGCGGGTACGGGAATCCAGACCAATGGCCAGAGGTCGGCCCAGCATGTCGCCTTGTTCCAGCAGCCCGCTGATGAGGAAAAGAGGGGGGTTGTCCACCGTTTCATATCCCAGGTCTTCAAGGGCCTTGATGGTGGTGGACAATCCGGCGCCGGACATGCCCGTCACGAGGATGACACGGCGCGGCGGCAGTTTGGGATGCCGCGAGGCCAGACCTGAAGGACTTTCGGGGAAAAGGTCGGCAGGAGGGGTCATGAGGAAACCATGTCCGGATGGAGGCTGCAGGCCAGGGCCATGCGCACCTTGGCGGCGCTGGCGGCATGGAAGGCCGGGAGGGAAACGCTGGGAAAATGGAGGTCCATCAGGATGACTGCGGTTTTCTCCGGCATGCGTTCAATGCCGGCGTCCGGCAGGAGATCCACCACAAGCCGCAGGGGAACCTTCCGGGAAAAGGGAACGCGGACGATGCCCACGCCCCGGACTTCCAGAAGGCCCTGGATGGAGTCGGGCGGGGAAGCAAGCAATTGGGTATCCTGTCGGATGAAACAGGTCTGGTCATCGGCGATGAGCCGGGCGCCATCCTCAATCAGGCGCAAGGCAAGGTCGGATTTTCCGCTGCCGGATTCCCCCCGCAGGAGGACGGCCGCGCCATCAATGTCAATGCATGTTCCGTGGAGGATGAGCATGAGGATATGTTGCGGCTCCCCGCGCTTCCTGTCAATCGCAAAAAAAGCGGAAAGCCGCCACTTTTGGGTTGACAATCAAAAGATCGGACCCCATGAGTTTTTCTCATGAACGGAACCGGACATGCAAAGGCGGGTTTCTCCCTGGTTGAGCTGGCAATCGTCCTTATTGTCATAGGGATTTTGGTTGGCGGTATCCTGAAGGGACTGGATCTTGTTGAATCCGCAAGGGTCAACCGGATTTTCATTTCCATTTCCGAAATTCAGGGCGGCTGGGAAGTTTTCAAGTCTGAACACCGTCGTTTGCCGGGGGATGACAATGGAGATTCCGAGATTTCCGGCAATGCGGAAGTTGTGCATGTCTGGAACGATCTGGCCTCCACGGGGCGTGTTTCCGGGATATCTCCCTGTCCCGCCTGTACCGCCAACCATGATGGCCAGTCCGGAGTGCCCTTTCCTTCCGGGCATTTCCGGGGCGCGATCATTGACGCCATCAACCTCAACCCTTACGGGTTCTGGTTTCGCATTCATGGCCCCGGCATCAACAATGTGGATTCCGGCAGCATCGGCCAGCAGGCGGGAGGGGATATCCTGCCCATTCGCGTCATTGCGCTGATTGACCGCAAGATTGACGATGGCCGCAGCCAGTTCGGGTATGTCCAGACCGTACAGCAGGGAACCGGATGTTATGGCACCCACTGGAATAATGGCGCGCCGGATTACCAGGGCCTCGATCCTTCCAGGCTATGCAAGCTGTATTTTGGGCCGACACGCCAGGAAGGCCGGATGTAGCGGAAGGCTTCCGTCTTGGGAGAGACAGGGGTCAGGCGCTGTTGCGCAGAGGCAGCAAAAGGGTGAATACAGCTCCCCGGATGTTGCCCTGATTGTCGATATGATTGTCTGCCAGGAGCTGCCCGCCATGGGCTTTGACAATCTGTTGGGAAATGCTCAGTCCCAGGCCGGAATGATAGCCATATTCCTCATTTGAGGGGCGTTCCGAATAAAAACGTTCAAACACGGTTTCCAGCTTGTGGGGTGGAATGCCGGGCCCTTCGTCGCGGATGCGGATTTCCAGAAGATGGGCATCCTTGTGCCGGGCTTCCATGTGGATCTGGCTGTTGGGGGGGGTGAAGGACAGGGCATTGGCCAGAATGTTTTCCAGCACCTGCATCAACCGGTCGTGGTTTCCGGTAACCATGAGGGGGACTTCCTGTGGCGGCAGGTCCAGCTGGATGTGGGGGGATGCCTCCTGGCCGGCTGCGGTGGTGGCATGGGCATCTGCCAGGTTGCCCAGCAGGGTGCGCATGTCAATGGCCACGGCCTCCGTGCGCGAGAGTTCAACATCCAGCCGTGATGCTTTGGAGATGTCGGTGATCAGGCGGTCAATCCGCAGAACGTCATGGCTGATGATGGACAGCAGTTTCTGCTGCTGTTCAGGTGTCTTGACACGGGCGAGGGTTTCCACCGCGCTGCGCAGGGATGTCAGGGGGTTCTTGATTTCGTGGGAGACATCGGCGGCAAATTTTTCCATGCTGTTCAGGCGGGATTCCAGAGTTGCCGTCATGGCCCGCAAGGCAAGGGAAAGGTCGCCGATTTCATCATGGCGACGGGAGAAATCCGGAAGGCCGCCGGCATCGGAATGGCCTTTCCGGATGTTTTCGGCCGCGATGGCGAGACGCCTGATGGGATGTGCTATGGCGCTGGCCAGGTAAAGCGAGAGCAGGATGGTGATGGACAAGGCGCCAAGGAAAACGCGCAGGAAGTCCCAGCGGACCGACCGCATGGTTTCATCAATGCGGGAACTGTCGCGCCAGAGGTGGACAACGCCCAGGATGACGCCGCTGCGGGTGATGGGAACGGCGGCGGAAAAGGCGATGTGGCCATTTTCAAGGCGCCATGCGGTGGACGAGGATTTTCCGGACAGGGCGGCTGCCGTGTCCGGGGTGTTGGGTGTGAAGGCGAGCGCGTCGGAAATGCCGGGCAGGTCCTGATGCTGGAAAAGGATGTTTTCCAGCAGGGATGAAAAATAGGCAACCATGCGGTCAAGCGTTCCGAAGAATTTTTTCCGGGACATGGAGGTGTCCAGGGGATCCTGTTCCGGGGGGGGCGGTTCCTGCTTCTGTTCAGTGATGACCCGGGCTTGCGGATTAAGGAGCTGGGTGTGGATATTGGTCTTGTCCACCAGACGGGAGACCATCTGGCGGGCCAGGTTTCCCGATACGCTATAGTGTCCGGCAGGGGAGCGGAATACGGCCCCTTCTCCAAGGGCCGTTGCGAAGATGCTGGCTTCACGCTGAAGGGCATTGATTTCCGTGGCGACCAGCTTTTCCTGGTAGGTCACGAGGTAGAGCGAACCGCCAACAAGGGTGGCGAGCGACAGGACATTGACCGCAAGAATGCGCAAGGTCAGCCGGGATACGCCCCAGATGTCGGCGCGCGGGCGTGGCGTGCAGTAAAAGGTCAGCCAGATCAGTTTGATCGAGCTGTTTTGTTCAGGGCCACAGGCTGGCAGGAAACGGTTGCGCATGCGTCCTGCAAAGGCGCGGATGCGGTCAGGGTTCCACAAAGCGGTATCCTGCCCCGTAAAGGGTTTCTATGTGGGAAAAATCCGGGTCAAGATCGCGGAATTTCTTGCGGATGCGTTTGATGTGGCTGTCGATGGTGCGGTCATCGACATAGAGGTTTTCGCCATAGGCCGCGTCCATCATCTGGTTGCGGGTCTTGACATGTCCGGGGTATTCGGCCAGCAGCCAGACCAGCAGGAATTCGGTCACGGTAAGATCCACGTCCTTGTCTTTCCAGGAACAGGTCTGCCGGTTGGCGTCCATGGTCAGGGGGCCGCGCTGGATGGTTTTGCTGTCTGCCACAGGGTTTCCGCGGATCTGCTGTCGTCTCAGGATGGTCAGGATGCGCTGGATCAGCAAATTGACGGAAAAGGGTTTCGTAATGTAGTCGTCTGCCCCCATGCGCAGGCCTTCAATCTGGTCGCTTTCATCATCCTTTGACGTCAGGAAAATGACGGGGATCTGGGAGGTCCGGCGCAGCCGGGTGAGAACTTCCATGCCATCCATGCGGGGCATTTTGATGTCCAGCACCACCAGGCCGGGGGGATGTGCAAGGATGGCGCGCAGGCCTTGTTCGCCATCGGTAAAGGACTCCACCGAGAATCCTTCGGTTTCAAGGGCGATGGATACCGAAGCGAGGATATTGCGGTCATCATCGACAAGGATGATGCGGCGAGGCCCGTCAGATGGGTTCGTCACCAGAGTCATCCTTCCGGGCACGCTTGATTGTGCGCTTGCGGGAATCCTTGGCATTGTCGCTGCTGTCCGCCTTGCGGCCCCCAATGCTGCGCAAGGCAGGTTTGGCGACACCCAGGGGAAGCCGGATGACCTTGGCCTTTTCAAGGGGCTGGCGCAGGATGGAGAGGATTCGTCCCAAGGTTTCCGGCAGGTCCTTGCGGGCCACCACCATGTCCACCATGCCATGGTCCTTGAGGTATTCGGCACGCTGGAATCCGCTGGGCAGGGTTTCCCTTATGGTTTCCTGGATGACGCGCGCCCCGGCAAAGCCGATTTGCGTACCGGGTTCGGCAATATGGATATCGCCGAGCATGGCAAAGGATGCGCTGACACCGCCCGTGGTTGGGTCGGTGAGCAGGACAATGAAGGGAAGGCCGGCTTCCTTGACCTGGGTGACCGCAATGGTGGTGCGAGGCATCTGCATCAGGGACAGCATGCCTTCCTGCATGCGGGCGCCTCCGGAGGCCGGAATGATGATCAGGGGGCTTTGCTGGAGGATGGCCAGGCGGGCGGCGGCAACAATGCCTTCTCCCACGGAAATCCCCATGGATCCTCCCATGAAGTTGAAATCAAAGGCGGCCACCACGGCTTCAATGCCCGAAATTTCGCCATAAGCAACAACAATGGCATCCTCGCGGCCCGTCTTGCTGCGGTAATCCTTGAGCCGTTCGGTGTATTTCTTCTGGTCACGGAACTTGAGCGGGTCCGACGGCACCTTCGGCAATTCGATGGTGCGCCATGAAGCATTGTCAAAAATCAGGTCCAGACGTTTGTCCACCTCAAGGCGCATGTGGTGGTTGCAATGCGGACAGACCTTGTGGTTCTGCTCAAGATCGCGGTGAAACAGCATGGCGCCGCAATTGGGACACTTGATCCACATGTTGTCTGGCAGGTCATGCTGGCGTCCGGGAACCAGCGCCCGAATTTTTGGGCGGACAATGTTGGTGATCCAGTTCATGTGGAATTACTCCTTGGGAGCGTTGGCCTTGTGGTCATCGCGGATGATGTCATCACGAAGGACTGCAAGGTCGCGTGCCGTGCGGGAACGGTTCCTGTTTTTGGGAAGGCTGGTGCGAATCATGCAGGAAAGCCAGGTGGACAGGCTGCCCAGCAGAAAACCGATGAGCAGCGCCAGCAGAACGGGAATGAACAGCGGCATGCGGATGGAATCCCCAAGGGGGCCGGTGGAGATGTCAACAAGGTGGCGGTTCGCAATGGCGAATACCACCATGATGCCAGCCAGCGGGATCGTGATGAGCCAGGATAACAGGCGCATGGCGTGAACTCCTTGGACGGATGAAAAAACTCAGACTTTGCCGTTCAGGCGATCCCGCAGGAATTTTCCGGTCTTGAAGAACGGAACGCGCTTGCCGGGGACCGAAACGGATGTGCCCGTACGGGGATTCCGGCCAATGCGGGGTTTGCGATCCTTGACGGAAAAGGCACCAAATCCGCGCAGTTCAACGCGTTCACCGCGGCTGAGGGCCTGGGCGATTTCCTCGAAAACGACATCAACGATTTTCTCGGCGTCGCGCTGATAGAGTTCCGGGTTGCGTTGCGCAAGGCGCAGGATCAGTTCCGACTTTGTCATGGCATTGCCCCTTTCGAGCATGAAAACATACTGCTGTAGAGACTGCCAGAAAGCTGGCCAAAAATCAAGTGATGCGGGTTATCGACATTTGGGGCCCAGTCGGGTAAGTAAGAAAGTGATGATCTCATTTCCTGGGGATGCACGATGATTTCAATCCTGGTTGGCAATACCAAGGGCGGATGTGGCAAGACGACCATGGCCACGAATCTTGCGGTCGCCATGGCTTCTGCCGGGCGACAGGTTCTGTTGGCCGATGCGGACAAACAGCATTCCAGCCTGTTGTGGGCGGCCAGGCGGCCAAGCCATCTTGCGGCCATTGCCACATGCAGCTGGTCGCGCGGGGAGGCCCTCAAGGTGCCCCGTGGGGTGGACAGGCTCATCATGGATGCGCCGGCCGCCATGCGGCGTGGTCAGATTGAGGAACTGGTGGACATGGCCGACATCATTGTCATCCCGGTGCTGCCTTCCGTGTTTGATGAGGACGGGTCGCGGCAGTTCCTCAAAAAACTTTCAGACATCAAGGCGGTGCGCCGCAACCGGAAGATCCTTGCGCTGGTGGGAAACCGCGTGCGTGCCAACACGCGTGCGGCAGCGCGGCTGGACCTTTTCCTGAATGGGGCGGGGCTCAATGTCCTGACCCGCTTGCGTGACAGCCAGCTCTATTCCGAGGTTGCCAATGTGGGGCTGGGCCTGTTTGACCTCAAGGACAAGCGGACAGAGGTTTTCAGGGCGGACTGGGAACCCTTGCTTTCCTATATTGAAGACGGGGTTTTGTAAGCGCGGAACTTATGGCCTGAAAATATCAGGCTCATTCAGGCGCCAATCATAAAAATAATCATCAATCTGGCTGTGACTCGACAGGGTCGGGACAAGCCCCGGATCGGCAAAACGGATGGCGTGCAGCAGGATATCGACATCCTGTTTGCCAAATGCAGTCTTTTGCCATTTGTAAAGCATGGAGGCCGTAAGGCGGGTATCTTCAATGCTGAAGGCCCGCGGGTGGTTGACGAAATTTGTGGCGGCCCGGTTGAGCTGGAAATCAATGGTTGCGGGCTGGAAAGCTTCCGGCCAGATCTGCGGCCCGCCCATGGTGCCGTCACAAAGGGCATAGGGAATGCGGGAGTCATTGAAGATGGGAGGCATCAGGATGATGTCCCGGATGTCGGACAATGAAATTTCACGATTTTCGACCTTGGCCAGCCGACGTTTGAAGGGGCCCCTGGAAAACAGGCCGGAAATGTTGATGTCGCGGATGCTTGAAACCGGATAATGATCCAGCGCCACGCGAACAATCAGGGCGTTGTAAAGGTTGATCCAGTAAGCGAGCTGTTCCTGCCGGCGCAGGCGGCTGACAGGAATGGTGGCCAGGGTGATGTCGATGAAACGGACGAGGGCTTCATGGTCTTCATCGGAAACCCGCTTGTAGTCGATGCGGTTGACGCCATTGATGCCGGGTTCAACATAAGTGGTCAGGAAATGGCTCCAGGGGGCGAAATCCATGGGAGTATCCTGCGCGGATTCATTGTGCCTGGCAAAGTATTCGGCAATATCCCTGGCCGATGCGGAAGAAATCCCGGCCAGTGCCATCAGCACGATGAACAGGAATTTTTTTGCGATATGTCCGAGCATCCCCCTCATGTCCTGATAGATAACATAGGGGTTTCTTTCAATCAATGGCGTTGATTGTCCAGTCAAAATGGTATTGGCCAACAGGCGGATTTTCTATGAGGTATTTGGCGAGGTCGAAATTGGCATAGCGGAGCAGGTGGTTGATGAATTCCCCCCCCGAGCCGAAATCGTCGCGGTACCAAAGGAACAGGGCATTGGCAACCAGGTGGTCTTCCTCAAAATGCAGCGCACGGGGATGGTTGATGAAGCTGATGGCGGCCTGATCCAGCAGCGCATCCGCTGTTGCAGCGGTAAAGCTGCGTGGCAGCAGGTTGGGGGAATCCAGGGATGCGAGGGTCAGGGCGTAATGGATGCGGGCATCCTTGAAGACGGGAAGGAGGATGCCGTTGCGGATATCGTCGAGCGACAGGGCAATATCATCCACCTTGAGCAGTTTTTTGTAAAAGGGACCTTTCTGGAACAGGCCCGGGGAAATGTTGATGTCCTCAAGGCTTCGTACCGGGTAATGGTCAAGGACCAGCTGGAGGGTCAGGGCATTATAGAGGTTGATCCAGTAGGCCAGTTGCTCGTTCCGTGAATACTGGGCAATCGGGATGAGGACCATCTGGTTGAAGATATAGGTGCGCAAGGTTTCGCGATCGGCCGGAGCAATTTCGCCATAGGCAAAACGGGAAATTCCGTCGCGGTCGGGTTGCACATAGGTGCGCAGGATTTCATTGAAGACATCATGGTTGATGGTTTGTGTGTTGTTTTCCGAATGTCCCGAAAAATGGACAAGCACTTCCTGCCGCTCCTGCGATGGTCCGCAGGAGGACATGAAGACAGAGATGAAAACGCCACAAGTGATGAGGACAAGGGGCAGGATTCGTGCCAGTCGCACAAGGATTTCTGCAGGCTGTGTATGCAAGGATCCTGCCTCCGCTGTCAGATGCTCATGTCCATGATGGCAGCCTTGAGTTTTGCCACCGCCTTGGCCTTGGCCTTTTCCTGTTCGGTGATGGCCTTGGCAATGGTTTCAAGCCGGGTCTCCTGGCTGTCCATGGTTGCGAGGTAGCGGCGGGCCAGATCACTGTCTTCCGGCACACTTTCGAGGTTGTCGCGCAGACGCTCCTGGTCTCTCGTGATGCCGTCACGCTCATTGGAGAGTGCCCGGATTTCGGCATCCACCGCATCCACATCGCGGCGCAGCGATGCCATGGTTTCAAAAGCCTTGCGGGCCTTGGGGCTTTCCTTGCCAAAACTGGCAAGATAGGTGGAAATGTCGCTGGAGGACAGGTTGAGAAGCTGGAGGCTCCGCATTTCCGGCTTTTCCAGAACCACCTTGAGGTTCACGCTCTTGCCCGCCGGGGCCTTGAGCGGAATGCGGTAGAAACCGTCTGTAACCTCGGCACTCTTGGGATCCGGGGCGACAAGATTCCATCCCGAACGTTTCGGATGTTCGATGAGGATGGCGCGGTCTTCGCCTTCCGGCGCCTTGACGGTATAGGTGGTTTCGGCGCGGCTGGTGATGGCAATCTGCGCCACGCCGCCGCTGATGCGGATGTCGCCGGTCAGGCTGTCCTGACGGCTGTCGCGCAGAATGGTGGTCTTGGAATCCAGCGCAAAGCTCACCATGCGTTCCTCGCCCTTGGCCAGGATGGGCATGTCGGCATCGCCCACAAAGGTTGTGGCATTGCCTTTGCCGGATTGTTCATAAAGGGTCAGGATGCCGGAAGGCAGGCTGGAGTCGCCGTCATTCTTCAGGCGCAGGGCGGCAAGGGGATGGTCTGCATTGACATCGGGCTGGTAAAGCCAGAGGCGTTCCGCGGGCATTTTGCGACTCACGAAAGGCAGCATCATGGAATAGCCGGCCTTGAGCGAAATGGTGCCGGGGAAACGGAACAGAACCTGGGTTGCCGCTTCGGTGCTTTCGGTGGCCTTGTTGGCGGTGGCAATGCTGGAGAAATTGGCGGATGCCGGCGCCATGGCCATCTGTGGCATGATGCTTTCCGCCATGTCCATGCGGCGCAGGGACTTGAGCATGGAGCCCCCACCATAGGACTCTGAAGACATGTCCATCATTTCCATGTCCTCTGCCATGCCGACAGCGCCCGCATCCTTGCGGGGCATGATGCGGCCGAGGACCGAGACGGGCAGTTCGGGACGGCTGACATAATAGGACGTGTAGAGAGGCTGGCGATAGGTGACGGGATTGCCGGAAATCAGGGTCATTTCCACATCGTTCCAGTCGCCGCCTGTCATGTTTTCGACCACGGCCCAGCCCTGTACAAGGCTTTCCTTGCCAGCGGGGGGCAATACCATCCGGTAGGCGGATTTCCACAAGGGGGTTTCCACCACATAGGCGAGGCCGACATTGCGTTTGCCATCGCCGCGCAGGTTGACGGACAGGGTGCGCATGTCACGGGTTCTGGCATCCATCATGGCATCCAGGGCTTCGCGAATCTGGGTGCGCAGCTTTTCCGAAGTGAACTGGATGTTGTCGATATTTTCCAGAACGGCCTGTTGAAGGCCGGAATCGGTCATCACGCTGACACGGTGGCGGGTCACGGTTTCCTCGCCCATGCGGGAGTCTTCTGCCACCACGCGCAGGAGGCGCCCCGCAATCTTGCTGGACCCGTCGATCTTCACTTCAGCGCCTTGCAGGGCGTTGAGCAGGGCGACCGGGGAGGAGAGATCCGTTTCGGTAAAGGGCAGGTCACGAAAGGCCTGCTGCAGGGGTTCGCGGCCTGGCAGGGTAACGTTGCTCACGCGTCCGGTGGCATCCAGGACCACAAGGCTCTTGAGGATGTCGTCCACCTGGTCGAGTCGGACGGGCAGGTCAACGGTGCTGTTGCCACTGACGGGGCCCTCATGCTCAAAATGCCCCAGTCCGCTGGTGGACAGGATGACCCGCTTGAGCGGAAGGTTTTTGGACGCATCGGCAGCCATGGCGGATGTGCTGGTCAAAAGGGCAAGGGCAAGGGCGGTGTGGGCGACAATTTTCATGTGGGCGATTCCCTGTTTTTGTTATTTACGGCGGCCAAAAAGCCGTTCAATGTCAGATAACTTTAGCGCAATGTGGGTTGGGCGTCCATGGTTGCATTGACCAGAGAAGGCAGCGTCTTCCATCTGGCGCAGCAAGGCATTCATTTCCGCGATGGCAAGTGTGCGTCCGGCGCGCACGGAACCGTGGCACGACATGCGCGAGCAGATGGCCATCAGGCGGCCCGCAAGCAGGCTTTCCTGCGGATTTTCGGAAAGTTCGTCGGCTATGTCCCTTATCAGGCCCTGGATGTCGGATTGTCCGAGCAGGGCGGGAATTTCGCGCACAAGAACGCTGGCCGGGCCAAAAGGTTCAATCATGAGGCCCAGTTTCAGGAGTTCCTCCTGCCGGGTGGCAAGGCGTTCGGCATCGACCTCCGGCATGTCCACCACTTCCGGCAGCAAAAGGGCTTGGCGGGCAATGCCGGTTCCCTCAAGGGCTGTCTTGATTTTTTCGTAAGTGAGGCGTTCATGGGCGGCATGCTGGTCGGTGATGACGAGGCCGTCTTCCGTCTGCGAGACAATGAAGGTGTTGTGGACTTGCGCCACCGCCGCGCCCAGTGGATGCTTTTGCAGGGTATCCATTTCCTGCGGCATTTCCGTGCGCGCCTGTGGCAGGGATTCGCCAGGAAAGGGCGCAAAGGCTGCCTGGGTCATGGCGGAATCGGCCATTTCGCCGTGGGGCATGAAAGGTCTTGCCCCTGCGCCCGCATGGGGATGGAATGCGGACAGGACATGGGTTGCAAGGGCGGGTGCGGTGCGGTGTCCAGCGTCGGCCAGGGTCTTGCGGATGCCGGAGACCAGCAGGGAACGGATGCCTGCGCTGTCGCGGAAACGCACTTCGGTTTTTGCGGGGTGGACGTTGACATCCACATCTTCCGCAGGCAGGTCGATGAACAGGGCAACCATGGGGTAACGGTCATGGGCCAGCACATCGGCGTATCCGGCGCGCAGGGCACCCATGAGCAGGCGGTCGCGGACCGGCCTGCCATTCACGAACAGGAACTGGTGCTGCCCCGTGGGGCGGTTGAGGGTGGGCAGCCCGATATAGCCTCCCATGCGGGCATCTTCCCGTTCGACGGAGACAGGCAGGGCGGCGGCCTGAAAATCCTGCCCCATGATGGCGCCCAGACGCAGGAGCCGTGAAGCCGGATTGGCATCCGGGCCTGGATCCAGGCGCAGCACGGTGCGGTCATCATCGGTAAAGGTAAATCCCACATCCGGATAGGCCATGGCCAGCCGTTCAAGGGTATCCCGCACATGCAGCGCTTCCGTGCGGACCGTCTTGAGGAACTTGAGCCGGGCGGGCGTGGCAAAAAAAAGGTCGCGCACCTCGATGCGGGTGCCTTGCGGGTGTCCGGCGGGCGCGACGTTCCCGGCGGCGCCGCCTTCAATGGTCATGCGCCATCCGGAATCCTCACCGCGTTTCCGGGTGGAAATGGCCATGCGGCTGACGGCCGCGATGGAAGGCAGGGCTTCTCCCCGAAATCCCAGGGTCATGATGTGGGTAAGATCGTCGTCCGGGAGTTTGGACGTGGCGTGACGCTCAATGGCAAGGGCGAGGTCTTCGGCATTCATCCCGCAGCCGTCATCGGAGACGAGGATGAAGCTGCGTCCGCCATCGCGGATGGCCACTTCGATGCGGGAAGCTCCGGCATCAATGGCGTTTTCCACCAGTTCCTTGACGGCGGCTGCCGGGCGCTCGACCACCTCGCCTGCGGCGATGCGGTTGACAAGGGTGTCCGGCAGGCGGCGGATGGTCATATGGCGCGGCTCCGGACCTTGGCAATTTCGCGGAACAGGCCGGCGGTGGAACTGTCATGCGGCTGCGGCTGGCTGCCCCGCAGTTCGGCGAGCAAGGGCTTGGCCAGCTGTTTGCCCAGCTCTACGCCCCACTGGTCAAAACTGTTGATGTTCCAGATGATGCCCTGCACGAAGATCTTGTGCTCATAAAGGGCGAGCAGTGCGCCAAGACGGCGTGGCGTCATCCGGTCAACCATGAGGGTGTTGGTGGGGTGGTTCCCGGCAAAGATCTTGTGGGGAAGAAGGCGGCCAATGGTTTCGGGCGGCAGTCCGGCGGCCACCAGTTCGGCTCTTGCTTCTTCAGCGGTCTTGCCGCGCATGAGCGCTTCGCCCTGTGCCAGCGCGTTGGCCAGCAGCTTGATGTGGTGGTCCGCCAGGGGATGGAGGGACAAGGCCGGGAAAAGGATGTCGGCCGAGATGCGGGGCCATCCCTGGTGGATGAGCTGGTAGAAGGCATGCTGGCCATTGGTTCCGGGTTCGCCGAAGATGACCGGGCCGGTGGCATAATTCACCGGGCGGCCCTGGCGGTCTACCGTTTTGCCGTTGCTTTCCATGTCGAGCTGCTGGAGATAGGCGGGCAGGTGGGCAAGGTACTGGTCATAGGGCAGGATGGCATGGGCGGACATGCCTTCAAAATTGATGTTCCATATGCCCATGAGGGCCAGCAGGACAGGCAGGTTTTTGGCCAGGGGCGTGTCGCGGAAATGAATGTCCATTTCATGTGCGCCGGACAACATTTCCTCGAAGGCGTCCATGCCGATGAAAACGGCCAGCGACAGGCCGATGGGTGACCACAGGCTGTAGCGTCCGCCCACCCAGTCCTCAAAGGGAAACATGTTTTCGGCCGGGATGCCGAAGCGTTCCACTTCGGAAAGGTTTGTGGATACGGCGACAAAATGCTTGGCCAAGGCTCCAGGATCTTCTGAAGCGCCGATGAGCCATGTGCGGGCGGATGCGGCGTTGGTCAGGGTTTCATCGGTGGTGAAGGTTTTGGATGAGACGATGAACAGCGTGGTGGCCGGATCAAGGTGGCGCAGGGTTTCATAAATGTGGGTGGCGTCCACGTTGGAAACAAAATGGACGGAAAGGTCGGGATGGCCATAGGGCTTCAGTGCCTCGGCGGCCATGCAGGGGCCGAGGTCGGATCCTCCGATGCCAATGTTGACGATGTCCTTGATGGGTTTGCCGGAGAATCCGGTCCACTGGCCTTCGCGCACGGCTTCAGAGAAAGCGCGCATTTTGGCAAGGCCTTCATTGACCATGGGCATGACGTCGAGGCCCTCCATCATGACAGGGGTATTGCTGCGGTTGCGCAGGGCGGTGTGGAGGACGGCGCGGTTTTCAGTGGTGTTGATCCGGTCGCCGCGCAGCATGGCATCGCGCCAGGCTTCCACGTCCTGCTGGCGGGCGAGCGCAATCAGGCAATCCAGCGTTTCGCGGGTGATGCGGTTTTTTGAATAGTCGAGAAAAATCCCGGCTCCGGAGGCGGAAAAATGCTCAAACCGTTGGGTATCGCGCTCAAACAGGTCACGCAAGTGACTGCCGAGGGATGCCTTGTGTGCCAGAAGCCTTTGCCAGGCCGGGCTTTGCGTCAGGGTTCCCATGATATCCTCCCCATATGCGTTGACCGGACAGAATTCTAACAGATCATGGGAGGAAGGTCAAAGCCTACACAACCGGGAACTTATTTGAAAACACCTTCGAAAAGAGCCTTGCGGCGACGTTCGATGACAGGGGTTTCCCCGTGGGTGACAGGGGTACCGCTTTCGGCATTTTCCTTCAGGCGCAGGGCTTCCTTCTTTGCGTCCACGATTGGGTCGGGAGGATCCTGCTGCTGCCAGAAGATGAGCTTGTCGATGGCATTTTTGTCGGCAAGGACAAGGCCGGTGGTTTCGCGGTCCACGAGCGCACGGATATTGTCGTCCGCCTGGTTTGCGCCTGCCAAGGAAAGGAATGCGCGTTCTCCGGAGGAAGACCCTGCGGGCGCAGGCGTTTCCCCCATGACCAGGTTGCGGGCACTCTTGGTGGGTTCAATGTCCTGTGGACGGGAAAGGCCGGGCTGTGGCGCGGTAAGGCCCCAGGCGGGCGGCATGGATAGCGGCGCTTGCCGGACCACGGAGAATTCGTCGGGTGACTGGCGGCCAAGGCCCAGGGTCTGGCGGGCATTGCTGCATCCGGCCACAAGGACGGTCAGGGCGATGAGGGAAAGAATCCGCGGGAAGGAAGTCATGGGGTCTTGTCCTTTGCAGGGATCAGGGAATCAATGAGGAGCAGGGCTACGCCAATGCTGATGGCGGCATCGGCCACGTTGAAAGCGGGCCAGTGCCAGCCTGCGACATGGAAATCGGCAAAATCCACAACTGCGCCGAAGCGCAGGCGGTCAATCACGTTGCCGATGGCTCCGCCCAGAACCAGCCCCAGCAGGACACCCAGATAGGGACGAATGGTTCTGAGCAGCCAGCGCATCAGGATGGTCATGATGATGAGCGCAAGGATGGACAGGGCATAGGGCATGGCCTGCTCGGCTCCGGAAAACATGCCAAAGCTTACGCCCCGGTTCCACACCAGCACGATGTTGCAGAAGGGAAGGACCGGAATGATGCGTGGTGTTTCGGCAAATCCCGCCATTTCGAGCAGCATCCATTTGGATGCCTGGTCAATCAGGAGGATTCCGAGCGCGACCATGAGGCCGAGCGTCGGAGCCCGCAAGGGTTTTCCCGGTAACCGCATCATCATGTGAAATCCTTCATGGCCGCATCGCACCGGGCGCACATGTCCGGATGATCGGCATGGCTGCCGACATCGGGCAGAATGTTCCAGCAACGGCTGCACTTCTGGCCTTCCGCGAGGCCCGGCGCCACCAAAACGCCCGCAACATCGGGCAGGGTGAAGGCACTTTCCGGGGCGCTGCCGTCATCAATTGTGCAGGTGGAGGTGATGCATACTTCCGCCATGTCGCATCCGGCTGCCGCGGCTTTGAGGGCCGGGTCGGAGATAAAGACATGGGGATGTGCCTGGAGCGAGGAACCGATGCGCTTTTCGGCGCGTTCGACTTCCAGTGCTCCGGTGACCACGCGGCGAACATTGCGGACGGCTTCCCATTTTGTGGCCAGCTTGTCTTCGCGCCAGGAGGCGGGGATGGCCGGGAAGGTCTGCAAATGCACGCTGCTGTCGGTGCCGTTTCGGGCGATCCAGGCTTCCTCGGCGGTGAAGGCGAGGTAGGGCGCAAGCCAAGTCACCAGGCAGGTGAACAGGTGGTCAAGCACCGTGCGGGCCGAACGCCGACGCAGCGAATCCTTGGCATCGCAATACAAGCTGTCCTTGCGGATGTCGAAATAGAAGGCCGAAAGCTCTACCGTGCAGAAATTGTGCAGGGCGGTGAAGAATTTCTGGAAGGCGTAATTTTCGATGCATTCCTTGCGCAATTCATCGAGCTGCCAGAGACGGTGCAGGATGAAGCGTTCCAGTTCCGGCAGGTCTTGCAGGGAAGGGATGCGTTCAGCTTCGGTGAAACCATCGAGGTTGCCGAGGATGTAACGCAGCGTGTTGCGGATGCGGCGATACTGTTCCGCGACATGGACCAGGATGCCTTCTCCCAGGCGGACGTCTTCCGAATAATCGACATTGGCCACCCACAGGCGCAGGATGTCGGCGCCGTATTTGGCAATGGCCACTTGCGGACTGACCCCGTTGCCGGCCGACTTGGACAGCTTGTCACCCTTTTCGTCCAGAATGAACCCATGGGAGACGCAGGTCTTGAAAGGGGCAACGCCGCGCGTGCCGCAGCTCTCCAGCATGGAGGACTGGAACCAGCCGCGATGCTGGTCATCGCCTTCAAAATAGAGGTCGGCCGGGCTGCGCAGGTCTTCGCGGTCTTCCAGCACGAAGGCATGGCTGGCACCACTTTCAAACCAGACATCCACAATGTCCTTGACCATGTCCCATTCGGCGGGATTGTGGTCAGGCCCGAGGAAATCGGTCGCTGGCCGTGTGAACCAGGCGTCCGCGCCCTCTGCCTCGAAGAGCTTGATGGTGCGGTCAAACACGGCTTCGTCATGCAGGATTTCGCCTGTGGCCGGCTTGACAAAAATGGCAATGGGAACACCCCAGGCGCGCTGGCGGCTGATGCACCAGTCGGGGCGGGTTTCCACCATGGAGCTGATGCGGTTGATTTTTTGTGCGGGAACCCAGCGGACACTTTCGATGGCGGTCAGCGCACTTGCGCGCAGTCCGGTTTTTCCCATGGAAATGAACCACTGTGGCGTGGTGCGGAAGATAAGGGGCGTTTTCGAACGCCACGAATGAGGGTAGCTGTGGGTGATCTTTCCGGAAGCAAGCAACTTGCCGGCTGCCCGCATTGCATCGAGAATGGCCGCTTCTGCTGTTCCGGTTTTGCCTTCGTCGGTATAGACGGTAAGGCCTGCAAAGGCGGGAACATGTGGCATGAGGACGCCGGCGGCATCCACGGTTTCAGGAACCTCAACGTCAAATTTTCGGCCCAGCACAAAGTCATCCGCGCCATGGCCGGGGGCAATGTGAACAAAGCCGGTGCCGGTGTCAGTGGTGACAAAATCGGCAGGCAGGACGCGCACATCGAAGGTATAGCCGAGATGGCGGAGCGGATGCGCGCAGACGGTGCCGTCAATGTCAAAGCCCTTGAGTCGGGCCTTGATGCTCCATCCCGTGATGTTGGCATTTTCGCGTACGTCATCGGCGCGGCAGAGGGCCACAACCAGACGATCGCCCGGTTTTGCCGTGGCGTTTTCGCCCACGGCATCCACTTCATAAATGCCGTATTCCATGTCGGGGCCGAAAGCGAGCGCGCGGTTGCCGGGCATGGTCCACGGCGTGGTGGTCCAGATGACGATGTCAGCGCCTTCCAGATCGGCATGGGAGGGCGAAGTGATGGGGAAACGGATCCAGATGGTGGTTGACTTGTGGTCCTGGTATTCTACCTCCGCTTCGGCCAGGGCGGTTTTTTCCACCACCGACCACATGACGGGTTTGTGGCCGCGGAACAGGCTTCCGTTGCGCACGAATTTGTGGATCTCCGAGGCGATGATGGCTTCGGCGCGGTTGGTCATGGTGAGGTAGGGGCTTTGCCAATCCCCCATGATGCCGAGGCGCTGGAAGTCGGCTGACTGGACATCAACCCAGTGCTGGGCGAATTCCCGGCATTCCTTGCGGAAATCAAGGATGGAGATTTCGCTCTTGTCCTTGCCTTCCTTGCGGTATTTTTCCTCGATTTTCCATTCCACCGGCAGGCCATGGCAATCCCATCCCGGAACGAAGGGGGCATTGTCGCCCAGCATGTTGCGGTTGCGGATGACAAAATCCTTGAGGGTCTTGTTCAGCGCATGGCCGTTATGGATGGCGCCGTTGGCATACGGAGGGCCGTCATGCAGGATGAACAGGGGCGCATCCTTGCGGGATTTGCGCAGGTGATTGTAAAGGCCAAGCTTTTCCCAGTGGGCGATGATTTCGGGTTCCTTCGCGGGCAGTCCGGCGCGCATCGGGAAATCGGTCCTGGGCAGAAAAACCGGTGGTTTGCTGTTGGCATTGTCGTTTGAAGACATGGGAAAACCCCTTATGGAAGCGGATGGATTTTGCAAAAGGAAAAGCGGCCCGGCAATCCCTGTCAGGGTGCCGGGTTCGTAATTCGCAAAGTGTCCGCAACGAAAAGCATGGTGCGCAGCATAACAACTTCCCCCTACCTTTTCAAATGCTCTTTCTCATGCTCCAGCCTTGTGCCGTGCAGGCACCCATCAGCGCCCAGAAGGCCAGGGCCAGGCCGGGCATCTGCAGGCTGAAATCCAAGGCGGAATGCAGGCCGGCGAGCAAGGCCAGAGCCATGCCGGTGGCGGGCAGGATCCGGTTTTTCTGCCGGACAGCCATGCCGCAGGCGCAAATGGCAAGGGGCCAGGCACCGGCGGCCAGCAGGAGAAGGGTGGCCGGAATTCCCAGTTCAAGCGCAAGTTCGAGATAGGTGTTGTGGGCCTGGGTGACGGCTCCGTCCATGAGGCCGTTATGGTACATGCGGAAGATGTCCGGGAAGGTACCGAGGCCTGTTCCGGCAAAAGGCGTATGGCCGAGGGCCTGGAGGGTGATTTCATAAATGTTCATGCGGATGGCCCAGTCCTGTCCGAAAAAGCCAAAACGTTGGGCCAGGTTGGTATGGTTGCCCAGAAGCAGGAAGCCAAGAACGGGCAGCAGGGCCAGTCCAAGAAGCATGAGAAAAGTGGTGCGGCTGATGCTCTTGGTCAGGCGTGCGGCCACGATGAGGAACAGCGATGCCAGGAGGGTCAGGGCGACACCGGCCCGGGAATCGGTCAGGAACAGGGCGGGGACAAGCAGGGCCAGGCAAGCGGCGGGCAGGGCATTCCATCCAGAGAGGGCATGTCCGATCATGTGGATTTTTTCGCGGCGGCCAAGGGTGGATGGGATGGATGCCAGTGTGGAGGCCAGCAGGGAAAGGCCGCAAAGGATGCCAAGGCCAAGGAAGGTTGCCGCATGGTTTTTGTTGATGAAGATTCCGGTCAGGCTTTCCTTGTATTGGATTTTGGCAATGCCCAGAACCATGGCGCTGCCATTGCCTTCCACCCAGAGGCCATAGACGGCGCATGCTGTGGCGCTCAGCAGGAAGGTGCGCAGGAAGGCGCGGGTGTTGCCGGATTTCCGGCCATAATTGAGGGCCAGCCAGAAAACGGCAAGATTGGCCATCCAGCGCAGCAGGATGTCGCGGCCCGCACCAGGATTGATGGAAATGCGTCCCGTCAGGGGAACCCCTGTGGCCTCGGAGGCCATTTGCCATGCCGGATGGGCCATTCCGGGGGAAAATGCGGGCAGGGTTTGCAGGAATCCCCAGGCCATGGCGAGGGCCAGCAGGCCAAGGGGAATGCGCCAGGCGCGGAGGGAGACGGGGGGCGTTTCACCGGCCTTCAGCCGGGTCAGGGCGAAGGCTGCCAGAAGCAGGCCGGACGCCATGGCCATGGGGAGCCATGCCGAAGGCAGGATGCCGCCAAAGGGCAGGGGGGCCATGAAGACAAGCGCCAGCAGGGCGTAAAAAACACTATCGCGGGAAAGGGAGGTTTTTGTCATTTCCGTGTGCGGTTGAAGGTGAGTTCGTCCGGAGTGAGCTGGAAGCCAATGACAATCTGGCAGGCGCCGCCATCACCGCAGGAGGCAAGGGGAATGCGCTGGTGCAGGTTTTCTTCGACCCACGTTGTATTGTCCTTGGCGTTTTTTTCAAAAAGGATGCTGCGGTGGAAGACCTTTTTGGCCAGGGGCGTTCCGTCGGGCGCGAGGACGGCCACGAAATAATCGTATCCCTCTTCCTTTCCCGCCAGGGCCGGGCCTGGTTGGGCGGCGATGGCAAGGAACATCTCCACATCGATCTTGCCATCTTCCGTCTGGCTGCACTGGCCGCCGTAGTTGGCGAGCGCGGCACGGGAAACAAGGGCTTCATCCTCGCCTGAACGGCCGGGCAGGTAATGGAAAACGGTTTCCGCATCCGGCACGAAAGCAATGCGCGGGCAGGCTTTGGGCGCCGGGATTGGGGCGGACTGGCAGGCGGCCAGAAGCAGGGCGAAGGACAGGGGGAGCAGGATGCGCATGAAAACCTCATGGAGTAAAAGACGGCGGATAGTAGAAAAAGCTTTGCCATGCTGCAAGGGTTTCCTGTAGAGAAAATGTCATGAGCAAGGATGTGGAGATATTCACCGACGGTGCATGCAGCGGGAATCCTGGCCCTGGAGGCTGGGGAGCGTTGCTGCGTTATGGCGGTGTGGAACGCGAAATTTCCGGTGGCGAAAGGGAAACCACCAACAACCGGATGGAACTGATGGCGGCGATTGAAGCCTTGTCGGCCCTCAAGCGGCCCTGTCGGGTGCGCCTGCACACCGACAGCCGCTATGTTCGGGATGGCGTGATGCGGTGGATGCACGGCTGGAAGCGCAATGGTTGGAAAACCTCGGACCGCAAGCCGGTGAAGAATCAGGATTTGTGGCAGGCGCTTGATACCGCCATGGCCGCGCATGACGTGGAATGGATCTGGGTGGAGGGGCATGCCGGCCATCCGGAGAACGAGCGGGTCGATGTCCTCGCGCGCGCGGCGGTTCCACGTCAGGGCAGGTGAGGAATGGCCAGGGCATCGGCCAGGGTGTCCGGTGTGAGGATTTCCGGCAAAACCTGGCCTTGTGGATGTTTTCCTGAAAAAACAATGGTGAAGGGGACGCCGCGGCGTCCATGGCTGGCCATGAAAGTGGCCACGGCTTCATCCCGGCGGGTCCAGTTGGCGCGCATGGCCACGATCTGTGGGGCGGAAAGCGCCTTGCGGATTTTTTCATTTTCATAAACCAGGGCTTCGTTGGCCTTGCAGGTGAGGCACCAGTCGGCGGTGGCCGAAACCAGGACGGTTTTTCCGTCTGCGAGGGCGGAGGGAATGGTTTCTGGGGCAAAGGGGCGCCACAGGGATGCCCCCGCCTGTTCCGGTGCAGGAAGCAGCTGTCCAGCCAGAACGCTGCCAAGCCAGAGGGCGGTGGCAACCAGGGCCAAAGCCAGGCCCCGCTTGAGGTGAACCATCCATGCGCCGGGTTTTGGCAGGGTTTTCACCAGACCAGGGACAAGCGCCACCAG
This sequence comes from Alphaproteobacteria bacterium GWF2_58_20, assembly GCA_001768735.1. Taxonomy (GTDB): domain Bacteria; phylum Pseudomonadota; class Alphaproteobacteria; order UBA1247; family UBA1247; genus UBA12471. The sequence goes on along the minus strand of MEMB01000004.1, from coordinate 34,917 downwards.
AAGGAAGGGCGCAGCAAGGCCGAAGCCCAAAGCCATGAAAACCATGAGGATTTCCGTGGGCCCCCGCGAAAGCGCGTAACCAACGGTGACGCCCAGGAAGGGAGCCGAACAGGGGGTGGCCATGACGGCGGCCAGCAGCCCTTCCAGGAAATGGCCGCCACCGGAACGGACAAGGCGTGCCGGTACGGGAATTTCAAAAAGCCCGGCCATGTTGGCCGCGAAGACCAGCATGAGCAGCATGAGGAAGGCGATGAAGGCCGGTTGCTGGAAATGGAAGCCCCAGCCTACGGAAATGCCCATGGATCTCAGCAGGATGACCATCCCCGCAAGGCCTGCAAAAAAGGTGAGGATTCCCGCAGACGAAGCAAGGAAACCCGTGCGGATGGCCCGACGCTCTGCGCCGCCGTGACGCAGGACGGCAAGCAGCTTGAGCGAGAGGATGGGCAGGACGCAGGGCATGACATTCAGGATCAGTCCGCCCAGAAGGGCCATGAGGATGATGGTGGCGGCTGAAAGTGTCGGGAGGGCCTGTTTGGCTGCGAGAGTCGGCCCTGTCATGGCCGGGCTGGGAACGGCATTTTCCTGCCTTGTGGCCAGGGCGGATGTCTCAGGGATAGCCGGGGCACTTTCGGCAGGACGCGCAAGGGTGGGCGGCGTGACGATGGCCGTTGTTTCCAGGGCCCTTGCGCCACCGGTCATGGTAAAGGTCATGGCAAGGCCGACCAGGGTTTCCGGCGCAATGGCCGAAGGCCGCATGCGCAGGTGGAAGGTGGTGGTTCGTCCGTCCGCACGGGTTTCCACCTGTGGGGCATCAAAGGAGGCAACGGCATCCGTTTCCACGAAAATATCCGGATGGGAAAGGGGGGAGGGCGTTGCAACGGTCACGGAAAGAATGCCGTCTGCAAAGGTTGCCTCGCGGATGGTGCCGGTTTCCGGGCCTTCCGGGGCGGGCAGGCTGGCGATGGCTTCGGCCAGGCGGTTGGCATCCGGGGTGAGGCCGGCAGTTCCGGCAGGAATTTCCAGATTCAGGTTCAGGTGGGTGGGGGTGCAGAGTTCGCTGCAGAGCAGGGCTTCCAGTTCCAGGGTGGCCCGGAGTGGCTTCCCGGCGGTTTCCGGAACCAGGCTGATGGGCAGCAGGACATGCCCTTCATACACATGGCTTTCAAATCCGAATTCAGAATGGCGGACAGGCGCCGGCCAGTGGATTTCGGTGTTTTTCAGGTTTTCGGAACCTGTCCAGTCAAAGGTAGGCGCAATGCCCGCATCGCCGGGGCTGCGCCAGTAAAGCTTGGTGCCCTCCTGAAGGGAAATTTCAAGCCCTGCCCCAATTTCCGGCAGAGTTCCGGTGGCGGTTTCCGAGGACAAAAGGCGTGCGGAAAGCGCGCCGTCCGTTTGCCATGAGGATGCAATTTCCGCGCGTGCCGTTTGAAAAGAAACAATCAGGGCGAGAGTGAGGATAGCTTTTTTCATCAGAATGACTTACAATGGTTTCATCGGGGAGGAATAATGGGCCAGAACACACTCGAGAAGCAATACCTTAAAGGGCATGTTCTCCTGGCCATGCCTGCCATGGTGGATCCGCGCTTTATCCGCTCGGTCATTTACATCTGTTCCCATAATGAACATGGAGCCATGGGTCTTGTCATCAACCGGATTTTTGGGTCGGTCATGTTTTCGGATCTTCTGGACCAGGTGGGAATCAAGACGATTCAACCGAAGGAAGACCAAAAGGTGCATTTCGGCGGCCCGATGGAAGCCGGTCGCGGTTTTGTCTTGCATACAACCGATTTTCTCCAGGAAGGCAGCATGGTGATTGAGGACGGCATTGCCCTGACAGGCACGCTGGACATCCTGCAGGCCATTGCCAAGGGGGAGGGGCCCAGGAAGCATATGCTGCTGCTGGGGTATGCAGGTTGGACCCCGGGCCAGCTCGAGGAGGAAATGCAGGCCAATTCATGGATCAGCGCGCCCGCTTCGCCGGAACTCATTTTTGATGTGGAAGTGGCCATCAAGTGGGAAAGGGCACTGCAGAAGATGGGGATTGACCTGCCGTCCCTGTCGGCGGAATCCGGGCACGCCTGACGCTTTTTGGGGCCTTCGGGGTCCTGCCAGAACATCTTGCCAAGCTTTTCATGAAAAACGCCCGCATCGCTGCGGGCGTTTTCGCGTTTTGTGTGCGGCTCAGGGGGTTCCGGGCGGCTTGGGCGCCGGGGCCGGCGGGCGCTTTTTGCGCGCGGCCTGCGGTTTTGGCGCTTTGCCCCGCAGCATCTCTTCGATCTCCGGCATGCCGGGAAGGCCCTTGAGGGGGCCGTAGGCCACGAGCGATGGCTTGGCAGAGAAAATCCGCTTGGCTACCCGCATCACGTCTTCCGGTGTCACGGTCTTGTATTTTTCCAGGGTATCCATGGATGTGCCGAGGTGGCGTTTGGCAAGGACGTCCTCTGCATGGCATGTATCCAGGCCACCCATGCCCTCCATTTCCATGACAAGTCCCATGCGGATGCTCGCGACCGTTTTGCGGATTTCTCCCTGTGAGACGGTCCGGGTTGCCTCAACGAGGGCTTTGCAAAGGGTTTCGGTCATGGCGCCGGCCTGGCCAATACCGGTGGAAGTGAAGACCATGAAGACGCCTTCGCCGGCAATGAGCTCGTGCGAGCAAGCAATGGAATAGGCGAGTCCGTTCCGTTCGCGTACGCATTCATGCAGGCGGGAGGAAATTCCGCCACTCAGGATGTTCTGTAGCGTGATGGCTGCGGGATAATCCGGATCGGTTTTCCGGATTCCCGGAAAAGCCAGACGGATTTGCGTCTGGCTCAATTTGGCATTGATCCGGACATCGACGGGGGTATAGCTGGGAGGCGGGCAGGTGTTCTCCTGTCCTGCCGGCAGGTTTTGCATTTTGTTTTGGACAAGGTTTCTGACGTTTTCCACGGTGATGTTGCCACAGACAGAAACCACCATGTTGCTGGCCGTGTAGTGGCTGGCATGGTAGGCCCTGAGAATGTCCGGAGTCATTTTTCTAAGGGTTTTCCGGAAACCGAGGGTGGGCCTCCCCGCAGGGGAATCCTGGAAAATGTGCCGGAGGGTCAGGACGGTGGCTGTGTCGTCCGGATCGTCCTCGCTTTCCCCGATTTCTCCCAGGATAACCTTGCGTTCCTTGGAGAATTCATTCTCGGGAAATGTGGGGTGCAAGACCATGTCGGACAGGATGTCGAAAACATGGGGGAAATCTTCCGGGAAGCAGTTGCTTGAGTAAAGGGTGCAATCCCCGCAGGTCGAGGCTCCGGTATCTCCGCCAAGATCCTCGATGGCGGCAATCTCCTGCCGGGTGTATTTGGCGGATCCCTTGAAAACCATGTGTTCAATCAAGTGGGAAATGCCGCAGAGTTCCGCGGGTTCATGATCGCTGCCGCTGCGGATGCCGATGGCGCAGGTGACGCGTCCGGCGTCCGGGCGTTCGTCCACCACGATGGTGAGGCCGTTGGGAAGGGTGAGGGTCTTGGGCTGCGTTGTCATGTTCCTGTATCCTTGGCGGGGGTTACATGCAGGGGCGGAGGCCGGGGGCAGGCAGGGCGCAGGGATTTTGGGGATGCGTGCGCACCATGGCGCGGATTTCCTGCGGGGTGGGCAGGGGCAGGGTCGCGCCCATGAAGGTCATGCTGGGCAGGCCGGAGAAGATGCGGCGCGCCACCCGCTGGACATCCTGTGCGGTCACCTTGGCGCTGGCCCTCAGTTCGGCCTGTGGGTCAAACATGGTGCCGGACACAATCATGTGGCTGCCGATGGCCATGCACATGTCCTCCGGTTTTTCGAGTCCCTGGACAAATTCCATGCGCAGGCTGTCCCGGGCCAGGGCAATTTCCTCAGGCCGGACACTTTTCTGGATGTTCCGGATTTCCTGGAAGAGGACGGGCAGGGCCTGCGCGATGGTTTCCGGGGATCCAAAAGTGCCGGCAACGAAACCATCGGCATCGGCGTGGTTCATGTGTCCAACGGTTGTGCTGCAGGCGATTTTCCGGTTTTCCTGGATTTCATCATTGAACCGGTGGTTGAGGATATGGCTCATGATGTTGACGGCCGCGTGATCCGGGTCATTCCTGGAGATGCCGGGAAAACAGATCCAGCCCTTCATGTCTTCCCCGCTGTAGGGGAGGTGGACGGTTTCTCCGCCGGTATGCCGGAAAACCGGCCGGGGGCGTTGCTCGAAAGCCGGAACATCTTCCAGTTTCCTTGTGGCGAGGGCCATCACCTCTTCAAACGTGACGTCGCCGGAAACGGCCAGAACCATGTTGTTTGGCGTGTAATGGGCGGCGTGGTAGGCGATGAGGGTCGAGGATGTCATGCCGACACCGTTTCCTGTGTGCCAAGGATGGGCCAGCTGATGGCCTGGTCACGGAAGCTATTCCTGATCATGGCGTTGATAAGGACGCTGCTGCTCTTGTCGGCGTATTCCTTGATTTCCTGCAGCACGGCGCCGCGTTCCTGGTCGATGTCGTGGGCGAGGGTCGGGAACAGCACCATGTCGGAAATCAGGTCAAGGGTCTTTGCGAAATGCTCCGGAAACACCGTGGCATGGTAGGCCGTCATGTCATAGGAGGTGTAGGCGTTGGACTCCCCGCCCTGCTTCTCGATTTCCTTGATGTTGGCCTGCGAGAAGTTTTCCGTTCCCTTGAACACCATGTGTTCGATGAAATGGGAGATCCCGGCGATGGAGCGGTGCTCGTCGACGGAACCGCACTTGACCCAGATGCCGGTTTTCACGAACCCGATGCCCGGGCGCTCGTCCACCACGATGCGGAAGCCGTTTTTCAGGGTGGCGGTCTTGAAGGGTGTGGATTTTGTCATGATGGGAATTCCTCGGGAATGGCTGTGCGGGATCAGGAACGGGGGGCCATGGAAGGGGCCGGGCTGTCCGGGGTTTTCTTTTGGGGTTCCTTTTGCATCAGGCGCAGGATTTCCTCATAGGATGGAAGGCCTTCGAGTGGGCCGACGGCGGCAAAGGCAGGCTTGGCGGAGAAAATGCGCTGGGCCACCCGATTGATGTCCTCCGGGGTTACCGTCTGGTAAATGCGCAGGGATTCCGAGCGTTCGCGAGGCTGGCCCGCAAGCAGGGTTGTCGTCCCCATGAAGGCGCACATGCTCGCGGAGGAACAATTGGCTTGCGCGAAACTCATCCGGATGCTGTTTTGGGCTCGTTGCAGTTCTTCCGGGGTGATGTTGCGGGTGGTGTCGAGAAGTTCGTGGCAGATGACGGGAATCATGGTCTCGATGTTTTTGCTTTCCGCCTTGGCGTCGTCGCCGGTGCCTGCGGCTACCACAAACAGGCCGCCGTGCTGCATGGCGAGGTTGCTGGCGGAAATGCCATAAACCAGGCCGCGCTTTTCCCGGACTTCCAGGAACAGGCGGGAGTCCATGCTGCCGCCCAGGATCTGGCCCAGCATGATGGCCGCATGGCGGTCGCTGTCGTTGATGCCGGGGGAGGGGAAGGCCAGGCGGATGCCCGTCTGGCTGCGGTCCTGTGCAAGGCGGCTGTCTCCGCCGACAAAGATGGGGGCGGTGCGGACGGGTGCCGCCTTGGTTGGGAGCGTGCCCAGGGTCTTCGTGGCCAGGGCAATGGCTGATTCCTTGTCCTTATCGCCGGAGATGGCCAGGACCATGGCGGAGGGAACGTAAAACGCCTCAAGCTGCGCTGCAAGATGTTCACGCGTAATGCGGCTGATGCTTTCCTCGCTGGCGGTGCGGCCGACGGACTGATCCTTGAAGGCAATGGCTTTCAGCAGGCCAGCCAGGACGGCTTTCGGATTTTCCCGGCTGCGTTTGATGTTTTGCATGGCCATGTGCTTTTCATAGGCCAGGCTTTCCTGCAGAAGGAGCGGGTTCTGGATGACGCTGGTGAAAATGGAAAGGGCGTTTTCGAGATTTTCCGGAAAGACCGTGGCCATGAAGTGGGTATGTTCCGTCTCCGTGACAACGAAGATTTCGTTGCCGTTTTTGCAAAAATCCAGGATGTTCTTGCGGCTGTAGCTGGGCGAGCCCCACATCAGCATGTCGCCCACCATGCAGGAAAGTCCTTCAAGCCCCTGCGGATCATCCATGTTGCCATACATGAGGTAGAGGCCCATGTTGACAAAACCGCTTCCCGGCCTTTCGTCCACAACGATCCTGAGGCCGTTGGGGAGGGTTGTCACCTGCGGGGCTTTGGCGTTTGTCATGTTGCGATCCTTTGTTTGGGGAACGGTCGGGATTCCGAAACGTAACATGCGGGTTTGCGCACAAGGTATGCAAAAACCGCATGGCCACCCGGCATTTTTGCGGAGGCTTCTTGTTCTTCTTGTTTTTAAAGCGCGAGTTGCTTGCGCACGTTCTCGTAGGCTTCAAGGTGCGAGACATCGCCGATGGCGGTGAGGGTAGGCGTGCTTTGCAGCAGGCGCGCCACCAGGGCGTGGATCTTGTCCTTGTCCACCGCATCAATCCGCGCAAGGGTTTCGGTGAGGGGGACAGGCCGTCCGAACACCAGCATCTGCTGCCCCAGCTGTTCGCAGCGGGAGGATGTGCTTTCCAGGGCCATCAGGAAGGCGGCCTTGATCTGTGCTTTGGCAGAAGCGATTTCCGCATCTGTTACCTGGCTGGAAACGGCCACCAGTTCGGCGCAGATGACGGGCAGCACTTCCGGAACGTGGCTGGGGGTGCAACCGGCGTAGATGCCAAAAAGCCCGTCGTCGCGGAAAGAGGCTGAAAAACTGTGGATGGAATAGACAAGGCCGCGCTTTTCCCGCATCTCCTGAAACAGGCGCGAGGACATGCCGCCTCCCAGCAGGGTACCGAAAACCGCCATGGCATAATAATCGGGGTCGTGGGCGCTGATGCCGCGGAAACCGAGGACGACATGTACCTGTTCGAGGTCACGCACCTGGCGCAGGTCGCCGCCTTTGTAGCAAGCGGGTTCATGGGCGGGGACGGGATCACCGGCGGGCAGGTCGCCGAAATGCTTTTCCGCCAGTGCGCAGATGTCTTCGTGCCGGAGGTTCCCGGTGGCGGAAACCACCATGCGGCCGGGATGGTAATGCTGGCGGATGAAACCGGTGAGGTCGTCACGGGTGAGGCGGGAAACGGATTCTGTCGTGCCCAGAACCGGTCGTCCCAGACGCTGGTCGGGATAGGCGGTTTCCTGAAACAGGTCAAACACGATATCGTCCGGTGTGTCCTCGGTCATGCCGATTTCCTGCAGCACCACCGTCCGTTCCTTGGCCAGTTCCTCTTCGGCAAAGGTGGAGTTGCGCAGGATGTCGGACAGGATGTCCATGGCCAGCGGAACATGCTCTTTCAGGATGCGGGCGTAATAGGCTGTGCTTTCGCGCGAGGTATAGGCGTTGAGGTGGCCACCCACCGCCTCGATCTCGTGGGCGATGTCCCGGGCTGAACGGGTGGTGGTGCCCTTGAAGGCCATGTGTTCAAGGAAATGGGCGATGCCGCTGGCCCCCTTCTCCTCGTCGCGCGCGCCCGCGCCAACCCAGATGCCGACAGAAGCAGTTTCAACCCACGGCGTGCGGTCGGTGACAACGCGCATGCCATTGGCCAGAGTGGTAATATTGATATCCCGGTTTTCCATGGGGGCGTATGTAGAGGATTTGCAAGCCGTGCGCAAGTATGGACAACGGGGTGGGAAGAGGATCCTGCAAGGAGGCTGGAAAGCGTGCCCCTCTTTTTTTATATTATAATTCGTTTGTTTATCTTATCATGGTTTTGTTCCGGTTTTGGTTGCCGGGAAGGGTATGGGCTGGAGGATCGGATGCGTTGCATGAAATGGCTGCTGGTTTTTGGTATGGTTGCACTGGTTTCCGTCGGTGCCGGGGCGGAGGGGCTTGCACAGCAAAAGTACCGCATCCGGAAAAACATCTGCAACATGATGGATGATGCCTCCTGTTCCCATTGGGTGGCATCCCACAATGAAGATGAGGAAGGGGCTGCAACCCTTGCCATCAGTGCCGGTGGCAGCGATCCCCTGGCCATGGATGTCAACGGTCTGGGAGCTGCTGATGGTGTCTGGACAGACGGAAGCTCCGTTACCTTTGAGGTGACAAATACGGGAACGGTGGCGTCTGGAAGCATTGTCTTCCAGGTTGAAAACGATGCGGGCGCCAATTTTGTGACAGATCTGGTTCTGACCACCTGCGCTGCATCGCTGGATGCGGCGGCTACCTGCGATATTGTTCTTTATCCCCGTGCCGACCGGAATGGCAGCTATGACGGCACACTGCGCGTCAGCGCAACCACGGCCGGGACCGCGTCCATGGCGGTTGCGGGCGTGGCGAGCGGGTTTGCAGGTGGCGGTGGGTTGCCGGTGGCCGTCCTTTCCATGGATCCCGCCAGCGCAGCCGGGATGGACATTGCCGCAGCGGGAATGTCGGTCGGCCTTGTGCTGTATGGGGATGTGGTTCCGTTTACGGTGCGCAACTGCGATGGCTGTGAAACCACAACGGATTTGACCATCAACCTGTCGGGAACGCATTTTTCCATGGCGTCAAATGGATGTACGGCACCTCTGGCAGGGGGCGGTTCCTGCGTTATTGAGGTTCAGCCAACGGCAGATGCGGATGTGGGGTCTTACACGGGAATGCTGACGGTATCTGCCGATGCGGGCGGAGAGGTGTCTGCCGGCCTGTCAGGCTCTGCAAACGGGTTTGGTCCCAGTGACCTTTACTGCTGGGGACATTTTGCTTATGGCAAAGTGGGGCATGTATATGGCGACAACAATACCGTTGCTGTGGCGGTGTCCGCCATGGGGCTTGGGGTGGACCTGGCCGCAGGCGGATATGACCATACCTGTGCCCTGAAAAACGGGGCGGTTTCGTGCTGGGGCCGCAATCACCAAGGGCAGCTGGGCAACAATGCCACAACGGACAGTATTCCACCAGTATCCGTTGTGGACATGGACAGTGACGTGACGGCTGTGAATGCAGGGTTTACGCATACATGTGCGATCAAGTCCGGGGTTCTGTATTGCTGGGGCGGAAACGCTTATGGCCAGCTGGGGGATGGTACCAATATTAACAGCCTCCTTCCGGTTGAGGTGCAGGGAGACCTTGCCGGGGGCGGGGTGTCGGTGCTTTCCATTGGATATTACCATTCCTGTGCCATCAAGTCGGGGGCGCTGTATTGCTGGGGAGAAAACAGCTTCGGCAAGCTGGGAGACAATTCACTCATTAACCGTTCCACGCCGACCCCAGTGGTGGGCATGGACAGTGGTGTAACGGCAGTGATGGTTGGAATACAAGATACCTGTGCCGTTCGGTCGGGCGCGGCTTATTGCTGGGGCCGCGGTTACGGCGGGGCGCTCGGAAATGGTGGTACATCGGACAGCCATGTGCCGGTGGCGGTGCTCAATATGGGGAGCGGGGTGACGTCGATCTCGACAGGTCTCCTGAACGGCTGCGCCATCAAGTCTGGCGCGCTGTACTGCTGGGGCTACAACCAGTATGGCCTGCTTGGCGATGGCACGATCATCAACCGGACATCGCCGGTTCCGGTGGTGGACATGGACAGCGGCGTAACGGCGGTGTCGGCGGGCGACCACCACAATTGCGCCATCAAGGATACAACCCTTTATTGCTGGGGACGAGGGGAAACGACGGGGGCGCTGGGGTTGGGCAATTATGAAAACCGCTCGGTGCCCACCATGGTGCTTGGCATGGACAGCGGCGTAACCCAGCTGTCCAACGGCACATGGCATACCTGCGCCATCAAGCCCTGAAAATGTTCAGTCAGGCTCGCCCCGGGGCGGCAAGCCGAAATCGCCGCAGGTGGCCTGCCACAGCGAAAGGGCAGTGATGGCGGCAGTTTCGGCGCGCAGGATGCGCGGGCCGAGGCCGATGAAATGCACAAAGGGCAGGGACGCCAAGTATTCCAGCTCTTCCTTGGCAAAACCGCCTTCCGGCCCCACGAGGATCGCCGTGGGGTGCGCGGGTTCCCGTGCCCAGCCGGAAAACACGTCCATGGCGGGGCGGGCGTTGCCGGTTTCGGCGCACACCACCAGGCTGCGGCCTTCGGGCCATTTTGACAAGATGTCCATGAGGGCCGTGGGGGGACGGACATCGGGAACGTCGAGACGTTCGCATTGTTCGGCAGCCTCGATGGCGGTAAGGGACAGTTTTTCGGAATTGACGTTCGCCATGACGGTGTGGCGGGTGATGACAGGCCAGATGAGTCCGGCGCCCAGCTCGGTGGCTTTTTCCACGGCGATGGCCATGCGTGGTTTCTTGATGGCGGCCATGAGCAGCCAGAGATCCGAAGGGTATCCCCGGTCGCGGGTCTTGTCGCCAATCTTCAGGCTGCACCAGCCTTTTCCGGTTCCTTCCACCTCGGCGTGCCATTCGCCATCGCGACCGTTGAACACCAGCAGCGAATCGCCAATATTCATGCGCATGACATGGATGAGATAGTGGGCGCGCGTTGCGTCAAGGCCCAGCAGGAAGCCTTGGGAAAGGGGATCTTCGACAAAAAGACGGATCAATTCATGTCCTCCGCGTTGCATTTTCCCACAGCTATAATTATGAAGAAGCCCGATGACAAGCATGCATACCGACATGACCGCCCGCTGGCCGGAAAAATTTCCTGCCGCCGTGCGCCCGTTCCTGTATCTCGCCCGGGTTGACCGCCCGGTGGGAGCCTGGCTTCTTCTGCTTCCCTGCTTTTGGGGCGTGGCCCTTGCAGGTGGAGGCCTGCATGCATGGCGGCTTTATTTCCTTTTTACGGTTGGGGCTTTCCTCATGCGGGGGGCGGGCTGTGTCATCAACGACATTCTGGATCGCGACATTGACCGCAAGGTGGAAAGGACAGCCCAGCGTCCTTTGGCCTCTGGACGGGTGGGTGTGCCCGCAGCGTTGGGATTTTGCGCCCTGCTCATGCTGGGGGGGCTGCTTGTCCTGCTCCAGATGAACCGCCTTGTCCTCCTGCTGGGCTTCCTGTCCCTGCCTGTTGTGCTGGTGTATCCGCTCATGAAGCGGGTGACATTCTGGCCGCAGCTGGTGCTGGGGCTGGCCTTCAACTGGGGGGCCCCCATGGGATGGGCCGCCGTCCGGGGCCGGCTGGATCTTCCCGTCCTGTGGCTTTATGTTGCCGGGATCTGCTGGACCCTGGCTTATGATACCATTTATGCCTGGCAGGATCGTGAAGGGGATAGCCGGCTGGGGCTCAAATCCACCGCCCTGCGGTTTGAAGGACATGTCCGCGCCTTTGTTTCTGTTGTTTTTGTCCTGTGCGGGTTCTTTCTGGTGGCGGCCGTAGGATTTTCCCCCATCGTCCTGCTGGCCCTTTTGCCCGCTTTTGCCCATGCGGCATGGCAGGTTTTGACATGGGATCTGGCCTCTCCGGCGTCTGCGCTGTCCCGGTTTAAGGCGAATGTCGTGTTCGGCCTTCTGGTTTTTTTCGCATTTCTGGCTGGAAATGTAGGCGGATGACGCGCTAAGGTGCCGGATATCAGGACAGGTCTTTCCGGGAATCAATGGGATGATGCTTAAAGCTTATGTGTTCATGACGGCCCTGCTGGCCCCAATCCTTCGCCTGCACCTGGCTCTGCGCGTTCGTCAGGGCAAGGAAGATGCGGGGCGGCTTTCCGAACGCATGGGCCATCCATCCTGCGTTCGGCCCGCAGGGCCTCTGGTGTGGTTTCATGCCGCAAGCGTCGGGGAATCCCTCTCCATTCTCAGCCTCATCGGGAGCCTCATGGCCCAGCGCAAGGACATCGCGGTGCTGGTAACCACAGGAACGCTGACGTCGGCCCGCCTGATGGGCAAAAGGTTGCCCAAGGGGGTGATTCACCAGTTCATGCCGCTGGACTGCCTGCCATGGGTGCGGCGTTTTCTTGATGCCTGGCATCCCGACCTTGCGCTGTGGACGGAATCGGAATTCTGGCCGGTCATGCTGTCGGAAATCCGGATGCGCCGGATTCCTGCGGTGCTTCTCAATGGACGCCTGTCGGAGCGGTCGGCGCGGCGCTGGAAAAAATATCCCGTCCTTGCGCGGACCCTCCTGTCGGCCTTCCGGTTCTGCCTGGCGCAAACGCAAGGCGATGCCACCCGGCTTGCGGCCATTGGCGCGCCCGATGTGGCGCTTTCGGGCAATCTCAAATACGCTTCCGATCCCCTGCCGGCGGCACCAGAGGCGGTGGAGGCGCTATCCTCGGCCATCGGCGGACGTGTCTGCTGGCTTTATGCAAGCACCCATCCCGGCGAGGAGGACATGGCCGCGCATGTTCACAAGGTGGTGGCGGAAAAATTGCCGGGCCTGCTGACCATCCTTGCGCCCCGGCATCCCCAGCGCGGAGTTGAGGTGGCGGCAATGTTGCGAGCGGAAGGACTTTCCTGCGCTGTTCGGAGTGCCGGGGAAACCATTGCACCGGGCACGGAGGTATATGTCGCCGATACCATGGGAGAAATGGGCTTGTTGTTCCGCGTGGTTCCGGTGGTGGTCATGGGGGGCTCCTTTGTGCCGCATGGCGGTCACAACCCGATCGAGCCGGCCCAGCTGGGTTGTGCCATTCTTTATGGCCCGCACATGTTCAATTTCAAGGCGGTTTGTGCCGATCTTGAAAAGGAAGGCGCGGCTTTGCCGCTGACCGGAAGCCTGGGCCTTGCGGAAGCGCTCCAGCATCTTCTTGTGCACCCTGAAGCGGCGGCGGCTCTTGCCCGGGCGGCGGGAGGGGTGGCCGAACGCAACCGCGATGTGCTGGGGGAAATCCTTTCGCGTCTGCATCCCCTGCTGCCGGGGGGGCGGGCATGAAAACGCCGGCCTTCTGGTATCGTTCGCATCCTTCCCTTCTTGCCCGTTGGCTTGCGCCGCTGGGATGGCTGCAGGCTGCGGTGGTGGCGGCGCGTTTGCGGCGGCATCCGGTGGTGTCTCCCATTCCGGTGGTTTGTGTGGGCAATGCCACCGCAGGCGGTTCCGGCAAAACCCCGGCCGCCATGGCGCTTGAAGCGCTGCTTTCGGAAATGGGGGCGCAGGCGCATTTTGTGTCACGCGGATATAAAGGGCATGCAGCAGGCAGCCTGCGGGTGGATCCGGTGGTTCATGACGCCCGCATGGTAGGAGATGAACCCCTGTTGCTGTCGGCCCAGGCGCCCACATGGGTGGGGAAAAGCCGGGTGCGTTCAGTGTTGGCGGCGGCACTGGCCGGTGCGCGCTGTGTGGTGATGGATGACGGGTTGCAAAATCCGTTTGTCGCCAAGTCCTTGAGTTTTTGCGTTCTGGATGGCGCGGTGGGAATCGGGAACGGTCTTTGCCTTCCGGCGGGCCCGTTGCGCGAACCGCTTGCGGCCGCCCTTGCGCGCTGTCATGCCGTTATCCTCATCGGGGAAGATGAAACCGGCGTGCTGGCGCAGGTGCCGCAAGGCATGCCGGTTGTCCGTGCCCGACTGGTGCCGGGCCCGGAAGTTTCGGAGCTTCGGCAGGGACAGTGGCTGGCCTTCTGCGGGCTGGGCCGTCCGGAGAAGTTTTTCGGGTTTTTGCGCACACAGGGCGTTGCTCTTGCGGCGGTGGCCCCGTTTGCCGACCATCATGCCTATTCCGGGAAGGAAATGGCGGCCCTGCATGCGGAAGCCGTGCGTCTTGGTGCCGGGCTTCTTACAACGGCCAAGGACATGGCGCGCCTGTCGCCGGAGCTGCGGGTCGGGTTGTCCGTCCTGTCCGTCCGGTTGGTGTTTGAGAATCCGGATCAGGTGCGGACGCTGTTGGCAAAGGGATGTTGCGTGTCATGAAATCCTTTGGAAAAACGCTGTCTTATGGTGTGAGCGGACTGGCTTTTGCTTTGGCAACAGGGGTGTTCCGCCTGCTGCCCGTCCGCTGGGCATCTGCCGTGGGCGGGAGGATTTTCCGTGTCCTTGGGCCTCACCTTGGAATCAACCGTCTGGCCCTGCGCAACATGGGGCGGGCCTTTCCGGATTGGAGCGAAGGGCAGCGGATGGAAACGCTTTCCGGCATGTGGGAGAACCTGGGGCGGGTTTTAGGGGAATATCCGCACCTTAAGGCGCTGGAAACCGGCCGGGCTGGCTGGGTAGAGGTGATCGAGGACGAGCATTTCAAGACTCTGCGTCAGCAACCGGGGCCGGCGCTCATCCTTGCGGCGCACATGGCCAACTGGGAACTGGTGGAAACCCTGCATGCCCGCTATGGCATGGAGGTCGCCTATGTATATCGCGAGCCGAACAACCCGTTTGTCGCCCGCATCCTGCGGCGTTTCCGGGGGCCTTACGGGTTTGCCAAGGGGCGACGCGGGGCGGCGCAGCTCATGGCGTGGCTGGCCTCCGGCAAGAAAGCCATCCTGCTGGTGGACCAGAAAATGAATGATGGTCTTCCGGTGCCGTTCTTTGGCCATGATGCCATGACCGCGCCCGCCATTGCCAACCTGGCGCACCGGTTCAAATGCCCGATCTATTCGATGGAAATCACCCGGACGTCCGGAACGGATTTCTGCATCCAGATTGGCGCGCCCATGCACGTGGATTCGGACAAGCCGCGCGCGCAGGTTGCCCCCCATGTCATGGCCAAGGTCAATGCGGTGGTGGAAGGCTGGGTGCGGGCACACCCGGAGCAATGGCTCTGGCTCCATCGTCGCTGGCCGGACTGAAGAAATCTTTTGTTGTGAAAAGCCTCAGGCCGGGATAGCCTCGGCCTGCATTTCAGGATGCGGGAAACTGAAGGTTACCGTAGTGCCTGCAGTTTCGTTGCTTTCCACATGGAAATGGCCGCCATGCATGCCAACCAGCGCCTTGGAAAGCGGCAGCGCAATGCCTTCGTGGGCATGGCTGCGCAGGGTTTTCATGGCCTCGTCCGCGCCCATGGCATCCAGCTGGCGGATTTCAATGTCGCTGATGCCATGGCCGGAATCCTTGACGGCAAACATGACGTGGCCATTTTCAGCCCATACGGAAAGATAGACGCTGCCACCCCGCGGGGAAGCGGCAATGGCCTGCAGGAGCAGGTTGGTGATGGCTTGGCTTGCGGCGATGGCATCCACATGCACATGGGGCAGGGCTTCAAGGTCACCCACCACGTCAAGACCGATGTCGGCATGGGCGGCCGCTTCGGAAACATTGTTTACGCAGGTGTCAATGAGGGCATGGACAGGATGCAGGTTCCGGTTCAGGCCATAGGCGGCGGATCCGACCTGGGCATAATCGAGGATCTGGTTGATGACCGAGAGCAGGTTTGAGCCGCTCTGGAAAATGTCATCGGCATATTCCTTGTAGCGGGATTTTCCAATTGGTCCGAGCATTTCTGACCTCATCATGTCTGCAAAGCCTATGATGGCGTTGAGGGGAGTCCTGAGCTGGTGGTTCATGTTGTGGAAGAACAGGTTGCGCGCCCCGGCCGCCTTGCGGGCGTCGGTACGGGCAATGTCAAGGTCCTGTGTCATGATGGAAAGGCACCTTTCCTTTTCCGACAGTTCCGCAATCGCGTCGGCAAGGCGGGTGCCCTGTTCAAGAATGGTGGCTTGAGTGGATTTTGTTTCACTGGCATCGGTCAGCAGCAGGATGGTTCCAAGCTGGCCGGGAACCGGACGCGCCCGGATCTGGATCCAGCGGCCATCTTCCAGCTGTTCCTCAAAGATGTAGCGTGTGCCGCTGCGCTGGTATGCCATGCGCGCCGCCAGCCATTCTTCCGGGGGCGGCTGGAGGATTTCCGCGTGCGCCATATGGTGGCGCAGCAGGCTTTCCAGCGATTGGCCAAGAAAGTTGGCCGGATCTTCGCTCTGGCGATAGACATATTTGTAATGCTGGTTGCAGTAGAGCAGGGTTTCCTGTGCATCGATGATGACCACTGCAACGCGCAGGGAATCAAGACCGCTGAGAAGCAACCGGATATGTTCATCCTGCAAGAGCATGATGCACTCCCTGAAGAACGCCTCATAGGTAGTTGATAAAGAATGGGTAACCTTGATTAATATGTCGTTAAAACAGGATTCCCTGTTGCGATTCAACAGGCTTTCCGGATTCGCGTTTCCGATCCTTGAGAGGCTGCACGTCGATTCGGCCATCCGCAAATGTCAGGGTCATGCGGGGAGCGGCTGCGGCATCGGATGCGGAGGTGAGGATTTCTCCTGAAGTTGCGGAAACCATGGCATAGCCACGCCTGAGAACGTGTTGCGGGGAGTAGCCTTCGAGCAGGGAGGCGGCCAGGGTCAGACGCTGTTGTGCCTGCTCGCCGATTCGCGTCATGGCAGGATCCAGGCGCCTTGCGGGAAGGGCAAGGCTCGTTTTTGCCTGGATGATTCGCGGGAGCATGTCCGGCAGCCGCAGGGCCAGCGCATGGGTGCTGGAGCGTTGCCGGTCCATGCCGTTTTTCAGGGCCATCTGGAGCCGGGCTCCGGCATCGTCGCAGCGTCGGGCGAACGTGGCGATGGCTGTGGTGGGCGACGACAGGCTGCGGGAAAGGTCGGTGATTCTCGTGGCGGAAAAGGAGAAGGTTTTGTGCAGGGCCCGTGCCATTCGTGCGCCGTTGTCGGTGAGATGGGCCGCAAGATCCACCATGACGGGGACCGCCATTTCGGCAGCGGCGGTGGGTGTGGGGGCCCGACGGTCGGCGGCAAAGTCGATAAGGGTGGTGTCCGTTTCATGGCCAATGGCAGAAATGAGCGGAATGGCGCTGGCCGCGGCTGCACGCACCACGCTTTCCTCGTTGAAGGCCATGAGGTCTTCCAGCGAACCGCCGCCACGGGCCACAATGATGAGGTCTGGCCGGGGGATGTCGCCATGGGGTGACAGGGCGTTGAAGCCGCGGATGGCGGTGGCGATCTGGATGGCCGCATGTTCTCCCTGCACCAGAACGGGCCAGAGAAGGACATGCCGCGGGCAACGGTCAGCCAGCCGATGCAGGATGTCGCGGATAACGGCCCCGGTGGGGGAGGAAACAACGCCAATGACGTTTGGCAGGAAAGGCAGGGGTTTCTTGCGTTCTTCATCAAACAGGCCTTCGGCGGCCAGCCGCTTGCGGCGTTCCTCGATGAGCTTGAGCAGGGCGCCCTGGCCTGCCACCTCCATGCTGTCGATGACAATCTGGTAGCTGGAACGGCCGGCATAGGTGGTCAGACGTCCGGTGCAGATGACTTCCAGGCCTTCTTCTGGACGGACGGGAAGGGCTGCGGCCACCTTTTTCCAGCAGACGGCATCAATCACCGCTTCGCTGTCCTTGAGGCGCAGGTAGAAATGTCCGGAGGATGCCAGTTTGGGCTGGGAGATTTCCCCGCGCACGCGCACTTGGCGGAAAGACTGTTCAACCACCTGGCGCAGCTGGCGGGACAGTTCGCTGACCGAAAGGGCGGGGGGGCCCTCGAACAGGGCCGGATTTTCAGGAAGCTGTGTCATTCCCGCTTGTCCATGAAAAATGCGCGCAGCAGTTCTGCCGCACGGCGTTCCTCAATGCCGCCGATGATTTCAGGGTGGTGATGGCAGGTGGGCTGGGTGAAGAAGCGTGGGCCGTGTTCCACGCCGCCCCCCTTGGGGTCATAGGCGGCGAAGGTCAGTTTTTTGAGGCGGGCCTGGGCAATGGCGGCCGCGCACATGGCGCAGGGCTCCAGAGTGACAAAAATCTCCAGGTCCGGAATCCGCGGGGCTCCCATCACCATGCAGGCGGCGCGAATGGCCAGGATTTCGGCGTGGGCGGTTGGGTCGCTGGTTTCGATCACCCGGTTTCCGGCTGCGGCGACAATGGTTTTCCCGGCCGGGTCATAAATGACGGCGCCCACCGGAATCTCCCCGCGTTCTGCGGCTTTTTCGGCTTCAATGAAGGCCTGTTGCAGGGGGGATGTCGGAACGGAGAGGGTCATGCCGTTCCTTATAAACCCAAAAGGCCCCGGATGAAAACCTCCTTGTCACTGTCAGAAGGGATTCCCCTTGGCCATGTTTTGCTCTATACAGGGGGCATGAACCCGTCTGAAAGCAAAAAAGGCGAACGTATCGCCAAGAGGTTGTCGCGCGCCGGAGTGTGCTCGCGTCGCGACGCCGAGAAAATGATCGCCGAAGGGCGCATCTCCGTTGGGGGCCGCGTGATTGTGGAACCCGGAACGCTGGTCATGCCGGCCGACTTCATCACGGTGGATGGCAAGGCCATTCCCGATGTTGAACCCACCCGCCTGTGGCGCTTCCACAAGCCCGCCGGTTTTGTGACCACGGCACGGGATGAAATGGGGCGTCCAACGATTTTCGACCTCTTGCCGCCCGATTTTCCGCGCACCATCAGCATTGGGCGGCTTGATCTCAGCTCCGAGGGGCTCATCCTTCTCACCAATGACGGGGAGCTGGCCCGCAAGATGGAACTCCCCTCAACCGGCTGGGTGCGCCATTACCGTGCGCGCGCCTTTGGCCGGGTGACCCAGGCCCGGCTGGACACCCTGGCGGATGGCTGCATTGTGGACAAGGTTGTTTATGGTCCTATCAAGGCCACGCTGGAGCGCGAGCAGGGCGATAATGTCTGGGTATCCATCGCTATTACCGAAGGCAAAAATCGCGAAGTGCGCCGTCTGCTGGAAAGTGTGGGGCTCAAGGTGGGACGGCTTATCCGTACATCCTATGGACCGTTTCAGTTGGGCAATCTGACGCGGGGCCATGTTGAGGAAGTGCCGCGTCGCGTGGTGCGGGAGCAGATGGGGGATAAAGCTCCATGAGGATTGTCGCCGGACGTCATCGCGGGCGTAGCCTGTGCGCGCCTTCCGGCATGGATGTGCGCCCGACGTCCGATCGTGCGCGGCAGGCGGTGTTCAATATCCTGGAAAACCATGGCTGGCTGCCTGAGGGCAATCTGGTTTTGGGAGCGGTGGTGGCCGATGTGTTCTGTGGCACAGGGGCACTGGGGCTTGAAGCCCTTTCCCGCGGGGCTGAAAAGGCTTTTTTCATTGACAGCGCCCCGCAGGCGCTGGCTGCCTGCAAGGGCAATGTTTCCCTTTTGCATGAGGAAGTCCGGGCGCGTCTTTTCCCTTCCACCGTTCCGCAGCTTCCGGCGGCGCCTGAAGCCTGTGGCCTGGTGTTCCTTGATCCGCCTTATCTTTCCGGACTCATTCCGCCTGCCCTTGCCGCGCTTGAAAAGGCGGGATGGCTGGCACCGGATGCGGTGGTGGTGGCGGAAGTGGCTGCCCGCGAGGATCTGGATGTGGGGCAGGGCTGGGAACGGCTTGACCGGCGGCGATATGGCGCGGCCGCTGTGTTTTTTCTGCGCAGGAGGCAGCCATGAAGGCCGGGGAGAGGACTTCAGGTTCAGGCCCAGCCATCTTGCAGGTATTGCCGGCCATGCGGGGCGGCGGCGTTGAGCGTGGGACGGTGGAAATGGCGGCAGCCCTGGTGAAGGCGGGGGCCCGGGCTTATGTTGTCTCTTCCGGTGGTCCCATGGTGCATGAGCTGGAGCGCGCCAAGGCGGTCCACATCATCCTGCCGGTGGATTCCAAGAATCCGTGGACCATATGGCGCAACGCCGCGCGGCTTGCGAGGGTCATCATCGACAACGGCATCTCCCTCGTTCATGCCCGCAGCCGGGCACCGGCGTGGAGCTGCCTGATCGCCAGCCGACGCACGGGTGTGCCGCTGGTTACCACCTTCCATGCGGCCTACAAGGTGCAGGGCCGCCTGAAGCGCGCCTATAATGCCGTAATGGCCAAAGGGGTGCGTGTGATTGCCATCTCGCATTTCATTTCCCATTACATCCAGGAAAATTATGCCATCAATCCGGACATCATCCAGGTGGTGCCGCGCGGCGTCGATCTCTCCCGCTTTTCGCCGGAGGCGGTATCGGCTGAACGCATGGTGGGCCTTTCACGAAAATGGGCCCTGCCAGATGACCGGCAAATCATCCTGATGCCGGCCCGACTGACCCGGATCAAGGGCCATGAGGTGTTGTTGCGGGCTTTGGTACAGCTGTCGCGGCGTGATTTTTTCTGTGTCATGCTGGGCGGGGATGACACCCGATCGGCCTACCGAAAGGAACTCCTTGCGCTGATAAACAGTCTGGGGCTGTCCAGCCATGTCTCCCTTGTCGATCATTGCAATGACATGACAACCGCCTACCAGCTGTCTTCGGTGGTGGTGGTTCCCTCTCTGGTGCCGGAGGGTTTCGGTCGCGTGCCGGTAGAGGCGCAAGCCATGGGTCGCCCCGTGATTGCATCGGGAATTGGCGGGTGTGCCGAAACCATCATCGACGGGAAAACCGGTTGGCTGGTTCCCCCGGATGATGCTGATGCCCTTGCCCGCGCGCTGGAAGAAGCGCTGGCGCTGGATGCTAACGCGAGGGAAGCGCTGGGAACGGCGGCCATGATGCATGTGCGGGAAAACTATGCGCTGGAACGCATGGTGGATGGCACGCTTGCCGTTTATGACGAGGTGTTGCGATGAATGTCCTTGTCATCAAGCTGGGAGCTCTTGGCGATGTCATTCTGGCCTTGCCTGCGATGGCTGCCATCCGGGCGCATCATCCCGGAGCGCGCATCACGATCCTGACCACCCCTGCCTTTGCGCCATTGCTGCGGAAATCCGGATATGCGGATGAGGTGCTGGAAACCACGCGCGCCCGTTTTTTCCAGATACGCAAATGGTGGCAGCTGGCGCGCCGGTTGAGGCAGGGAAAATTTGCCCGCGTCTATGACCTGCAGATGAATGACCGGACGTGTCTGTTCTTCCATGTGGTCTGGCCGTTTTGCAAGCCGGAATGGGTCGGGATAGCACGGGGATGTTCCCACCCGCTGCCCATGGCGGATTTCCATCGCCTGCATGCGTTTGACCGCCATGTGGCCCAGTTGGCCCTGGCCGGGATCGACAAGGTTCCCCAGCCTGACATGGCGTGGCTCGACGGTGACATAAAGGCTTTTGGCGTTGTTCCTCCGTTTGCCCTGCTGGTTCCGGGTGCGGCGCCCGGTCGTCCGGGGAAACGATGGCCAGCGTCGCAGTTTGGGAGCTTGGCCGTGGCTTTGGCGGCCCGGGGAATTCAGCCGGTGGTTCTGGGAACCCGGCATGAGGCTGCATCCGCTGCCGAAATTCTTTCAGCCTGTCCGCAGGCGGAAAGTCTGGTGGACCGGACCGGAATTGCAGATATTGCGGCCCTTGCCCGCGGGGCGGTGGCGGCCATTGGCAATGACACCGGGCCCATGCATGTGGCGGCCATGGCGGGGGCCCCATCGCTTGTGCTGTTTTCAGGAGAGTCCGACCCGGCAGAATCGGCCCCGCGCGGGCGCAAGGTCAAGGTTTTGCGCCGGGTGCCCCTGAGCGATCTGGCGGCGACAGAGGTTATCGGGGCCCTTGCGGGCCTTTTGGAAGATTAATGGTTGGAAAGGATATGGCAATGCGTTTTTCTGGATGGATGATGGGATGCGTGCTGGTGCTTCAGGCATCGTCCGCTTTGGCGGGAACCAATGCCAAAGAAGCCGCACGTTTGCAGAATATCTTGCAGGCGCAGGTGGATGCCGTGGCGGCGGTACGGAAGACCGATGGCGGCCTTGAAGTGTTTGGCAAGGTGTCCGTGATCCAGGACAGGGAACAGTACAATGTGGTGCTGCCGGACATGCATCTTCGGCTGGATGCGGCCAGGAAACTGGCGGTTGGCGGGATCAAGCTTGGCCTGGTGCCGGATGAGACCGGAGTTTGGCGGGTTGGTATCCGCTTGCCTGAGAAGATGGATGTTCTCGATGCTTCCCGTCAGGTGATTGGCAGGGTTTCCCTTGGGAAACAGTCCATGGGGGGGCTCTGGCATGAAAAGGTGGGGAATTTCATCCAGTATGCCATGACGGTGGACAAGATCCGGTTGACCACAAACGACGGGATGCAGATGGATCTGGAGGCCCTGCAGGGTGTGCGCAACATGCAACGGGATGAGAAGGGACTCTGGAGTGGACAGGACAAGTTGAACATGTCCGGTTTTCATGTTCGGGAAAGTGGCAAGCCCGACTTGCTCAGGATTGGCCATGTTGAGGCGATCACCAGCATGAATCTGTTTGATCTGGAAAAAATCAGGGGCCTTTCCAGCGAATTGCAATCCAGCCTTGCCCGTACTCCGGACAAGGCATTGACCGAAGAGGAGATTTCGCAGGTTGTCCTGTCCTTTTTCAGCAAGATGGCTGACCTTGTGGGCGGGGGGGCCTTGCAGATGGATGTGCGGGACATCTCTTTTCAGGATCCGGAAACCGGCACGGGTGTGGATGTTGACAATCTGGCCTTTGGCCTTGCGGCCACAGCCCTGGCGTCCCCGCAATCCGGCCTGCGCATGACCTATGCCCAAAAAGGGGTTGCCATGCATCCTCCCATGGCGGAACCGGACATTGTTCCGCATGAAATGTCCCTCACCATCAATGCTTCCAGGCTCCCCCTCCGGATGATCCTCAAGACATGGATGGACATGCTTGGACAGGTGGCGATCCTGCCGCAAGGCGAGGCGCGACAGGCGTTGATGACCAAGGCCGAAGATGTCATTCATGCCCGCATGGTGAAGGAGGGCACAACGTTTGATGCCAAGCTTGCGGGCGTTTTTGGAGATGTCGATATCAAGGGCGCGGTGCATGGAACGACCAGCGATGTTTCGCCTGCCAGAATCGAGGGCGCTGCGACCTTGCGGATTTCCGGGCTTGAAGATCTTGTGGCGGCCGCTTCCAGGACAGTCATTTCAGATCCGTCCCATCCCGTGGTGCAGCTGTTGCCTTTCCTGGCCTCCATGCAGGCATCTGCCCTGCAGGAAATGGAGAACGGCAAGCCGGTGGATATGTTCAAGGTTGAGCTTGGGCCAGATGGCGTTCCCGTTTTTAACGAGAATCCTGCGGCCATCCAGCGACCGGACGGGAAATAGAGCATTTAACGTTCATCTTGAATCCCCCTGTTGCCTTTTGATGGCCATCCGCCGTGTTTTCAAACCTTGGACGATGCCCGCATCGCCCTGCGGTTTGCGCCTTGCGGTCTGGCTCATCCCAAGATCAACAGGCATTGTTCAATCTAAACGTTAAATGCTCTAATCCCGCAAGCGGTCAGGCCGCGTTTCCCGGAATTTCCTTATGGGTTGCGGCAAAAAGGATGGCGGCTGTTCGGCTGCGGGCGGGCATGTTTCGTGAAACAATGTCATATCCCTGCTGGATTCGTTTGCGCAGGAGCATGCGGTTGCCAAAAATCCCCGCAAGAATGAGGACGGGAATGAGCGCCAGCGTGCTGGTGGCAAGGTCAACCTTGAGGGCCAGGATGGCGAGGGCAAAATCATCCATGCCGGTGTTGGTGCCATAACGCTGGATCACGATGTTGCAAAGGCCTGTGGCGGCTAGGCCAAAGAGCCAGCTGGCCAGCGAAAGGCCCAGGAAGAAAAACCACAGATGGTGCCAGAGCGCCCAGAGATGTCCCATCAGGAAGGCGTTCCATGACCAGCCCTCCGGGACGGCCTCATGGTCGCCCAGGGTTTTGTGGCGGAGAAGGGTGTAGGCTTTCATTTCGGGCTGAATTCAGGTTTCAGGTCGATCCGTGGGACGGATGGGCAACGAATATCTTCGTTGTCAACATGAGCGAATTCCTCCGAATTATCCGGATCTTCGTACAGGATATTGTCATCAGGAAGCTTGAGGCGCTCCAGGATGTTTTTCAGTCTGGTTTTGGTGCTGGAGTTGATGGTGTTGTAAGGCGGCACTCCGAAGTGGATTTTCGAGGAATTGAAATAGGGAATGCTGGATTTTTCCAACGTTTGCGACATGTTGTTGATGGCCAGCTCACGTTGAAGGAGGGCTTTGTCATCCTTGAAAAAGCCCTTGCGTTCCATTTTTTCGATGCGGTCCAGCACCAGGGAATCGAAAGACGGCAGCCAGGCGACTTCCTTGTAAAAGGCCTTGAAGGCATCCCGCCGGGCTTTTTCCGGATCGTTCCTGATGTTTTCGGCATAAGCATTGCTGACGAAAATGAAATGCATATCCAGGGCGGTTTTCATCGAGGTTGCAGGATTCATGTTGCTGGCATGTCCAGACTTCGAGATTTCTTCTGCAATGTCAAAGGCCGCAACAACCTGATCCGCCTTGCGGAGGCGGTTGACGAGAATCTGGGATGTCGGATTATAGAAATCACTGTGTTTGATGACATAAATCTTTTCATTGGGCCTGGCGTTGTCCTCGATGTGGATGTCATCCTGTGCAATTCCGCGCAGGGCCATGGCCAGGCTCATGAGAATCATGCCGTCCGGCATGTAGGCCGGCAGGGTGATGATCTTCTTCTTGTCGTTGTATTTTGCCAAGGGAACCTTGACCCCCTGGTGATCAAGGCTGATGCGGTAACCCTTGTGGTAGGCGGATTCCAGCAGGGCGTGACCGTACCTGCTGCTGCAAAAGGCTTCCAGCAGACAATCCATATGAAGGGAATCATTCGTGGCGCAGATGGGGAGTTTCATGCGGGGAATTGTCGGATGCTGGGGATCGCTCATGGCATGTCGTCCTTCCTTGGAGAAGGGGCAGGATAGCGGATGATCCACCGTCCCCGCCGCCATTTCGGGGGCTGCGCGGGGGCTGCGCTGCGGTCGGGCAGGCCCGCAAGGGTCGTTTGCAGGGCTTGCCGCATGGCCGGGGGCGCATTTGGAAGCGTCTGGTCAAATCCTTCCAGGATGCTGTTGGCCTGCAGGTGGCAGCCAAGGGGGCCGTAAAGGTTGTCCTGCGTGGTGGGGAAAGGCAGCCAGGCGGGTGTGTGGTAAACGGGGAGGATACCCATGCGCACCTGGCGGGCCAGATGGCCGAAAAACAGGCCTGCCTGACGGGTAATGCGGCAGTCACGGCTCAGACTGCGCGGCATGGCGCGCATCCATGAAATCCATGTTTCATCCCAGGACACGATTTTTCCGGGGGCGGGGTCGTTCAGCATGGGGGGCTTCCCTTGCAAAAGTTGTTTCGCGCATCATATAAAGTGCGTGGGGGAATGCAAAGGCTTTCTTTGGCATGGCTGTCATGCGCTGGGTGCATGTCTCCCCCCTTGCAAGAAAAATCTGTCTGCGACCCTTGAAGTTGGTGACGGGCGTACCTATTTCCAGAAACATCACAGGATGAAGCGGCCATGCAGGCTGCTGGCACAAAACATGAGAGGCATGACATGAGCGGAAAAATTTCAGGCAAGGTGATCGGGATTGATCTTGGCACCACAAATTCCTGCGTGGCCATCATGGAAGGAACGCAGCCCCGCGTGATTGAAAACGCGGAAGGTGTGCGCACCACTCCATCCATTGTGGCGTTCACCGGAAATGGCGAGCGGCTGGTTGGCCAGTCGGCCAAGCGGCAGGCGGTGACCAACCCGGAAAACACGCTTTTCGCCATCAAGCGCCTGATTGGCCGCCGGTCGGATGACCCGATGGTGACCAAGGACAAGGGCATGGTGCCCTACCATATTATTCAGGCTGAAAATGGCGACGCCTGGGTGGAGGCAGCCGGCAAGGGCTACGCTCCCAGCCAGATCAGCGCGTTCATTCTTGGCAAGATGAAGGAAACGGCGGAAGCCTATCTGGGTGAGGAAGTGCGGGATGCGGTGATTACCGTCCCCGCCTATTTCAACGACAGCCAGCGTCAGGCCACAAAGGACGCCGGGCAGATTGCCGGTCTCAACGTCCTGCGCATCATCAATGAGCCAACGGCCGCCGCGCTGGCGTATGGCCTTGAAAAGAAGAAGGCTGGCACCATTGCGGTTTATGACCTTGGGGGCGGCACCTTTGATGTTTCCATTCTTGAAATTGGGGATGGCGTGTTTGAGGTGAAGTCCACCAACGGCGACACCTTCCTCGGTGGTGAGGATTTCGACCAGCGGGTGATTGAGTTTCTCGCCGAAGAATTCAAGAAGGAAAACGGAATTGACCTGCGCAAGGACCGCCTGGCCCTCCAGCGTTTGAAGGAAGCGGCCGAAAAGGCCAAGATCGAACTGTCCAGCGCATTGCAGACGGACGTCAACCTGCCGTTCATCACGGCGGACCAGAACGGCCCGAAGCACCTCAATGTCAAAATTACCCGGGCCAAGTTCGAGCAGCTGGTGGAAGAGCTGGTGGAACGCACCCTGCCTCCCTGCGCGGCAGCCCTCAAGGATGCTGGCGTCAAGGCGTCCGACATTGACGAGGTGGTGCTGGTGGGCGGCATGACCCGCATGCCCCGCGTGATTGAAAAGGTGCGCGAGTTTTTTGGCCGCGAGCCGCACAAGGGTGTGAATCCGGACGAGGTGGTGGCCGTAGGCGCTGCCATTCAGGGTGCAGTGCTGAAGGGGGATGTGCGCGACGTTCTGCTGCTCGACGTGACCCCGCTGTCGCTGGGCATTGAAACGCTGGGCGGCGTGTTTACCCGCATCATTGACCGCAACACCACTGTCCCGACCCGCAAGAGCCAGGTATTCTCGACGGCGGATGACAACCAGCATGCGGTGACCATCCGGGTGTTCCAGGGCGAGCGTGAAATTGCCCTGCACAACAAAATTCTGGGTGAGTTCAACCTTGAGGGCATTCCGCCGGCGCCGCGTGGCATTCCGCAGATCGAGGTGACATTTGACATCGACGCCAACGGCATCGTGCATGTGTCGGCCAAGGACAAGGCCACCGGCAAGGAACAGCAGATCCGCATCCAGGCGTCTGGCGGGTTGTCCAAGGACGAAATCGAGAAAATGGTGCGCGACGCGGAAACCAATGCCGGGGAAGACCGCAAGCGGCGGGAGCAGGTGGATGCAAAGAACCAGGCCGATACCCTGGTGTATTCCACCGAAAAATCCCTCAGGGAACTGGGCGACAAGGTTCCAGCAGAGGACCGCACGGCGATTGAAGCGGCGCTGGCCGACCTTAAGGGTGTGATGGAAAGTGAAGACGTCGATGTCCTCAAGGCGAAGACGGAGGCGCTGGCGCAGGTGTCCATGAAGCTTGGCGAGCACCTTTACAAGGCGGCCCAGGAAAAAACGGCGGCGTCCGCTGAAGCTGCGCCGGAAGCTGAAGCAACCCAGCCGGAAGCTTCGGATGCCGGTGTTGTGGATGCCGATTTCACCGAGGTCAAGGAAGACAAGAACTAAGGTACTTTTGGATACGGAAGGCCCTGCGCCCTTTTGGGACAGGCCTTCCGGTTTCCTTTTTAAGGAGCGTTTCAGGGAGAGGCGGCCTGCATGGCGAAAAAGGACTATTATGAGGAGCTTGGCGTTTCGCGGGATGCGGATGCCGAGACACTTAAAAAGGCCTATCGCAAGCTGGCCATGGATTGCCATCCTGACCGCAATCCGGGAGACAAGGCTTCCGAACAGAAATTCAAGGACCTTAATGAAGCCTATGACGTTCTGAAGGATGAACAGAAGCGGAGCGCGTATGACCGCTTTGGGCACCGGGCCTTCGAGCAAGGCATGGGTGGCGGACGTCCCGGCGGGGCCGGCGGTTTCGATTTCGGTTTTGATACCGGAAATTTTGCCGATATTTTCGAGGAAATGTTTGGGGGCGGTTTTTCCGGCGGGCGTTCGGCAACGGGCCGGGGCCGTGGTGGAGATCTCAATTACAATCTGGCGGTTTCGCTGGAGGATGCCTTCCGGGGCACCAAGGTCAAGGTCAAGGTCCCCACCATGGGGCGTTGTGATACCTGCCAGGGGAGCGGCAGTGCCAAGGGATCCGGGACAACCGTGTGCCGGGCCTGTGCGGGCACCGGCAGGGTTCATGTCCGGCAGGGGTTTTTCAATATTGAACGGGCTTGCACCACGTGTGGTGGGGCGGGCGTGGTCATCAAGGATCCCTGTTCGGCCTGTAGTGGATCCGGCCGGGTGCGGACATCCCGGACGCTTGAAGTTGCCATTCCGGCGGGAGTCGATGATGGAACCCGCATTCGTCTGGCGGGTGAGGGCGAGGCGGGGGTGCGCGGCGCACCGCCGGGGGATCTTTACATTTTTGTTGGCGTGCGTCCCCACGCCATGTTCAAGCGCGATGGCGCCGATATCCATTGCCAGGTTCCCGTGCGCATGGTGACTGCGGCCCTTGGAGGGGAAATTGAAATTCCCGCCATTGATGGCACGCGCACCCGCCTGTCCATTCCGGAAGGCACGCAGAGCGGGCAGCATTTCCGTCTGCGTGGCAAGGGCATGAGCCTCCTGCATAGCCAGGCCCGGGGTGACATGTATTGTGAAATCCATGTGGAAACGCCGATCAAGCTCAGCAAGCGCCAGCAGGAACTCCTGCGGGAGTTTGGCCAGATGGGCAAACAGGAAGAAGTCAATCCCCGCAGCGAAGGGTTTTTTACCAAGGTCCGGGAACTCTGGGGCGATCTGACACAGCCATAAGTCAAGGCCTTAGACGAGCCATGCGCTGGGCGCATGGCAGGGTTGCATTTTCTGCAATGCTCATCTCCGCATGGCTGGTCTAGATTGCCTTATGCGAATCAGGCAGCCACATGTGGTTGTCATGGCCAAAACGGCAGCAGGCCTTGAGTCTGAGCCCCAAGACGGAAACCGGCATGACAGGAAATTTCAAAAGCGTTCCAGATCAGGAAAACAGCGAAGACCGCATCATCAACTGGGATGATTTCAAATGTTTTCTTGCCATCCGGCTGGATGGTTTTCCCGGACGTCCGGTGATTGAAACCATTGAGCCCCTTTACAAGGTCTTGCTTGAAAAAATTGAATCCGGGGAAATCAAGGCTTACAGCCGCTCCGGGAAAATGCCACAGGTTGGCGGACAGGATATGCCGCTGACGGATGATGACGTTGAACTTTTTGAAGACGGAACCTATTTGCGTTTTGGCGACATCATGACCACGTTTGATGCCCTTGATGAAGAACGGAAAGACATCATTACCCAGAGACTGGCCGACCGGTTTTATGACGAGCAGGCCAAGCGCGCACCCGCAGAAGATGGAGAAGGAAAATGACATTCATGCCCCTCGACCGGAATGAACCGCCCACCCTTGCGGATCTTCGCAAGGTCATGGAATCGACGGCTGTCCGGGCCGAAAATTATGCCGACGTTCTCGACAAGATGCGGGCCTTCAATGTGGTGGCGCGTCCGGGGATGCATATGGACTTTGATGCGGCCGCCAAGGCCAAGCATGTCTTGCAGGCGCATGCCGCGCGCAAGCTGACGGTGTAATCCATGGGTTTTGCAGGCATGCAGGTATCGGCACCGCGCCGGAAGAGCTGTTCCGCGCGCACCGAGGAACGCCGCAACCATGAGGGAGCTGGGCTTTCTCCCGACCGTGTGGTGTCGTTCGAGGCGGTGACCGGGCAGCTTTCCCGGGCTTCCTGGGGTGAAACCCTGGCCGGTGGTGAATTCATGACGCGCTTCCGCCAGCATTTGTGCCGCCAGGTTCGGATGCAGTTTGGCAAGGCCTGGTTCTTCAACCGCCATTCGCCTGCATGGGTGCATGAGCGGGCGGAACGGGATGCTGTCCGCGGGCCGCAAGGCTGTTTCTTTACGGCGGAAGACCTGATGGCGGCCGTCCGTGCCGTCGGTGCGGCACCAGCCATGGAGCAGGACATGGCGCAGGCCATCCTGCGGGCGCGGGATTGCGCGCCGGATGTGGTGTCGGGCGCTCTGCGTCCCACCCGCGACCTGGTGGGAAGCTATTTCCATCCCGCCTATCGTCCAGCGCCGAAGTGATTCCGGGGAATTTCCCATGAAAAAAGCCCGCCATTCCTGGCGGGCTTTTTTGTGGCTTGTACCTTGGATCAGATGGCCAGAGCCGGACGGGGCCCGATGGGCCGACGCTTGGGCCGGACCGACTTTTTGGGCGTATTGTCCTGTTCCGTCGCCGGCGGCTGGAAGCCAATGGGCCTTTTGATGAAAGACTTCATGTCTTCTGTCACCGGGATATATTCATTCTCCAGGCCAGCCAAGTCTTCCGGCTGGATGGTCATAAGCATCTCTTCGGTCAGATCGTCTATCTTGTCGTTATCAAATGCGCCTTGTGTATCTAGGCGCGCGGCAATCCGCTTTTCAAGCTTTTCCACAATGGTGCGGACATCGCGGCCATTGCCAAAGTTCTTGCCGCCGGCAATTTTGGCACGCTCCAGAATGCCCCCAACAGCTTCCCGAACGTCGGTTGAGGCTTTGAAACCGCTTTCCTTGGTCATTTTGTCAAAAATCTGTAACAGTTCCATGCCGTTGTAGTCATCAAAATGGATGTAGGTGCTGCAACGCGACTTGAGGCCGGGGTTGGATTCAATGAACTGGCGCATCAGGTCGGGATAGCCGGCGAAAATGACCACGAAATTGTCGCGGTTGTCTTCCATGGCCTTGAGGATGGTGGCAATGCTTTCCGCGCCAAAATCCTTGTCCATGTTGGCAGGGGAGAGGGCATAGGCTTCATCAATGAACAGGATGCCGCCCATGGCAGCATCAATGACCTTCTGGGTCTTGAGGGCTGTCTGGCCTACATATCCACCAACGAGGTCGCCACGGTCCACTTCGACCATATGCCCTTCAGGCAGGACGCCCATTTCCTTGTAGATTTTGCCGATTAGGCGGGCGACCGTGGTTTTCCCGGTGCCGGGATTGCCGGTGAAGACGATGTGACCGATAGCGCTGTTGGCCGCGATGCCCATGTCCTTGCGGGCCTTGCGGAAGCGTACCATGCTCTTGAGGGCAGCGATATCCTCCTTGACGGGGTTCATGCCGATCATGGCGTTCAGTTCGGCAAAAAGGGCCTGCAGTTTTTCTTCGCGTGTCGGCTTGGGGGGCTGCGGTTTCGGGGGTTCAAAAAAAGGACCTCCGAACATTTCCGGTGGGAAGCCGTTTGGATTGTTGTCGGGCGGCATGCTGTCATCGCTCATGGCTGAACCTCATTCAGGAAAGGGATGAAATGAAAAACGCCCGAAACCATGGGTTCGGGCGCTGCATTCGGGTTGAGTTTGTGGCTTCGACAATGTGTCGATCAAGACAGGGCTTCATTGCATGTAACAACATACGCATGCGACGTCCTATGCTTGGCAATGTCAGGAAGTGGAATTGAAACACACCTTCTGGCAGGACGTCAACCCGTCAATCCAATTTTGTTTTCTATTTCATGATGGATAGATCGGGAAATTCAGATGGGGAGGAAACATCCATGCGAAAAAGCCATCCCTTGTCCAGGGGGGATTCCGAAACCCGTTTCGGGCTTTTGGCGGCTTCTTCGTTGATGGCGGTTACCGTTCCCGACAGGGGGCTGGGCACTTCGCTGGCGGCCTTGAGGGTTTCGACTTCGGCAGCGGTTCCGCCACGCGCAAGGGTCTGGCCGATTTTTGGCAGCCGCAGCATGACAATTTCTGTCCCCTCATCCAGGAAATCCGGCATGAGGCCAATGGTAGCGGTCGTGCCATCCAGTTCGGCCCAGACACGGGATGATGAAAATCTTTTTTCAGCCATGGCGTTTTTCCTCCTGCCTTCCTATATAGTAAGAAAAGCATCTTGGCACAACAGGACAGGGATACACAACATGGGCTGGAATATCGCAGTGGTGGGCGTCAACGAAATGGCGGGCAGGGAAGTCCTCAAGATCCTTGCGGAAAGGGATTTCCCCGTTGGAAAGGTTGTCGCGCTTGCCGAAGGTCATGAGATGGGCCGCTCCGTATCTTTTGGAGAAAAGGACCTGAAAATCCAGTCTGCGGATGATTTTGATTTTTCGGGAATCCAGATGGCATTCTTTGCGGGCGATTCACGGCTCGCGCTCCGTTATGCGGGGGCCGCCGTGGCTGCCGGGGCCGTTGTGATCGATGGAACGGGGCATTTCGCCCAGGATTCCAAAGTTCCCCTGGTGGTGCCGGAAATCAATCCTGAATCCATGAAGGATCTTGCCCGCTTCCATATCGTGGCCAGTCCATCCCCTGCGGCCATTTTCCTGGCCATGGTGCTGGCACCGTTGGCTGGGGAGGTGGGGCTTGAACAGGTAGTGGCCACCTGCATGGTGCCCGTTTCGGTTGCCGGAACGCCTGGCATGGATGAGCTTTTTGCCCAGACCCGCACGGTTTTCATGAACAGCCGCATGCAGGGGGAGGTTTTCCCGCGCCAGGTGGCTTTCAATCTTTTGCCGCAGGTTGGCGGTTTTGGATCGGACGGGTTGTCGGATGCCGAGCATCGTCTTGTGGTTGAGGGGCGGCGGCTTCTGGGAGACAAGGTGCAGATTGGGGCGCATTTCATCCAGGCTCCCGTGTTTATTGGCGAATCGCTGGCCCTGACGGTTGGGTTTGGGGAGGCCCTCACGCCAGGCTCTGCCCGCAAATACCTGTCCAGGGCTCCTGGAATCAAGGTTGTGGACCGTTTGGCGGAAGGTGGATATGCGACTCCGGTGGAGTGTGCAGGCGAAGATGATGTCTTTGTTAGCCGTATTCGCAAGGATATGTCCCTGGAGAACGGGTTGGCAATGTTTGTTGTGTCCGACAATTCAAGAAAAGGTGGAGCATTGAACATGGTTCAGATTGCGGAGGTCATTTCTGGAAACATGGTCATGAAGGATTGAGTGCATCTATTGCTTTGTATGTGCCTGATTTTTCTGTAGGGCTTGCAAGAGGCTCCGGGGTATGCTATTGCCCTGCCGCTTCGCATGTCCGTAGCATGCTGAATCAACCACATGGAGTTTTTCACATGTTTCGTCGTCCGACCCCATCTTCCAAGCCAGCGGCTGACCGCACGCCCCAGCATCGCGATTCGCACAAGCCGGTTCAGGGCAAGACTGCCGCAACGCCTGCAGCCAGTGTTGCCAAGGGGAGCGAGACTGCCCTTCGCCAGCCAACGCCTCCGGTATTTTCCGGGGATCGCCGCATGGCTTCCGTTGCCATGCGGGGCCCGTCTGCTGCCGGGCAGGATGTTCGCAAGCTGACGGTTGGCAAGGATATTGCCCTGGCTGGCGAGATCAATGCCTGCGACCACCTTGTGGTGGAAGGAACTGTGGAAGCCAAGGTACGTGAAGGCCATCGGATTGAGATTGCCGAGTCCGGCCTGTTTCGTGGCACGGTGGATATCCAGCAGGCCGACATTGCCGGCCGCTTTGAAGGAGAGCTTCTGGTGCATGGTCGCCTGAAGCTTCGGGCCACGGGCCGGATTGAAGGCAAAGTGACCTATGGCGAACTCGAGGTTGAAGCCGGCGGACAGATCCGCGGCACGGTCGAAGTGGTGGAGGCCTCCAAGCCTTCCCTGAGTCTTGACCCGACCCCGGCGGAAGCCTGAGCTTTTTTTGAAACAACAAAAGCAACGCACCATGATCATCACACCGTGGGATCGTCGCCGCACGACTTTTGGCGCAACCCTTTTCAGCCTTCTCCTCCTGCTGACCTCTTGCGTCAGCAATGTGCCAGAACGTGGGGCATCAGCGGAGAATGACCTTGCCTACCAGGCTGCGGAGGCGCGCGAGGCTTCCGGACAGAATTTTGGATTTTCCATTCGGCACAAGGCACTTCGTCGGGAGGGCCTCATGGGGCTTTCGTCCGTCAGGATTGCGGAAATTCTTGGACAACCCCGGTTGCGGCGGCGCGACTGGCCGGCTGACCTCTGGCAATATGAGGCGGAAGGCTGCGTCATGGACATTGTGTTTTATGATGATTCGCCGGAAGAAGGCGTGGTCCATGCGGAATCGCGCCTGGCAGAAGGTACGGGTTTGGCGGGTGGCCCGGCGCTTGATGATGATTGCCTTGGTCGTATCCAGGCGCAGGCCCGCATTTGAAGCTTGGGTTCAGCCCGGCGTTTTTTTCGTAAAATTGCACAGGTCCCGCACCGGGCAAACCGGACAGGCGGGGTTTTGCGCCTTGCATATGTAACGTCCGTGCAGGATGAGCCAATGGTGCGCATGATGCTTGAAGCGTTCCGGGATGACTTTCCCCAGGACGGTTTCCACATCCGTTGGGGTTTTCCCGGGCGCCAGTCCCGTGCGGTTGGCTACGCGGAAGACGTGCGTGTCCACGGCGATGGTGTCGTGTCCGAACGCCACGTTGAGGATGATGTTGGCCGTTTTGCGTCCAACGCCGGGAAGGCGTTCCAGCATCTGCCGGTCATTCGGGACAGATCCGCCGTGTTCCCGCACCAGAATGTCTGACAGCGCCATGATGTTGCGGGCCTTGGTATTGAAAAGGCCTATGGAATGAATATGCCGTTTGAGGCCCTCTTCGCCGAGGGCCTTCATTTTTTCTGGCGTATCGGCCATGGCAAACAGGGATTCTGTGGCCTTGTTGACGCCCTTGTCCGTGGCCTGCGCCGACAGGACAACCGCGACCAGCAGCGTATAGGTGTTGGTATAGGCCAATTCCGTTTTTGGATCTGGCTGCGCCTGGGCAAGGATTTCAAAAAAACGGGAAACTTGCTGCGGTGTCATGAAGCGGTTATCCTTTCCGTGGGGAAAGAGGGTATATGATTTTCTGCGGTTTTTACAAGTCGGATGTCGGGGAATTCCTGGTGGGGATCAGGAATGTCCGCCTCTGCTGGGTTTTCCCGGTTCAGGAAGCTCGGCGTGATGTGGCGCGCGCCGCCCTGGAGGCTTTTGCAAAAGGTGAGGGGGTGGCAGAGGATTCTGCCCGTGTGGCGCCGCTGATGGAGGCGGCCATGGACTGGGCCTTGTTTCGCAAGGGCGCTTCGCCTGACCTGGATTTTTCTGGCGGGACAGATTTTCAGCGACAGGTTTGGAATACACTCCTCGAAATCGCGCCCGGCGAGGTCATGACCTATGGTGCCATGGCCCGCAAGCTTGCCCGGCCGGGGGCAGCCCGTGCTGTGGCGCGCGCTGCGGGGGCCAATGTGCTGGCGGTTGTGGTTCCATGCCATCGGCTGGTTGGCATGCAGGGTGTCGGTGGCTACAGGTGGGGAATGAAGCTGAAAAAAGCCCTGCTGGAATGGGAGAAGGCGTTGCACGCTTCTTGACATATTATTAAAGAAAAACTATCGTTTTCATGAAATAAAATAAAGTCATCGCTTTTTGTCTGAGGGAGAGGGAATCATGAATAATTTTCGGAGAACCGTTGGATTTCTTGTTGCTGCGCTTGTGCTGCTGTCGACAGG
>MEMB01000003.1 GCA_001768735.1 Alphaproteobacteria bacterium GWF2_58_20 | reverse complement strand
TGCACCCCGCAAAAAATGCACCCACCCCCGCAGATTTTGCACCACCACCCCCGCAGATTTTGCACCCCACCCCCGCAGAATCTGCACCCATAACCGTCACTGAACCTTTAAGTAAACCATCACTTAACCGTCAGAGAGTGCGCGCGCATGAAAATGGCGATGATGGTGGGCCACCTGAAAACAAAAAACCGAAACGCTTGCATGCCACGACAGCCACCCGCATCTCACCAGACTGGAACCCAACCGATGACGACATCGAATTTGCAACATCCGCAGGCATCGAACCTCAGGACATTCCCGCAATCGCGGACCGCTTCCGGGATTACTGGCTCGCCAAGCCCGGCATCGACGGCACCAAGCTCGACTGGCCAGCCACATGGCGCAACTGGATCCGACGCGAGGTTGTCGGTGGGCATGGCGGCGGCAGCGCGGGGGGAAGCCGTCGTGGCCGTCGGACCTCAGCCGACGCCTTTGCTGAGCTCATCGCTGAAATGCCTGAAGGAAATTGCCAGCGGGCTGGATTACGGAACCTACAAAGCCAGGCGGGATGCAATTCTCTGCCAGCCTGTGTCTCCGGTTGAAATAGCCGCCGGGCGGGAATACATCGCCGCGGTGCGCGCCATGAACCCGCCCGCAGATGGCCGGACCATCATTTCGTGGCTGGTGCGGGTGCATTACCTCACCCTGCCGCCCAAGGATTCCTCACCCGATGAAAACAAGCTGCGCTTTGCGGCGCTGGCTGATGAGCTCCAGGCGTGGCCCGGGGAGGCTGTGCGGAATGTGCTGACCGAATGGCCGCGCGCCAACCGCTTCTTCCCGCTGCTCGCAGAGCTGAAGGAAAAGCTGGACGAGGCGACTTATGCCATGCGCTCACAGCTTCGAGCGATCGTGGAAATCATCGACAGCTGGGAGAAATTTTCCAGATGAAAGCCACCTTCGTCAACAAGATGTCGAAATCCAGCCAGCAGCACTTTATCGGGGTTGCACTGCGGGCCGGGCAATGCCGCCGCCACATCGCCAATTGCCTGGGGACGGACCTTGACGGGTTGAAGATCATCGAGGCGTGGAAGCCGGAGAGTGAGACGGAAACGCACCAGCCTGCAACAAATGCACACCAGGCCGAGACGAAAACGCACCAGCCTGCACCGGAAGCCGCAAAATCTGAACCGAAGTTCGTCAAGGTGCGGATCCCGGTCATCCATTCCCGCCCAGCCGCACAGCAGCCTTCCGCTGATGCTCCGGAGGCTTGTGAACAGGCCGGGGATGACATGGCTGTTGAGATCGACGGGATCGATGAGGATGAGGACGACGAAGCCCCGAGGGGAAAGAAACGCCATCGCGGGTGGTTGATCACCGAAAGCGAGATGAACGAGATCTATGCGCCATTGGGCGGCGCGCAGGCATACAAGGGGAGATAATGCCATGGGATTGACGGCGGCTGAACAGCTCGCAAAGAGGCAGGCAGATGATGCGGAATGGGCGCGGTTCCGTGGCCAACATGTTCCGCTCCCTGGTATGACAACATGCGTGGCAAGGTTCGAGGGCACCATCCCGGACGACAAGGGCGGGATCGGAGCGCCAAGCTTCCGCATCACAGATGCAATTTCTGCTTTGCATGAACGTGGGGAAATATCAGACGAGGAAGTCGATGCTGGCCGGCGTTTCCAGCATGATTTCGACCTTGCCCATTTTGAAACTGTCGGATCAGTAGACTGGGCTAAGGTATCAAACCCCAGCAACTGGAATGGCCCAACCCTGACGGACAGCATATGCGATGCACGCAACCGTGTGTGGGATCACCTCAAGAACCTCGGAGGTAGTCACACGCCGATCGCTCTTGCTGCATGGTGGGTTCTTGGGTTCAACCTCACTATTAAGGAATTTGCCTCCAAAGAAGGATGGGCTGGCCGTCCCATGAACCCGCAGGTAGCCAAGGGGCTCGTGATCGGAGCTCTGGCCGTCCTCGCTGGTCATAACAAAAAGACTTGCAGATAATCTGAAATGATGTATATTGGATACCATATCGTATACGCCCGCCCGGAGAAATCTGGCGCGGGCGTATGTTTTGAGGCGTTCACCACCGCTTTTCGGTGCGTTTATGGGTGTTTCGTGCGGTTTTCTGTGGATTTTGCAGAGATGTTGCAGAAATACCACACTATGGCATAAAAACAACGCCGGGGTCCCTGTAACCCGTGGAGAATGAGGGCGCGACTGACCCCGGTATTTCGCTAGCGGTAGGGGTTTCGCTTGAGTTTACACCTACGGGTAGTAGGTTCTGAAATAGTCAAGATTTCCGCCGTTTTCTACGGGGTGTAAACCAGTTGTGAGTTTACACCCCGTTTTGATTCCGGCTCCGAGGGTCAAGCATGGGTATGTCGCGGCGGGCTTACGCCAATTATCGTGGGGATATGACGGCGCAGGGTGTGCAGAAGGCGATTGCCTCCGGGCGCATCCCTGTTGAACCTGATGGATCCATCGATCCTGACAAGGCAGATGCGGCGCTGGCGGCGAACACCAACGCCAAAAGACAATCCGCATCGAAGCGGCAAGCCGGATGTAAACATTCGAAGGCGAAAAAGTTGAATGCCCCAGCTGATGGGAAACAGCAAGCGGTTTCCCCTGATGCCATAGCCACGGTGCGGGAAATTCTTCTTGAGGCCGGTGAGGACATACCGCTGATCGGTGCGGAGATGACGTTCCTCGCAGCCCAGACGGCGAATGAGATCATCAAGGCGCACACCGCGAAGTTGAAGTTTCTCAGGGCGCGCGGGGAGCTAGTGGAAAAGGTCCGCGTCGAGAGTAAGGTTTTCGCAATGGCCCGCCAGAACCGGGACGCCTGGATGAACTGGCCGGCGCGGGTGGCAGCTATGATGGCGGCCGACCTTGGCGTTGATACGGTATCCATGTTGGCGGCGCTTGATAAACATGTTCGTGAACATCTGACATCGCTCTCCGATGTGGAAGCGGTAACCTGATAGTAGGGAGATCAATTCATGTCCGACCCGATCGGGCCGGACACCACCGACGGCCTTGATGGCATCGGGCGTTCGTGGCGTTCCGGCCTTAGGCCTGAGCCTGCGCTTACTGTATCCGAATGGGCCGATGCGCACCGCATGCTTTCCTCCAAGGCGGCATCCGAGCCAGGGCGCTGGCGAACATCCCGCACGCCCTATTTGCGCGAGATCATGGACGATCTGTCCACCACCTCGCCCATCGAGCGGGTGGTGTTCATGAAGGGCGCGCAGGTTGGCGGCACTGAGTGCGGCAACAACTGGATAGGTTACGTCATCCACCACGCGCCCGGGCCCATGATGTCGGTTTCGCCAACGGTCGAGCTCGCCAAGCGAGGCAGCAAGCAGCGCATTGATCCACTGATTGAGGAATGCCCTGAACTGCGCGAGTTGGTGAAGGACAAACGATCACGGGATAGTGGCAACACGGTCCTGTCCAAAGAATTTCGCGGCGGCCTTCTTATCATGACTGGGGCGAACAGTGCGGTGGGTCTGCGCTCCATGCCGGCGCGCAACCTGTTCCTCGACGAGGTGGACGGCTACCCGGGCGATGTTGAAGGAGAAGGTGATCCGATTCTGCTGGCTGAGCGGAGAACGGCGACATTCCAGCGGCGGAAGGTTTTTATGGTGTCAACACCAAATGTCAAGGGCCTGTCCCGCATCGAGCGCGAATTCGAGGCGAGCGACAAGCGGTTGTTTTTCGTGCCGTGCCCGCATTGCCATGAATACCAGGCGCTGAAATTCGCGCAGCTGCGGTGGCCGGAAGGAAAACCGAGGGAAGCGGAATACGCCTGCGAGCATTGCGGTAGCCTTATCGGCGAGCGGCACAAGACGGAAATGCTGGATAAAGGCGAGTGGCGCGCAACCTCAGAGGGCGATGGCCGCACGGCCGGCTATCACCTTTCCAGCCTCTATTCCCCGGTGGGGTGGTTTTCGTGGGGCGAGGCCGCTGCGATGTTCGAGGCCGCGCAGAAGAACCCAGACCTGATGAAGGGTTTTGTGAACACAGTCATGGGCGAGGCCTTCGAGGAGCAATCCGAGTCTCCGGACTGGCGCAAGCTCTACGACCGGCGCGAAGCCTACGAAATCGGTACGGTGCCTGAGGGCGGGTTGTTCCTCACCGCGGGCGTTGACATCCAGAAGGACCGCATCGAGGTCGAGATCGTGGCTTGGGGCCGCGATAAGGAATCCTGGTCGATTGATTACCGGATGTTGGATGGCGACCCGACGCGCCCGCAGGTGTGGGAGCAACTTGAAAAGGTGCTGGCCACGGACTGGCCGCACGCAAGAGGAAACACACTTCCCATCCGCGTGATGTGCGTGGACAGTGGCTTTGCAACGGAAGAAGTTTACGAGTTTATCCGCAAGCATCCGCAGGCCATGTGGGGCCCTGCGGGCGCAGCTGCCCGGCAGCCTCGCACGGCGGTGGCCATCAAGGGCCGCGACGATGATACGGCGCTCCTGCTCCGCGTCTCCCGCGGCGATGCCGGTGGCAAGCGAAAGGGCATCAAGGTCTGGTCGATTGGCGGGCCTGTCGGGAAAAGCGAGCTTTACCGGCGCCTGAAACTTGAGCCGCCGACCGAGGAGGCAATGGAGCGTGGTGAGGAATGTCCGGCAGGTTTCTGCCACTTCCCGCGCTACACCGAGGACTACTTCAAGCAGCTCACAAGCGAGCGGCTGGTGACCAGGATCATAAAGGGATATCCGAAAGCCCAGTGGGTCAAGGATCCGAACACGAGGAACGAGGCGCTGGATTGCCGGGTTTACGCCCGCGCGGCCGCCGCAATCTTCGGCATCGAGCGTATGTCGGAGCGGCAGTGGCTGCAGATGCAGGAAGCCCTTGGAGCCGAACAAGCGAATGAACCACGGGCAACCGCCCAGATCGTCAAACCGGCGCCGCGCTTTCAGAGGCGCGTAACCCACAGCAGTTACCTGAGCAAATAGGGGCAACATGGCCATCTTCACCGAAGCTGAACGGACAGCGCTGCGCCGGGCGGTGGCGCTTGGCGTCCTGCGTGTCAATTATGGCGGCAACTCTGTCGAGTATCGCTCCCTGCAGGAGATGCGCGACATCCTCCGCCAGATGGATCTTGATCTTGATGGTGCCGCTGCACCGCGGGTGACCCGTCAGATACGACTTGATTCGGACAAGGGGGTTTGACGATGGGATTTATCCACCGCCTTTTCCGATCATCGACACCCGGGCCATCCGCCCCCTATGAAGCTGCAGGCATCGGCCGCCGCATGGTCCGCTGGATGGTGGGGATGGTAGGTCCGAACAACGCCCTTTCCTCAACGCTTGATTCCCTGCGCAATCGCGCGCGCAGTCTTGTGCGCAACAATACCTATGCCGCAGCTGCGGTTGAGCGCATTACGGCAAATACCATCGGCACCGGCATCAAGCCGCAGTCCATGGTTCAAGACGAGAATTTGAAAAACGCCATCCAGCAGCTCTGGTGGGATTGGGTCGATGAGGCTGATGCTGATGGTCTGGTAGATTTCTACGGCATGCAGGCGCTGGCCATGCGGTCCGTGGTTGCATCCGGCGAGGTCTTCATTCGGATGCGCCCGCGCTTCATGTCGGATGGGCTCTCTGTTCCGCTGCAGCTTCAGGTGCTGGAAAGCGAACAATGCCCGGTGGATAAAAATGAGGTTCTGACCTCAGGGAACATCATCCGCTGCGGTATTGAGTTCAACGCCATCGGCAAGCGGGTGGCTTACTGGATGTGGCGTTACCACCCCGGCGATACCACAGGAACAGAAAAGGGCCCGAACGAACTGGTGCGGATTCCGGCAGAGGATATCCGGCATGTTTACATTCCGCTCCGTCCCGGTCAGCTGCGCGGCGAACCGTGGCTGGTGCGTGCTCTCATCAAGCTGCGCGACCTGGACGCCTATGACGATGCCGAGCTTTTGCGCAAAAAGCTGGCCGCCATGTTCGTGGGCTTCGTCTATCGCCCCGACCCCACCGGCACACGCTTTGGAGAGAGCGATCCCGATGCTGATGGGATCTCGGAAGCATCGCTTGAGCCTGGCACGCTGCAGACACTGAATCCAGGGGAGGAGATCAAGATCACCGAGCCCGCAGATGTGGGCGGGAACTACGAGGCCTTCATGCGGCAGCAGGCGCGCATCATCGCGACTTCTGTTGGGCTTCTTTATGAGCAGCTCACCGGCGATTACAGCCAGATCAACGACCGCACCCTGCGCGCTGCCCTGCACGAGTTCCGCAGGTCGTGCCAGATGTGGCAGCACCATCTCATGGTTTTCGGCTTGTGCATGCCGGTGTGGCGGCGCTGGCTGGACATGGCCGTGCTTTCCGGCGCAATCAAGACCAAGCTGCGGGGCCGCGCGCTCTGGCAGGTGAAATGGACGCCGCAAGCTTGGCCCTACCTGCATCCGGTGCAGGATGTGCAGGCGCAGGCCATGAGCGTGCGCGCCGGCTTCAAGTCGCGCACGGAAGTGGTTTCCGAGACCGGCTACGACGCGAATGTAGTTGACCGCGAGATTGCTGCCGACAACGCCCGGGCTGATGCGATGGGACTTGTCTACGAAAGCGATGGCCGCACTACGGCTCCGGATTGGCTCGTTCCGGCATCCGATCAACAGCCTCAGGACAACCAACAGAAGGGAGGCAGCAATGCCTGATTACCCCCACCTTGCCGCGCGCCTTCTCGGCGCCCCGCTCATGATTGATGCCCGGAAGGGGAATGTCATCCTCGCCGCGCTGTCCGATCGCTTGCGGGTCGCCGCACCTTCCTCTCCCGACTCCGCCCCGGAGACGCGGAATGAAGCCACCCGCCAGAACCTTGGCGGTATCGCTGTCATCCCGGTGGTCGGAACGCTCATCAAGCGCGGTGGCTGGATGGAAGCAGCATCCGGCCTCTCAACCTATGACGATGTCGCCGCGAATATCCAGGCAGCGCTCGCCGACCCGCTCGTTTCCGGAATCCTCCTCGACATTGATTCCTGTGGCGGCGAATGCAGCGGGTGTTTCGACCTGGCCGACGAGATCTACATGGCGCGCGGAATCAAGCCCATCTGGGCGGTGGCCAACGATAGCGCATTCTCGGCGGCGTATGCCCTGGCATCCTCCGCAGAGCGCGTGTTCATCACCCGCACCGGCGGCGCCGGATCCATCGGCGTGATCGCCTGGCATGTTGACCATAGCGGTGCCAATGAGCAGGCCGGGTTGAAACCCACGCTGATCTACGCTGGCGCACACAAGGCCGACGGCTCACTGGATTTCCCGCTGGGCGATGTGGCCGCCGCCGCCATCAAGTCGGAGGTGGATCGCATCTACCAGATTTTCATCGACACCGTTGCCCGCAATCGAGGCATTTCACCAGAGGCGACCAAGGCAACGGAAGCTGGCTGCTTTTACGGCGAGAACGCCGTAGCTGTCGGCCTTGCGGATGAGGTCGGCACATTGCCGGACGCCATCCTTGCTCTTTCAACATTCATCTCACAGGGAGGAAAACCCATGCCTGAAGAAACCATCCCGGCAACCCAAGACGCCGCCGTCCAGGCGGCAGCGCCGAGGCCCGCCGGATACAGCCACGCGGAAGCCGCAGAAATTGCCCGCGCCTGCATCGAGGCAAAGCGCCCCGAAATGGCCGCGGAATTGCTCGGCGCCGGAGTTCCGATTGATGCTGCGCGCGGCAAGCTGGTCGATGTCCTGGCCGCCGCGAGCCAAAGCATCTCGAACGCCCAACAGCCCTCTGCGGGAGCCACGCCGGCACCCCGCCTCGATGCGGCTTCCATCTATGAAAGCCGGCGCAAAACCTCCAAGGGAGAATAATTATGAATGAACTCACTGAAGGCCGGTACGCCGGCGAATTCCTGCAGTCAGAGGCACCCGGCTCGCTTTCTCGCGATGCCATTGTTTTGGCTGCGGGCAACGACCTTGCCGCAGGCGCTGTCCTCGGCAAGCTGACCAAAGACACGGTGGCGGCCGCCAAGGCAAGCGGTGACGGGAATGGCACCATTACCATGGCGGAAGCCCCGCTTGGTGCCCTGGCCGAGGTTGGTGTCTATGCCCTGACCTGCCTCTCGAACTCTGCCGTCGGGACGGCGAGCGGTGCCTTTGTCGGCACGGCTGGCACGCGCGGCACCATCGGCTCGGTCACGGTTGGCTCTGGCGCTCAGATCGGCGTTTACAAGGTCACCTTCATTGAGACCGTCGAGAACCTTGGCACTTTCTCGGTGGAAGCGCCTGATGGCACCAATGTCGGAACTGGCGTGGTGGCAACTGAGTTCACCGGCGGCGGCCTGACCTTCACCATTGCCGATGGTGCAACCGATTTCGCGGCTGGCGATCAATTCGCCATCACCGTGGCTAATGCCGGTGGCGCTGGCGAATTCTCTGTCAAGACCCCGAGCGGCTACGCCCTGCCGAATCTCACGGTTGGAGCTGCTTACACGGGCGACCATATCAACCTCACGGTTGCTGATGGCTCGACTGATTGGGCCGTTGGCGCCGTGATCAATGTCACAGTTTCCGGCACCGGGGAATTCTCGGAGCTGGCACCCGCAGCGTTCGATGGTTCTCAGATCGCCGCCGGTGTTCTCTACGATGCTGTTGACGCTTCGCTGGCCGATGCGCCTGCGGTGGCCGTCGTCCGCAACGCCGAGCTGAACGCTGCCGAAATCTCCTGGCCCGACGCCATCACCGACGGCCAGAAGGCGGTTGCGCTGGCGCAGCTTTCCGCCATCAACCTCATTGCCCGATAAGGAGCAAAACCATGAACAATATTGCAGACATCTTCAATTCTGACGCGTTCAACGTTGCAAGCCTGACGGCCGCCGTCAACAGCATGCCCTATGTTCCAGGCCGCGTCGGTGCGCTGAACATCTTCGAGGAGGCCGGTGTCGCAACGACCACGGTCGCCATCGAGGAAAAGAACGGCACGCTTTCCCTGGTCCCGACCACTGCCCGCGGCGCCCCCGGCACCCCAAACCAGGTGGACAAGCGCAAAATGCGCAACCTCCGCATTCCCCACATTTGCATCACGGATACCGTCAATGCCGACGAAATCCAGAATGTGCGGCAGTTCGGTTCGGATAACGCACTGGCCGGTCCGCAGCAGGTCGTGTCCGACCGCATGGGGAGCATGGTCCCGAAAATTGATGCCACCATCGAGCACATGCGCCTCGGTGCCATTCAGGGCATCGTCTATGATTCTGATGGAACCACGCCGCTCTATAATCTGTTCACCGAGTTCAATGTCAGCCAGATCGGTGAAATCGACTTCGACCTCGATGCGGCCACCCCGAAGGCCGGTGCCCTGCGCAAGAAGTGCAGCGAAGTGCAGCGCGCCATTGAGGATGAACTGGGTGCGGCGGTCTATGACCACATCCATTGCTTCTGCAGCAGCCAGTTCTTCGATGACCTCGTGGAACACCCGGACGCCCGCAAGGCATACGAGTTGCAGAACTCCGGCGCATTCCTCGGCGCGCGCACCGCGCGCCGTACCTTCGAGATCTTCGGTATCGTGTTCGAGGAATACCGCGGTGTGGTGAACGGCGTGAAGTTCATCGCCGATGACAAAGCCCACTTCTTCCCCGTTGGCGTCCCTGGCCTGTTCAAGACCAGCTTTGCTCCGGCGGATTATGTGGAAACCGTCAACACCATCGGAATTCCGCGTTACGCCAAGCAGGCGCCGGACACTCGGTTCAACAAGTTCGTCGAGCTTGAGGTTCAGTCCAA
This sequence comes from Alphaproteobacteria bacterium GWF2_58_20, assembly GCA_001768735.1. Lineage (GTDB taxonomy): Bacteria > Pseudomonadota > Alphaproteobacteria > UBA1247 > UBA1247 > UBA12471. The sequence continues at coordinate 76,429 of MEMB01000003.1, read as the reverse complement.
CCCGCTTTGCTACTGCACGAAGCCGAGGACGCTGATCAAGGCCAAGCGTACCTGAGCCCTCCGGGCCGCTTGAGCCTCGGGGCGGGAGTGTCACGGCTTCCGCCCCAACCTTTTCCTGAAATGGAGGAATGAATGCCTATCCCACAAATCAAGGCCCCCCTCGCTGGCCCGAACCTTTCCCCGCTTCCTGTCCTTGCTCATAATCATGCCGCTGGGCAGCGCATTGCCGTCGGTGCCACATCTGCGCAGTCGGCCCCCGTCGCTGCCGGGGTGGTCTTCCTCAAGTCCACGCGGGATTGCTTTTACAAGATCGGGGATAACCCGGTGGCGGAAAACGCGGCCGGCTCCTTCCCGCTTTCGGCCGGGGAAACCCACATCGTCATGATCACGCCGGGGCAGATGGTTGCCGCCGTGCGCGACAGCCTTGACGGTTACCTCTTCATCTCCCCCGCGGCAGAGGTCGCCTGACCATGCGCCCGTTCCCCATGATGTCCGGCAGGCCGCCGGTGCCGCGCCCGCTGCTGGATATTGACGCGCGGCAGGCAACGCTTGATGAGCGCCTGGTGTTTTCGCGCGCATCCACGGCCGGATACATGGACAGCGACGGGGTTTATAAGACCGTCGCGGTTGATGCACCGCGCATTGTGGCTGGGCAAGGTCTGCTCATTGAGGCCGGCAGCACGAACCTGATTTTGTGGGCGCGGGATTTTACAAAAGCGAACTGGGCCAAAACGAATTGCACGGCGGCCAAGGACCAGGCAGGAATTGATGGAGCAGCCAATGCTGCCAGCAGCCTGACGGCCACGGCTGATGGTGCGACCGCGATTTATTCGCTTTCGTCTGGCGCCACATCCTGGGGCTACTCGGTTTACCTGCGCCGGGTGTCCGGCACCGGCACTGTTTCCATCACCAAAGATGGCGGCACAACCTGGACGGAATGCGCACTGACCACAAGCTGGCAGCGCTTTACCTTATTGCCGACCGGGGCAAATCCTGTTGTTGGGATCCGGCTGGCAACAAGTGGGGACGTGGTTGCGGTCGATGCCGCGCAGATTGAGTATTTTGGCGGAAACAGGGTTGTTTTGCCAACATCCGCCATCATGACGGCCGGGGCTGCCCTGACACGATCGGCCGATGTGCTGACCGTGGACGTAACCGGGCTCGACCTTTCTGCCTTTTCCCTGATGGTGGACGCCATGATTCCGGTCCCGCCGCAAGGCTACCCGCAGCTGTGCGTTGTTTCCAATGGCACGGATGGAAATGCGTTTGATGTCGGAACATTTGCTCCGTCATCGTCGATATGGTTTGCGCAGTTGCAGGTTGGCGGCATTGTAAAGGCCTCATCTGCAGATGTGAATTATCCTGCAGAATATGGCGTCATATCAAGGAATGCGGTCACATTCGGGCCTGGTCGTGCGGTCCACGCTGTGAATGGCTTTATACGTCCAGCCGCCGTTGATACTCCGACATCCGTTCCGACGCCCACCATGATCAGGTTCAACGTCCGGGGCGGCGGGAGCTACAACGGCATCATGGTTTTGCAGCGGTTCCGGTTCTGGCAGGTGCCACTCCATGACGAACACTTGCGGAGGATTTCGGAATGAGGATTGTGGATCTTTATCGCGCCCAGGCTGGTGTCGATGATCTGAATGCTTCCGGTATTGTGGCCTATGTTGATACCGAAATGGATGAGATTGTAGCGGCTGACAGCCATGACCATGCCATAACGCAGCAGCCGGATGGATTTTTCCTCCGGCTTCTTTCCCCAACAGAGGAACGCGTGGCTGAACTTCGCGCCCTGGGCTGGGGCGATACCCCCCGGCAGGTGTGGCAATGAGCGGAGTTTTCGCTGCCCTGCCGAACGTGTTCCTGGGCGCTTTCGGGGAAAGCATGACCTGGACGCAGCAGGGCGGGGCTCCGGCTTCCGTCACTGGGATATTCTCCGCTCCCACCGATGTGGTGAACCTCGGCGGTGGCGAGATCGCTACGGCTGCCATCAAGGCTGACTTCCGTGAGGATGATGTTCACGGTGCCGCCCGCGGCGACACCATCACCCGCGGCACCATCCAGTACCGCGTTCTTTCCCTGTCCCGGGATGGGCGCGGCATGATCTCCATGGCGCTTGAGGTCGTCTGATGCCTGCAAAGGTTACATACAACCGGACGCTTGGGGATGAGATCGAGCGCGGTTTTACCAAGGCCAAGCTGCGGGCTGGGAAAAAGCTCAAGACCGCCGTGCTGCGGGACCAGAAGCGGCGCATCAAGCAGCAATACCCAGGCGCCGGAAAGCGTCGCCTGGATTCTGTGCGGGCGTTCATCACGCCGCATGGAAGCCATGTGGTTTTCAGTGATTATTCGCCCGGTGCATCCATCCATGAGGAAGGTGGCACGATTGGCCCGAAAAAATCCAAGTTTCTGATGGTGCGTTTCAAGGATGCCAAGACACTGGATAGCACAGGCAAGACCTTCATTCTCAACCGAAACGGGAAGAAGATCCTGATGCGCAAGATTTCCAGGGCGGTGGCAAAGCCTATTGCCGTGCTGATGCGGCGGGTAACGATCAAGGCCAAGCTTGGGTTTGAAGATACGGTTGTGCGGAATTTTCCGGCTTATGTTGATGACTTGGAAAACGAGATCATAAAAGGAATCTGATCAATGGTGGATACACCTGACAAGCGGGAAGAGATACTCTCCCGCATTGCTGACGTTCTGTCTCCGATCGGCGTGCCTGTCGAACGCAACCGGCAGCTGGAAATCCCGGAGGAAGATCTTCCGCGTATTGTCCTGAATGATGGCGGAGAAGAGATTGCTCCGCCTGGAAACACGCCGCAAGGACGCATGTTCATGCGGTGGCGCATGGAGCCGGAGATTGTCTACTACCTAAATCCATCAGATGGCGTGTCGGTCAACAAGGCCTACCAGTCTGTTCTCGATGTCATCAGGGCTGATGCAATTCTGATGGGAATGCTGGCCAGGGATGAGGGCGTGTCCTCTGTCCGGTTTGAGACTTATTACGCCACAGGCAGGACAACCCTTGCGGGATTCCGCCTCACTCTCACCCTGATTTATGACAAGTAACAAGGAGTAATCATCATGCCGCAAGCTGTCTCTCCATCCACTGACAATTATTCCATCCTGAAAGGCGAGCTTTATGCCCGCAAAAAAGGTGAAATCGGCTGGGATCATCTCGGTAACGTGCCGGAATTTACCCTGACGCTTAACGTCGAGACCGCCGAGCATTTCAGCTCCATGGCTGGTGTGAAATCGCAGGATGCGGAAATCACCACCCAGGTTGGCGGTGAAGTTTCACTGACCCTGGAAGAGATTACCAGCAAAAATCTTGCGCGGTCTTTGCTCGGCTCCACTTCGCAACTAACACAGGCGGCTCAAACCGACAAGGTTGTTCTGCTGGAAGGTGTTGAGGTTGGAAAGGCTTATGACATCGGTTACCTCAACATCACAGCTGATAGCGTATCGGCTGATGATGGAGCAGAAACAGATCCTGTTGCTTACACAGAAGGCACCAATTTCGAGCTTGATTATGCGTCCGGAATGCTGCGTGTCCTCGCCAAGCCAGACGGGGCCGGAACCGATCTTGAAATCACCTTCGATGCTGCTGCCATCGGTGTTGCCGACAATCTGAATGTGATTGCCATCCTCAAGGATACTGACCAGGAAATCAGCCTGATGTGCATTGGTAAGAATGAGGTTGGCAACAAGCAGAAAATCGAGATCCCACGCGTGAAGTTGAAGCCGTCTGGCGGTATCCCGTTCATCTCGGATGAGTTTGCCCAGCTTCCGCTCACTGGGAAATGCCTGTCGGATTCCACTAGCTCCAATTATCCGTTTGGCAAGGTTACGCCGCTGAACGGATTTGCAGGAGCCTAAGTGATGACCGGTCCCCAGCTCGCCGACATGTCGCCCCGCGTTGCCGTCCTGCGGCACTGGGGCCGGCGCGTTTCGCTGTGTCCGCTTTCGCTGGCGCAGCTTGGCGGGCTGGCGGCCCGGCATCCCTGCATGTCCGGGATTTTTACCGGGCATGATATTTTTGACAGCATGGTGGTGGGTGGCCGCCCCGTGCTGCATGAGGTGCTGGCGCTCGCCGCTGGCATGCCTGCGAAGAAGATCAGCCGCATGCACCTGCGCCCGCGCAAGCTGCTCATGGCCGTGGCTGATGTTCTTGCCATGACCATGCCGGATGCTGTGGATGATGATATGCCTTCCCGTCCTGCCGCACCATCCCGCATGCAATCGCGGGATATGTGGCCGCTGGTGGCGGCGCGCCTGGTATCCATGGGGCATCATGACCCGCTGCGTTATTCCCCGCGCCAGGCGCTCGCCTGGCTTGCGGCTGGCGAGAATACCCGCAAGGCAGACCTCAAGGACCAGGCGTCCGCGATGCTGGTGGCTTCGCGCGGCGATAAACGCGACATCCAAAAATTCATGGAGCAATAACATATGGCCAGGAAAAAGGCGCTTATCGTCGAGGTTGATGCCGATACCGACAAGGCAACGGATGCTGTCCGCAAGTTCGCGGCGGGCACCGAGGCGGTCGGAAATGCGGCGGTAGATGCGGCCGCTGATGTGGACAAGCTCGGCGCCGAGGCAGGGAAAACCGCCCAGGAGGTTGCCGAGGAAGAAAAGAAAGCCGCCAAGAAACTGGAGAATGTCTGGAAATCCCTGGGCGCGATCAGTAATGAGGAAGCAGACAACCGCCGCAAAAAGGTTGTTGACCAGTTTGACGAGATCAAGAAATCCGGAAAATACTCGGCCGAGGAAATCCAGCGCGCATGGGCGCGCGCCCAAGAGAAGCTGGACAGGATCGACGCCTCTGTCGGAAAGCAGCGTTTCAGCTGGGCGCGCCTCGCCACATCGGCCAAGGCCAGCATTGCAAAGATCACGGGTGGTCTCACCAAGATTGGATCCAGCGTTTTGCGGGTAACCCGCTTTGCCCGCAACATGGCGCTTGCCTTCACGGCCGCCGTGAGCGCGACCGGCTACGCCATTTTCCGCATCGTAAAATCCAGTGCGGAATACACCGATGAAATCGGCAAGATGTCAATCCGGACGGGCATTGCTACGGAAGCCCTGTCCGCCCTGCGCGCTGCGGCGGAGCAAAGCGACATTTCATTTCAGGAGATCGAGGTCGGTCTCAAGAAATACAACCAGGCCCTTGCCGCTTCCGGGAGGCCTGGCAAGACGGATCCATTCAAGGACATCGGCGTCAACACGCGCACGGCGAATGGCCAGCTGCGCGGCACGGTTGATATTCTCAAGGACGTTTTCGATGCCATCAAGAAAATACCGGATGCTCCCAGTCGTGTAGCGGCTGCCCTGCGCATCTTCGGTGAGCGCGGCGGAAACTCGTTCCTGACGATGATTGATCAGGGATCCAAGGGGCTGGCGGTTTATGAGGCCGCCGTGAAGCGGCTTGGTCTTGAGGTAACAGCCGACATGGCCCGGCATGGCCAGCAGTTCAATGATGCACTCGATACAATGGGTAAAGCCTGGCAGGGTGTCAAGCTGGCCATCGGCGAGAAGGTGGTGGCGCAATTCATAGACCTGTTCGGTCGCATCACGGATTCCTTGGCTGATAACCGCGACAAGATCGCGGACATCCTCGGCGGCATATCCAGCAAGTTCGTCCAGGTGTTCCAGGACATCGTGGCCATGATTCAGGGTAAGGATGGGGATGTCCAGAACAAGTGGCTGATCGACATGCGCGATCGCCTCCAGGAGATCGCCCCAAGCTGGGATGACATCAAGAGCGCGCTCGACCGTGTTGGTCCGGCCCTCAAGGCTACGGCCAATGCCATGATGACTATTGCAGACTGGGTTGGTAAAGCTGTGGATGGCGTGAAGATGTTGGGCGATGTCCTGAAATCCCCGCTGGTCAATCCGATTTCTGCATGGATGGAGCTGGATAAAAAGGCTTTTGACGTTGGCAGCGCGCTCTACAACCAGATCAAAACCGGATCGACCGACGGCACTGGCTGGAAGGGCGGTACGCTTTCGGAGCGTCTGCCAGGCGGGCAGGACCTTACCGGCACAAGCAGCGGGCAGGTTGACAACCGAAAGTTCATCCTGGCAGCCCCTGCAGGGCAAACAGTCTATGGAGTTTCATCTGAGATCATGAGCAAAGGGCAGACGTATGATGCCATGCTCACCCTGAATATCGCAGGAGAACCCCTGCTGACCGCAACCTCAAAGGATAAGCTGGATAGCTGGACACGGAAACTGACAGATGCGGAACGGCGCGCGATTACGCAGCGCGTGCCAGAATGGAGCCGATGATGACCGATACCCTTCTTGTCATTTCCGGTTGCGGGATCCCGCCCTGGTCGTGCCGTGGCGCCAGGCAAAACCTGACGCCGGATGTAGATGCGCAGATGGAGCGGGACGTCAACGGCAGCCTCAAGGACATTCCGTTGCCGGCCTCATTCCAGAAGCTGCGCACATCCATCTCCTGCGAAGATGTGGCCGCTCCGGCGTTCGGCGATCTGGTCTATGGCCAGCAGATTGTTATCTCGTGCATCCAGGAGCGAGGCATTCCAATCACGCTTGCGGCTGGTGTCGGCTCCGCCACCCTGCCGCGCGATGCCGTGGCCGGGACTGGCCGGGCCGTTGCCGCCACGGGCGCGCAGGCGAGCGCCACGCTCTCCGGCACCGGCAACCGCACGGCTGCGGTTGACTTCGGGGACGGCAGCCTTTCCGGCCAGGCGTGGATTTATTACCGCCCCATCCTGACCTGCCGCGTGGAAAACTGGACCTGCGATTTTGACGAATGGGCCGCTACCTATAACTGGTCGCTCGACGCGCGGGAGATATGATACATGGACCATCTTTATTTTGCCTGGGTTGACCCGCCGCTGGTCCCCGGGTCGGCTTCCGTCGCCTTCGATGGATCCGGCACCGGCACCATGAGCGTGGTTGCCGTGGCGTCCACCGCCATGATCGGGGATTACCGCGCCACCTGCACGGCGGCAGATGAGAACGGCGGCACATTCGCCATCAACTTTCCAGGCGGGCGCTATGCCGGCCAGGCGATTGTCGGAACAGAATTCACGGGCGGTGGCCTAACCTTCACCATCTCGGACGGCGGCACGGACTTCGTGCTGGGCGATGAGTTTACCATCACCGTGGCCTCGGCTGCTGGCGAAGCGTTCGATCCGGAAATACATGCCCGGAATGATGAAGTGGTTTTCCAGCTGGACATCGCCGAGCGCGAGGGAGAGTTCGCGGCCGCGATGGTGCGCGTCCTCACGCCTGCCTCCGGGCTGCTGGCTTCTGGCCGAAAACGCTGGGCCTACATCTCGGAGAGCAATGGCGCGGGTGGGGCCGACCTCATTTTCTGTGGGCAGGTTACCGGAACGCCGCATATGGCGGACGGCGGCACGGCGGAGCTTGAGCTGATCGCCCAGCCGCCAGGCTGGCGTGCTGCGCTCGATGCGCTGGCCACAACCCTGCGCGTCGCCCCCTATTACGATGCCCTGTTTTTTGACCTTGCTGCCCACCCCCAGCCGGAGGATGCGCTTGCGGGCCGCGCAGCGCATTACCACTGGCACCGTGCGACCGGCGCTTTGTCGCTGGTCTCGCTCACGGCGGCCACGTCCACGATTGACCTCACCGGCCTGCACGCCTGGAAATCCATGCAGATGGAAATCTCGGATGCACCGGTGCGGCGCATTGCCGTGCGTGTTGAGGCCCAGTGGACGCAGCAGGCGAGCGGAGAGACGGACATCACCTCCGCCGTGCTTTCGGCCATGGGGTCTGATCCGGCCTATGTCTCGACGCTGACCGGCACGGATTTTGCCGCCCGCTGGCCGGCGCGCGGCCAGGGAATTGGCGATGCCTCCGGCTATATCGTGTCGGATTCCAGCCTCACCGAGGTTCTGCCCGGCACGCCGTCTGGCTGCCGGTTGTGGCAGCCAGGCATCACCATCGCATCCGGAGATGTGGTTGTGCACATCGGCGACACCGTGCAGCACGCAACCGGCGCCGCCGCCCACATCGCCACGGACTGGGCTGCCGATGTCGGCAACGGCCTGCTCGGCAGCCTGACCACGGTGGACGACAGCGCGCGGCCGCTGCGCTCTTCCGCCGCTACGGTTGCCACGGCTGATTGCCAGACCGGGGCTCCGGCCACCGACCTTGCAAACGCCACCCGCACCCTGCGCATTGCCCGCGCCTGGTTTTCGCCGGAGCTTATGGTTGCGTGGGATTACCGCCAGGCCCGCACCGAGCGCATGGATGCACTGGTGGCTGCCGGCGTTCAGGAGATCACATCGGACGATGGATCCGTGGAGGTGATGGAGTTCCGCCTGGCGGACATCACGCTCGACACCACAACGGAGGCCTGGCGCACGGGCATCGAGTATGAGGTGGATGACATTGTGCGCTTTGCCGGGTTCACGTTCCGGTGCCTCCTGGCCCATACGGCCGGGGCGTATTTCGGTATTGACCGGTTCCAGGGGCGATGGATCCAGCTCTCGGTTGACCAGTCCGCCCTCGGTGATGTGCGCCGGGCCAGCTTCTTCCAGACAGACCGGGGGCGTGCAGCCTTTGAGCACGCTCTTGCGCGGGCCGCTGCCAAGCTGACATCGAGCGCGCGCTGCGTCTCCATCACCGTGCAGGTGCCATGGGACGCCGGCCGCGACATCACGACCGCGCACTCTGCTACCATTTCCGACCCGCGCCTGCCGGGCGGCGATGCCGTTACCGGCAAGGTCTCGGCCGTCGCCCTGTCGCGTGGGGCTGGCGGCTGCTTTGCTACCATCACCATCGCGCTTGCGGTTGGGGATGGCGCCACGCCTTCGGCCGGAACGGGTGAGGTGGAGGTATCCGGCCTTTCTGGCATGATCTATGCCGATTACGCAAGCCAAGTGGCGCCGGAGCCGGTGGCGCTTGGGAGCATGGATTCTGCTGCCTATGTCGTGCGGGAGGCCTCGGCCTCGCCGGACGTGGCTGCACAAAACACGGCCTTTGCCGCTGGCGCTGCCGACCCGGTGAGCGCGGTTGCGACCACGGCGCTTTCACTGCGCCTGCGCAGCCTGGCTGCTGATGATGCCTTGCAGCATGACATCCATGCCGCCATTACCCATGCCTATTCCCCGCCAAAGCAGATCGACCTCGGAGCAAGCTCATGACCGACAGCCTGACCGCCCGCCTGCGCCGCGCCCTGAAAGACGGGGCCGGGAGCACGGTAGCGCCGACGCGCGCCGTCAATTCCGGGGATGCGGCCGCAAGCCCGGAAGCGCCTGCCAGCCTCGGCTCGCATGTCCAGTTTGCGGCGGCCGGTGCCGACCGTCGCGGGGTCGCCTTTCGCGACCGCCCGAATTTCTGGAACTGGCTGCGGCAGATCGCTCTCAACCTCGGTCCCTATGTCGAGGCGATTGCCAAGGAGGCGAGCGTCTCCGGCACATACACCCTCGACATCCGTTACGGTAACACCTACGACCTCACGCTCGCAGGCGATACAACCATCGCCATTGCCACGTTTCCTTTCCCGTCTGCCACCCCTGTTTCTGCCGGTTTCACGCTCGCCATCAATAATCCATCCGGCTATGAGATTGCCTGGCCTGCAAACGTCTATCCAATGGACAATGTTGAGGACTGGGTTGATAGCGGCCGCCGCGCGATTTTCATTCTCTACACCAGCAACAACGGCACCAGCTGGGATCTCATGTCCAGTGGCGCGCGGGACATCTGATGTTTCTCCGGCGGGCCATGAAATGCGCGCGGCGTTGGACAACGGCCCCAGGCGACATCCTGACCAAGGGGAATGTCGGGTATTACTATGCCGGAACCGGCCCCAGCATGGCCCCATGGGAGCGCCTGTATCTGCCTTATAGCCTCGGCGGCGCTCCGGTTTATTGTCCACGTGATCGCATCTGGATCTGTGCTGGATCCACGGCCTACCTGCGCACGGCCAACATGGTGGATGACTGGACGCAGGACACGGCCACCCGGTCAGTTTATGGCGCTTCCGTCCTCGCCTGGTGCTACCTGCGCGGCTGCGTGTTTATCCTCGAAAACGCAGGGATCCTTGTGCGGCTCTATCGCCTATCCGGGGATGACCTCTCAATCTCGGAGATTGTCTGGTCTATGAGCTGGTCGGCCGGCATCGACATGACCATGGGATGCGCTGGCGGCAGCATCTATATCCTGGGAGACCGAAACCTTGGCGAGGATAACGACCTTGTGCTGGTGCGCAGCGCCGATATCGGCGAGACATGGAGCCACCTGACCGCCCCGCAAAGCGCGGTTGAAATCTCCCCCCTCCAGATGGATGTGCGGGAGAATGGCGGCAAGGCCTTTGTCATGCTCACCTCTACGTGGCCGGTGTCCGGCGATTACAGTACAGGCACGCGGCTTTGGTCTGGTGATGGAGCGTGGTCTGACATCACGCCATCTGGCTGGCTGGTGGACGGCGAGGGGCTTATTCCCGTCGCCTTCTGCCCGCATGCCGGTATTGTTGTCGTGCTCATCCTTCAAGAACGCAGCGATGGGGCGTTCAACATGATCCATCCGCGCTTTGCTGTCCGAGGATCCGGCGGCGGTTGGTCCACCATAACGCCAGACCTTGAAACCGTGCTGGGAGAACTTCCGGCCGGTACGTTCTGGCTTCCGGATTCCCCAATCTGGCCGGACCGCTGGACTGGTTATGCTGTTGGCCATCCGTTCCGCATCGGTCCCATTGGAGATGCCATTCATTGCACGGCCAGATTTCGTGGATGGGACGGAACCGATTACACCGAGGACGTCGGTTATGCCCACGGCTGGACCGTGAACGGGACGGATTGGACATGGGAGACGTTCACGCCTGGTGAAAATGACGACACTTGGCATTTCTGGGCCGGGAAATACACACCAACATAAAACAGGAGACAGACGATGGATGGAATCTGGGCCGCGCTGGCTGGCCTTACGGTAACGCTTGCGCTTGAAGCGCTGGCGGTTGCGGTGGCGTGGGGACGTAATTCTGAAAAACTCACAGAGCTGGAAAAACAGGTCAACAACGATGTGCTCGGCAGGAAGGCGATTGCCGCCCACGGCCAGACGCTGGCCGCCATGGCCGAGAAAATAGCCGCCATTCACGACCGCATCCACGGCCTGCCATGCGTGGCCGGCTCCGGGTGCGCACCAAGGAAGGAGACCAGGCAATGACCATGCCCCGCGGCATCCGCAATAACAACCCTGGCAACCTGCGTCGCTCCCGCGACGTATGGAAGGGACTTTCCAAGGAACAGGCCGATCCGGAGTTCTGCCAGTTCATCACCGCCCATGACGGTCTGCGTGCGCTGGCGATCGTGTTGCTCAATTACCAGAAGCGCCACAAACTTGGAACCGTGAGGAAAATCCTGACGCGCTTTGCGCCGGCATCTGAAAATAATCTTTCCGCCTACATCGACAGTGTTTGCACCCGCCTCGGCAAATGGCCTGATGACCAAATCGACCTCATGGGTAACCGACAGTGGCTGGCAGACCTCATGAGCGCGATCGTGCGCCACGAAAACGGCATCCAGCCTTATTCCGAGACCGAATACTACCGTGCGGTAGATGCCGCCATCAACAGGGGAGAATGAACATGCAGCCAAAACCATTCACCTGGCGCCTGCGGCGCAAGGTCACCATCGGAACCCTGGTATTCTGCGCCGTTGTTTTCGTGTGGATTCTGGCCATGGGGGCCGATACGGAGCTCAACCGGCTTGCCATCGAGATCATCGGCATCGTCGCTTCTGGCGTCATCGCCGTGTACACCGGAGCAAAAACAATCTTCAATCTGAAGAACCGGCAGGGTGGGGGTGAGCAATGATTGGCCTCGCCCTGAAATTGCTGCTGGCCATCCCGTCAAAATGGAAGCTGGCGCTGGCCGCCGGCATCGTTGTGGGAGGCATGGCTCTCGCGATCACTGCCTATCGTGCCCAAGCCGCCCATGCCAAGGCCGAGACTGGCCGCCTTTCCACCGAACTGGAAACCGCCAGGGATGCCATTGCCGCCCGCGATGCTGCGCTGGCAACCCTTGAGGAACAGCGGGCGAAGGAATCCGCTGCGCTGGCGGCCCAGCTCAAGAACGATGAAACCCGCGCCTGCCGAGTGCAGGCAATCCGCGAGGAAACCTATCATGCGAAACCTGATGAAGACGGCCCTGTGGCCTCTGTGTTGCTGCGTACTCTTGACGGCCTGCGCTCACCTGCCGGGGCTGGGGAATGAGCTGGCGGCGCCCGCGGTTTGTCCGAAGGTTCCCGCTGTGCTCATGGATTGCCCGGCATCTCCGGAGCCTCCGCAGGGAGAAATGACGCAGGCGACCGTTGCCCGCTGGATTGTCGATCTGTGGGCCGCGGGGGAGGCCTGCCGGGAACGGCTAGCCCGGGTGCGCGAAGTCATGGCGGAATAATGCGGCAGCCTATCGCATGTCTATCGCACTCCTATCGATCATTCGCACCATTTTGACCGATAGGATTATGGGTCGGAAATCGACCTATTTTGAACCATTCCGTGGTTTTCGGTTCACACGATACCCCAATTCCTCCGCAAGCTCCCCATAGGAAGAATCCTTATATCCGATCGATATCTCATTTCCGACCTTTGGCAAGTTCTTCTTGGGGGCGATAATGCCAAACCGCTTTTTGATGGCGCCAGCATCGATGTCCGAATCAATCAGCACCCGCAATATCGTCACATTTCCTGGCAACCGATGGGAGACACTCGTCCAGGCCCCGGTCATGGTCTTGTCAAGCCACTCCGTGAACAGAGAGTATGGTGTTGGCAGCCTCTTCTTCCCTTTGTCAAATTGACAGCCGATTGAACTACTCACCACAGAACTGAACTCAAAATGGTTCCTGTGGCGGGAAATAAATTCATTCCACCTCATGCCAGCCATACCGATCAACTCCCTCGTTGAATAAACGGGGGTCGAGGTGCGTCAACACCTCGAACCGCGGGAGGAACCCCGCATGACCACCACCGGCCGATGACGGCCATCCCGTGCCACTGCAAGCGGCCCGGACATTATCAGGAAAAACAGCAATGGAGTCGAGTCAAAACCGCAAGGGGCCGGTCGCCCCTGTCGCGCCCTGGATGGGCGGCAAGAGCCGTCTGGCGAAAACCATCGTCGCCCGCATCAACCAAATCCCTCACGAAACCTACGCCGAGCCATTTGTTGGCATGGGCGGAATTTTCTTACGTCGAACCGAGCCCGCAAAAGCCGAAGTCATCAACGACCTCAACCGCGAGGTCGCGACCTTCTTCCGCGTCCTGCAGCGGCATTACGTTGCCTTCCTTGACATGATGAAGTTCCAGCTCACCACGCGCTATGAATTCGAGCGCCTGTCGGCAACCGATCCGAACACGCTCACCGACCTTGAGCGCGCAGCACGCTTCCTCTACCTGCAAAAGACGGCTTTCGGCGGCAAGGTGGCCGGGCAGAATTTTGGCATCACACCGTCCTCCCCTGGCCGCTTCAATGTCACAAGACTTGGCCCGATGTTGGAGGACCTGCACCTGCGGCTTGCTGGCGTCGTTATCGAGTGCTTGCCCTATCAGGATTTCATCAAAAGGTATGACCGCCCAGGCACCCTGTTCTACCTCGACCCGCCCTATTGGGGCTGCGAGAACGATTACGGCAAGGGGTTATTCGACCGGCTGGATTTCGACCACATGGCTACCCAGCTCGGCGCCATCCAGGGCAAGTTCATCCTGTCCATCAACGACCGCCCGGAAGTCCGCCGGGTGTTCAAGGGCTTCACCATCGAGGAGGTCGATACAACCTACACCATCGCCGGGGCGGATAAGTCAAAGCCGGTCGGAGAGCTGCTGATCAGCAACTTGAAATAGCACCCGCTGCTATTTTAGGATCCCGTCACATCGTAAAATAAGGGCCAGCTGGGTGATCCCCGGCTGGTCCTCTTTTTTTATGCGAAACTTTTTGGGGCAGGAATCCCGTTATGCGAAACTCGCAGCGGGGGTTGCCATAATGGGCTATGTGATTTGTGACAAACGCCAACCACGTTTGTGACAAAAACGAGAAATATGGCACCCCGTACCGCACACATCCAAATACACCTATGCATGGGATGCCTTGCGACGTAATGCCGGCGGAAGAATTTTATCAATTTCAGCATCAGAGAATGTAAGCTCCTCATGATTTTGAAGGCCATCCCTAGCCATCTCGTAGGCATCTGCATTAGTTCTTGGTGCAGCAGTATAAATACTGACGAGCCTAGCCTGCAGCTCATCACGCTTCTCCCTAGCCGCTATGATATCCGGAGCTGCATCTCGCAAATCTGCAAGGATTGACAAATATGTTTCCCTTATATCCCATAATTTACTCGCAGTTTCCTTGTGCCTCTCCACCATCTGTCCCAGATCAGTTTCCTTCATGTAGGTATTGAATATGAGCAGGATCGTCGAGACGATAGCTGATATCCCCGTTGCGACATAAGCCCCATCCCCAAAGAGAGCTGTCAACAAACTACCAGTCACAATGGCAGAAAGGACAATCTGTCCCCATTTTATCCATTTCAGATGCTTCATGCAGAGATCAGCACACTTTTCATGCGTCTTCGTTGAGTAAGAAACACGTCCGAAACACTCACGAATCTGTGATTCCAAGGCGCACAGGCCCGCTTCAGGTGGGGTATTTTGTTCCATATATCTTCCTCCAGAGCTGTCTAGCCGTCCACCCATACTTATCGCCTTGATAGCCACAGGCATCAATGGCGATATTTTTACATTGCAGCGCCTTGTATTCGAATAGCCCAGCTCGCACCACATGTTGATTGGATCCCGGGGAAAGCCAGACATTCTGACTTGAAGACTGCCCGGCTAGGTAATCGAAGAAATCCCTACTCACAAGATCATAGTATAAGAACGATTTATCACGGTGTGCGTAATCGATAATAAATTTATAAGCTAGCGTATCAATCAGAAATCCTCCAATCGGAACACCCCATTCCATTTTCCATGCCCGGGCCATTTTGCAAAGGTTTTTAAGATTACCGTTGCACTCCTGATCCATCCGGTTGATTTCTGCAATCTCTGGTCTAGGGTTGGTGTTCTTCCATGTCCCACCATCATTCGTATCTGGATATTTGAAGCTACTATCCAGCATCTCGAATGCCGGCACAATCTCAAAGGTGATGCCATCCCAAAATGCTACCACGACAACTTGGCCATCTGCACCAATATGTGTCGTAGAGTATGTCTTCTGCAGGGCATTCTTGAATGCCTGCAGAAGTGCTGATTGTCCATTTCCAAGATAGCTGTTGTATTTGGTGTAGATGGCTGGTGGCAGCCAGAAGATCATATCTACATCGCTCGTTACCCCGGTTGCGGTACCACGTCCATACGATCCAGCATATATGCTGTGATTTGTAGGTGAATCCGAACCCCAAAACTCCAAATTCAGCCGTCGCGTGATCATTTGGCATCGATCAGAAATGCAGCTTCGCCTCGCAACCGTAACAGCAAGGTTCCCACAGAACGATCTAAAATCTTCACCGACACCCATTTATGTCATCCTTCTTTATCACGCAGCCGCAGGAACCGCAGGCTTAACCCATTCGTAGCTGTGCTTCATCCCGTTCAGGGCGCTATAGGGCAACGACCCAACATGCTGCAGGCTTCCGACGATGATGCCGGGGGCAATCCCAAGCCTGTCAGCCGCCACCGATATCGCCGCCACCGACGGGTTCGCTCGGAGGGAAACAAACACCTCATCAGGAATCAGGTGCCGCCGCGCGAACTCATCGGCCTCCTGTTCCTCCTTTGATCCTGTCCCCACGCCCACATCGATGAACTGGTCACGCCGGCCATGCAGGAGAATGTGCGCTGCCTCATGGAAGAAGGAAAACCAGAAGTGGTCATCCGTCTTGTGCCGGAAGCTGAGCAGGATGATCCCTTTCCCCTTTTGCCACCATGCGGCCCCGCTGGCCGGGCAGCCTGTTGGAGCTGGCGCCGCGACCACGGCGACCCCGCACGAGGCAAACATCGCCTTCAGCTTTGGCAGGAAGATGGCTGGATCCGGTTCCCGCGTCAGGGTGCGGGCGCCGTCCAGGGCGCGAGAAAATGCCTCCTTATCGTAATCTCTGCATTCAACCCTGCTGGCAAGGATTTCTCCTTGCCTCAGCCATGCCGCGATCGCTCCGACCTTCTTCTCGCACTTGTCGGATGCACGGAAGGCGGTGGCCGCGATCTTCTTGGCATACTGGCTCTGCCATGCGTCCAGGGTTGCCACGCCAAAGAAGCGCAGGCACTCGCCGATCTTGTCTGCCTTGTCCGCCGCCGGGCGGATCCAGTTCCAGTCAAGCATGTGCTTCACGGGGAGTTCCTTCAACCACTCCCCGTATGTATCCTCAATCACCTGGCGCTTTTCTAGGCGAGACAAAGCGATGCGATACTGCGCTTCACGCACAATCCAGAACTTCGGCGTGGATCCAAGAACTGTGGCCAGCTTTTCAGCCATCTCATCGCTGATTTGCTCTCTGCCCTTGATGACCTGATTGACATGCTTCGGTGACATGCCAAGACGGGTGGCAAGCTCGCGTTGGTTCCAGCCAAACTCTTCCAGCCTGTCCAAAATGGTATCCCCCGGAGGCGATGCCCAATTTGGTTCAAAGCTATTTTTCCCCTCAGTCATGGTAATCTCCGATCTCCATAATCATCACATGCTCAACCATCGCCCACGCGATGCTTCCATCTTCCGCCCGCGGCACCGGCGGCACCGGCGCAAGGATCAGCCTGTTGCCTCCGTTCAGTCGCAGGGAGTATTGTCCAGCCAGATCCCCGGTAAGCTGATGGGGGTTCCCGGCTGCCAGATCGCCGACCCTGTCGGCCGCATCAAGTTCCGACAGCCGAGTCTTCAGCTTCCTTGCGCCATCATTCCCATAACGCCGCTTCATCTCTCGCTCGTTTGAGCAGAGTTTTTCAATAGCTGCGTTTGCGAAGGAAAGCTCCATGGATATTCCAAACTTGTTTACCTGATAGGTATATACATTCTTGCCGAGACGCCGTCAATGGCAATACGACATGGAAGCTATGCACGCAGCGCATGCCGCCACGCTGCGTTCTGCATCGCCCGTGCCGTTATCGTTCTGCAACATGCGTAAAAAGATGTCAAAAGTTGATTTCAGGTTGCAGAAGAAGTGGCGGAAAGTCTTGGTTGTAGGCTTGCATGCTGCTTTCGGGAGGCAGCGCCCTATTTCTCCCCCATCCATTCTGAAATCTGTTTTGCGGTCCGGTCGGTCGCATCCTTGCGGTCGCTGTCGTAGGTGTGCAGGTAGCGCTCCGTGGTCGCCATCTGTTTGTGACCAAGCATCCCGGCAATGAGCTTTTGGGATAGGCCGATACGGTGGCCGATGGATCCGACCGTGTGGCGAAGGTCATGCACGCGCAGGTCGGGGAGCTCCGCCATTGTGATGAGGCTCTCCCATGCGGCCCGCGGGGATTTGATCGGTTGCCCTTTTATCCTCCCCGGCAGGATGTAGATGGCGCCCTTCTCACGAGGGAGCTCCCGGATGATCTCCATCGCGGCCTCCGAAAGCTGCACGATCTTCCGCCCAGTTTTGGAATCCGGCAACATGAGCAGGGAGTTTTCAAAATCGACCCAGCTCCACTGGGCGTTTGAGATTTCCGAGCGGCGGCATCCCGTGAACAGGAGCAGGCGGATGAGCGGCACGAAGCTGGGCGGGTCGATCCGTTGCGCCTCCAGCTGCAAGAGCGCCTGCCCGAGACGCCCGAGCTCCTCCGGGTTGAGCATCCGGTCCCTGCCGTCTTCCGGGTATTTCTTGACATGGCGGCACGGGTTGCTCCCTGGCGTCCTCCACCCCCATACCTCGGACAGGTTGAACGCCTTTGAAAGCAGGGCGACAACCCTGTTTGCGGTATGGTGCTTGGCGAACATCGCCGACTGCATTTCGAGGATGTCGGCCCGGGTGATCTCTCCGACCCGCCGATTTCCGAACCTCGGGATGATGTGTTTCTTCCATAGGATTCGGTCGTTCTTCGCTGAGCTCGCTTTCTTATGGGGGTCGGCATGTTCCTCAAGGTAGCGGTCGCGCAGGTCTATCATTGATGGCGCGTCGCGCGTCATGGTTCTGTCACGGCTGGGGTCTTGTCCGGCTGCTGCAGCTGCCAGGACCTGGCGGGCGATGTCCCTGGCCGGCTCAAGTCCGATTGCATTGGTCGGGCCGATGGTATATTTTCGACTGGCTCCTGCTTCTGTCCTGTATCGGACGATAAAAATCTTGCTTCCCGCCGGCGTGATTTTGACGCCGAATTTCGGGATGAGCGCGTCCCACATGTGCCAATCCTTCTCGCGTGGCTTGGCATCATGAATTAGTGTCTTAGTCAGTCGAATCATCAACCGCCCTCGTGCTCAAGTTTTACGTGCTAGGACACATATAGGACACAAGATTCACAAAATCACAAGGGTTTTACGTGAAACGCCGTGAAGACATATAGCCCATGAGAGTGGCGTATTCGTTAGTGAAAGTGGCCTTCCGTGATGAAATACGGCAACCCGTGAAAATGCCCCGATTAGACTCAAAATCTGTTGTTCGCAAGGGCGTGCTGGTTCGAGTCCGGCCAGGGGCACCATTTTTCCCGAAAATCGCAAACGCATGCCACCTGCCTGCCGGACACATATGGGCCACAGGGTGGGGGATGTTTTGATTGAGCGATTCCCGTTGATCTTGGAGCGGTTCCGCAGCAAGGCAACAGGAGGACAAAAGGAACGTTGAAGGCTTTAGAGCCTTGAGCGTTCATCTTGAATACCCCTGTTGCCTTTTGATGGCCATCCGCCGTGTTTTCAAATCTTGGACGATGCCCGCATCGCCCTGCGATTTGCACCTTGCGGTCTGGCGCATCCCAAGATCAACAGGAATTGTTCAATCTAAACGTTGAAGGCTTTAATTTGATGGATCTGGCACGGCCAGCGGTAACCACATTATGATGTCGTCTTCATAGCTGCCGTCCGGCATCTGGTAGAACTTCGGCTCCACGCCGGTTTCCACAAATCCAAGCTTTTTATAGAGCGTTTGTGCCAGAACATTCTGTCTGTAAACCCCTAGATAGAGGTGGTGCAGGCCCTTGGCACGTGCGGACTCGATCACGGCGGAAAGCAGGCGGGTGCCAATGCCCTGCTGGCGGTAGCCATCGATGATGCCCATGCCAACGGTTGCGTGGTGCGCAAGCGCCGTCCGCGGGGATGAGGTGGCATCGCACCAACCCACCACCTTGTCGCCATCAAGCGCGACGAAAGCGGGAACGCCCTTTTCGATGTTGCCGAGATGGAACTTGCGGGTCTCCTCCAGCGGCGGCGCCTCATGCATGGTGAGGTAGAGCCGTTCCCGGGCTACGGAATCGAGCGCGGCGTGAAAGCCTTCAATATGTTCTTCCCGGATAGGTTCAATGCGGATGTCCATGCGCATCAGTCTCCTTTGGGCGGGGTGACGCGCAGCAGGGTGATCTGGTTGCGCTGCCGGCGCATGATCTCGAACTTGAAGCCGAAAAAGACAAAGATCTGCCCCGGCAGGGGGATGCGTCGGGCCTCATGGAGAACGAGTCCGGCGATGGTCGAATAGTCCTCGTCCGGGAGTTTCCATTCAAATTCACGGTTGAGGTCGCGGATGGTGACGTTGCCGTTGATGACATAGCTGCCGCCCGGCTGAGGACGAACGCCGGCCACGGCGATGTCGTGTTCGTCGGAGATGTCGCCAACGATTTCCTCAAGGATGTCTTCAAGCGTCACCACACCCATGAGGCTGCCATATTCATCCACCACCAGAGCAAAATGCTCGTGTCGGTCGCGGAAGGCTTCCAGCTGGTCGAGCAGGGTGGTGGAATCGGGGACAAACCAGGGCTTGGCGGCAAAATCCTCAAAGTGGATCTTGGCGAGGTCTCCGCCGGCCGTCCGTACCTGACGCAGCATTTCCTTGGCATGGATGACGCCCAGGATATTGTTGTCCGCATTGTCGCGCCACAGGGGCAGGCGGGTATAAGGACTGGCCAGCACCTCATCGACAATCTTGCCGGCGGGCAGGGATGCGTCAATCATGGACATGTTGCGGCGATGGGTCATGATTTCGCCCACGGTCACATCTGTCAGGTCGAGAATGGAGCGCAGCATGGCACGCTCGTGACGGACTTCCTCGATTTCTTCCTCGGTTTCACCGGATGTTGTGCCATGAAGCTCGATGGCACCGCGAAGTTCTTCAAGGTCAGCCTCAGGCGAGGTGGTCATGGAAATGCCAAACAGGCGCAGCATGGGTTTGACGATAACGGAAACGGTGCGGTTTATGGGGGAAAAAAGGGCCACGCAAAACCGGACAACGGGGGCCACCGCCAGACAGAATCGGTCGGCGTGGAAGATGGCCAGGGTTTTGGGAAGGACTTCCGAGAAGATGATGAGCAGGACAGACATGACCAGGGTGGCAATGGCCACGCCGGATTTTCCGAAAAAGGTAATGAGGACGCCTGTGGCCAGAGCCGAAGCCGTGATGTTGACAATGTTGTTGCCAATCAGCAGGGCGCCGATCATCTGTTCCCGGTGCTCCCGCAGGCGATTGATGATAGCCGCGCGCTTGTTGCCGTCCTGCTCAAGCGCATGCATGCGCGCCCTGGAAACGGCGGTAAAGGCCGTTTCGGACCCCGAGAAGAAAAAGGAAAGGGCAATCAACAGGATAATGGTGGCAATCGAAAAAACGACACTCATGGTTTTTTCTTCTTTCTATTCGCAAAGGACCTTGTCGATGACAGCGGCCATGTCATCCGGGTCGATTTCATGGGTGGTGAAAACCTTTCCGATGCCACGGGCCAGAACAATTCCGGAAGGCGGGGTTCCGCGGGAAGAAATGTTCATTTCGGCCATGACTTCCGCAGCATGCAGGGCATGGGGAGCCTGAGATTTGCGCAAGCTAGTCTGGAATCCGGCAATTTGCAAGTGTTTGCGCATGCGGGCGGCTTCCTCGGTTGGGCAATATCCCATGCGGACAGACAAGCCAAATGCCATGCGGATGCCAAGCGCCAGGGCTTCGCCGGGGAAAAGGCTTTCGGAGAAATGTCCGGCTTGCATCAGGGCAATCGCAAAATCCTCTCCCAAGTGAAGGGCCGGAGCCAGGGAGGGATCAAGAGCGATTTTCTGGGTTAGAATTGCGCATTTCCGGACAATGACAAGCCGGGCGGAAATTTCTCCGCCAATGGCTTTGCTGCCCCACCATTCAAGCCAGGAAAAAAGCCCCTCGTCCATGGATAGGGCAAGCCGGGCAATATGGGCGTAATTTGAACGGAAGTGGCGTTTTCCCATGGCGGACAAGGTTGCGATATCGCATAGGGAAAACAGGGGAGGATGCCATGCGCCTGTGGAGTTTTGCGGCCCCAGGGCGCCGCTGACCTGCGCCATCAGGGTGGTTGGCAGCAAAATGTAAGGGGTGGTTGGGTTGTGCATGGCAAAACGGTGGGCGGCCAGCATGGTGTTTTGCCCGCCCATGAAAAGAAAAAGGTCGGCGTCCTGCGGCGATGTGATTTCTTTGTGGTGGTGCTGGAGTGATTCGGCCAGGGTGGGCAGAAAAAGGTGCTGACTGGCCCGATCGCAGACAATGGTCATTTTGGAAGGCATGCTGGAATCTTCAAGGAGATTCGCCGTTTCTGGCAGGATGTCGAATCCGGTGATGAAAGGCCATTCATGGGTGTCCAGATGCGCGCGGCCATGATCGGTGCGGATGTCGGGCAGGGTGGTGGGCATTTGAGGAGTCACGGCATTTTACCCGGTGTTTTTCTGGAAATCGGCGATGGCATTGATGACATCCTCCACAGTTCTGGACAGAGGTCGTTCACCGCAATCCACAACAAGATCCGCTTCCTTGAAAACGTGCGCGCGGTCTTCCATGATTTTTGACAGTACCTCGCGGCGGTCGCAGTTGCGCAGGGTGGGGCGGTGATGCTGGCGTGTGGTGCGGGCCACGAGAAGGTCAAGGTCGGCGCGCAGCCAGACGGAAACAGCCTTTTCACGAATGGCTTTGCGGTTTTCCGGGTTGAGGAAAGCACTGCCCCCCGTGGCAAGGACATGCAGGGGGCTGCGGAGCAGGCGGGCAATTACCTGGCTTTCACCACGGTGAAATTCTTCTGCGCCGTAAATGTCGTAAATGTCGGAAATGGAAAGCCCGGCGGCCTTTTCAACCTCGACATCTGAATCGTAAAAAGGCAGGTTGAGGTGGGTGGCAAGGCGTTTTCCAACCGAAGATTTCCCAGCCCCCATCAGTCCCACAAGGACGATGGTTTTATGGGGAGAAAAATCATTCTTCTCCATGGGCTTTGCCTCTGCCATATTCTGGGGTATCCTGTCGTTGTGTCAAACCCGTTTGTGCAGCCAGTATAATGAAACATGCAAGGGACGTCATGAAAAAATACAAAACTTCTCTTTTCCTCCTGTTTTTTGTTGCCATCCTTGGTGGGCTGTTCTGGCTGGCATCCCGGCGTGAAGCGCCGCAATCCGTAGAGATTGAGAAAGTCATCCCGAATGAAAATTTTTTCCAGTAAGGCGATTTTCCTTCTGGGGGCCGCCCTGTTTTCCTGGCCTGCTTTTGCGGATAATGCGGTTTTACCCGATCCAAAGGCTGTTGTAGAGGTGTCGTTGGGGGCGCATGCAGGAAAGCCGGTTGGGGTTTTGTCCCCTGAGGATGCTGGAGTTTCCGAGGATCTTTGGCTGGGTTACGACCGGGACGGTTTTCTGGAAGCGGTGGACATGATCCGTCGTTTGCCGCCTTCTCCCATGCTTGCGCGCATGGTTCGCAATGCTCTGCTTGCCGATGCCATTCTTCCGTTCGGAACAGGGCCGGATGATGCGGCCATCCAGCTGGGGCGGACCCGGGCTCTCTTGAGGGCGGGCATGTTGGTTGAAGCTTCACGCCTGGCCCAGGCATGGCCGGAGATTCCTGTGCGTGAGGATTTGGCGCGTACCTTGGTTGAAGCCATGTTTCTGGCTGGGGACAATGATGCCGCATGTCTTGAGGTTCAAGCCATGCGGAATGTCTTTTCCGGAAGTTTTTGGCTGAAGGCGCGAACGGTTTGCCAGTTCCTTGTGGGAGAAGGCCAGGCCGGAATGCTGAGTGTCGAGATTTTGAGAGACCAGGGAAATGAAGACGCCTTTCTTGCCGTGGCGGACGCCATGCAGGGAGAAGGGCGGAACGTGGCACAGGTTGATGAACCGGATGCCTTGCTGCTTGCGCTCATGCGGGTTGCCGGAGTTCCCCTGCTGGGTGTGGAAACCCGTGGCCATCCTGTGATGATGGCGGCGCTGGCCATGTCGAGCGAAGCCTCGCCGCAGGCGCGGCTGGAAGCGGGGCTTGGTCTTGCGGGGTTTGGCATATGGGATGCCGACATGCTGTCCCGCGTGTTGGCCAAGGTGTCTTTTGATGCACGGGAAATCCGGGATGTAGATGCCGCAACCGGAGAAACCTATGGGGTTCGCCTGCTTCCCCTGACATTTCAGGCGCTGGCTTCAAAACCAAGGTTGGGCAAGGATGATGACCGGCGTGCGGCCCTTGTGTTGCGTGCCATGGCCCAAATGCCCGTGGTGTCTGGTGGCGTTGCGGATGTTTTCCGCAACATGTTGGCGCCTCTTGCGCCCGAAAAAGCCCTTTCGGCAGCGGTTGAGGCATCGGCACTGTTTTACCTTGGCCAGCAGGATGAATTGGCGGGCAACTGGCGCATGGCACTTCTGGATGCTGGTCATGCGGATGTGGCCCGGTTGTGGCCGCTGGCCGTTCTGGCCGGACATGCCGATATGGATGGATTTGCAGACTGGCGGGTTTTCCAGCAGGCGCGGGGCGATGTCTTTGAAAGGGGAGGCCGGGTTCTTGGTATTCTGGAGGCCATGGGGCAGGACATCTCCCTTCCTGTCCGGGTACGTTTCATGCAGATGGAGGAAGGTCAAAGACAGGATCCTGTTCTTGCGGCGGCTCTGGAAATGGCGGCCGCCAAGGGACAGCAGGGACGTGTTATCCTTTTGTCCGTACGGATTTTGTCCAAGGGGGTGCAGGCGGCAAGTCTTGCGGATTTGAAGCTGGTTCTTTCCCTGCTTCGGGAAGTCGGGCTTGGGCGCTGGGCGGATGCCTTGGCGCGTGAAGCCCTGGCACCCCTGCTCTGAAGGGAAGGATATTGTGGAAAAGCGCAAAACCGTAAAGAAAACGGCTGCTGTGCATGGGCGTGGCAGGCCACGCAAGGCACGGGCACCCTTACCACCCATGGTGGAAGCTTTTCTGGATGCCTTGCAGGGGGAACGCGGGGCTTCAGCCAATACACGGGTGGCTTACCTGCGGGATTTGTGTGATGCGCAAGAATTTCTGGGGCGTACCCGGAAAAGTCTTGAAAGTGCAGAAAGTCCTGATTTGCGCCGTTATCTTGCATTCCTGCATGAAACGGCCCGGGTGTCTCCCAAAACAGCTTCCCGCCGTCTTTCGGCGTTGCGGCAATATTACCGGTTTCTGCTTTCGGAAGGCGGGAGGAAGGATGATCCATCTTCCGTGCTGGATTCGCCGCGGCAAGGACTCAGCCTGCCAAAAATCCTGAGCGAAGATGAGGTGTCCGCCCTTTTGGCCGCTCTTGGGGCAAGGCCGGATGGAGATCGTGAACGGTTTCGGGCCATGCTTGAAGTCCTTTATGCGTCCGGGCTGCGGGTTTCCGAACTGGTTGGATTGCCTGTTTCCGCCATGGCGCGGGATGGCCGTTACCTGATCGTGCGCGGAAAGGGAAACAAGGAACGGATTGCGCCCCTGTCTGATGCCGCCCGGGAGGCGCTGGCAGCCTGGATGCCCTTGCGAAAGGAAATCCTGGCCCGTTACAAGCAGCGACCGAGCATGGCGGCATTTCTCTTTCCTTCTCCGGACGCGCAGGATCGCCACATGACGCGGCAGCGTTTTGCACAAATCCTGAAGGAACTGGCGCTGGCTGCAGGGATCGATCCGGGCCGGGTCAGCCCCCATGTGCTACGCCATGCCTTTGCCACCCATCTGCTGGATCATGGGGCTGACCTGCGGGCGGTGCAGAAAATGCTGGGCCATGCAGATATTTCCACAACACAGATTTATACCCATGTGCAGGGATCGCGCCTGAAGGACGCCGTGTTTGGCATCCATCCACTGGGCAGGAATGAGGAACCATGAAGCGCAAATGGAAATGGGGGCTGTTTCTTGGAACTCCCCTCATGGTTTATGGAGTTGTTGTGGCACAGGCGACCCTGCACGTTCGGGCCATGCTCCGGGAGCAGGTGGGGATAGAATCCCGTATTTCCGGCATTGTTTTTCCGCTGGGGATTGGAATGGCGGTCATTGGTTCGGATGTGGCCTGGAGTCATGAATCCAACCGCTTTTCTGCCGACATGCTCTGGCTTTCAGGGATGAATGCCGGGAGCGGCATTATGGAAACGGTCTGGGTAAAGAATTTTATTCTGGTCATGGGGACGGATACAGTAACGGCCAGCGAGGTTCATGTTCAGGGGCTTGAAGTTGCAGCCTTTGAAACCGCCGTGACGGGGCAATCCTTCCTTTCCCAAAAGCCGTTTTCCCTTTTGCGCGGAAAAGACCTGCGTTTTTCCAGCAAGGGGGATGTGGCAACCTTTTCCCGTCTGGACATCTCTCTTGGAGAACATGGGCAGGTTGTTGATGCGCGTGCAGAGGATGGGCAGATTCTGAAAATTTCCGGCGCCTTTGCCAATTTTTCCGACGTGCAGTTTTCAGGGCTTGCCTGGCCGGTCCTGGCCGGATTGGCCGGGCTGGACGTGATGTCCTCTCCATATCCCCTGAAAAAGCTGGATGTTCAAGGGGTTGTTGCACAAGGGAGCAAGGGGGAAAAACTCTCTTGCGGACATTGCAGCCTTCTGAACCACGGGGATGACGGAATGGCAGACCTGATAGGGGAAAACCTTGTTTTTATGCCGGTTCCGGATGGATCTTTCCGGGAACTTCTGCCGGATGGCATGACAGGTAACCTTTCCCTGCGTCTTGCCTACGACAGGAACACCAGGGTATTGGTCTTTGACCCCTTGCGGGTTGAAACCCTTAATGGAATTCTGGATGTGGAGATGAAGCTTGGCAATGTTCCGGACGTCCAGGCCGGGAATCCCGGTCTCTTGTTTGCGGGCGGCGTGACCCTGATCAAATTTTCCGGAACATTTGAAGATTCTGGCCTTTTGTTGGGAATTTTGCAGCGCCGGGCAGAAAAGCTTGAAATTTCCATGGCGATGCAGGCCGAAACCCTGATCAAGGATATTGCAGGCCTTTCAGGCGGGCGTGATTCGGAAATCCGGAGTCGCAGGATCCTGCAGGACCAAATGATTCCCTTTCTGACGCATCCTGATGGAGTTTCAGTGGTTTTCCAGCCCGTGAAACCGATTCCCCTTCTGGGACTTTGTGTCGCCCTTTCCTTGCAGCCAGAGCTTGTTTTGCCCCTGCTGGAGCGGGGGGATCTGGTGCTGGACCGGAAAAGGCACTGACATTTTGTTGCGGGTGTGGTAGAGGGAAGCCAGATTGAAGCGCATGGAGTTTGCATGACAAGCTATCTCGATTTTGAAAAACCCATTCTTGATCTTGAATCCAAGATTGAGGAATTGCGGCACCTGTCCAGTGATGGCAGCCTCAATATTGCCGATGAGGTTGGCAAACTTCAGGGAAAGGTTGACCGCCTCTTGCGGGATACCTATTCCAGCCTGAGTGCGGCCCAAAAGGTTCAGGTCGCCCGTCATGGCGAACGTCCGCATTTCTCTGATTACATCGCCCAGCTGATGGACGATTTCATCCCCTTGGCCGGAGATCGCAATTATGCCGAGGATCAGGCCCTTGTTGGTGGCCTTGCCCGGTTTGATGGACGCTCCTGTGTCATCATGGGGCATGAAAAGGGCCATGATACGGAAAGCCGTGTTGCGCACAATTTTGGCATGGCGCGTCCGGAAGGATACCGCAAGGCCCAGCGGCTCATGAATCTGGCAGACCAGTTTCACTTGCCGGTTGTCAGTTTTGTGGATACAGCAGGTGCTTATCCGGGGGTGGATGCAGAAGCGCGAGGGCAGGCGGAAGCCATTGCCCGCAGCATTGAAACCTGTTTCCGGGTCAAGGTGCCTTTTATTTCTGTCATCATTGGGGAAGGTGGATCCGGCGGGGCCATTGCGATTGCCGGGGCCGATCGCGTCCTGATGCTGGAACATGCCACCTATTCCGTCATTTCACCGGAAGGGTGTGCTTCCATTCTCTGGCGTAGTGCGGCACAGGCTGCAGAGGCCGCGGAAGCTCTCCGCCTGACGGCGCAGGATTTGCTGAAACTTGGTGTGATTGACGAGATTGTCGCCGAACCGCTGGGGGGCGCGCACCGTCATCCGGAAGAAACCATTTCCGTGGTTGGGGCAGCTATTTCCCGCCATCTGGAAATCCTGGCCCGTGAAGATGGGGCAACCCTGTTGTCACGTCGCCGCAAGAAATTCCTGGATATGGGCAAAAAAGGGATCTGACCCTTCCGGGAGGGGGAACTTTTCCCTTTCTGCCGGAAAAAAAACTTTGCCATTTTGTTTGCGCAGGCATCCGGATGTTGCTGGTTCCGGATGGTGCGGCAGGCCCTCATTCGGCGCGTGGGCCGTCCTGCATGGAGATTTCCGGGTGGGTTGTCGCAGGTAATGGATTTGAGGGCGTATTGAGAAGGGTGGCCAGTTTGCCATGGCCTGCACGAAAATGTCCTTCTTCAGTGGCGGCTTTCCGGAAATAGGTGATGATGAAAAGACGGACGGCAGCCGTCAGCGACAGTTCCCTGGGCCTGTTGTGGTTGACAAGATCGCAGATGGCGTTCATTTTACAGTGTTCCCTGTGGGCGATTTCCTCAAGGGCGCTCCATATTTCGTTTTCAAGGCGCATGCTGGTGCGATGGGTGCCAATGCGGATGTTTTTGCAAATCAGGTCGGTTTTTTCCATGCTTTCCTGCCGTTCGGATGGTTTGGAACAAGTGGGGAACGATTTAATTTATAGAACAATCTAAAAAAAATACAACCAAAAATTGATTATTGTGTTTTTGTATCTAGATCAAGATGTTGATCTGGATTTTATGTTTTCATGAGGGGGGCTTGGATAAAAAAGTGAGGCGTTCCACAGACATGGAACGGAAAAAAATCATGAAAATCTTGCGGAAATGCCATGGTTGGCGCACATAATATTTTTTATCGAGGGTGATTTGGAACCATGGGACATAAAAAAGAGATTCCCCTGCCGCATCTTGAGGTTCTGGAAAAGAATCAGGAAAAGCCCATGCCCTGTGCGGTTCCTGGATGCTTGAAACTGGCAGAATGCCGGGCGCCCCTATCCCCCGAACGCATTTATGAATACCAGTGGTTTTGTCGTGAGCATGCCAGGGCCTTCAATGAGGCGTGGAATTATTTTTCTGGCAAAAGCCCGGGGGAAATTGAAGAGCATATCCGGAAGGATACCATTGGGGACAGGCCTACACGGACCTACAATCTTCCCCCGGGAATGGAAAGGATCTGGCGCAACAAGATCCTGCGCGATTTTTCCCTTGGGGGGCAGGAAGGGGAGGCCCCTGTTTTTGGAAAACAGGCGGCCCTGCCAAAGGAGGTGCGGGATGCCCTTGTGGTTTTCGGGTATACAGCCTTTCCCGGAAAGGAAGCGTTGCGCATCCGGTTCCGTGCCCTTGTCAAAGAGCATCATCCGGATCGTCATGGGGGAAGCCCCCAGTCCGAGGAGAACATCAAGAAGATCAACCATGCCTGGCAGATTCTCAAGAATTTCATGGGATAAGCGGGCAGGGGCTGGAAATTTTAAGGACAGAATACCAGAGGTAAAGACGGAGATGTTTCTGTTGTTTGGGGTTCGTGTGGCCTTTGCACGGTTTGTGCTGTTTTTTCTTGGATTTCCGTCATGATTCCCATCGGTTTTTATCTTCTTGTCTCTAATCCCGATAATGGGACTTGATTTTTATAAGGGGTGAGAGATAATGAAGCCTGGTTTGGTCATGACAACTGCAAGTTTTATGCCTGTCTTGCTGGTCTGCTCTGTCAAACGTCAACAAACAATAATTACAGGCAAAGCATGGAGTGTTTCAAGATGGCTACCGGAACCGTCAAGTGGTTCAATGCCCAGAAGGGCTTTGGTTTCATTACCCCCGATGATGGCGGCAAGGATGTGTTTGTTCACATCTCTGCGGTTGAACAGGCCGGCCTCAAGGGCTTGCGTGAAGACCAGAAGGTTTCCTTTGATGTGAGCGAGCAGCGTGGCAAGCCGGCTGCCAATAATCTCAGGACCCTGGACTGATATTTCATCTTCCAAAAGATGAAAGAAAAACCCGCCGGCAAGCCGGCGGGTTTTTTCTTGGGTGGATTTTAGAGCCTTGAGCGTTCATCTTGAATATCCCTGTTGCCTTTTGATGGCCATCCGCCGCGCGTGCAAACCTTGGACGATGCCCGCATCGCCCCGCGGTTTGCGCCTTGCGGTCTGGCTCATCCCAAGATCAACAGGAATTGTTCAATCTAAACGCTCAAGGCTCTAGGAATCTGGTCAGCGTAGCCACTGGTTTCCGGAGATGGTGCGCAGGATGCGCGGTTGGCCATCTACCAGGCCGACCTGCTCCACGATCTGGCTTTCCTCCTCATGGGTCAGGTGCTGGCGCCGGTTTTCCCCCGCGATCTTGACGGAATAGGAAACCTGGGCCGAACCATCGCCGAGGGTTTTGGCTGTAAAGCCGGAGATCTTGTACTGGATGCGGTCAAAGACACGGAAGGAGTTGCTCAGGTATTCTTCCACATCGCGTGCGTCCGACCCATCGCCTCCCTGCCAGTCCGGCCCGAGCAGGGCCAGGATGCCGCGCAGGTCACTGGCGCCATAGGCGGTGATGAAGCTTTGGTAGAGGGCCTGTATTTGTGGGTTACTGATGCTTTCGGGGCGGCTTTGCATATCCAGAACCCGGAT
The DNA here is from genome assembly GCA_001768735.1 of Alphaproteobacteria bacterium GWF2_58_20. Taxonomy (GTDB): domain Bacteria; phylum Pseudomonadota; class Alphaproteobacteria; order UBA1247; family UBA1247; genus UBA12471. The sequence goes on along the minus strand of MEMB01000003.1, from coordinate 46,476 downwards.
TTCATGGGCGCGCAGGGCTTCCCCGATGTCATGGAGGTGCTGACGGATGGTGGTGACATCCCCTGGGGAAAAGCCTTTTTCGTTTTTCAGGAAGGGAGTTTCCAATTCGTACAGGCGTGTTCTCAGGCTGGATACGGCCTTTTTGTAACCGTCATCATAACTGATGAACAGGTTGCGGGTGTCGGTCAGCAGGGTTTTAAGGTCGGCAATCGTTTTTTGGCCATCGACATAGAGAGGTTTTTTGGCCAGCTTTTTCACAAGTTCGGCAAGTTCATCGATCTTGGGGGTCAGATTCTTGTTGAAGGCATGTTCGGAATCAAAACAGCCAAAGTCGGTTTGCTGGCGTTTTTTGAGTTGCGCCACCCAATCCCGCATCTTTTTCTGTTCTTCTTCTGTCATGCGGGCCGCCTTGTTGTAGTGCTCGGCTTCAAGGATGGCGATCTTGACGAGGGCCTCGAGTTCCCGTGAGGTTTTCTGCATCTGGGTGAAAAGTTCCGAAGAACTGCCTATCAGGAAGGCGTTGTTGCTGCTGATGCTGTTGCTGAAAGTTGTGATGGGGTCCTGAATGACCGTTTGGGGAATCTGGGCCAGGTCATGCCGGGCCTGTTCGAGTTGCCGGTTCAGGGATTCGACACTGGAATAAAGTCCGGATTCGTTGGTTTTTGCCCAGTCGGACAAAGGTGCGCCCGATGTCCCGATGTTGGATAGCCTTTGAGCGCTCATCATCTGGGAAAACAGGCGGGATGATTGGGCGGCGCGGGAAGAAAGCTTTTCCTGCAACAGGTCGACGGCCGGGCAGGTCATGGAGGTGTTTTTGACCGTTGTGTTGATCCATTCCTGGGAAATGCGGTAGCCATTGGCATCTGTTTTTTCGAGGATGCCAGCTTTTTTGGCACTGTCAAGAAACTGAGAATAGGCCTGCCGGGCCTGCAGCAGGTCTTCCAGGCGGCGGAGGTAATCGCTGCCCTGATTCAGGAAGGTCTTTGCGGCGTATCGATATGTTTCCTGTCGGCTGGCGATTTCCTTCTGGTATTTATCGAGGGTTTTGGCCTGCTCTTTTTTCTGGCCATCAAGGAAACGGCCTTCCTCTTGCAGGGCAGCAAGTTCTCTCTGGGCGTAATTGCGCAGATGCAGGATGGTTGTCTGGGCGACATAGGCTATGTCGTTGGACAGGTTCAAGTTTTCCTGTGCAATGGTCTTGCTTTTTGCATAAGGGCTTGCTGGCAACGGTGTGTCAAGCAGGGCCTTCATCTCCGCCCTGAGTTTTTCCAGCCGTTGCGTGGTGCTGTTGGAGAATCCGTGGCTGTTCTCATAGGCTACGCGCAAAGCTTCCTGGAGGGCGGTGTAAACCTTTGAGCCAGCCGTGCTGAGGGCATTGCGCAGGATGTGTTCGGATGTCGGGTCGTTGGGGGTGGCGTTGATTTCCGCTTCCAGGCTGTTGGCAAGACCATCCATCTGGTTTGCTGTCGTGCGTTTTTCAGCCAGGTGGCGTTCCCGGGTTTTCATCCAGTTTTCCTGGTACTTGCGGGTGTTTTCCAGCGCCGTCTTATCGGTCATTCCTTCAGTCGGATAAGGATAAGTCGGGTGTTCAAGGGTCCAGCCCACGACCTCATCCATTTCCTTTTGTTGATCCCGCTTCATCTCGGGGATTGCGGCATAGGCATTCGTGGCCGAGTCCAGATTTGCCTCAACCATGTCTGCTTGGGCTTGGTATCCGGGGATGCTGTCTGTCAAGCGCTTGTGCAGGGTTTTGTAGTTGGCAACCTGATCTTCAATGGGAGAGGTGTCCTGTTGATTGATCTTGCTCTTGAGTTTGTTCTGGATGTTGGCCAGTTTTTGTTTTTCCGTGGCCAGTTTTTCCTTGATGTCTGACAGTTCCTGGGTGATTTTTTCTTTTTCAGAGGCCAGGTTTTTCCAGATGTCCGATTTTGTCGTCTTGTCTTGGGCGTCAAGATCGGCAAGCTGTTTGTCGATTTCAGCCAAGAGCTCTTTCAGGTTGGTCTGGTCGACATCCATGTCCTTGATTTCGCGGTCCATCTGGTTGTAAAGGTCCACGAGAACCCAACGGGCCTTTTCCGCCTGTTCCAGCAAAACGCGAACCTTGCCGAGAATCAGGCCGTTGTTGCCTTCAAAGGCCTTGTCCTCATACTTCACCATGTAGCTGCGCCATCCGTCCAGTGACAGGCTGGCCAGGTCTTTCAGGCGCTGGAGTTCCGGCGTCACGCTGGCGGCTTGTGTGGAAAGGCCCTGCATCTTGCGGGTGTAATATTCCGGCCCGCCATAGGAGACAATGGCCTTGACAACAGGATCCGCTGCTTTTTCCACGGCCCACTTGACGATTTCCACCGGCTTTCCGGATGGGTTGATGGCCTCCTTGATTTCCTGCGCAGTTTCCAAGGCCAGGGAAAGGATGGTTTTTGTCACGTTTTGTGTTTGCAGGCGATCCAGGCGTTCAATATAGCCCTTCAGTTCCATGTAGCTGTCGCGCACGGCTTCCTTGTCGGCATCCATCTTGCTCTGGATGGACGCAATGGCTGGCAGGGAGCTGTTGATGTTTTCACGTTCCTTTTGCAGGGCATCCTTTTGGGAGGACAGGCTTGTCTCGTCGGGTTTTGTTGCCTTTTTGCGATCAAGAATGTCCAGGCTCTGCTGAAGACTTTCCGCTTTTGTGGTGAGTTCTGCAACGGCGAGGGTTGCCGTGGCCAGTTGCTCGCGCAGGGCGGCGATTTCCTCGTAGTTGGCGGCTTTTGCCGTAACAGACAGGGGAAGGCAAGCCAAAATGGCCATGGCGGCCATCCAGGAACGGACGGGGAAATGGTGCATGGCGAGAGAGCCTCCTTGTTTTGCCTGTTCCTTCCGGAGGGCTGTGAATGTGGCCCGCCGGAAGGGAAAAGGGGCAGAAAATGTCAATTGAAGTTCGGGGTGCCGTTGAGCTGGTGGCGGCATTCAAAGACCCATGGGCCAATGCCGCCATTGTCGTTGGCAAGGCGGATCAGGGCGTAGGTTCCATCCACGAGCTTGAGGCCGTAAACGCGGCCGACGATTGTGCTCGGATCCTCGACAACGGTCGTGGGATCTCCCGCCGGATTGGCGGACATGGAGGCGATGCTGCTGATGCTGGCGATACCGAGATCCTCATAGGCATCAGCTTCCGAACCGAAGAAAAATTCGGTGGACATCCCGGGGCTGGCCACGGCGAAGGCCATGGCCAGGAACGGGTTTGTGATGGAATCCGAAAGGATGGAATAGGCATCGTCGAGATTAAGGGATGGCGTGGTGTCGTCCACGGTAGATGAGGAAGCCCCATCGTCCGCAACATCCTGGCCCTGCGTTTCCGTGGAGGCATTGCCGTCCGCATCCACGACCAGAACCTGGTCACCCACGGCTTCATCCGTGACGTAGGAGGCGATGTTGGCTGGATCCGAGACGCCGAAAATGACGGGCGCGGCAAGATCGTAGAGCTTGTAGCCTTCACCGTCCTTCACCAGGGTCACCGAAGACACGGCCGTGTCCTGCAGCAGCTGGGCAGTGCGGTTGGAACGCACCTGGCGGGTAAAGCTGAAATAGATGTTGGCGCGACCGTCGGCGGCGCTGACGCTGCGGATGGTCGGGGTGATGCGGATCGAGCTGAAGAAGCGGAAATCATCGCTGATGGCATTGTCAAGGGCGGTGATGTTGCCGGAAAAATCATCTGAAACCAGGGCCATGAAACTGCTGCGGTCACGGTTCATGTAGGCTTCAATCAGCGCGTTGAAGGCGTCCTTGGCAAGTTCCCGCCCGTTTTCGGTTGTCAGCATGAAGTTGAAGCTGTGATCCGCTTCGTTGCTGGATTTTCCGATGGTGGACAAGGCCCTGATGCTGAAAGCGTAGGTGTGTCCTTTTTCGGGCTGGAAGGCAAAGGCGAACAGGCCCTTGTCGTTCAGCGGAACTTCCGTCCAGCTGGTGCCGCCATCAAGGGTTGCCTCAATGCGTCCAATGGTGCCTTGCCCCACTTCGGCGCGGCCCCGTACAAGGACGCGGCCGTTGTCGAGATCGGCTTCCGTCATTTCCAGCGTGCGTTCGACGCGCATGGCGCTCACGTTATTGAACAGGAGGTCGGCGAGAACCGGTTCCGTGTCATCCGAGCCAAAGCGCCACCATTGGGCGGACGCGGGATGGGCCAGGAACATTCCGGCGACGAGAAGGGCAATGGCCGTCATGCGACGGAAAAGGAAAAAGGAGGTTTTGTTCATGGCTTAGTTCCCGAAAGAGAAGGGGATGCCCAGCATCAGCCGGACATAGTTTTCACGGTAGTTCTTGGAGGTGGTGGTGAAACGGTAGTCGGCATAACCGGCTTCGCCCCGCAGGGTGCCGCCCATGAAGATTTCCGGTTCACTGCTGAAATTGAGGGCCAGCCGCCGGGTGCGCGTGTCATCCGATCCGGCCACGTCATTATCGGTCTTGGTGCTTTCGACATTGAGACCATAAGTCATGTCGCTGTCCGTCAGGAGCTGCAGGTCGAACGTGAACCCGTCAGTGCGGATGGTGGCACCGGTGGTCGGGTCTTCGGCGTCCTGGCACTGGATGCTGAAATAGGGGCGCAGGTCGTATTTTCCGTCCAGGATCTTGTGGCGGGAATCAACCGTGAAACGATAGAGCAGGTCGTCATTGTCCATCGTGGCACTGTTCGAGCGCGTATTCAGGTTGGCTTCCACCTCGCCGCGCAGGGAGACCTGATCGAACCGGTCACCCAAACTCACATAAATGCGGTCTGATGTGTTTTTCTGGGAAACAGGCGCGCCTTCCCATATCTTGCGTTCGCGCAGGCTGGTCGAGAAGGTCAGGCTGCGGCGGTCAAACAAGCCCTTCGCGTCCACGCCGATTTCCGGAATGGCCGTGCGGGTGGTTTGCGCCAGCTGCTGTTCCAGGTTGTTGCGGAACCAGTCATAGGCTGCAAAAACCCGCCATGTCTTGTCGAGGCGGTAGTCGGCCCGACCATAGAAACGCAGGCGGTCAAGCGCAGCGCCACCGCCCATGCTGACAAAATCCGGGGCAACGCGTTCAGCGCGACCGCGAATGCGCAGGGCGCCGAGGCTGCCTTGGAGGTTGACGCGGTTGGCCGTGCCCGTCATGTGCTTTTCGACATGGGTCGCCGCTGTTTGCCGGCGGGTGAAGGATACGGCATGTTCGCCATCCAGCCGCAGGCCGCTTTCCATTTTGTATTCCCAGTCAATGCTGGGAAGAACCTGCCGGTAGGTGTCCTGGGTGGTGCGGGAGGGGTCGTCGTTGCGGTCGGCCGCCCAGACGAGATTCATGCCGATGTTGGCATCTTCCCGGCCTGTCTGGCCGCGCATGGCAGTGATGTAACGGTCGATCGTCTCGCCTGCGGTGTCGGACAGCAGATGGTCCCAACGCGGGTCAAACGTGCCGGCGGCCATGCGCACATAAGTGTTGTCGTCAAAATTGTGCTGGTAGCCCAGGCCCTTGATGCTGCGATTGAGCGAATATTGCGAGAAGGTGGCGTAATAATCCCCCGCCGTGATGGTGTCATCGGCTTTGGAGGCCACAAGGCGCAAGGTCTGGAGGGAAAGTTCCCGTGGGTCATAACGGCGGGAATTGGTATAGCGCACGGCGGCATTGAGGTCGGTCTGCCAGCCATTTTCAAAATGGTTGAGCGCGTTCACTTCAAGGTCGTGCAGCCAGGAATCGCCTACGTCAAGGAAACTGCTTGCCTTGCCGGGGCCAGAGGTGTGGTTGCTTTCAAACTGGCTGTTCAGGTTGAAAGTCAGGGAATCCTTTGGTGCCTCTTCACCAAGATCAAATTCGCCAAACGTAAAGGACGTGGCGGTTTTGGTTGATCCCAGGGAATCCGGTGGCGGCAGGGGAATGATGGTGCCGGGGGTCGCCGGCCTGGCCGTTGCTGCAGGCTGGCTTTCTTCCACGGCAGGTTCTGCCGGGGTTTCGGCGTGGGCTGCAAAAGGCGCGCAGACCATGGGCAGAAGGCAGGCCAGTGTTGCAAGATGCGGTTTGGTTGGCTTCATGAGACGTAAATCCTGACTTTCAATGTCGGTGAAAAACCAGAAAACAAATAGGAATACAAAGATATGGTAATCAATAAAGAGATTGAATACCAGTGTTTTTTGCGATGGGCGTGCGTGGGGAAAATGGGGCAGAGGTCTGTGAAGTGGTCGAATTCCACATCGTGAACATGCAGAACCACTATACGACCATTTCCCATTCCGTTGGCCGTGGCTGTTTTATCCGGGGCAGTTACAGTGGTGGTGCCGGGGTGCGGAGGCCATCGATAACAGTATGGATTTTGGTCGTTAGTCCGCCTTTGGATCGGTCAAGCGCTTCCATCTCTGCATCCCCACCTTCTTTTCCGCCATTTACATTGCGGATATAAACATCTTCCAGCCCAATCCATGAGTCCTGAGCCTATATAGCATTGGATGGGGCATTGATCTCAAGCAGGGCAAGAAGGCCTTCGAGCAAGACCTTTGGATTTGGTGGGCATCCCTTGATGTGCAGATCGACCGGCACCACCTTGTCCACACTGCCGGAAACCGCATAGTTTTCATGGAACAGGCTGCAACCGCAAGCACAATCTCCCGCAGCCACCACCCATTTGGGCGCGGGCGTGGCGGCATAGGTGCGCTCCAGAGCGATCTTCATGTTGGCGGTTACCGACCCGGTGACCAGCAGCACGTCGGCATGGCGTGGCGAAGCCACAAAATGCAGGCCAAATCGTTCCAGTGCATAATACGGGTTGTTCAGCGCATGGATTTCCAGCTCGCAGGCGTTGCACGATCCGGCGTCCACATGTCGGATGGCAAGGCTGCGCCCCAGCTGCATCTTGGCGGCCTGATTTACTCTTGCGGCCAGTTCGGCAAGCGCGGTTTCCGAGGCGGAAAAACCATTTTCACTCTTTGTCCGGCGGGAGAGGTTGCGGATTTGGTATCTGCTGGTCATAGGTCATGCCCCGAATAGGAACAGTTGAAGGATTTGTTACATAAGGGAAAGTCAGCGATGATGTTGCCTCGGATGACATCTTCCAGAAGAGGCCACTGGATCCATGACGGATCATGGGGATGACATCTTTCAATCGTTCCTTCGGCGGAAAGACGTAGCCATACCAGCACATTCCCGCGGAAAGATTCGGTGATGCCCAATCCTTCACAAATCTGGCCCGTAGCGGCATTCATGGAACGGAAAGGTGCCCCATCCGGCAGGTGGTCGAGCATGCGGATGATCAATCCAAGGCTCTTGGGAATTTCAAGGGCACGAATGCGTAGGCGCGCATCCACATCCCCTGCCTTGAGAACCGGGATGTCAAAGGCGGGAAGCATCGAATATGGTTCATGCGGGCAATCGCGGCGTGAATCAAAATTACGTCCGGATGCACGGCCAACATGGCCGGGCGCGGCAAATGCCGCTGCAAGTTCCGGCGAGAGGATCCCTGTCGTTTCTGTGCGGTCGAGTATCGAGGCTTCGCTGTCGTAAAGCTCCATCAAGCTGGCAAATTCCGGGGTGATTTCGGCAACCAGCGTGCGCAGACAGGAAATGCCTGAGGCATCAAGGTTGGTTGCCACGCCGCCAGGAACCACCTTGTCCATCATCATGCGATGGCCAAAACATTCAAATGCCGTGCGGGCAACTTTTTCGCGCAGGACACTGCATTCGGCCAGCATCATGGCAAACGCGCCATCGTTGCAAATGGCTCCGATGTCGCCCATATGGTTGGCCACGCGTTCAAGTTCCGTCATGATTCCGCGCAGGAAATGTGCCCGCGGCGGCAGGTCGATCCCCAGTGCCGTCTCGATTGCACGTGCATAGGCTGTGGAATAGGCCACCGTGCTGTCGCCGGAGACGCGGGCGACAAGTTTTGCCCCTGTTTCCACATCTGCGCCCTGCAACAAGGCTTCAATGCCCTTGTGGACATATCCCAGCCGCTCTTCCAGGCGGACAATGGTTTCTCCGCTGGCATGGAAACGGAAATAGCCAGGTTCAATGATGCCTGCATGCACAGGCCCCACCAGAACCCGGTGCAGGCTTTCCCCTTCCACCGGCAGGAAGGCATAGGTTTCGCAAGGGGGGGCGGAGATCTGCTGTCCCAGGGGCGTGGAAACATTCCACTGTCCATGATCAAGCCAGCGGCGGGTGTCCTGGGCGCCATCCGGAACCAGACCAAAAAGGTCTGTAATGGTACGCTCCATACGCACGGCTGCGGGAAAATGAAGGCCAAAGGAAGGAAAATGACCTTTGGCGGCCTCGATCGTGACGATGCCAGTCATCCTGTCCCTGCGGTCAAACATGGCCGCATGCACGCAGCCATCATCGCCCCAGAGTCCCAGGAGGTCGAGTTCTCCCTGAGCCATCGTCTCCGGCAGGTCGTGGTTTTCTGCTCCGAAAACGGCGCGCGGGAAAACCCTGCCTGTCTGAACCTCTTTGCCCTTGGCAAGAATGTCTTTCAATGAAGTCATCACATTACCCCAGCATGGCTATTGCATCACGCATGAAACCCCACAACATTCCCGGCACGAAAAGACCAAGAATTGCCGCAATCGCCAGATGCAGGGCGAGTGGAACGGAGGAAATGGCTACAGGATGTGTGGGAGGCGGGTTTTCCACAGGTTCTCCGAACAGCATGCCGCTCAGCTTGAGAATGATGGCGGCAAAGGCAATCAGGAGCCCGGCCGCAAGGGCAAGGCCCAGCCAGGCCGATTTTCCTGTCGCTGCAACCAGGAGAGTGATTTCGCTCGTGAAAAGTCCAAAGGGGGGCAGTCCCGCAGCTGCGAGGAAGGCGAGGCCGAAAAGAATGGCAAGCCGGGGATGGCTGGCGGAAAGCCCGCGGATTTTTGATATTTTTTGCGTTCCAAGGGTCTGGATGGTCTGCCCGGCAGCAAAGAACAGTCCCGATTTTACCAAGCTGTGGACGATCATGTGCAGAAGGCCGGCAAAACTCCCCAGCGGTCCGCCAATGCCGAAAGCAACACCCATGATGCCCATGTGCTCAATGGACGACCAGGCGAGCAGGCGTTTGAGGTCGTGGCGGCGCAATAGCATGAGGGCTGCGATGATGAGGGACACCAGGCCAAACAGGATGAGAAGCGAAGAAGCCATGCCTGCGGCGACGTTGCCAGCAAGCACCATCTTTCCGCGCAGAAGGGCAAAAAATGCGATGTTGAGCAGCAGGCCGGACAAGGCTGCCGACATGGGACTTGGCGCTTCGGCATGGGCATCCGGCAACCACGCGTGCAGGGGAAAGAAGCCGATTTTCGTGCCATAACCCACCAGCAGGAAAACAAAGGCAAGGCGCAACAGGCGCGGATCCATCTGGCTGGAAACTTCACGGATACGGCTCCACGTCATGGCATTCATTCCCTGACCGAGAAGGGGCTCGGCAGCAAAATAAAGGAGGATGGTGCCAAAAAGCGCGAGCGCAATGCCCACGCTGCCGAGCAGGAAGTATTTCCACGCTGCCTCAAGCGCCGCATGTGTGCGATAAAACCCCACGAGGATGACGGTCGCCAGCGTGGCCATTTCCACCGCCACCCACATCACGCCGATGTTGTTGGACACAAGCGCGGCATACATGGACAGGGCCATGGACTGGAACAGGACATGCCACAGGCGCAGGTGCCGTGCCTGGATCTTGCCTGTGTCGATGTCGTGCGCCAGATAGCCGTGGCTGAACCATGCTGTGGTGAACAGGATGAAAGCTGTTAGCGGCACCAGGCAAAGGGTAAACCCGTCAACCATGAACAGCCGGGTTGGTTCCGGACGCGAAAAGGCAAGGCCAAGGGCTGCCAGGAACTCGGTGAATGCAAAGCCCGCATGCAGTTTCAGGGCAATGCCCGGCTTGTGGATGGCGGCAAGGAAAAGACCGGCGACAATGGGCAGGGAAAGCAGCAGGACAAGGTTGATCATGCCGATGTTCATGGGAGTTCCTCTCCGCGGACGTTTTCCAGGCTTGCCGTATCGAGTGTGTCGAACCTGTCCTTGATGTGGAACATGAAGAGGCCGAATACGGCAAGAGCCACCAGAACAGAAAATGCCACACTGATTTCCACAATGAGCGGCATGCCCTTTGCCTCTACGGCGGCAAGGACAAGTCCGTTTTCGATCGACATGAATCCGATGACCTGTGCCACCGCATTCTGTCGCGCGATCATGATGAGGAATCCCAGAAGAACGATAGCCAGGGCCATCGCGAGCTTCTCGTTCACGATCAGGGCGGATGCCTGCGGGGATGACTGCATCACGGCCAGTGAAAGCCCGCAAAGGATAATGCCGAAGAGCATGGTGCGGCCGATGGCCATGACCGGTTCGACCGCTTGCGGTACAGACAGGCGCTGGATGAGTTTCAGGAGGGCGATTGGAATGAAGGCTGCCTTGAACAGCAGGACGATGAGCGCCGTGATGAAAAGGTGCGGCTCTCCTTGCATGACCGCCTGCCATGAAACGGCAATGCCAAGCAATGCGGCCTGGATTGCAAAGGCGTGGATGAGGCCGGGGATTCGGCGCTGGTAAAGCAGGAGGAAACTCATGAGCAGCATCACGCCCGAAAGCGTATGAGCCATGTCGTTTTCAAATCCGTTCATGATCACACTCCCGCCAGCAGAAGGCCGATGAAGGCAAGAAGAAGGGCGCCACCAAGGAATTCCGGAACACGGAAGACGCGCATTTTGGCCCGTCCTGTTTCAAGTGCGGCCAATGCGGCCCCTCCAAGAAGCAGTTTGGCTCCCCATGCGGCAAATCCATAAGGAAACGCTTGGCCCGGCAGGGCCATGCCCCATGGCAGGAACAGGCAGGCGGCAAGACCGATGTAAAGCAGCAATTTCAGCGCGGCTGCCAGTTCGATGAGGGCGAGGTGGTGCCCGGAATATTCAAGGATCATGGCTTCATGCACCATGGTGAGTTCAAGATGTGTTGTTGGATTGTCCACGGGAATCCTGGCGTTTTCAGCAACGGCCACCATCAGGAAGGCGATGAAGGCGAAAAGCAGCGACAGCCTCATGCCGCCACTGCCTGCCATATAGGTGGCGATGGTCGGGAGATCCGTACTGCCCGCAAGGGTTGCGAGAGCGAAGATGACCAGCATCATCGCAGGCTCGGCAAGGGATGAGATGAAGGCCTCGCGGCTGGCACCAAGGCCACCGAAGCTTGTTCCGATGTCAAGGCCTGCCAGAACGAGAAAAAATCTTGAAAGACCAAGAAGTCCGATCAGGGCGATGATGTCGGCGACAGGGGCCAGCGGCAGCTTCACCATGACTGTCGGCACCAGGGATGCTGCAATCCAGGTGGTCACAAAGATGATGGTGGGAGCCATTGTGAACAGCCTTGATGCGGAAGGGGCGACAATGGTTTCCTTGCGCAGCAGGCGAAAGATGTCACGCCATGGTTGGAAAAGCGATGGGGCCGTGCGTCCAAGCATCCGGGCCTTGACCATGCGCACCCATCCTGTCAGGAGGGGCGCGACGGCCAATACAAGGAAAGCCTGCAGCACTTGCAACAATGTTTTCAGGGTAATGGAGAGAATGCTTATTTCCATAGGACAATCCCCGCAAGAAGGATGATCAGGGTCGTGAACATGAACATCAGGTAATGGCGGGTCGGCCGATGCTGCATTTTGTTGAGACGATCAGCCAGCCCCAGAATAAAGGGGGAAATTGGCGCATACATGCGGTTCCAGATGAGGTCTTGCATGTGGAGATGAAAATGGGCTGTCCCCATGTCGGATGGTGGCGGCATGTCAACCATTTCTCTGACATCAAAAAGAGGAGCTGCGATGCCGCGGCGAATGGGCTGGGCAAAGCTGCCTGCCGTGTATTGGGCCAGGGTGTCGTTATCCGGTGTTCCGCAGTCCCATATGGGGGAGATACGGGTTTTGTTTGACGCCAGTATCCTCAGGAGGGCAAAGGCAGCAACACCTCCAAGCCCAAGCAGCAGGAGAAGGATGATCCCGCTATAGGAAACGGAACCTGCTGCCTTTGGCACAAGGAAGAGCAGGTTGGAGACTGCAAAGTGCTGTATGGTCGCCCCCGTCATATGGGAAACGGCGGGGGAGATGAGGCTGAGGACCGCTTGGGGAATGATGCCGATAAGAATGCAAAGTCCGGCGAGAAGGAACATGGCGGTTGTTTCCGGTGATTTGAATTCCTTTGCTGCTGCGGCTTCCGGACTGCGCGCCCGTCCCAGAAAAGTGATGCCAAAGGCTTTGATGAAAGTGGCTGCGGCCAGGGCTGCGGCCAGGGCCACGGAGACAATGGTAATGGGCAGGAGGATTTTCATGAGGGCTTGTGGCAGCGCGGGGCCCATGAGCAGCGACTGCAACAGGAGCCATTCCGATACGAATCCGTTGAGCGGAGGCAAGGCGGAAATGGCCATGGCGCCAATGAGAAATGTCCAGGCGGTCAGCGGCATGCCTCGCATGAGCCCCCCTAGTTTGTCAAGGTCGCGGGTGCCGGTTGCGGCCAGTACACGCCCAGCTCCAAGGAAGAGCAGGCTTTTGAACAGGGAGTGGTTGAAGGCGTGCAGGAGAGCTGCCGTCATGGCAAGTGTTGCCGCCATTTCCATGCCTGATGCGTGGAATGTCATGGAGAGGCCGATACCGACGAAAATGAGCCCCACATTTTCCACCGTTGAGTATGCAAGCAGTTTTTTGAGGTCGTTCTGTAGCATGGCCTGCAGGACGCCGAGAACGGCCGTTATTGCGCCGATCACCAGAACCAGGGCGCCCCACTGCCAGATGGATGCGCCAAGCAAACCGAAGGCAATCCGCAGGAATCCGTAAATGGCCACTTTGGTCATGACGCCGCTCATCAGTGCGGAAACAGGGCTGGGGGCTGCAGGATGCGCCAGTGGCAGCCAGACATGCAGCGGAACAATGCCGGCCTTGGAACCTGCTCCGGCGAGGGCCAGGACAAGCACGGCGCTGGCCGTACCGAAGGAAAGCTTTGCCCCCTGCATCGCACTGAAGGAAAGTCCTCCGCTTGCGGCTGTGAGCAAGGCGAAGGCACCAATGAGGCAGAAGGTGCCAAAAGAGGCCATCAGCAGGTAAACATAACCTGCGTGCTGTGTTCCATGTTCCTTGTGGTGTGCCATGACAAGCGCCCAGGACAGGATGGACATGGCCTCCCATGCCAGAAGGAAAGTGAAGGCGTCCCGTGCAAGAGGAACCAGCATCATCGCGCCGATGAAGGCCGGGAAAAAAGGCAGGATACGGCCCGGTTCCTTCTCATGAGGGAAATAGCTCAGGGCGTAGATGCTGACAACCGTTCCTGAAAGACCGAGGATCATGAGGAAAAAGGCCGAGAGGCCATCCAGGCCGAAATGCATGCCGATGCTTGGGATTCCCAAGGGAAACGATATTTCCTGGGGAGCGGCATCCTTGATGAGGAATGCGATCATCCAGAAGAAAACGGTGGCGGATGTGGCCAGTGAAAAGGGCGCAATCGCGCGCTGCCATTTTGGGACAAGCGCGGCAACCGAAATTGTCGCGAGCAGAAAGACAAGGAACAGGATCGCAAAAAGGTGCATGACCATCCAAAGCCGAAAAACGGCTCCCTGAGGGGATTGTGGTGATGAGGTAACCTTGGCTATATACCTCTCCCTGAAACAAGGCAAGAAAATCAGGAAAATTTTTTATATGATTTATTTCTATTGTCGCGGATTCAAATAAAAAGCAAGCAAGGTGAAAGGTGTGCGCTATATTTCCAAGGGAAAAAGTCTGTTGTTTTTTCTTATAATATAATAGGAATTTCCGGTTTTTTCCCGCCTTTTGTGCATGCGCCTTTTTTCTTTCCTTTATTAAAAAAGGCCTGCAAAAAACACAGGCCAGCCATGCATTTCTGTGCATTGTGCTTTGCATGGACCGGCGTAGGATATGCGGATCCGTTTTTCGCGAGAGGGTTTTATGGAAATGATGGATGACGACAATGCAATGAATGCGCGCGGGAACCTCAACCTGTTCTCTGCTGCACAGAGGATGCTTTCCGGTGCGCGCAAGGTTGTTCCTGCCAACGAAGACGAACGCATCATGCAATTTGCAGAATCCGTCGGCATTTCCGAAGGAGATGTCATGAAAAGGCATTCGTCGATGGTTGAAGTGTTTCGCAGAAAAGTTCAGGAGTTTCGCCAAGGTGGCGCCATAATCATCATTGACCGGGGACAGGATCTCAAGGACAGGAAAACCCTGCAGAAAACATTGGCAACATTCCTGTATGCCAGCCTGAAGGATGAGGAAATTCGCTCGTTTTTTTCCAGAATCATCGAGGATGCCGAAGATATCCAGACCATGTGGAATGGTCGCCATGGCGGGCATTGCATGAGTTATCTCCATGTCAATGGCAGGGATAAACTGGCTGTTGTTTTTCCACCTCCAATGGCGGATGTGATCGGGGCGCGGCATTTTTTTGGCTTGCCGGAAAAAATGCGCCCGGGACTTTTTTCTCACGAAGAAACCGATTTGATGCGTTTTTATCATGAGGTCCATGGCCACTGTACCCAGGATAAAAGTGTTCAGGGGTTCATATCTCCTCCGGTTGAGCAGAAAGCCAATTTCGAGCTTCGCGCCGACATGGCGGCCATTGCGGGAATCATGCGGGATACAGGAAATGTGTCGGCGGCGCGCCTGCGTATTGCCCAGCGCGATCTTGGTCTTCTGAGAGGATTTTATGCGGGAATCCACCTAACGGAAGGGAATGCCGCTTATGCCCATGGGTCCATTCTGCGCAAAACCCTTACCGAAATCGAAGCTGTTGGAGCGGATTTTCGAAATTTCAGTGAAAACAGGCTGGTAGAGTTCATTAACGTATCGTTCAACCGGCATAAAATCAGCGCAGATGACCTGCATCACCGCATGAATGTGTTGTCTGTGGCCGTCAAAATTGCCGCTGAAGCCACAAAACAGCAGACAACAACCGTGTGTCGCGTGAAGGAGTATGATCGCAAGACATGCATTGATTCCATTGCCTTCCTGAACCAGTGCGCGGATTCCCTTTGTTGCGTATTTGAGGTGGAACCTTCACGGATATGGCAAAAACTTGAACCGACAGCAGCAAGAAGGCTCTCTACAAGCCTTGTGCCAAAACCTTAAGTTGTCCTTGTGTTCCGCCAAACCCGATCAAAAATAGCGGGAAGGCTGTTTCTGTTAAAACAAAACAAGACCGTTCTTTTGCAAAAATGTTTGCAAAGAAACGAAATGCGGATAGCATCAGAAGCAACCGGCATCCGCAGGATACCAGAACCTTGCATCCCAAAACCGAAAAAATCCTCCGCCCCAAAAATCCGCATGTGCAAAAGGCTAAGCGCGTTGCGAAAACTGCCTTGCGCCTTTTTCTTGGGATGCAGTTTTATGAAAGGCTTTTGATGTTTCGGCACCTTGGTTATTGGCCGCACATCTTGCATCCCCGCAGCTTCAATGAAAAAACGGCATACAGGAAAATGTATGCCTGGAAAAACGTCCCTCCGCAGCTTGCCGATAAATGGGCGGTGCGCGCATGGGTTGCCAGAACCGTGGGAGAAAAATACCTCAACGAGGTTTATGGCGTATATGACCGGGCTGAAGACATCGACTTTTCAAAATTACCGGAAACCTTTGTGCTAAAGGCTACGCACGGCTCTGCGATGAACATCCTTGTGTGTAATCGTGAGGGTTTTGACGAAGCGGCGACACGGGAAAAGTGCCGCAAATTTCTGGCAACCACCTATGGCTGGCTGTGCAATGAACTCTGGTATGCCTCCATCCCGCACCGCATTATCGCGGAAAAATACCTCAGCCAGCCGGGGAAAGCCCTGCCCGACGATTACCGCTGCTTTGTGTTTGACGGGCATATGAACCACGCGGAGGTTGACTGTAACCGGAAAACTCCCCACATCACCAACACCACCATGAGCAGGGACTGGAAATTGCTGCCTTTTGCGCAATATCTCCCGTGTGACAGCGATCTTCCGAAGCCGCCATGCTGGGAGGAAATGGTGGAGGTTGCCGAAAAGCTTGGTGCGGGGTTTGATTTTGTCAGGGTTGACCTTTACAGCCCGGATGGCAAGAGCGTCATCTTTGGGGAAATGACCTTCGCACACGAATCCGGCTGGAGCAATTTCCTGCCCACCAGCCAGGATGATTTCGAGGTTGGGAAACTCTGGCGCATTGCCGCCGGTTTAGGACAAAACAACCGCATATATTGACAGACGGCGTACGCCGCACACCGCGCAAAAAATGGATACCGCAGCCCTGTCCGGGCATACTTTCTTCGGGTGATTTCAGTCCACATGCTGTCCTCCAAGTTTGTTTCCAAATTTCTTGAATCGCAACCTGCTGAAATCACTCAATTTATTTTTCGGTCAGGCTATAAATAGGTCCTGAATCTACATAAAAAAAACAGGAAAGTGCAGGAAGGAGAAATTGACAAAAAACAAAAAAACATTTATTTTTATGGATAAAAATCCAGTCATTCAAGGTGATTTATGCAAAGGTTTTTTATAATTATACTAACAATATGCTTTTCCATAAGCAACGCTCAAGCTGCATCCGTCAGCCAAGCAACCCGGTATCGCGCCCGCAAGCAGATATGCAACCTGATTGATGATCCTCTCTGCCAAAGCTGGACTACTCCTCCTCTCCCTTCGGGAACAAATCCTACGGTCATATCCTTTTTCCCTGCCACGGGCGCCGGCGAAACATGGCCGGACACCGACCTCTGGATTACGTTTGACCAGCCCATCACAAAAGGAAGCGGGGAAATCACTATCTATCGGTATTCCGACGATTCCAGCCTGTGGTCGGTGGATGTTTCAGAAGACGGCGTTTTGGTTTCCGGCAACTCCGTCCGCATAGACCTCGATATCGTCCTCGAATCCAACACAACCTATTACATCACCTATCCCGAAGGTGCCTTTGCCAACACATCAGGTCTCACGTCTGAAGCCATGACAGGAAAGGACACCTGGCATTTCACCACAAAAACTTATGGCCGGGTTGTGGATTGGGAAATCTTCGCAAAAGATGACACCACTTACGGAATTGAAATCACGGCCTACTCCACTTCCACGGCATACAACACGCTCTCAACCCTTTACGAGTTCGATCCCATCAACGAGGAATTTGTACCCCTGCAGTTTTTCCAAACATACGGCCCAAGGGATGTGGATGTTTTTGAATACAACAGCCAAACATACGTCCTTATCACGAACATGTGCAAGAACAACTGCGCATCTTCAACTGATTTCACAACAACTTTTGTCCAGCTCTACCGCTTCAACCCAGCCACCCGAAACCTTGACCTTGTCCAGAACATCGGTAGCCATGGCGCATGCGATACAGGAACATTCATTCATGGTGGCACCATATATGCCATGGTGGCCAACACCTATTATTACACGAACATGGGACAATGCCTGCACCAATTCAATCCCGGAAGTGGAGCCTGGGGACAGTTTGCGACAGGATCATGCATCACAGGAATCTTCGGCGAATCCGGTTATGACTGGAAGTTCTTCCAGTCAGGAACCAACACCTATGGCATCCGCGGACGCATCTCATCGCGCAGTTCCCTTCTCTACCGCTTCAATTCCGCCACAAGAACCATGGCCCAGATCCAGGATCTTGGTATGGCAAACACATCCGACTGGGAAATCCTTGTGGATTCCGGAAACATTTATGCGCTATCCATCAATGTAGGATCTTCGTCCCAGATTTACAAATTCAATCCAGTCACAGAACGTTTCCTGAATCTTCAAACCATGGGCGATTCCGGAGGAAATGATTGGGAACTTTTTCTCGTCGATGGGGAAATTTATGCCATTGCAGCGCTGGGGATAGGCCCCCACCCGATTTACCGCTTCAATCGCGCCACGGAAACCTTTGTCTCCTACAAAACCATCAACGACACATCCCTGATTACATGGAAGGTTTTCCACGAAAACGGTAAAACCTATCTCATCAGTGGCGGATACACCGGTTCAAAAATTTATAGGTTTGACCTGCTCTGACCCCCCCGTACATGCCAGGTTTCAAGCGCCTATTTCGCATAAACCATGACCTTTGGAGGGGTTTGAGCGAAAGGCGTGTTGTCGAAAAGGATCCCTTCAGCTTCCTAATCGGGCGGTGACGGTTCCATCACATGCGCCGGAAGAGCAAGCTGGCGATCATAGTGTATCTTTTGATGCGTTCACAGGGATTAACCGTGGGTTAATATGACGTTAGTAACAGGATGGGGTTCCGTCATTCGGAGAATGGGGGCGCCTTATTCTCCGGATGGGAATCGCTGCGGCATTCTCCAAACCCGCAGGGCGCATCGGATTGCGGCCACAAATACCGAAAAACCGCCCGGTTGCGGGCGGTTCTCGTTTTGCACTAATTCGTTGTTTTGTAACAATAAAATAACTGGCGGATGGAGAGGGATTCGAACCCTCGATAGAGCTTTAGACCCTATACACGCTTTCCAGGCGTGCGCCTTCAACCACTCGGCCATCCATCCATTTAGGGAAATGGAATGGGCAGCACCATATCCAGATTGTAGCTCTTGTGCAAGAGGGGATATGGGCCTAAAATGGAGAAAATTGAACGATGGAGGTGTTTCAATGTCTGGAATCAGTGTTCTTGGCCATTTTTTGCTCATGTTTCCGGGGCTTGCCCTCATTAATGACATGTGGCACTGGGCGGATAGTGGCGCCCTGCATTTTTATTCGCTGGCAGAACTCCTTGCCGAATGGATGCCAGGACTTCTCTCCCAGCTTGAAAAGCTTTTGGGCAGTGTCCAGTATGTATGGGATCCGATGATTGTATCATGGCCGGCGGCCCTGATACTGGTCATGCCGTCCCTGCTGCTTTATGTGCTGGAATTTTTCTTCTGGTCCAAGCGCGAATGGACACCGTTCAATACCTGACCTGGTCATTGCAGAAAAAACCCCCGCAGGATATCCGGCGGGGGTTTTCTTTTGGGCACGGTTTTGTGGCGCTTATTGTTTCAGGGCCAGTGTGTGGACATTGCCGGCGCTGATGTCGATGACGTCACTCTCAAGGCCGGTAACCTGCACGGGGGTGGAGCTGTTCACTGAGACCCAGTCATATCCCCAGCACTTGGCGGCGCCGTTGTGGATGGCGCACAGGTGGCTGTATCCAGCAGACACGTCCGTCACGCCGCTCTCAAGCCCGGGAACCTGCACGGGGACCGCGCTGTTCCCTCCGGTGCCATTGCCAAGTTCGCCAGAACCATTGCTGCCCCAGCATTTGAGAGCGCCGCTTTGCACAGCGCAGGCAGTCCACATGGTGGTGGCGATGTCGGTGACGCCGCTGGTCAAACCGGAAACCTGCACGGCGGTTTCGCTTGATGTGGTGATTCCATCTCCCAGCGGGCCGATTCCCCAGCATTTGGCGGCACCGTTCTGGATGGCGCAGGAGAATCCGTATCCCGTATCAACGGCAGTTGCGCCGCTGGCGAGGCCGCCGATCTGAACGGGCGTCGCATCATAGCCATACCAGTTTCCCCAGCATTTGATGGCGCCTCCCTGCACCGCGCAGGTATGGGCCCTGCCGGCGCTGATGGAGGTGACGTTGCTGGTAAGGCCCGACACCTGGACAGGCGTTGTGCTTTCGTAGGTAGCGGCATCGTCTCCCAAAATCGAATTTCCGGCGCATACGGCACCGCTTCCCCAGCATTTGGCAGCGCCGTTGTGGATGGCGCAGGCATGGTAGCATTTGCCGGCATTGATGGCGGTGATGCCGCTGGTCAGGCCGACAACCTGTACAGGGGCATCGCGATTCTCATATGTCCCATCACCAAGAGATCCATGTGCATTGTTTCCCCAGCATTTGGCGGCACCGTTCTGAATGATGCAGTTGACCTCTCCATCCGCTTCCACGGCGCTGACGCCGCTTCCGATGCCTGGCATTTCCAGGGGTTCCGTTATGGTTCCGCCAAAAGCGCCCCAGGCATAGACGCCGCCCGTGAGGGTGGTGACGAAACCGGTTGCTGCACCGGAAAGGCTGGCCGAGGCGCTGCCTCCGGTGGTTGCCGAGGCCGTGAGTGTGGCTGTGTAGGAAGCCACATTCCGGTCCGCCATGGGCCGCACGGTGACGGTGCAGGTGGCACCCGAAGCCAGCGTGGACGAACAGCCGTTCGAGACGATCTCGAAATTGCTTCCCGAAAGCTCGACGGAAAGCGCGGTGGTCGTCTGGCATCCGCTGCAGTTGGCAACCGTGAAGGAAACGCCGGTTCCATATTTGTAGGTGCCTGTTTCCGCACCGCCGCCCGCCACATCCATGCCGGATGCGGAAAGCGGATTGATGGACAGAACCGCCGGAGCCAGCACGGACGTGAAGTTCCACGCCGAAGAGCCGGAAATGACCGCCTGCGGGTTTCCGCTTTCGTCCACGAAAGCCCCGGACGCAACCGTTATATAGTAACCAGCCCCGTAAGCGAACGTGCCGATGGGGTTGATGGTGGCCTGGTTGCCGGAAACCGTTACCTTGGCGTCCGTCACGGCAATGGTTTCAAAAACCGTGCCGCCGCCGTTGTAGATGATGATGTTGCCGGTGCCCTTGGTAATGTCCTCGCCGAAGGTGAGGACAAGGTTTGCATCTAGCGCCACACCCGATGCATTGTCGGCGGGCGATAGCGAAGAGACGCCCGGAACAATGCTGTCCTTAGTGATGATGTCGGTCATCTCCGCGCCCGCATGGCCATCGTCTTCCAGCATGATGGCAAGCGTCAGCATGCCGTCGGAAAGACCAGAAAGGTTGAGGCCGGAAAACTGCTGTGTTGCGCTGGTGACCGTTCCTGTGCCGGTAACGGCGGATGTGCCGGGATTGCCAGTGTCGTCGATCGACCACGTGTAGGTTGCACCCAACTGTGCCCCATAAAGGGTAAAGGAGGCCGCGGCCCTGTTCGCGAGGTTGATGCTGGAGGTGTCAAACGCCACCGAATAACCCGCAGGCGCAAGTATCCACGAGCCGGACATCACGGCGAACGTGTGGTGGTTGCCGCAGGTGATCGCCGCGACTCCGCTTTCCATGCCCATAATCGTGATCGGGGTGGAACCGTAATTGATTGCGTAATTGTATCCCCAGCACTTCACGCCACCGTTCTGGAGACCACAAACGAAGTCGTACCCGCCTTCCACATCCGTCACGCCGCTTTCCATGCCAAGAACCTGGATAGGGGTGGTGTGGGCGATCTTCGTGCCATCGCCGAGCTGACCATAATTGTTGTTTCCCCAGCATTTGAGGGAACCGTCCTGAATGGCGCAACCAGTGGTCATTGTTGTCGTCAAGGCAGTTACACCGCTCTCAAGCCCGACAACTTGAACGGGGATGTTGCTGCTTGTCGTAGTTCCATTCCCGAGCTCGCCACTGTTGTTGGATCCCCAGCATTTGACGGCTCCTGCCTGTAATGCGCAGGAGAAATAGTTTCCAGCCTCAACAGCGGAGACACCGCTTTCAAGATCGGTTACCTGAACGGGGGTGGAGCCATAGTTCCAGCATTTGACGGCTCCAGACTGGATGGCACAGGCATGGGAACGACCCACGCTCAGGGCGGTCATTCCGCTGGTCAGTCCGGGAACCTGTTGTGGCGTGTTTCCGTAATATTTTCCCCAGCATTTTGCCGCTCCGTTCTGGATGGCGCAGGTTGTGTAGTAGAGACCACCATCCACGGCAGTTACGCCACTGGCCATTCCCACAACCTGTACCGGAGTGTTGCGGCTGATGTATGAACCATCCCCAACCTGGCCATTGTTGTTGGTTCCCCAGCATTCGAGAGCGCCGTTCTGAATCGCGCAGCTGGTGGAACCTCCGGCTTTGACAAGGGATAATCCTGCTTCGAAACCGGGAATTCTGACAGGGATATTGCTGCTGGTTGTGGTTCCGTTACCGAAAGTACCTTCCAGGTTTCTTCCCCATGCAAACAGAACTCCGGTTTGTTCGCCGGGGAAGCCGCTGACCCGGCTGAGCATGGCATGGCTGACACTGCCGCCCGGATTGGAGCCAACCACGAGGCTGGCCGAATAGGTGCCGTTTTCCGTCGCCACAGGCACCGCTGTGATGGTGCAGCTCTCGCCCACAGAAAGGGTGTTTCCGGTGCAGATGTCCGTTGTCTTGCTGAAGTTTCCGGCGTTGCCAATGATGGAAACCGAAAGGACGCCGGTTTCCGCATCGCCATCGTTGGTGATGGTGAAGATGACGGGCGAGCCCGGAGAGACGCCATCTGCAATGTCCATCGCCAGTGCATCGCCGGATGTTGCGGATGCGGAGAGGAAATTGTAGGAGGTGGAGGTTGCCCCGCGTAGCGCGAGGGTGTGCTGGTTGCCGGCGCTGATTTCCACCACGCCGCCTTCCATGCCCGGAACCTGGGTCGGGATAGTGGTGCTGGCAACCCCCGATCCGCCGGCGGCCGAATTGCCCCAGCATTTCACCGATCCGTTCTGGATGGTACAGGTGTGGTAATAACCGGCGTCGATCCTGCTGACACCGCTCGTCAGGCCGGAAACCAGGACTGGGGTCGTGCGGCTTGTGGTGGTGCCGTCCCCGAGTTGGCCATATGTGTTGGTTCCCCAGCATTTGGGAATATTGTTATGGATTGCACAGGCGTAGTCGAGGCCCAATGTGATGGATGACACCCCGCTCGTCAGCCCTGTAACCTGCACCGCAGCGGTGTTGTTTGTTGTTGTTCCATTACCGAGCTGGCCACGGCTATTATATCCCCAGCATTTGGCAGCACCGTTCTGGATGGCGCAGGCGAAGCTGTATCCGGCGTCAACGGCGGTTACACCGCTTGTCAGGCCGGAAATCTGGACAGGCGTGGTGCCATAAGTCCCGCCCCAGCATTTGGCAGCACCATTCTGGATAGCACAGGTCTGGTTGCGTCCAACCCCGATGGCGGTAACGCCGCTTGAAAGGCCAACAACCTGTTTTGGTGTGGGGCCGTAACCTTGTCCCCAACATTTTGCAGCGCCGTTCTGGATGGCGCATGTGTGGTAGAGCTGTCCGCCATCAACCGCCGTGACACCACTTTCCATACCGACCACCTGGACAGGGGTAAATCGGTTGGTGGTGCTTCCGTCGCCGACCTGGCCATAATTATTAGATCCCCAGCATTTGAGTGCGCCGTTCTGGAGCGCGCAACTCTGTTCACCTCCGGCTTCTGGAATGCCGATATTTTCCGTGTCCATTCCAAAGACAAGGGCGGGGGTGATGCGGGTTTGGGAGGTTCCATCGCCGAGTTCTCCCCGTTTGTTGCTGCCCCATGCGTAAAGTCCGCCCGCATAGCCTCCGGGAAAACCGCTGACCTCGCTGAACAGGGTTTGGGTCGCGGTGCCTTCGGGGGCGGAAACGACAAGGGTCGCCGAATAAACACCATTTTCCGTGGCCACCGGCTGGATGGTGATTATGCAGCTTGCCGAGGCGGCCAGTGTGGTGCCATGGCAGGTGTCAGCCATTTTTTCAAAATTTTCGGTGTTTCCAGTAAGGGAAACGGAAAGGGTGCCAGTTTCCCCGGTGCCGGTGTTTGTGATCATGAATTCGACCGGATTGCCGGGCGATGTTCCGTCCGTGATGTTCATCTCGAGGGCGTCTCCCGACATGCCCACGATTTCGAGGGGCGAATCGGTTTCCTCCTCTTCCGGAAGATCAAGGTTTTCTTCCGTGTCGTACTGGCTCGTGATCCAGTTGATGCAGGCGGTGTCGCCGAGTTCACAGATTCGTTTACGGGCCCGGAAGCTTGTGTTCGTATCGGTCAATGTGGCGGCGAAAGCGGTGCTGGCCAGCAGGCAGAGAACGACAAGCCATTTTCCGAAAGACATTAAACCCCTCCTTTGGAGTGTGATATTTGACTATCAAATGATAGAACGTTTTTTTGTTTTTTTCAATAATCGTCGTTGTGTTTTTTTTGTATGTATTTCATATTCTTTTGTGTCTATTTTTTTTGAATTTTTTGTATTAATTTTTTCTCTTGCTTGATGTTTGGTGTGCATAAATGGGATGGCGATACTTTTTTCCATGTCCCGCATTTATCTGTTTCTTTTTGTCCTGTTGGAAATATTTATATGGTGGGATGGAATTTTTCTGTTTTTGTTTTTCTGGAATTATCTTCCAGCAGGCATGAGGCGTAATTTTTTCTGCTGGCTTGAAGCAGGTTCGGCTGTTGGGGCATAAAGCTGTTTGCTGGCCTCCACCATGAGGACACCGGCCAGCGGATGGAGCCAGCGTGGGCCAAGCCTGTCCCATAAAGGCGCAGTCCCCTGGACAATCTTGCCATGAAAAGGCGGCATGAAGAGGGCCCGGTCTTCATGATCGGGCACAAACAGGGTGCTACGCAGAAGATCATGCAGCTGTGTTGCGCTGAAGGGACTGCCAAAACCAAAGGGCGTGCGATCGCTGCGGGCCCATATTCCGGTTCGGCTGGGCACAACAAGGGTCAGGCGTCCACCGCTTGCAAGAACCCGCCAGGCTTCCCGCAGCATGGTGCGCGGAAATTCCGCGTGTTCGAGGCTGTGGATCATGAGGATGC
Organism: Alphaproteobacteria bacterium GWF2_58_20; assembly: GCA_001768735.1. GTDB lineage: Bacteria > Pseudomonadota > Alphaproteobacteria > UBA1247 > UBA1247 > UBA12471. Next base: position 21,988 of record MEMB01000003.1, on the reverse strand, counting down.
GGTCCACCGAACAATCGGCCAGAGGCAAGGCGGAATCATCACAGATGAACACGCGGGACGGGCCTTGTTGGGGCCATGCAATAGCGCCCTGTTCCGGAGGCATGGCAGCCATGGAAAGCTTGGCGTCTTGCCAGGCATCCATGTAAGGCGTTGCGAATCCCATGCCCAGAAGGGTTTGGCCATGGAGATCGGGCCACCATGCGGAAAGCCGTTGCCCGATGCGTTCCCGGGCATAGCGCCCAAGAGGGCTGGCATAAAAGGCCGCAAGGTCGAAGGCGTCACAGTGCATGGAGTTTCTGGATGTGTTTCACGAGGGCGATGTCAGCAGGCACCAAGTCAAGCGTCAGGATGTCGTGGATGGGAACCCACCGGAAATCCTTGACGGCAATGGGTTGCATCTCGCCCTGCCATTTGTGACAGCCGAAAAGCGGCATCAACACATGACGGTTGATTTCCTTCGTGTAGTCCTGCGTGATGAAGCTGATGGGGAAGAGGTCTGCCTCAGATACGGTAATGCCCAGTTCTTCGCGGATTTCGCGCACAAGGGCGGTTTCCGGTGTCTCGCCGGAATCAACCTTGCCGCCGGGGAATTCCCACAGGTTTTCGCATACCTTGCCGGGCAGGCGTTGCGCCATGAGGATTTCGTTCTTTTCATTGAAGAGGGCAATGGCGACAACGATGAGAAGATGGGTGGGCATGATGGGGCCTTGATGGGGTGTTGCCAGAAAAAATCCCGCCGCACTTTTGGGCGCGGCGGGATGTGCTGTCAGGCGGATTACTTCTTGTCCGACGAATCTTCCTTGGCGGACGGGTCAAGGATTTCGACTTTGGCCTTGGCCTTGAGGTCTTCCAGAACCTTGCCGCCTTCGTCCTGGATCAGGGAACCCTTAAGGTCGTCCTTGATTTCATCAAAGGAAGGAAGGTCGGTTTCCTTGCGCTCAAGAACCTCAATGACGTGATAGCCGAACTGGGTCTTGACCGGCTTCTTGGTGAAGGTTTTGTCCTTCAGGGCGAAGGCGGCTTCGGCGAATTCCGGCACCATCATGTTCTTGCTGAAAAAGCCGAGATCGCCTCCACGGTCCTTGGTGCCGTCCATGGAATGGGCAGCTGCCAGCTTGGCGAAATCTTCACCCTTTTCGAGGGCGACGATAATGTCCTTGGCTTCCTTCTCGTCCTTGACAAGGATGTGGCGGGCGTGAACCTGTTTGCCTTCTTCCTTCATCTGGCCGTATTTTTCCTTCAGCATGGCATCGGTGATGCGGGTTTCAGCCGCGCGACGGATGAAAATGCTGCGCATGATGTCCTGGCGCGCACGCTCCATGATGGAGATGACTTCCGGATCCTTGTCCAGCTTTGCATCCTTCATCTGGTCGTCAATCACCTGCATGTTGACCAGTTGCTGGATGAGCATGGGACGGAGCATGTCCGCCGGAACCCCCTGTACGCGTGGGCCCATCATCGCCATGAGGTTGGTCATGTCGGATTCATGGATGTCCTTGCCGTTGACGCGGGCAACAATGGCATCCTTGGCTGGAGCGGGGCTTACAGCTTGGGCAGAGATGAAAATACCGCCAGCCATGAGGGTGGCAGCAACAAGGGCGGGCAGAATCCGTTTTGAACGTGACGTCATGATGAAACTCCAATGGGTTGACGGTTGGTAATTTTATAAAAAAGAATGATCCACCTCAGGATGCGCTTTGAAAGCGATGGTGAAAACGTGCATGAGGATGCCACCCGCTTCTTTGGGGTGCAAGCAAAAAATGTGATTTTAAAAGACAGGGCTGGCATTGACATGCGGGCTTTCAATACCTATTTACACAACATTAGGCTTGTCATGGCCGTCTTGTGCAAAAAGGAAGCAGCATGTTCCGTGAAATCGCCCGAAAGCTGGTTGGAACCCATAACGACCGTCTGATCAGGAAATTGATGCCGGTTGTGGCGCAGATCAATGCTCTTGAGGAATCCTATGCGGCCCTGTCGGATGACGAGGTGCGTGGATTGACACCGAAATTCCGGGCCCGGCTTGAAAATGGCGAAATGCTCGATGACATTTTGCCGGAAGCCTTTGCGGCTGTGCGTGAGGCAGCCAAACGCACACTTGGGCAGCGGCATTTCGATGTCCAGCTCATTGGCGGCATGGTTCTGCATCAGGGCCGGATTGCGGAAATGAAGACCGGCGAAGGCAAAACACTGGTGGCAACCCTTCCGGTTTACCTCAATGCCCTTTCCGGCAAGGGGGTGCATGTGGTGACGGTGAATGATTACCTCGCCCGCCGTGATGCGGAATGGATGGGTCAAGTTTACCGTTTCCTGGGGCTTTCGGTTGGCACCATCGGTCATGACATGCCGGAATCCGAACGCCGCGCGTCTTATGCTTCGGACGTCACCTATGGCACGAATTACGAGCTTGGCTTTGATTACCTGCGCGACAACATGAAGATGCACACGCATGAAATGGTGCAGCGGCCATTCAATTTTGCCATTGTCGATGAAGTGGATTCCATCCTCATTGACGAAGCTCGCACGCCGCTCATCATTTCAGGGGAGCCAAAGGATTCCTCGCAGCTCTACATTTCCATTGACAAGGTCATCCGCAAGATGGTTCCGGAGGATTTTGAAAAGGATGAGAAGACGCGCACGGTGGCGCTTACCGAAATCGGCGTGGACCATGTGGAGAAGCTGCTGGCGGAGGCAGGCCTCATCGAGGGGGACAACCTCTACGATATTGCCAACATCGACCTTGTCCACCATGTGAATCAGGCCCTGCGGGCGCACCAGCTGTTCAATCTTGACGACCATTATATTGTCAAGGACAACCAGGTCATCATCATTGACGAATTCACGGGCCGAATGATGCCGGGCCGCCGTTTCTCGGAAGGCCTGCATCAGGCACTGGAAGCCAAGGAACATGCTGTGATCCAGCATGAGAACCAGACACTGGCTTCCATCACCTACCAGAACTATTTCAAGCTTTATGCCAAACTGGCGGGCATGACCGGGACGGCCAGCACGGAAGCGTCGGAATTTGCCGACATCTACAACCTGGATGTGATTACCATCCCGACCAACCGACCAACCTGCAGAAAAGACAATGACGATGAGATCTATCGTACGGCGCGCGAGAAATATGCGGCCATTGTGGACCTTATCCGCCAGTGTCATGCCCGGCAGCAGCCGGTTCTTGTCGGCACCATTTCGATTGAAAAGTCCCAGATTCTTGGAGAGCTTCTCGAAAATGCGAAGATTCCGCACCATGTGCTGAATGCCAAGCACCATGAGCGGGAAGCGGAGATTGTGTCTCAGGCTGGCCAGCCGGGTGCGGTGACCATTGCCACCAACATGGCAGGTCGCGGGACCGACATCCAGCTGGGTGGTAATCCCGACATGATGATCAAGCATGCCTTGACGGGAGAGGAAACGCCGGAAGAAAAGGCCGCCATTGAAAAGCGGATCCGGGAAGAGGCTGTGGAAGCCAAAAAGGTTGCCCAGGAAGCGGGCGGTCTTTACATCCTTGGCACCGAGCGCCATGAGGCGCGCCGCATTGACAACCAGCTGCGCGGACGTTCAGGACGCCAGGGGGATCCGGGCGAGTCCAAGTTCTTCCTGTCGCTGGAAGATGACCTGATGCGCATCTTCGGGGCGGAAACGCTCAACAAGATCATGTTGCGCCTGGGCATCCAGGAGGGCGAGGCCATCATCCATCCCTGGGTCAACAAGGCGATTGCCACCGCCCAGCGCAAGGTGGAAGAGCAGAATTTTGAAATCCGCAAGAACCTGCTCAAATATGACAATGTCATCAATGACCAGCGCAAGGTTGTCTATGAGCAGCGCCGCGAGATGATGGCCGAGGACGATGTGTCGGAAAGCGTGCGCGACATGCGGCACGATGTGGTTGAAGACATTATCCACCGTTTTGCCCCTCCGGGCAGTTATGCGGAACAATGGGACATTGAAGGCTTTGGCATTGAGGTTCGCCGTGTTTTTGGGCTTGAACTTCCGTTTTCCGAATGGAGCAAGGAAGATGGTGTGGACAGCGAAGTGTTGCAGGAACGCATCCGCAAGGCTTCAGATGCCCGCATGGCGGAAAAGGCCGTCCGCTTCAAGCCTGAAGTCATGCGCTATGTTGAAAAGCAGATTCTCCTGCGTCGGCTTGACCAGTACTGGCGGGAGCATATCCTCAATCTTGACCATCTGCGGCAGGGCATCAACCTGCGCGCCTATGGCCAGAAGGATCCACTCAACGAGTACAAACGCGAGGCCTTTGAACTGTTTGAGGCCCTGCTGATCCAGCTGCGCGAAACGGTCACGCGCGACCTTAGCTTTGTGGAAATCCAGGTGGATACGCCACCGGCACAGGATGTGCCGCCAACGGAAGAGTTCGCCCTGCGCGACAACCGGCCTGTGGAAGATGGGGATGGGAAAACCAAACCGGCCTCCCGCACGGAGGCAAAGGCATCGGAAAAAATCTCCCGCAATGCGGCATGTCCCTGTGGCAGCGGCAAGAAATACAAGCATTGCTGCGGTTCTTCTGCGTAAGCCGCCCGCCATGACATAAAAACCCCCGGATGGAAACGTCCGGGGGTTTTTATTTGTGGGGAAAGAAGCTGTCAGCCCTTTCCAGGTTTCGGCTTCTTGTTGGGATGGCTCCTGCTGCGACTATTGAAGGTTTTGCGCAGGTGATCAAGGGACATTTGTGCGTCCTGCAGGCTTTCTTCCTGTGAGGGAGTGATGGGGCGGCAATAGAAAGGGGAATCAAGTGCCGGGCCACCTGTCGCGGAAAGGTAGTTGAGGCCGCCGGGCAGGAGGCCGAGGCGGACGATGTCTTTTCTCGTATAGGGCAGTGGGCCTGAAGTGACTTGTGCCTTGGCCCGTTCCCGGATGTTGATGTCCATCCAGTCGATCGCATAGGAAAAGTAGGATGTGCGGCGGCCTTCATCCTCGAACCACTGGTCATAGGCGGCGCGCATGGCGGGCAGGGGGCCTTGGGGAAGGGTGGCCACGAAACGCCGGGCAATGTCAGGCATTTCTCCATCCAGCCGGGCTTGCAGGTATTCAGGATGGCCCGCCTCCGCGAGTTGGGCGCAGACAAGAAGGGCAAGGCTTTCTGCGTCAGCCTCCGTGCTATGGGTGCGCAGGAGCACATCCCTGGGAGAATCTGTGAGGCTGGTCATTTGACCCGTCTTGTCCTGAAAGGCATGGCGCAATTCATGGGCAAGGTTGCCAATGATTTCGTTTTCTGGACGATTGGGTTTGATGCCAATGATGCCGCCATCCTGCTGGTAATAGGCGTATTGCCAGCTTTTGGGGGCAAGCCTGAATCGGATGCCATGGTTCAAGGCCTGGTCTACCAGGCTTTTTCCCGCAGGAACACTTGCCAGCACATCCAGCCAGCGGGCAATTTCTTCAGGAATCAATGTTGTCTTGGACCTGGGCGGCATGGTTTTCCGTATTCAAAAAGGGGGGAGCCGGTGCCGTGATTTCCGGCTCCCCTAGGTGGTTAGCGCATCATGCCAGGAGAATAAGTCTTGATGATGTTGCGGAGTTGATCCCGCATATCCTTGTCCGACTTGGGTTCCTTGCCCGGCTTGTTGTCGTTGGAGACGGTTGTTGGCATACCAATGCCGCGTTCCAGGATTTCCAGAAATTCTAACAGTTCCGGATGATGCAGTTTTTTGTAGGTATCAGCCACCAGATCGCGACCTTCCGCCTTCTGGTAATTGGTGCCGTTCGGCAGTTCGCCAATCCCTTCCATGATTTCATGGGTCAGTGGCATGAAGCCCTTCTGGTTGTATTGGCGACTGAAGCCGATCAGGCTGGCATGCACCATCTTGAGGGCGTTGGCCGCATAGCTGATGACACGGTTCGGATTTTTAAACCACCTGTCATAGGCGGCCCGCATGGCGGAACCATCTTCAAGGCTGGCCGGGTTTTCGGTCACCATCTTTTCAAAGCGGTTGGAAATGTCTCCATAAGGGCTCTTTTTGTGGGCTTCAAATGCCTCTGGATAACCAGCGAGTTTTAGCTTGTAGGATGCCATGACGCAGAATGCTTCGGCATCGGCTTCCATGGCGCAGGACATCAGGATGTTGTCGCGCGGGCTTAATGCAGCGTCGCACCAGAATCCGGATTTGCACTGGATGGCGTGGCGGGTCTCATGAAACAGGGTGCCAATGGCATCGCCGTCTTTCAGCGTGCTGCTGATGACAGTCATGTTCTTGGATGGCGAAAAGTAGCCATAAATGCCTTTTTCCTTGGCAACAGCGATCTGGATCTTGTTCTCCTGCGAGAACTGGATGATATACCGGCCTTCTTCGATTTTTGAGATGATGTTAAGCCAGTGATCAATACGTTCCTTGAGTTTGGAGCGGTCACGTGGCTTTTTCTTGGGGGTAACGGTTTGGAAAAAGGCGGCCTGAAAGTGCAGGATCTTGCTAGGTTTTTCTGGCTGAAAGAGGGTATTTATAGTCACGGCGTACCTCCTCTTTTTTCTGGGGCCCGGAGCTTTGCTGCTCCGGGCTGGGTTGTCTGTCATCCTTTGTGGGCATAGTCTTTTTGTTTTTTATGCAGGCACATTGCAGGCGTTTAGAAGACCGGCATGGGAACAGGACCCTTGCGGGGGGTGCGGTACCTGTCGGCCTTGGTCGGGATTGGCAAGTGGAGACCATTGACCTTCTTGTCCGAAAGGACCATGCGTCCCGCAAATTTTCGGACGGCATTTTCCAGCGCGTCATTTTTGCTGTCGGGCAAAAGGGCCTTGCGGGTGTCATCGGTTTCCGGACCTTTGCCGTCCAGTTTGTTCTTGAGATCATTGAGCGCTTTGTCAATGGCGGCCAAGGCCATTTCAATCTCGGCTGTCAATCCCTTGCGGTAGCGGTCGCCCGTCAGGCTGTCGCCAGTTTCAAGAGTTGTCTTCAGGTAGTTGTCGCCATTGGGATCTTCAGCCATGCCGGCGATGGTTTCGGGGGTTAGTGGCGTGAAGCCCTGTGTGACGAATACGGAGGCAAAGACCTTGATGTTGTTGATGACAATGCCGATCGCCTGTTCACCATAGGCCTTGCGGCGCCAGGGTTGTTCAAACCATTGGTCGTGGGCGGCCCGGGTGGCCACACCATTATGGGCGTTTTCCGGGTTTTCCTTGATCTTGTCGAGGAATGCGCGGGAAATGTCGCCATACCCGGTTCGCAGATGCGCTTCGAGCGCATCCGGGAAGCCTGCCTGTGCCAGCTTGAAGGATTCCGCCACGGCGTTGGCTTCCGCATTGGCTTCCATATTGAAAAGCATGAGGATCAGGTCACGCGGGCTCAGCATCGGGGAAAGCCCGTAGCCAAGCTTGTCCTGGTGTCGGTGGGTGAGTTCGTGGATCATGGTGGCGACGACTTCACCATCCGTGCGGTCCGGATTGACCACCAGAATGTTTTCCGCCGGGGAGTAGTAGCCCAAGGGCTTGATGGTGTTGTCGCCATAGATTTTTGTGCCGCTGTCCAGGGCTTCATCGAGCAGCGCCTTGGTATCTGGGTGACGACCCAGAATCTCCATCCAGCCGTTGATCTTCTCCTGGTCTTCGGGGGTGTTTTTCCGTTCTTCCTGGTTCAGTATTGGACGCCGCACCATCTTGCGTGCGGTTGTGACCATGCTGACAAAATTGTCTATGAACGTTTCTGTTTTTGGATTGAGGAAACAATCTTCGGGGGCTAAGCGGGTCACGGGCACACTCCCTCTGCTGTTTTTAAGGATGTCCGTGAATCGAAGCAACACCGGACACCTGCTTTTCAGGGTCACGATCCTTTTTGATCGTGGACCGGAAGGAAAATCGCCTTCCGGCTTTCCGATGTTCCCGGCTCTTTGGGCTTGGGCCCGGGAAGACAGCAGACACGACCATTTGGGAGCCGTGGCACTTTTGATGTTCAAATTGTCACCTGAAAATCTTAAAAAAACAAACCTTTTAAAGGTATGCCCCCCATGCATGCCTGATATGCAGATCAGGCATGCATGGGGCATGATGTTGATTCTGCTGATGTTAATGTTTATTAACTTGCGAAGGAGTCGGAATGCTTATTTTGTGTTTGGCATGCACGTAAAAATTGCGAACAAAATGCGAATATCCGGCGAATCGGGCAAAGGACATAAAGAAAGGGCCGCGAATCGCTTCACGGCCCTTTCTTTAAAAAATGGCATGGAGACTAACGCAACAGGATTTCGGCCTGGGCGGGCATGTCTTCAATGAGGAGCTTTTCATCCGTCATGCCGAGGGCCCCATCGGGGCTGATTTCCATGGTGGCACTGAACAGGTCACTCTGGAATATGAAGGTGGCATGGAGCCGGAATGGGCCTGTGCCGCCATAGGGTTCCAGGCGCAGGGGATGAATGAATTTGGCCAGCGCGGTCATTTCGGCAGGCTTTGGGGTTTGGGTAAAAGGAATATCGTCAAGGGTTTCCACGATCCGGATGAGGCCCTGTTCTCCGCGGACCAATGAAAAGAAGAAATGCGCATAATCAGAAACGTTGGCGGGATCAAGCCGCAGGGGGGCCGCATCGTTGGCGTCAAAGATGGCATCGTTTGTCCAGTCAATGGCGATGGCGGTTCCTGGCTGGTAAAGGGCATATTTGGTCAGGGGCGGAATGGTGGAAAAATCGGTGAAGGCGTAAAGGGACATCTTTTCATAGAATGGCAGGGCGCGCCTTGATATCCTGGCATCTTCCCCCATGGGGAAAGGCGCGAATTCCGGGTTGACGTCCGCAAGAACCTTGCGGGCTTCATCCGGAGAAAGTTCAATCAGGGCGCGGTCCTGCCAATCCGTGATCATTGTATCAGCCCCGCTTTTTCATCATGAGGTCCAGATCTTCCAGCAGGCTTTCGAGGTCTTCCTCGTGCTCCACCTCGTCTTTCAGGATGGTGGCAACCATCTCATAGGTGACGATGTCCTTGTCGCGGGTGATGTTTAGCAGGCTGTTGTAAACACCGATGGCGCACTGTTCTCCCTTGATGTTCTGCTCCAGCAGGGTGCGCACATAGGGGTCTTCCGGCGCATCATAGGAACAGTTGGCATGCTTGTACCAGTCTTCCGGACGGATGAGCGGCGTGCCGCCCAGCTGGATGATGCGGGCTGCAACCATGGTTGCATGGCGCATTTCATCAGCCGCATGCAGGGTGAGTTCGGCGATGATTGCATCCTTCATCGGGCCTTTGGCCAGCTTGGCACCCATCCAGTACTGGTAGTGGGCCAGCCATTCATCGGCGAAGGCGCGGTTGAGCAGGGAAATCAATTCCTCGATGTCCATACCAATGATCTTGCGTCCTACACTTCCCATGTTTCCATCCTCCTTTAGGGTGGTTGATTGAACCGAAAAGCTCTTTTTCATGGTGCCCTTCGGGGGGCGTTTTGTCAATAACCGGGCGCAGTTTTCTTGCGCGGAACAGGGGGCGTGCCCGGGGCAGAATCCAGCAGGGCTGCAAGCCGCGGATCGTTCGGGTCAAGCCAGCTTTTTTTCTGTCCCGGCAGGGTGGCGATGGCCAGAATGTCGGAAAGGCGGAGTTTGTGGGTCCCCCACTCGGCCATCCTTTCCGGATGTGTTGCGAGGGTATGGTTCTTGGCCTGGCGTGCGGTATCCTTGTAATGACTGGCGAGGGATTCGGCTCCATGCCAAGCGAAAAAAGCTTCCCTCATGGGGATTGTGAAGCGGGACGGGTCATCGCTGAAAATATCTAGGTGCTTGTAAAAAAGATGGGTGATTTTCTTTCGGTGGCTATCGATCCGCATGGCATCGAAAGGCCCCTCATCCCCGGCTTGGGCAATTTCCGCACAAATGGCCATCGAGGCGCAATCGGCTGCCGCTTCAAGGGCACAGGAGAATCGCTCAGCGTCCTCCACGTCCAAACTGTTGCGGTTGAAATCCAGACAGGAAAACTGGTGGTGGTGGAACAGCTCATGCGCGAGGTCTGCGGCCATGCCTTCCGGAGAAATGCGGCCTAAAAGACGAATGGTCACAGGTGGGAGTGGTTCATAAATCGGGCAGGCGATGTAGGGATCCACGATGATCTCCACCTTGTCCGCTTCGGTTTTTTTCAGAAGGGCGCAGGCAATTCCCGATTTTTTCCGCAGGGTGGTGATGGCCCAATTGAGGTCGTCAGCGCTGTCCCCCAGCAGTTTTTTGGTCAGCCAGTCAAGAATCGAACTCATGGGGCGGGTTTGCGGAGGGATGGGGATACGGAAGACAGGGTATCGGCCTGCTGGCGCAGGTCGGCCAGGGCTTCTTCCACGGCATCCGGGCGCCCCATGAACAGGGGATCGCGCAGGAACAGGCCTTCTGCATGCGGAGCCAGACGGGCCGACATTTCCGGTCCAGGATCTGGACGTTTGTGGCCGTTTGCCCAGCTTTTTGCCAACCGCGACATGTTGATGCGGGCGGAAGACAGGAAGGTCTTGTCCATCCGTGTCACCCGGCTTTCATTTGCGAATGTGGCAGCAAGGATGGATGGAACAGGGTTCTGTTTTGTCTCAATGGCTTCTGCCGCCACTTCCACCAGGTCAAGTCGTTCCGAAGTTTCAAGGTATTGGCGCGGGCCATCCTCTCCGGCTGCGGAAATTTCCATGCAGGTTGCCACAGCGGTTGCTTCGGCGTCCGCCTGGATCAGGCGGCTGATCCAGAGGCTTTCGCCGGGCGTCCGTCCAAGGGTTTCGGAAACGCCGGCCTTTTCAAGCTGGAGGTATTTCAGGATGTGGGCTGCATGGAAAACGGATGCACCGGAGGTCTCCCGGGTTGGAAAGACAACAGCCATCCGGCTGTCATCTGTCTTGCCAAGATAGGCGGTTGTCGCGTCCGGATCGCAGGTAAGGGCAATGCCTTGTTGACGGGCGAAATGAAGCAGTTCTTCTCCATGGGAACTGAGACAAAGAAGGGTCTCAACTTCGGATATGGACGTTTCTTGTTGTGTCATGGCAGTCTCCATGCCTGAATTTCTCAATAAAAATATAACACTTTGCGCACAGATAAACAATATGGGGCCATGGAAGCAAAAAAAAGGAGGGAAAACCGTCCGGCGTTCCCTCCCTCGTTTCAGGATAGCAAGGGGCGTCAGTAGGCGCCAGCCATGCTTCCCATCATTCCGCCCATCATGTTTTCCGCCATGGCGGCATCCTGCCATCCGCCGGACAGGGGGACAGGGCGAGAAGCTTTGCCATGCGGACCTGGTCTTTCGGTGAGGCGAGGGGAACATTCTGTTCGTCGAACACAATCCGGCCTTCCTCTATGCGTGCATACACGTGGGAGGTGATGTCGTCGTCATGGTGTTGCGGGATGACGTGGTAATGCACATGGGGGACATATCCATGCACGACAAAGCCCACACGCATGGGTTTGGGCGAGACAACCGACATGATTTTCCGACCCAGGCGGTTGCCGACGGCGGCAATGTGTCCGGCCAGTTCGTCAGGCAGGTCGGTGAACTGGGAAAAATGCTGTTTCGGGATGACCATGCAGTGGCCGGGATGAACCGGCCTGTGATCCAGGATGGCGACGACCAGATCATCCTCATACACGACATGCGCGGGAATGTTGCCGGAAATGATCTGGCAGAAGATGCAGTTGTCCATTGTGGTCTCCTTGCGGACAGGATCCTGAAAATCAGTAGGCGCCAGCCATGCTTCCCATCATTCCGCCCATCATGTTTTCCGCCATGGCGCCATCTTGCCATCCGCTGTCCTGATGATGTGCCACATGATCCGCGTGGGCCGGAAGTTCATCGGCCAGCAGGGTGTGGTCAGAAATTTTCACAATACCTTTTTCATCCACGCCAATGGTGGCCGAGAACAGGGCGTTGCGGAACATGACCGTCGCCATAAGCTCAAAAGGATGGTTTCCGCCTTGGGGCGAATGCAGGAGCGGCTGGACAAGCTGTCCCAATTCATCGGTCCTGTCTTCCGAGGGGAAATCGGTAAAGGGAATGTCGTCCAGCTTTTCCACCAGATGGATGTTTTCAATCTTCTTGCGGGCCAGGGTAAAGAAAAACCGGACGTAGTCCATGACATTTTCCCGGTTGAGCGAGAAGGGCGTGTTGCTGTTGGCCTCGTAAATGGATTTGTGGTTCATGTCGAACACATGGACATGGCCGGGCTTGTAAAGGGCAAAATGTGTCTGTGGCGGATGATTGCTTCGGTCCGTAAAGGAATAGAGGCGGAAGGTTCCATAAAAAGGAACATTCCGCATGCAGACTTCAGTCATGTCCGGGGAGAGCGAAATGTTTTGGATGTAGGGGCGGATGATGCGCAGCATCTTTTCTGCGCTATAGCGATCCAGTCGGGTCATCCCGTTTGCATGTCCGTTCGGCACGGTTACCACCTTAGATGTAAGTTGCTCCGGTTCTGGAATGGCCCCCGATGGACGATAGGCATTCCTGATGGCTCTTGTTCTATCATCTTCGGGAATCAAAGCGCAAGCCCCTGAGCCCTGTCATTTCTGCATGGCAGCTTTGCAAGAATGGAGGGACTGTGCCACAATGTCGCCATATATGGGGAGACCCCGGGAGGTATTTTGGAACGTCTGGTCATGATGTTTGTGGCGCTTTTGGCCAGTTTTGTCCTGGCCTGGATGCCGTTTCCGCCATTGGGGGACCTTTCTGCCGGGTTGCGGCGGATTGGGGCACGCCTCAATCGTCCTATTCGTTCTGAAACCGATCGGGCCATAAGAGGTGTCTTCATGACGCTGGTGGTCGCGGCCATCGGATTTTTTTTCGGGAGAATCGTTGGGAGTTTTGTGGAGGGATTTGGCGAAATTGGGAGGCTTGCCGGGATTTTTGGTCTTGCCTTGGTCATGGCCGCACCGGCCCGCCATGCCCTGTTCAGGCGCTATATGGGGGCAACCTTGCTGCACCAGCCCTTGCGGGCTGGCCGGATGGCCGCAGCCCTTGCCGGGCAGGAAGCCGTTCCGGCGGACGTCCATGCCGCGGCGCGCCTTGTGGTGGCTGAAGTGGCGCGGGATGTTGAACGGCGGCTGATAACCCCCTTGTTCTGGTTTTTGCTTGGCGGCTTTCCCATGCTTTTCCTTGTGTGGGCAGTCGCTCTGCTGGATCGGGCGGTTGGCCACAATCTTCCGGGCTGGCGTCCCTTTGGGGGTACGGCGTCCAATCTTGATTTCGCCTTGCGCTGGATTCCGGCCCGTCTTTCGGTGGCATTCCTTGCGTTTGCCGCGGTTTTTACCGATGGCGGACAGCCCCGGAAATCCTTCATGACAGCCTTGATGGATGCTCGCCAGCACCCATCAAGGCTGGGAGGATGGCCGGTGGCTGCCATGGCCGGAGCCCTGGGCATCATGCTGGGGGCGCCGCGGGTTGGTGGCGGCGGATGGATGGGATCTGGAACGGCGCGAATCGGTTTGAAGGAAGTGCGGCGGGCCATGCGGATAAACGCCATTGTCCGGCTGATTCTTGCAGCAGTCTGTGCGGGCGCCGCGCTTCTGGCCTGAAATGAGGCCCTGAGCGTTCGGTCTGGTTTGCTATTCCCCTTGCCGGAACAGCTGTCCGTTGCGGCGGGCTGCGGCAAAACACCAGAAGAAAAAGACAAACCCCAGAACCATGTAAAGCACATTGAGCAAGAGGGCGCTGATCGCCAGATCCGTGCGGAAGACGCCGTCGAACATGAGGGCGCGCAGGCCTTCAAAAACATGAGTGGAAGGCAGGCTCCACGCCAGGGGGTGTAGCCAGTAGGGCAGGGTGGAAACCGGGTAATAGATGGCGGAAATTGGCACAATCATGAAGGTGAGCGCCCAGGTAAGACTTTCCGCGCCCTGTCCTGCCCGCAGGATGATACCAATGTTTAAAAGCGAGATGCTCCACGCCATGAGAGTGAGGTTGACCCAGAAGGCAAGGACGGGCCAGCCCAGGTCCCAGACACGGAAACCAAAGAAGAGGGCGGCGAGCAGGAAGATGGGGATGGCACTGATCAGGGTGCGGATAAGGCTGGTGATCATGAGCGATATCAGCCATTCAAACGGGCGCAGGGGGCTGATGAAGATCTGGGCCAGGTTGCGTGACCAGACTTCTTCAAGGAAAGAGACGGACATGCCGATCTGGCTACGGTAAAGCAGGTCCCAGAGCATGACGGCGGCCAGCAGGGTGGAGCTGGCCTTGGCCATGAAGGAATCATGTCCCCGCAGGAACTGGCTCATGAAACCCCAGATGAGCATTTGCATGAAAGGCCAGTAAACCAGCTCGATCATGCGGGGCAGGGACGAGCGGATGAGGTACCAGTAACGCAGCACCATGGCCCAGATGCGGTTTGGGGAAAAGGCGGTGATGAGGTGGCGGATCATGGGCGAGGCTCCGTGGCATCATTCTGGCGGGCGATGGTGAGGAAAACTTCTTCCATGTTTTTTCGCCCGTGTTTTTCAATCAGTTCCCCGGGGGAGCCCCTGTCAACGATTTTGCCTTTTTTCATCATCAGGACATGATCGCACATGCGCTCCACCTCGCCCATGTTGTGCGAGGCCAGCAGGATGGTGGCTCCGGTTCGGTTGCGCCAGTCGGCCAGATGGGTGCGGATGCGGTCGGCGGTTTCCGGGTCAAGCGAGGCGGTGGGTTCATCCAGCAGCAAAAGGTCTGGATCATTCAGGAGCGATTTTGCCAGGGCCACGCGGGTGGTTTGTCCGGAGGACAGTTTGCCGACAGGGCGCTTGAGGAGGTCGGTCAGCTCAAGGGTTTCGGCCAGGTCTTCCACACGCTTGCGGATGTTGCGGATGCCATAAAGGCGCGCATAAACCGACAGGTTTTCATAAATGGTCAGCCGATGGGGAAGATCCACATAAGGTGAGGAGAAATTCATGCGTGGCAGTACTTTCCAGCGCTGGTCGGACATGTCCTGGCCCAGGATTTCGATTCGTCCGGAGGTGGGCAGGAGCAGGCCAAGCAGCATGGCGATGGTGGTGGTTTTCCCGGCACCGTTGCCGCCAAGCAGGCCAACGGTCTGTCCTTTGGGAACCGAAAATGTGATGCCACTGACAGCCTGGACGCTGCCATAGGATTTGAACAGGTTTTCAACGGCGATGACGTTTTTCATGCCCCTTTTAATAAGGAGGTCTTTGCGCCCTGTCCACAAAGGACTTTCGCAAGAACAAAAAATCGGCTAAATCCCGGGTATCCAGATGTCTTTTAATTGGAGAAACCTTATGGGAATGTCTTATGCGGCCCGTTACCTGGCTGGGGAATATGCGTCCCTGGCCTATCTTGCCGGGATTGAGGTTCTGGTGTTGTTTCTTGCGCGGTTCATTCGTGAAAAGGAGCGGGTCATCGGCAACATGGCCCTGCTGGTGATTGTGGCGCGCTATGCCAGTTATTTCATTGTTTTGGCGCTGGCGGGCGCTTTCCTTGGCGCTTCCGTGCAGGGAATGGGGGAGGGTGTGATCTCTCCCGTGTTTGCAAAAGTGGCGGGACTGGCCGCCGGCATGGGGCTGTCTCATACGTTGCGGGATTTTACGCTGGTGCCTGGGATGGATGTGGTCTCCGTCAACGCCGTTGTGATGGGCTGGGCGCGGCTTTATTTTGTTTTCTACATGCTGATCGGCATGGTGCTTGAATGGCCTCTCGTGGTGCTGGCCATGCCCAAGGGCCAGCGGCTGGAAACCTGGAAGGCCATGCTTCTGGCCCGCCTGGTTTCTTATGGCTTCCTTTTCTTTACCTTGACCTCGCGCGACATAGGCATGACAATGTGATGATTTTGCTTGCGCTGGGGAATGGCAGCGGGTATAAGCCGCCCCAGCCAAAGTTTTGAACGGAGTGGTGAGGCCACTAGGCATTGCCCAGCCACTTGCATTGCAACCCTTTGATTGAAAGGATGAAAAATGCCGAAGCTCAAGAGCCACAGCGGAGCAAAGAAGCGCTTCTCTGTTACACCCAATGGAAAGGTGAAGTGCCAGGCTGGCCATCACCGTCACCGCCTTGTCAGCAAATCGACCGAAGCCAAGCGCAACGCTTGCAAGGAACTTGTTTTGCAGGAAGGCCAGGCCAATCGCGTCAAGAAGCATTGGCTTCCGTACTCGGTGTAAGGAGAAAGTAGCATGGCACGCGTTAAAAGGGGCACGATCAACCACCCCCGTCACAAGAAGATCCTCAAGCTCGCAAAGGGTTACAGGGATCGCAGTAGCACATCATTCCGCATCGCGATTGAAAAGGTCGAAAAGGGCCTGCAGTATGCGTATCGGGATCGTCGCGTCAAGCGCCGCAACTTCCGCACTTTGTGGATCCAGCGCATCAACGCCGGCGTGCGTGAATATGGACTGACCTATTCCGAGTTCATGTCGGGGATGAAGAAGTCCGGCATGCTGCTCGACCGCAAGATTCTCGCTGAAATGGCGGCGCGGGAACCGGTGGCTTTTAAGGCGCTGGTGGAAAAGGTTCAGGCCGTTCTCGACAGCGCTGTGTAAAAACACAAAATTCTTGAAGTCAGCGATCAGGGGATACGGGCTTGAACCGGATCCCCTGATTTTGTTTTTTTGGGGAAAATGACATGGACAATCTGGAACAGCTTGTCGAGGATATCCTGAAAGGGATTGCAGGCGCGGCCGACATGGCGGCGCTTGAAGAAATCCGCGTTGCGGCGCTGGGCAAGAAAGGCAGCCTCACAGGGCTCATGAAAACTTTGGGCGGCATGGATGGCGAGGCCCGCAAGGTGGCAGGCCAGGCTCTCAATGTTGCCAAGGACAGGGTTTCGGAAGCGCTGGACATGCGGACGGATGACCTGCGGCAGGCTGCCATGGCCGCCCGGCTTGCGGGGGAGAAGATGGACATCTCGCTGCCGGTGCGTCCGGAAACTGCGGGCCGCATCCATCCGTTGACGCAGGCGACGGAAGAGGTCATGGCCATTTTTGCCGAGATGGGGTTTTCTGTGGCGGAAGGGCCAGACATTGAGGATGATTTCCACAATTTCGAGGCGCTCAACATTCCGGCCGATCATCCGGCCCGCCAGATGCAGGCCACCTTCTTCATGCCGCCGGGTGCGGATGGCAAGCCCAAGGTCCTGCGTACCCATACCTCCCCAGTTCAGGTACGTACCATGGAACAGAGCCAGCCGCCCTTGCGGGTGATTTGTCCCGGACGCACCTACCGCTATGACAGTGATGCCACGCACGCGCCGATGTTCAGCCAGTGCGAGGCGCTGTGGATCGATGAAAGCGTGACCATGGCGCAGCTCAAGGGCTGCATCATGGATTTCCTGCGGGCCTTCTTTGGCATTTCCGACTTGCCGGTGCGGTTCCGTCCCAGTTTCTTCCCGTTCACCGAACCTTCGGCCGAGGTGGATATTGGCTGTTCCCGCAAGAATGGGGAGTTGAAGCTTGGCGCTGGTGGCGACTGGCTGGAAGTCATGGGCTGTGGCATGGTCAACGCCAAAGTCCTGCAATATGGCGGGATTGATCCGAACCGTTACCAGGGTTTTGCGCTGGGCATGGGGCTGGAGCGCCTGGCCATGCTGAAATATGGCATTCCTGACCTGCGGACCTTCTTTGAATGCGATCTGCGCTGGCTGAAACATTATGGTTTCGTTCCGCTCGACATTCCGAATGTCGCGCTGGGCATATCCGGTTGATGTAAGGAGAACATGCGATGAAGTTCACCCTTTCCTGGCTCAAGGACCATATCGAAACCGATGCGGCGCTTGAGGATATTGCCCACACGCTCACCATGGCGGGGCTTGAGGTCGAAGACATTGAAGACAAGTCCAAGGCCTTGGCGCCATTCGTGATTGCCGAAGTCCTGGAATGTGGTCGGCATCCCAATGCCGACAAGCTGTCGCTGTGCAAGGTGTCCACGGGGGTCGGCGTGTTCCAGGTGGTTTGTGGCGCTCCCAACGTACGTGCGGGAATTCGCGTGGTTTTTGCGCATATCGGCACGGTCATTCCCGATTCGGGGCAGCCATTGAAGACGTGCGAAATCCGCGGCGTTGAATCCCAGGGGATGATGTGTTCCGAGCGGGAACTCCAACTGTCCGATTCCCATGAGGGCATCATCGAACTGCCGGCGGATGCACCCGTGGGTGTGTCGTTTGCGGAATATGCCGGATTGTCGGATCCCGTCCTGCATGTGAACCTGACCCCCAACCGGGGCGATTGCGCCGGAGTTCGCGGGATTGCCCGTGACCTGGTGGCGTCTGGGAAGGGGCATTTGAAGCCGCTGAAGGATGATCCGGTTCCGGGGACATTTTCCAGCCCGGTTTCGATTTCGATTGCGCCGGAGGCGATGGAAGGTTGTCCCTGCTTCATGGGGCGCACCATTCGCGGCGTGAAGAATGGTCCAAGCCCGCGCTGGCTGCAGGACCGCCTGCATGCCATCGGCTTGCGTCCAATCTCGGCTCTGGTGGACATTACAAACTACCTGTGTTTCGATCTTGCCCGCCCGATGCATGTGTTCGATATTGGCAAGCTTTCCGGCCATCTTGAGGTGCGTCTTTCGCGGGAAGGGGAAAGCCTTCTGGCGCTGGACGAAAAAACCTATGAACTGGGGGCCGGCGCAGTTGTGATTGCCGATGATGCCGGAGTACAATCCCTGGGTGGCATCATGGGCGGCGTGCCAACAGGCTGCAGCGAAGCCACAACGGACGTGTTCCTGGAATGCGCCATGTTCGACCCGATTGCCATTGCGGCGGCCGGGCGACGGCTGGGCATTGAAAGTGATGCGCGTTACCGGTTTGAACGTGTGGTGGACATGGCCTTCATGGGACGTGCCATGGAGATTGCCACCCGGATGGTTCTGGAGATGTGTGGCGGCGCGCCGAGCGATGTGGTGATGGCTGGTGAAATGCCGGACCTGTTCCGCAGCGTATCCTATCGTCCCTCGCGGGTGGAGACCCTGGGCGGTCTTGCCGTTCCCCTGGCCGAACAGAAACGCATTCTGGAAGGGCTGGGGTTTGGCCCGGCGGAAAATCCGGATGGCAGCCTGCAGATTGCCGTTCCAGCCTGGCGTCCCGACATTGCCGGCGAGGCTGACATTGTTGAAGAAGTTCTGCGCATTCATGGGTATGACAAGATTCCATCCGTATCCCTGCTACGGGAAGAATCGGTCACCCGCCCGGCGGCTTCGCAGGCGCAAAAAGTGGTTATGGCCGCCAAGCGTCTCCTGGCAGCGCGCGGCATGATGGAATCGGTGACATGGTCCTTTCAGCCCCACAAGGTGGCGGGGCTTTTTGGTCATACGGATGCGGGGCTTGAGATCCTCAATCCCATCAGTTCCGACCTGACGACCATGCGTCCGTCAGGCATTGGCAACCTGCTCATGGCCGCCGGCCGCAATGCTGATCGCGGATGGCCGGATGTGGCCCTGTTCGAGGTTGGGCCGATTTTTCATAGTGCCGAGCCGGAGGGCCAGGAAACCGTAGCCGCTGGCGTGCGTGCCGGCCTTGCGGTTTCCCGGAGTTGGGATTCCAGGGCGCGTCCGGTGGATGTGTTTGATGCAAAGGCGGATGCGCTTGCGGTTCTGGAAGCGGCAGGCATGTCGGAACAGTCCGTGCAGGTGACGACGGATGCGCCGGCCTGGTTCCATCCGGGGCGGTCCGGCTGCTTGCGTCAGGGTGCCAAGGTGGTTGGCTGGTTTGGCGAACTGCATCCAGGGGTTCTTGAAACGCTGGGAATCAAGGGGCGTATTGTGGCGTTTGAAGTGGTGCTTTCCCGTCTTCCCCAGCCCAGGCGCAAGGGAACGGCGCGCCCCATGTTGCACCTGTCCTCCTTCCAGCCCGTGCGGCGTGATTTCGCGTTCGTCATGGATGCGGGAATGGAAGCCGGGAAGCTGATCAGGGCGATTCGTGGTGTGGACAAAACGCTGGTGTCTGACGTTTCCGTGTTTGACATTTATGTGGGGCCGGGCGTGGGAGAAGGACGGAAATCCTTGGCGGTTTCCGTTGTCCTCCAGCCGTTGGACCATACCCTGTCCGATGCCGAGATTGAAGGCTTCTCCGTCAAGGTTGTGGCTGCGGCGCAAGCGGCCGGGGCAACCCTGCGCGGGTAGTGGCCCTGATGCGTCCGGCCCGCTGACACTGGCGGGACAGGTGGCGCCGGATGGTATTTATGCCGATCCGGATTGACGGGGCATGTTTCGGGAAAGCAAAACGGGCGTCCTTTTGGGGACGCCCGTTTTTCATGGGATGGACAAGACTTATTTTTGCCGCTGCACTTCGTAAAGGGCAATGGCGGCGGCATTGGAAACATTCAGGCTGAGGAGTGGCCCGGATGAGGGTAGCAGGGCAATGTGGTCGCAATTCTCGCGTGTGAGCTTGCGCATGCCATTGCCTTCCGATCCCATGACAATGGCGATCTTCCCGGCAAGGGGAATGCCGGAAAGCGGCTTGTCGGCATGTTCATCAAGCCCAACGCGCCAGAAACCACCTTCGGCCAGGTCTTCCAGGGCGCGGGTGATGTTGGAAACGCGGATTACCGGCACATGTTCTGCGGCACCGGTCGCGGTCTTGGCAATGAGGGCCGAGATTTCCGGGGCATTGTGGCGGGAAACGATCAGCGCCTTGGCGCCAAACACCGCACAGGAACGCAGGATGGCACCAATGTTGTGTGGATCGGTTACCTGGTCGAGGACCATGACAGTGGCATCGGTTTCGGCATCCAGCTTGCTGCACAGGGTTGGGATGTCGATTTCCGGCAAG
This sequence comes from Alphaproteobacteria bacterium GWF2_58_20, assembly GCA_001768735.1. Taxonomy (GTDB): domain Bacteria; phylum Pseudomonadota; class Alphaproteobacteria; order UBA1247; family UBA1247; genus UBA12471. The sequence goes on along the minus strand of MEMB01000003.1, from coordinate 1,358 downwards.
GGTTCCACCTCAAGCAGGATGCCTTGGTGGACGCTGCCTTTGGGGAGGAGGGCGTCAAGAATCTCCTTGGTCACAATCTCGATCTCTGGCCGTGCAATGTTTGCCTGTTCCGCATCCTGAAGGGCGATGCGCAAGGATGGCAGGGCATTGTCGGTGATGAGGATGCGGCGGCAGGTGCGGCGCGGGTTGCGCCAGGCAGCGGTGGCGGCGTGAATGCCATAAAGATAGGGTTGGCGAATCTCGGGCAGGGACGGTGCTGCCGGCTTGTGAACCGGTGGGACACTGACTCTTGGTGCTGGTGGTGCTTCATCAGGAAAACGGCGACGTGGCGCACGGTCATCACGGAAGGATTTGCGGGGCGCGGCGTCTTCGGAAAAACGGGAACGCGGTTTTGCGCCGGCATAGGGGGAATCACTGCGCCGGGTGGGTTTGCGGCCACCATCGCGGAAACTGCGGGTCGGGGCCGAGGTGTCCTCGTCGCGGTGGAAAGGCTTGCGGGGCGCGGCGTCTTCGGAAAAACGGGCACGCGGTTTTGCACCGGCATAAGGGGAATCAGTGCGCCGGGTGGGTTTGCGGCCATCATCGCGGAAACTGCGGGTCGGGGCCGAGGCGTCCTCGTCGCGGCGGAAAGGCTTGCGGGCCGGACGGGGGGATGCGGATTCCGTTGGTGCCCCTTCCCGGTTGAACCGTGGGGGGAACTTGCCAGCTTTGCTGGTGCTGCCCATGCCCCGGAAGGGACGGCGCTGGGGGCTGGTTTTGGCTTCGGAATCATTTTCCGGGCTGGATTTGAAAGGTTTTCTGGGGCGGGATCCCGGGGTGGCTTGCGAATGCGCGGGGCCTTTGCGGGAGGTAAAGGGACGTTTTTTCATGGATCCATTGTGCCGCAACTGCATATTTAAGGAAAGCCCGGAAACGGTTTTGGGAAAAAATTTATATTTGGCGGTTGACAAGCTAGGCAAAAAAAAAGATAAGTCCGCATTCCGTGACGTGGGTTATGACCGATTCACGGAGGGGTGGCCGAGTGGTTAATGGCAGCAGACTGTAAATCTGCCGGCGACTGCCTACGCAGGTTCGAATCCTGCCCCCTCCACCATTTCAGGCGGTCAGGTCTGTGTTGCGGTTGCGGGTGTAGCTCAATGGTAGAGCTCCAGCCTTCCAAGCTGGTCACGGGGGTTCGATTCCCCTCACCCGCTCCATATTTTGTTTCGCCGGCGCATCTGCCGGTGTGTGCGTGAATGTTCTTTTGCAAAGGGCTCGAGCATGTCGAAAGAGAAATTTGTGCGGTCGAAGCCGCATGTGAACGTAGGGACGATTGGGCACGTTGACCATGGGAAGACGTCGCTGACGGCTGCGATCAC
>MEMB01000002.1:466421-946623 GCA_001768735.1 Alphaproteobacteria bacterium GWF2_58_20 | reverse complement strand
TTTGCCATCCGTGAAGGTGGCCGTACCGTCGGCGCCGGCGTTGTTGCCGGTATCGAGAAGTAATCATCACTGGGGAACTCAGATGGATACCCAAACCATTCGCATTCGGCTTCGGGCTTTTGACCACCGGGTGCTCGACCAGTCAACGAACGAGATTGTGAACACGGCCAAACGGACCGGTGCGCGCGTCAGGGGACCCATTCCCCTGCCGACCCGCCTGGAAAAGTTCACCGTTCTGCGCAGTCCGCACGTTGACAAGAAATCGCGCGAACAGTTCGAAATTCGGACACATAAGCGCATTCTGGACATTATCGATCCCACGCCGCAAACAGTGGACGCGCTTATGAAGCTCGACCTCGCGGCCGGTGTCGATGTGGAGATCAAGCTGTAAGGGGCTAATGATGCGTACCGGATTGATCGCACGTAAAATCGGCATGAGCCGCGTCTTCATGGAAGACGGGAGCCATGTTCCTGTGACGGTTCTCAAAATCGAGAATTGCCAGGTTGTTGATGTCCGCACCAATGAGAAAAACGGCTACACGGCGGTGCAGCTGGGTGCGGGACAGGCAAAAACCAAGAACGTCAGCAAGGCCGTCCGTGGACACTTTGCGAAGAACAAGGTTGAGCCGAAAGCCAAGGTGGTTGAATTCCGCGTCGAGGCCGAAGGGCTGTTGGACGTTGGTTCTGAAATCACCGCGGAGCATTTTGTTCCTGGGCAGTTTGTGGATGTTGTCGGCACTTCGATTGGCCGTGGCTTTGCGGGTGTCATGAAGCGGCACAACTTTGCGGGCCTCCGGGCAACGCATGGTGTGTCTGTTTCCCACCGCTCCCATGGTTCAACGGGTATGCGCCAGGATCCAGGTCGCGTGTTCAAGAACAAGAAGATGGCTGGACACATGGGCTGTGAACGGGTAACCGCGCAGAACCTGAAGGTTGTTTCCGTTGATGCGGGTAATGGCATCATCCAGATCAAGGGCTGCGTTCCCGGCTATGAGGGATCGTGGGTTATGGTGAAGGATTCCGCCAAGAAGCCGGCTCCGAAGGATGCACCGCATCCGGCCGCCCTGCGTGACGTCGAGAAGAAGGACTGAGGACCATGAAACTCCCGGTCAAGAACATGAAAAACGAGGATGTCGGCGAGATACTGCTCGACGATTCCATCTTTGCGGCAGCTGTTCGCAAGGACATCCTTTTCCGCATGGTCAACTGGCAGCTTGCCAAGCGTCGGCAGGGGACCCACAAGACCAAGACTGCGGGTGAAGTTAGCGGCACCAACAAGAAGCCCTTCAAGCAGAAGGGGACGGGCCATGCCCGTCAGGGTTCACTGCGCTCTCCGCATATGCGGGGTGGTGGGGTGATCTTTGGCCCGGTGGTGCGCAGTCATGACCATGACCTGCCCAAGCAGGTCCGCCGTCTGGCGATGAAGTGCGCGCTGTCGAGCAAGGCGAAGGAAGGCAAGCTCATCATTCTTGATGAAGTTGCCGCCAAGGATATCAAGACGAGCGTGATGGCGAACACCATGCGCAAGCTTGGCCTGACGTCTGCCCTGATTGTTGACGGAGACGAGGTGAACGAAAAATTCGCCCTGTCCATCCGCAACCTGCCGCGCATTGAAGTTTTGCCGCAAATTGGCGCGAACGTGTATGACATCCTTCGTCATGATACGCTGGTGTTGACCAAGGCGGCGGTAGAGAAGCTGGAGGGTCGTCTGAAATGATCAAGAAGAGCGAAAAGGCCCCGCTGGTGACCGAGAGCATGTACGAAATCGTACGTGCCCCCGTTATCACTGAAAAGGCGACGATGGGTTCAGCGCACGGACAGGTGACTTTCCGGGTTCCTCTGGAAGCAACGAAGCCGCAGATCAAGGCAGCCGTTGAAGCCCTGTTCAAGGTGAAAGTCAAGGCAGTGAACACACTCATTGCCAAAGGCAAGACGAAGATGTTCCGTGGCCGTCCTGGCCAGCGCAGCGATGTCAAGAAAGCCATCGTGACGCTGAAGGAAGGTTCCACGATCGACATCGGCGCCGGCGTGTAAGGGGTAGGAAGTCATGGCACTCAAGCAATATCGTCCAGTGACGCCGAGCACCCGACAGTTGGTGCTCATCGATCGCAGTGGACTCTGGAAGGGACGTCCTGAAAAGTCCCTGACGAAGGGGAAGGTTGATCCCGCGGGACGCAACAGCAGCGGCCACATCACGATGTGGCAGCGCGGGGGCGGACACAAGAAGAAGTATCGCGTGATCGATTTCCGTCGTCGGAAGTTTGATGTTTCTGGGACGGTGGAACGGATTGAATACGATCCGAACCGGACAGGGTTTATCGCCCTGATCTCCTACCCGGATGGAGAAAAGGCCTATATTCTGGCGCCGCAGCGTCTGGCGCCGGGGGATAAGGTTGTTTCAGGCGAAAAAGTTGATATCAAGCCTGGCAACGCAATGCCCCTGAAGAACATTCCGGTTGGCACCATTGTCCACAATGTGGAAATGAAGGTCGGCAAGGGTGGACAGATGGCGCGGGCTGCGGGGACATATGCCCAGCTGGTTGGCCGTGATGCAGGACTTGCGCAGATCAAGCTTACTTCTGGTGAGCTGCGTGTGGTTCCTGCGGAATGCATGGCGACCATCGGGGCGGTATCCAATGCCGACCACATGAATGAGAACCTTGGCAAGGCTGGACGTGCCCGCTGGATGGGCCGTCGTCCGATCGTGCGTGGTGAAGTGATGAACCCGGTTGACCATCCTATGGGTGGCCGTACCCGTGGAAATCGTCATCCCTGCACCCCGTGGGGCAAGCCCTGCAAGGGTTACAAGACTCGTACCAACAAGAAAACCGACAAGCATATCCTGCGTCGTCGGCATGCGAAGAAGTAAGGAGTGATCCGTGGCACGTTCCGTTTGGAAAGGGCCGTTCGTTGACGGTTATATGCTGAAGAAGGCCGATGCCGCACGTGCATCTGGTCGCAACGAGGTGATCAAGACCTGGTCTCGCCGGTCGACGATCCTGCCGCAATTTGTGGGCTTGACATTTGGGGTCTATAACGGCCACAAGTTCATTCCCGTTCAGGTGACCGAAAACATGATCGGCCACAAGTTCGGGGAATTTGCACCCACCCGGACATTTGCGGGGCATACACCGGCCGACAAAAAGGCCAAGAAGGAGTAACCTATGGGCAAGCCAGCGAACAAATCCCGCGTGGCGGAAAATGAGGCGCGCGCCTACCTTAATCGTGTGCGCATCAGCCCGCGCAAACTTAATCTGGTGGCGCAGATGATCCGTGGTCGTGATGTCAGTGCCGCCATGGCGGACCTGGCGTTTTGCGAACGCCGAATCGCCCTGGATGTGAAAAAGCTGTTGCAGACTGCGGTCGCTAACGCCGAGAACAATCACCAGCTGGAGGTCGATCGGCTGTATGTTGCGGAAGCAACGGTTGGACCGTCGATCGCCATGAAACGGTTCCACACGCGTGGTCGTGGCCGTTCGGCACAGATTGTAAAGCCGTTCAGCAATATGACGCTGATCGTTCGTGAACGCGAGTCGGAGGCAAAGTAATGGGTCAGAAAATCAATCCCGTCGGCTTTCGGATCGGCATCAATCGTACCTGGGACAGCCGCTGGTATGCGGACCGGGGTTATGCTGATAAGCTGCATCAGGATCTGAAGCTTCGGGAACATATCCTGAAGAGTTTGTCACAGGCCGGTGTCAGCAAGGTTGTCATCGAACGCATGGCGAAGAAGGCGCGCATCACGATTTATTCTGCGCGTCCGGGCCTCATCATCGGCAAGAAGGGTGCAGATATTGACAAGCTGCGCAATGACCTGTCGAAAATGACGGGCGGCGAAGTTGCATTGAATATTGTCGAAATCCGCAAGCCGGAAATCGACGCCCGCCTGATTGCGGAAAATATTGCGACTCAGCTGGAACGTCGTGTTTCCTTCCGCAGGGCCATGAAGCGTGCTGTGCAGACAGCCATGCGCCAGGGTGCCAAGGGAATCAGGGTCAACTGTTCCGGACGTCTGGGTGGCGCTGAAATCGCTCGTCTTGAGTGGTATCGTGAAGGCCAGGTTCCGCTGCACACGCTGCGTGCGGACATTGATTACGGTGTTGGCACGGCTAAAACGACCTACGGCACCTGCGGTGTCAAGGTTTGGGTTTACAAGGGTGAAATTATGGCGCATGACCCGATGGCGCAGGACAAGAGGATGGCTGAACAGCAGCCGTCATCCCGTCCCGGCCAGAACGCGTCGGCCTGATCTCACGAGCATGTGAAGGAAGACAATCATGCTGAGTCCAAAACGTACAAAATACCGCAAGGCGCACAAGGGCCGCATTCGTGGCATCGCGCAGGCTGGTACCCAGCTCAACTTCGGGTCGTTTGGCCTGAAGTCGACGGAAGCCGTTCGCCTGACCGCGCGCCAGATTGAAGCGGCTCGCCGGACCATCACGCGTCATATCAAGCGCCAGGGGCGTTTGTGGATCCGTGTTTTCCCGGATGTTCCTGTGTCTAAAAAGCCGCTGGAAGTTCGTCAGGGTGGCGGCAAGGGATCGCCCGAATTCTGGATGTGCCGTGTGAAACCGGGTCGCATCATGTTCGAGCTTGATGGTGTTCCCGAGAATATTGCGCGTGAGGCATTCGTTCTTGCGTCCGCAAAGCTGCCGATGGCGACGCGTATTGTGGCGCGTTTGAGTGAAGGAGAACAGGCATGAAGTCCGAGGACATTCGCGCCAAGAGCGAGGACGAGCTGAATGAGCTTCTGCTGAACCTGAGGAAAGAGCAGTTGAACCTGCGCTTCCAGCAGGCGGGTGGGCAGCTTGAGGGCACCAGTCGCATTCGTGAGGTGCGTCGCAGCATTGCGCGCATCAAGACCATCCTGACCGAGCGGCAGAAAAAAACTGCTGCATCCGGCAAGGCAAAGGAGTAAGGCAAGATGCCCAGGCGAGTTCTTGAGGGCAAGGTTGTCAGCGACAAGGGAGACAAGACGGTTATCGTTCTTGTTGAACGTCGTGTGATGCACCCGATGTACAAGAAGTATGTGAAGAAGTCGAAGAGGTATGCGGCCCACGACGAAAACAACAGCTTCAAGTTGGGCGATATGGTCCAGATTGAAGAGTCGCGGCCGATTTCGAAAACCAAGTGCTGGCGGGTTGTAACGCCGGCAGCGGAGGCCTAAGCCATGATTCAGATGCAAACCAACTTGGACGTTGCCGACAACAGCGGTGCGCGTCGGGTTATGTGCATCAAGGTGCTGGGTGGCGCCAAGCGCAGAACCGCAAATGTCGGTGATATCATCATTGTATCCATTAAGGATGCCATTCCGCGCGGTCGCGTGAAGAAGGGTGATGTGCACCAGGCGGTGATTGTTCGGACGAGAAAAGGCGTCCGTCGCAGCGATGGCAGCATTGTGCGCTTTGATACCAATGCCGCGGTGTTGATCAACAAGCAGGGTGAACCTATCGGGACGCGTATTTTTGGCCCGGTGACCCGTGAGCTGCGTGCGAAGAACTTCATGAAGATCATTTCGCTCGCGCCGGAGGTGCTGTAATGAAATCGAAGATCAGGAAAGGCGACAAGGTTGTCGTCCTCACCGGCCAGGACAAAGGCAAGTCCGGCGAGGTGATCCGGGTTGATGTCAAGGAAAACCGTGTGGTTGTCCAGGGCGTGAATCTGGTGAAAAAGCATCGTCGTGCCACGGCCATGAGCGCCAGCGGGATCGAATCGGTCGAAGCTGCGATTCATGTGTCGAATGTGGCGCATGCGGATCCGAAGACTGGCAAGGCAACCCGCGTCGGCATCAAGACGCTGAAGGACGGCAAGAAAGTCCTGGTGGCCAAGAAGTCTGGCGAAACCATTGAGCGGAAGGCGTGAAGACTATGACCCGCTTGCAGAAACATTATAAGGATGTCGTAAAGCCGCAGCTTAAGAAGCAGTTTGGCTATGAGAACGACAACGCTGTTCCGAAGCTTGAGAAGATCGTCCTCAACATGGGCGTCGGTGAAGCAACGGGTGACAGCCGCAAAGTTCAGCTGGCTGCGGACGAGCTGGCGTTGATCACCGGGCAGAAGCCTGCGATCACCCGCTCTACCAAGTCGATTGCGCAGTTCAAGCTGCGTGGCGGCATGGCGATTGGCTGCAAGGTGACCCTCCGTGGTGTGCGGATGTATGAATTCCTCGACCGCCTGGTGAACATGGCGATGCCTCGCATCCGCGATTTCCGTGGCATCAAGGGCAACAGCTTTGACGGGCGCGGAAACTATGCGCTCGGCATCAAGGAACAGCTTGTGTTCCCTGAAATCGACTATGACAAGGTTGATGAGATCCGCGGCATGGACATCGTGATTTGCACGACGGCCAAGACGGATGAAGAGGCCAAGGCGCTTCTTCGCGGCTTCAACATGCCGTTCATGAATTGAGCATCCAGGAGGTTTGAAACCATGGCCAAGACGAGTGCCATTGAAAAGAACAAGCGGCGTACTTTGATGGCGAAGAAATTCGCCGGACGCCGTGCACGTCTGAAGGCGATTGCCTGTGACCGCAGCATATCTCCTGAAGAGAGGTTCTCTGCCCAGCTGAAGCTGGCGGAGCTGCCCCGCAATTCGAGCGCGACCCGCATTCGCAACCGGTGCGAAATCACCGGACGTCCGCGTGCGGTTTACCGCAAATTCAAGATGTCACGCCTGTCCCTTCGCGCCTTGGCGTCGCAAGGTGGCATTCCTGGCATGACGAAATCCAGCTGGTAATAGAAGAGGATCAAGAACTATGGCGTTGACTGATCCCGTGGGAGATTTGCTGACTCGTGTTCGTAACGGTCAGACGGCCCGGATTAGCGAAATTGAAAGCCCGGCATCGCGTTTGCGGGCCGGTGTTCTCGACGTGTTGAAGCGTGAAGGGTATATTCGCGGCTACACTGTGGAAGAAAAGCGTCCCGGTGTGACTGTTCTGAAAATTGCCCTCAAATATCATGAAGGGGCTCCGGCGATTAAGGAAATCCGCCGCGTTTCCCGTCCTGGCCGGCGTGTGTACTCGAAGATCAGTGAACTGCCGAAGGTCTATAATGGCCTTGGTATTTCGATCCTCTCCACTCCGCAGGGCATCATGTCCGACAACGAGGCGCGCACAGCCAATACTGGCGGTGAAGTCCTCTGCCGTGTCTTCTAAGGAGGGCTGGAAATGTCACGTATAGGCAAGCACCCGGTTGCAGTTCCAGCCGGCGTTGAAGTCAAGGTGAATGGCCAGAATGTATCCGTGAAGGGCAAACTGGGCCAGTTGAATGCGGTTCTGCCGGAAGGCGTGGTTGTGAAGCTCGAAGGTGGTGCGGTTTCCGTGCAGCCGAGAACGGACAGCCGGGAAGACCGCTCCATGTGGGGGACGGCTCGTACTGTCGTCAACAACATGGTCAAGGGCGTGAGTGAAGGTTTTCACGAAGGGCTTGAGATTGAAGGCGTTGGTTTCCGTGCATCGGTTTCCGGGCACGAGCTGACCATGCAGCTGGGTTTCAGCCATGATGTGAAATATCCCATTCCCGAAGGGATTACCATCAAGTCCGATCGTCCGACGCATCTGGTTATCAGTGGCGCGGACAAGCAGATGGTTGGTCAGGTCGCGGCGGAAATTCGTGGTTTCAAGCGTCCGGAGCCTTACAAAGGCAAGGGAATCCGCTATGAAGGCGAAGTGATCCGTCGTAAAGAAGGCAAAAAGAAGTAAGGCGAAACTCCGATGAGCAAAAAACTGCAAATTAAAAAACGTCGTGAACTGCGTGTTCGTGCGCAGCTGCGGCGGAATAGCGCCGGACGTCCTCGCCTGACGGTGTTTCGTTCGGAACGCAATATCTCTGCCCAGGTGATTGACGATGTCCAGGGGCATACGGTTGCTTCGGCTTCGACGCTGGAAAAGGATATCCGCAAGGCCCTGAAAACGGGGGCGGACATCGAGGCAGCGAAGGCTGTTGGCAAGATTGTTGCCGAGCGGGCTCTGGCCGCGGGCATCACGGAAGTGGTGTTCGATCGCGGGGCCTACATGTATCATGGCCGGGTGAAGGCGCTTGCGGAAGCAGCGCGTGAAGCCGGACTGTCATTCTAATCGAGGTCCTGGAAGATGGCACGTAAAGATCGAGAAAATACGGAACGGAGCCCTCGCCGGGACGGTGGGGATCGTCCGCAGCGCGATGAAATCGAGCTGATCGAGAAGCTGGTTGGCATCAACCGCGTCGCGAAGGTTGTGAAGGGCGGTAAGCGTTTCGGTTTTGCAGCGCTGGTTATTGTCGGTGATGGTCGTGGCCGTGTTGGCCATGGCTCCGGCAAGGCGCGTGAAGTTCCGGAAGCGATTCGCAAGGCTACCGAGCAGGCGAAGCGGAACATGGTCCGCATTCCGCTGCGCGAAGGTCGCACTTTGCATCATAATGCAAACGGGCGTTATGGCGCGGGGCGTGTTGTCCTTCGTCCAGCTCCGTCTGGTACCGGCATCATCGCCGGTGGCCCGATGCGCGCTGTTTTTGAAGCGCTTGGGGTTCAGGACGTTGTGGCCAAGTCGATTGGTACATCCAATCCTCACAACATGATCAAGGCGACATTTTCCGCACTGGTCGAGATGGCGAGTCCCCGCATGGTGGCTGCCCGTCGTGGCCGCCGGGTGACGGATATCCTTGGCAAACGCGAAGGTGCCGAGGGTGAAGTCAAGGGCGAAGCCCGTGACGAAGGCAAGGGAGAAGACTAATGGCCGAGAAGAAAACAGCTGCGAAACCCGCGGCAAAACCCGCCAAAAAGCCTGTTGCCAAGACCGCAAAGCCGGTCGTAGCCCCGAAAAAGGTTGCGCCACCCAAGGCTGCTGCGAAGCCTGCTGTCAAGAAGGTTGTGGTCCCCAAGGTTGCTGCCAAGCCCGCCGTCAAGAAGGTGGCTAAGCCGCAGGTAGCGGGAAAGTCAACCCTGCCGAAAACCTTGAAAGTGACCCAGACGGGAAGCAAGTCAGGAGCAACGGTGCGCCAGATCAAGAGCCTGGTTGGCCTTGGCCTCGGGAAAATCGGCAAGATGAAGATGCTGGAAGATACATCGGCCGTCCGTGGCCTGGTTGCGAAGGTTCAGCACCTCATCAAGGTCGAAACCACGAAGTAATGCCGGACGGAGGAAAACTCCGCCAAAAGAAGGATCGTTGATATGAAACTGAATCAGTTGCGCGACAATCCGGGCGCCCGCAAGGACAAGATCTGCGTTGGTCGTGGCATTGGCTGCGGCAAGGGCAAGACCTCAGGTCGTGGCGTCAAGGGCCAGAAGGCGCGCTCGGGTGTGAATCTGGGTGGGTTTGAAGGCGGTCAGATGCCATTGTTCCGGCGTATGCCGAAGCGTGGCTTCAAGAACCCGGGCCGTTGTCATTATGCCGTCATCAATCTTGGTCGCCTTCAGGCTGCCATTGATGCCGGGACACTGGATGCATCGAAGGTCATTACGGCAGACGTCCTGCGTGAAACAGGTATTCTGACCCGTGTGTTTGATGGCGTCCGCCTGCTGGCCAAGGGCGAAATCACGTCCAAGGTCAAGCTGGAAATTTCCGGGGCTTCCCAGGCGGCGATTGCCGCAGTGGAGAAGGCTGGTGGTTCCGTGACCGTTCTTGGTTCGGAAACGTCGTCTGAAGCTTGAGCCTGTTTTTTTGGAGCGTGTAGGCAGGGAAAGCCTGTCGGCACGCTCCAAAGCCATAATGTAATGTGAGGGATGTGATGGTTTCTGCCGCCGAGCAGCTTGCAAAAAACATCAATTTTTCTGCTTTTGCAAAAGCGGAGGAGCTGAAGAAGCGCCTGTGGTTTGTCGTGTTGGCGCTTCTGGTTTTTCGTCTTGGAACCCATATCCCGCTGCCTGGGATTGATCCCCGGGTGATGGAAGAAATCTTCAAGCAGAACCAGAATGGCCTTCTGGGGATGTTTGACATGTTCTCGGGCGGTGCCTTGAAGCGCATGTCCATCTTCGCCCTCAACATCATGCCTTACATTTCCGCCTCCATCATTGTCCAGCTCATGTCTTCGGTTGTTCCGAGCATGGAGGAGATGAAGAAGGATGGCGAAGCTGGCCGGAAGCGGATGAATCAGTATACCCGCTACCTGACCGTGCTTTTGGCCAGCGTGCAGGCTTATGGTCTTGCCGTTGGGCTTGAAAGCATGTCTGGACCAACGGGCTCTGCGGTCATTAATCCCGGCTTTTTCTTTCGTTTTGTTGTGGTTGCGACCCTTCTTGGGGGGACCATGTTCCTGATGTGGCTGGGTGAGCAAATGACCTCACGCGGCATTGGCAATGGCATCTCCCTCATCATTTTCGCGGGTATCGTCGCGGGCTTGCCGTCTGCGCTGGTGCGGACCTTTGAACTGGCCAAAACCCAGTCCATTCCCACCCTGCTTGTCCTGTTGATTCCTGCCGGTGTTGTCGCTGTGGTGGCCTTTATCGTGTTCATGGAACGCGCCCACCGTCGTATCATCATCCAGTATCCAAAGCGCCAGATGGGCGCGGGGATTGTGGGAGGTGAAGCTTCGCACATGCCGCTCAAGCTGAACACGTCTGGCGTGATTCCTCCCATTTTTGCCTCATCTTTGCTGATGCTGCCGACCACCGTTCTCGGATTTATTGGCAAGGATGCTCCGGGCTGGCTGACGATGGTCAAGGACAGTTTTCAGCGTGGCCAGTGGGTCTACATGGTTCTGTATTCGTCGCTGATCATCTTCTTTAGCTTCTTTTATACGGCTGTTGTGTTCAATCCCACGGAAACGGCGGACAACCTGCGCAAGTATGGTGGGTTCATTCCGGGGATCCGTCCTGGCAAGAGCACCGCCGACTACCTGGATTTTGTCTTGACCCGGATCACCGTGATTGGTGCGGCTTACCTTGTGTTTGTCTGCCTGCTGCCGGAATTCCTGATCAGCAAGATGAACTTGCCGTTCTATTTTGGTGGCACCAGCCTCCTCATCGTGGTTTCTGTGACCATGGACACGGTGGCACAGGTGCATTCCCATCTTTTGGCGCACCAGTATGAAGGCCTGCTCAAGAAGGCCAAGCTGCGGGGACGCCGTTCATGAACATCGTTTTCCTTGGCATGCCGGGATCCGGCAAGGGGACACAGGCAGAGCGACTGCTTGAACGTCTGCGGATTGCCCACCTGAGCACGGGCGACATGCTGCGGGCACGCATTGCCTCCGGGGATGAACTTGGTCTCAAGGCCAAAGCGATCGTGGAGGTTGGAGCCTTCATGCCGGACGATATCATGCTGGACATGATTTCCGACCGCATTTCCCAGCCGGATTGTGAAAAAGGTTTTTTGCTGGATGGTTTCCCGCGGACCCAGGCGCAGGCCGAGGGCCTCGACGCCCTGATGACCCAAAAGGGGCGGAAGATTGATTCCGTGATTGCCCTGATGGTGGACGAAGATATTCTTGTGGAACGAATCGTCGGACGGTTTTCCTGCAAGGCGTGCGGGGCGGGTTATCATGAGAAATTCAACCGTCCCAAGGTGGACGGGGTTTGTGATCATTGTGGCGGACATGAATTTGTCCACCGCAAGGACGATACACCGGAAACGGTGCATCGTCGGGTTGATATCTTCCACAAGGAGACGGCACCCATCATTCCGTATTACGAAAGCCGCGGTTTGCTGCATCGCGTGAACGGGATGAATGCCATCGAAACGGTGGAAAAGGACATCGCATCCATCCTTGGAGCGTAGGTTGGATGAGTTGGGGGTTGACGCATGCCCCGACACTGATTATAGAAGACGCTCTTTCAAGGGCCGGGTGGTGCAGAAATGCGCTGCCAGATTTTTCGGGCAACGGTGTCCGGGACGGCCAAGCGAACATATGGGAGTTTGAGGCGTGGCGCGTATTGCTGGCGTTAACATTCCAACGCAAAAGCGTGTGGAGATTGCGTTGCGGTACATTTACGGGATTGGCCCCAAGAACGCGCGGGATATTTGCCAGAAGATCGGCATTGAGGAAGCCCGCCGCGTGAATGAGCTGACCGAAGATGAAATCGCAAAGATCCGTGAAACCATTGATGCCGAATACAAGGTGGAGGGTGACCTGCGCCGTGAGGTATCGATGAATGTGAAACGGCTGATGGATCTGGGCTGCTATCGTGGTCTGCGTCATCGCAAGGGGCTGCCGGTTCGTGGCCAGCGCACCCATACGAATGCGCGCACCCGCAAGGGCCGTGCCGTCGCCATCGCAGGCAAGAAGAAGGTCGCGAAGTAATCTTCGGGCTTTCCCTTTAAATCAACCAACGGATTTGGGAAAAAAATGGCTACAACCAGCAAGTCGGCGACCGCCCGTCCGCGGCGCAAGGAACGCAAGAACATCACTTCCGGGGTAGCGCATGTGAGCGCAACCTTCAACAACACCATCATCACCATCGCCGATGCACAGGGCAACGTGATTGCCTGGACGTCGTCGGGCATGATGGGCTTCAAGGGCTCACGCAAGTCCACGCCGTATGCAGCGCAGATGGCGGGAGAAGCTGTCGGCCGCAAGGCGATGGAACATGGCATGAAGACGGTAAGCATTGAAGTGAATGGACCTGGATCCGGCCGCGAGTCGGCGCTGCGTGCCTTGCAGGCTGCAGGCCTTTGCGTGACGTCGATCAAGGATGTGACACCGATTCCGCACAATGGTGTGCGTCCTCCGAAGCGCCGCCGCGTCTGATATTGGGTGGATTCGCACCTGGTGTTTGTGCCAGGTGCGGACGTTTTGGTTGGAAAGACGGTTTTCTGAGGGCTGGCCGGCGACGCCAAGGTGCGGAAACGCCGGTTTCCCCGTAAAAATGAGGGCATTACCGCGATGCAAAAGAACTGGCAGGAATTGATCAGGCCCGAAAAGCTGGAGATTGAAGCGAATCAGGATGGCGTATGTTCGGCGGTTGTGACTGCCGAGCCGCTGGAGCGTGGATTTGGCATGACCATTGGCAATGCGTTGCGGCGCATTCTCATGTCGTCCCTGCAGGGGGCTGCCGTCACGGCAATCCGCATTGATGGTGTCCTGCATGAATTCTCGTCGATTCCTGGCGTGCGCGAAGATGTAACGGATCTCGTCCTGAACGTGAAGAATGTTGCCCTGCGCATGCATGCCGAAGGTGCGCGCCACCTGAAGCTGACAGCTCATGGTCCCGGCGAAGTGAAGGCCGGCCAGATCGAAACCACGGGTGATATCGAGATCATGAATCCGGATCTTGTCCTGTGCAATCTCGACAAGGGCGCCACACTGAACATGGAACTGACGGTCCAGACCGGCAAGGGCTATCGCCCCGCCGCGGAAAACCGTCCGGAAGATGCCCCCATCGGCCTCATTCCGGTGGACAGCATCTTCAGCCCCGTGCGCCGCGTGTCCTACAAGATTGAAAACACCCGCGTTGGCCAGGAAACCGATTATGACAAGCTGATCCTGAGCATTGAAACCGATGGTTCTGTTGCGCCGGATGATGCTGTGGCCCTTGCGGCGCGCATCATGCAGGAGCAGATGCAGGTTTTCATCAATTTCCAGGAGCCTGTGGCCCAGGAAAGCGCGGAAACCAAGGACGACCTGCCCTTCAACCGCCATTTGCTGCGCAAGGTGGACGAGCTGGAACTCTCGGTACGTTCTGCCAATTGTCTCAAGAACGAGAATATCGTCTATATTGGCGACCTCGTCCTCAAGAGCGAAGCAGAGTTGCTCAAGACCCCGAATTTTGGGCGCAAGTCGCTCAATGAAATCAAGGAAGTGCTGTCCCAGTTGGGCTTGCACCTCGGCATGCCGGTTCCCGGATGGCCGCCAGAGAACATTGAAGAACTGGCCCGCAAGCTTGAGGAACCGTTTTAAAGATTTTTCCGTTTGCGTCTCCTGCCGAAAGGCGTGAGACGCATTCGGTGTTTTGGGGCAGGGTGCCCCATCCACTTCAATGTCTGGATGACAGGCGGGGGTGGCATTGCAAGCGGTTCCGCGTTGCGGGGCCTGGATAAGCGGCGGAAGACTTCGCCGGAGAGGAATTAAAATGCGTCATAGTATTCGTGGTCGCAAGTTCTGCCGCACCAGCAGCGAGCGTCGCGCCCTTTTCGCCTGCCTGGCGAATGCCCTGATCAATCATGAGCAAATCAAGACCACCCTGCCGAAAGCGAAGGACCTGCGTCCGATTGTCGAAAAGATGATCACCCTGGGCAAAAAGGGCGGCCTTTCCAACCAGCGCCTGGCGTTTGCTTTTCTGCGTGATGGTGAAGCCGTTTACAAGCTGTTCAACGTTCTTGGAGCCCGTTATGCCGCGCGTCAGGGTGGTTACATCCGCGTTCTGAAGGCAGGCTTCCGCTATGGCGATGCGGCCCCGATGGCCATCATTGAACTCGTGGACCGTGACGAGTCCGCCAAGGGCAAGGATGCTGTCATGGTCAAGGAAACCGCCCCGAAAAAGGTTGCCAAGGCCCCCAAGGCTCCCAAGGTTGCTATCAAGCCAGCCAAAGAAAAGTCTGTGAAAGCCGAGAAGGCTGAAAAGTCGAGCGTCAAGAAGGCGCCTGTCAAGAAGCCGGCTGCCAAAAAAGCGCCAGCCAAGAAGGGCTAAGCATAATCCATCCTGCAAGGGATGCATGCATGAGGGCGGTTCTTCGGAACCGCCCTTTTTGCTGGCGCGTGGTTTCAGAAGGGATCTATTGGTTTGACAATGTTCGAGCCGGGCGCATATCCTTTGCTACATGTTTTTATGGAGAATCCCATGCAGAAAAACGAGCTTTTGAAGCGCCAAAACAAGAATTTTGAGGATGAAAATCTTGGTTTGAGGGTCAGCCTTGTCCTGTGGGGCTCCTTGCTGGCTTCCTCTTTCCTTGTGAATTGGCATTTCCTGACGGCTGGCCTGGCCGCCATGGTGGCCAACAAGGAAAAGGCAGTGGTTGCAGCGCACCGGGATGAAAAAGACATGTCCCGGCGCAGAAGGGCTTACATGCAGGCCTTTAATCGTGCCAGGCAGGCACGCGCACTGACACCGGAGATGAAATAGGCTCCAGGCATTTGCAGCTTTTCATGAAAAGGGCGGTTCCTTTTGGAGCCGCCCTTTTTGCTGGCGAGCCGCCAGAGGCATCATTTTGGTTCGGAGCAGGATTATGCGGGAGGTTTTCATTGTGGCGGCCGCCTAGCTTGGCTAGAATGCCG
This sequence comes from Alphaproteobacteria bacterium GWF2_58_20, assembly GCA_001768735.1. GTDB lineage: Bacteria > Pseudomonadota > Alphaproteobacteria > UBA1247 > UBA1247 > UBA12471. Next base: position 931,502 of record MEMB01000002.1, on the reverse strand, counting down.
GGGAAGGGGCGAATGTCAAGAATCGCCTGAGGGTAGAAGGATCCAATGGCAACGCTTTTTGAAAACCAGGCCCCGCGACCGCTGGCGGACAGGCTTCGGCCTGCGGGGATTGCGGAAATTGTTGGCCAGGACCATCTGCTGAAGACAGAGGGGCCGATTGGCCGCATGCTGGCGCAGAATCGCGTGGCGTCCATGATTTTGTGGGGGCCGCCGGGCTGTGGAAAAACCACCCTTGCCCGCCTGATGGCCGAAGGGACTTCCCTCCATTTTGAGCCGCTTTCCGCCGTGTTCTCGGGCGTTGCCGATTTGCGCAAGATATTTGACGAGGCCAGATACCGAAAACAAATGGGCGAAGGCACCCTGCTTTTTGTGGATGAAATCCATCGGTTCAACCGTTCGCAGCAAGATGCCTTTTTGCCTTATGTCGAGGATGGAACGGTGATCCTGGTGGGGGCGACCACCGAAAACCCGTCTTTTGAACTCAATTCGGCGCTCTTGTCACGCTGCCAGGTGTTTGTGCTGAACCGTCTGGATGATTCGGCGCTCGAAAAGTTGCTGGACCGCGCAGAAAAGCTTGAAGACCGGGAATTGCCGCTGGACGTTGATGCGCGGGCCGCCCTCAAGGCCATGGCCGATGGCGACGGCCGTTTTGTTCTCAATCTGGTGGAAGAACTGTTTCATTTGCCGCTGGAGAAGCGCCTGACAACCGGCGAGCTTGCGGCAACGGTGCAACGGCGGGCTCCGCTCTACGACAAGGCCCAGGAGGGGCATTACAATCTTATCAGCGCCCTGCACAAGTCGGTGCGGGGATCGGATGCCGATGCCGCCCTTTACTGGTTGGCGCGCATGCTGGCAGGGGGCGAGGATCCAAAATTTGTTGCGCGGCGCATTGCCCGCATGGCGGTTGAGGATATTGGTCTTGCCGATCCTGCGGCCCTGTCCTTTGCCCTGTCTGCCTGGGATGCGTATGAGCGTATGGGATCTCCGGAAGGTGAATTGGCCCTGGCGCAGGCCACCCTGTACATGGCGACAGCCCCGAAATCGAATGCGGGGTACAAGGCATTTGGGCAGGCGATGCGGTCAGCCAAGGAAACCGGTTCCCTGATGCCCCCGGCGCATATCCTGAATGCGCCCACGAAGCTGATGAAGGATATTGGCTATGGGGCGGGTTACCAGTATGATCATGATGCCAAGGATGGTTTTTCAGGCCAGGATTATTTTCCGGAAGGCATGGATCGACGGACGTTTTATGAACCGGTGGAACGCGGGTTTGAGCGGGAAATCCGGAAACGGCTGGATTATTGGGCGCGGTTGCGCAAGGAGCGGACATGACGGGCGTTCAGCAGGAAATTGTGGGTGAGGACGAAGGCGGGCAGCGGCTGGACCGGTATCTGCGGCGCAAGTTTCCGCAGCTCTCGCAGGGACGCATCCAGAAGCTTTTGCGCACCGGGCAGATTCGCGTTGACGGCAAGCGTTGCGAAGCCTCTGGCAAGATCGAGGCCGGCCAGGTGGTGCGCATTCCTCCGCTGGAGAATGGGGGCGCTGAAGGGGGGATTCCAAAACGTCTGCACCCTGTGGATGAAAAACAGCTGGCTTTTTTGAAACGCGCAGTTCTTTTTGATGATCGGGATGTTCTGGTGCTGGACAAGCCGGCCGGTCTGGCTGTTCAGGGGGGCAGCGGGCTTGGCGACCACCATCTGGATGCGTTGCTTGACGGTTTTGCGGAAGATGGGGAACGTCCCCGGCTGGTTCATCGTCTGGACAAGGACACAACAGGCGTTCTGGTGCTTGCGCGCAACCGCAGGGCCGCACAGGCGCTGACCGAATCGTTCCGCTTGCGGGAAACCCGGAAATATTATCTTGCGGTTGTGAAGGGGCGTCTGCCGGAAAATTCTGGCAAGGTGGCCCTGAAGCTTGCCAAGCGTGGGCTCAAGGGGCAGGAACGCATGGAGGTTGCGGAGGATGGTGACCGGGCCGTTTCGCTCTACCGCGTTCTTGACCGTCTGGGAGATGCGGCCGCGCTGGTGGCCCTCTGGCCGCAGACAGGGCGTACCCATCAGCTGCGCGCACACATGGCGGCGCTGGGGTGTCCCATTGTTGGCGATGCCAAATATGGCGGCGGGGAATGTGAAAACCTGCCAGGAAACCATGGTCATGCCATGCTCCTGCATGCATGGCGGATTATCCTGCCGCATCCACACAAGGGAATCCTTGATGTTTCTGCCCCTGTTCCGGCCACTTTCGTCAAGGCCTGTCGTGAACTTGGCCTCAATCTGCCCGGACGGGGCGAAGATCCGTTCATGGATGTCGAATGAAAACGTTGCATTTTGCCAAATGGTTGGTGGCCGGTATTTTTCTGGGGGTGGCTTCCCTGGCGGCTATCGGGAGTCTCCTGCTTTCGCAGCTTGATTTTGAAGCCTTGCGCCCGAAGATTGTCCTCATGGCATCTGAGGCGCTGGGACAACCCGTGACAATTGGACAGTTGCGCGGGCATGTCTTTCCCATACCGTCCGTTTCGCTGGAAGATGTCCTTATCGGTGGAGCAGATCAGGAAATCCTGTCCCTGAAGGAACTGGATGCCAGTTTTGGCCTTTGGCGCTTGCTCCATGGACAGTTTGAGGTCAAGCGCATTTCCGGACGGGATGGGGAGATTCATCTCGACATGACACCGGAAGGACAGTTCACCTTTCTGTCCAAGGACGGAGGGGCGCAGGACAATGCGGCCTTTCCGGAAATTGAAGGGATATCTTTTCGGAACGTGAAGGTTTTTCTGCGGGTACCTGGCCAAAAGGATGTGATTTTTGCATTGGACCGGGTTGTGGGGGGCTTTGGAAGGGAAGTTCGCCTGGCGACGTCAGGACAGCTGGATATGGTACCTTTCCGTCTGGATATGGTGGCCGGAAGCCTGAAAACATGGCAGGCGGGAGAAGATGCCTGGCCGGTGGACCTGTCCGCAGGCATGGGCTCCTTCAGCCTGAACATGCGCGGCAGCATGCCGCCGGTCTCACAGATCCGGACACCCTGGAAGAAGGATTTCTCCCTGATGTTGGATATGCAGGGACCTGTTCCGGATGTTTTACGCCATCTGGCCGTGCTTCCGGATCTGGGAGATGATGTGAAGGTTTCCGGTCGGGTATCGGCACACAATGGGCGTCTGGAGATGTCATGGCAGGATATCCAGCTTTTGGGAAATTCCATCACCGGTGAGCTGTCTTTTGCGCCGGATGCCACGCCTCCCCATGTTTCCGGACGTCTGGATGCCCAACAGGTGGATATGCAGACCCTTCTGGTTCTGCTGGCGGAAAAGCCTTCATCCGGAAAGACGGAAAAGGAAAGCGGGAAAGTTTTGCCGGCGGAAGATGTTCTTTCCCGACTCGCAGCCATTGATGCGGATTTTTCGGTCACTGCCGAGCGGCTTGAGCTTCCATCCGGCCATGCGGTTGAAAATCTGGCGGCAGCCTTGCGGATTCAAAATGGCAAGCTTTCCCTGTCACCGTTCACGGTGGACTTTGAAGGAAAAGTTTTTGCCGGAACCCTGGCTGCGGATCTCGGTGGCAGGGATGTTCCCGTGCGCGCGATGATCTCGGAAGGTGCCCGTACGCTGGATATTGGTGGGCTTATGCATTATCAGGACCAGACTTGGACAGCTTCCGGCATTTCGGCGCAGCTGGGAAGCAGCGACATGTCGGGGGATGTTTCTCTGGACCTGTCCGCGGCGCTCCCCAGGCTGGAAGTCCACCTTTCGGGAAAGTATCTTGACCTCGCGGATTTCCTGTTTGCCGAAAATACAACCAAGTCTGTCGAAAATGAAATGATGGATGCGTCCCTGTTTCCTGAACGGGATATGCCATCCCTGCCGGAATTGTCTGCGGCCCTGTCGGGGGCATTTGATTCGGTAAAGGTCCATGGGGTTGTTTTGCAAAATGCGGTCTTGCAGGGGCATATGGATCCTGCCCGGGTGCAGGTGGACAAGCTGGGCTTTGAAGTTTTTTCCGCTCCCGTCCAGATGTCGGGGGACATGGTTCAGGAAGATGGGGCTGCCAGGGTTTCCCTGTCCGGCAGGGGGAAGGGGATTGATTATGGTCGCCTGTTCAAGGAAACAGGCGTCAGCGACCTTGTCACCGGCAAGGCAGATGTTTCGTTTGATGTGTCTGGTATGGGGCGCAATTGGCCTGAATTCATCAAGAGTCTGAAGGGTAAGGCCTCCTTTGTGGGAGGCGCGGGGGAAATCGCCAACGGCCAGCTGGACCTGTGGGCATCGGACCTGGTAATCGCCATGTTGCCGAAATTCAGCAAGGAAGCCAAGGACATGACCCGGGTGAACTGTACGGTCGCCTTATGGGATGTGGATCAGGGGCAGGCCAACCTGTCGGATTTCCTGTTTGATACCGGAAAAATTACGGTGCGGGGCGCTGGGGTGGTTGATCTTGTGACGCAAAGTGTTGACATCCATTTGTTGCCGGAGCCGAAGGGGGCGAGCTTTGTCAGCATGGCGCCACCTGTTCATATTACAGGCGCTTGGCAGGATCCAAAGGTTGATGTGGAAACTGCGGGGAGTGTTTTCAAGGGGGCCGCTTTGGCGGGGGCAGCCCTTGGGCTGATCAATCCCGTTGGCGTGCTGGCAATATTGGTGAAAAAGGGAACGGGAGAGAAAAATCCCTGCACACCCTATCTGGAAACCCCAAAGGAATAAAAAGGCCATGCGTTCCATGCATGGCTGTCATGCATGTTTGCGGCTACCTGAAATTGCCATGGCGTGGCAATATGATGGGCATATAGAGCATTCAACGTTCATCTTGAAGACCCCTGTTGCCTTTTGATGGCCATCCGCCGCGTTTTCAAACCTTGGACGATGCCCGCATCGCCCTGCGGTTTTCGCCTTGCGGTCTGGCGCATCCCAAGATCAACAGGCATTGTTCAATCTAAACGTTAAATGCTCTAAACATGAAGAGGAAAATTGCCCCATGAGCGAGAACCAGATGGACAAGGACGTGTATGAGGCCGCCAAGGCCGGAGATGCCGCGCAGGTTAAACAGTTGCTTGAAAATGGTGGGAGCCTTGGTTTCCGGGATGTTTTTGGCATGCAGGCGCACCATGTGGCGGCTCGGCATGGGCATGCTTTGGTTGTCGAGGCCATTTTTGCCACAACGTCCGACAATGGAACGGCACTGTTGAATAGCGTGACGAACGACAACAAGCAGGTTCTCCATTATGCGGCAGCCTTCGGACATGTGAAACTTGCCAGAACCCTTCTGGCTTATGGGGCCAATCCGGAAGCGCATGACAAATGGGGAAACCGTCCGATCGACCTTGTCCGTCTGCGTTTTGAAAAGAAGAAGATGACGGATGAAGAATATAAAGCCATACAAGCGGCTTTTGCCCCATATAAAAAGGCACAGAAGCCCCCGCTGGGAAACATTCCATACCATCCGAAATCCCCTTTTTCACAGTCATGAGGAATTGGTCATCAAAGAAAAGAAAACGTTTTCCATTTTTGAAGTCATGGTTCGGGGTGTGGCAGGCGGAAGAACGGCAGAGGTGAAATCCTGAAACGTTTTTCCTGGCAGGCACGGGCCTTCCGCAAGGCACAGCAGACGCGGCTGCACGCCGAAGATGAAGTAAGCACAAGGAAGATGATCAAACAGGCGATGAAGAGAATCGATTTCCCCGTGTGTGAATGGCAGGATTTAAAAAAGAGGCTGTCCCAGGATTTGCCCATTTATACAACCAGGATAGACCGGGAATTTGGAAAGTATCATCCCGGGGAAGTCCTGGCATCGGAACTTGGGGTTTTGATCGTTGAAAACGTGGTGCAAATTGATTCGCTGGACCAACATCCATTTTTGGAGGAATTGACACAGGAACAGTGTCAAACGCTGCGTGGGTATAAAATGGATCTTGTGAAGCTGTTAAAAGGATAAAAATCCCCAATTAGAGCATTTAACGTTTAGATTGAACAATTCCTGTTGATCTTGGGATGAGCCAGACCGCAAGGCGCTTGCCCGCAGGGGCGATGCGGGCATCGTCCAAGGTTTGAAAACACGGCGGATGGCCATCAAAAGGCAACAGGGGTATTCAAGATGAACGTTAAATGCTCTAATGGCTATTGGCAAAAGGAAAAGACAAAAAAGGCGACCCGCAAGGGCCGCCCTTTTCTTTTACCGTTTTTTTGCGGTCATTCCTCCGGAAGCATGGTTTTCAGCTCCAGCGCTTCGGTATTGTCCGGAGAAAGCATGAGGGCGTTTTCAAGGTCGGCAGCCGCCTCCTTGTAGCTTTCCAGCGCCATGAAGGCCCGCGCCCGTCCGATCAGGGCATCGGCATTCCCCGGAGCGATGCCGCGCAGGTAGTTGAAGAGCGCCAATGCCCCTTCATCATCTCCATTGTCCAGCAGAAAACGCCCCTTGGCCAACAGGGCTTCCTCATCCTGCGGGTTGGCCAGGATGGGGGCTGTCAGGGCATCCACCTTATCCTTGTAATCTTGAAGGGCGCTTGTTCCCCACACATCGAGGCAGCTGTTTGTATACCAGTTGCCATCATTGCCACGGGAAGCCAGAACCGTGTAGAGTTCCCCCGGTTCAAAAATGACCCCGCAGGCGGTTCCTTCTTCATGATGGTGGATAACCACCGATGTTTCCGCGCGGCCCTTGAATACGGCCTTGATGGTGAAGGCTGTCATGGCTCCACCTTCAGGGGCTGCGCCCAGCGGAGCGGCAATGCCGATAAAGGCAAGACCTGCACGGTCCAGTTTTCGCGAATCCGATGATTCCATGCATTCGCAGGCCATGGCGGTCCGTCCCGCAAAAGCGATGCATGCCAGTATGAGAAGATGTTTCTTCATGATGTCCAGCTTTCTGGTGGATTTATGCCGGAAAGGGCCAGTTGTTCCTCAATCATGTCGATGAGCTTTCGCAGGCCTTCCTCGCTGAGCGATTCGGCGCGGCCCACCAGCACGTCCTGGGTGTTGGAAGCGCGCAGGAGCCACCAGCCTTCTGGCGTGTTGACGCGCACGCCGTCAATGTCGTTGACGGAGATTTCGGGGTGTGTAGCCTTCTGGGCCATGAGACGGGCATGGATTTCCTCAATGGCCTTGAATTTGCGGCTTTCATCGACCTGGAAACGCACTTCCGGCGTGTTGAAAACCTTGGGGAGGCGGCCTGCGAGGTCGGCCAGTGTCTTGCCGGAAGCCGAAACAAGGGAAACAAGGCGGATTCCGCAGTAAATGGCGTCATCGAAGCCATAATATTTGTGGCCGAAGAAGATGTGGCCTGAGACTTCGCCGGCCAGCGGGGAATGGGTTTCCTGCATCTTGGCCTTGATGAGCGAGTGGCCGGTTTTCCACATCAGCGGCGTGCCGCCGAGGCGGGCCACCTCGTCGTAGAGGGTCTGGCTGGCCTTGACGTCGCAGATGATGACCGCACCCGGACAGTCCTTCAGCACTTCGGCCGCATAAATGGCCAGAAGCTGGTCGCCCCAGATGATTTTCCCGGTATGGTCCACCGCGCCTATGCGGTCACCGTCGCCATCAAAGGCGATGCCGAGGTCGGCTTTGTGTTCAATGACCGCCTTCTGCAGGGCCACCATGTTTTTGGCCACGGTGGGGTCGGGATGGTGGTTGGGGAAAGTTCCGTCCACCTCCGGGAAAAGAAGGATGTGTTCACCCGGCAGGCGTTTGATGACTTCCGGCATGAGGTCGCCGGTGACGCCATTTCCGAGGTCCCAGACCACCTTGAGCGGACGGGGGCCTTCATAATCCTTCAGCATGCGGGTGATATAGACGTCCTTGATGTCCTGGCTGCGGATGGAGCCCTGGCCGACGACATAATCACCTGCCGCCGCCATGCGGCCAATTTCCTGGATGGCTTCGCCATAAACGGCGCCAGATGCGCGCACCATCTTGATCCCATTGTAATTGGGGGGATTGTGGGAGCCGGTAATCATGACACCGGCATCGGTTTCAAGATGCTTGACGCCATAGTAAACCATGGGCGTGGGGCCGCGGCCCAGATCAATGATTTCAAGTCCGGTGGAGGCGAGTCCTTCCATCAGTGCCTGCTTGAGGGCCGGGGAGCTGGTGCGTCCATCGCAACCGACGCAGACGGTTTTGCCACCGCCGCGCACGACGATGGTACCAAACGCTGCGCCGGCGGCCAGGGCGTCGGCGGGATTCAGGTCATCCCCCACAATGCCCCTGATGTCGTATTCACGCAGGATGACAGGGGGGAAAATATGTTTTTCGGGCATGTTCAGCTCTCCTTCAGGGACGGCCAATGGAATGGTAGGTGAAACCGAGTGCGCGTACGGCGGCAGGTTTGTAAATGTCGCGCAGGTCAATGAGAATGGGGGTTTTCATCTGGCTTTTGGTTCTGCCAAGGTCAAGGGCGCGGAACTCGTTCCATTCGGTGATGATGGCAAGGGCATCTGCGCCGGTGATGGCTTCATCGGCGTTCTTGCACATGGCAACGCCCTTCAGGAGTTTTGCGGCTTCCTCCATGCCCTCGGGATCAAACGCCCGCACAGTTGCGCCTGCCGCAACGAGGTGTGGCAGGATATAAAGGCTGGGGGCCTCGCGCATGTCATCGGTGTTGGGCTTGAAGGTAAGGCCGAGGATGGCGATGGTCTTGCCCGCAACATTGCCACCACAGGCCGCGATGATGCGCTGTGCCATCTCCTGCTTGCGGCCATGGTTGACGTCAATCACGGTTTCCACGATTTGCATGGGGCATCCATGATCCCGCCCGGTCTTGGCGAAGGCATCGGTGTCCTTGGGGAAGCATGACCCGCCATAGCCGGGGCCTGCGTGAAGGAATTTGCCGCCGATGCGGCCATCAAGCCCCATGCCCTTGGCAACATCCTGCACATCTGCCCCCACCTTTTCGCAGAGGTTCGCAACCTCGTTGATGAAGGTGATCTTGGTGGCAAGGAAGGCATTGGCGGCATACTTGATCATTTCCGCAGTTTCGAGCGATGTCATCACGATCGGGGTTTCAATGAGGTAGAGTGGCCGGTACAGGTTGCGCATCACCTCGCGGGCCTGTTCATTGTCCGTGCCGAGAACCACGCGGTCGGGACGCATGAAATCTCCAATTGCCGAGCCTTCCCGCAAAAATTCCGGGTTGGAGCAAACTGCAAAATCCGCATCCGGACATTCGGCGCGGATGATCTTTTCAATCTCGCGGTTGGTGCCCACAGGAACGGTGGATTTGGTCACGATGACGGTAAACTTGCGCAGCGCATGGGCAATTTCCCGGGCCGCAGCAAAAACATAGGAAAGGTCTGCATGGCCATCATCCGGACGGGGCGGCGTGCCCACGGCGATGAAAACGGCATCGGCATCGGCCACTGCGGGGGCAAGGTCGGTGGTGAAGGACAGGCGTCCGGCCTCGGTATTCTTCTTCACCAGTTCATCAAGGCCAGGTTCGTAAATGGGGATGTCTCCGCGCAGAAGGCGTTCAATCTTGCCTTCGTCCTTGTCCACGCAGGTGACATTCGTACCGAATTCCGAAAAGCAGGTGCCGGATACAAGACCGACATACCCCGTGCCGATGATGGCGATTTTCATGGTTTAAATCTCCTTCAGAAGAGGGAGGATAGCCTCCCGTAACGGAGCGGAAAGGTCGGGACGCTGGAGGGCAAACGCTATGTTTGCCGAAAGGAATCCTACCTTGTCGCCGCAGTCAAAACGCTGGCCTTCAAACCGGCACGCATGAAAGGGCTGGCCCATGCCTATGAGCGTGGCCAGGGCATCCGTGAGCTGGATTTCTCCACCGGCGCCACATTTCTGTTTTTCCAGCAGGTCAAAGACATCGGGCTGGAGGATGTAACGTCCCACCACGGCCAAATTGGAGGGGGCTTTTTCCGGGGTGGGTTTTTCCACAATGCCGCGCATGGGAAGGATGTCGCTGTCTTCGGAGGCAACATCAATGATGCCGTAGCGGGAGGATTGCGATTTGGGAATCGGCATGGTGGCAAGGACATTGCCTCCGTGTTTGGCATAAACTTCCATCATCTGCGCAAGGCAGGGCTTTTTTGACAGGATGACATCATCCGGCAAAAGGACAGCAAAGGGTTCATCGCCGATGATGCGCCGCGCGCACCACACCGCATGCCCAAGGCCAAGAGGTTCGTACTGGCGGGTGACAATGAGGTGGCCGGCAGGGAGGAAGGTGGCTTCCAGAACCTTGATGTCCGCAAAACGCTTGCGCTTTTCCAGAATGGCATGCAGCTCGTGGTTGACGTCGAAGTGGTCTTCGAGCATGCCCTTGTCATGGCTGGTGATGAAAATGAAGTCGGTAATGCCCGCGTCACGGGCTTCTTCCACGGCGTATTGCAGTACAGGCTTGTCCACAATGGGCAACATTTCCTTTGGCATGACCTTGGTGGCTGGCAGGAAGCGTGTGCCAAGGCCGGCAATCGGAAAGACCGCTTTTCTGGGGGGGCAGATTTTCATGAGGCCCCCTTTCCCGGTTTCGGGATGAGTTTTTCAGGATCTATGGCATTCAGAAGGCTGCGGACTTCTTGCCGGGCGGTAACCTGCGAAAGGGAAAGGCTGTCTTCTTCAGTCTCATGCAGGTCGAGAAGGGTCAGTCCCTTGAGGAAGAGTTCGCGGAAGATGACGCGTTCCCCAAAGCCGGGGGTGGTGCGGAAATGCAGGCGTTTTTCCAGCTTTTCCATAAGGTCGGCAATGTCCTGCTTGTTACGGGCATTGATGTGGCTCAGGCGGTTGCGCATGACAATCCATTCAATCGTGCCACGGTCACGTTGCATGCGGAGCTTGCGCTGCTCAAACACCATGTCGCTGTAAATGCTGGGGGCCTTGATTTCCAGCGTCTCAGGATCAATGCGGGCCAGGAGGTCAAGATCAATGAAGCTGTCATTGATGGGAGTCACCAGCACATCGGCATAGGAATGGGCGAGGCGGTTGAGGAAGGAATCGGTTCCGGGCGTGTCTATGACAATGAAATCATGATTTTCCGCCAGCGTGAGGATGGCGGCATTGAGTCGCGCGGTATCTTCGTCATGGGCGAGTGCAATGGTGCTTGACTGGCTGGCGGATACCGGAATGTGGGTGGGGCACGGCAGATGGGCAACGTTGCGCTCCATCCATGTCCTGCGGTTGGCGATGTATCTTGTGAAGGTTCCCTGGCGTGGGTCAAGGTCGATGCTGCCAACGCGGTATCCCATCCGCAAAAGGCCTATGGCGGCATGAACGGCAGCGGTGGATTTTCCGGAGCCGCCCTTTTCGTTTCCGAAAACAATGATTTTTGGGGAAGGGCTGCTCATGAGAAAATCGATGTGTAAAAGCCTTCAATCGTCTTGAGATCGAAATGAAGGGCTGTGAGCGCTATGCCTTCGGCGATGAAACCGAAAATGCTTCCACCGAGAATGATGAAGCCATCTTTTTCCAGCATGCCAATGGCGATGATGGCAACCGCGAGGGAGGTTACCAGGTTTGTGCCTGGCAGGGGAATGCTCAGGGTTATGCTGAGGATGAGGAGCAGCAGGCCAAGCAGGCGTTCGATACCGCCGCGTTCCACCACTTCCATGCGGGGACGGCAGAGGGTCTCAAGGTATTTGAGCGGATGGCGGGCCTTGTGGACCATGTTGAAGAGGTATTTCCGCTTCAGGGAAATGTTGGCCAGAAAGGGCGGGAGCCATGGACGGTGGTGTCCCATCATGATCTGGAAGGAAAAGATGATGAGGGGGATGCCCAGAACCGAGGTGATGGCCGGTGGGCCGGGAATGCAGCCCGGAAGAGCGAAGAAAAGCATGAAAAGACCAAAGGAACGGTCTTCCAGGATGACAATGAGTTCGCCCAGCGAGATGGTGCGGCTTTTGATCTGGTTCAGGGACTGGCGCAGGAGAACAGACGTTTTCTGTTCGTGCTGGCGCATGAGGACGCGCTCGCCTTCATGGAGCTTTCCTATGACTTTGGCCAAGGCTCTGGGAGCGCGCAAGCTTTCTGCTTGCTCAGTCGGGATGTCAGGCGGGTTTTCCGGCGCATTAATCATGCTGGATACTATGCGACAGAACGGTTGTTCAGGAAAGGGGAAAAGTTGTCTTTTTGCACGGCTTTTTTATTGCGGACGAGCCATGCGGCTGATGCATGGCCCGCATGCGTTTTTTGATCTGGTGATGAAGGGGATTGGACTGTATCTTCATGGAAATACGAAAAAGAGAAGCAAAGGGTTCGTAAGGTATATGAACGAACGGGATATGAAGAAGACAAGGAAAGATGATCTTGGGCAGCTGCTGCTTTCAGAGGATGGTGCGGGACGGCAAGTCCTGCATCACGCTGCCCTTCACGGAAAGGAAGCCGTGATTCGCTATGTGATCAAGCAGGGGGCGCCTGTTGCGGCCTGTGATCATGAAGGCAACCGGCCGCTGCATCTTGCCGTGTGGGCTGGACATGTCGGCAGCGCGCGTATCCTGCTGGAAAATGGCGCGTCGGTTTTTGCTGTCAACAATGATGGTGAAACGGCCCTGGACATTGCGCGCAAGCAGGCATTCAAGGACATCGAAACCCTGCTGGAAAATGCTGGAAAGCCATATGCCATCGTTTGGGGAGGGTTTGAACATTCCCTGCATGTCAAAGGCCCGTTTGGGCCCTGATGTTTTTTTGAAAAAAAGGAAGAGCAAAATGGGCAAATTGTCCGCTGACATGAAGAGCCAGATCATTTCCCAGTTCCTGGCATATCAGGAAGATATCGAGCGCAATCGTTCTCAAAAGATTGCTGCGTCAGGTCCGCGTGAACGCATGGCTCAGCAGGACAGGATGGTGGAAGCCATTCATGCCGATGACCTGCTTGGAATCATCAACGCCTATGAAGAAGGTGCGGAAATCAATGTGGTGGACAGGACGTACGGGGAATTGCCCCTGAATCTTGCCACGGCCATGGATGATGCAGCGCCTTTTCTCCTCATGCTTAATTTTGAGGGGGCTGATGTCAACGCCCGTGGCAGGGATGGCAATACGCCCCTGCACATCGCCAGCCGGAACGCTGACTTTTTCTGTGCCCGGAAGCTTCTTCTCAAGCGCGCCGACAGCCTTGCAAAAAATGATGCGGGACAAGTTCCCCTTGCTGTTCTTGATGTGGAAAGGGATGCAGGCATGAACGGGGGAAGCTGCCATGCCGTCCTTGTCGGGGGCATGGAAATCCACCTGAGGAACCGGCGGGTCAGGGCACTGGATATTGAAGGAAGGCGTGTATGGCAGGATGTCCTGAAGGGGCTTGCCCCCGGTTTCCGCATACATTGATTCAACAAAAAAAACGATAAAGCAAAACCCCCGGCAGACAGGCCGGGGGTTTTTTGTTGGACGGTCGCTGAGGTTAGGCGGGCAGGATGATGGTCACGGTGGTGCCATGGCCGGGGGAGCTTTCCAGGGTCATCTCTCCGCCATGCATTTCAATGAGGTTGCGGCTGATGGGAAGGCCAAGGCCGGTACCGCCATAAGTGTGGCTGACCATGCTGCTGCCCTGATGGAAAGGTTCAAAGATGTGTTCCTTGGCCTCGGCAGCAATGCCAATGCCGGAATCCTTGACGGAAATGAGGACATGCTTCTTGTCCGGATTGTAGGATGAACTCAGGGTGATGCTGCCGCCTTCAGGCGTAAACTTGATGGCGTTGGACATCAGGTTGAGGACGACCTGCTTGATGGCGCGCGAATCAACGTTGATTTTCGGTATGTCCTTGGAAGCGGCAATCGTGCAGGCCAGTTTTTTCTTGTCAACCGTGACGCGTGTCAGGCTGAAACAGTCGTTGATGATCTCGGTGATATCGACGTTTTCACGGACAAGGATGTATTTTCCGGATTCAATTTTCGACAGGTCAAGCACATCATTGATGAGCGACAGGAGATGCATGCCGCTGCTCTTGATGTCCGCCGCGTATTCCATGTATTTGGGGGAGTTTTCGCCAAATACTTTCTGTACGATCATGTCCGAAAAGCCAATGATGGCATTGAGTGGTGTACGGAGTTCATGGCTCATGCAGGCAAGGAATTCGCTCTTGGCCTTGTTGGCGGCCTGGGCTTCATCTGTGGCCTGTCGGATTTCGGTGATGTCACGGTCCGATCCCCGATAGCCGAGGTATTTTCCGGCAGCGTCAAAGAAGGGGGCGCCATTGGTCAGGATGTCCAGATTCCGTCCCCCCTTGGTCTGCAGGATGTTGTGGAAATCATGGAAGATCTTTTTCTTGTTGATCATCTCGAAGGTTTCCGTGCGGAACTCCTCACGGTCATCTTCAGGATGCAGGTCGTAATAGTGGAGTTTTCCGATGATTTCATCTTCCTTGTAACCAAGCAAGGCCTCGCACGCCGGGTTTATGTAGGTATAAAGGCCATCGGGATTGATTTCCCAGATGATTTCCCGGCTGAGGTCGGTGATTTGTGCAAAACGTTCACGGCTTTCCTGAATGGCGGTGCGCTGACGGTATTCTTCCGTGACGTCGCGGAAAACAAGAACGGCGCCAAGGACAGTGCCTTCATTGTCATGGATAGGTGCGCAGCTGTCCGCGATCTGGCGGATGGAACCATCCGCTGACATCAGGACTGTGTGGTTTGCCAGTTCCATGATGCGGTTTTCGCGAATGGCCGCTTCCACGGGAATGATGGCAGGGGTGTTTGTGCCCGCAAGGAAAATGGAGAAGATTTCGGAGATGTGTTTTCCAAGGGCGTCTGCCGCTTTCCAACCTGTCATCTTTTCGGCGGATGTGTTGATGTTGGTCACTCGTCCCAGCACGTCAGTGGAAATGGTACCGTCGCCGATGGAACGCAGGGTGGCCGAAAGGCGGCCTTCGCTGGCGCGCAGGGCTTCGGCGTCACGCCGGATGGTGCGCAGTCCGGTGATGAAGCCAATCACAATGATGGATAGCAGCATGTTTGTGATGATGATGGCAAGGCGGCGGCTGTAAAGCTGGCTCATCGCTTCGTTGGCCTTCATGTCGAGACCAACGAAACTGAGTGTGGTGCCATCATCGTCCTTGACGGGAACATAAGCGCTGATGACCGAACCCCAGTCATCCGTATAGGGGCCTTCCACCAAGGGGTCTCCAGAGGCCAGGACATGGCGCATGCCAGGTGTCGGTGTTTCATAAATAAGACCAGGCAACCAGCCCTTTTCTGGATCTTCCGGGTCGCCGGACAGGGCAAAATACATGCGTCCATCGGTCTTGAGGGCCATCATGTAGGGACAGCTGATGTCTGTCTGGTCGGCGAGGAAGCCTGCAAAAGCCTTTTTGAGTTCCCAGTATTCCTTGCGGTTCATGTCGCTGGCATCGCCTGCAAGGATTTTGAGTTTTTCGACGTCAACGGTTGAGGCGATGGCCCTGCTGCGTGCGAGAAGGTTGTTGCGGATTCGTTGGTGTTCCCGGTTTCCGGTGGATAACGCGATTGCAAAACCGAGCGCAAAAATGACGATAAGCGCCAATCCGCCCCGCAAGCCAAATGTCCGCATGAAACGCTGTTCATGGGGGTTGGCGATTTCGGGAATGCCATATCTCCACAGGCAGATGGTTGTCACAAGCAGGCCTCCCAGACGACCGGCATGGAGCCAGAAGGTCTGCGGATGCCGCACTGTGAACAGGGGCATGTTTTCGGCGGCGAAGGGATTGAAATGGAGCAGGCTGACAGCCAGGATCGCGCTGAAGACCGCAAGGGCCACCCCTATGCTGGCACCGCAAACCGTTTTGGATTTTTGACGGGCGAGTGCGAGAGTGATGGGGGATGCGATGCTGATTCCCACAAGGGCTACCAGGAAGGTGCGGTATTCCGGTTTAAGGATGGCGATGTTGCCGGCGATGGCCGCAATGGAAAGGCTGGCGGGCAGAACGATCATCCGTGCCGGACCGTGTATGATTCCGGTGACAAAAAGGGCAATGGACCCAGCGATAAAGAAACCGAAAGCGCTGTAGCGCAGGACGGTGTCATGGGAGGCAAAGCTGAACTCGATGCCCAGCGACCATTCTCCCATGCCGAGGCATAGGAGGGCCAGGGCGAGCCAGACGAACAGGCTTCTGGGTTTTGAGCCGTGAAAAAGGATGATTGCGGAATAGGCGGACAAAAGCGCGGCCATTCCAGCGAGATAGTTGATGTAATCAACATTTCCATAATAACCGATCATGCAGGCATGATATGCCATTCGTTTTTGGATGTCGACGGATTTATTGTTAACGTTGATTAAAAAGATGGTGAAAATGATGTTTCAAAAATGTTTTTTTTGCTTGACCTTGGGATGGCGATGTCGCAAAAGAAACAGCACCATTTCCGTGCTATTTATTTTCTGCCCTGCTAAAGAAGGAAAGCTGTTGCCATGTTTCGGCTTGCAAAGATGACAGATTATGCCGCCCTCCTGATGGCGGAGCTTGCGGCAGGTGATGCGGGGCCCATGCCGGTGGGGCGGTTGGCCGAATCGGTGCGTGCGCCGGAGCCCACGGTTGCAAAAATCATGAAACAGCTGGTGCAGGCAAAACTGGTACGTTCCGTTCGGGGAGCTTCAGGCGGTTATTGTCTGTGCGGTTCATCCGAAGATATTTCGCTGGCAGATGTTGTCGAGGCCATGGAAGGCCCTGTGGCATTGACGGAATGCGGCTCTGGCAGTCCGCGTTCCTGTGTGCTTGAAGATCCTTGCACATTGTGTGGCGTGTGGGCAGAAATGGGGCGGCAGATCCGGGCCATCATGGCGAGTGTTTCCTTGGCGGATCTTGTCAGGGCGAGGAAGCGTCATGCCGCCGATTGATGAAAAGGTGCGGGCGCTGGCCAGCCAGAATTATCCTCACGGTTTTGTAACGGACATTGAAACCGAGCATGCGCCCAAAGGTCTGTCCGAAGAGATTGTGCGCTATATTTCAGCGCGCAAGGATGAGCCGCAATGGTTGCTGGATTGGCGGCTTGCAGCCTTTGCCAAATGGCGCGCCATGGCCGTGCCGGAATGGGGGCAACTGTCGATTCCGGAGATTGATTTTCAGGATGCCTGTTATTATGCGGAAGCCCGCACGCGCACGCGCCCCAAAAACCTTTCCGAGGTGGATCCGCGTCTTCTGGATGCCTATCGCAAGCTGGGGATTCCGCTGGCCGAGCAGGAGCGCCTGGCCGGCATTGCTGTGGATGCCGTGTTTGATGGCGCTTCGGTGCTGACAACCTTCAAGGAAAAACTGCGCGAAGCCGGAGTGATGTTCTGTTCGATTTCCGAGGCGGTACAGGAATATCCCGATCTGGTGAAAAAATATCTTGGTTCGGTGGTGCCGCCAGCGGACAATTTTTATGCGGCGCTCAATTCGGCGGTGTTTGGGGATGGTACCTTTGTCTATGTGCCGGAAGGGGTGCGCTGCCCCATGGAATTGTCCACCTATTTTCGCATCAACGCGGAAAAGACGGGGCAGTTTGAGAGAACCCTCATTGTCGTGGACAAGGGGGCTTATGTGAGCTACCTGGAGGGCTGCACGGCGCCCCGGCGCGATGAGAACCAGATGCATGCCGCTGTGGTCGAGGTGGTGGCGCTGGATGATTCCGAGGTAAAATATTCCACGGTGCAGAACTGGTATCCGGGAGATGAAGAGGGCCGCGGCGGCATCTATAATTTTGTAACCAAACGCGGGCTATGCAAGGGGGCGCGCAGCCGAATCTCATGGACGCAGGTGGAAACCGGGTCAGCCATTACCTGGAAATATCCGGGGTGCATCTTGGCCGGAGACAATTCCGTGGGCGAGTTTTATTCCATGGCCATTACCGGAAACCACCAGCAGGCGGATACCGGCACCAAGATGATTCATCTGGGCAAGAACACCCGTTCGCGGATTGTCTCCAAGGGGATTTCCTGGGGGCATGCCAGCAATGCCTATCGCGGCCTTGTGCAGATGATGCCGGGCGCGGAAGGTGCGCACAACCACACCCGCTGCGACAGCCTGTTGATTGGTTCTTCGTGCAGTGCCCATACCTTTCCGGTCATCAGGAGCCGAAACCCGTCCGCAAGGGTGGAGCATGAGGCAACGACCTCGCGCATTGCCGAAGACCAGCTTTTTTATTGCCGCCAGCGCGGCCTGTCCGAAGAAGAGGCCGTGGCCCTCATTGTTGGCGGGTTCTGCCGGGAAGTCCTGCAGAAATTGCCCATGGAATTTGCCATGGAAGCGCAGGCCCTCATCAAGCTCAGCCTGGAAGGAGGCGTGGGATGACCGCATTTGTCGATATCAGGAACCTGCATGTCCAGGTGGGGGATCGGGAGATCCTCAAGGGAATTTCCCTGGAGGTACCCAAGGGGCAGGTGCATGCCATCATGGGGCCGAATGGTTCCGGGAAATCTACACTTGCGCATACGCTTTCCGGGCGTGAAGGTTATGCGGTGACGGCAGGGACGGCAACCCTGGATGGCTTGGACCTTCTGTCCATGACACCGGAGGCGCGTGCGGCCGCGGGACTTTTTCTCGCCTTCCAGTATCCGGTGGAAATCCCGGGGGTCACAACCACCAATTTCCTGCGGGCGGCGCTGAATGGTGTACGCAAGGCGCGTGGAGAGGAAGAACTGGATACCGTGGGTTTCCTGCGGCATCTCAAGACATGTGCGCAAAAGCTGGGCATGACCGATGAAATGCTCAAGCGGCCGCTCAACACCGGGTTTTCCGGCGGCGAGAAAAAGCGCAACGAGGTATTGCAGATGGCGGTTCTGGAGCCGCGGTTTGCTGTTCTCGATGAAACCGACAGCGGCCTTGATATTGATGCCCTGAAGGTGGTGGCGGCAGGGGTGAACGCCCTGCGCGGGCCGGAGAGGTCCCTGCTGGTCATCACGCATTACCAGCGTTTGCTGGATTACATCAGGCCTGACGTCGTGCATGTGCTGGCAGATGGACGCATCCAGAAAACCGGTGGGCCGGAACTGGCCCTGGAACTTGAACGCACGGGATATGCAGGCATGGAAGAGGGAACCTGATGAGTCTGTTGCGCCTGAGGGCCGGAGAATTTGCCCGCCATGTGGTGGACCTTCCCGGACAACATGGACTTGATGCCGAGGTGGCGGCCGGTGCCCGGCTTGACTGCATCATTCTTGTGCGCGGAATGGCGCGGCATGACATCCATGTCCGCCTGATGGGCGAAGGTGCCGAATGTCATCTTTTTGCGGCCGGAAAGCTTGGAGACGGGGAAGGGTGCGATCTGGTTCCCGTCTTTGAGCATGTTGCCCCCAACACAAGGTCAACCCAGACGGTGCGGCTGGTGGCGGAAGGGGATGCCAAGGTATCCTGCCGCGGACGGGTGATCATTCGTGCAGGGGCCGTCAAGGCTGATGGCGCACAGTCAGCCAAGGGGCTTCTTCTTTCGCGGGAAGCCGAAATCAACCTGAGTCCGGAACTTGAGATTTACGCGGATGATGTGGCTTGCCGGCATGGTGCAACGGTGGGAGACCTGGATGCTGATTCCATGTTTTACCTGCGCAGCCGAGGGATTCCGGAGGAGGTGGTGCGGCAGATGCTGATCCACGCCTTTCTTGGAGAGGCGTTTGCGGGGGTTCCGGATGCGGTTTTGCGCGAGAGCCTGCTGGAAGGAATAGGTTATGGTCTTTGACGTGATGAAGGCGCGGCAGGATTTTCCCATCCTTGCGCGTGAAATGGCGCCCGGCGTTCCGCTGGTTTATCTGGATTCTGCGGCTTCGGCGCAAAAACCGCGCGTGGTCATGGATGCCATGGTGTCCATGATGACGCATTCCTACGCCAACGTGCATCGCGGCATTCACAGGCTGGGTGACGAGGCCACCGACATTTATGAAGGCGCGCGGAGCAGGGCGGCCCGTTTCATCGGGGCCCAGGCGGCAGAGGAAATTGTTTTTGTGCGCGGAGCCACGGAAGGCATCAATCTTGTGGCGCAGGCGTGGGGCCGTACGCATGTCGGGCCGGGCGACGAGATTCTTGTCAGTGAGATCGAACATCACGCCAATCTTGTGCCATGGCGCATGCTGGTGCAGGAAAAGGGGGCGACCGTGCGGATGGCCCCGGTGCGGGATGACGGCAGTCTCGACATGATGGTGCTTGCGGGCATGATGAATGCGCGCACAAAAATGCTGGCCATTACGGCCATGTCCAATGTGCTGGGCGTCATTAATCCGGTGCGGGAAATCGTGGCGCTGGCGCACGCGCGCGGCATTCCCGTGCTGGTGGATGCGTGTCAGGCGGCTGTTCATGGCCAAACGGATGTGCAGGCTCTGGGCTGTGATTTTCTGGTTTTTTCGGCACACAAGCTTTATGGCCCCACGGGCATTGGCGTTCTTTGGGGGCGGAAGGAGATTCTCGATTCCATGCCGCCATGGCAGGGCGGTGGCCACATGATTGACCGCGTGACGCCGGAGACCATCACCTATGCTGGGGTGCCGGCGCGATTCGAGGCGGGGACCATGCCGATTGTGGAATCGGCGGGGCTTGTCGCTGCACTGGATTATCTGGATGGTTTTGGCATGGATGCCATCGCGGCGCATGACCGCATGCTGCATGATGCAGCGCGGGAAAGGCTTGCGCGCATTCCCGGCCTTAGGCTTATGGGCGGCGCGCCGGGGTCTTCCAATATTGTCTCTTTCACGCTGGATGGGGCGCAGGCCTATGATGTGGCCAGCATTGCCGACAAGTGCGGCGTAGCGCTGCGGGCCGGGCATCACTGCGCCCAGCCGCTCATGCGGAGGCTGGGGGTTGATGCCACCGTGCGGGCGTCTTTCGGGCTTTACAATACGCTGGAAGAAGTTGAGCAACTGGGCCGGGCGATTGAAAAAGCGCGGGAGATGCTGTCATGACGGAAAAAGGAATGGCCGGGGAAACGCCGCTGAAGCTGGAACGGGACGAGTTTTCCGATCCGCCGCTCATGGAGGCACCGTGGGGGCACCCCCTGCTGTTGCCGGTGATTGACGCCCTGCGCGATGTCTATGACCCGGAAATCCCGGTGAGCATCTACGATCTTGGCCTGATTTACCGGATTGACATCAAGGATGCGGGCATTGTGGATATCACGCTTACCCTGACATCGCCCACCTGTCCCATTGCGGGAGAAATGCCCTTCATGGTATATGATGCGGTGATGCAGGTACCGGGGGTTTCGGAATGTTTCGTCGATCTGGTATTCAATCCGGTCTGGTGCATGGATTGCATGACGGAAGTCGCCAAGATCGAACTCAGTTTGTTTTGAATAAGGAATGGCTCAGATGAATGCGCGCGCGCAGTACCTGTTGGACCAGAAACTCCTGCAAGCCGTCAATGCTTTTGGTTTGGGCAAGGATGGGCGGATTGTTCACAGCCGGGAACTTGCGGAAGTGACGATTCTGGAGGGCGGGAACGTGAATGCCAGGGATGGGTATAACAATACCCCTCTTATTTTGGCGGCATTGGTGTGCAAGCGGGCTGTTGTGGAATTGCTCCTGGCTCATGGTGCCAATCCCTGTCTGCGCAACAACAAGGGATTCCGGGCCAGCGACATGTGCGAAGGGGTTGAGGAATTGCGCAAGATCCTGCGGTTTGCCGAGCGCGAATGGGAAGAGACCGAGCGCTATCAGGCCGGGCAGAAAAACATCAAGCCGGTCCCTGCCCCAAAACCCTGAATCCTCAAGGCACAGGAACAAGCAAAAAAGCTGCGGAAAAACCGCAGCTTTTTTTGTTCATGCGGATTTTTCGATTTTTCCGCCGGCGATGACGCGGGTGCCCTGATAGAAAACGCCCGCCTGACCGGGCGAGACGCCATATTGGGGTGCATCGAAGGCAAGGGTGGCGGTATCGCCGTCGCCCAAAGTCAGCGTGCAGGGGGCTTGGGCTTGCGCCGAGCGCAGTTTTCCGCTGCCGGTGAGCGGGGCTGAGGGCTTTTCGGGCAGCAGCAGGTTGATCTCGGCAAGGGGAACGATGCTTTTGGCAAGCGCTTCCTTCGGTCCCACGATGATGGCGTTGCGGGCGGCATCGATCTCCACCACAAAAAGCGGCGCATCACTGGCAACGCCAAGGCCGCGCCGCTGTCCCACCGTATAAAAGGCAATGCCTTCGTGCAGGCCAAGCTCCCGGCCGTCCATGGCAAGGATGGGGCCGGGCCTCACGCTTTCAGGCAGGTTTTGCGTCATGTAGTCGCGGAAGGACAGGCCACCCGAGAAACAGAGATCCTGGCTGTCGGGTTTTTTGGCCACAGGCAGGGCAAGGGTTTCGGCCAGCGCACGGGTTTCAGTTTTGCTCAGGCTGCCGATGGGAAACAGGATGCGCCCAAGGCTTTCGCGCGCAATGGATGAGAGGAAATAGCTCTGGTCGCGCCGCATGTCCGCGCCCATGTGGAGCTGCGGGCCGTCTTCACCGTGCAGGATGCGGGCATAATGCCCGGTGGCCATGGCGTCGCAGCCGAGCCGTTCACAGGCGTCCAGCATGGCGCTGAACTTGATGACCCGGTTGCAGCGTACGCATGGGTTGGGCGTTTCGCCCACAGCATAGGCCGCCAGGAACGGATTGATGACCTCGGCCCTGAAGGCCGCCGTGTGTTCAATAACATGGTGGGGAATGTTGTCCAAAGACGCACAAACCCGCTTGGCATCATGGATGCTGCAGCAGCTGTCCAGGAATCCTTCCAGCATGAGGGTGACGCCCACAACCTCGAATCCCGCGCCATGCAGCCATCCGGCCACAACGGAGGAATCCACGCCGCCAGACATGGCTACGGCGATGCGCGCGCCCTTGCGCAAGTTTTGGGGAAGGTCAGGAATGGGGGGGAGGGCAGGCATCAAGGATGTCCTTCGGGGTGATGGCATGGTCCTGTACGGTGGCGGCAATGCGCTGGCGGAAAAGCCTTGCGCCGGGCTGGCCCGCATAAAGTCCCATGAGGTGGCGGGCCATGTCAAACAGGCGGGTGCCTGTGGCCACCTCTTCTTCCATGTAGGGCAGGAAGGTGGCCACAACCTCCTTGTGGGAGGCAGGCAGGGGCGTGCCGAACAGCGCATGCTCCATTTCCGCAAGCGCCATGGGGGCTTCATAAGCCACCCGGCCCACCATGACACCATCAACATGGGGAAATTGCGCCATCACGTCCTGCGCCGTGCGCAAGTCACCATTGATGATGATTTCCAGCTCCGGGAAGGCGTCCTTCACCCGGTACACGGCGGCGCGGCGGAGGGTGGGGATGGTGCGGTTTTTTGCGGGCGACATGTTTTTGAGAAAAGCTTTGCGCGCATGGATGATGAAGGTGTTGCATCCGGCATCCGCCACCGTGCGGATGAAGGAAAACAGGTGTTCTTCGGTGTCATGGTCATCCACGCCAAGCCGGCATTTGACGGTTGCGGGAAGATTCGGGGCGGCATCCTTCATTGCGCGAATGATATCCACAACCTGATTCGGATCCTTCATGAGGCATGCGCCGAAATTACCGGAATGGACACGGCGGCTGGGGCAGCCGCAATTGAGGTTGATCTCGCAAAAGCCGGCATCTGCTGCCATGCGGGCGGAAAGGGCGCATTCCCTTGTGTCCGAACCGCCAATCTGCAGGGCAAGCGGTTGTTCTTCGAGTGTGTGGAACAGGAAACCTTCGGGCCGTCCATGGGCCAGCGCCGGGGTTGGCACCATCTCGGTATAAAGCAGGGCATGGGGCGCCAAAATGCGGGCCAGCCGCCGGAAATGCCGGGTGGTGATGTCCAGCATCGGCGCGATGGAAAGTTTGCGGTCAGGTTCAGGGTTGACGAATCTCATAAGGAATCATACACATCAGGACATGACAAAATTCAAGCACATATTGATGCTGGTTGCCATTTTGGCGGCATTTCCGGCATTTGCGCAGGAAGGGGAGCCCAAGCTGCCCGTTCCTCGGTTCGTCAGCCTGCGGGCGGGCAAGGTCAATGTTCGCACGGGGCCAGGCCTCAAATATCCGGTGGAATGGGTTTATACCCGAAAAGGGTTGCCGGTTGAAATTGTTGCCGAATATGAGGCTTGGCGCAAGCTGCGGGATTGGGATGGCGCAGAAGGCTGGGTTCACCAGAGCATGCTTTCCGGTCGCCGCAGCGTGATGATTTTGGGCGCATCGCGTGCCATCCGCAAGGATCCTGGGGCCGAATCACGGATCGTGGCACGGCTGGATCCGGGCGTCATGGCCGAGCTGGTGGCTTGCCGGGAAACCTGGTGCGAAGTGTCTGTATCTGGTTATGAAGGCTGGCTGGAACGCAACGGCCTGTTTGGGGTTTATCCAGACGAAAAGATTGAAGACTGACGCGCCAGGCAAAGCCTGCACGTCCATTCTGGGGAAAGCGCCATGGCCGGCATCCTGTTCATTACATCCAACCGCCTGGGCGATGCCGTTCTTTCCATGGGTATCCTGTCCCGCATCATCCATGAACATCCCGGCGTTCCGGTGACGGTGGCTTGCGGGGCCCTGCCCGCGCCCCTTTTTGAAGCGTTCCCCGGGGTTTTTCGGGTGATCCGTCTTGAAAAAGGCCCGTGGAAGCGGCATTGGCGCGCCCTGTTC
This sequence comes from Alphaproteobacteria bacterium GWF2_58_20, assembly GCA_001768735.1. GTDB lineage: Bacteria > Pseudomonadota > Alphaproteobacteria > UBA1247 > UBA1247 > UBA12471. The sequence goes on along the minus strand of MEMB01000002.1, from coordinate 907,066 downwards.
CGGGCCTGCATCCTCACCCGATGGGATATGGTTGTGGACCTTCGCAACAGCCTGGTTTCCCGTCTTTTGCTGGCCCGCACTCGCATCATTGCCAAACCTGTGCAGGGCCTCCTGCGCCATAAGGTGGTGGAGCTGGCCGGGTTGTTGCAGGCATCGCCGCCGCCCGCGCCGCAGCTGTTCCTGCCGGAAGCCGCATGCCGGGAAGCGGAACGCCTCATGGCGGGGGAGGGCCTTGTCCTTGGTCTTGGGCCTGCGGCCAACTGGCGCGGCAAGACCTGGCGGGCAGAGCGGTTTGCCGCGCTGGTACTGCGCATGACGGCGGAAGATGGCCCGATGCCGGGCGCGCGGGTGGCTGTGTTTGCAGCAAAGCATGAGCGCGCGCAGGTGCAGCCGGTGCTGGACGCCCTTCCGGCAGGGCGTATCATTGATTTGCTGGATGCGCCAGGCCTGCCGGTGGTGGCAGCTTGCCTTGCGCGTTGCGCGCTGTTCATTGGGAACGATTCCGGCCTCATGCACATGGCGGCCGCTGTTGGGCGTCCTGTTGTCGGACTGTTTGGCCCCAGTCATGATGAGGTTTATGCGCCATGGGGAATCTGCTGCCGGGTGGTTCGCACAAAGGAAAGTTTCGGGGAAATCGTTTCCCGCCCAGGTTATGACCATGTTAACACGGATACATTGATGGACAGCATTGCCGTTGATGATGTATATAAAGTGGTATTGCAACTTCTGGGGGAAAACCCATGCCGATGCTGAGCGTTGTCATGTGCGTCCACAATGAGGCTCAAAAGCTTTCATCATGCCTTGAAAAGCTGATCTTTGCCGATGAGCTGGTTGTGGTTCTGGACCGTTGCACCGATGATTCCCGCGCTGTTGTGGAATCCTTCCTGCCGAAGTTTGTTCAAGGCGGAAAGATTATCGAAGGCGCGTTTGAACGTGAAGGTGACCGGCGCAACCGGGCGCTTTCCGAGGCGCGCGGGGATTTCATGCTGGAAATCGACGCCGACGAACACGTTTCCCCGGAACTGGCTGCGGAAATCCGCGCCAAAACCGAAAAGCCGGATGGCGACTGGTTCCACATTCCCGTGGACAATTATATCGGGGAGCGCCTTGTTCGTTATGGCTGGGGGGCTTCCTTTGGTGTTTCAGCCGTTGTGCGGCTGACACGCAAGGGCGTAAAGCATTGGGGAAACCAGAGGGTTCACCCGAAGGTGGACCTTGCGGGCAAGAAGGGCGTCATGCTGCAAAATCCCCTTGCCCATTACGTGGACACCGATGTTTCGGACATGCTGGCTCGCCTGAACCGTTACACGAGCCTGCGCGCGCAGGACATGCGGGATGCGGGGACTTCAGAAACCCTTCGCCATAATGTGGCCCGCATGTTCGGGCGTTTCTACAAGTGCTATGTGCGCCGCAAGGGATACAGGGAAGGGGAATTTGGGTTCCTGATCGCCTTGATGGCCGCCCTGTTTCCTGTCCTGTCCTACCTGAAGTTGCGGTTGGGAAAAGGTGAATGAGGAAGTATTCCGTCATCTTCCTTGTGCTTGCAGTGGCCTTCCAGCTCATGGGGCCTCTGGCTGTTTTTGTGCCGCGTTGTTTTCCGCTTCTGGTCGGTTTTATCTCCATCGCCGGAATCATGGTCGAAATCCAGAAAGGCAATGGGCGCAGCCTTTTGCGCCTGAACCGGATCCAGGGTTCCTTGATGCTGTTCTGGATCGTGGCCCTTGCCAGCAGCTTGTGGTCGCTGGATGGGGAGCAGACACTGGTTCGGGCCCTGCGGTTGTTTTTCTTTGTTTTGCCTATCCTCGCCCTGCCGCATATGGTGCGTCGCCTCTCCTTGCCTGAAAAGGAAAGGCTCTGGAGCATCTTTGCGGGGTCGTGGGCCGGAGGTGTTGTGTTGATGGTGGGGGAAAACCTGTTTGACCATCCTGTTTACCGGATGGGAAAAGGTATCGCGGAGGGCGTTGCCCTTGATGATGTGGTGACCAACCATCCCCTGATTGTCCTTTCGGTTTTGCTGTGGCCTGTGGCCATGCATCTTTTCGCAAAGGGACCAAAATGGATTGGTGCCGTGTTGCCGCTTGTTGCGACAATTCTGCTTTTCCCGCTGACCTCCCAGTCGGCCACACTGGCCATGGGGGTGGCTTCATGTGCCCTTCTGATTGGGCTTTGTTCGCCAAAAGCCATTCGGCGTCTTTGGCTGGCGATCTCCCTGCTGGGATGTGTGGCTGTGGTTCCTCTTGCCATGCTGCCCTACACATGGGGGTGGGCAGACTCTTCCTGGCTGATGGATTCGGCCAGACACCGGGTGGAAATCTGGTATTATACCGCCTGCACCGTTCTGCAACGCCCGTTTCTGGGGCATGGACTTGAAAGTTCCAGTCTGTTGCTGGGAGATGGAGGGCCTTGGCATTTCCTGAAAACACAAGGCCCCATCATGTCCCACCCCCACAACATGTTTTTGCAGGTCTGGTTTGAAACGGGAGCGGTGGGCGCCTTTTTCATCCTCCTGTTTTTTGTTTCGCTTTATCGCAATTTGCGTCGCACGGACCTGGTTCGCCAGCCTTATGTATGGTCTGGCCTCTTTTTTGTTGTTACAGCAGCAAGTGCGGGGTTTGGGGCCTGGCAGGGGTGGTGGCTTGCAGCAATCTGTTTTATGGCTTTTTTCTTCATGATGGAAAAGGAAGATGGAAAACAAACCTGAAATCGCCGTTGTCGGCCTTGGCTATGTTGGATTGCCGCTGGCGGTATGCCTTGCGCGCAAATACCGGGTTGTCGGTTTTGATATTGCATCCGACCGAATTGCAGAAATTCGTGAAGGGCATGACCGGACGCTGGAAGTGCCGGACGATGTCATGAAAGCGTCTTCCCTTGAAGTATCGGACAAGACCGAAGACATGAAGGGCGCTGGCATCTATATCGTGACGGTACCAACGCCGATTGATGCGGCCAACCAGCCAGACCTGTTTCCTGTGCGCGCCGCCTCCGAAACGGTAGGCAGGGTATTGGAAAAGGGCGCGATCGTTGTTTATGAAAGCACGGTGTATCCCGGGGTGACGGAAGATATTTGCGGCCCCATCCTGGAAAAGGAATCCGGGCTTGTGTGCGGGCAGGATTTCTTCCTTGGCTATTCGCCCGAACGTATCAATCCGGGTGACCGCGAGCATACGGTGGAGCGGATTGCCAAGGTTGTCGCCGGCCAGACGCCGGAAGTCACGGCCCGGCTGGGGGAGATGTATGGTTCGGTGAACGGGGGAAACGTGTTCCTCGCACGCGATATCAAGACGGCCGAAGCCTCCAAGGTGATCGAGAATGCCCAACGGGACATCAATATTGCCTTCATCAATGAAATCACCATGATTTTCGGGCGGCTTGGCATTTCCATCCATGATGTGCTGGCGGCTTCCGGCACCAAGTGGAACTTCCTGAAATTCCAGCCCGGCCTTGTGGGCGGGCACTGCATCGGCGTGGATCCCTATTACCTGTCGCATTGTGCCGAGGTACTGGGCGTGCGGCCGGAAGTCATTCTCGCAGGGCGTCGCATCAATGACAACATGGCGAATTATGTGGCTGACCGCCTGGTGGACGACATCAACAAGCGCATGGCGCCCAATGCTGTTCCCAAGGTTCTGGTGCTGGGGCTGACCTTCAAGGAAAACGTGCCCGACCAGCGCAACACCAAGGTGGTGGACCTGATCCAGCGCCTGCGCAGCCATGGCTGCGAGGTGGCTGTGCATGATCCGATGGCGGATGCGGTGCTTGCCAAAAAGGCTTATGGCCTTGATCTCCTGCCCAGCCTTGAGGGCGCATGCGGCTTTGATTGTGTCCTGGGCGCGGTGGCGCATGATTCCTACAAGACACTGACGGCGGTGCAGCTTGCAGGCATGATGCGTGAAGGCGGGCTTGTGGCTGATCTCAAGGGCATGTGGCGGCAGCTGGGGATGCCGGTTTGGACGCTCTGATCCACAAGGTTCATTTGGCTTTGGGGGGGAAGCGTCTGGACAGGGCGCTGACCGATGCCTTGCCGCAGTTTTCACGGGCGCGGATCCAGGCCTTGCTGGCGCAGGGGATGGTGCGTTCGGAAGGGGTGGTGGTGCAGGATGCTTCCCGCAAGGTTCAGGAAGGTGAGGCTTTCGAGGTGTGCGAGCCCCCTGCCGTGGAAGCCCTGCCTGAAGCGCAGGCGATTCCGCTTGAAGTGGTGTACGAGGATGATGACCTGCTGGTGATCAACAAGCCGGCAGGACTTGTGGTGCATCCGGCCGCAGGCAATGCGGATGGCACGCTGGTCAATGCCCTGCTTGCCCATTGTGGCGACAGCCTTTCGGGGATTGGCGGGGTGAAGCGGCCGGGTATTGTCCATCGTCTGGACAAGGATACAACCGGGCTTATGGTTGTGGCCAAGAATGATGCGGCGCATCATGGCCTTTCGGCGCAGCTTTCCGATCGCAGCCTGACACGGGTGTATGTGGCGCTGGTATGGAAGGGGCCATCCCAGGCCAAGGGGCGGATTGAGGGGGCCATTGGCCGTAATCCGCATGATCGCAAGAAAATGGCGCTGGTGTCTCGCGGGGGCAAGGAAGCCGTCACGGATTATGCGGTCCTGGCGCATTATGGGGCGTGGGTTTCTTTGGTGGAATGCCGTCTCAAGACAGGACGTACCCATCAGATCCGCGTGCATATGGCATCCATGGGCTGTCCTTTGGTGGGAGACCAGACCTATGGCCATGCCCGCAAAACCTGGACCAGGGGCCTTGCGCCCGACGTGGTCGAAATGTTGTCGGCTTTTCCCCGGCAGGCCCTGCATGCGCGCGAAATTTCCTTCCTTCACCCAAGGAGTGGGGAACGTATGCGGTTTGAAAGTTTCCTTCCGGATGACATGCAGACATTGCTGGATGCTTTGAACCGGATTTTAAAATAACTGTTTCCATTTTTTTGGAGATGGTCTAAAAACGCAGCTTCTTCAATAGAGGGTTAGAATGATGCCGAGTGGAAAACATGAAGTTTCCGGATCATCGCTTGATGGTCGTCTCGTAAAATTCCTGAGGAACGGAGACGTTTGGGTTCAGGGAATCAACCAGAAAGCCGACCGTGTATTGCTGCCCGAGTTTTCAATGTGGCCCACCCTTGCTGCGACAGCATTTCTTGGCGCGGTCATTGCCTGGTATGGATTCTGTTCCTGTCGTTTGCTGGGAGAGGTTGCGCGGGCGGAACGTGAGAAGGCCGCAAAAACATCCTTTCAGCAGGAAGTTGTTTCCCATTCCGTTGCAAACAACTCAAAAATCCGCATGGCGCGTCCGGTTTTTGTGCCGGGGATGAAGTAGTCTGCCTCGCGTTTTCTGGATGAATTTGCATGGAGGGTTTTTATGAAAAACATCAAGCTGGATGAAATGGATGTGAAATTGCTCACCATTCTCCAGGAAAATGGCCGTATTACCAATCTTGAACTGGCCAAACGGGTTGGAATTTCCCCGCCTTCCTGCCTGCGCCGGGTGCGCATTCTGGAGGAGCAGAAGATTATTCGCGGTTACCATGCGGATGTTGATCATGTGGCTGTCGGGTTCCATGCGCCGGCGATTGTTCAGGTGTTCCTGTCCGGTCACAAGGACGAGGTAGTGCAACAGTTCCTGTCGGATGTCGAAGGATGGCCGGAAGTGCGGGAATGCTACATGGTGACCGGCGAAGCCGATTATGTTCTCAAGATTGTTGCGCAGGATTGGGATAGTTACCGCCAATTCCTTATCGGAAAACTCCTCAAGACACCAAATGTGCATAAAGTGCATTCCTCGATCATCATGCGCAAGTTTTATGACCGTGGTGGGGTGCCAATGGAATTTTTGGAAGAGCGGGTCAAAAATGAAAATGCTCCGGATGGGGCGTAAAAAAAGGCGCCGTGAAAGGCGCCCTTTTTTTATGTCTGAAACCGGTTATCCGAAAGAAATATCCATGATTTCATAACTTTTTGATCCGCCGGGGGTGATGACCTCGATGGTTTCGCCGGCATGTTTGCCAATAAGGCTGCGGCCAAGCGGGGACGTGATGGAAATGGATCCATGCCGCAGATCGGCTTCCATGGGGCCAACAATCCTGTAGCTCACTTCAACTTCCGTGTCTTCATCCATCAGGGTGACCTGGGCACCGAACTTGGCGGATGTTCCCGACATCTTGGAAATGTCGATGACTTCGGCGCGGGCGGTCACGTCCTCAAGCTCGTTGATGCGGCCTTCAATGAAACTCTGCCGTTCGCGTGCGGCATGGTATTCGGCGTTTTCCGAAAGGTCCCCATGTTCGCGGGCTTCGGAAATGGCCTTGATGATGGTTGGGCGTTCCACTGTTTTGAGATGGCGAAGCTCTCGCTGCAATTTTTCAAAACCTTCGGTGGTGATGGGAAGTGTCTGCATGGAAAAGGAATCCTGTCAAGCTGTGCGCCATTTTATGAAAACATGAGCGGAGAACTATAAGGGATTGCACCTTGCAATTTCAATAGCAAGATGTGGTGTGGCGGCATATAATATTGAGACAAGGAGATAGGTCATGCGCAGGAAGATGAAAAAAATTGCGATTGTTCTGGTTTTGCTGGCGGGAGCAGGCGGCTTTTGGGCGTGGCGCCAGATGCAGGATGGCAGCGCCGAAGCAGCGGTCAAGTTTGATGACGTGATCCTGGGCACCATCGAGGAAACCGTGACGGCACAGGGCCGAATCGAACCAAAGGATTCCCTTGATGTCGGAACGCAGGTTTCCGGACAGCTTAAAAAACTTTATGTTGAAGTTGGTGCGCTGGTGTCTGTTGGAGATCCTCTTGCGGAGATTGATCCCAGGATTTACCAGTCCCGCCTTGCGGCGGATGAGGCAAGCCTCAAGGTTTTGCGGGCCCAGTATGGAGACGCCAAAGCGTCGATGGTTCTTGCGGAGCAGAAGCACAAGCGTAACCTGTCCCTGCAAAAGAGCAAGTTTGTGAGCGATGCGGCTATTGAGGAAACGGCGGCAGCGCTGGACAAGGCAAGTGCCGGAATTGATTCCCTGACGGCGCAGATTGAAAAAATGCAGTCCACGCTGGATGAAGACCGGCTCAATCTTGGCTATACCAATATTTCTGCCCCGCGGGATGGGGTTGTGGTGGATATTCCGGTGAAAGAGGGCCAAACGCTGAACGCCAGCCAGACATCACCAACAGTGCTGACCATTGCCGACCTGGATACCATGACGGTTTGGGCACAGGTTTCCGAAGCGGATGTGATGAAGGTGAGTGAGGGGATGGAGGTCAGCTTCACAACTCTTGGAGACACAACGCAAAAACGCAAGGGCCGTGTGCGGCAGGTCATGCCAACGCCGGAAATCGTCAGCGAAGTCGTTCTCTACAACGTTCTCATTGATGTGGATAATCGTGATCGCCGACTGATGAACGGCATGAGCGCCCAGGTGTTTTTTACGGTGGCCAAGGCGGCCAATGTGCCGCTGGTACCCGTGTCTGCCCTGGGGCGCCGGATGGAAGATGAAGACCAGCCTGGAGCGGAAGCTTATGTGGTGCGTGTCTGGCAGGGCGGACAGGCCGTTGATCGTACGGTTCTTGTTGGCCTCATGAACCGGGTTCGGGCAGAGGTCAAGTCAGGCCTTGCTGTTGGTGACCGGGTTGTTGTGGGGGCCGCAAAAACATCTAATGCAACAGGTGCGGGAGGTCCCTCGGCGAATGTACAGGCAAGCAACCAGCGTCCGGGGATGATGGGAGGTCTGCGCTGATGGCATCCCCAGGACGGGCGGTGGTTGAGCTTTCCGGGCTTTCGCGCTTTTATGGGGAAGAGAGCGATGCGGATATCGTGCGCGCGCTTGACCATGTGTCCCTGACCATAAGGGAAGGCGAGTTTGTGGCCATCATGGGGCCTTCGGGGTCCGGCAAGTCCACCATGATGAATGTGGTCGGTTGTCTGGATCGGCCAACGGCAGGCAGTTGCCGCATCATGGGCCGGGAAACCCGCAACATGCTGCCGGATGAACTGGCGGCCCTGCGCCGGGAAACTTTTGGGTTCATTTTCCAGCGCTACAACCTGATTGCCAGCGTGAATGCGCAGGCCAATGTCGAAATTCCCGCCATATACGCGGGAATAGACAAGGACATTCGCGACCAGCGTTCCGAGGATCTGCTGGGGCAGCTTGGCATGGGGGACCGCAAGCGTCATTATCCCTCCCAGCTTTCCGGGGGCCAGCAGCAGCGGGTGGCCATTGCCCGCGCGCTGATGAATGACCCTCCCGTCATTCTGGCGGATGAACCCACGGGTGCGCTTGACAGCCGGACGGGCGATGACGTGATGGAACTTCTGCACAACCTGCATGGCGAGGGGCGAACCATCATCATCATTACCCACAATGAGGATGTGGCCCTGCAGGCGGAACGCGTCATTCACCTGCATGATGGCAAGATTTTCAAGGAAACCATCCAGTCGGAAGCGAAATTGCGGGACACGGGCGCCAAAATCAAGCGCGACCATGGCATGAACATTGCCACGGCCATTGGTGAAGCGGTGACCATGGCCATTCAGTCCTTGCGGGTCAACCTGTTCCGGACGGCGCTGACGCTTCTGGGCATTGTCATTGGTGTGGCGTCGGTTGTGGCCATGCTGGCCATTGGCGATGGGGCACGACAATCCATCCTTGGACGCATCACGTCCATGGGCACCAATCTCATTACGGTGCGTCCGGGCATGGATATTCCGGGTCAGCGCGGCGGGCAGGATGTCACCAGCCTGACGCTGGAGGATTCAGATGCCATTGCGAAACTTTCCAATGTTGAAGCCGTGGTTCCGCAGCGGTCTGGACGCTATACCATCCGTTACGGCAACCAGGACTACCAGACGCAGGTTCAGGGCGTTGGCCCCGATTTTCCGAAAGCGCGGGACTGGACGGTGGAGAAGGGCAGTTTCTTTGGGGCCCAGGATATGAGGGGGTATGCTTCGGTCGCGGTGCTGGGCAAGACGGTTCTGGAGGCTGTGTTTTCGGAAGGGGAAAATCCCATTGGCAAATATGTGCTGATCAAGAATGTACCTTTCGAGGTGATTGGCGTCATGAAGGAGCAAGGGGGGTCCGCCATGGGATCCGACCAGGATGATGTGGTGATGATCCCGGTCACGACTGGCAATATGCGTCTTTTTGGCCAGAATTATATCAGCAGTTTAACCGTCAAGGTTTCAAACCTCGCCCAGATCAATGATACAGAGCAGGACATCAAGGATCTTCTGCTGGAGCGTCATGGTCTGGAAGATTTTTCCACCCGCAACATGGCATCCCTGGTGGAGATGGTGACGGATACCACCAATACCCTCAAACTGTTTCTGGGGGCGGTGGCCATCATTTCCCTGCTTGTGGGCGGCATTGGTGTGATGAATATCATGCTGGTGAGCGTGACCGAGCGTACGCGGGAAATCGGCATCCGCATGGCCACGGGCGCAAGGCGGCGTGATATCCTGCTCCAGTTCAACATTGAATCGGCAGTGGTGTGCGCCATTGGCGGTATTATTGGGGTTTTGCTGGGCTGGAGCGTTGGCTGGCTTATCAAGGGTTTGGGGGGCATGCCCATTGCCTTTACGGCGGGGCCCGCGCTCATGGCGTTTGGGAGCGCTTTCCTCACCGGCATCATCTTTGGTTACATGCCGGCCCGCAAGGCGGCCCGCTTGGATCCTGTCGTGGCTCTTGCCTGGGAGTAAGGACTGGAGCATTTAACGTTCATCTTGAATACCCCTGTTGCCTTTTGATGGCCATCCGCCGTGTTTTCAAACCTTGGACGATGCCCGCATCGCCCCGCGGTTTGCGCCTTGCGGTCTGGCTCATCCCAAGATCAACAGGCATTGTTCAATCTAAACGTTAAATGCTCTGGAACAGTAAATGTCCTATCTTTGTGACACAAGAAAAAGCCGGGCAATGCCCGGCTTTTTCTTGTGTCCAATTCAGGAAGGAATTTTATTCGGTGATGATGAGGTCAACCCGGTCAAGCGGTTCTTCCGTGGTGGCATCGCCCTTGGCACGCACGTCAATGCGGGTGCTGCGAATGCTGTGGTCAATCAGGTAGGAACGGATGGCAAGGGCGCGGGACAGGGAAATGCGCCGGGCCATGTTGGTTTGTCCATCCGGGCTTGAGGCGTAGGCTTCAATTTGCAGGCGTGCCGTTTCATTTTTTTGCAGCCAGCCAATGATGGCATCAATCTTGGGAGGATATTCGGACTTGATGTCAGAGGTGGTGCCTTCAAAGGTGAGGCGGAGGTTTTCCGGCTTGGCCATGACGGCGGCAACAGGCGCTTGTGGCTTTTGTTCCTGTACAACAGGTTTGGATGTTGGTGCTGTGGTGTTTGCCGTCGCAGCGGGGGTTGGATCAGATGTTGCGGATGGGGGGGCAACTGTTGTGCTGGCAGAAGCCATGGTTGTGACCGGAGTTTCTTCCGTCTTGTTCCGTCCGCCGCGGATTTCTGCCGCTTTTTCTGTAGCTTCGCGCAGGACGGCGGCCTTGAGGGCGCCATCAATTGCATTGGGTTTTGGTTCGCCCCGTGGCGTATTGGGCGAGGGGGTGAGGGCAGCGGCAGGAGGAAGGGATTTGTTGTCTCCCATCTGTTCCCGCGCTTTGGCCAGGGCATCACGCAAGGCTTCAGCCTCAATGGCACCATCGATAGCGGTTTTGCGGCCCATGGGCCAAGCTTCGCTTTCAGGTTTGGCGGTCTTTTCCGGTTTGGACGGCGGCGTTGGGGTCGATGTCTGATGGCCTGAACCGGTGCCGGGCAAGCGTTTTGGCATGGATTTTGTGGCCGTGGGTTTTGTCGCGGCAACTATCGGTTTTTGTGCGGTTTCTGGTTTTTTTTCGCTTGCTGCTTCCGGAGCCTGTGGTTTTACAGGGGGCAGTACGGTTTTGGCGGAAACCAGGGGAGCGGCAGATGGGGCGGCTGGAATCTCAGTTTTTTTTTCAGCTGCAGGTGCGGGCGCCTGAATGACAGGTGGCGACAAAGTCGTTTTTGGAGCCATGTTGAGGGCGGGCGGCGGCGTGAGAACCACAGGCGGAAGGGAGACCGCGTGCTGATTGGGTTCCAGAATGTCAAGATTGACTTCAACCGCCATGCCGGGAGATGTTCCGCCAGGCGTTCCAACCACGGTCTGTGCCATGACAGGATGGAAAACAAGTCCCATTGTGAGGGCAAAAACGGAAGCAGAGGTCATCAGGCGGTTGGTCACGGCGGGTTTCCCCCCTTATGCAGATGTTTGGGTTTCCATGCCCTGCAGGAGGCTGTGCAGGGATTTGTGGATGGCAGGATTTCCGGCAATGATGGTCCCTGAAAACAATGGAGAGGATGTTCCATCAAACTGGCTCGAAAAACCGCCAGCCTCATGAACGATCAAAAGACCCGCAGCAATATCCCATGGCTTGAGGTCTTCCGCCCAGAAACCATCCATGCGTCCCGAGGCCACATAGGCAAGGTCGAGAGCGGCGGATCCCATGCGGTTGATGCAGCCAAAATGGCTGGATACCTTGTCCATTTGCGTCTGGAAGGCGGGCTTGAAGGCGGCGCGTTTCAGAGTTGGGATGACTGTGCCGATAAGGCCCTTTTCCGTGACATCCCGGCCGGAAACCCGGAGTCGGCGGTGGTTCATGTAGGCGCCCATGCCTTTTTCGGCGTGGTACATCTCGTTCCCGACGGGATTGAGGATGAGGGCCGCAAGGATTTCGCCATCCTTTTCCACGGCAATGGAAATGGCCCAGTGTGGAATGCCATGCAGGTAATTGTCGGTTCCATCCAGCGGGTCGATGATGAAACGTTCCTGGCCGGGTTCATGTGCGGCGTGCGGCTGGCCTTCTTCCATGAGGAAGGTAAAGCCCGGACGGGCCTTTTGCAGTTCGCGCTTCAGGATCTTTTGCGCGTTTTCATCTGCCGTTGAAACAAAGTCGGCTGGCCCCTTGCGGGAAACCTGGAGGTTTTCCACCTCGCCAAAATCATGCAGGAGCGATTTGGCTGCCATTTGGGCGGCTCTTGTCATGATCGTCATGAGAGGGGAAAGGGGAGGAGCCATCTTCGCTTTATTCCTTCGCGCGTTCGACGTAAGTGCCGTCAGTGGTCCGCACAACGATGCGGGTGCCATTTTCAATGTGTGGCGGAACCATGACGCGCTCGCCATTTTCCATTTTGGCCGGCTTGTAGGATGAAGATGCCGTTTGGCCCTTCACCACAGGGTCTGCCTCGATCAAGGTCATGATGACGCTGTCCGGCAGCTCGACGCTGATCGGCTTGCCTTCATAGGTGCGGATGGTGCAAACCATGCCGTCCTGCAGGAAGGCGGCGGGATAACCGACAATATCCTTTTCCACGGTGATCTGCTCGAAAGTTTCATTGTTCATGAAGGTGAGCAGGTTGCCATCGGCAAACAGGAACTGGTATTCGTATTCGTCCAGCTGGACGCGTTCCACCGCTTCCTGCGTGCGGTAGCGGACGTTGGTCTTGGTACCGGTGCGGACATCGCGCATTTCCACCTGGATGACGGCGGCGCCTTTGCCCGGCTGCATGATTTCGCTCTTGAGAACGGCCCAGAGCTTGCCTTCTTGCTCAAGAACATTGCCGGCGCGGATGGTGATGGCGTTGACTTTCATGGGGAGATGCTTTCCTTCATGGTTACCACTTGCTAAATAGACGAAAAAAACATAACAGTTTTGCCGCCTTCAAGCAATGGGCTATACCCCATGTTGGATGGGTTTCTCAAGAGGGAGATGTGAAAATGTCGAAAAAAACGCCATGGTGGCGCGGAGACATGTTCGCCAAAAGAATTGAAAACCTGCACCGCAGGGACAAGATGACGCGCGCTGTGCGCCAGTTTTTTTATGAACGCGATTTTGCCGAACCGGAAACGCCAGCCTTGCAGGTCAGTCCCGGCATGGAGCCGCATATCATGGCCTTTGCCACGGATATTGCGGAGCCGGGGGAAGCCATGCGCCGCTTTTACCTGCACACCAGTCCGGAATTTGCCATGAAGAAGCTTCTGGTGGCTGGCTTGCCGCGCATTTTCCAGATTTGCCATACGTACCGTAACGGAGAACGCTCCTCCACCCATCATCCGGAATTTTCGATGATTGAATGGTATCGTGCAGGGGCTACCTATGAAGACCTCATGGAGGATTGTGAAGGCCTGTTGCGGGCCGCAGCAACAGGCGCAGGCACAAAAACCCTGCGTTACCGTGGCCGTGCAAGCGATCCTTTCCAGCCATTCACCCGACTTTCGGTGGCCGAGTCTTTCCATGAATATTGCAAGATCGATATCCTTGCCGAGGTGGGAAATGCGGAAGCCCTTTGGCAGGAAGCCATCCGGGTTGGCATTGCGCCGCATGTGGGGGACAGCTGGGAGGACATCTATTTCCGGATTTTCCAGGACATCATTGAACCGAAACTGGGCGACGGCGCTCCCTGCATCCTTTACGACTATCCCATCTCCATGGCCGCCCTCTCCCGTCCCAAGGCTTCAGACCCGCGCCTTGCGGAACGGTTCGAGATTTATGTCTGTGGCCTGGAGCTGGCCAACGCCTTTGGCGAACTGACCAACGCAAAGGAACAGCGCCGTCGCTTTGAGGAAGACATGGCGCTCAAGGAAAAGCTTTACGGATTCCGCTATCCGATCGATGAGGATTTTCTTGCGGCTCTTGAGGAGGGCATGCCGGAAAGCTCCGGGATTGCGCTCGGCATGGATCGCCTGGCCATGCTGTGCTGCGGTGCGGATCACATCGATGATGTTCTCTGGGCACCAGTGGCCTGAATTCTGGTCGCATCGCCCCTGCGGGCAAGCGCCTTGCGGTCTGGCGCATCCCAAGAGCAACAGGAATTGTTCAATCTAAACGCTCAAGGCTCAAAAAGGGGCGCTCCTGCACGGATCGCCCCTTTTTCTTTTCATGGCAACAGGTTTTATTTACTGCTGGATTTCTTGGCCGGAGCAAGCGGAATGTTTTGCGGAAGGGGGTCACGCAGGACATAGCCGCGTCCCCACACGGTTTCAATGTAATCCTCGCCGCCCGTGGCCTGCTGGAGCTTCTTGCGCAGCTTGCAGATGAACACATCGATGATCTTCACTTCCGGTTCATCCATGCCGCCGTAAAGGTGGTTGAGGAACATTTCCTTGGTCAGGGTGGTGCCCTTGCGCAGGGAAAGGAGTTCCAGAATGCCGTATTCCTTGCCGGTCAGGTGCAGGGGAATCCCTTCCACTTCGGCGGTGCGGGCGTCCAGGTTAACGGACAGGCGGCCTGTCTTGATGACGTTCTGGGCATGTCCCTTGCTGCGGCGTACGATGGCCTGCACGCGTGCCAGCAGTTCACGTTTGTCAAACGGTTTGGTCAGGTAATCATCCGCACCAATGCCAAGTCCCTTGATCTTGTTGTCCATTTCCGACAGGCCGGAAAGGATGAGGATGGGGGTCTGGATGCGGGCTTGGCGCAGGCGGCGCAGGACTTCATATCCGTCAATGTCGGGCAGCATGAGGTCAAGGATGATGATGTCGTAATCATAGAGCTTGCCGATTTCGAGACCGTCTTCGCCCAGATCCGTAATGTCAACAATGAACCCTTCGCTCTTGAGCATCAGCTCAATGCTGCGGGAAATGCTGGCATCATCATCCACAAGAAGTACGCGCATTTGTAATCCCCTTAAAATATACCACAACTTTTGGTTGTTAGTGTATAAAGACGACAAACGTTAATGGGTGGTGAATTTTTTTACCACGAATTAACGAACATTGCGATATTAACCATACAAAGGTTAACGAAAAAGTTAATGAATGGGGATTTTGTGTCCATATCCGATAGCGATTTGTTCCGCAATATAGAAAATATCCAGACAGTCCGTCATTTCGGGCGGGTTTCTGCGGTTCAGGGCATGCTGGTGGAAGTGGCCGGGCTTGAACGCCGCCTTGCGGTTGGAGGGCGTTGCGACATTCTGGGATATGGCGGTGAACGGCTCCCTTGCGAGGTTGTGGGGTTCCGGAATGGCCGAACCCTGCTCATGCCTTTTGTTCCTCTTGAGGGGGTTGGGCTTGGGAATCGCGCCGAAGCCATGGAAAGCCAGCCTATGGTTTATCCATCGGATGGCTGGCTGGGGCGTGTGGTTAATGCTTTTGGTGAACCGATGGATGGAAAGGGCCCCCTTCCCATGGGGGCAACAGGCGTTCCCCTGCGCAATCGTCCGCCTTCGGCCCATGAACGCCAGCGGATTGGTGGCAAGCTGGATCTGGGGGTGCGTTCGCTCAATACCTTCCTGACCTGCTGTGAAGGCCAGCGCATGGGGATCTTTGCGGGTTCCGGGGTCGGAAAATCCACCCTTTTGGCCATGCTGGCACGTTATACGTCATCGGATGTGAGCGTGATTGGCCTTGTGGGAGAACGTGGCCGCGAGGTGCAGGAATTCCTTGAGGACGATCTTGGCCCGGAAGGCCTTGCCCGCAGCGTGGTGGTGGTGGCCACATCCGATGAAGCGCCGCTGATGCGTCGGCAGGCCGCTTACATGACCCTCAGTCTTGCGGAACATTTCCGTGATGAGGGCAGTAATGTCCTGTGCATGATTGACAGTGTAACCCGCTTTGCCATGGCCCAGCGTGAAATAGGTCTTTCCGCTGGCGAACCGCCAACCAGCAAGGGGTATCCTCCCACCACCTTTGCAGAGCTTGCGCGCCTGCTGGAGCGGGCGGGCCCTGGCAAAAAGGGACAGGGACGCATTACGGGCCTTTTTTCCATCCTGGTGGATGGTGATGACCATAACGAGCCTATTGCCGATGCCGTGCGCGGCATCCTCGATGGGCATATCGTGCTGGAACGCGCCATTGGCGAGCGTGGGCGCCATCCAGCCATCAACCTTCTGCGCAGCGTGTCGCGAACCATGCCGGGTTGCAATACGGATGCCCAGAATGCACTGGTGGCGCGGGCCCGTGAAATCATTGCCCTTTATGAGGATATGGCGGAACTGATCCGTCTTGGCGCTTACAAGCGCGGCAGTGATGAAAAGGTGGATGAAGCGATTGAACTTTATCCCGCCCTTGAAACATTTCTCAAACAGCGTAAAAATGAATGCGCGCGCCTTGGCGAAGGGTATGATTCGCTGGCTGCCATACTGGATATGAAAGCGGAATGAGCGACCTGAAATCCCTGATCAGGCTGAGGCGTTGGGAGCTGGATGAAAAACGCAGGATCCTGATGGATCTCAACCAGTTGGCCATGCGTCTTGAAGCCGAAAAAAAACATGTGGAAGATGATATGGCCCGCGAGCACGAGGAAAGCGCGGACGTCATGGAATCCTCCCCTACCTTTGGCGCTTATGTCGCATCGGCCATTGCGCGGCGGAAAAGCCTGGAATCCTCCATTTCACAGGTGGCTGAACGCATTGAAACGGCGGCCGAGGAATTGCGGGAATCCTTCCGGGAACTCAAGAAATATGAGGTGGCGCAGGATAGCCGCGATACGGAAGCCCGTATGGAAACCTTGCGTGAAGAAAACAAGCTGATGGATGAAATTGCCACCGAAGGCCACCGCCGCAAGGGTTAGGCCCATGCTTGCTGCCGACCAAAGGGACATGAAGAAAAAAGCCGGGCATTTGCCTGGCTTTTTGTTTGTTCAGGTGTCCAGTTCAAGGTTTGATTTTTGTGGTTCTTCAGCCAGGGGACGGACATCCCGGGGAGATTCTGTTTCTGGGGGCGTGTTTTCCTGAACTTCCAGCAGGGCACCAAGGCCGGATGTGGCAAAACTTGGCGTTCCGGGCGTTGTCTGCCCTGTATGTGGGGAAGATTCTGCCGCTTTTGAAGAAGGCGGGGCCAGAGGGGAATCCTGATGGGAGGCTCCAACCCTTGAAATGGCAAAAAGGACAGCAAAGGTTGGGGGCGTTCCGGGAGCCAGCTGGATAAGAAGGGGTTTCCCCTTGAGGAGGGAAACAGAGCTGCGCATGAGGATGTCGCCCGCCGAAACACGGGCCCGGGTGACCTCGTTTTCAATCGAAATGATATAGGCGGAAAGCGTAATGCTGTGCGGAATGTTTTGCAGCCGCTCAGGAACCTCCATGAGCATGGCTGTACCCAACGGGGGTTCGCCACCGCCTGCCTGGGGCTGCTGCTGGAACGACTTGATGGGGGGCAGGCTGACACTCATGCGAAACCGGATTTCAGGCGAGGAGTTTTGCGGCGACATTCTCAATGTCGGCGGCTGCATCACAAGCCGGATAGCGGATAAAGAGCGGGCTCTGGTTGCGGATGGCATCGCGTACGCGGCTGTCCCGACGCACAACCCCGGCCAGGATGGGGGAGATGTGCAGGAAGTTCTGGCAGGCCTTGAGAAGGGTTTCGTAGGTATGCAGGCCTTCGCGGGTGCTGGGGGCCATGTTGACGACGACAGAGATGTTTTCCGCTCCGATCACGGTGTGGTTGAGTTTGATGAAAGCATAGGCGTCGGTCAGTGCGGTTGGTTCATCCGTGGTGATGACTATGGTGGTTCCGGCCGATGCGGCCAGCTGCTGGACGGTGCGGTTGATGCCGGCGCCAAGATCCAGTACCACGCGGTCGTAGGCGGGGGACAGGTCGGCAAGCTGCATGCGCAGGTTGGAGAGCAGGGGGGCGGGAAGGGAGGCCAGGCTGCCCGTGCCCGAACGTCCGGCAATGATGTCAAAATTGCCTTCGTCAAAACGGGTAATGGCGCCCTTCAGGGTGGCATGGCCCTCAATCACGGAGGTCAGGTCAAGTTTTGGGGACAAGCCCAGCTGGACGTCCACATTGGCCAGACCCAAGTCTCCATCAAACAGGAGGACGCGTTTGCCTTTGCGCGCGAGGGCATGGCACAGGCTGATGGAGAAACAGGTTTTTCCGACACCGCCTTTGCCACTGGCAATGGCGATGATGTTGCGGGGCGCCGGAATGTTCGGCTGGTGCGAATCGTTCATGGTGACACCTCTAACGGGGAACCTGCGGCCAGCAGGCCAGCGAGATATTTGGGAGTGGTTTCAATAAAGGGATCGGTGACTTTTGGGCTTGCGCTGGCATCGCAAAGCGGAAGCCTAGTTGTTTCCGTTGCGGCCAGAAGGGCGCCGAACCTGCGGGAAATGTCAAGTCGGGTCGGCATGATGCGCGAGACGCCAAGATCCAGAAAGGTCTGGGCATTTTCAGCGGCTTCTATGGGGTCGCCGCTTCCCGGCATGACAAGGATGCCATCGCACCCGGGCAGGGACAGGAGCTTGCGCAGCATGAGGCGTTCATCGGCATTGAAGGGGTTGATGCCCGGGGTGTCTATGAGGAAGAGGTCTGCCGCAGGAATGGCGGCAAGGGCATCTTCAAGGGCATCCGGATCCTCAATGGTCATGAGCTTGATTTTGAGAATGCGGGTGAAGGCTTCCAGCTGTTCGGTGCCGCCGGCGCGGATGGTGTCGGCGCTGATGACGGCGGGTTTGAGGCCAGCCATGACCGCTTGGGTGGCAAAACGGGCAATGGAAAGAGTTTTTCCGGCGCCCGGAAGGCCCGTGAAAACAAGGGGGCGTGGCGATGGACCACGCGGAAGCGGCTTGAAGGAAAGGACATCGGACAGGATGGCAGCCAGGCGTTCTTCCATCGAGTTTTCTGTGCCAGCCATGGGGGCCGCAGCGGAAAGGAAACGTTCGGTGACAGCAGCCGGTGTACCGTGACGCAGCAGGATTTCGATGAGTTCCTCCCCGGCATCCGGAATGGAGGTCGGTTTGGAAAAGGGGGCGTCTTTCTGGGTTTCGGACGGCTGGTGTGCAGCACGGTCCATATGTTCATCCTCGTCTATCGCGGCGGTCAGGCGGACAACCGATCCGCCATTTTCCGTGCGGGAGGAGACGATGATGGCATCATCGCCCAGTGCTTCCCGAACCTGTCGCATGGCCTCGACCATCGAGGATGCGTGAAATGTTTTAAGTCTCATATCTGCCCCATGGTTTTGATTCGTGCCTTGGGATGAATCTCATTCTGCGACATTACTACAGTTTGCGGACGAAATCTTTCAACAATTGATCGCACAAAAGGACGAATGGAAGGGCTGGTGAGCAAAACAGGAGATTCGCCAGCCTTTGCCTGTGATTCAAAAGATTGCCTGACAGAAGTTATGAATTGCTGAAGTTGTGTCGGCGGCATGGCCAGCTGTCGGTTTTCGCCTTCGCCCACGAGGGATTCGGCAAAAGCCTGTTCCCATGTGGGGGACAGGGTCAGAAGCGGCAGGACGCCTCCGGTAGATGTCCCCGCTTCACACAACTGGCGCGCGAGGCGCGCCCGGACATGTTCCGTGATGGCCGAAATGCTGCGGGTGATGGCGCAAGCTTCCGCCACGCCTTCAAGGATGGTGGGCAGGTCGCGGATGGAAACACGCTCGGCCAGCAGGTTCTGCAGGATGCGCTGCAGGCCGCCCACAGTGATTTGTGAAGGAATGATGTCGGAAACCAGCTTGCCATAACCGGGCGCGATTTCATCAAGGAGTTTCTGCGTTTCGGCATAGGACAGCAGGTCGGGCATGTTGTCCCTGATGATTTCGGTCAGGTGGGTAACCAGAACCGTGGAGGGATCCACTACGGTATAACCCTTGAACTGGGCTTCTTCCTTGGATGCCGGGGCGATCCAGGTTGCGGGCAGGCCAAAAGTGGGTTCCCGCACCTGTTCCCCGGGAATGGAAACGGTCGCCCCCTGCCCGTCCATGCAGAGGAGGAGGCCAGGCTGGAGGTTGCCGCGTGCCGCTTCAATCTCCTTGATGCGAATGACATAGCTGGTGGCCGGGAGCTGAAGGTTATCCTGAATGCGGACAGAGGGCAGGATGAATCCCATGTCGGAGGCCATTTGCCGCCGCAGGGCCTTGATCTGGTCGGTGAGGCGCTGGCCGATGTCGCCACTGGCCAGGGACAAAAGGCCGTAACCGATTTCCACCCGGACATGATCCATGGCCAGGGCTTGGGAAATGGGCGCGTCAGCTGTTGGTTTTGCTGCGGCTTCTGCGGTTGCTGCCGCTTTTTCGGAGGCTTCGGCGCGGGCCCGGATTTTCGGGATCTGGTTGGCCGTGTAGGCCAGGGTTCCACCCAGTGCCAGGAAAGGCAGAAGGGGAAGGCCGGGCAGTAGCCCCATGACAATGAGCAGGGTTCCGGACAGGCCAAGAGCGGTGGGATAACGGCTCATCTGGCCAAACAGCGCGGCATCGGTGCTTCCGGTGATGCCTGCCTTGGAGACCAGCAGTCCGGCGGCGGTTGAGACGATGAGGGCGGGAATTTGCGACACAAGGCCATCGCCAACCGTGAGCAGGGTATAATTTTGCGCGGCTTCGGCCAGCGAAAGGTTTTGCTGGGCGGTGCCGATGATGATGCCGCCAATGATGTTGATGAAGGTGATGAGCAGTCCGGCTACGGCATCGCCGCGCACGAATTTCGCGGCACCGTCCATGGCGCCGAAGAAGGTGCTTTCCTCTTCGAGTTCGCGCCGGCGCAGGCGGGCGGAATCTTCATTGATGAGACCGGAAGACAGGTCGGCGTCGATGGCCATCTGCTTGCCGGGCATGGCATCCAGGCTGAAGCGTGCCGCCACTTCGGCAATGCGGCTGGATCCCTTGGTGATGACAATGAAATTGACAAGGACAAGAATGGAGAAAACGACGATGCCAATGATGAAATTTCCGCCCATGACAAAATGCCCAAAGGCGGCAATCACGCGGCCGGCGGCCTCCGGGCCGGTGTGGCCGCCCGCGAGGATGAGGCGGGTGGAAGCGAGGTTCAGGGCCAGGCGCAGGATGGTGGAGATCAGCAGGATGGTGGGGAAGGAGGTGAATTCCAGCGGGCGGCGGATGAACAGGGATGTCATCAGGATGATGACGGACAGGGTCATGGAAATGGCAAGGCTCATGTCCAGCAGGAAGCGGGGCATGGGCAGGATGAGGATGACAAGAATGGCAATGACGCCGAGAGCGAGGACAATATCGCTTCGGCGCATCATGTTCATGGCCTGTTGTCCTGCAGAAGCCGTCATTTAGGCGCTGGCCTCCGCGCCTTCGCCGGGCTGGGGAACCTCAAGGCCTTCTTCCGTATATGCCTTGAGCTTGTTGCGCAGGGTGCGGATGGAAATGCCAAGAATGTTGGCGGCATGGGTGCGGTTGCCAAAGCAATGCTGGAGGGTGCCAATGATGAGGTCTCTCTCGACATCTGCCACCGTGCGGCCAACGAGGTCGCCGGCAGCAAGGGTTGCCTGGGCCTGTGGCGCTGAAGGTTTTGGCATGGGCGCGCCCTGTTGGATCATGATGGATTCCGACGGGATGCTGTCGCCCGGAGAAACAAGAACGCCCCGGTAAATGGTGTTTTCCAGCTCGCGGATGTTGCCACGCCAGACATGGGAAACCAGTTTGTCGATGGCGCCATCTTCCAGGTCCTTGGGATCAAAACCATTCAGCTCGCAGTATTTGCGGGTGAAATGTTCGGCCAGCGGCAGGATGTCGCCCGGACGGTCACGCAGGGGCGGCAGGCAAAGGTTGATGACATTGAGGCGGTAATAGAGGTCTTCGCGGAAGGTGCCTTTCCTGACTTCTTCCTCAAGGTTCCGGTTGCTGGTGGCCAGCAGGCGGATGTTGATCTTGACGGGGCCGGATCCCCCCACGCGTTCAATTTCGCGTTCCTGGATGGCACGCAGCAGTTTGGCCTGCAGGAGAGGGGCCATTTCGCTCACCTCATCCAGCAGGAGGGTGCCGCCATTGGCTTCCTCGAATTTGCCGATGCGGCGTGCCGTTGCCCCTGTGAAGGCACCTTTTTCGTGGCCGAACAGTTCGGATTCCAGAAGGTTTTCCGGAATGGCGGCGCAGTTGATGGCAATGAAAGGGGCGGACGCGCGTTTGCTGTTGAGATGGATGTATCGCGCCATCACTTCCTTGCCGGTGCCGGATTCTCCCGTGATGAGGATGGTGGCATCGGTTGCGGCAACTTGTCCCGCGAGCTTCATGACAGACATCATGGCCGGATCACGGCCAATGACGGCATGGTTTTCGGCGGCCACCGCTTCAAGAACGGCGGCGATGAGTTCGGCATCCGGCGGCAGGGGGACAAATTCCTTGGCGCCCGCCCGGATGGCCCGCACGGCGGCACCAGCATCCACATCCACGCCGCAGGCGACTACGGGAAGATTGATGCGTTCGGCGGCGAGGCTTGAGATGAAACCGGAAATGTCCAGGACGACATCCATCATGGCAAGGTCGGCGCCATGCCCGGCCCGCAAGGCGGCAAGGGCGCCTGCCGCATCAGATGCATAGGCAACCCTTGCGCCACGTTCGTGGGCAATGCGGCCTGCCGCGCTGATGGGGCCTTGTGCTTGTCCGATGATGAGGAGCCTCATGGTGTTGTCAAGTCCTGTCTGATTTGATGATTTCCGTCATGGTCACGCCAAGGCGGTCATCCACGACCACAACTTCGCCACGGGCGACGAGGCGGTTGTTGACGTAAATGTCAATGGCTTCCCCAACCTTGCGGTCAAGTTCAACCACAGCGCCGCGCCCCAGCTTCAAAAGCTGGCTTACGGCCATGTCGGCCTTGCCAAGCACAGCGGAGATCTGGACGGGGATGTCATAAATCGCATCCAGTTCATGCTGGGAATTGAGGGGGGAAATGAGGGGGCTGGATGTTTCGGTTTCATCCTTGCCCTGGCTTTCCAGTTCCTTGAGATCGAGGTTTTCGTTGCCGGTCATGAGGGTTCTCCTTGCGGGGTGGCTTTTGAAATGCAGGTATTGATGTCGTTCCAGATCTTGTCAAGCATTCGTTCGGCGCCGCCGGTGGCCCATTCCAGGCGGCAGTCGCTTTCACCAAAGGTTTCGTCAGACAGGATGGCCAGTTTTCCCTCAAAGGCCGTATCCTTGCGCAGGCGCTCCACCAGTTCATTGACGGTGGCCTGCATGGCGGGGGCAACATGGATGCTGATGCGCGGCGCCGTATGCTGCTCAAGAAGGGTGCTGGCAATGAGGGATTCAATTTCTTCCAGCCCCCCCCGGGCCGTGGCCATGGGCATGAGCTTTGCAAGAATGCGGCGCGCAAGCTCCCCGGCATCTCCCACCAGCCGTGTTGCCTGTTCGGCAATGCCTTGTTCAAGGCGTGTGTTTTCGGCCAGCAGGCGGACAAGAAGGTCGCAGGCCTTCCGGGTCTGTCCTTCGCGTTCTTCCCGCAGGCCTTCATCCCTGCCTTTTGCAAAGGCTTCGGCTTGCGCGGCGGTAAGGTCGTTTTCCGTGTATTTCGGTTGTGGCTTGTCCACCACCAGCTGGTCATCAAAGACACGGTGATCAAAGGTAAAGGGGCGTGGGGGCTGCGGGGATGCCATCAATACACCAGCTGCTCTTCCTTGCCGTCGGCAATGATGATTTCGCCCTTGGCAGCCAAGTCCTTGGCAGCCTGGACAAGGGCCTGTTGTGCCTCGTCCACATCGCGCAGGCGCACCGGCCCCATGGCGGCCATGTCTTCACGCATGAGCTTGGCGGCACGTTCCGACATGTTGCCAAAGAACATGTTCTTGAGGATGTCGCTGGCACCCTTGAGGGCAACGGTGACCTTTTCCTTCTCAATCGTGCGCAGCAGGACCTGAATGCCGGTTGTGTCGAGTTTGCCGAGGTCTTCAAAGGTAAACATGAGGGCCTTGATCTTTTCGGCGGCATCATGGTTGCGTTCTTCAAGCGTGTTCAGGAAACGGCTTTCGGTCTGGCGATCAAAGCTGTTGAAGATTTCGGCCATCATTTCATGGGCATCGCGTCGGCTTGTGCGGGCGAGATTGGACATGAATTCGTTGCGCAGGGTGCGCTCCACGTCTTCAAGAACTTCTTTCTGCACAGCTTCCATGCGCAGCATGCGCAAGACAACTTCCATGGCAAAGCCTTCAGGAAGCTGGGCGAGAACGCGGGCTGCGTGGTCAGCGCGGATCTTGGACAGGACAACGGCAACGGTTTGCGGATATTCGTTCTTGAGGTAGTTGGCAAGAACAACCTCATTCACGTTGCCCAGTTTGTCCCACATGGTGCGCCCGGCGGGGCCACGGATGTCTTCCATGATGGAATCCACGCGATCCTTCTGCAGGACCTTGAGCAGGAGGCGTTCCGTGCTTTCAAAAGTGCCGACAAGGGAGCCGGTGGATGACATCTGTGAGGCGAACTCGACCAGCAGCCGCTCAACCACGGTGGAACCGATGGTACCGAGGTTGGCCATGGTTTGTGAGAGGTCCTTGATCTCGTCCTCGTCCATGTGCTGGAAAAGGCGGACGGCATTTTCCTCGCCAATCGCCAGCATGATGATGGCGGCTTTTTCATGGCCGGAAAGGCTGCGGTAATCGTCACGGACACGCATGGTCATGGATCAGGTCCTCACGAGTTTTCCTGGGAAACCCAGGAGCGGAGGATGGAAACCGCCTCGACCGGATGTTTTTCCACAATTTCACCAAGTTTTCGCAAGGAGGAGGCCCGGACGCGCCCTTCAACCTTGTCGATGTCAATCATGTTTTCAAATTCCGAATCTTCCGTGGCAACCTGCATGGAGGATCCGCCTCCGGGGGAGGGAAGTGCGGCCATCTGGCGCGACTGGTCGGTGAGCATGCCCTGGGCGTTGGACGAATCCTGGGACGCTTGCGCCGAAGCATGCAGGAGCTGGCCGAGAATGGGGCGGACAACCAGGAGGACAATCAGGATGCCGAGAATTCCCACCACAATGGTTTCAGCAAGATTCAGCAGGTCGCTGCGGGGGAAGCCGAGGATGGTGCCGTCATTTCCCCCATCGAAGCGTTCCTCTTCCTTGGTGAATTGCATGTTAACCACTTCAACCTGGTCTCCGCGGGCTTCATCATATCCGGCTGCGCTGCGAACCAATGCGGTAATGGTCTCAAGATCTTCCTTGCTGCGGGGCTGATAAGTCATGTTGCCTTTTTCATCCTCGCTGTAGATGCCATCCACAAGGACAGCCACCGACATGCGCTTGACCTGTCCGCTTTCCCGGACATGGTTTGTGATGGTTTTGGCGATTTCGTAATTGATGGTTTCTTCCGTTCGTGAATTCCGGCTGCCTGAAGCCTCTGCACCGGCGGGGGCGGTTTTCGTGTTGTCAGGCAGGCTGTTTGAGACAGAAACCGCGCCACCGGCGGAATCGCCAAGGGTTGAGGCGTCTTCAGTCACGGACTGGGTGGAACGGACGACTTGGGTGTCTGGATCATAGGTTTCGGAATTGGTGCTGATGCGGTCAAAATCCATATCAAGCGAGACATTGGCACGCACGTTGCCATATCCAACCGTTTTGGCCACAAGGTCTTCAAGGGTTGTTGTCATGCGTCGTTCAAGGCGCAGGCGGAGTTCGTCGCTGTTTTCGGCGTCGGAAGAAGCGGTGCTTTCGGCGTCGCCGCGCGCCAGCAGGGTTCCCTGGTTGTCAATGACAGAGACAGAACCGGGTTTGAGGCCGGGAACGGCCGCTGCAATGAGGTGCTGAATGGAGCGGATATGCTCGCCTTCAAGACGGCCTCCTCCCCGGATCTGGACAAAAACCGAAGCGGTAGCCGGCTGTTTTTGTGTGCTCCACATTTCCTTTTCCGGCAGGACAATATGGATGCGGGCCTGCCGGACAGGGGACAGGGTGGAGACGGTTCGGGCCAGTTCGCCTTCAAGGGCGCGAACCTGATTGATTTTCTGCAGGAAGGTTGAAGCGCCAAAAGTCTGCTGGCGGTCAAAGATTTCATAGCCGACAGAACCTCCGCTGGGTAGCCCTTCCTGGGCCAGGGCCATGCGGATGCGGCCAATGTCTGCGCTGGGGACGGAAATCTGGGTCCCATCCGAACTGACGGTGTAAGGTGTCTGCAGTTTGTCGAGTTCGGCGGAAATGGCGCCTGCGTCGCTGGTGGCAAGATCGCTGTAGAGAATGCCCATGGAGCCTGTGGACAGGCGTGTGGACAGGAACATGAAAAAAGCAATGAGCGCAATGCTCACGCCGCTCATGAGAGCAAGGCGCGGTGTGCCAAGATTGCGCAGCGTGCGCAGGAAATCGTCCACGGATCAACCTCCAGAGGGCAGGGCATTCCCTTCTTGGGAATGCCGCATCTTCGTCAGCAAGGGTAAATGGCAGGTTAATGAATAGGAAAAAATTGCCTATCTATGCAAGCCCTATTTTGCATTCAGGTGCATTTAAATGCAGACCTTCCTCCGAAGGGGATTTTGGGGAGGATTTGTTCAGGCCATTTCGTGGTCGCGATATTCGCGAATGCGGGTTGCACGCAGTCCCTGATAGCCGTGGTTGCTGAAGAGGCGTTCCCAGGACAGGAACTCCTCAAGGGAAAGGTTGTAGGTCTGGCAGGCGTCGTCAATCGAGATAAAGCCATTCTGAACAGCCCGTACAACTTGTGCCTTGCGTGCGGCGACCCAACGTTTGGTGCCTGGAGGCGGAAGGTTGCGGGATATGTATTTTTCGGTTGTCATGCATCTATATTTACACAAATATTTTTAATAGAAGGTGAATTTGGATTTAACTAAAGATTAAAATGTGCTATGATAGGCAAGTGCTCGAAAATTCTTATTAGGGGTGTGTTGTGATTACAAGCGGGTTGAGCGGAATCCAGGGATTGGAAAGTTTTGTGCGTACAGATGAAAGTGCGGGCAAGACACTTGCGGATGCCGTGATGGTTGATTCGCAGGCAGATGTGTTGCAAGCCACGGTTCAGGCATCATCTGGAGTCAGGTACTTCAGTCCGGTTGTTCGCCTTGATGCGGAAACCCAGAAGGTCGTTCTCCTTTATCGTGATCCTGAAACAGGGGATGTTGTTTCCCAATATCCTTCGGAAAAACAGCTGCGTGCATATGGAGAGAGCCAGAAACTGGCAAATCCTGAAGCGCCCGCTTTGTTTTCCGGCCTGCTTGCGGCCCAGACAAAGAAGGATTCCATTTAAATGGGGCTCAAATTTCGTCTCAAGCCGGGGGAACGATTGGCCATCAATGGCGCGGTTGTCCGCAATCCTGCCGACCGGGTGCTGGAAATCGAGGTCATGAATTCTGCGGCGCTCCTGCATGAAAAGGATGTCATGCAACCGGAACAGGCAGACAATTTCATGCGGCGCATTTACCTTTATGTGCAGTTGATGCTCCTGGAGCCGGAAAATCGGCTGGCTCATGGGGAAGCCTTTGAAAAAATGCACGCCTTGGCCCGCCATGAGGCGGAGATGAAATCCGATGGGCCGTCCCTTGCCCTTTATGAGGCTGTGGCGGACCTTGTGCGGCGGGAAGATTATTTTCCTGCCCTGCGGCAAATCCAGGCCGTCATTGGGCGTCCGGGCTTTTCCCGCCCACCGGAAAATTGACCTGCACGCAAAAAATCCCGCCATTAATGGGTTATTAAAACTCTTGCCACACACTTGTGCCTGAAGTTGGGTTGTCCTTCTTCTGGGTGCAAAGCGCCTGTTCCTCCACAAAGTGGGAGATTTCAAATGGGTTTTTCCGTCAATACCAATAATGAGGCGATGTCGGCCCTTCGCCTCCTCACTGAAACCAACAAGAGCCTGAGCACGGTTCAGGCGCGCATCAACAGTGGTTATAAAGTTGGTAGCGCTCGTGACAATGCTTCCACCTTCACCATTGCACAGGGCATGCGCGCCGACATTTCGGCGTTTGAAGCTGTCAATGATTCCCTGTCCATGGGTGAAGCTACGGCGAACGTTGCCGTGCAGGCCGCCACGAAGATCTCGAACAAGCTCATTGATTTGCAGACGGAAGTTGTGAACGCCCAGAGCAGCACGGTTGACCGTGCCAAGATCCAGGAATCGATCAGCAAGCTCGTTTCCGACATCGACGGCATCGTGAGTTCCGCACAGTTCAACGGTTACAACCTGATCAACAACACCGACGCCAACCTGTCGGTCACCTCATCCCTGAACCGTACCGATCCGACCACCTTCTCGGTGGCCACCATCACGGTCAACCGCGAAGATCTGCGCACCGCGACCCTCGGTATTTCGGGCATCAATGTTGCCGATGGTTCGGGTAAGGCCGTATTTGAATCTGCATGGGCCGGTACTCTCGCTGACAATGACACCTTCACCATCACTGCCGGTGGTTCGAACTATGTGTTCGAATTCATTGAGGATCCGGCAACCACGGCGGCCACGGTTGGCAGCAACTTTGTTGTGGACATGGACACCGCGGCTTCTCCGGGCGCCAACATCCAGGCCCTGATGAGCAAGATGGCAGAAGTTGGTTTCACCGCCAGCTACAACAGCCTTGGTGAAGTTGTGATCAACAGCAGCAACGGTTCGATCACGGCGGTTGCTTCCTCCAATGGCGATGTGACCACCTCCGTGGTTGCGGCGGGTGATCCGTCTGCGGCACTGACCAGTGTTGCGAATGCCATCACCACGGTGAACTCGGCTCTTGCCCGTCTGTCTTCTTCGGCCAACCAGGTCGGTAGCCAGAAGGACTTCGTGCAGGAACTGACCGATGCCCTGACTTCGGGCGTGGGAAGCCTGGTGGACGCCGATCTTGCTGAGGAAAGCGCCCAGTTGCAGGCACTGCAGACCAAGCAGCAGCTTGGTATCCAGGCCCTTTCGATTGCGAACCAGCAGCCCAGCACGGTGCTGTCGCTGTTCCGCTAATCGGAAGATACGCGAAAAGAAAAGGTGTCGCCGGGAAACCGGCGGCACTTTTTTTGTGCCGCAAAAGCCGTGGGATTCATGAGGGGAATATTTTGCGGATAGAGCATGCCCCTGAATGGAGGTTTTCCAGGGTTGCCATTAATGGTTGATTAATCATGAGGCTGGTAACCTTGTTTCATCCAGGATATCCAAGGGAGTTTTTTGCCATGATGAACAGCAGCAGTCCCTATCGCCAGAATCAGGTTGCCTCCGAAACCCCGCGCCAGGTGGAGTGCCATGCCATGGCCATGGTGACAGGCCGTATGCATGCCGCCCATGAAAGCGAGGACATGCAGGGATTGATCTCGGCCTGTTTTGATAACCAGAAGCTCTGGAACATCTTTATTGTCGATCTGGCAAATCCGCAAAACGCATTGCCGGATGACCTCAAGGCCAACCTCATTTCGCTGGGTTTGTGGGTGCGCAAGCACACCAGCCAAGTCATGCAGGGCAAGGCGTCTCCGGAAAGCCTCATTCAGGTCAACCGCAATATCATGGATGGCCTGGCTATCAACCCTGCCAACGAGGATATGGGCGCACGGCAGGCTTCAATGCCGCAGGACATGATGGCCTGAAGCCCTTGTAACCAATTCAATAAAAAACCCCGGATTTTCCGGGGTTTTCCTTTGGCGGGTTTTTGGGGGCGTTTCCGCGGCGCATCAGGCCCAGAAATTGATGTTGGTGAGGTCGAGGTAGATGGGGGTAAAGGTGGCCGTTTCGGTTGAGAGCGGGCCGATGAGGCTGGCGATGGGCGAAAGGGTGCCGCTGGCGTATTCGGCTTCCATGGTGGCGATGTCTGTGCGGATGAGGAAGTTCTTGATGAACGTGTCCACATATTCCTCGTCCTGGAGCTTTTCCACATCGATTTTGCTGGCGTAGCGGGTTTTCTGCTGGGCGTATTCCAGTTCATCCACGCTTTCGGGAAGTCCGCCACTCACGCGCACCACTTCCTTGAGGGTGGCATCGGACATGACTTGGGAAAGGGATGTGGCACTGCCAATCAGGCGCTTGAAATACATGGCCTGGCGGATGGCAGGATTGACGTCTTCCTGAGATTTTTCAAATTCGTTGGTCTTGTAGGCCTCCAGAAGTTCGGCCTGGAGGGTTTCACTGGAGAGGGGATCCTCCCCATCCGCAAGGCCCTGCATGGCGGTGGCGAATTTGCGATAGCGCGTATCGGTGAGTCGGTAGGCAACGGATTTTTTGTCGGTGGGGTCTTCGGTCAGCAGCTTCTTGATGAGGCCGATGGCATCGATATTTTCCTCCAGCTGGTAGGCGGAGAGGATGACTTCGCGCACCTGCCGATCAGCCAGAAGGTCGTCCACATTGTCGATGGAATCGATGCGATCCTCGAAAGCGTCGAGGGCGCGGGAAACGGCAGGCGTTTTTTCAAAGTCGGCCTGCTGCTTTTCCCCGGTTTTCTGGAGGATGTTGTACCACAGCAGGGCGGATTGTGAATTGCCGATGTTCATGTAATTTGTCATGACGCCTTTTCCTTACACAATCCACCCTGCCATAGCAAAGTTAAGTTTTGGTTTTACCGGATGTTGAGGAGTTCCTGGAGCATCTGGTCCGAGGTGGTGATGACCTTCGTTCCGGCGGAATAGGCGCGCTGGGTGATGATCATCTTTGAAAACTCCTCGGCAAGATCAACGTTGGAGGCTTCGAGCGAGGACGCCGCGATCTGCCCTGCACCACCATCTCCCGGAAGGCGGAGGTTGTAGTCGCCGCTTTCCATGGACTGGCGGAAGGCGTTTCCGGAAAGCTGTTCAAGTCCGTTCGGGTTGGTGAAGGTGCCGACAGCGAGCTGGTAAAGGGTTGTTGTCATGCCGTTGCTGAAAGTGGCGATGACCTGCCCGTCGCTGTTGACGTTGATGCCGGTGCGCAAGCCCAGTTCGGCACCGTTCTGGTTGACATACACTACGTTGTATTCACCGGCGTACTGGCTGAAATCGGTAATGTCGATGTCGATGTTCTGAATGGCGGAACCGTTGCCCCAGTCGACACCGGCTTGGGTAACGACCACGCGGCCATCCGCGCCGGCGGCCGGAACGGAAACCGAGCCGTTGCCGTCGAAAGTCACGGCGGTGGTGCTGATGACGCTGCCATCGGGATGGCGGATCACCATGTCCCAGTCGGTGGCCGGCAGGGGGGCGGAGCGTGTGAATTCAAAAGTCAGGTCATGGCCTTCGCCCATGTTGTCATAGACGCGGACGGCGCGGGTGAAATGCGGACCTGCGGCGGTATCTACCTGACGGCTGTCGAGGTTGATGGAAATATCCATTGTCGAGGTTGGCCGGGTCAGGCCACCGAGGAAAGCGACGTTGACCGGTTCGAGACTGGAGATGTCGGCGTTGGCAGACGGGATGTTGCCATTGGAATCCACTGTCCAGCCCATGAGGTAGAATCCGGCGCTGTTCTTCAGGTAACCGCGGGAGTCTTCCGTAAAGGATCCGGCGCGTGTCCAAAGAGGCTCGTCGGTGGCACCAATGTCGCGCTTGACCGAAAAGAAACCGTTGCCGGAAATGCCAATGTCGGTTGTGGAATTGGTTTGCTGCAGAAGTCCCTGCTGGCCGACGGTTCCCTGCAGGCCCGTGAGGACGCCGCCGGGGGAGAAGGTTGAGGTGCGGCCGGAGTCGGTGACAAGCGAGGAAAAACTGGCCTCGTTGCGCTTGTAGGCTGTGGTGTTCACGTTGGCGATGTTGTTCGAGATCATGGACAGCGACTGGCTCTGTGCAGACAGGGCCGAAACGCCGGTAAAGAGGGATCCGAAAAGGCTCATGGTTTTTTACTCCTCGGTGCTGTTGGTTGAATAGGCGGGATAGGTAACGGCGCCGACATCGGAAAGGCTGATGACGTCACCGCCGGAAAGAAGGGAAACCGTATTGTTTGATGTTTCAATGCCGGTGATCAGGCGGGAAACATAGGTTGAGGTCTCAAGGGATTCGTTAAGGGCATCAATGGCGCCGACAGCAACCTGGTAGATTCCGGTTGGGGCTGTGCTGCCATCGTTTCGGGTTCCATCCCAGCTCAGGACGTGCTTTCCGGCGCTGGTGTTGCCATTTCCGCTCCAGATGACATTTCCGGCTTCATCCAGAATGGAGATGCTGGTTTTCTGGGCGTCGGAGGGCAGTTCGTAGATGAAATCGATGGGGGAACCGGAGAAGGGGGCTGTGTCACCGGCAACTTCGGCGCTCAGGCCGATATAGTTGAGTGCGGCTTGTGCCTGGGACCCCTGCTGGGAGGTAATGAGATCGTCGAGTTTGCTGTTGGTGCTGATCTGCTGTTCAACGCCACTGAAAAGGACAAGCTGATTGGTAAAATCAGCCGAATCCATGGGATTGAGCGGATCCTGGTTCTGGAGCTGGGTGGTCAGCATCAGCAGGAAGTTGTCAAAGGTTTGATTCAGGCGGGACCCTGAGGACGTGGTGGTTGAGGTGTTCGTCTGTGTTGTCGAGGAAACGGTCGTCATGAGATCCTCATATCGTGATGTTCAGGGCGCCACGGTAGGCATAAGCCTGTGGTGCCGGGGGTTCCGCCTGCGCTTGCACAGATGTTGTGGCTTGGCGGGAATGTGGGGAATGAAAAGATTTCTGATTCTGGGTGAAGGCCTGCTGGGCGGAGTGTTCGCCGCCCTGCTTGAGATTGAAGCTCAGACCGCCCTGTTCGGTTTTAAGGCCTGTCGTGCTAAGCGCTTTTTCAAGTGTGTCGGCATCTTTTCGGAGAATATCGAGTGTTTGCGGGCGTTCAGCCGTGATGTTGGCCCGGATGTGGCGGTTTTCATCAATGGAAAGGGAAATGTCGATGCTGCCGAGTTCTTCCGGATCCAGTTTCATGTGGATGGTCGTTTGACCTTTTGCAAATCCCTTTTCCATGTGAATGGCAACCTGCTGGGCCGGAGCATTTTTAGCTGTCATGGTGCGATGGGCTGAAGGGGGGAGAGCGGTTTTGGCAACCGTTTCCCCGGCCTGTCTGGCAGTCATGGCAGGGAGTGTCTGTTCAAGGGGATGTTTTGCGGCAAGGGAATCACCAACGGGATCTTCGCTCTTCAACGCCGGGGTGTTTTTGGAGGTCAGGGCGTGTTTTGTTGAAGGGGAGAGGACTTCTGTAAAAGAAGCGGTTTCCCTTTTTTCCGGAACTGACGGTTTTTCTGCAAGGGGATTGGATTCCGCCGTCGTTGTTTCCTGTGCCATTCCGGAGGCCGGGATTTTGGCGGTTTCCTTCTGCGGGGAAATGGAAAGGGGGGCAGGGTCTGCCGGGGAGGTGTTCTCCGCTTCTTGGGGAAGACAAGGAGCGGCTGGGACAGAAGCATCAATGCAGGCTGCCATCGGTGGTTCGGCCGCCGCGATGTTTGGGGGGGCTTCTGGCGCAAGGGGAAGGGTAGAGCTGGCATCCCCCTGTCGGGAAGGGGTTTTTACGCGCTCAACCATTTCAGGGGAAGAAACTTCCTTGGCTTTCCCGGGGGTCTTTTGGGGAGAGGAGGACAAGTTTTGGGGAGAGAACAAGGAAGGCCTGGAAGCGATTTCTTCGGTGAGAACCTCATCAGACACAGCTTCTTTGGAGTCGGTTTCTTCAGGTGAAGTTTTTTTTGGGTCGGCTTTTTCAGATGTTGGTGTGGGTGTGGGCGTGGGCGTGGAAAAAATGGGGGCGGCAGGAATTTCCGGCTCGGCAGGAAATGCCGATTCAGGAGGAAATGCCGCCTCAGGCTGGTTTTCATGGATATCCTCGGGGAGGCGGGGAGGCAGTGCAAGGGCAACATTGGCCGTTGTCGGGCGTGTGCTGGTCATTTCTGCTTCTGCCGTGCATGTCAGGGCCATGCGGGCCGCTGGGGGCAGGAGGGCCGTTTCCGGTTGGGACAAGGCAGGGGCGGATCCTGTGCCGGAGTTTGAGGAAAGAAGAGGCGCTGCTGTTTCCAGCAAGGACGTGAGCAGGTTTGTGAACTCCGCCAGAATCCCGCCTTCCGGAGCCATTCCATCAGGGAACACGGCTCGTGGAGAGGTTGAGGGAAACAGGAGATTTTGTGTGGTGGGGATCACGGAGCGTGTTCCTGCCAGTTGGTTGTTGCTAATGAAAACCTTGCAAATGACGTGCCAGCTTTTCAGATGGTCTGGTTGAAACGGACGGAAAGGGGCTGGTTGCGACCCGGCAAGGGTGTTTTTTCGAGCGCGGCTTGCCGCAGGGTGCCAACCACAAGGCGGGAAAGACGTTCGCTGGCGGCTTGCATGTCCTTGAGGGCACGCAGGTTCTGCTCTACCGCACACGTGAGTGCCTTGTGGCGGGACGCCAGATCGCGGCGGGTGCTTTCCGGAAGGGCGGCAAGGTTTTTGAGGTCGGTGCGCAGATTGGAAAGGGTGTCCTGGAAGGTGATGGCAGCCCCCATCTTGTCGGCGTGGGTTGCAAGGGATGTCTGGAAATCGCCCCGGCGCAGCGCGCTGGTTTCGTTTTCAAGGATGTCTGTAAGATTGTTCATGGCAGTTTTCATGGCCTGATACTTTTCCGTTGGTGTCATGACTGGGTTTCCTGGATTTTTATCATTTCCCGCAGGACGGCTTCGGCAATGCCGGTGGCGTGGCGGGTTGCGATCTTGTTGCCGTACTGGTCAATCAGGAGGGATCGGAAAGTTTCTTCCGCCTTTCCGCCTCCGAAGAGCCCGTCGCTGCCGTTTCCATCAAACATGGGGGCAAGCATCTGGGACATGAAGACGGCCTCGAATTGCTCCGCGGCCTTTTCCATGGCAGGTGTAGCCAAGGAAAGGTCAATGGGAGATGCAAGGGGCGCGTTGGGGACATTGATACCCATCACAGAACCTCGATGTCGGCCTGGAGGGCGCCGGCGGCCTTGATGGATTGCAGGATGGAGATGATGTCGCGTGGTGAAACGCCAAGGGTGTTGAGGCCCTCTACAAGCTGGTGCAGGTTCGGGGCTTCCGTCATGACCATGACCTTGCCGTTGCCGCTGCTGCTGTTGTCCTCAACCCCAATGCTGGTGCGTGGATTTGTGACCGTGCTGCCAGTGTTGCTGAAAGGGGCGGGCTGTGAGGTTTCCGGCATTTCGGTGATGCGGATGGTCAGGTTGCCCTGGGCGATGGCAACCGTGCTGATGCGGACGTTTTCTCCCATGACGATGACACCGGCCTTGTCATCAATGACAATGCGGGCCATCTGGTCGGGCGTAACCTGAAGACTTTCAATGCTGGCAAGGAGAGCGGCCGGAGCCATCCCCGTCTGACTCATGTCGAGAACAATGTTGGCGGGATCCGGCGCATTGGCAAGCGTGTTGCCGAAGTGCTTGTTGATGGCCTGCGCCATGCGTTGTGCCGTTGTGAAGTCCGGGTTGCGCAGGGACAGTCGGATTCTGGGCATGTCGTTGAGGCTGAAGTCGAGTTCGCGTTCAATAATGGCGCCGTCAGGCATGCGTGCGGTGGTGGGGACGTTCTTGACGACACTTCCTCCCTGACCTTCCGCGGCGAAACCGCTGGTCATTGCGGCGCCTTGCGCTACGGCATAAACTTCTCCGTCCGCCCCCATGAGGGGGGTCACAAGGAGTGTCCCGCCCAGCAGGCTTTTGGCGTCACCCAGCGTTGCCACCGTGACATCAATGCGCTTTCCCTGTGTTGCAAAGGGCGGCAGGGTGGCGGTGACCACGACGGCGGCAACATTCTTGGTCTTGAGAGACTGGTTGCGAATGTTGACGCCAAGGCGCTCAAGCATGCCAACAAGGCTTTGCTGGGTGAAGGGGGAGCTGCCGAGGCTGTCTCCCGTGCCATTGAGGCCAACCACAAGTCCATAGCCAACCAGCATGTTGTCGCGCACACCTTCAATTTCCACCATGTCCTTGATGCGGGCGGCCTGAACTGAAGCCGGAGCCATAAAAAGAATGGCAAGGGTTGCGATGATGATTCGACGAAGGATGTGGTGCATGTCAAAACTCCCGTAAAAAGGTCTCGCTGTTTGATATGCAAGTTGCGTGCCAAGAGGAATTTATGTTAAGAACGGGAGGATTAAGACGCTTTTAACTATCTGGAAGCCAAAGTGCGCCCGCAATCGGGTTGGATGGTTCAGGTTCCTGCCCTTGCTTTGAGTGGAATTGACATGACGGTATTTGGAGTTTCACAGGTCCACGAGGTTAAAAAGGCGGCCGGGAAAAAAATCCGGAGCGCGTCGGGGAGTAGTTTTGCCAGCCTTGTTGAAGGGCATGGTGATGAGGTGAGATCCATTTCCGGAACAACCATGGTGGGGTCGGTGGATGCGATTCTGGCGGCCCAGCAAGTCGGAAGCGCGCTGGAAGAACGTCGGCGTTCATTGGCACATGGCGAGGATGTTCTGCGGGAACTGGATGGTTTGCGTCTTGGTCTTGTGGAAGGTGCGCCGGAACCCGAACGCCTGCGCGGGCTTGCCCGTATGCTGGATGACGACCGGATGCGGCCTGATGACCCTGGTCTGAAGTCGATTCTGGATGAAATTGCCTTGCGCGTACGCGTCGAGCTGGAAAAGCTGTTGCGTCGGGAGGGGTGAATGTTTATAGAGACGCTGCTTGAAAATAGCCGGGGGGCTTTTAGATCATGACCAACAACGTATCGTTGCCAAAAGATTATTGTCCGGGTGAAACGGAAGAATACATGAATGCAACCATGCTGGAATATTTCCGGCAGAAGCTGCTTTCATGGAAATCGGAACTTTTGGCCGAATCGGGTGAAACCCTGCATAACCTGCAGGAAACCGAAATGTATGAGGCAGATGCCATCGACCGGGCGTCCCGGGAAACGGATCATGCCCTTGAGCTTCGCACGCGGGACCGTTATCGCAAACTGCTTTCCAAAATCGATTCGGCCCTGTCGCGGATTTCTTCCGGAGATTATGGTTATTGTGATGAAACCGGGGAAAACATCGGGATCCGTCGTCTTGAGGCGCGCCCCATTGCCACCTTGTGCCTTGAGGCGCAGGAAAGGCATGAGCGCATGGAGCGTACACGCAGCGATGAGCCGGCTTTTGAATAAGTGCTGCGTATGGGCCGTTTGTTTGCTGCCTTTTATGGTGGTCAACGCCCTTGCGGCTGATGTTGTGCCCAGGCGGACGGAACTCCTGTCCATGGCCCTTTCGGGCAACCTGCCGGATTCTTCTCTTGGGGATGCCTATTTTGATGTCCTGATGGCCGTCAGTGTTCCTGGAAGTGTGGATATTGACCGTTCAGTCCTGCTCCATCTCCAGGGAGACATGGAAAGGAAGCTGGGCGGAGATGTCGTCAAGGCCACGCAGATCAAGGTCGGACGTACCTTGCAGGCGCTTCTGGACAAGGATCTTGAAGATCTGACGCGGGCCGCAGATGCCGGGATGGTGGACGCGCAGACGGATCTGGCCGAGGTTTATGATCAGGGCATCGGTGTGGCACAAAATGCCGTTCTTGCGGAAAAATATGCCCGCCTGGCTGCCAGCCAGGGGTTTCCCCGGGCGCAGGTGCTTCTGGCCGGAATCCTGATTCGGAGTGGACGGGAAGACGAGGCCTTGACGTGGCTTGGAAAAGCGGCGGTCCAGAATGATCCTCCAGCACAATTCATGCTGGCGATTATCATGATTGAAAGAAGGGATGAACAGCAGATGGGGCAGGCCATCCAGATGATGGGGCAGGCGGCCGGAGTTGGTTATCCACCAGCACAGGCGTTTCTTGCCGAGGCGTTCCTGGACGGGGAGTTTTTGCCCAAGGATCCGCAGGCGGCTGGGATGTGGGCCCAAATGGTCCTGGAAAAGGGTGCGGGCGATCCTGTTCTTGATGCGCGGATGCGGGACATCCTTGCAGCAGCTGGAGGAAAAGGTGGATATTGAGGAAACCGGGCGTTTCCGGCATATGTTGCTGTCTCTCCGGGAGGAAACGGAGAAGGCGCTGGCCGCAGCCGTAGAAACTACGAAACCGGTTGAACTCGACCAGGTTGTGGTTGGTCGCATTTCCAGGATTGATGCCATCCAGAATCAGGAAATGGCGCTGGCAACCATGCGGCGCCGGGAGCAGCTTCTTGAGCAAATTTCCCAAGCGTTGCAGAGGATTGATGCCGGGACGTATGGCGTTTGCGTTCGTTGTGGCGAGGATATTGATGTGCGACGGCTGGCCTTCAATCCTGTTGTTCTGATGTGTGTGGGGTGCGCCGAAAACCGGGAATAAAAAACGATAGTCCGAAAAAGCACCCGGAAAGTTTTTCTTTCCGGGTGTTTTTTATGGCTTCGTTTGGACGTTTTCTGGGGGGGCTACCCGAAAGCATGCCCCCTGACTTTCGTTAGAACGGCATGATCACATCATAGACCTGCTGGCCGTAGCGGGGTTGCTGGACATCGGTGATCTGGCCACGGCCACCATAACCAATGCGGGCTTCTGCCACCTGCGAGTAGGGGATGGTGTTGTCCGATGCGATGTCTTCGGGACGGATGATGCCGGTGATGACCAGCTCCCGCACCTCAAAATTGACCCGCACTTCCTGTCGCCCGCTGATGATGAAATTCCCATTGGGCAGGACGTTGGTGATGATGGCGGCGAGTTTGAGGGCGATCTTTTCGTTGCGGCTGATGCTGCCCGCACCCGCGCTGCCGCTGGTGGATGCCATGTCGATGAGGTTGGTTGGATCCACCGAATTGGGCAGGAAGCTTTCCAGCTTTCCTTCCAGACCCAGCAGTTTTGGCAGTTCCGCGCTTTCCGAATTGTCGCGTGAGCGGGTGCTGGTGTTGGACAGGCTGGCTTGATCGTTGATTTCAATGCTGACGGTCAGGATGTCGCCTACGCGGCTGGCGCGCTGGTCTTTGAAAAAGGATTTGCGGGTTGGCTGCCAGAGCGAGTTGGCGGCAAGGCCGCCCTTGTCGGCACCTGCGGGCATGGGAAGCGTCACAGGTGAGGTGCGGGATGTTTCCGCCAGGTTGTCCATGGGGGAAAGGGCTGGTGGATTGCCGATGTTGGCGAGCCTGTCCATGCTGCCGCAGGCGCAGAGCAGGAATGTGAAGGCGAGGGGGAGGATCCGGTTGGCGAACATGGGGATTCCTTTCATGTCATTCCGTCACGATCAGGGCTTCACCCGAGGAAACGGCACGGGCTTCAATGATCCGGCTGGTGCTGGTGTTGGCCAGGCGAAGGCTTTCATTTTGTCCGGCGTTGTCCATGGCGCGGCCGCGTGTGGTCAGGGTGATGCCGCCCTTTTTCCAGACAATACTGACGATATCGCCCTTGTGGATGATGGTGGGAACCGCCACATCGGTTGTGCGTAACGGGTGTTCGGCCTGTAGCGGACGGCGGGGAGTCTTTCCGATGAGGTCGGCAGCATCCAGGATGGCGCTGGCCCCAAGGCGGGAAGATTTTGCCGGGATGTAAATAATGTCATTGGCCGTGATGATGTCCCCCTGCCGCAGGGGCTGGGCCAGTGCGGGAACTTCGCTATCGTCGCTTGCGGCAGCCATGGCGGCGGGGATGCACGCGTTACCGGCAAGAAGGATGATGAAGGAAAGGAAGAGCGTTTTCATGTGTCACCGCATCTGGTTGAGGGAAGCCATCATGTCATCGCTGGCCTGAATGACTTTGGAGTTCATTTCATAGGCGCGCTGGGCAGCAATGAGGTTCGTGATTTCTGACACGATGTTGACATTCGAGGTTTCAAGCGCACCCTGCTGGATGCTGCCAAAACCGGTGCTGGCGGGGTTCCCGGTGGTTGCGGTTCCGGAGGCCGGGGTTTCCAGAAACAGGTTGCTGCCGATGGCTTCAAGGCCTGCATTGTTGGCGAAGGTCGCGGTTTCAATGCGCCCAACGTTTGTGGAGGTGATCTGTCCATCGAGTTTTACCATGACCTCGCCGCTGGTGTTGATGGTCATGCTGATGGTCTCGGGAGGGATGACGATGTTGGGCAGCATCCGGTAGCCGTTGTTGGTGACAATTTCGCCATCGGCATTGAGCTGGAAGGAACCGGCGCGTGTATAGGCCGTGGTTCCATCAGGCATTTCCACCTGAAAATAACCATGGCCGTTGATGGCAAGATCAAGATCGTTGTCGGTGATCTGGACCTCTCCCTGCTCGTCAATGCGGTAAACGGCGGCGAGCTTGGAGCCGGAGCCCAGCTGGATGCCCGAGGGGGTGATGGTTCCGGCGTCGGAGGACTGGGTTCCGGGACGGATCAGGTTCTGGTACATGAGGTCCTGGAACTCGGCCCGCTGGCGTTTGTAGGCCGTGGTTGCCATGTTGGCGATGTTGTTCGAGATGACTTCCACATTGGTCTGCTGGGCGAGCATTCCGGTGGCTCCGATGCTGAGGGCACGCATGTTTTGATTCTCCTTTGTCTTCGTCTCAGGCCACGGTGCCAATGCGGCTGATGGCCTTGAGGGTCAGGTCGTGTGTGGTTTCGATGATTTTCTGGTTGTCCTGATATTGGCGCTGCATGTTGAGGATGCTCGTCATTTCCGTGATGGGTTCAATGTTCGAGTTTTCCACGGCGCCTTGGACAACCTTGGTTTCGGTGGCGGATACGGGCGGGATGTCGCTGGTATAATGGGTGGCTCCCACCGGAATGACAGTTTCTTCGTTGGTGAATTCAAAAAGGCCGATGCGGCCAATTTCCCCGGTGGATCCGGCAATGCTGCCGTTGCTTGCGATGGTCAGGGCATTTTCGCCCTCGGGGATGGTGATGGGCTGTCCGCCTTCATTAAGAACAGGGGCGCCGCTCATGTCCACAAGCTGGTGTGTGCTGTTCAGGCTGAGGTTGCCGGCGCGGCTGTAAAGTTTTCCATCTGTGCCCTGCACGCTGAAGAAGCCTTTTCCATCAAGGGCGATGTCCAGAAGGTTTCCCGTGCGGGTGAGGGCGCCCTGGGTCATGTCGAGGGTTGTGGCATAATCAAGCGCCACCTTGATGGGTTCGGCCTCGGGAGTGTTCTGGAGAACGTATTCACGAAAAAGCAGTTTTTGGCGTTTGTAGGCCGGGGTGGTCATGTTGGCCATGTTGTTGGCCGTGACATCCAGCTGGCGCATGAGGGCGGCCTGGGTTGAAAGGATGGCAATGCTTGCGTTTTCCATGATGTGTAAACCTCCGCCATCTTCCATGCAATTGGCGTGCCAAGTTGTTTTGTGGAGAGAAAACGAGATATCCCTTAATTAAAGGAGGAAAAGGGGTTGTGGTTGTATTGAAAATCAGGTAGGTAATTTTTACCCATCCGTGGCCATATGGAGATGTTTTGTTAACCATTAGGATTACAGGGTGGCGGCGCAACTGACATTGAGGAGCCTTTTGGAATGGCCGCTGATGCTTCCGGCGTGAAAAAGGATTCGCTAGCTCCACAGGTGGAGCGCGATGAGGGAA
The DNA here is from genome assembly GCA_001768735.1 of Alphaproteobacteria bacterium GWF2_58_20. GTDB lineage: Bacteria > Pseudomonadota > Alphaproteobacteria > UBA1247 > UBA1247 > UBA12471. The sequence continues at coordinate 866,133 of MEMB01000002.1, read as the reverse complement.
ATCCTGCTGTTGATTCGTCTTCGGAAGGCGCTGCCCTTTCCGGTGCAAAAGGAAAGATGTCCCGCAAGAAGCTGTTGATCATGGCAGGAGCGGCCATTGTGTTGCTGGCCCTGGTTGGCGGCGGCGCGTTTTTCCTGCTTTCAGGTAAAAAGGCGGAAGTTCCTGAAGTGGACGTCCAGACAGCCATGACGGGGGGCGTTTTTCTGGATGTGCTCGATATTACCGTCAACCTGAGCGGGTCTGACAGGCAGCCCCATTTCCTCAAGATGAGTATCAGCATCGAGGTGGGGAGTGATGCTGACAAGGCCTGGCTGGAAAAACAGATCCCCCATGTGATTGACCAGTTCCAGGTTTACCTGCGGGAACTCCGGATCGAGGATCTTTCCGGGTCGGCGGGGATTTATCGCCTGCGTGAAGAGCTTCTGGACCGTGTGCGTTCGGTGGCAGGAGACGTTCCTGTCAAGGATGTGTTGTTCCGGGAAATCCTGGTGCAGTGAGGCAGGCATGACGGATGACATCAAAAATCCTGGGGAAGTGACCGATAACGACAAGCTTGCGGCCGAATGGGCGGCGATGGCGGAAGGCGATGCCGGGGCAACAGGAGAAGCGCCAGCGGATGTCGTGGAGGAAAAAGCTCCCGAGGGCGCGCGCCTCCTCAACCAGGATGAAATCGACAGCCTGCTTGGGTTTGATGGGGATGGCCCGGGAGGCAGTGACAAATCAGGTCTTCTGGCCCTGGTCAACAGCGCCCTGGTCAATTATGAACGCCTGCCGATGCTCGAAATCGTGTTCGACCGGCTGGTGCGCATGATGTGCACCTCGCTGCGCAACCTGACATCGGACAACGTGGAAGCATCGCTGGATGAAATCAGCAGCGTCCGGTTTGGCGATTACCTCAATTCCATTCCCCTGCCCGCCATGCTGACGGTGTTCAAGGCCGAGGAATGGGACAATTTTGGCCTGATGACGGTGGATAGCGCGCTTATCTATTCCATTGTGGATGTGCTTCTGGGCGGGCGGCACGGAACCGCTCCCATGCGCATCGAAGGCCGTCCCTATACAACGATTGAGCGCAATCTGGTTGAGCGCATGGTACATGTGGTGCTGAGCGACATGTCGGCCGCGTTTGATCCGCTGTCTTCCGTCAACTTCCGGTTTGAACGGCTTGAGACAAATCCCCGTTTTGCGGCGATTGCGCGCCCGGCCAATGCGGCGGTTCTGGTCAAGATCCGCATTGATATGGAAGATCGGGGCGGACATATCGAACTCCTTATTCCTTATGCCACGCTGGAACCTGTTCGCGAACTCCTGTTGCAAATGTTCATGGGGGAAAAGTTTGGCCGGGATTCTATCTGGGAAAACCATCTGGCTGCCGAACTGTATCAAACCGGGATTGATCTCCGGGCTGTTTTGGGCGAGGTGCTGCTGCCTCTGGGAGATGTCCTGAACTGGCAGGTGGGGACACAGATCGTTCTCAACAGCACGCCCGACAGCCTGATTGAAATGCGGTGTGGACAGCGCCCGCTTTACCTTGCACGGATGGGGCGTCACGGCGCCAGCATTGCGGTCGAGGTGGAAAAGGAAGTGATGGGGGATGTTTGACATGACACAGGAAATCCTTCTTCATATCCTTGATGGCATGGTGCTTTTGGCGTTGGGCGCAACCGGGTTTTTCGTGATGCATCTTGCGCGGCAGGTTCGCAACCTGCGTCAGGGACGGAACGAGATGGATCGGCATCTGGCCGAACTTGGGGATGCGGCTGGACGGGCAGAGATGGCGCTTTCCGGTCTCCGCCGGGCGGCGGATGATACAGGCCGCCGGCTTGAAAACCAGGTGACGGAATCCCGGGAACTTCTGGAAGAATTGCGGTTCATGGCAGAAGCGGCAGACCGGATTGCCTCGCGTCTTGAAAAAAACAGCACACAGGCCCGCAAGGCCCTTGATGCGCGCGGTGGCACCTTTGTGGAGACGCAACCCTCTCCTGTTGCGATGTCGCCTGTCATGGCATCCATTCCTGATGATGCCCGTGTGCAGGCAGGCCATTCCCATCCGAAAGAATCCCTCCAGGTGATGGAAGCGCGGATCAAGGCCAGGGCGCAGGATTATCTTGAAAAACTGTCGGTCGGATTGGCGGCGACATCTTCCAATCAGGTGGAAGAAGTGGAAGATACCAGCCTTCAGCACCTGAAATCACAGGCCGAGCGTGAACTTGCACAGGCCATGCGGATGCGGAGAGTGTCATGAACCGGGGCGGGCGCTGGGCATTGATATTGCCGTTTTGTGGCTTTTTCCTGCTGGGCGCCATGGGAATTCGCATGTTTGGCATGCTGGCCGTTGGTCGGGCGGCCTTTGCGCAGCAGGCCGAGGAAAAGGTAAAAGACAAGGCCAAGCCAGAACAGGTTCTCCCTGTTGAGGTGATGGAACCGCAGGACACACAGGCGGCCGGCGTGGGAGGGAAACTCATAAAACCGGCGCGTATGTCTTTTTCGGAAGGGGAAATTGAAGCCCTGCAAAAGCTGTCTGAGCGGCGTGATGAGCTGGATCTGCGCAGCAAGGCGCTGGAAGAAAAGGAATCTGCACTTGTGGTTACCCGGATGCAGCTTGAGAAGAAGGCTGCTGAACTGGATGTCCTGAAGCAGAAGATCGAGACGCTTCTGGAAGGGGAGCAGCAGAAGGAAAACGGGCGGATTTCCAGCCTGGTCAAGGTTTATGAAAACATGAAACCCAAGGATGCCGCCCGGATTTTTGAAAGTCTTGAGCCGGACATCCTCCTCAGTGTTGTGTCCCGGATGAAGGAAGCAAAGCTTTCTCCCATCCTTGCGGCCCTTCCAGCCGCCAAGGCCCAGGAAATCACAACAACCCTGGTTCTTAATCCAGCAGATTAATGCTCCATAAACTTCGCCCGGTTAATCTCCATATATGCAGGGGGACGAATCCCAACAGGAGGTTGCCATGGCTGTTGACATGAAAATGAATGTTTTGATCGTCGATGACTACAGAACGATGCTGCGCATTATTCATAATTTGCTCAAGCAGCTTGGCTTTGAGAATGTCGATGAAGCGACGGATGGCTCCACGGCCTTGCAAAAACTTTCTGAAAAACCCTTTGGCCTCATCATTTCCGATTGGAACATGGAACCCATGTCCGGGCTCGACCTGCTCAAGCAGGTGCGTGCCACTCCGGAGACCCAGTCCCTTCCTTTCATCATGGTGACGGCGGAAAGCAAGACAGACAATGTCCTTGTGGCCAAACAGGCGGGCGTGAGCAATTATATTGTCAAGCCATTCAATGCCGAAACGCTCAAGCTGAAAATCCAGAGTGTTCTGGGCGCTTTCTGAAGGAGAGGGAAAATGAACGGAAATGTCCTGTCTCCCGGTCTCCGGGAAAAGATTGAAGAAGCGCAAAAAGACATGCAGATGCCGCTGGATCATGGTCAGATTTCGGAAATTGTCGCATCGGTGATTTCCAGTCTCGAAGGGGATTTGAGTCCGGCCAGCATCAAGCTGTATGGCGATCTGGAAAACCTTGCACGCTATATCCAGCAAGCCCGTGTGGAAATTGCGGCCCTGCATCCTGAAGATATCAAGAACACCCATATTCCCAAGGCGACAGACGAGCTGGATGCTGTGGTTGGGGCAACCGCGAAGGCGACAGAAGATATCCTGGATGCCACGGAAGCCATGGAAAACATTGCCGCCAGTCTGCCACAGCCGGTTTCTGGCGAAGTTGTTGCGCAGGTTACGCGGATTTATGAGGCCTGCAATTTCCAGGATATCACGGGACAGCGCATCACCAAGGTGGTGGGAACCCTGAAATTCATTGAAAACCGCATCAGCCGCATGCTGGAAGCCTTTGGACCCGGGGGGCTCCCGGTTCCTCGGGAAGAAATTGCCGCATGTGCGGATGGAATGGCTGAACAGGAAGCCCTGATGAATGGGCCCCAACTGCCCGGCAGTGGCGTTGGTCAGGATGAAATCGACAGGTTGCTCGCGGGATGATATTCTGCGTGACATGAAGCGATTCTTTCTCCATGCCCTGTTTGTTGCAGGTCTCCTGACCGCAAGCGTTTGCACGCGTGTTGCGCATGCGGAAAATTCTGCCCTGCTGATGGTGATGGCTCCCCCCGAAACCGCCTTTGCCGTTGCGTGGCGCGGGAAATCCCTTCTGCTTGCCCTGGATGCTCCGGAAACGGCCTATGTTACGGCGGTCGCCAAAGGATCCGGCAAAAATGCTTTGGAAGGAAAGTTCCATCCTGTGGAGGGAGGCTGGGTCATGGCTTTGTCTCCTCCTTCCGGCAGGCGCATGGCCGTTGAGCGTACAGGGCAGGGATGGATTCTGTCCATGGCGGACGATGTTTCCCAGCCTCCTCCGGTCAAGCCCGTAACGTGGCGGCTGGAAAATGCCAATGCGCGCAAAGGGCTTGTCCTGATGGCCGAGGGCGGAAGCTTTGGCGGGATTGTAAAGGTGGAAGATCCCCTGACGGGGGCCCCCCTGCAACTTGTGACCAGCCGGGAAGCGGGGCTTGGCAGCGCCCAGTCCCGCCGCATGCCGGAGATGGAAATTGCATCAAGCCTTCTTGGTCTTGCCATTCTTCCTCTCAGGGATGGGCTTGTGCTCCATTCGGGGGAAGATGGGGTTGAGATTACGCTGGGCGAAATCGGGGGATTGCATTCAGGAGCCCTTTCGGCCATTGCCTTGCCCAAACAGGGGATTTTTGAATGGGCAGGCTTGCGGGTACAGGATAGGAAAACCTATCTCCTTGACCGTCGGAAGATGATGGATGCCGTGATGGCTTTTCCTCCTGCGGAGAGGCGGGCGGCACATATTGACCTGGTCCGGTTTGAACTTGCGCACGGGCATGCCCAGGAAGCTCTTGGGATTCTGCGTCTGATGGCACAGCAGGACAAGGATGTGGACAAGGATGGCGTCTGGATTGCCCTGCGTGGCGTGGCCCGTGTACTGGCCGGGGATTCGGATGGCGCGGATTTTGATCTCGGGATACCGGTTCTGGCGCATCATCCTGAAATCCTGCCATGGCGCGGAATGGCGGCAGCCCTGCGCGGACATTTTCCAGAGGCCCAGGCATTTTTCAATGAAACGACGGGCGGCATGGAAACCTTGCCAAGAAGATTATGGCAGAAAATGGTTTTGGCCCGCCTGGAATCTGCGGTCAAGGCTGGAGAAAAACAGCAGGCTGAAACCCTGATTGCAGAAATGCAGGCCGATACAAATGCTCCGGCAGGGCTTTGGGCGGGCGCTGAATTTTTCAAGGGGGTTCTCCTCAATCAGGCGGGCAGTGATCTCAAGGCCCTGGAAATCTGGCGGCGTCTTGGCCATGACCATGATCCTTATTGGCGTACCAGGGCGGGGCTGGCAAAAATCCGGCTTGAACTTGGAAAAAAAACAATTTCGCAGGAAGATGCTGCCGAGCAGTTGTTGCGCCTGTCCATGGGATGGCGCGGTGATGATCTGGAGATGGAGATCCTTGGCCTGAGGGTGGACCTGCTGGAAGGCCTTGGGGATTACCGCAGTGCGCTTGAAAGTGGACGTGACCTGTTGCGTGCAAAGTCCGCTGAACCCCGGAGAGGCATGCTGTTGGATCGCATGCGCCAGCTTTTTCTCCACGCCTTTGAGAATACGCCGGATACGGTGCCGGGGGCGCTCAACTCCTATGCCTTGTTCAAGGATTTCGGGAGCTATTTCCCTGAAGGGGATGATGGCCGCAATATTCTGATAAATCTTGCCAAAAGGCTTGCCCGGCTGGATCTGCTGGCGGAAGCGGTTGCCATGGAGCGGGATCTCCTCAAAACGGCAAAGGATGCCGGAGACAGGGCAGATATAGGGGCCCGCATGGCCGAAATGCTTCTGCTGGACCGGAAGGCAGATCTGGCGCTGGAAATTCTGGATGAAACCCATGGTTCCGGGCTTTCTGCGGATATGGAGAAAACACGCAGGATGTTGCGGGCTGAAGCCCTGATGCAGGAAAAGCGTTTTCCTGAAGCCCAAAAATTGCTGGAAAAGGATTCCAGTCCTGAAGCCATGGCCCTTTCCGGAAGCATTGCCTTCAAGGCACAGGAATGGGAAAAGGCCGCCGGGATTTTTGGCAAGCTGGCGGGAGAACCGCCCGTTCCGGCTGTTGAGGCTGATGAAGTTCGCCGGAACCTGGTTCTCCGACAGGCTGTGGCCCTGTTTCTTGCCAAGAATGAAGCGGGCCTTGAAACCTTGCGGATTGGCTGGGGACGGATCATGCGGGAGAGTAGCGATGCTTCCCTGTTTGCCTTGTTGACCACTCCCCGGGTTTCCCCAGGTGAAGCTTCGGTTCAGGATCTGGTTGAGCGTCTTGGAGATGTGCGTTTTTTTCAGGAGTTCCTGAAAAAACAAAGCGCAACGCAGGATTGATTTTCAGGCTTTGAAAGCAAGGCCTTGTTGCAATGGCCGTCAGGAAAATGGAAGAAGGATTGAATCATGTCGGGTTTCTGGAAAGAAGACAGCGAAAAGACAATTTTCGATGTGGTCATGCAAGGGGATGTCGCAAGGTTGCGGACCCTGCTTGATGAAAGCCCAGAACTCTGTCATGCGCAGGACGAAGAAGGAAATGTGGCCATGCACTGGGTGGCGGAATTTGTGCATGATGAAGAGAGGGCCGGGAAAATGATGGCCTTGATGGCGGGGCTGGACAAGACATTGCTCAATGCCCGGAACCGGGTTGGGGAAACCCCGACGCACCGGGCTGTGTTGAGCGGAAATGAAGCGGGACTGGTTGCGCTCTTCAATCATCAGGAAACCATCCCGTGGCTGCTGGATAACAGGGGGGATTCCCCTTATGCCAGAGCCCCCATGCGGGAGCTGGTCATTCGCGGCATTTTGCGCAATGCCATGGACAGGTTTGAAAAACGCAAAAATGCGCCGCAACCGGATTTGAAAATGCCCTGATTTCCTGATGGGCAGGCATAAAAAAAGCGGGAGAGATCCCGCCTTTTTTATGTGTCGTGTTTCTCAGGCGGTGCCATAGCTCTGGATGAGGCTGCCAGCCACAAGGTGCCAGCCATCCACCAGCACAAAGAAGATGAGCTTGAAGGGGAGCGATACAACGGCGGGCGGCACCATCATCATGCCCATGGACATGAGGATGGAGGCCACCACCATGTCAATCACCAGAAACGGGATAAAGAGCAGGAAGCCAATTTCAAAGGCCCGGCGCAATTCCGAAATCATGAAGGCCGGAGCAATGATCTTGCCGGGAATGTCGGCGGCATCGGCCCAGGGGCCTTCCTGGGAAATATCCACAAAAAGCTGGATGTCTTCAGCCCGCGCGTGTTTCAGCATGAAGGCCTTGATGGGGGCCGAGGTTTTGTCAAATGCCTCGGTTTCGGTAATTTCCTGATCCATCAACGGTTTGATGCCCTGATTGTAGGCCGCCTCAAAGGTGGGCGCCATGATGAAGGCAGACAGGAACAGCGCCAGGCTGATGAGAACGGTGTTCGGTGGCGTTTGCTGGGCACCGATGGCGCTACGCAGCAGGGAGAGGACCACGATGATCCGGGTGAAGGATGTGGTCATGATCAGGATGGAAGGGGCAATGGAAAGGACGGTGATGAGGCCCAGATATTGTACAATGCGGCCTGTGGTGCTGCCGTCACCTTCTCCCATGTCGAGCGTCAGTGTCTGTGCCAGCGCGGGCGTTGCCAGCAAAAGGAGGAGAGGCAGTGCTGCGGCAAGGATTTTGCGGACAGGCAGGAAACGCACCTTCATGGCTGCGCATCCTTGCTGGAAAGAAGGGTTTCCGAACTGACGCCAAGAAGGATGAGGTGTTCGGTGTCATCCACGCGCACAAGGATGGCCCTGCGGCGCGCATCAAGCGGAAGGCTTTCCAAAAGGCGCATGCGGCGCGGCGCTTTTCCGCCCACGGCATTGCCGAGGCCGTAGCGTTTTGCCACCCAGGCCAGAATCAGGATGAAGGAGATGACGAGCCCGAGGGCGGCAGCAAATTTCAGGATGGTCAGAATCATGAGCCCGGATGCGATGTTGTTTCAGGACAGGGAAGCCATATCACATCTGTTTCCAATTCCAAAGCCCTTGATGGCCGGAAATGGGAATGACGGGCTGGAGAGGCCGTATGGGGCCCAAAATCCAGGCAAATCGGCCCGGCGCATAAACGCCAAGCAGGCGTTCTGTTCCGGACAGCCCTGAGATGAAGGCTTCCGTCATGGGCAGGCAATCCTCAATGCTGGTGATGGCGATCACGGCGCCTGGGGGGAAAGCGGTTCCGTCAGGGAAGATTCCGGCAAATGGTGTCATGTCGGGCAGGGGGCGTTTTGCGGCATGAATGGCAACTGGGCCACGATAATGTGTGGCCCAGCTCCGTGTCTCGATTCTTTTCAGCCCCAGCGCGATGGCTTGCGCCCAGGGCTGCCAAAGGGTGATGGCTTTCATTTTTCGTCCTTGAAAACCCTGACAAGGCCGTCGAGGAGTTCAAGGGCTTCCTCGCGTGGGCGCTGGAAGCTGTTGCGTCCGATAATGAAGCCATTGCCGCCGCCGTCACGGATGGCGCGGGCATCGTTGAGAACGCTTTCGCTATCCTTGGCGACACCGCCGGAGAAGATGACCATGCGACGGCCAGCCTGGCAGCAATCCACCACATGGGAAACACGTTCCGCCATGGTTTTGATCGGAATTTTCTGCTCGAGGTAAACTTTTTTGGCTTCCGGCAGTTCCAGGAAGTCGCTGGGCAGTTTGACCTTGACGATGTGCGCGCCGAGCAGGCAGGCCATGTGGGCGCTGTAGCCGCAGATGTCAATCGCGGATTCTCCGTCCTTGGACATGCTGCCACGCGGATAGGCCCATATGATGCTCACAAGCCCGCAAGCCTTGGCTTCCGCTGTCAATTCGCGGATTTCCTCATACATGTCATAGGTGTGGTCGGATCCCGGATAGATGGTGAAGCCGATGGCCGAGCAGCCGAGGCGCAGGGCGTCCTCGATGGAGCCCGTGACGGCCTGGTTGGGGCCTTCCTTGCTGAGGCAGAGGCTGTTGCCGCTGTTGATTTTGAGGATGGTCGGGATCTGGCCGGCGAAGGTGCCGGAGCTCATTTCCAGCGCGCCAAGCGGGGCGGCATAGGCATTGAGGCCTGCGTCAATCGCAAGGCTGTGGTGGTAATGCGGGTCGTAGCCCGGCGGGTTCATGCCGAAGCTGCGGGCCGGGCCGTGTTCAAAGCCCTGGTCAACCGGAAGGACGATCATCTTGCCGGTGCCGCCGAGGCGGCCCTGCATGAGGATGCGGGCGAGGTTGGCCTTGGTGCCGGGATTGTCGCTCTCGTAATTGGCCAGGATCTTCTTGACGCGGGGTGTCATCTTCATGTTGGTCTCCTCAGGTTGCACAACACGAAAAGATTATACCCGAATGGTTAATGCAGGGCAAACAAAACGGGCGCCCCGGTTTCCCGGAACGCCCGTTTTCATGCACTTGCCGTCTTGGCTGTATCAGCCGACCTTCGTCATGGCAATGGCGGTATCGGCCATACGGCAGGAGAAGCCCCACTCATTGTCATACCAGCTCATGATGCGGACAAAGGTGCCGTCGATGACCTTGATCTCGTTCAGGGCGAAGATCGAGGACAGCGGGTTGTGGGTGAAGTCGATGGACACAAGCGGCTCGTCATAATAGCCGAGGATGCCCTTGAGTTCACCGTCGGCAGCCTTCTTGATGGCGGCCTGGATTTCCTCGACGGTCGTTGCGCGCTTGGCAACGAACTTGAGGTCAACCATGGAGACGTCCGGGGTGGGGACGCGCACGGACACGCCGTCCAGCTTGCCCTTGAGGGAGGGGATCACCTTGCCGACAGCTTTGGCGGCGCCGGTGGATGTCGGGATCATCGACATGGCGGCTGCGCGGGAACGATGCAGGTCCTTGTGCATGGTATCCACAATGCGCTGGTCGCCCGTGTAGCTGTGGATGGTGGTCATGAAGCCATGCTCGATGCCGATCGAATCGTTGAGCACCTTGGCCACGGGAGCGAGGCAGTTCGTGGTGCAGGATGCGTTGGAGACAACCTTGTGCTCGGGCTTGAGCAGGTCGTGGTTGACGCCAAAAACGACGGTCAGGTCTTCGTCGGTGGCAGGAGCGGAGATGAGAACCTTCTTGGCGCCTGCGGTCAGGTGCTTGGCGGCGTCTTCACGCTTGGTGAAACGGCCGGAGCATTCCATGACGACGTCGATGCCCATTTCGCCCCAGGGAAGCTTTTCCGGGTCTTTTTCGCAAAGCACCTTGGTGGCCTTGCCGTCAACGATGAGCATATCGCCTTCGACCTTGATTTCGCCGGGATACTGGCGATGCACGCTGTCATATTTGAGAAGGTAGGCGTTGGTGGCTGCATCGGCGAGGTCATTGATGGCGACCACCTCGATGTCTGTGCGCTTGTTCTCGTGGATGGCGCGCATGACAAGCCGGCCAATGCGTCCAAATCCGTTGATGGCAACTTTCACTGTCATGGTTTTCCTCCTGTTGCAGTGGTAATGGCCGAAACAATGGCCTCTATTGTAATTCCAAAATGATTGAAAAGTTCTTCACATGGCGCGGATTCCCCGAAACCGGGCATGCCGATGAAGATGCCGGAAGAACCGATGAAACGGTCCCAGCCGAAGCGCACGGCGGCTTCTACCGCCATGCGGATGGGTTCATGGCCAAGGATGCGGGTTTTGTAATCCTCATCCTGTTCTTCAAAAAGGGAGGTGCAGGGAACGGAAACGACACGGAGCGCGATTCCCTTGGCCGCCAGGAGCTTTTGTGCCTCAACCGCCAGATGGACTTCGGATCCGGTGGCAAAGATTACGGCTTTGGCACTGCCTTTTGCGGGGGAGATTTCATAGGCGCCGCGTGCGCAAAGGTTTTCCGTGCTTTCTGCCTTGCGCAGGGCCGGAAGGGTTTGGCGACTCAGGGCCAAAAGCGAGGGATGGCTGTGTGCTTCAAGAGCGGTTTCCCAGCATTCTGCGGTTTCCATGGCGTCAGCCGGGCGCATGACGTAAAGGCCGGGAATGGCACGCAGGGCGGCAAGATGTTCCACCGGCTGGTGGGTGGGGCCGTCTTCGCCCAGGCCAATCGAATCATGGGTCATGACATAAATGACCCGCTGCCGCATGAGGGCGGACATGCGGATGGCCGGACGGCAGTAATCCGAGAAGGTCAGGAAGGTGCCGCCATAGGGAATGATTCCCCCATGCAGGGCAAGGCCATTCATGGCGGCGGCCATGGCATGTTCCCGCACGCCATAATGAATGTACTGGCCAGAGAAATTTTCGCGCGTGATCGCCGAAATGGTCTTGGTCTTCGTGTTGTTGGAGGGCGTCAGGTCCGCCGAGCCGCCCACGAGTTCCGGGGTGACGGGCATGATGGCTTCAAGGACGCGGCCGGATGCCTGGCGGGTGGCCAGCTTTGGCGCCTCGGAAAGGAGGGTTGCCTTGAGGGAGGCAAAGGTTTCGGCCAGGCCTTCGGGCAGGGCGCCATCCATGGCTGCGGCAAATGCGGCCTGGGTGGTGTCATCGCTGCCGGCCTGTGCGGCCAGCCATGCGGAATGCTTGCCTTCAGCCCGGGAAGCCGCGTTGCGCCATGCGCCAAGGATTTCTGCCGGAATTTCAAAAGGCGGGTGGGGCCAGCCCAAGGCCTTCCGGGTGGCTTCCACCTCTTCCGCGCCAAGCGGGGAACCATGGACGGCAGAGGTGCCCTGTTTGTTGGGCGCGCCATAACCGATGGTGGTCCTGCAGGCAATGAGGGTGGGGGCCGTGGCCTCCTGCGCCTTGGCAAGGGCGGCAAAAATTTCTTCCGGGTTCTGGCCGTTGATGGAGACGGTGTCCCAGCCATAGGCGGCAAAACGGGCCAAGGTATTGTCGGAAAAGCTTAAGGACGTGGGGCCATCAATGGAAATCTGGTTGTCATCATAAAGGACGGTGAGACGCGAAAGACCCAGATGGCCTGCGAGCGAAGCCGCTTCATGGCTCAGGCCTTCCATGAGGTCGCCGTCGCCTACCATGACGTATGTGCGATGGTCTACCATCCGGCTCCCGAATCGGGCCGCAAGATGGCGTTCGGCTATGGCCATGCCCACGGCGGTGGCGAGGCCCTGCCCCAGAGGGCCGGTGGTGGTTTCAATGCCGCAGGCGTGGCACACTTCAGGATGTCCGGGAGTTTTGCTGCCCAGTTGGCGGAAATTGCGCAGCTCGTTCATGGGCATTTGTTCAAACCCCATGAGGTGCAGCAGGCTATAGAGCAGCATGGAGCCATGGCCGCCGGAAAGAACGAATCGGTCACGGTCGGGCCACTCGGGATCCTGCGGGGAAATGTTGAGGAAGGCGGAAAAGAGGACCGTTGCCACATCGGCCATGCCCATGGGCATGCCGGGATGACCAGAATTGGCTTTCTGTACGGCATCGGCCGCCAGCATGCGCAGGGCATTGGCCATATCCGTGTGCCTTGGGTTCTGGTATTGTGTCATGCGCTCCTTGCCTTGGGTGGGGAGTTGTTTTTGCCCAACCATCTTCCGGCGGGGAAGAATGCGCCAAAGCATATCTTTCGTCAACTCTTGACGCTGGGGCGCGGGCAGGATAGGAAAGAAGGCATGACTGTTTACAAGGATATCGTTGCAGCCCTTGAGGGGCTGGAAGATCGGCTTGGCGAGCTTGAAAAAGCTTCGGAAACCAGGGGCAAGGCATCGCCTGCGCATGATTCCGATTCCATCGCGCGCCTGGATCTTGTCATCCGGCGCCTGAACCATCTCCTGAAGGAGGCTGGGTATGAGCCGGGTTGAAGTTTTGGTTGGGGGACGGCCTTATACGATCGGTTGTGATACCGGGGAAGAAGTCCGGATTCGCGAGCTGGCCGGTTATCTTGACAAGAAGGTTCTTGAGGTTTCGGGCGGCAAGCCCGTTCCGAATGATCCATCTTTTCTGGTGCTTGCCGGGCTTGTCCTTGCGGATGAAGCCATGGAGTCGCGCGCCACGCATGGGACGGTTTCCACTCCGGGTTTGGGCGACCAGGAAGGAAAAATCATTCTTTCTGCGCTAAAACATCTCGAAAAGCGCATGGATGGGCTTGCGGCGAAGCTCAAGCAGGCCTAAGGTGGTTTTGGAAGGTTCTGGCGGGTGCGCCAGGTCCCAATATATCCGGGGGGCCACATTCGTTCGAGAAAGGGAGCTGTCCCTGCCATCGCCGTGGCGTTGGTATATGGCGCCCACCTGGTCTACCAGGGTCTCCGGCGGGTAAAAGAGGATCAGCGGCCATGCTGGAACCTTCCACCTTGTTTTTCAAAGGCAGGGAAAACAAACCAGGATACGGACATTGATCAGGCATTTGATTGACATCATCGTTCACTACCTTCCAGACCGGGAGTTTTTTGTTCGGCATCCGGGAAAACGTGCGGCGCTGGAGGTTGAGAAGGAAGTCTTGCGCAAGGAATCTCTCGAGCGCAGGCGGACGGCGCGTGATGAGATGCATGCACACGCAACCCATGTTGTCCTTTCCCATGTCGAAAAAGAGATTCCCTTCCCTGAGGGGTCGGTGGTGGCTGGTTACTGGCCCATCGGACGTGAGCTGGATGCCCGCCCCCTGTTGCGTCATCTGGCGCAGCATGGCTATAAAATTGTCCTGCCCTACGCACATGAACGTGGAAAATCCCTGGAATTTCGTGTGTGGCATGCCCATGAACCCATGGAGATGGATCACTTTCAGGTGCCTGCGCCGGGGAAAACGGCGGAACATCTTGTTCCAGACATCATTCTTGTTCCCCTGCTGTCCTTTGACAGGCAAGGGCACCGGCTTGGCTACAGCTCAGGTTTTTATGATGTGACACTGGACAGCCTGCGCCAGCAGAAATCCATCCTTGCCATCGGGCTTGGTTTTTCCTCGCAGGAAGTTCCCAGGATTCCGGCAGGCGGGCTTGACCAGCCGCTGGATGGGATTGTCACCGAGCGCGGGGTTCTGGATTTCTCCGGTTTCCTGAAGGGATAGGGTCGCCGGTGCGGATTCTCTTTCTTGGCGATGTTCTGGGCCGATCTGGCCGCACGGTGGTGCAGTCGGAGGTGCCGCGCCTGCGCAAGAAGCTCGGTCTTGATTTTGTCTTCGTGAACGGGGAAAACGCTGCGCAGGGGTTCGGGATTACCGAACCCATCGTGCGGGATTTCCTGGCCTGTGGTGTGGATTGCATCACAACGGGCAACCACATCTGGAACCGTCAGGAAATCCTGCCCTACATGAACCGTTTTCCGCAGCTCCTGCGGCCGCTCAATTATCCTGAGGGGGCGCCGGGAATTGGTGTGGGAATCTATGATGCCGGCGGCCGCAAGGTGGCGGTTGTCAATCTGATGGGGCGTATTTTCACGGATCCGCTGGATTGCCCGTTTGCCGCGATGGAAAAGGTTTTCCTGATGCATGGGCTGCGGCGCAACGTGGATGCGATTTTGGTTGATTTTCATGCCGAGGCCACTAGCGAAAAGGTGGCATTCGGGCATTTCTGCGACGGGCGCGTGAGCCTGGTCGTTGGCACCCACACCCATATTCCAACGGCGGATCACCAGGTTTTGCCTGGGGGAACGGCTTACATCACCGATGCGGGCATGTGCGGGGATTATGACAGCGTGATCGGGATGCAAAAGGAATCCATCCTGAAACGTTTCAGGACCAGGCTTCCCGGGGAACGGATGCGTCCCGCCGAAGGTGCGGCAACGCTTTGTGGGGTTTTTATCGAAACGAATGATGCAACCGGCCTTGCCGTGCGCATTGCGCCTGTGCGTGTTGGCGGCAGGCTTTCACAGACAGAACCGGATTGAAAAGATAAAGGGAGACTTTATGTCAGGCCATTCTCAATTCAAGAACATCATGCATCGCAAGGGTGCGCAGGACGCGCGCAAGGGCAAGATCTTCAACAAGATTGCGCGGGAAATCATGGTGGCGGCCAAATGCGGTATGCCTGATCCTGCATCCAACACCCGCCTGCGGACGGCCATTGCCGTGGCGCGTGAGGCCAACATGCCGCGCGACCGGATTGACCGCGCCATCAAGGCGGGGAGTCCCGGTGGTGAGGATTCAGCAGTTTACGAGAATATCCGCTATGAAGGGTATGGACCGGGCGGCGTGGCAATCATTGTCGAGGCGCTGACGGAAAACCGCAACCGTACGGCGGCGGAAGTCCGTGCCACATTTGGCAAGCGTGGCGGGGCCATGGGCGAGATGGGGTCGGTGGCCTTCATGTTTGACCGAATCGGAACCATTTTTTATCCGGCGGGCAAGGTGTCGTTCGATGACCTGTTTGAAGTGGCTGTAGAGGCGGGTGCCGACAATGTGGAGGAAACGGAGGACGGGCTGGAGGTAACGACAGCGCCGGAAAGTTTCCATGCCGTGCGGGATGTTCTGGTTGCGAAGTTTGGCGAGCCGGAATCCTCAAGCATTGGCTGGCGGCCGAATATCACTGCCACCCCGAACGAGGAGCAGGCGGAAACGCTGATGGGCCTGATTGAAACTCTGGAAGAAAATGACGATGTGCAAAACGTGTTCGGAAATTACGACATTCCCGATGATGTGATGCAGCGTATCGCGGACAAGGCCAAGTGAGGGCATGCGGATTCTGGGCATTGATCCCGGCCTTGTGAATACCGGCTGGGGCGTGATTGAGGCAGAAGGCGGGCGTTTGCGCCATATCGCCAACGGCACGGTCCGTCCCCCGAAAACCGGCACGCTGGCCGAGCGGCTCATGGCCCTGCATGCGGGACTGGTTGAGGTGATTGCGGCCTGGACGCCCGATGAGGCTGCGGTTGAGGAAACCTTTGTGAACAAGAATCCGCTTTCGGCCCTCAAGCTTGGCCATGCCCGCGGGATTGCCCTGCTGGCCCCGGCCGAACAGGGGCTTGCCGTTTCGGAATATCCGGCCAACCTCGTCAAGAAGGCTGTGGTGGGGGCTGGCCATGCCGAAAAGGAACAGGTGCAGATGATGGTGAAGATGCTGATGCCCGGATGCACGCTTTCATCCCCCGATGCTGCGGATGCGCTGGCGGTGGCGATTTGTCATGCACACCATGCTTCAACCCGCAGGTTGGTCGGTGGAATCATGGGGGGAGGTGCCCGATGATTGCGCTCCTCAAGGGCATTATTGCCGAGATTGGACTTTCCCACCTGGTTGTGGATGTGGGGGGCGTTGGCTATCTGGTTTACGCATCGGCTGGAACGCTGCGCAATGTGGGCGGTGTGGATGAAGCTGTCCGCCTCATGATTGAAACGCAGGTCCGCGAAGACAGCATCAGCCTTTATGGCTTTCTGTCTTCGGAGGAACGGGACTGGTTCCGCATTCTTTACGGTGTGCAGGGCGTTGGGGCGCGCACGGCGCTGGCCATTCTCAGCGCCCTTGCGCCTGACCAGCTGGCCATGGCGATTGCTGCCGAGGACAAGGCTTCCATTACGCGGGCCGACGGGGTGGGACCAAAACTGGCCGCCCGCCTCATTACAGAACTCAAGGACAAGGTGTCTGGCATGGCGCTTCCGGTGGTCATGGGGACGTCTGGCAAGAAGGGCATGTCCTCCGGTCTTCCGGTATCATCCGGCGCTGCCGCTGATGCGGTTTCGGCGTTGGTCAATCTTGGGTATCGGCGTGCCGAGGCTTTTGCGGCGGTGATGATGGCACGGCAGGAACTGGGAGAAGATGCGGATGTTTCAGCCCTTATCCGGCGTGGCCTCAAGGAGCTGAGCGCATGAATGATCTTCCGCGGGATATTTCTTCAGGTTTTCAGGGCGGAGATGCGCCGGAAACGTCCATTCGTCCGCGTGTCCTTGCGGATTTTGTCGGTCAGAAGCAGGTGCGCGAGAATCTTTCCGTTTTCATTCAGGCGGCCCGGGGGCGCGGCGAGGCGCTTGACCATGTGCTGCTGTTTGGCCCTCCGGGGCTTGGGAAAACCACGCTTTCCCACATTGTCAGCCATGAAATGGGCGTGGGATTTCGGGCCACATCGGGGCCGGTGATTGCCAAGGCGGGCGATCTGGCTGCCATTCTCACCAACCTCCAGCCGCATGATGTCCTGTTCATTGATGAAATCCATCGCCTGTCCCCGGTGGTGGAGGAAATCCTCTATCCGGCGATGGAAGATTTCCAGCTGGACCTCATCATCGGGGAAGGCCCGGCGGCACGTTCTGTGCGGATCGACCTGCCCCCGTTTACGCTGATCGGGGCGACAACCCGTTCCGGGCTCATCACGCGGCCTTTGCGTGAGCGTTTTGGCATTCCGCTCCGCTTGTCCTTTTATGAACCGGATGAGCTGGCGCTGATCGTTTCACGTGCGGCGGGCATCCTTGCCCTCGATCTTGCGCCCGAAGGGGCCATGGAAATTGCCCGGCGTTCGCGGGGAACCCCCCGCATTGCCGCGCGCCTGTTGCGGCGTGTGCGCGACATCTGTGCGGTTGCGGGCCATGACCGGATTGATGCCAAGGCAGCAGATGCGGCCCTGTCGCAGCTGGATGTGGACAAGGCGGGGCTTGACGCCATGGATCGCCGTTACCTGCGCTGCATTGCCGAAAATTATGGAGGCGGCCCGGTGGGGGCGGAAACGCTGGCAGCAGCCCTGGCCGACGAAAGGGATGTCATCGAGGATGTGATTGAGCCCTATCTCATGCAGCAGGGGCTTGTGCAGCGGACGCCGCGCGGGCGCATGCTCTCCGGCACGGGGTGGCGCTATCTGGGACTTCCTGCGCCAAACAGTGTACCTGTTCCGCAGATGGATCTTCTGGAGCCGGGGGATGGGGATGACGCTCCCTGATTTCTCCATGAAAATCCGGGTCTATTATGAGGATACGGATGCAGGCGGCGTGGTGTTTTACGCCAATTACCTGAAATTTGCCGAACGTGCCCGCACAGAAATGCTGCGGGAAACGGGATATTCGCACACGGGGCTTGCGGCAGCGCATGATTTTTATTTTGTGGTGCGGCATTGCAGCATAGACTACCATGCCCCGGCGCGGCTGGACGACCTGCTGGATGTGTCCGTGCGGGTTGTGGCCGTTGGCGGAGCGAGCATGGAAATGGCGCAGGATATCTGGCGGGACGGGCATCTGCTGGCCCGGCTGGATGTCAAGCTGGCCTGCGTTGGGAAAAACGGGCGTCCGGTACGGATACCGGCCGCATTGAGGCATGGAATGGAAAGCGGTAAGGCACATGAATCCTGAAGTTGCGGTACAAACGATTGGTGGAGGCGATTTTTCGATCCTCGACCTTTTCATGATTTCCAACACGCTGGTGCAGCTGGTGATGATCGGTCTGGTGATCGCGTCCATCTGGTCGTGGGCCGTCATTTTCGAGAAATACCAGCTCATGCGCAAGCTCAAGGCCAGTGCGGATTCCTTTGAAGACAGCTTTTGGTCGGGCGGATCGCTGGAGGCGCTTTATGCCAAGGTCGGCAAAAAACCTGACGATCCCATGGCGGCCACCTTTGCGGCCGGCATGCGCGAGTGGAAACTTTCCACGGAAAAAAGCGCTGGCGCGGTGCGCAGCAATGATACACGTGTCAGCTTGCACCAGCGTATCGAGCGGGTCATGGGCCTTACCATCGGGCGCGAGCTTGCGCGCTGCGAGCGGTACATGATTTTCCTCGCCAGCGTAGGATCCACAGCACCGTTTCTGGGCCTGTTCGGTACGGTTTGGGGCATCATGAACAGTTTTTCCGCCATTGCCGGCAGCCAGAACACCAGCATCGCCACGGTGGCACCGGGCATTGCCGAATCCCTGCTGTCCACGGCCATTGGGCTTGTGGCCGCCATTCCTGCAGTGCTGGCCTACAACAAGTTTTCCACGGACATCACGCGTTACGCCGATCGCCTGGAAGGTTTTGCCACCGAATTCGGTGCCATCCTGTCGCGCCATCTTGAGGAGAAGGAATAAATGCCGGGTGGCTTCGGAATGCGGGGAACGGGAAGGCGGCGCGGGGGCTATCGGCCGCTGACCGACATCAACATGACGCCGATGATCGACGTTACCATGACACTGCTCATCGTGTTCATGATTTCCGCGCCATTGCTTACGGTGGGGGTTCCGGTGGAATTGCCGGAGGTGGCGGCAACGTCCATCGGGCAGAATGAAGAACCGGCAGCGGTAACGGTGGCGGCGGATGGCACCATTTTCCTGCAGGAAAAGAAGATGCCGCTGGATGAACTGCTGGCCAAGCTTTCAGCCATGAAGGCCAGCAATCCAAAGCTTTCCATTGTTTTTCGGGGCGACAAGGGCGGGAATTATGGTCGGGTGATGGAGGTTCTGGGCGCGCTCAACGCTGCCGGGTTCACCAACCTGTCCCTGGTTACGGAAACGCCGGATCAAAAGAAGAAATGAGAAGGGGCGGGGGTTGAAGGACAAGCTCGACCATTATGTGTTTTTGTCCATTGCGTTTCACTTCATGGTGATCGTTCTGGTCTGGATCGGGTTGCCCCATGTCCAGAATCGCCTTGTCCATGCCGAGCGACGGATTCCCGTGGGGATCATCTCTGTGGCGGAACTTGCAAAAAAGCCGGAGCCTGCAAAGACTGTTGCTGCTCCAGCCCCCCCTGTTTCCAAACCAGCAGAAAAGAAGGAACCTCCGAAAACGCCGTCTCCAAAGACGCCCCCGGAAAAACCGAAAGCCGCTCCAAAACCAAAACCCAAGCCGGAAAAGAAGACGGTTGTAGCAGAGGCGAAAAAGGAAGAGGTCAAAAAACCGGAGGCCAAAAAACAGGAGCCAAAACCGGAAGAAGATTTCACCGCGCTGCTGAAGGATATTGCCCCCCCTTCCAAAAAGAAGCCGGAGGCCCAGCCCGCCCCTGTGGAAACACCAGATCCGGCGGCCAGTTTTGCCCGTATCCTTGAGGGATTTTCCGAAGGGACGCAAACGGGACAGGTGAATGGAAACACTTTGGATATGGATGCTGTTCTTGCCTGGAGTTCTGAGGTTGGCAACCAGTTTGCCAAATGCTGGAATATTGAACCGGGGGCGGCGGGAATGCGGGATATTGCGGTTGAGGTTGGCGTGCGGGTTGGCGGGGATTTGTCCATTCGCCAGGCCGATATTGTGGACAAGGCCCGCATGGGACGGGATGGCGTGTTCCGCGCGGCGGCCGAACGGGCGCGCCGGGCATTGCTGGATGCCCGCTGCAATCCTTTGCCGAAACCACCTTCGGGGCTGGACATTGTGAATGAAACGATTATTCTCACGTTTGATCCGAGTGAGATGTTCTAGGACTGGCCACAAAACAAGGTGGCAGAGGTCATTGTGTTGTTTTTTGGAGGTGCGGGATGAAACGCCTTTTTGCGGTTTTCCTTTTGGTTCTTGCCTGTCTGGTGCGGCCTGCGCGGGCGGAAATCCGCATTGATGTCACGCGGGGTACGGTGGAACCGCTGCCCATCGCCCTCACGGATTTTTATGGGGAAACCCCGGCAGATGTGGATGTCGGTCACCAGATTTCAGGCGTTGTTGCCACCAATCTTGAAAGCTCGGGCATCTTTCGCATCATCGACCAGAAGGCCTTTATCCAGACGGCGGCGGAAATCCGTCTCCAGCCACGGTTTGCCGATTGGCGGATCATCGGTGCGCAGGCACTGGTGGCGGGAAGCGTTGTTGCGGAGGCGGATGGACGCCTGCGGGTGGAGTTCAGGCTCTGGGACGTTTTTGCGGGCCAGCAGATGGTAGGCAAAGCCTACATGACCAAGCCGGACAACTGGCGGCGCATTGCCCACATCATTTCTGACGAGATTTACAAGCGGCTGACCGGTGAAAGCGGTTATTTTGATACGCGTGTCGTCTATGTGGCCGAAAGCGGCCCTCCCAACAAGCGTGTCAAGCGTCTGGCCATCATGGATCAGGATGGATATGGCAGCCGCTACCTGACCGATGGCAAGTCGCTGGTGATGACGCCGCGCTTTTCGCCTTCCGGGCCGCTCGTCACTTACCTTTCCTATGGGGAAGGGCGCAAGCCACGGGTTTATCTCTACAATATCGACACAGGGCGGCAGGAAGTCCTTGGCAGCTTTTCGGGCATGACCTTCGCGCCGCGTTTTTCGCCTGATGGATCCCGCGTGGTCATGAGCCAGTCAACCGCCGGGAACGCTGACATCTATGTCATGGACCTGGACAGTCGGCGCGTGCGCCAGCTCACCACGGGCATGGCCATTGACACATCTCCCAGTTTTTCTCCGGATGGACAGCGGATTGCCTTTGAATCCGATCGTGGCGGAACCCAGCAGCTTTATGTCATGGATGCCGATGGACGCAACGCCCGCCGCATCAGCTTTGGCGAAGGACGTTATGCAACCCCGGTCTGGTCGCCGCGCGGCGACCTCATTGCCTTCATCAAGATGCTGGGGGGGCAATTTTATCTCGGTGTCATGCACCCGGATGGTTCCGGAGAGCGCCTGATCACCAAATCCTACCATCTTGAGGGGCCAACATGGTCTCCCAACGGGCGGGTTCTCATGTACTTCAAGGAAACGGCTACGGGGCCTGGCGGAAAGGATCGTTCCGCCCGTCTTTATGCCATTGATCTGACCGGGGCGAACGAGCGTTATATCAAAACGCCGGTTTATGCATCCGATCCGGCGTGGTCGCCCTTGATTCCGTAAAGAAAAACACGTATGAAGGATGGGTGAGTTGTTCAGGTATAGGGAGTTTCATGTCATGACCAAACGTAATTTTAGCCTGCTCGCCGCAGTTTTGCTGCTGGCAGCATGTTCAACCGCTTCGGAAAATGCAGGTACGGCAACGGCCGATGGCGCTGGCAATGTCGGGGTTTCTTCTGAAGAAACCAACCTTCAGCCAACACTGACGGCAGAAGAAATCGAATTGGCGGCCGCAGAGAAGGAAGGTCTCGACATCAGCGTCGGCGACCGGGTGTTTTTCGGCTATGACAATACAGATCTTTCGCCGGAAGCCCGCATGACGCTGGAAAGCCAGGTGGCTTGGCTCAAGAAATATCCGCTCCTGACGGTGACCATTGAAGGTCATGCGGATGAGCGTGGTACCCGCGAATACAACCTTGCCTTGGGTGAACGCCGGGCCATTTCGGTCAAGAACTACCTTATTGCCCTGGGGGTTGACCCCGCCCGGATCGGGATTGTGAGCTTTGGCAAGGAGCGCCCGACCGTTCTTGGGACCGGTGAGGAAGTCTGGCAGCAGAACCGCCGCGCGGTCACGGTTGTCAATTGATGGGGGCGGCGCCATGTCGGCGCCGGACATGTTATCGGGAGGCGAAGATGCCAGTTTCAAGGGGTTTGCGATTCGGTAGGGTTTTCGCCATGGCGTCTGTCATGGCACTCTCCACGGCAGGTGTGGCGTTTGCCCAGGCTTCGCCAGACATGACGGCGATGAGCAATCGTCTTGCCCAGCTTGAGCGCCAGATCCAGACATTGAGTCGTCAGGTTTCAAGGGCCGGAATTTCCGCAGGCGGATCTCCGGCGGCGGCGACATCCATGCCGGATGCCCCTTCGCCGCAGGTCGGCGCACAGCCCGCAGCTGTTGCTGGTGCGGCAGATGCCACCATGGGGCTTCCAACCTCGGTTGCCGCCGGTATTGAGGTTCGCCTGACCCAGATTGAAATGCAGATGCGAGAGTTGACCGGGAAAATGGAAGAAACGGTCCATTCTTCCGATGAGCTTGCCAAGCGGGTTGACCGGGTGGCCAAGGATATGGAAAACCGCCTGGCGAAGCTTTCTTCGGCTCCGGTCAGCCAGGTCCGTACGGTTTCCCAAGAGGATACCAGGCAACCGGTTGTGGCATCTGTTCCTGCGGAGGAAGACATGCAGCCACTCGGCGTTCTGGCTGCAAAAGATGTCGGTGCTGCACCTGAAAAACTTTATGAAGGTGCCTTTGCGGACCTTGGAAAAACCGAGTATGCCAAGGCCGAGGAAGGGTTTTCAAAATTCCTTTCGCTTTATCCTGACCACAAGCTTGCCGCCAATGCGCAATACTGGCTGGCCGAATCCTATTATGTGCGTGGCCTTCTGAATGAAGCAGCCGTGGCCTTTGCGGAGGGATACCAGAAATATCCGGATGCACAGAAGGCCCCGGACAATCTCCTGAAAATGGGGATGACGCTGGCAGGCCTTGGCCGCAAGCAGGATGCCTGCCTGACATGGGCCCAGCTTGAGCGGCGCTTTCCGGATGCACCCGCCAATATCCGCAGTCGCGTGACCCAGGAGAAGGCCCGGCTTGGTTGTGAATAATGCCCTTTAAGTGGCAGGACAATACCTCCTCCGTACCGCTGGGTCCGGAGGAGTTTTGTTTGCGGATGGCAGAACTGGAACTTTCCCCCTTGCCGAAGAGGATTGGGGTTGCGGTTTCCGGCGGAGCCGACAGCATGGCGTTGACATTGCTGGCGCAGGAATGGTGCAAGGCACAAGGGATGGGTCTTGTGGCTTTTACGGTGGATCATGGCTTGCGTCCGGAATCAGCAGGCGAGGCCCGCCATGTTGTAGCCTGGTTGTCAGGACATGGGGTTTCATGCGAAATTTTGCCCTGGCAGGGAATTAAGCCGGAAAGCCGGATTGAAGAAACCGCCCGGGCTGCCCGTTATGCCCTGCTGGGGGAAGCCTGCCGCAAACACGGGATTTCGCATCTGATGCTGGCCCACCACGCGCAGGATCAGGTGGAAACGGTCATGATGCGTCTTGCCGCCGGGAGTGGGATTGATGGGCTGGCCGGGATGGCCAGGGTGTCGATGATGGATGGGTTATGCCTGTTGCGTCCCTTGCTGGATGTATTTCCGGGGCGTCTGCGGGCCACTTGCCGGGCGCATGGCCAGGCGTGGATTGAGGATCCCATGAATTCCTGCACGGATTTTGCGCGGGTGCGGTTGCGGAAAAGCCTGTCGGCTCTGGCGCGGGAAGGTCTTACGCCGATCAGGGTGTTGCGGCTTGCCATGCGGTCTGCCCGCATGGGTGAGGCCGTGGCCAGCATGGCATCCGGTGCATGGGAAGATGTTGCGGAAAGCGTTGGCGAAGAGGTTGTGCTGGATTTTGGCCGGCTGATGGCCCTGCCGGAGGAAATCCGGTTGCGGGTTGTCCAGCGCGGGCTTCTTGCGGTGCATCCGGCAGCTCCCCTGCGTCAGCACCGGCTGGAGGCGCTGATGGCATCGCTTTCAGGGGCGTCTTTCCGGAAAAGGACTTTGGCCGGCTGCATTGTTGTGCTCCGGAAAGGAAAGCTTTTGATCCGTGATGAAAAACTTGCCTCGGCAGGGATGGCGGGCTAAAACAGCATGGAAACGTGATCATGAACATGAAGGGAACCAAAACGTGAACGGCAACGCGGGCAGGAATATTGCGGCATGGGTCATCATCGGCATCTTGCTGGTGGCTGTTTACAATTTTTTTGTGTCTTCCGACATGAATGTTGCACAAACGCAGGCCTATAGTGATTTTCTGGCAGATGTGGATTCCGGCAAGGTTACGGATGCCGTGGTCAAGGGCCAGGTGGTCAGTGCGCAGATGTCCGGTGGCCAGAAGGTTTCCATCTACATGCCGGAAGGTGGGGATGCCGTCTCCCGCATGATTGAAAAGGGCGTGCGGGTGCGTGCGCTTCCGGATGATTCCGGACAGCCAACCCTGATGGGAATCCTGATCTCGGTCCTGCCCATGCTCATCATTCTTGGCCTGTGGGTTTTCTTCATGCGACAGGCGCAGGCCGGCAATGGAAAGGCCATGGGGTTTGGCAAGTCGCGTGCGCGCCTCCTCAATGAGGGAACGGGACGCATTACCTTTGAGGATGTGGCAGGGATTGATGAAGCCAAGCAGGAGCTTCTGGAAATCGTCGAGTTTCTCAAGGAACCGCAAAAATTCCAGAAACTGGGTGGCAAGATTCCGAAGGGCGTTCTGCTGGTGGGCGCGCCGGGTACCGGCAAGACACTTCTGGCCAGAGCCATTGCGGGCGAAGCCAATGTGCCGTTTTTCAGCATTTCAGGTTCCGATTTTGTGGAAATGTTCGTGGGCGTTGGCGCAAGCCGCGTGCGCGACATGTTTGAGCAGGCCAAGAAACATGCGCCCTGCCTTGTGTTCATTGATGAGATTGATGCCGTGGGCCGGCATCGCGGGGCCGGGCTTGGGGGTGGAAATGATGAGCGTGAGCAGACCCTCAACCAGCTCTTGGTGGAGATGGACGGGTTTGCCAGCAACGAGGGCGTGATCCTGATTGCGGCCACCAACCGGCCGGACGTTCTGGATCCGGCACTGATGCGTCCAGGACGTTTTGACCGCCAGGTGGTTGTGCCCATGCCGGATATTGCCGGGCGCGAGAAGATCCTCAAGGTTCACATGCGCACGGTTCCAACAGCGACTGAAGTTGCCGTGCGGGTGATTGCACGCGGAACGCCTGGTTTTTCCGGGGCTGATCTTGCCAATCTTGTGAATGAGGCAGCACTGCTGGCCGCCCGTCGCAACATGAAGGTTGTGGGCATGCGGGAGCTGGAGGATGCCAAGGACAAGGTCATGATGGGCGCTGAGCGAAGGTCCATGGGGATGAGCGAGGAAGAAAAACGCCTGACAGCTTACCATGAAGGCGGCCATGCGCTGGTGTCCATACACTGTTCGGCAGCAGATCCCATCCACAAGGCCACCATCATTCCGCGCGGGCGTGCGCTTGGGCTGGTGCAGCATTTGCCGGAGAGCGACCGGGTGTCCATGTCGCGGGCCCAGCTGGAAGCGCGCTTGACTATTGGCCTTGCCGGGCGGATCTCTGAAGAACTGGTGTTTGGTGTGGACCGGGTGACAACGGGAGCCTCGTCCGATATCCAGATGGTCACGGATGTGGCCCGCCGGATGGTGACGGAATGGGGCTATAGCGACAAACTTGGCCCCCTGGCTTATGGCGAGCCCGAACAGGAAGTGTTTCTTGGCCATTCCGTAACCATGCGCAAGAATGTTTCGGAAAGCACGGCCCAGACGATTGACGGCGAAATCCGCCGTCTCGTTGATGAAGCTCATGTTCGCGCACGAACCATCCTGACCGAGCACATGGATGATCTCAACACGCTGGCCAAGGCGCTGCTCGAATATGAAACGCTGAGCGGAGAGGAAATCCGCATGCTGCTGGCCGGGGAGCCGTTGCCGCCGCGTGAACCTGCGCCGGAAAACGTGCATCCTGAAAAACCGCCGGTATCTGTCGCGTTGCCTGGACGTCGTCCAGGCGGGGGAGAGGAAATTTCATCATGAGCAGGCTTTTTGGTACGGATGGTGTTCGCGGACAGGCCAATGCGGAACCGATGACGGCACAAACCGCACTCAAGGTTGCGCTGGCGGCGGGTGGGGCTTTTTGGCATGAAGAACGTCGCAGCACGGTTGTCATTGCCAAGGATACCCGGCTTTCCGGTTACATGATCGAGCCGGCGCTGACGGCGGGGTTTGTATCCATGGGCATGGATGTGGTGCTGGTGGGGCCAATGCCAACCCCGGCGCTGGCCATGCTGACCCGCTCCCTGCGGGCTGATATGGGCGTCATGATTACGGCGTCGCATAATCCTTACCAGGACAATGGCATCAAGCTGTTTGGCGCCGATGGCAAGAAGATTTCCGACGACATGCAAACCCGCATTGAGCGGATTGTGCTGGGAGAAGAGCCGTTTTTGCCCTTGGCAGCACCTGCAAAACTTGGCAAGGCGCGCCGCCTGGATGATGCGCATGGCCGGTATATCGAGTTTGTGAAAAGTACATTCCCGCGGGATTTGCGGCTGGATGGCCTGAAGGTGGTGATTGATTGCGCCCATGGCGCAGCCTATAAAATTGCGCCGCGTGTTCTATGGGAACTGGGGGCCGAGGTTGTGGCCATCGGGGTTGATCCCAGCGGCACCAACATCAACCAGGATTGCGGGGCCACTGCACCGGAAGCCATGCGGCAGAGAGTGCTTTCTGAAGGGGCTTCCCTTGGGATAGCGCTGGATGGGGATGCCGACCGCCTGGTGATGGTGGATGAAAAGGGACAAATCCTTGATGGGGACCAGATTCTTGCCCTTATTGCAACGTCCTGGCAGGCGGAAGGCAGAATTGTCGGCGGTGGCGTTGTGGCAACGGTCATGTCCAACCTGGGGCTTGAACGCTATCTTGGAAAGCTTGGGCTTTCCCTCGTGCGGACACCGGTCGGGGATCGGCATGTGGCAAGCGGCATGGCTTCCGGAGGATTTAATGTGGGGGGCGAGCAGTCGGGCCACATCATTTTGAGCGATTACGCAACAACAGGCGATGGGTTGCTTGCGGCGCTGCAGGTTCTGGCCGTGGTGCAGAAGGCCCAAAAGCCGATGAGCGAAATCGCCGCGGCTTATGTGCCCCTGCCGCAGGTCATGGGGAATGTCCGCTATCCATCAAGGCTTGCGCCGCTGGAGGATTCTGTCGTGAAGGAAACCATCCGCAAGGTGGAAAACCGGTTTCTGGAAACGGGGGGACGCATCCTTGTGCGCAAATCCGGAACGGAACCCCTCATTCGCGTCATGGCGGAAGGGGATGATGCCCACGCCGTGCGTATCGCCGTTGATGAAATTTGCGCGGCCATTGCGGCCTGTGTGGGGGATGGCCAATGAACAAGTGCGTTCTGTCCATTGCGGCGTCCGATGTGCTGGGGCATTCCGGCATTGAGGCTGACATCCGCACCATTACGGCCATGGGAGCCAAGGTGGCGGTGGCCATTCCTGCCTTTTTGTGTGAAAATGCCCAGCCGCAGGTTTTGCCTTCTGATCTTGTCCTTTGGCAGGTGCGTCATGCCATTGAAAAGCTGCGCCCATCCGTTATCAAGCTGGGGCGGGTGTATTCTGCCGAAACGGTGGATGACCTTTACGCACTGCTTTCGGAATTTCCGGATGAAAAGCGTCGCCTTGTCATTGGGCTCACCTGTGGCGGGAAGCATATCAATTCCGAGGAAATCGCCTCAATGAAGCGCAACATTTTATTGAAGGCCGACCTGGTGGTTTTGGGGGTTCCTGAAGTGGAAATGCTGACGGGCTATGCTGTGCATGACATGGTAGGGCTCCAGCATGCGGCGGCCATGATGCTGACGCTTGGGGTGCATGCGGTTCTCATCAAGGGGTCGGATGCCGTTGGACAGGATATTTTTGCCAATGAAACGCTGACCACCATGTATCCGCTGATCCGTCCCCATGACGCCTGCATGTTTGATAGCGCATCAGCCGTATCCTGCCTGATGTCCGATGGGATGGATGTTGCGGATGCCGTGCGCCAGCTTTGTGTGGGCTGATTCCCCGGCCCAGAGCCTTTAGAGCCTTGAGCGTTCATCTTGAATACCCTTTTGCCTTGCGGCGCGCGCGCCACACGATCAACAGGAATTGTTCAATCTAGACGTTAAATGCTCTAAAGGCTCTATTCCTTGATTCCAAAAAACTCGAGCTGCCAGCGCATGTCGCTTTCACTCAAGGGCCATCTTCCGCCGGAAGCAAGTGGAAGGGCTTTTGCGGGGGGAATGCGCCCGACATGGATCTGGATTTGTGTTGCGGCATGGGGGCTGAGCCCGGCACGCCATGCCAGCGCGGTCATGCCTTGTGGGCTTTGTGAGGAAATGATTTTTTCAATGAGGGCTTCCGGAACGCGCGCCATGATGGACAGGGCGGCAAAGATGAAAATGCGCTCGCCGTTTGCAATGGCATCCTCGATCATGTCGCTGTCAAGGCGTCCCTGGCGGGCCAGGAGCCGGGCCCTGCGCGAAGGGAGTTCAGGATCGTCGTCGGTCAGGGGGGCGCCGCTGCGTTCCATGCGGAGCTGGACAATTTCTGCAATCTCCTCGGCTTCCTCTTTCCGGATTTCCGGATGTGCGGACAGCACTTCAAAGAGGGATTGCGCAACAAAATGGGCAAGGCGCGTGATGGCGTGCACAGACAGGCCCGGCCTTCTGGCAAAAGGGTCGTGCCACGGCTGGTGATGCGGCGCTTCGGATAGCAGAAGATCGAGGGTTTCTTCGCGGATCTGTGCGCTTTGGTTGGCCAGCAGGCATGAAATGGCGCTTTCGTTCTGGCTTTTGGCGATGCAATCCGAGATATCTTCGTCAAGGCGCTGGCGTCTGGCAATGGATTCCAGGGCGCCGCCGATGGGGCCGGACTGGATAATGTCCAGAAGGTCTTCATCCCGCAGGACCCGTGAGGTTTCTAGAATGGGCTGTGCGACTTCGATTTCCACGTCACGGGCAAGGCGGTTGATGATGTCGGCGGGAGCAAAATCAAGATGCGCCAGTTCTTCGGAAAGAACACGGCGTACGCGCACAGCTTCATCACGGGCCAGGGTGTCGAGAACCTGCATGGTCAGGTGGTCGATCTCATTCAGGTTGTCGGGCGACAGGTCGGGAACGAGATGGGATATCTTTCCGGCGAGGGTTGCACGGACTTCCGTTGCATGGTCATGGGAGAGGAGGACATCCGCCTGACGGGGGGTCTTGCTGTTTTGCGCGATACGTTGCCGGACTTCTTCGCGGGAGTCAGTTGCGAGAAGATACAGGAATTCCGGGCAGACATCCGGACGGGCGGCAAGGGTTTCCCTGGCCTGAACATTGCTGGATGTTGCCATTTTCTTTGATGTTTCATAATCGAAAAAGGCAGGGGTGTCCGTCATGGTGCCTGGCCCTTCCTGCTCCTTTTGTTGGCGTACATGTCCTTGTCGGCCCTGGCTATGAGGGTTTCAAGCGTATCGTCTTCAAGGGTTGGGGCAACACCAAGCGAAATGCCAAGGGGTATTTCAGGATCGGCAGAAAAGGAAGCAAGGTTTTGTGAGGCGTTCCGGATGCGCGCCTTGATGGCAGCAATGGCATCGGGTTCCCCGCCTTCGACCAGGATGGCGAATTCATCGCCGCCGATGCGTGCAGCCAGATCATTGCGGCGTATGGCGGCAGAGATGATGTGGGCCACTTCTTTGAGGACAATGTCGCCCTGGGCGTGTCCGAAGGTGTCATTGACAGGTTTGAAATTGTCCAGATCCATGAAAATCAGGGCGCAGGACATTCCACGGGCCATCATGTTGTGCCCGGTTTCCTCGAAATGTCGCCTGTTGGCAAGACCTGTCAGGGGGTCTGTCCGCAATTCCTGAGTAAGAATCCCCGCATTGAGGCTGGTTGCGAGTGATGGTCCAAGACGGTCAATGATGGCGGCAAAGAGTTGTTTTTCTTCGCTCCTGAAGGCGGCGCTGGAACGCCATACAGCGAGACCTCCAATGGTTTCTCCGCCATTCCATGCCGGGGCGAACATGATGTTGTCTTCCAGTTTCTGGACGTCGCCATAGGAAATGGCGCGCAGGAGGCTTTCCAGTGTTTTTGAGGAAGGTGCGGCGGAAAAGGCAAGGGGATGTGGGATCGCTTGGGGGGAATCCTTGATGGCGATAACGGCGCCGGTTGCGGAAAGGGCCCGTGTGGCCGCAGAAACGGCACGGGTTGCTGCAGACGAGGTTTCCGTGTCGGAAAGGAAGGGACGCAGGACGTATTCGGCAACGCGCATGAGGCTGTCAGGATGGTTCATGTCCTGGTTCGATGTTTCCCCGATCGGTCGGCAAAGGCCCCGGAAACCAACAATTTTTCCATCCCCAATGATCAGTGGATGGGCAAGCAGGGTGGCGAGGGCAAGCCCGCCATCCTTGCGGCGAAGCCATGTTTCCCGGCCATCAACATGGCCCGCATGGGTGAAGGGGGATTCCTCTCCGACATCTTCCGCCAGAAGGAGGCTGGAGGGCTGTCCGGAAAGTTCGTCAGCCTTGTAGCCAAATCCGCCCCGTGGAGAAACAAAGGTGAATCGGCCTTCGGAATTGGTTTCCCATATGAAATCGTGGGACAGTTCAACAATGTCACGGTAACGCTGGCGGGATTCCGCCAGAACCTGGGACAGGCGCGATTCCATGGTGACATCGCGGGCCAAGGCCAGCAATGCGCCTGGCGGAATCATAAACGCAATCCATTCAAGCGTTCGGTTGTTTTCACCTTTGCCAAAGGATACGCGCCATGTTGCGGCGGTTGCCCCGGAACAGGCGTTTATGGCGGATATGGCGGCGCTTGTCAGTGTGTCCGCATCCGGCAGGTTGAGGGCTGCTTTGTTGCAAACGGGTTGTGATCCATCGGCAAGGCAGCAGAAGGCTGGTCCCGGATAGGCCATGACAAGATCTTCGATGTTGTCTGTGCGCTGCATGATTTCAAGCCTACGCCGGGATTTTTGAAATTGTGTTAATTCAGAAAGGTGTCAGGCCTGTGTGTCTGGGGGAGGGGGGCTGCATGGGAGATGGCTCTGCCTTTTTCGTGGCGGCATTGAAAATGGCAGCCTGCACGGGGTTTTCAAGATCCAGGCTTCCCGTCCAGGATGTTCCCGCCAACATCAGGCGGCCGATGGGAAAGCTTGGGAGTGTCTTGCGGGCAATACCCAGAGCGGCTTCCGGGCTTCGCGCTTTCAGGAGGGCGTAAATTTCCTGTGTGTCCTCAAGGGGGAGCAGCAAGGAAAAGCATTCCATGCGCTTGCGGATTTTTGGTTTCATGGCTTCCCATTGCTGGGGTGTGGGAACGGTTTCCCCGTCCGGATTCCAATCTTGACCAGAGCAAAGGATTTTTCCAAGGGAGAGGGGTTCGGAAGAAGCCCTGATGGCGGCAAGGGCGAAAATGGCAGAGGGGTCATTGCTGGCAATGGCGGTTTCCACCTGTGCCCGGACATGGGGCGGCATGGCTTCGGAAAAAAGTTCCAATCGGGGATGCAGGAACGATGTGCGCAGGAAGTCCCAGGATCCAGGATCTGGCATGAATCCAAACCGTGCCCAGGCATAACCGCCGTTTTCCAGGGTTGCAGACAGGGAGAAACGGGAAATCCCCATGGTTTTTCCCAAGCTGACCAGATTTGCGAGGGCCCTGCGTGCGATGCCTTTTCCTTGCAGGTGGGGCGCCACCTTTACGGTAATGATCAGGCCTTCAGGCTGGTTGCCGGAAGAAAGGGTTGAAGTGAAATAGATGTCGGGTTCGGATCCGGAGGAGGAAGGCGTGGTGAGGGCAAGGCACACCTTGTCCTTTTCTCTCAGGTCAAGGTGCAGGGCCGTTTTTTCTGGCATTTCGTCGCCGAGCAGGACGCAAAGTTCATCCTGTGACATGGGAAAGATCTGTTCCCATGGTTGGTGTTTTTCCGGAAAAGTGATTTGGATGTTTTTCATATGGCCTGCCTGTCCTCCGGCTTGAGGCGGATGCCGATGGTTACTTCCAGCTCTGCATCGGAAAAACCAAGCTTGCGGCCAATTTTCACGGCTTCGAGGAGGGCGGCATATTCCGCATCCGGATGCGCCTTGAAATGGGCTTCCATGTCGGCCATGAGGGCGTCGCCGATATCGTGGGGCGCGGGCGTTGTGGTCATGACGGTCCTTTCGGGCGGCGCAGGGCGGGCGGAAGAGGGGCTGGTGCGATCCTTTTGGCAACCGCATCAAAAATGGCGGCCTGCACGGGGTTGTCAAAATCAAGTTCACCATACCATCTGGTGCCGACCAGCATGAGCTGCCCTGCGGGAATTCCATCCACCGTTTCCGGGATGTGAATGATTTCCTTGAGTTCTTCCGAGGAGGCCTTCTGAAGAAGCGTGGAAACCTTTTCAAAAATTTTCTGCGGAATATTGTCCTTCAGTTTTTCAAGCCGTCCCATAGCTGTTTCCCGCATCGCTTTCCAGCATTCATAGATAAAGTTTGGATTTGGGTCTGTATCCGGGTTCCAGTAACCATGTGCCATCAGCCAGCGACCAAGCGGGATCTCCCGGCACGGGGTTTTGAGTGCAGCGATGAGGAAAATGTTTTCCGGGTCGTCGCTCGCAGCCGCCGTTTCTATTTGCGCGCGCGCGCCTTCGGGTATGCCCTTCCCGAAGGCGGCAAGCCGGGGAAGGATATATTCTTTCCGCAGGTCATCCCAGTCAGGGGCATTTGGCATGAAGCCGAGGCGCGCCCAGGCATAGCCACCGGCGGCAAGGTGCATTTCTGCCCGGATTCTGGAAACGCCGAGTCTGCGGGCAAGGCTGAAGGTGCGCACGGTTGCAAGTGTTCCGAGCCCCTGTTCCTGCATGGGTTCTGGAATTTTTATATACTCGAATTCCCCGTTGCCGTTTTTCAGCTCGAACTGGGCGCTCATCTGGAAGGCATTTTCAGGGGCATAGCCCAGGAAGCTGGTGTCATTGGGAATTCGTTTGCCAAGCTTCACGGATATAAAACTACCCTGGTAGGCCATTTCAACGACCAAGGGTATGTCTGCCAGAGGTCCCTCGCAGATGGCTGCGTGGAATTCAGCGGGAGACATACGTACAAAAGTGTTCCATGCGTCGAATTGTTTTTGTGACTGGCTTATGAACCTGAATCCAACAACCTTTTCAAAATCGGCGGGGGTGAAGGCGGTTTTTTTAGGCATGCGGGTCTCCGGAGGGGTGGGGCGCCGGAGGGGCGGGAGGTTTTTTTGGGCGCGGGAGGTTCCGTTCCATGGCGGCATGGAAGATTTTTGCCTGTATGGGATTATTAAAGTCGAGGATGCCTTGCCACTTCGTGCCGACCAGCATCAGTTTCCCCAAGGGGATGCCAGAAAGGGTATGGGGAAGATCCAGCAGGTTGGGGATGTTTTCAGGGGATGCAATATTTATGGCTTTTGCAATTTCGGCACGTGTTTTCGGGGAAAAGCCCGTGCCTGTTTTTTCCAGCCTTGCAAGGGCGGTTGTTCGCATGGCTGTCCAGCAATCCATGAAAATGTGGGGGGAGGGTTCCTTGTGAGGGTTGAAGAAGGAGTGGGCAAGCAACCATCGCCCCACAGGGACGTTGTGGGTTGGGGTTTTGAGGGAAGCAATCAGGAAGATGGCCGTTGGGTCGTCGCTGGCAATGGCAGCTTCAAGCTGTGCCTTGGCATGTTCTGGAATGCAGGCCGAAAAGGTTTTCATTCTGGGGATAAGGTACTCGTCCTTCAAGGAGAAGGCAGGCCATTTGGGGGAACCCGGCATGAAGCCAAGGCGCGCCCATGTATAGCCGCCATTGGCGAGGCTTGCCTCGGTGCGGATCTCGCATACGCCCATCTGGTGGACGAGATTGAAGAGGCGGGTTGTGGCAGATGAGCCGATGCCTTTGCCCTGAAGGGCAGCGGAAACTTCCATGTAATTGAAGGTTCCTGTGCGTTTTTGCAGATCAAATTCTGCATGCAGGTCAAATTCCAGTTCCCGGTGGTTTCCGTGCCGGGAAAGGTTGACGCTCATGTCGCCCCACAGGGAAAGGGTCAATCTCATCTGGCTGTTTTCAAGGGGAGGTTGGCAGATGGCATTGTAAAAGTCTTTTGGGGCCATGCGGACATGCCGGTTCCATGCCTGAATGTTTTCTTTGTCAGAGACATCAAGGTTCATGTACCGGACAGATATGAAATCTTCGGCGGTGAAATTCGTAGGTTCACGCATTCCGGGTACGGTCCTCCGGCTTGAGGCGGATGCCGGTGGTTGCTTCCAGCTCTGCATCGGAAAAACCAAGCTTGCGGCCGATTTTCACGGCTTCGAGCAGGGCGGCATATTCCGCTTCCGGATGCGCCTTGAAATGGGCTTCCATGTCGGCCATGAGGGCGTCGCCGATGTCGTGGGGCGCGGGCGTTGTGGTCATGACGGTCCTTTCGGTCGGCGCAGGGCGGGCGGAAGAGGGGCGGGAATGTCCGGACGCACCGGCCCTTGCCCGACATAGGCGGTGTAGATGGCTGCCTGCGCGGAATTGTCGAGGTTGAGTGTTCCTCGCCACGAACATCCCGAAAGCATGAGCTGCCCCAGCGGGATGCCCGACACGGGGGCGGTGATTTCGCGGGCGATCCGGTCGCTCTGGTCAAGGGGGGATTCCAGCAGGTCGGCAAGGCGTTCGAGGGTGGGCGCGGGAACCTGGCCCTCCAGCTTTTCCAGCCGGGCCCTGGCGCAGGCGGAAAGCTGTTCCCATCCATATTCCGAAAGGCGCCCTTTCCCCTCGTGGCAGCGGGTGGTTGCCATCAGCCACTGGCCCAGCGGAATGTCGCGGGTTGGGGTTTTGAGGGCCGCGATGAAGCCCAGTGCCTCCGGCAAGGGGCATGCAAGCGCCGCCTGGAGTTGCGCCATGGCAGGTTCTGGAATGCCGTGGGCAAAGCTGTCCGCCTTTTGCGCCAATGCGCCGGTGCGCAAGGTGTCCCAGTCGGCCTGTTTGGGGTAAAAGCCAAAGCGCGCCCAGGTGTATCCGCCATTTTCATGGCTGGCCGATGTGTGGATGCGGCGGACGTTGAAGTGCCTGCGCGCCATGTCGAACAGGCGTGAAACGGCCTGTTTGGCGATGCCCTGCCCCTGCAGGTGCGGGGCCACGGAGGCGATCATCAGCTCGCCTTCCTGTTCCGCGGGTTGCAGGGTGAAGGTGAAGGAGTACATCTTGTCTTTTTTGTCTGCCGCGCCGCATTTTTCCACCACGAAGGCAAGCCGTTCGGCGGAGGGGATGTGGACGGCAAGGATGGCGCCATCAAGTGGCGGGCTGCAAAGGAGGTCCTGCAGCTCCTGCGGGGGCACGGGTATATGCGCCGCCCATGCCCTGCCACATTCGTTTTTCGGCGGGCCGATGATCCGGATGCCCGGGGGAATCTGCAACGGCGGTGTTTTCATTCCTGTCCCAGGCTGTAAAGGGCTCCATTTTCCAGGCCAAAGACCAGAAGCGGGCCAACAGGAACGATGGCTGTGGCCACGGGGGCCGGGAGCGGAATGTTGTCCAGATCCTGAAGGGCGCCGCCCGCGAAAGAGACAACCCGCAGGGTCCTGCGATCCGCAGAGGGCAGGACAAGGTCGGCCAGCCCGTCATGGTTGGCATCCATCATGGCGCCCATGGTGAGCGTTGTGCTGCCGGGGATGTGGTTGGAAAAGCCCGTTCCGCCGCCGATGTTTTCCAGGGTTTTGCCATCAAAACGGTAGATGCGCAGGAGCTTGCGCAGATGCGGGGAAATGACAACGGCGATGTCGCCAACACCGTCCCCGTCAAAATCGGCTGCGCCTACAGGCAGGATCCAGTCAAACGGAAGGGCGACCGGCGGGGTTTCCACCACAAGGGAGAGGCCGTTTGCATCGGCGCGGAAGATGGACATGCGCGCGCCCAGTTCGGGCTCGCTGCGGATGGTAACAATTTCATCGGCGCCATCGCCGTCAAGGTCGGCGACGCGGGGTTCAATGTCTTCAAACACGGAAGTTTCCGGCAGGCGGTATTCAAAGGCCCTGCCATCTTTCAGACGGACAAGAAGGGCTCCTGCTTCCACATTGTCGCCAAGAATGCCATGGACATAGCGTTTGGTGGGCTGGGTCAGCCAGGCGCTTTCCACTGTGTTTGCCCCCCGTCCAGGACGTGCGCCCGGAATGGTTTTTGCCGGCGGTGGGGCGTCCTCGCTGTGGGTGATGCCGTCTGCGTTTTCCTGGCGCAGTTGAAGCTTGCCATCCGCATAGGCCATGTGAATCTGTTTGTCCTCCCGGGTGGTGATAAGGACAGCATCCCGGCCTTCCGGGGAAACAGCCAGAACAGTGGCTGTGTTTTCAAGGGGGATGGGCGAGGCATCGATGCCGGCACGGGCAATGGCGGTGGTGGCCAGAAGGGCGATGATGGAAAGGGAAAAGCGCGTCATCGAAGGTTTGTCCTTATCCGAAGTGAAGGGGGGTGGCCTGAAGGATGTCGGTCATGGCGGCAAGGGTGTCGCGCAAGCCGGATGCAATGGGGGCGTCCACGGAAATGAGGCAGCGGATATCGCCGCCAGCCTTGTTTCGGCCCAGGTAGAAACTGCCAATATTGATGTTTGCTTCTCCCAGGGCGGTGCCAATGCGGCCAATGAGGCCGGGGCGATCCGCGCTGCGGATGTAAAGCATGTGTTCGGTGAGCCTGGCTTCAATGGCCACGTCATCCGCAGCCACCAGTCGGGGAAGGAGTCCGCCAAACAGGGTGGCGCTTGCGGAATGGCGTTCATTTCCGCCCGAAATGTCAACAATGATGAGGGAGGGATGCCCGGTGGCCAGCGCGCTGTGTTTTTCCACAACGTGGATACCAAGGCTTCGGGCAGCTTCTGTGGCGTTGAGGGTATTGATCCCGTCCTGGCGCAGGGCAAGAACATGCCGCAGGATGATGGCGGTCAGGGGATGGATGTTGAGGTCGGCCACTTCGCCGCAATAGTCAATGGAAATGTTGGTGGCTTTCCGGTCGGCAATCTGGGCAATGAAGGAGCCAAGCTGGTCGGCCAGATCCATAAAGGGCTTGATTTTTTCAGCTTCCCCCGCCGTCAGGGAAGCCGCGTTGAGGGCGCAGGTGATGGCGCCTGATGAAAGGAAGTCGGTGACCTGCCCGGCCACCTGAAGGGCAAGGGCTTCTCCGCCCCCCTTGGCTCCGAAAGAAAGGTGCGGGGTGAGGATGACGTTGTCCATGGCAAAGAAAGGGCTGTTCTCAAGGGGTTCATGCGCAAAGGAATCCAGGGCGGCTCCGGCAAGGCGTTTTGTGCCCAGGGCCTTTTCCAGCGCAGCTTCCTCAATGAGGGCACCATGGCCGCAATTGACAAGCAGGGCGCCCGCTTTCATGTGCGTGAAGGCTTCCGCGTTCATCATGCCGCGCGTGCGGTCGTTGAGCGGCAGGTGAAGGGTGATGATGTCGCTGTTGGCCAGCAAGGTTTCAAGGGCGGCTTTTTCGAGGTGGAGTTCGTCGGCCCGTTCATTGGAAAGATAGGGGTCGTTGACAATGATGCGCATGCCAAGCGCACGGGCTTTTTCCGCAACCCGTGATCCAACCTGTCCGCACCCGATGACGCCAAGGGTCCGGCCGGCAAGTTCAATGCCAGGGAAATTTTCGGGAGTCCATTGGCCGGCATGCAGGGATGCGTTGGCCTGCGGGATTTTGCGGGCCAGCGCAAAAATCATGGCAAGGGTATGTTCGGCGGCGGCTGTGATGTTTCCATAAGGGGTGTTCATGACCACGATGCCTGCAGCCGTGGCGGCTGCGACATCCACATGGCCTTCGTCCGTTCCCATGATGCCGATGGTGCGCAGGGAGGTGCCTGCAGAAATCATGTCTGCGGTGATGGGGGTTTGCGCATCAACCAGAAGGGCCTCGGCCTTCGTGATGTTTTCCATGTCGAAGGCCTTGGCCTGGATGGCGTCCATCCCGTGGTCACGCAGGGTTTTGCACACGCTGGCAGGGAAGCTTTGGGCGACAAGGATTTTGGTCATGCAACATTCCTCATTGAAAGATGTTAGAAAGTAACGTTTTTCTGCGTCGGAATCAACGGTTTTTCTTGTTTTTGTGTAGTCGTTTGATGCAAGGGATGGCGGTAGGTTAATGGTTTGTTATGGCATCGGAATGAAAATGGGGAACAAGGCAAGGGGTGGAGAAGGGATTAGGAGGATATGCCGGAAAGCGACTTGCCAGGAGAACCCGCAACGCCTGTTCTTGCATCGTCGGTGCTGGGAAATGGAAATGAAGTGCTTTGGTCTTCCCCGCTGCCCCTTCTGGATTCGGCGTGGGGAGAGGCCTTTGCCATTCGCAACAAGGGGAGGGATTCCTCTTTTTATGCACTGGCGGACAAGGGAACCCTTCCCCTGCGGCACGAGATTGTTTCAAGTCTGAAAAAAGCGGAAAATCCCGGCCTTGTCATGCTTGAGGATTTTGGGGTGGGCAAGGATGTCCGGGATGGGACGGACAAGACTGTTCTGGTGTTTTGCCGTCCGCCCGAAGAGCGTTTGTGGCAGGATCTTTCCGTTCCCAGAGCTCCCATGGGAGAAGACGAGCTGGTGCGGCAGGTGATCCGTCCGGTAACGCAGACCCTGCGATTCCTGTGGTCGAGGGGAATCCATCACGGGGGAATCCGCCCATCCAACATGTTTGTCGGGGCTTCGGGGGTGGTGCTGGGGGAATGCCTTTCAGCTCCCCCCTCTTTTTCGCAACCCGGCATTTTTGAACCCTTTGAAAGGGCGCTGGCCCATCCCGGCGCGCGTGGGGATGGAACCAGCCGGGATGATGTGTTCTCCCTTGCGGTTTCCATTGTTTTCCTCTGTCTTGGGCGCCATCCCCTTGAAGGAATGCCTGAAAGGGAAATTCTTCAGGGACGGGCAGAATTTGGCAGTTACGCCATGTTGATGGGGCAGCATCGCATGCCGGCGGGGCTGGTTGAACCCTTGCGGGGCATGCTCAATGATGATCCTGTTCTGCGCTGGGATGTGGCAGAACTGGAGAAATGGATGGAAGGGCACCGTCAGGCGGCCCGTTCCACCAAGGGGCAACTGGTTTCCGCCCGCCCCATGCTGTTTGGGGGACGGGAATGGCATCGTGCGCGTTCCCTGGCCCTGGCCTTTTCGGAACAACCGGAAGATGCGCTGGTTGTTTTGCAAAATGGCGAACTTGGACGCTGGTTGCGCCGCAGCCTTGCGGATTCGTCCATTGCAGACCGGATTGATTCCGTACTTGCCGAGGAAGGGGTTGAAAAAAGTTTGCTTTTGAGTCGGGTCCTGCTTGCCATGGATCCTCCAGCCCCCATTTATAGCCAGGGTTATCGGGTTCTGCCGGGAGGAATCGGCAACCTGATGGCCACGCTTTACCTCAAGGAGGCGGATGTTGCGCCTGTGGCCGGGATCATTGCCCGGCAGCTTCCCATGGCCTGGCTCTCCAGCCAGCAGCGCCTGGAAAAGGGACAGGGAGATTATGCCTGCATTTTTGACAGGCTTTCCGGCATGATGGTGCGTCCGGGCAAAGGCTTCGGTGCAGAACGCTGCCTTTATGAATTGCAGACCGGCCTTCCGTGCCTGAGCCCGCTCTTGCAGGGGAAAATGGCTTTTTCCCCATCGGATGTCCTGACGTTTCTGGAGAGAGAGGTCAAGCGGCTTGAGGTTGGGGCTGAATCGCGGCAATGGCCGCTGGATCGGCATCTTCTTGCGTTTATGGCCGCCCGGGAAAGGATCCTGCCGGAAAACCTTCTGAACAATCCTGCCATGAGTGGAAGCCGGACAGACCGGATTCTGGCGTTTGCGCGCATTCTGGCTTTTGTGCAGGAACACCACAAGATGGGCAAGTTGCCAAACCTCTGTGCCTGGGTTGCGGGACAGACGGCGGATGCGGTGGACCGTTTTCATAACAGGATCACGCAACAAGTGGTTCGGAAAGATATGTCCCGGATGATTGCACAGGGGGAACTTGCTGGGGTTGTCAATCTCCTGTCGGGTTCGGATTCGCTTGTTCAGGATGAGGATTCCTTCGTGGAAGCCCGGACACAGTATCACAGGATTGCGGCCGAACTTGTCCGGGGGCACCAGCAGGAAATCGCGCGCCGTGATGCCGCCATTGCCCTTGGTCGTCGCCTCGCTGTCATTGTTTCCAGCATTCTGGCGGGCCTTTTGCTTTTGGCCATGTTTATCGGTGGAGGAACGCCATGAGCCATGAGGGAAAACGCGGGATGTCCTGGCGCGGCTGGCTGTTGCTGGTGGTTGCATTGGCCAGCATGGCGGTCATGTGGACAACAACGGTCCTGCTTCTGGTTGGGCTTCTGCCAACCCTTGTAACGTTGATTTCCGAACGCGATCATGAAAAAAGTGCGACGCTGGCCATGGGCCCGCTTAACCTTTGGGGCGTGATGCCGTTTGTGATTTCCCTGTGGCGGGAAGGACAGTCCGTGTCCTCCATGCGGGATATTGTTTCAGATCCCCTGAACCTGGTGATGATGTATGGGGCGGCAGGCATTGGCTGGGCCATTTACCGCATCATTCCCCTTGTGGTCGTGACCGTTTCCATGCGGCAGGCCGAGGTGAATGCCAAGGCGCAGGAAGAGTACCTCAAAACCCTCAAGGAGATGTGGGGCGAGGACGTCGCCGGGGATTGAGGCGCAAAATTTTCAGGTGGATGGGGTTGGGTGTGGGGTAAGGATTTTTGCCATGGCCAGGCTGCGGATTGCCTGGGCAGGCTTTTTCCCGCACGCGTCAGTCATGTCGAGTCTGGCACCGCAGGCCAGCAAAAGCTGGGCGCAAAGGGTTGTGTCGCCTTCCACGGCGAAGTGAAGCGGGGTTTGTCCGGCGATGTTGGGCAGGTTGATGGTCGCTTGGCGCGTTTTTGCATCTTTCAGGAGATGTTGGAGAATCAGGGCATGTTCGTGCGTGTCGCCCATGGCGGCCAGATGCAGGGGCAGGTTGCCTTCCTTGTCCACAATGCGGGGGCTTGCACCCATTTCCAGCAGGAGGAGGGCAGGTTTCAGGAAGCCTTCGGTGGCCAGATGGTGCAGGGGTGTTTTCCCCGAAGAATCCTGCGCATCAAGAGATTCTCCCAGATCCAGGATATGCTGGATGACAGCCGGAAAATTTGGGGAAGGCGGGAAGGTGACAAGATCTT
Organism: Alphaproteobacteria bacterium GWF2_58_20; assembly: GCA_001768735.1. Lineage (GTDB taxonomy): Bacteria > Pseudomonadota > Alphaproteobacteria > UBA1247 > UBA1247 > UBA12471. Next base: position 824,829 of record MEMB01000002.1, on the reverse strand, counting down.
CCTTCTCCATGGGGGTGATGATAGCGCTTTTCGGCGACATCTGCGGGGCGGCATAGTGAATGGGACGACGACCGCAGGAATCGGCAGGCGCGGGGCCATGGGGAAAGGATGAAAGACGCTTGAAGGATTCCAGGTTTCCGCCAAAGGCCGCCATATGAATGGCCAGAACGCCTTCAGGGCCTTCAAGATTTGGGTTTGCGCCCTTTTCCAGCAGGAGTTCCGTCAGGCTTGTCCAGCCATGGAATGCTGCCAAATGGAGGGCAGGCAATCCCTTTTCGGAGAGGGCATCTGGCGATGCGCCAAGGTTCAGAAGGAGCGTGGCTTCGTTTGTTAATCCGGCCATCGCGGCTTTGCAAAGCAGGAGGTCGAGAAAGGTGTTGGCGTTCGGGAGGGTATGGATGTTCATGCAAGGGGCTTTCCGTAATGTCAGGCCTTGAAGGAATCAGGGATCAGCTTCAACACCATGGATTTGCGCCGGGCCAGCGCTGCCGGATCAATTCTGGTTTGCTGGAAAACCTGCATCATGGGAAGGCTGCCGACATGGTGTTTGACAGGTTTCCCTGCGCCATCCATGTGGTCGCGGTTGGCACCCCATTGTAGCAGGATTCCGGCATTTTCCGTGATGTTGGCGTCCACGGCCATGAGCAGGGCGGTCTGTCCATGCTTATTGGTCTGGTCCAGCGTGTCGGGTGCAAGGGTGAGCAGCAGGTCCATGATCATGCGGTGATTGGCGGAATCCTGTTTGGCACACAGCATGAAGGGCAGGTTGTTTTCCTTGTCCGGGACGTAACAGGATGCACCCTTCTTGATGAGGGTGCAGGCCTGCTGGAACAGCCCTTGCTCGCAGATGTGGTGCAGGGGCGTTTTCCTCGTGTTGTCCACCATGTCCGGGTGCAAATGGTTCTTCAGCAAAACGTCCAGGGTTTTGTCGAAATCGGGGGCGGGGGTGAAAGCGGGAATTTTTTCCATCCCGTTGTATGTTGGCATGTCCACGAGGAATTGGGTTTCCCGCTTGGCCTGCATGGCCGCGTAATGGATGGCGTATTGCCCAAGGGTATCCCGCGCAAGGGGTTTTGCACCGCGGGAAATGAGCATCTCGACAATATCGGGATTGCCGCCCATGGCTGCCAGGTGGATCGGCTGGGCCAGATCCTGGCTTGGTGGTGTGGTACCGTCAATTTCCGCATGGTAATCCAGCAGGAGTTCGGCAATTTTTTCCCAGCCCCAGTAACAGGCCAGGTGCAGGACAGGAATGTTGTTTTTTGGGCTGCGCGTCAGGGGGGAGACCCCCTGTGCCAGGAAAATGCTGGTTTCATTGAAAAGGCCGGCCTGGACACTGGCTGCCAGTTGGGCCGCAAGGTCCGGCGGGGCAGACAGCATGGGGGATGTGCGCGGGCGTGTGTTGGCAGTCATGCTTTTTAGGCTCCTTTTACGGGAGGGGTCATGGCGGCGCGGAGTTTTTCCAGTGCCCGCACTTCAATCTGGCGGACGCGCTCGCGGCTGATGCCATGGCGTTGGCTGAGTTCCTCAAGGGTGATGGGGGTTTCCTCAAGGTTTCTGGCCATGAGGATGTCGCGTTCCCGCGTGTTCAGGGTGGAAAGCGCGGTTTCAAGCTGGCGGCTGCGCAGGGCGTCTTCCTGCCGTTCGGCCAGAAGGATTTCCTGGTTGGGCGTTGAATCTGCCAGCCAATCCTGCCATTCGCCGTCATCATCGGATGAGCGGCGGGCGTTGAGGGATTTGTCGGATGCGGACAACCGCATGTTCATGCTGACCACTTCGTCTTCGGTGACGTTGAGTTGCCGGGCCACATAGGTTACCTGTTCCGGCGTGAGTTGTCCGGAATCAATCGCGTCAAGGGTGCGTTTTACCTTGCCGAGGTTGAAGAACAGGCGCTTCTGGGCGGCTGTGGTGCCAATCTTGACAAGGGACCACGAGCGCAGGACAAAATCCTGAATGGAGGCCTTGATCCACCAGATGGCGTAGGTGGCGAGGCGGAAACCGCGGTCTGGATCGTATTTCTTGACAGCATGCATGAGGCCGATGTTGCCTTCGGCAATGAGTTCGCCCATGGGCAGGCCATAGCCGCGATAGGTGGCGGCCACTTTGGCCACAAGGCGCAGGTGGCTGGTGACGAGTGCGTGGGCGGCTTCGGTGTCGCCTTCATCCTGCCAGCGTTTGCCCAGAGTGTATTCTTCTTCAGCCGTGAGCATGGGGAATTGGCGGATTTCCTGCAAATACTTTTGCAGGCCGTCATCATGGACCACCGCGGGCAATGTACGCTTGTTGTTTGTCATGTCGCGGTTTTAGCACTGGATGCCCATATTGTCCAGCCACGCAGCCATGCAAAAAAGGAAGGTCTGCCATGCGTTTCGAGGGCTTTGGAAAACGGGGTTTCCGGGGTATGCTGCAGGCATGGATTTTTCGCATGTCAACAAGATGCTTTCCCCAGCACCGCTGGCTCAGGCTTTTGGCCGGGCGGACGTAGGTTCATGTGCGCCATCTGTTGTTCCCGATGTCCCGCAGCTTTTCACGGATACGGAGCGGGCCGCGCGTTTCATGCCGCATATCGTGCGTCCGGGCGTTTTCTCTCCGCAGGAACTCGCCTTAAGAGCCGGGCTTGGGAAGGCGGAAGCTGTCAGCCCTCCAAAGCCGGCGCCTTCCCCCGCAGGAGAAGATGTTGCGGAAATGCCGCCTTCTTCCATCCTGCGTCTCCAGCGGGAGGAAGCGGCCCGACAGGCTTATCTCCGCCAGAAATATCCGCTCCAGGCTCCGCTGCTTGACATGTTGGGATAGCACCTTTACCGGCGCACTCTTCCTTTCCCGATAGCTCCTAGAGCCTTGAGCGTTCATCTTGAATGCCCCCTGTTGCCTTGTGGCGGACCTAACTACAAGATCAACAGGAATTGTTCCATCCAAACTTTAAAGGCGCTAAAAGACCCCGAACACGGGTGCGGGCGAATAGGATGGCTTTTTGTCATTGTTCGGGGGCGTTTTGGGGGAAGTTGATGCGTTTTTCATTTCTGCACGCAGCTTCAGGCCTTCCTCGACGGCTTTCCTGAAAATGCGGACGTGCGCAATATTCAGTCCATGTGCCGGATGATGTCCATTCTGGTTGAAGACAATGGGTTCTGCGCCAAAGGCAACAAGGGTGCGGACGGTGTCGCCTTTCTTGTCCTTGCCTTCACGAAGGGCGTCTGCGGCAAAAAACAGGGGCGCGTTTCCATCATCATCCACCATGTTGGGATTTGCGCCTGCCTGTATCAGGAGGGATGCACAATGGACATGCCCGTTTTCACAAGCGAGATGAAGCGGGGTTTGCTGGGCGGCATCATTGGCGGAAGGGAAAAGTCCGCGTGCAAGAAGAAGGGTTACAACGTCGATATGGCCGCCTTCTGCCGCGTAGTGCAATGCTGTTTGTCCCCCGTATTCCTTGAGGAAGGCTTTTTTGGGCGCGTGCGGATTGGCGCCGGCATCCAGAAGCGCTTCAACCAGAACGGCATTTCCCTTCATGGCTGCGTAATGCAGCTGGGTTGCGACAGAAGGAACAGTGTTGCCACAAACATAGGTGTAAAGGTGTGGGTGGGCACCACAATGGAGCAGGGCCATGCCGGCCTTTGTCCATCCGTTGAGGCAGGCGTTGTGCAATAGGGTTTTGTGGCTTGTTCCCTGAAAGCTGCGCTCATCTATGTAGTTCGGGTTTGCACCCTGCTGAACCAGATGGTGAACCTGTTTGTCGTCATCCTTTTTAACCGCATCGACCAGGGCAAGGTTGAGGGCTTTTTGCCGTTCAGGGAAAAGATTGTTGATGACAATGGGGATTTTGCGGGCGAACGCCGTATCGTTCTGGGACATGATCTTGTTCCTTCGTGTTGTAACGTGAGGATTCCGGACGCCATGGCGCATCCCCATGGCGTCGCCATGAATACGTTCAGGTTTTAAGATTGGCCGGGGTGAGTGTGAGGGATTCTGTTTTTTCCCTGATTTTATGTTCGGCAAGATTTTTGCGCAGCTTCAGGCCTTCCTCGACGGCTTTCCTGAAAATGCGGATCTCCTCTGGATGAGCCAGATGGGATTCCGGGCGTTTTCCATGACGGTTGAAAACGATGGGATCCGCGCCGCCCGCCACAAGGATTTGTACGGTGTTTCCATTGCTGTCCTTGCCTTCATGCAGGGCTGCCGCGGCCAGATGAAGGGGGCTGTTGCCGTCATGATCCTGCATTCTGGGGTTTTGAGCTGGCTGCATGTTGGGATTTGCGCCTGCCTGTATCAGGAGGGATGCGCAGATGGCATCTCCGTTGTTGCAGGCGTAATGCAAAGGTGCGTTGGAGGTGCTGTTGCGGGCATTGGGATTTGCGCCCGCCTCTATCAGGAGGGCGGCGCAGCCGACATGTCCATTTTTGCAGGCAAGATGGAGAGGTGTTTCCTGGGCGGCATCATTGGTGGAAGGAAAAAGTCCATGCGCAAGAAGGCGTTTGACAACATCGGCATGTCCGGCGATGGCGGCAAAATGCAGGGCAGTTCGTCCACCGGTTTGATTGTAGATTCGTTCAGGAACGTTTGCGCTGTGCGGATTGGCATCGGCTTCAAGAAGGGCGCACACAAGCGGGAGGTTCCCCTTGAAGGCTGCGATGTGCAGCGGTGAAGCGCCACGCAGGCCTTCAAGTTTGAAGCTGTAGGAGTAATGGTCGGGGTTTGCACCGCATTCCAGCAAGGCAACGGCCGCTTTTGTTCGTCCATTCAGGCAGGTTTCATGCAGGGGGGATGTGTGTTTTCCAAGGTCGGTGGAATAGCGGTCGGGATTTGCGCCTTTCCGGACAAGATTCCGAACCATGTCGCCATCATCATCTTTTGCGGCATTGAACAGGGCTTTGGTCAGCGCCTCGGCAAGCGCTTCCTGTTTTTCCTGGGAGGTGTTGGAAGAATGGGGAGAAAATTGGGACATGATCTTGTTCCTTGTGTTGTGGCTGAATGAACAAGGTTTGTAGATTGAACCCCATATGTAGTGGTGTCAACCAAAAATATACAACAACATGTAGGTGTGTGGCTGCAATAAAAAAAACCGGGCAGAAAGCCCGGCTTTTGAAGAAATGTGCTTGATGCGTGGGAGGATCAGGTCGTGACGGTCAGGGGTAAATCCCAGCCTTCGGCGGGTTTCATGCCTTCGATGCGGACCATGAGCAGGCTTTTGCCGTGCTGCAGATGTTCATCCATGGCTTCGTCAATGGCAAAACCGACATCCTGCGTGGTGCCATCCTCGAACCGGATGACAAGGCGCCGGGTCGTGCGGTCATAGTTTGCCGAATCTGGCAGGGAAGCTAGCGTGTGCGCATGGACAAGGACGGCTTCGCCGCTTTCGTTGACGAGAAGTTCCATGGGAGGGGATTGTGTCATGGTGTGGCCCTGTTTTCAGCGCAAAATTGGATAAGGGTTGGCCATCAGCTTCCGGAAGTTGGGGCTGCGCAGGCCGGTGTGGACGCGCCAGCGCGCGTGCGTATGTCCCTGCTCATAATCTTTTGCCGCCTTTTCCGAGAAGATGAAGCACAGTTCGTTCTTGCGGTTGACGCGGGTGTCGAGACTCCATGCGTCGGGAGATTGAGGCTTCTCCGGCGTGTAGCTGTCCACATGCACCCGCGGGCCGCCGATTCGGGTGAGGCGGTCCTGCAGGGTCGTGTTTTCTTCGGTTATGCGTTTTGTTTTGGCAATATCCTTGCGCAGGGCTTCGGCTTCCGTGTTCGCCTTGTCGAGGCTGACGAGGGCGAACAGGCTCGCGCTGGCCATGGCTGCGCCGAGAAGTCCCGCAAGAATGGTTTTGGTTGCGGGAGAGACCTTGCCCGCCATGGAGGTGATGGTGTCGGCGATCTTTTCCGGGAATGACATGGCGGTGCTCCTCACTGCGGTTTCGGTTCCGGCGCGGGGCGCGGCTGCCCGGCCATGTCTGGCTGGAGGCGGATCCCGGTTTTCAGGACATGATTGCGGATGGCGGCATTGCGGCGGTGGCGCTCGGCAATCCGCTTCTGGCCAGACACCATTTCCCGTGTGGATTCGGAAAGCTCCGCGATGTCGCTTCCCGCGATGCCGATGGTCAGCATCATGGCGAGGACGAAGGCGAAAACCGGCGCGTAGTTGCCGGCGTCTGGAACGGTGCGGCCTTTGCCCGCGGCGCAGGTGCAGGACGCGTGATGGGGGTGCTTGCTGTTTTCCATGAAGGCAGGATAACCGGAAAGCGCGCCGGAAAGGCATGTTCATTCCTCATGCCTGCCATGCGTGCAAAGCATGCTTGACTTCCGGGCCGCGGTTGGTCATAAGGAGGGCGTGTGGCGGCCGTAGCTCAGTTGGTAGAGCCCTCGGTTGTGGTCCGAGTTGTCGTGGGTTCGAGTCCCATCGGTCGCCCCATGTTTTCTTTTGTGGAGTCATGGCCCGGGGGTATCTGCCATGTCCTTTCTTCCTGAAATCCTGAGTGTTTCTGAAATGCGTCAGGCGGAGCAGTCCGTTCCGTCACATTCCGAAGGCCTGCTCATGGAAGCGGCCGGATATGCCGTGGCGCGGATTGTGGCAGGCCGGTGGTCGCCACGTCCAATCGTTGTCCTTTGTGGAACCGGAGGGAATGGGGGCGATGGTTATGTGGCGGCGTCCTGCCTGAAGGATGCAGGATGGCCGGTGCGCGTGGCCTCTGCCGGAGAACCGACGGGGGCGGCATCGGCTGCAGCCTTGCGCTGGAACGGAAGCCGCGAAAACCTGTCCCTGTCCAGCCTTGATGGTGTGGACCTGGTTATTGATGCCCTGTTTGGCACCGGATTTTCAGGCTCCCTGGACGGCCCTGCCCGTGAGGTTGTTGAAGCCATCAACGCCCGTGGGATTCCCTGTGTTGCGGTTGACCTGCCTTCAGGCGTGATTGCGGAACGCGGTGAAGTTCCTGGCGGCCTTGCACCCAAAAGTGTCCTGACGGTTACGTTTTTCCGCAAGAAACCTGCGCACCTGCTTTTGCCGGCGGCGGATTTCTGTGGGGAAGTTCTGGTGGAAGGCATTGGGATTCCGGAAACCTGCCTTGAAGACATCGCGCCCAAGAGTGCCGAAAATTCCCCGGAACTCTGGCTGGATCTTTTTCCCTGGCCCGATAATGTGACCCACAAGCATGACCGTGGGCATGGTCTTGTGCTGGGTGGGGCTGTCAAGACAGGCGCTGCCCGCCTTGCGGCGCAGGCAGCGGCGCGTGCAGGGGCCGGGCTTGTGACCATTGCATGTCCGGAGGCGCTTTTTCCGGTTTATTCCGCTGGCGCACCCCATATTCTTGTGTCGCCGATGGCGGGGGAAGCCGCGTTGGGCGAGCTTCTGTCCGGGCAGGGGCGCAATGTCGCCCTTCTGGGGCCGGGCGGAGGGGTGACAAAGGCGCTTGGACGTCATATCCTGACAACCCTTGATGCGCCGCTGGACAATGTTGTTCTGGACGCAGATGCGCTGACGGTCATGGCCGAGGATGATTCCCTGCGCGGGGAAGTGTTCCGCCGCCTGGCGGAGCGCGTTCTCCTGACTCCGCACATGAATGAATTCTGCCGCCTGTTCCGTGTTCCGCCGGAAGATGTGCTGCGTGACAAGCTGGGCGTTGTGCGCCGTGCCGCAGCCGAATCGGGATGCACCATCCTGCTCAAGGGGGCGGATACCATTGTGGCTGCGCCGGATGATTGGGCTGTGATCAGCCGGAAGTCGGTTCCATTCCTGGCAACGGCCGGGTCTGGTGATATCCTTGCGGGGATTGCGCTTGGCCTTGTGGCGCAGGGAATGGATGTGTTTGAAGCGGCCTGTGCCGCGACATGGATTCATGGCGTTGCGGCTGAGCGTGTGGGGCCGGGGCTTGTGGCCACGGACCTTTTGAAGGAAATGCCTTATGTGCTGCGCGATATTTTCATGCGCAGCAAATCAGCCCATTAAGCAGGTTGGAGGGGGGATCCCCGTCAAAACTGTTTTACAAGGGATGTGCGGGCGTGGCGGAACTGGCATACGCGCTGGACTTAGGATCCAGTGGCTGAAAGGCCTTGGGGGTTCAAATCCCCCCGCCCGCACCAATTTTTGGATTTTGAAAGCGTTTTTCCACCCCAAAGATGTGAAAAAGGGCTTGGCGCAATGGGATATTGTGCTATAGAGGGCAGGATTGCCCTTTTGGGGGCTGGATCGTCATTTTGTACAAACAACAACAGAGATAAATCCATGAAGACCACGGAAATCCTCGCAAAAGACCTGAAACGGGAATACAAGGCCATCATTCCGGCCAAAGATATGGCGCAACGCATGGAAGAACGCCTTGTCGAACTTGGAAAACAGGTGAAAATTCCTGGCTTCCGCCCCGGCAAGGTGCCAATGGAAACGCTCAAGCAGCGCTATGGTGCGGCCGTTGCGGGTGAAGTCCTTGAGAAGGCTGTTTCGGAATCTGTGGCCAAGCTTTTGAAGGACAAGGATATTCGTCCGGCCATGCAGCCCAAGGTGGAAGTGGTTTCCTTTGCGGAAGACAAGGACCTGGAATTTACGGTGGCTTGTGAAATCCTGCCGGAGATTGCGCTGATGGATTTTGCGGCGCTCAAACTGTCGCGTCTGAAGGCCGAGGCTGAAGAATCTGCCATTGAGGACATGCTCAAGCAGATCGCCGAAGCCAATCGTGAAAGCAAGCCCGTTTCCGGCAAGCGTGCCGCGAAAAAGGGCGATATCGTCGTCATTGATTTTGATGGCACGGTGGATGGCAAGCGTCATGCCGGCATGAAGGCTGAAAAGTATGAGCTGGAACTTGGGTCGGGCCGTTTCGTGGGCGATTTTGAAGCCCAGCTGGAAGGCAAAAAGCCTGGCGATTCCTGCGATGTGGTCGTGACCTTCCCGAAGGATTACGGTGCCAAGGATCTGGCAGGCCAGGAAGCGGTGTTCGCGATTGTTGTCCATGAAATCCGTGAACCTGCCATTCCTGCGCTTGATGATGCATTTGCCAAGAAGCTTGGCCTTGAAGATGCGGCAGCGCTGCGCAGGGCCGTGGCTGACCGGATCGAGCAGGAGTATGCGCAGGTTGCGCGTGGCAAGCTGAAGCGCGACCTTCTGGATGCGCTGGATGAAGCGCATGAGTTCCTCCTTCCGGAGACCATGGTTGATGCCGAGTTTGAAGCCATCTGGAAGCAGGTTTCCGAGGAGAAGAGCCACGGACACCTGTCGAAGGAAGAAATGGAAATGTCCGAGGAGGACCTCAAGGCCGAGTACCGCGATATTGCGGAGCGCCGGGTTCGTCTGGGCCTTCTCCTGGCGGAAGTCGGGGCAAAGAACAACCTTGTGGTCAGCGAGGAAGACGTTCGTCGCGCCTTGTTCCAGGAAGCCAGCCGCTATCCGGGCCAGGAACGCGTGGTGTTCGAGTTCTACAAGAAAAACCCGCAAGCCATTGATCAGCTCAAGGCGCCGCTGTTTGAAGACAAGGTTGTGGATTTCATCATTGAAATCGCCAGCGTGTCCGACAAGAAGGTGAGCCGGGATGACCTGATGAAGGCGGATTCGGAAGAGCCGGGCAAGGGCAAGAAGTCGGTGAAGAAGGCCAAGCCCGCTGCCAAGGCTGCGAAGAAAGCTGAAGAAAAGCCCGCGAAGACCACCAAGAAGAAGGCCTGATTTCCAAGCCGCATGGAGGCGCAGATGAGTAACCTCGTTCCGATCGTTGTTGAACAGACAAGCCGTGGTGAACGTTCGTTTGACATTTTCTCCCGCCTGCTGAAGGAACGAATCGTGTTCCTGAATGGGCCGGTGGATGATGATGTTGCGGGGCTTGTCTGCGCCCAGCTGCTTTTTCTGGAATCGGAAAATCCGGAAAAGGATATCTCGCTTTACATCAATTCGCCGGGCGGGTTGGTGACGGCGGGCCTTGCGATTTATGACACCATGCAGTACATCCGGCCGCAGGTGTCCACGTTGTGTATTGGGCAGGCTGCGTCCATGGGGTCGCTGCTTCTCGCGGCAGGGGCCAAGGGTAAGCGTTTTGCCCTTCCGCATGCCCGCATCATGGTGCACCAGCCATCTGGCGGGGCACAGGGGCAGGCGACGGACATCGAGATTCATGCGCGGGAAATCCTCAAGGTTCGTGAGCGGCTGAACCAGATTTATGTTCACCACACGGGGCAGAAGCTTTCCGTCATTGAGCAGGTGCTCGAGCGGGATCGCTTCATGTCGTCCGAGGAAGCCTGCGAATTTGGCCTCATTGACAAGGTCATCGAAAAGCGATTGGTTCCGGAAGTGCCGGAAAAGACGGGGAATGCAGGATAATTTTTGCTCCGTCCGCTTGAAAATCGGAACGGACGACTTATATCTTGGTTTGTAGGGATGGAAAGTGTGCCCGCAGCTTGTGGGCAGATCATCCGGCATGGAGGGAGACCAGATGACGCAAAGCGGTGCGGATAACGGGGAAAAGAGCCAGTTCTATTGCTCGTTTTGTGGCAAGAGCCAGCACGAGGTTCGCAAGCTGATTGCAGGGCCAAGCGTCTTCATCTGCAATGAATGCATAGAGCTTTGCACCGACATTATCCGCGAAGAAGAAAAAACGCATGGGGTTGCCAGCCAGAAGGGCATGCCGACACCTGCGGAAATTGCAAGGTTCCTGGATGAATACGTCATTGGTCAGGCCCGCGCCAAGCGGACATTGTCTGTTGCCGTCCACAACCATTACAAGCGCCTTGCCCATGGTAGCCCGAAGGATGATGTGGAACTGCAGAAGGCCAACATCCTGCTGATTGGCCCCACGGGTTCGGGCAAGACTTACCTTGCGCAGACACTTGCGCGTTACCTTGATGTTCCGTTTGCCATGGCGGATGCCACCACGCTCACGGAAGCTGGATATGTGGGCGAGGATGTCGAGAACATCATTCTCAAGCTGCTGCAGAATGCGGATTACAACATTGAGCGGGCGCAGCGCGGAATTGTCTATATTGACGAGATTGACAAGATTGCCCGCAAGGCGGACAGCCCCTCCATTACGCGTGATGTGTCGGGAGAAGGTGTCCAGCAGGGCTTGCTCAAGCTGATGGAAGGCACCATGGCTTCGGTTCCTCCACAGGGTGGGCGCAAGCATCCGCAGCAGGAATACCTGCAGGTGGATACCACAAATATCCTGTTCATTTGCGGCGGTGCATTTTCCGGGCTTGATAAGATCATCGGCCAGCGCGGCCACACGCGTTCCATTGGCTTTGGCGCGGAAGTGCGCGGGCCGGATGAGCGTGGAACCGGCGAACTCCTGAAGGGCGCATGTTCCGAAGACCTGCTGAAGTTTGGCCTCATTCCCGAGTTCATCGGGCGCGTGCCGGTTCTGGCGACACTGGATGACCTGGACGAGGAAGCCATGCTTTCCATCCTTACCAAGCCAAAGAATGCGTTGGTAAAGCAGTACCGCAAGCTTTTTGAATATGAAGGCGTGGAACTGAACTTCACCGATGATGCCTTGTCGGCGATCGCGAAGAAGGCGATTGGCCGCAAGAGTGGCGCGCGCGGGCTACGGTCGATCATGGAAGAAGTCCTGCTCGATACCATGTTTGAGGTGCCGGGCACCCAGGATGTTTCGGAAGTGCTTGTCAACCAGGAATCCGTGGAAAAGGGTACGCTGCCCCTGCGGGTGTTTTCCAAAAATGTTGCTTGTGAAACGGCGGGGTAAAATTCTTGGGCAGGAACATTGGAGATAAAAACGAGATGGCCGACACATTGACACCCGGCTTGTTTCCGGTTCTGCCGTTGCGTGACATCGTCGTTTTTCCCCACATGATTGTTCCGCTCTTTGTCGGGCGCGACAAGAGTGTGAAGGCGCTTGAGGATGTGATTCGCGAAGAGCGTCCACTTCTGCTTCTGGCCCAGAAGGATGCGGGGGAGGATGATCCTTCGGTTGCCAGCCTTTACGAGGTGGGAACCCTGGGAACGGTCTTGCAGATGCTGAAACTGCCGGATGGAACCGTGAAGGTTCTGGTTGAGGGCGGAAAGCGTGCGCGGGTGAAACATTTCACCGACCGGGAGGCGTTTTTTGAGGCCGAGGCCGAACTGGTTGAAGACATTAACGGCGATGCCGTGGAAACAGATGCCCTGACCCGGGCGGCGCTGGCGCAGTTTGAGCAGTACATGCGCCTGAACAAGAAGATTCCGCCGGAACTCCTGGTGTCCATCAGCCAGATTGATGATCCCGGCCGGCTGGCGGATACCATTGCCTCGCATCTTGCGCTCAAGATTTCTGACAAGCAGAACCTGCTGGAAATCGAGAATGTGGCCCTGCGTCTGGAGAAGGTTTACACCTTCATGGAAGGTGAGCTTGGGGTTTTGCAGGTTGAGGGCAAGATTCGTGAGCGCGTGCGCAAGCAGATGGAAAAAACGCAGCGCGACTTTTACCTGAATGAACAGATGAAGGCGATCCAGAAGGAACTGAATGACGGTTCCGAACAGGATGACATGGCCGATCTGGAGCAGAAGATCAAGGATGCGAAGTTCGGCAAGGACGTGCGTGAGAAGGCCGAGGCGGAACTGCGCAAGCTGCGCATGATGGGGCCCATGTCGGCCGAAGCCACGGTTGTGCGCAATTACCTCGACTGGATCCTCTGTATTCCCTGGAACAAGCGTACCAAGATTGAAAAAGACATCCGCGCGGCGGAAAAAATCCTCAACGAAGACCATTACGGTCTGGACAAGGTCAAGGAACGCATCCTGGAATATCTTGCCGTGCAACAACGTACGGAAAAGGTGAAGGGATCCATCCTCTGTCTGGTGGGGCCGCCGGGCGTGGGCAAGACTTCGCTGGGACAATCCATCGCCAAGGCAACGGGGCGCAATTTCGTGCGCATGTCGCTGGGCGGCATCCGTGATGAAGCGGAGCTGCGTGGCCATCGCCGCACCTATATCGGTTCCATGCCGGGGCGCATCATCCAGGGGATGAAAAAGGCCAAGTCCTCCAATCCCCTGTTCCTGCTGGACGAGGTGGACAAGCTGGGGCAGGATTGGCGCGGTGATCCGTCATCGGCTCTGCTGGAGATTCTGGATCCCGAGCAGAACGGTACATTCAATGATCATTACCTCGAGGTTGATTATGACCTTTCGGATGTGATGTTCATCTGCACGGCCAACACCATGAACATGCCGCAGCCTCTGCTGGATCGCATGGAGATCATCCGTCTGCCCGGTTATACGGAAGATGAGAAGGTGGAAATCGCCAAGCGTCATCTTGTGGAAAAGCAGTTTGGCCAGAACGGCCTGAAGACGGATGAATTCCACATTTCCGATGAGGTGTTGACCACGCTGATCCGCGAATATACGCGTGAAGCTGGTGTGCGCAACCTTGAGCGCGAAATTGCCAATCTCTGCCGCAAGGGGCTCAAGGAAATCCTCATGAGTGGGCGCAAGAGATTCCGCATGACCCGGACAAATCTTGCAAAATACGCGGGTGTTCCCCGGTATCGTTTCGGGGTGGCTGAGCAGGAAGACCTGGTGGGGGTCACGACGGGCCTTGCGTGGACGGAAGTGGGCGGCGAATTGCTTTCCATTGAAGCGGTGACCATGCCTGGCAAGGGAACGGTGACCATGACCGGCAAGCTGGGTGATGTCATGAAAGAATCCGTGCAGGCCGCGGAAATGTTCATCAAGTCGCGCGCCGCCAGTTTTGGCCTGACGCCGGATGATATGGAGAAGAAGAACGTCCACGTCCATGTTCCGGAAGGTGCAACACCAAAGGATGGTCCATCGGCTGGCGTCGCCATGATTACGTCCATGGTGTCGGCATTGACAGGGATTCCTGTGCGCAAGGATGTGGCCATGACGGGAGAAATCACCCTGCGTGGGCGCATCCTTCCCATTGGCGGACTCAAGGAAAAGCTTCTGGCAGCTTTGCGGGGGGGCTTGAAGACGGTTCTGATCCCGGGCGAGAATGCCAAGGATATTGTCGAAATTCCGGACAATGTCAAAAAAGGGATGACCATTATCCCTGTGGATACGGTTGAGGAACTGTTAAAAAATGCCTTGGCGCGCCCGCTAGGCCCCCTTCAGAACCGGAATTGAATAAAAAAGCGTGGGAAAAGCCCATAAACTCCCAAAAATCCCGTTGATTTTCTGATAAAAGGCAGTAATCTTAGGGGTAGCGGTGTTGTGGTTCTCGAATCACAGGGCTGTCAAGGGTTTCCGGGGGGGTCCCCGTGAGGCCACATTAAACACTGGTGTTAAAATATAATTCGAAAGAGGGTACCGTGAACAAGAATGAACTCGTCGCCTTTGTGGCGAAGGAAGCTGATATGACCAAGGCCGATGCCGCCCGTGCGGTGGAAGCCATTGTGGAAGGCATCTCCAAGACCCTGAAAAAGGGTGACGAAGTCCGCCTCGTCGGTTTCGGCACGTTCTGGGTTGCCAAGCGCGCTGCCTCCGAAGGCCGCAATCCGCGCACCGGCGCCAAGATCAAGATCCCGGCCTCCAAGCAGCCGAAGTTCAAGGCTGGTAAGGCCCTCAAGGATATCGTGAACTAAGTTTCACGACGTTTTTGTAAAAAGCCGCGTCCACTTCCGTAAAGGGGTGGGCGCGGTTTTTTTATGTCCGCGGGATCGGTATGTTTTTCTGGTTTCAGACCGCCCGGAACTGCTTTTTGTATGCGTTTTTTTGCACCCGTCATGGCGAGTTGCAGGGAGATTGATGTTTTGGAAAGGCTTTGCTTATCTGCAAAATCAGGGCTTGAAGCCCGATTTTTTGATGGGTGCGGAGGTGGTCGGGTTGGTGGCCGGTTGTGTGGGGGCATCCTTGATGGCGTCCAGGAAAGCCTCCAACGCATATTCATTGCGGTGCTGCTTGCAGACATCAAGGGCTGAGAGTCTGCCGGCATAAGGGGTTGCGCCCTTGGTAACCAGCAGGCGGATCATCCGGACAGCTTGCTCCCTGTCCAGGCTTTTCTGTATGGTTTCGGCTAGATGGTGCAGTGGGGTGTAGCCGCGCGGATCTGCCTTGTTGGGATCAACCAGTGGGCATTTCATGAGGGTTTCGATCATGTCCGGCTGGAAATTGTTGGACATGCAGGCCCGGATCAGGGCGGTTTGCCCGTGCATGAGGCGATGGTTGATCTTGGGTGCCATTTGTGGATGGTTTGCCATTTTGGCCACGGCATCCTTGTTCCCCAGATCAATCGCCGTGAAAAGGGGTGGGCGGCCACGGGTTTGCGCCTTGTGGATGTCAATTTCCGGATGTTCCATCAGCGCATCCATGAGATGTGGCATGTTGTTGGCGATAGCATATTGCAGCAGCGTGTTGCCGCTGTCCTGCAGGATGCCGGCATCCTGAGCAAAATGCCAGTTTGGATTCTTGAGTTTTGGCACAAGGTCTGTGGCCTTGCTTTCCTGTTTGGCCGAGATGGCCTCAAGGATGCTGTCATAAAGGCGTTCGTCGTCCGGGTCACGCCGGTCATTGGTCGGGATGGCTGGGGTGTCGCGCATGATGCGGGACAGCTTTTCGCCCTCGGGGCCGACCGGAAGTGTGGCACCTCTGGATGCGAGCTGGCGCATGGCTTCTGCCACATAAGCCTGTTCGATGGTGTTTTGATAGGTGTTGGCCAGATGCTGCATGGGCGTAATGCCTTCGCCATCGGGCTGGTTGGGGTCTATGTTTTGGATATCCAGCAGCACTTCGATGGTTTCAAGCTGGAAATTGGTGGAGCGGCATGCGCGGCTCAGCGGCGTCTGGCCGTGATACATCGGGTCGTTGATCTTGAAAGACAGGTTCGGGTGCTGTGCGAGTTTTCGAACGGCGGAAGGACGCTTGAGGTCTATCGCCGTGAAGATGGGGGGCCGGCCGCGGGATTGCCCCTTTTCGAGGTCAATGCCCGGATGGGCCAGAAGCGTATCCATGAGTTTCATCAGTTTTTGGCTGATGGCATATTGCAAAAGCGTGTTGCCGGTGTCCTGCAACAGGCCATTGTCCGTATCGAAAGTCCGGTTTGGATTTTTGAGCTTGGCGACATTCTTGGCAGCGGCACTGTCGCGGCTGTTGTGGATGTTTTCCAGGATATGATCGTAAAACTTGTCGTCTTCGGATGTGTTGGCGATGTGTGCGTTCTGGGCCTTGGTCTGGAATGCCTCGGCCAGGCTTGCTACATCATCCTGCCTGGAAACGGCACCAGCACTTTGCATGCGTGCCAGAAGATCGAGACCTTCCAAGGCCGGTTGGCCGGATTGCTGCAAAGATATGAGCAGATGGTCCATCGCCGTTCTGCCGGCATCATCTGTTTGGTGTGTGGCAATGTCCTGGGTTTCCAGCAGGATTTTTATAGCGGCAGGGCGAAAATTGTTGGGCAGGCATGCGCGGATGAGCGCTGTTTGGTTGCAGAAGGTGACCGTGTTGAGACGGTTTCCCATTTTGGGGTGTCTGGTCAGAAGGGAGACGGCTTTGGCATTGTTCATGTCGATGGCGGTAAAGATTGGCGTGCGGCCACGGGTCTGCGCCAGATGGATGTTGGTGTCCGGTTTGTTCAGGAGGCTTTCGAGAAGCGTATTCATGTTACGGCTGATGGCATATTGCAAAAGCGTATTGCCGCTATCGCCAAGGACAGGATCCGTTTCGGCAAAAACCTGGTTGGGAACCTTGAGCTTGGAAACCAGCTTCAGTGCCGATGGCTCATCCCCCTTGACAATATGCAGGCGGATCTGGTTTGCAATCATGTCAACGGGAAGGTTTGGTGTGCCTTCGATCATGGTAGGGCATTGCCTCCAATATCAAGCTTTTATGGGAAGGAAAGATAGACAAAGTGTCTGATCAAAACAAGGGAAAATGAGGAATGCCGCCATGCGTTTCTCATATGGCTCCAAAGATCGGGGAAGTGAACTGCAAAAAGACGGTTGCGAGAGACGTCGATCCATGGCAAAAGAAAGGCACCGGGCGGTTAGCTCAGCGGTAGAGCATCTCGTTTACACCGAGAGGGTCGGGGGTTCGAAACCCTCACCGCCCACCATTCCCCAACATGCTGATGCATAAAGCGTTTTTGAGCGCCGCGCATCCGTTTTTCCCAAAAGCACAATCCGCGAACTTGCCCGAAACTTGCCCGAAACGGCTTTGGGGTCTTCTTTTTGAGCAGGGATTGTCGGCATGAAAAGAGTAGCATATACTCTCTCTAGAGTTGGAGGGTGAAATGGCTGCTTTTCTGCCACCCCTGTCTGAGATTGTGGGGGGAAGACATGAGTGGTTCTGATCTGACGCAGGTTGAGGCTGATGTGCTCTTGCGTATGCCTAAGGTTTGTGAAACAGCAAATGATTATGTTTTTCCTCGACCAGGAAAAATTTTGCAGGTTAACCTTGTTGCGAAAGATGGGGTTGAAAATTTTATCCTAGATATTAATCGCAAAAAAATCTGCCATCTGAAGCTAACTAAGCAGACGCGCGCGCGAGGGTGCTGCGTTTTGGCACGTTTATGTATAGGTACTCCTCATAGAAATCCTGATGGTGAGGAGATCCCCTCACCACATTTGCATGTTTATAGAGAAGGGTGTGGGGATAAATGGGCGATTGCAGCCCCTCCTGAATGGTTTTCTGGAGAAAACCTTATGCTTCCATTGGATGCATTTATGAAATTTTGCTGCATTGTGTCTCCTCCATCCTTTAGGGGGGATCTGTTTCAATGATCGACGAAATCAGGACGCTTGTTGAGCAATATTCTGCTTGGATAAAAGATAAGACAGTCATTCGTAAGGTGACGGGGAATTGGGTTGAGATTACAACTCCATTCTTGGATCATCATAATGATTGTTTGCAAATTTATACGAGGAAACAGGAAGATAACTCTTTTTTGATAACAGATGATGGTTATATAATTTCTGATTTGGAAATGTGTGGTTGTCAGTTAACGAGTGTGAAGCGCAAGGAAATTCTAAAAACAGCTTTGGCTGGATTTGGTGTGAGGCAAAATGGGAAAAATCTTGAAATTGACGCAACGCCGGACAACTTCTCTCTCAAGAAACACAACCTGATACAAGCCATGTTGGCTGTCGATGATATGTTTTATCTTGCCGGACCTACGGTTGTCTCTTTGTTTAAGGAAGATGTCGCTGGTTGGCTTGATCTGAACAAAATCCGTTATACGCCGGGTATAAAGTTTTCTGGGAAGAGTGGGTTTGATCATCAATTTGATTTTGTTATTCCGAAATCAACAGCCCAACAGGAGCGAATCTTAAGGGCAATTAATTCCCCCACAAAGGATGCTATTCAAGCGATGGCTTTTTCTTGGATGGATACACGGGAAACGCGGCCGTCTACGGCCATGGCCTGTGCATTGCTAAATGATGGGCAGAAAGATCTGCAAGTGAACATGCTCCAAGCGTTGCGTGAATATGATATCCTTCCGATAATATGGAGCGAGCGCGAAAAATTCCAATCATTGTTGGCAGCGTAATTTTTCAAAACCCATCCCAAATCCGATCGAGCGCTGCGGTGGCGTCTTTCATGAAATCTGGGTGGTGCTTGGCGTAAATCTCGGTGGTGCGGCTGATGGAGTGGCCCAGCATGCCGCTGATCTGCCACAGGGGCACGCCCGCCTGCGCCATCCATGTCGCTGCGGTGTGCCGCAGGGTGTAGGCGGTCACCTTTTCCAGCCTGGCGCGTTTGGCGGTCTTCTGGAAAGCTGTCTTCACCGACTGGATCTGTTTTCCCTCATAATCAATCACCCATTTTGAGCGCGCCACCTGCTGGGCGTCTTCCAGCACAACAAGCAGGGTGTTGCTGATGGGAATGGTTGGCCGGCGCTTCTTGGTTTGTGCGCGTCCTGCGGGGTTCAGGTCGATGCGGCGGTTTTTCAGGTCAACCCTGTCCCATGTAAGGTCGAACAGGGCGCCCGGGCGCGCCGCGGTGTGCAGGGCAAGGGTGATGAAGAGGCGCACGTGTGGCGTTGTTGTCTCTTCAAGCAGCCGCTTGGCCTCTTCGTGGGTCAACCAGCGTTCCCGCGGACGGGCCTTGGGAAGGTCGAGGATGTGGGGCACGGAGCGCAGGTCGCCCGCCCGGTATGCGCGATTGAGCGCGGCCCGCAGCACTGAGAGATCGCGGCTGATGGTGCTGTCGCTCACGCCGTCCTTGCGGCGCCATGCGATATATTCCTCCTGCCGCGGCAATCGCAGATCGGAAACCGAACTGTCCCCAAAAAAGTCGAGCAGCTTGGCAAGTGCCCCGGCAGCGGTGGCCGCGGAGGCGATTTTGCAGGCGTGCTTGTCGGCATAGGAGGCGAGAATGGTGGCAAGCGGAACGCAGTCGGGATCGGCGAGGTTCAGCTTCTGGTTTCGCAGGGCGTGCTCGGCGAGAAGCCTTTCAGCCTCTGCACGGACTGTCGTGCCAAGAGAACGGCGTTTTCGGAGTCCAGTGCCGGCATCGTACCAGCAGATATACCAGGACGGAGATACCGACGGCTGTTCAAGCCAGTAGCCTCCGAGCTTTTCACGATTTCTGGGCATGAGCTGTTCCGGGTGATGTATTCAGAAACGAAGTGGTGAGTGTAGAAAACGCGGCCGGCAACCTTGACGTAGCCGAGGCGGCCGCGTATCCGTTCGCGCCGCACGGTGGCCGGCGCCACGCGCAGCATTTTCGACACCTCGCGCTCGCTGAGAAGCTGGGGAAGGGCGTCCATGCTCACACCTTCATTCCGAGGGCCTGCATGTAGACGTCGATGAGCTCTTCCTGCTCCATGCGCTCGCCCTGTTCCATTTTGCGGATGCGAACAATCTGCCGGACAATATTCGTGTCGTAGCCGACGCCCTTGGCCTCGGCGTAAATGTCCTTGATGTCGGAAGCAATGCCCCGCTTTTCCTCCTCGAGCCGCTCAATGCGCTCTATGATGGACTTGAGCCTCTCCCCCGAAATTCCCGTAACCTGTGGCATGATACCTACCCCTCGTTGAAACGATGATAGGCTTACGTATAATAGGCAATAGGATATTTGTCAATAGGCGATAACCTATATACGGGAGGTAGAAAAAGCTCCAACGTGTTCCGCTGAAGCTTTTTCTGAGAGAGTTAGGAGTTTTTCATTTCCTGTAAACGCTTCTGGAAGCTTTCCAGCAGAGGGGCATCAATGTCGGAAACTTTCTCGGTAACGAGGCTTGTTCCGCCTAATGCCGGGAAGGTGAAGGTGTGCTTGTTGTCAGGGCCTTCCTGATAGGTGAAAAGGCTGCCACGCCGTTCCTTGTCATAGAAAACGACAAAGCGCGTTTTGAAATCCCGGTACTGAACTTTTTCGATTTCCTTGAAAAGGTCGTCGGATTTGACAAGGAAGGCGAGCCGCTGCTGTGCATATTTGAAAACGGCCAGTTCCTGCTCTGTGGTGATGATGTCGCTGGGGATGATGGCCTGCTCCAGACTTTCTTCCTCGGATTGTTCCTTGAATTTGACCAGCTCGCTTTGGGAAATCCCGATTTTTGTCAGGATTTTCTGGGTTATGAATTGCTGGAGGGCTTCCTTGACAACGGTTCTGTAATCCTCAACCATTTTCTGGGTAATGCGCTGGGCCATTTCGGTTTTGTTGAGGATAAACCTGACAAAATCATCCGGGGCGTTTTCGGAGAAATCTCCCATCAGCTGGATGATCTTGTTTAGGATCAGCTTTTTCTTGGCTTCCGATCCCACGTTGTCCGGATTGAAAAGGGGTTTGCAGATTCCGATGATGCCATCAAGCACCTGGTCTTCGATGTTTCCTTTTGCGATTTCCCTCAAATCAAAGGTGATGTATGGAGTGTCATCCATGAGGTTGGGGGAGTTGGAGTCGGCATAAAACTCATAAATGATGCCATCGGTCAAAATCCCCAGTTTCACGCTGGGCAGGGCGTTGAAATAGCTTTTGAGCTGACCCCGGTTGGACCCGAGCTTGATCCCCACATTCTTGCATTCAATGGCAATGACGGGTTCATCCTGCCGGAGAATGGCATAGTCAACCCGGTTCTGGTATTTTTCCGAGAAATCCGCATTGTGTTCCGGTTTTACCTCGTTGGGGTTCCAGATATCATATCCCAAAAGGGCCAGAAACGGCATGACGAGTGCCTGTTTGGCTGCTTCCTCAGATGCCACGTGCGTAGCCCTCTGGAGGCAAGAATGTGCATGGTCAATGAGTTTTTTGCGGAAATCCAGCTTGTCTAGTTCAGCCATCTCGGTTCTCCCGGTTTTTTGTGTTTATTTCCTTCCCCGGTAGTTGCCAACAATCAGGAATATGTTGGTGATGATGTTCCGGGGGATGGAAAAGTCTTTTGGTGGGTTGTGCTGGTGCAGCTTCAGGGTGCTGTCACTAACGGAAATGAGCTGTTTCACCATGGCTTCATAGTGTCCATCCACCTTATTGGTGACAACAAGGATGTCGTCTCCTGCAAAAGGTGGTTTTGATGGATGTATGAGGAGCATGTCTCCCGGGCGATAGGCCGGAAGCATGGAATCTCCGACCACATACATGGCAAAACCTTTGGGAACATTCATGAGGGGGCCGGGGCGCTTTACGTATTCGATGGGCTCGTAGGAGATGAGCATGGCCCCATCGCCGCCTGCGGCGCTGGCGTAAACCGGAAGGTCGCAGCCTCCGATTTGTGCGATCTGTGTGCTGGAAATGTCCACGTTGGCTTGTGGAATGTGGTGGGTCGCCGGCTTTTTGGCGCTGGCCGCTTTTGCTGTGCCCCGGAAATTGTCGGGAGGAACCCTGAACACTTCCGCCAGGGCTTCGCGCACCTCTTCCGGCAGATTGTGGGGGTTGTTCCTGTTGATGAACTGGTGGAGATAGGCGTGGTTGCGGCCAATCGCTCGCGAAACCGCCGCCAAGTTCGTCTGCCGTTCCTCTATGAGGGTGAGCAGGTATTTCCTTGCGTCATCCATGAATAGGATCATACCCGACAAAATAGGAAATTACCAATAGGTAGTTGACTATTGACAGATAGGCAAATGCCTATTATAGTTATGCCCATGGTTCAGGGTCATGGGAACATACTCCAGCAGATTGAGGCATTCCTGTCTTTCACGGGAATGTCCCCAACGGAATTCGGGCGGCAGGCAATGTCGGATCCCGCATTTGTTTTTGACCTTCGTTCCGGCCGTGATTGCCGTCTTTCCACAATCCAGAAAGCTGAAAGGTTCATGGGTTCAGCGCTTTCCGGATCGGGAAAGGGGGCTTCTTTTGGCAAACGAGTCTCCCGTTCTGTTTAACCTCCTTCGGTGAAAAGCAACATAACCGAAGGGAAGCAACATGTTTATGGCGAAAGGTGACATGAAAATGCGCAGCCAGGCGATAACCCAGGAGAGTGTGGCGGGGGCCGTTTCCGGCGCCCTGCGGCGCACGCTTGGCTCGCAGCGCTGCGCGGTGAAGCAGGTGGCGCGGCGCATCGGGCGTGACATCCGGGCCGTGCGCGGCTGGTGGGAAGGGGAGAACGCGCCCCGGGCCGCCGACCTCATCCTGCTCATGAGCCAGTTCGAGGAAGTTTACGAAGCCGTGGCGACGCTGGCGGGGCGGGGCACGCCTCCCGATAGCGTGGAGCGGCAGCGCATCGAGGAGGCCATCCGCATCCTGCGGGGCTAGCAACAACGGATAACAGCGAGGGCAATACGCATGAGTTCCGTGATTATCGAGTTCCATCGTTGGGAAGGGGTCAGCTTTTCCCTTCGCCACGACCTTTTCCATTCCTGCCTGCGGGTGGGGTTTGCCAGCGTTCTTGTTTCGCGCTGGCGGATTACGGAGAAGTTGCGCCGGCTGGTGAACAGGCTGGAGATCATGGTGGCCGGCGCCAGTGAGGGGATGGGCCATGGGCAGGAATGAACTGAAACCCATCCGGTTCTCGGTGCCGGGCGTGCCGATGGGCAAGGCCCGTCCGCGCTTTTGCTGGCCATCGCATGGCCGGATGTGGGTGCGTACGCCTGCGGCCACGAAATCGAAGGAGCAGCAGGTGGGCTGGGAGGCCAAGCGGGCCATGTCGGGCCGCCCTATGCTGGATGAGGCTGTGCGGGTGGAAATCATCGCCCTGTTCGCGCCTCCGGCAAGCTGGCCGAAATGGAAAAAGGCCGAGGCGCTGGCGGGCAAGCGCGAACACACGGCCAAGCCCGATATCGACAATATCGCCAAGCTGGTCTGCGACGGCCTCAACGGCATCGCGTGGACAGATGATGCCCATGTGGTTGCGCTCGAGGTGAAAAAGCAGTTCTGCGAGCACGACCCGCGGATGGTCGTCACCATCACCCCAATGCAGGGGAGGAAATGATATGGCCTTAGGATTGTTTCTTGTGCGCTTCTCTTGCTTGGCGCCGTTTTTCGATCATGGCAGGCAATGTGAAAAGATAGGTCAGAAGGACTCGCGTAAATTCGGCGGTTTCCTTGTTTCTTTGAAGTGTAGGTGGTTCGTGCTCATGGACGCCATCATCCCCATCAATTTTAATTTCTCGTGCCCAATCTTTCATGGAGGGCGTCAAGCGTCCGTCAGAAGCGAGAAGGATAATTTGTTCTCCCAGCTTCTTTTTCTTGAACTCGGGAGCATAGGTTTCCAACGCAACTTCGAGCGTTTTCCTGAGGGTCATGGCTGCCGCGTTTTTCTGTTCCTCATTCAGGAGTCCCAACGCTTCCCTAAAAAGGTCTTCAATCGGTTGGGGAAGGTTCTCCGGAATATTTTCTATGGATCTCGGATAAAAATCGAGAATGTCATACCCATCCAAAACCGGATCTATAACGCATTTCATGGGATTGATTGGCTTTTGGTTGAATCCCATGAAGCTGTTTCCAGATCTTCCTTTGGTGTCCTGAATATAAACGAAAGTCACGGCTTCGCCGCAATGGTTGCAGGTATAAAAAACCTGCCACGTAAAATTACGTATGCCTGGGTAGGCATAAATGGGCGTGAAGCCCCCTCTCTTGATACCGCAATGCGGGCAGGAGTGTGAAATGTTGAAAAGTGCTGGAGATCCAGTCATGACAACGCCTCGTTTCATCAGGGAAGTTGATGAAATCCTTACCATGGAGACTCGCCCGGATGCAACCGTTGCGCGTTTTAATGAACTTTATCGTTCAACCAAGGACCAAGGACAGAAAAACGATTTGTTCCTGATCGTGGTCATGAGACTGGTTTCCGAAATCGCCATTAATAAGCACAGGCTTCAATGGGATGAATTTCGGCAGAAACATAGGGGGCAATAAATGATCGCTTCTATGCAAAAAAGTGGTTTGCCGACCATTCTCGACTTTGAGGGCACCCAGCTCACCATCATCGACAACGACGGCATGCCGTGGCTTGCGGCTGCGGACGTGGCGCTGGCGCTCGGCTACGGGCGCGAGGACAGGGTGAGCCGCATTTACGCCCGGCACCGGGACGAATTCACCCGCGACATGACGGCGCTCATCGAGGCCCCCGTTCTGGAGGGCTCGGGAAACCTGCGCAAGAGCGTGCGGATTTTCAGCCCCCGGGCCTGCCACCTCATCGCCATGTTCAGCCGGACCGATCGAGCTCGCGCTTTCCGGCGCTGGGTGCTGGACGTTCTGGATGGCGTGGGGAAGCCGGGGGCACTGGCGGGCGAGGGGCAGGGGCTTTCCCCGCTTCACCGCGAGCAGCTCCGCAAGGTGTTGTGGTCGCAGGTCTCGGGCCTGCCGCGGCACCTTCACGCAACCGCCTATTCCAACGCGTGGAATGACCTCAAGGCCCGCTTCGGGGTGACGACCTACCACGATATCCCGGAGGCGTGTTTTGCCGAGGCGGTGGCGTTTGTGCAGGGGCTCGACCTTGCGGGCAAGTATGGCTGGCGCCTTTTGGAGGATACCCGGCGGCCGGTGGCGCGCATTGGTCATGTCTGGAGGCAAAAACCGCTTCGGACGGCCAGTTTGCGGGTGGCTATGCTGGAAGGTGTTGCACGGCTTTTGAGCATCACGCCGGAAATGATTGACCGGGAACGCCGGGTTCGGAGGGGATCATGAGCATTGCACTGATGACGGAGGCATGGAAGGCGGAAATGCCCACGGGCCGGAAGTTCGTGTTGCTGGCCCTGTGCGACAACGCCAACGACCAAGGGGAGTGCTACCCCTCCATCCAGACCATTGCGGGCAAGTGCAGCATGTGCGAGCGCGCGGTGCAGGGGCACCTGGCCGACCTTGAACAGGCCGGGATGGTGGTGCGGGCGATCCGGAAGGGCCGGAGTACGCTTTACCGGATAGACCCCCGCAGATTTTGCACCCCCGCAGAAAATGCACCCCTGCAAATTATGCACCCCACCCCCGCAGGATCTGCACCCCCACCCCCGCAGAATATGCACCCCACCCCCGCAGATTTTGCACCCATAACCGTCAAGGAACCATCAGTTGAACCATCAAGTAACCGTCAGGGAGGGGGCGCGCAGGGAAAAGGGCAGGGGAATGGAAACCGGAAACAGGAACGCAAAAACGCAAGCAGGCTTTCACCCGACTGGAGGGCATCCGATGACGACTGGCAATTCGCAACCGACGCAGGCTTCGAACCTGAGGCCGTTTCCGCAATCGAGGCAACCTTCCGGGACTACTGGCTTGCAAAGCCTGGCGCCGACGGCACCAAGCTCGACTGGGCGGCGACGTGGCGCAACTGGGTTCGCCGGGAATGCGGGCAGCAGCCTTCCGGCCGGCGTGGCGGGGCAGGCGGTGGCGGTAGGCGCCCTTCCAGAACCACAGCCGACGCCTTTGCTGAGCTCCTCGCTGAAACGGCTGAAGGACATCAGCCACGGGCTGGATTACGGCACCTTCAAGGCCCGGCGGGAGGAAATCCTTTCCATGCCGGTGGGGCGGGCTGAAATCGCCGCGGGTCGGGAATATGCCGCGGCGGTTCGTGCCGCCAATGCCCCGGCCGAGGCCAATGCCATCATTTCGTGGCTGGTGCGGGTGCATTACCTCACCCTGCCGCCCAAGGATTCCTCGCCCGACGAGAACAAGCTGCGCTTTGCGGCACTGGCCGAGGAGCTCCGGGCGTGGCCCGGGGAGGCGGTGCGGAACGTGCTGGCGGAATGGCCGCGCGTGAGCCGCTTCTTCCCCCTGCTGGCCGAGATGAAGGAAAAGCTGGACGAGGCCACGTTTCCCGTCCGGTTTCACCTGCGGCAGGTGGATGAGCTGTTGGATGCGTGGGAAGGCGCTGCGGAGGGCGGGCGATGAAAAAGGCGGGAGCGAATGACGAGCAGATCCGGAAGCTGGTGGCGCGGGGATTTACCGACAATGCAATCGCCAAGCGGCTGGGCGTGTCGCGCGTGGCCATCCTGCGGCGCCGGAAGCAGATGGGGATTGTGCGGGAGGAACGGGTGGGTTGGCCGAAGGTGACGGTGCGCACCAAGGCGCAGATGGATGCCCTTTATGCGCCGCATGGCGGGGCGAATGCCTACGGGATGGATGACGTGGTGGAAAAGCGGGTTCTGCGCGTGATGGAGCCGCTGCCACAGGTGGAATTGTTCAGCGGGGCGGGATGCGCCCTGGCGATGATGTGATGTTCGGGGCAAGGGAGAGGAACATGGCGGGAGCGGTGGCAGTGCGGAAGGCGGCATCGGCAGGGGCGAGGATGGCGCGGGAGAGAGTTGAGTTTGAG
This sequence comes from Alphaproteobacteria bacterium GWF2_58_20, assembly GCA_001768735.1. Lineage (GTDB taxonomy): Bacteria > Pseudomonadota > Alphaproteobacteria > UBA1247 > UBA1247 > UBA12471. Next base: position 798,311 of record MEMB01000002.1, on the reverse strand, counting down.
GAATGGGCGAAGTGGCGCGGCCAGCATGTGCCGCTGCCGGGCATGAAAAGCTGCGTCGAGAAGGTGGATAGGCCGATGAAGGATGCAAGCGGCAGGCTTTCGGCACCCAAGGCAAGAATTACGGATACGCTGGCGGCCCTGCACCGGAATGGCACCATTACCGATGCCATGCTGGCGACGGGCAGGCGGTTTGAGGAGGATTTTGCGCTGGCGCATTTTGAAACGGTGGGGTCGGTGGACTGGCTGCGCGTTTCAAGCCCGGGACATTGGAAAGGCCTCAGCCTGACAGATAGCATCCAGGGTGCACGGGATAGGGTGTGGAAAACCATGCAGCGCCTCGGCGGCCCGAATAGCCCGCTGGGTATGGCGGCGTGGTGGGTGGTCGGCTACGGCCTGACGGTGAAGGAATTCGCCCTCCGCCAAAGCTGGTCTCCCGGCCGCCCTCTCGACCAGCGGGTTGCTACTGGTCTCGTGGTCGGCGCGCTGGGGTTGCTGGGGTAGCTGCCTCTGCTGGAGGTGAAACTGCGGTAAGGGAAGAGAGGATGGTTTCGATGTCTATTTCTGGTTGTCCCTGCCTTGCGTAGTATGAAGAAAAGCGAGCTATAACATCCTTTATAAAGGATGGGGCGATTTGTAATGATAATTGCTCATAAAGAGTATTAATTTCGTTTGGGTCTATGGTGGATATTTTTCTAAAGTTTAAAAACCCCCCATCGAATGAAATGGATTTTGGCATGTAGTGATAATATGTGCAATAGTTATTCTTAAGTGCTGACATCACTCGTTCGTTTATTAATGTATTCCTTTTTTCTGCGTCCCCTTTATATTTTTTTCCTGCTTCAATGCAGGCGCTTGTTCTGGCTTTTTCTGTTATGGTGCTTATTGAGTCGATCTCGGCTAATAATATACGGTCTGTTTTGAATTTTCCGTGGCTTCTAACGACGAGGTCGCAGGCTGGTGTCATTACTGCAAATATCTGGCCATCGCTCTTTTTTTTGACAATGGTTCCTGTCTGGATGGATTCGATAAGTGGAGGTGACAGATAGGCTTCTTCAGGGAAACAGAGATCCTTATTGTCATCAAGAATTTGTAATAGGTGATTTAGCGTGTGACGGAGCAGTGCTCTTTCTGTTCTTTCAGAATTTTCTTTTCCATATTCAACCCATTTTTTATGATTAGGCATAATTGTTTTTGTGAAAATGGTGTTCATATGTTTTTCGAGTTCGCCGCGACCGCCCATGATCCGGGTGATGCCTGTGTCGTGTATTTCCCAGAAGCGATCGAATAACCCATCGTAACCAATATCTCCTTTTTTAAAGATACCTACGTATGCAAATTCGCTGTCGGCGTTTCCAGGGGTTCCAGTAAATATAGCTATGGGAATCCTTAGGAGTTTTTCATTTATCTGTTTTGTTATTTTATTGCCTTCGTCTCCATCCGAGCCAAGTTTCAAGTCTATTATTGCTCCGTCAAATGAGCTGTCTATAAGAACCGATGCTTCATCTAGGTTTTTGCGTGCAATTATCTCTACTTGACGTTCTTTGTGTAGGATGTTGTATCTCTCTTCCGTGCTAAGGCATAGGGTAGTCATTTCCTCATCATCTTCCACAATCATCAATTTTATCGGTTTCATAATGCCATCTCCGTCTTGGGTTGAAGCCTGAAATAGGCTCCGCCGTCAGTTTCAAAAGCTTTGAGCTCCAGGCCGTTTCTGGCTGCGGCTTCTCCCGCTATGGCAAGGCCAAGCCCAGTTCCGTTTGGCTTGGTTGTGAATTGTGGTTCGAAGATTGCTTCGCTGGAAATGAGGTAGGGCTCAATGCCTGGTCCTGTGTCGCGGTAATCAATGTAAAGGAGAGAATCCCCTTTGGTTTCAATATCTATATTGATCTCCCGCTTTAGTGTTTTTTTCTCACTAATCCAATAGATGCTGTTGTCGATCAGGTTTGTAAAAATCGCATAAATATCCTGGTCCCATGAGGGGAATCTGAATTCATCGGGGCCAGTTATATGGTGGGATATATGGTGCAGTTCCAACTCGTGATCAAAAACAGAAAAGACTTTGCCTATGGTTTTTTTCAAGGTAATGGATTTTTTAGGGGGGCGTTTTCCGGCAGCTAATGGGTCAAGACGGCCAAAAAGTTTTGCAAATATGTCTGCATTCTGGCCTATCCCATCTGTCATGGGAATGATTTTTTCAAGTATTCCTGGATCTTTGGTCTCTGATAGTTGGTTGTGCCAGTATTGCAGATTTGGTATCTGGTTTTTAAAGTAGTTGAGGGGACGCCTGCCTTCATGAAGTATCACATTGATGATTTTTCCCAGAGTCGCCTGCCCTTGATAAATGGCCACGGCTTGGCGGATCTCATCGGCAACCTTGTTTTTATTCTCGGCATCCTTGTCTATGATATTGATGATTTCTTCGGTGGTTTTTGTGTCAATCCCGCCTTTTGAGAGTTTCGTGCTGATATTACGTTTCATCTCGTCAAAGGAGAAGAGCTGCTCCAGCTCTCGTTCGACTTTAAGGGCGGGACGGTTCAAGCCGGTATTTTTCCTATAGGCGAAGCGACGGCTCTCTAGCTCGCTGATTACCTTTTCAGTTATGTTTTTTAATTGCTTGAAGGCATCGTTTTCCTTGAGTCCATCTCGGGCACTCTTTTCAGTTAGCCCGGACAATTCTTCGGATTGGATTTGCACATAACCTATCACTTGGTCGCTGCCGATCCTCTTTGAAGGGTCTTGCACACGACGTTTATTGAGCTTAAGCCAATCAAAATCGGCATCGCCTAAAGGCCTGATTCTGAATCCGTTTCTATAAACTCCGATGCCGTTTAAGCTATTGAGCAGTGATCGGGCTTGGTTTTTGCCAACATATTGACCATATTCATCTTTCAGGCCCCGGCCGATGAGTGCCTCTATGGCTTCCTTGTCGCGATCATAGACCCGGATGTCGAACGAGATTTCGCCGCAATTGGTGGGGCTTTTCAGGTCAAATTTTATTTCTTCTGTTACGGCATTTCTGGATTTCTGGGTTGTGTAAGATAGTGAGCCTTTTCCGTCAGCGCTGATGTTCCCGGAAATTCTGTAGTCGAAGAGGTCTTGTATGGGGTATGGTTCTATCGGTTCAGTTGTTTCTGTGGGCTCAGGAAATTGGTTTTTTATCGTCAAAGTGATATCAAATCTATCTTGAGTAAAATTGGAGTCTACAGCGATGCTTGTTGGCGCCATCAGTTTCTTTAGTTCAAACCTAAGGTTTTTGAACTGGTCTTCATCCCATGCAAAATTATGGGTTATGTCACCGGAAATTGTTATTTTTGTTCCGGACGGCATATTGGTATTCGACGTTTCTATAAGGATTTCGACTTCATCAAGATATTGCGCTTTTTCAAAGCGCGCCCACTCGATAAACGCAACAGTTTTTTCTCCGTCCGGGGTGATTGTTTCAAGACGTAAATCTTTACCCAGCAGGGATGCGGCGTAACGCCCTATCCCTTTTCGCCCCTGCATGGTTCTGCCGGCAGGGCTCATGCGTCTTGTTTGTTTGTCGTCTGTTGATGGCACCATCCATTTGTTGATGACGGTTTCTTTGGTCATCCCATGGCCGTGGTCGGATATGGTGATCGTGTAGCTGAGATTCTCGAGCATGTTGAATTCGATAATCACATCTGGGGAATCGGCGTCATACGAGTTTTTCACCAGCTCGATGACAGCGGCGTAAGGGTCTTTGATGAGATCGCTTCCGATGGTCAGGATATGTCGTCCCGCCGGCCTGACTTTATGGGTTTCGCTTACACTCACTGTTAAATCTCCATTAGTTTTCCGCATTTTTTGAGCCAAATGCATGGGAACCGCATTGTCTGTCTGGTTGAAGGTGGTGGCGACGCTTCTGCTCTCGCAATAGTAAGTCTGTCGATCTTTGCTTTTATCATGCAGCTACCTGCTGCTGATAGAGGTATTGCTGGAAGCTATAAAAGATCTGGGTGATCTCGCTGGGCCGGCCGAGGTCTTTCACAGCATCGGCAATGGAATCATGGTATTTCAGGTGAAGGAGGGGGGTGAGCTTCTCCTGATCGAGCTCTTCCACGCCTTCCTGTACATAATGTGAGAGTACGAAGTCGATGAAAACCTGTTCTTTTGTGTTGAAGTGCTCGCTGATCACCACCTTGGCGCTGGCAGCGCGTTCCTCACGGGTAAGGGGCGTCAGGCCATAGGCCACATTGGCAAGGACATCGAATAGGTCACTCTTTTCGGCGTCGATGATCTTCTGCATCTCGGTCAGCTGGTCATGGCCAAAGCCTTTTTCAGCCAAGCCGAATAGCAGCTTTTTACGTGTTTCCGGGTTGCTCCAGAGGGCGCGCAATTCCGCTTCGTCCTTGAAAAACTCCGGCAGTTTTCCGAAAAGCTCTTCCATGAACTGCTGGGCAGACATCGGCGTGCCATCTGGATGCCAGAAGGTGGTGCTCATCATGTGCTGAATGGAGCGTTCTTTGCCGTCAGCCAGTTTCACCTTAACCTTGGCCTTTTTGCAGATGCAAGGGATCTGCCCGCATTTTTGGCATGGCCACTTATCGCATTCACAAGGGATCTGTCCGCAGCGCGGGCAGGGCTTGGGAGGCTCCTTCGGGCATTGGCAAGGGTAGCAGCCGCATTTCGGGCAGGTTTCTGGTGCTATGGGTTCGCCATCCCATTCCGGATCATTGAAAAGATGGTGGGCTTTCACAAAATCGTAGATCGTGAAATAGGCCTTGCCGTCATAAAGCCGCGTGCCGCGCCCTATGATCTGCTTGAATTCGATCATGGAATTGATGGGCCGCATCAGCACAATGTTGCGGACATTCCGGGCATCTACCCCGGTTGAAAGCTTTTGCGAGGTGGTGAGGATGGTGGGGATGGTTTTTTCGTTATCCTGGAAATCCCGCAGATATTGCTCACCCAAGGCGCCATCATTGGCGGTCACGCGCTGGCAGTAGTTCGGGTCGGTGCTGGTCTTCATCTGGTTGATGAGATCGCGCACCGCCAGAGCGTGGTCCTGCGTTGCGCAGAAAACCAGGGTTTTTTCGCGCTGGTCAATCTGCGACATGAAGATTTCCACGCGTTTGCGTTCTCGTTCCTTGATCTCGATAACCCTGTTGAAGTCCGGTTCTTTATAAAGTTTTCCGGCTTCAATTTCGCCTTCCACCAGTTGGTCGTCGGGCGTGTAGGTGTATTCGTCCAGCGTGGTGGCAATCTGCTTCACCCGGAAGGGGGTAAGGAAGCCGTCATTGATGCCGTCTTTTAGGGAGTAGATGTAAACCGGATCGCCGAAATAGGCATAGGTGTCCACGTTGTCTTTGCGCTTCGGCGTGGCGGTAAGGCCCAGCTGAACGGCAGGAGAAAAATATTCCAGAATGCCGCGCCAGTTGCTTTCATCATTCGCGCCGCCGCGGTGGCATTCGTCGATGATGATGAAGTCAAAAAAGTCAGGAGGATAATCGCCAAAATAGGGCGAGGGATGACCATCTTTTTCCGGGCCGCTCATGAAGGTCTGGAAGATGGTGAAAAACAGGCTGCCATTGGTGGGGACATTGCCCTTCTTTTTGATTTCATCCGGCGCAATACGGATAAGCGCATCTTCCGGGAAGGCAGAGAAGGCGTTGAAAGCTTGGTTGGCGAGGATGTTGCGGTCGGCCAGGAAGAGAATGCGCGGCCGGCGAGAGGGGGCGCAGCTCAGGTTCCAGCGGCTTTGGAAGAGCTTCCAGGCAATCTGGAAGGCGATGAAGGTCTTGCCCGTGCCGGTGGCAAGGGTGAGGAGAATGCGCTGCTTGTTCGCAGCAATGGCCTCAAGCACGCGGGTGATGGCGATGTCCTGGTAATAGCGGCTAGGGTGTGATCCGCCCTTGTCTTCAAAAGGAACAGCGGCAAAGCGGTCACGCCAAGCATCTTGTAGGGAGAAGGTTTGGCTCCAAAGCTCATCCGGGGAGGGAAAGGCAGGAATTTCGCCTTCGGCACCCGTCTGCATGTCGATGCCATAAATGCCCTGCCCATTGCTGGCATAGGTGAAGCGGATGGAAAGCTTGCCGGCATAGTCTTTGGCCTGGGCAACGCCTTCGGTAAGCGGTTTGTCCCATGCCTTGGCTTCAACCACGGCGAGCTTGGTGTTGCGGTATTCCAGAACATAATCGGCGGTGAGAGCTTTGCCCCGCTTGCCGTGGCCTTCAATTCGTCCAAGTGTGATAGGATATTCGCGCCGGATGCGGCTGCCTTCAACGGTACCCCAGCCAGCTTTGGCAAGGGCGGGGTCAATATGCTCGGCTCTGGTTTCCGCTTCGTTCATGGCGATGTCCTATAGCTCTCCGCTGAAGGCTTGGTGGAGAAGAGATTTCTTGAGCTCTTCAAGCGCAGTTAGCTTCTGCTGGTAGATGGATTCGAGACGTTGGGTTTCCTCATGAAGTCCATCGAGCTGCTTCGCATAATGCTTCTGTTTCGTGAGCGAAGGTAGGCGTACACGAAATGCGAAAAGGTGGTCGCGGTTGACCTTCGGCATTCCTGCTCTTGCTGAACCTGCGATGGCGTAGTCGGTAAACCCAGGAGTAAGGAGAAGATAAAACAGAAAATTGCGGTCCAGCTGTCCATGCTTGACAGACAACGGATAGATATCCGCACTGCACAATCCCACAAAACTCGGACGAGCAATTTTCATCAGATATGGACGGATCTTGCTGTAAAGCACCATCGTTTCGTTGAAAAGGAATTTGCCGGATTTCAGGCCTTCTTCTTTGGCTGTCTTTAAGTCAATTAGAGTGCCAGTCTTCGATTCGATATTGGCACCACCAACGTGAAGTAATTTCTGATATTCAGTAAGCCGAGGATCGATGAGAGCGGATGAGATTTCGCACACCTCCGAAAATGCCTTTTCCACCCATCCTTCATCGTGCTGGGTGAAGATGGAATTGAGGTGGCTTTCGAAGAGGGCGTGGGCGTTTTGGAGGTTCTTTTCGGCGTTGACTTTTGCGATGGTAATACCCTCAAACGCCTTATCCAAAATCCCCACAATCCGCTGCTGTTCGGGGAGCGGGGGAACGGGAACCGTGACCTCTTTGAGTTTGCCGCCCGATAGCTCTTTGAAAGTTGCGCCAGTGCCGAGATCATTGAGCAGCTGAACAATGCTCATCAGATAATAAAATAGAAATTTATGATTGACTCGATCATCGGGAATCAAGCCCTTGCAACCTTGGTTGGTGGCCATTGGTTTTGTATTGATGACCAAGTGACCAATTGGTGCGCGGGATGACAAGATAACCGAATAAGGTGGTAGCAGGCACGCAGAGCTATTTTGGAGGCCATCATCAGTAATGGTTCGCTCGGTTTGGCCGATGTAAGGGCTGCTTCGCTTTCCCATTTCAGCCGGAGTAACCCATTGATGGGGGCCGTCCCAATACGCGGAAATACTGGTCTTTGGCGTTCCGCCATTGACCACATCGCAAACCTCACCAATGGTCTTTCTCTGCCATCCAGCTTTCACAGCAGCCCCCGGATGGTTTGCAGCACCTCTGCGCTTTCGGCATCCAGCGCAGCAATCTCGTCCATGATTTCCTGCGGGCTGCGATGGGATATTTCATCGCCACCGTTGGGGTTCTTTGCCGACAGGTCAAAGGTTGCCTTGTCGATGGTCGCTACGTCCACGCTCCAGCTTTTATCTGAATTGGCAAAGCTCTTTTGCAGTTTGATGAATTCGGCTAGGTCATCATCATTCAGCGGGTTGGTTTTGCCCAAGGTGCGGCCGGGATCCAGCTGGTAATACCAAACCTTGCGCGTGGGGGCGCCCTTTTCAAAAAACAGCACCACGGTTTTCACGCCGGCGCCCTGGAAGGTGCCGCTTGGGCAATCCAGCACGGTGTGCAGGTTGCAGCTTTCCAGCAGCAGCTTGCGCAGGGAAACAGCTGCGTTATCGCCGTTGGAAAGGAAAGTGTTTTTGATGACAATGCCGGCGCGCCCACCCGCCTTGAGCATCTTGATGAAATGCTGCAAAAACAGGAACGCGGTCTCGCCGGTATGAATGGGGAAGTTCTGCTGCACTTCCTTGCGTTCATGTCCTCCAAAAGGAGGATTGGCAAGGATCACATCCACCCGGTCCTTGTCTTGGATATCACTTAGGTTTTCTGCCAGGGTGTTGGTGCGCACAATGTTGGGCGCCTCAATGCCATGCAGAATCATGTTCATGATGGCAATCACATAGGGGAGAGGTTTTTTCTCTTTGCCATAAAAGGTACTCTCTTGGAGTGTTTTTAGATCTTTGGCGCTAAGGTTAGGTTTCGCTCTCAGATAATCAAAAGCTTCGCACAAAAACCCTGCCGAGCCGCAGGCGCCGTCATAAATGCTTTCGCCGATTTTGGGCTGCACCACCTGGATAATAGAGCGGATGAGGGGGCGTGGGGTATAATATTCGCCACCATTTTTTCCTGCGTTTCCCATATTTTTAATCTTGGTCTCATACAGGAAAGAAAGCTCGTGTCTTTCTTTTTGTGAGCGAAAATTTAATGCGTCAATATGATTGATAATATCGCGTAGGTTGTAACCGCTGTGAATTCTGTTTTTGATTTGGGCAAAAATCTCACCAATTTTGTATTCGATGGTGTTGGGGCCGCTGGCACGCTCTTTGAATTTGTGCAAATAGGGGAAAAGCTGCCGATCCACAAAATCCCGCAGGTCATCACCCGTGAGGGCCTTGTGGTGATCAATCTTCCCATCAGTGCCTTTGGGGGCTGCCCAGCTATCCCACCGATAGGGGGCGTCGAGGATAAAGGAATATTTATTGCCGGCCAGCTCGGCCTCGGTGGCCTTGTCGTGCTCCAGCCCATCCAGATACTTCAGGAACAAGAGCCATGAGGTTTGCTCGGTGTAGTCCAGTTCGGTAGAACAGCCGGCCTCTTTGCGGAGAATATCGTCAACATTTCTGAAAGCTTGTTCGAACATGGGATCCTACAACTCTGGATGGTGAATTTTTCTTGAATTCAAAAATACACCAATCCCCTTTTTGAATCCAGAGGTTTGGGGGAACACGCTTCCCCTGATTGAACACCCTTGACCAACCACGGATATGCCTTAGAATCCATATCATTACGCATGCGTCCGTCTTGGGGCAACCTTGGCGGGCGGTTTGTTTTTAGCGCCAGTGTGTGCGTCCCAAAATGCCCGGGGTCCCTGGGGGCCAAAAGAAATGCGGGGCGGACGGCGCGCGATATAAATCTAGCGATAGGGCATTTTTCCGGGTTTACACCCCAACCCATGGTGTGGGCCGCAACGCCAGTCTAGCTGCGGCTTTGAAGGTGTAAACCAGCGGCATAAATCCGCGTTTTGGTTTACGCCTTGGTTTACAGCCATTTCCCGCGGTTTTGTGCGGTTTTGCAGGTGTAAACCTGCCAAGTGTAAACCGCGCGCTGGTTTACAGTCCGGTTTACACCCCCAAGGTTTACAGCATCCAGCCCAAGGAGAAGAGCATGGGAATGTCCCGGCGGGAATACGCCAGGCATCGCGGCGACATGTCGGCGCAGGCCGTCCAGAAAGCCATCGCCTCCGGGCGCATTCCGGTGGAGGCGGATGGCACGATCGACCCCGCCAGGGCCGATGCTGCGCTCCGGGCCAACACCAACGCCCTCAAAAGCGCGCAGGCCCGGAAGCAGTCCAAACCCCGCCCGGTGAAGGAAAAAGCGCCGCCATCCCCGCCGCCTGCAACCAAGCCGAAGAACAAGCCCTCCAAGCCGGTTTCCGCCAAAACCATCGCCGAGGTGCGCGACATCCTTGTGGAGGCGGGCGCGGAGATCCCGCAGATCGACGCCTCGCTCACCTTCCTCGATGCCCAGACGGCGAACGAGATTATCAAGGCGCACACGGCCAAGCTGAAGTTCATGCAGATGAAGGGCGACCTGCTGCCGCGGGCGCAGGTGGAGGAGAAGGTGTTCCGCATGGCGCGGCAGGAGCGCGACGCGTGGATGAACTGGCCGGCGCGGGTGTCGTCGATGCTGGCGGCTGACCTCGGGGTTGAGGCGAATGCCATGCACGCGTCGCTGGAGCGGCACGTCCGCGAGCACCTGCAAGCGCTTTCCGAACCGGAAGCGGATTTCTGACAAAGGGAGAAACGTCCATGTCCGACCCGATCGGGCCGGGCCCCACAGGCGGCCTTGCGGGTATCGGGCGCTCGTGGCGTTCCGGCCTCAGGCCAGAGCCCGCGCTAACCGTGTCCGAATGGTCCGACGCCCACCGCGTCCTTTCCTCCAAGTCGGCCTCCGAGCCGGGCCGCTGGCGCACCGACCGCACGCCTTACCTGCGCGAGATCATGGACAACCTGTCCACCACTTCGCCCGTGGAGCGTGTGGTGTTCATGAAGGGCGCCCAGGTGGGCGGCACCGAGTGCGGCAACAACTGGATCGGCTATGTCATCCACCACGCGCCGGGGCCCATGATGGCCGTCTCTCCCACGGTGGAGCTTGCCAAGCGCGGCAGCAAGCAGCGCATCGACCCGCTGATTGAGGAATGCCCGGAGCTGCGCGAGCTGGTGAAGGAAAAGCGCGCGCGGGACAGCGGCAACACGGTGCTTTCAAAGGAGTTCCGCGGCGGCCTGCTCATCCTCACCGGGGCCAACAGCGCGGTGGGGCTGCGCTCCATGCCGGCGCGCAACCTGTTCCTCGACGAGGTGGACGGCTACCCGGGCGACGTGGAGGGGGAGGGCGATCCCATCCTGCTGGCCGAGCGCCGCACGGCCACATTCCAGAGGCGGAAGGTTTTCATGGTATCAACGCCTAAGGTGAAGGGAACCTCGCGCATCGAGCGCGAGTTCGATGCCTCCGACAGGCGCTTCTTTTTCGTGCCGTGTCCGCATTGCGGCGAGTTCCAGGCGCTGAAATTCGCGCAGCTCCACTGGCCGGAGGGCAAGCCGCAGGAGGCGGAGTATGCCTGCGAGAGTTGCGGTGGCCTCATCGGCGAGCGGCACAAGACAGAAATGCTGGAAAAGGGCGAGTGGCGGGCGACATCGGAAGGCGATGGCCGCACGGCCGGCTACCATCTTTCAAGCCTCTATTCCCCCGTGGGGTGGTTTTCATGGGGCGATGCCGCGGGCATGTTCGAGGCGGCGCAGAAAAACCCCGACCTCATGAAGGGCTTTGTGAACACGGTGCTGGGTGAGCCGTTCGAGGAGCAGGCCGAAGCGCCGGAGTGGCGCACGCTTTACGACAGGCGCGAAGCTTACACCATCGGTACGGTGCCGGAGGGTGGGCTGTTCCTCACCGCGGGCGCCGATGTGCAGAAAGACCGCATCGAGCTGGAAGTGGTGGCGTGGGGGCGGGACAAGGAATCCTGGTCGGTGGATTACCGGGTGCTGGAAGGCGACCCGACGCGCCCGAAGGTGTGGGAGAGGCTGGAGGAGGTTCTGGCGACCGACTGGCCGCACGCAAGGGGAGCAACCCTGCCCATTCGCGTGCTGTGCGTGGATAGCGGCTTTGCGACCGGTGAGGTTTATGAATTTGTCCGCAAGCATCCGCAAGCCATGTGGGGGCCGGCGGGCTCGGCGGCTCGCCAACCGCGCACGGTGGTGGCCGTCAAGGGGCGCGATGACGACACGGCACTGCTGCTCAGGGTTTCCAGAGGCGATGCAGGCGGCAGGCGCAAGGGCGTAAAGGTGTGGTCGGTCGGCGGGCCGGTGGGGAAGAGCGAGCTTTACCGAAGGCTGAAACTGGAAGCACCGACCGAGGAGGCGCTGGAGCGCGGCGAGGAATTCCCGAGCGGCTTCTGCCACTTCCCGCGCTATACGGAGGATTATTTCAAGCAGCTTACCAGCGAGCGGCTGGTGACGAAGATTGTCAAAGGTTATCCGCGCACCCAGTGGGTGAAGGACGCGAATACGAGGAACGAGGCGCTGGATTGCCGGGTTTACGCCAGGGCAGCGGCAGCCATCTTCGGCATCGAACGTATGTCCGACCGCCAGTGGGGAAAGATGCAGGAAGCGCTGGGGGAGGGGGCATCAGGAGAGCCCCGCCGCTCAGTGAGTGCTATCAAGCCAGTCCCGCGTTTCCAGAGGCGTATTATAGGAAGTAAGTATTTAAAACATTAAACTTTGTCTTTCCACTTATCATATAATTTAACTATATTTCTATAATGCGTTGCTACACCAAGGTCATCTTTGAATTGGTTTACGACATTATTTATAAAATCGCTGTAGTCTGGCCTCATTTCAGGGTCAGAGAAATGCCCCCTTAGTATGCATGTGGCTAATCTATCTACGGAATTTAGGTAGATCTCTTTTGCTGCCTCATGTTCTGCCTTTATTAATTCTGTTTCCCCCTTGTTTTCTAATTTAGCATCTCGTATTTTTTGTGAAATTGATATAAAGTTTGCTTGTCTACTAAACATATCTTGTTCAAATGAAAGTAGGGAGTCCCACCTGGATATGTTTATTGCTTCTGCAGAAGCTTTTAGTTGTTTTCTGGCAAGGTAGATTAAAATCACACCGCATATTACTGATATATCAGATAGTAAGCTTGCTATGTTTCTTGCTGTCTCCCACATCATTTTGGTGTCCTCGTATTGAAGAAATCATTTATTATTTGTATTAATTTTATGGCGTGTTCATTGCTTTGCTCTTTTAGGAGTAGTTGTGGTGAATTAAATTTGTTTCTAGTAGTCTGCCAGAATGTGTTTTTTTCGTTTTCACTTAAGGCGCGGATTGTGAAATCAGCATCGTTAAAACATTTTTCAATATGTGATCTGTTTCCGGTTCTTGCTGCTAATTTAAGGTTGTCCGCTACTTCATTGGCATATTGTTCGGGGGACATTTGAGGAAACTCCTTGATCCATTGATTGTACCGTGCATTATTGCACTGGCAGCTCTAGGTTGCAATCGTTTTTTAGTCTCTATTTTTTCTTTTGTAGTGCCTTATATGAACACCCTTGACTAACCATCAAACTGGGGCAGAATCGGTAACATTGCGGATGCGTCCGACCGGGGGAGACCTTGGCGGGCGCTTTGTTTTTGGCGCTTTCCGGCGTGCCGGGGCGCAGCTTTAGCGGGGCACAACCATACATGGCGATTTTCACCGAAAGCGAGCGGGCGGCGCTGCGCCGCGCGCTGGCGCTTGGCGTCACGCGCGTTTCCTACGGCGGCAACGTGGTTGAATACCGTTCCCTGCAGGAAATGCGCGATCTCCTGCGCCAGATGGATGCCGACATCGACGGCGACGCCGCGCCGAAGGCTGTGCGGCAGATCCGTGTGGAATCCGGCAAGGGGCTGTGAAGATGGGATTTTTGGGCCGCATGATGGGAACCGCGTCGCCGGTTCCGGCACCGCCTTATGAGGCCGCCGGCTTCGGCCGCCGCCTCGTGCGCTGGATGGCGGGACGCGTGGGGCCCAACAATGCGCTGGCCGGAACGCTTGACAGCCTGCGCAACCGCTCGCGCGACCTCGTGCGCAAAAACACCTATGCCGCGGCCGCGGTTGAGCGTATCGTGGCGAACGCCATCGGCACCGGCATCAAGCCCCAGTCCATGGTGGAGGACGAAGCCCTCAAGGCCGAAATCCAGCGCCTCTGGTGGGACTGGGTGGATGAGGCGGACGCCGACGGCCTTGTGGATTTTTACGGCCTCCAGTCGCTCGCCATGCGCGCCGTGGTCACCGGCGGCGAGGCGTTCATCCGCAAGCGCCCCCGCAGGGCTGGCGACGGGCTTTCCGTGCCGCTCCAGCTCCAGGTGCTGGAAAGCGAGCAGTGCCCGGTGGAGAAAAACGAGGCCCTGCCGTCCGGCAACACCGTGCGCTGCGGCATCGAGTTCAACGCCATCGGCAGGCGCGTGGCCTATTGGATGTGGCGCTACCACCCCGGCGACACCTCGGGCGGTGAAAACCGGCCAAACGAGCTTGTGCGCGTTCCCGCCGAGGAAATCAGCCACCTCTACATTCCGCTCCGGCCCGGGCAGCTTCGCGGCGAGCCTTGGCTGGTGCGCGCGCTCATCAAGCTGCGCGACCTCGACGCTTACGACGATGCCGAGCTGCTGCGCAAGAAGCTCGCCGCCATGTTCGTGGGCTTCATCTACCGCCCAGACCCCACGGGCCAGTTCATGAACGAGGGGGAGGCGGACGACGATGGCATTTCCGAAGCCTCGCTGGAACCCGGCACCCTGCAGGTGCTGAAACCGGGCGAGGAGGTGAAGGTGAGCGAGCCGGCCGACGTGGGCGGCAGCTACGAAGCCTTCATGCGCCAGCAGGCCCGCATCATCGCCACCTCGGTGGGGCTGCTTTACGAGCAGCTCACGGGGGATTACAGCACCATCAACGACCGAACCCTCCGGGCCGCCCTGCATGAGTTCCGCCGTTCGTGCCAGATGTGGCAGCATCATCTCATGGTGTTCGGCATGTGCATGCCGGTGTGGCGGCGCTGGCTCGACATGGCCGTGCTGTCCGGCGCCCTCAAAACCAAGCTGCGCGGAAGAGACCTCTGGCGGGTGAAGTGGACGCCGCAGGCATGGCCCTACCTGCACCCGGTGCAGGACGTGCAGTCGCAGGCCATGAGCGTGCGCGCCGGATTCAAGTCGCGCTCCGAGGTCGTTTCTGAAATGGGCTACGATGCCGATGTGGTGGACCGCGAGATTGCAGGCGATAACGCCCGGGCCGATGCCCTTGGTTGCGCCTATGAAAGCGATGGCCGCACAAAGGCCGCCGCACCCGTATTGCAGGAACCCCAGCAACAGCAGGATTGAAACCCATGCCCGATTACCCGCACCTTTTCGGGCGCCTTCTTGGCGCGCCGCTGATGATCGATGCCCGCAAGGGCAACGTCGTTCTTGCCGCATTGTCCGACAGGTTGAAGCTGGCCGCACCGCTTCCCATGCCGGAGCCGCCCGAAACCCGGGCAGATGCCGCGCGGCAGAACATCGGCGGCATCGCCGTCATCCCAGTGGTCGGCACGCTCATCAAGCGCGGCGGGTGGATGGAGGCGGAATCCGGCCTCACCACCTACGACGGGGTTTCCGCAGCCATCAACGCGGCGCTGGCCGATCCGCTGGTTTCGGCCATCCTGCTCGATATTGACTCCTGCGGCGGGGAGGCCTCCGGCGCGTTTGACCTTGCCGACGAGGTTTACACCGCCCGCGGCATCAAACCCATCTGGGCGGTGGCAAACGACAGCGCCTTTTCGGCCGCCTATGCGCTGGCCTCTTCGGCCGAGCGCGTGTTTGTCACCCGTACCGGCGGGGCGGGCTCCATCGGCGTCATCGCCTGGCATGTGGACCACAGCGGGGCGAATGCGAAAGCCGGGATTGCCGTCACGCCCATTTTTTCCGGCGCCCACAAGGCCGACGCCGCGCCCGACTTCCCGCTGAGCGACGTGGCGGCATCTGCCATCAGCGACGAGGTGGCGCGCATTTACGGAATGTTTGTCGAAACGGTGGCCCGCAACCGGGGCCTTTCGCCCGAAGCGGTGAGGGCGACCGAAGCCGCCTGCTTTTACGGCGAAAACGCGGTGGCTGCGGGCCTTGCCGACGAGGTGGGCACGCTGGATGACGCCATTGCTGCACTTTCAAGCTTTGTCTCACAAGGAGGAACCATGCCTGAAGAAACCATGAAGCCGGAGGCGCAGCAGCCCGCCGGATACACCCATGCCGAGGCCGCGGAGATCGCCATGGTCTGCATCGAAGCCAAACGCCCGGAGCTTGCCGCCGAACTGCTGGCCTCCGGCACGTCGCTGGAAACGGCGAGGGGACGGCTTGTCGAGGCGCTGGCCGCTGCAAGCCCGGACATTTCAACTGCACAGCAGCCTTCCGCGGGAGCCGCGCCGGCACCCCGCATCGACGCGGCTGCCATTTACAACCGCCGGCGTGAAATCCTCAAGGGAGAATGACCATGCCTGAAATCACCGAAGGCCGGCACGCCGGCGAATTCCTGCACTCCGAGGCGAACGGCGCGCTTTCGCGCGACGCCATTGTTTTGGCTGCGGGCAACAACCTTGCCGCGGGCGCCGTTCTCGGCCGGCTCGCAAAGGACACCGTCGCCGCCGCCAAGGCGAGCGGAACCGGCAACGGCACCATCACCATGGCGGAAACCCCGCTGGGCGCGGCTGCCGAAGTGGGGCGTTACGTCCTCACCTGCCTTTCCAACTCCGCAGCCGGATCTGCCACGGCGGCCTTCGTCGGCACGGCGGGCACGCGCGGCACCATGAGCGCTGTTACGGTTGGCACCGGGGCGCAGGTCGGCGTTTACAAAGTCACCTTCATCGAGCCTGCCGAGAACCTCGGCGCCTTCTCGGTGGAAGCGCCGGACGGCACCAATGTCGGCACTGGCACGGTCGGAACCGAATTTGTTGGCGGCGGCCTCACCTTCACCATTTCCGATGGCGAAACCGACTTCGCCTCTGGCGACCAGTTCACCGTCACGGTGGCGGAAGCCTCGGCTGGCCTCGGCATCTTCTCGGTCAAAAGCCCGGAAGGCCTCACGCTCGCAAACCTCACGGCGGGTGAAGCTTATACGTCCGACCACATCAACCTCACGGTGGCCGACGGCTCCGCCGACTGGGTCGCGGGCGACATCATCCATGTCGACGTGTCCGGCTCCGGCAAGTTCACCGCGCTGGCCCCGGCCGCAACCAACGGCTCGGAAATCGCCGCCGGCATCCTTTACGCGGGCGTCGACGCCTCGCTGGCCGATGCCCCCGCGGTGGCCGTTGTCCGATGCGCCGAGCTGAACGCCGCCGAGCTTGGCTGGCCCGATGCCATCACCGACGGCCAGAAGGCCGTGGCGCTGGCGCAGCTTTCCGCCATCAACCTCATTGCCCGATAAGGAGCAGGAACCATGCCCAACATCGCAGACATCTTCAACAACGACGCCTTTTCCGTCATGAACCTGACGGACGCCGTCAACAAGCTGCCCTACATCCCGGGGCGGGCGGGCGCGCTGAACCTCTTCGAGGAAAGCGGCGTCTCGACCACCTCCATCGCCATCGAGGAGCGCGACGGCACGCTCGAGCTCGTGCCCACCACGCAGCGCGGCGCCCCCGGCACCCCGAACACGGGCGACAAGCGCAAGATGCGTACCCTGCGCATCCCGCATATCTGCCTCACCGACTTCATCCCCGCCGACGAGGTGCAGAACGTGCGCCAGTTCGGCTCGGACAACGCCCTCGCTGGCGTGCAGCAGGTGGTGGGGGACCGCATGTCCGGCATGGCGTCCAAGATCGACGCCACCATCGAGCACATGCGCCTCGGGGCCATCAAGGGCGTCATCCTCAACTCCAACGGCACCGACACCATCTACGACCTGTTCTCCGAGTTCGGGGTGACGCAGTACGACGAGATCGACTTCGACCTCGACGCCGCCAGCCCGAAATCCGGCGACGTGCGCAAGAAGTGCGCCGACGTGCAGCGCAAGGTGGAGGACGTGCTGGGCGCGGCGGTTTACGACCACATCCACGCCTTCTGCTCCAGCCAGTTCTTCGACGACCTCGTGGACCATCCCGAGGTGCGTAAGGCCTACGAGCTGCAAAACCAGGGCGCTTACCTCATCGCGGGGCACGCCCGCCGCAGCGTGAGCTACGCAGGCATCGTGTTCGAGGAATACCGCGGCACCGTGAACGGGGTGAAGTTCATCGCCGACAACAAGGCACACTTCTTCCCGGTGGGTGTTCCCGGCCTCTTCAAGACCGTGTTCGCCCCGGCGGATTACGTGGAAACCGTCAACACCCTCGGCCTGCCGCGTTACGCCAAGCAGGCGCCCGACACCAAGTTCGGCAAGTTCGTCGAGCTCGAGGTGCAGGCGAACCCGCTGACCTACTGCACGCGGCCGAAGGTGCTCATCAAGGCCAAGCGCACCTGAGCCCTCCGGGACGCTTGAACCTCGGGGCGGGGGCTTCGGTCTCCGCCCCAACCTTTTCCTGCAAATGGAGGAATGAATGTCCACGCCGCAAATCAGGGCCCCGCTGGCGGGCCCATCGCTGTCCCCGCTTCCCGTCCTCGCCCATGACCACGATGCCGGGCAGCGCATTGCCGTCGGTGCCGCATCGGCGCAGTCCGCTCCCGTCAATGCCGGGGTCGTATTCCTCAAGTCCACAAGGGACTGCTTTTACAGGATCGGGGAAAACCCGGTGGCGGCCAATGCCGAAGGATCCTTTCCGCTCTCGGCCGGGGAGACCCACATCGTCATGATTACGCCGGGCCACAGGGTGGCCGCCATCAGGGACAGCCTTGACGGCTACCTCTTCATCTCGCCGGCGGCCGAGGTTTCGTAACCATGCATCCCTTTCCCATGATCTCCGGACGGCCTTGCGTGCCGCGTCCGCTGCTCGATATCGATGCGCGGCAGGCATCGCCGGATGCGCGCCTGGTGGTTTCGCGCGCCTCCACGGCCGGCTACATGGACAGCGACGGGGTTTACAAAACCGTGGCGATCGACGCGCCCCGCCTTGTTTCTGGGAAGGGCCTGCTCATCGAGGCCGCCAGCTCCAACCTGATTGTCTGGGCGCGCGACCTCACCCGCTCGAACTGGGTGAAAACATCCATCACGGCGGCAAAGGACCAAGCCGGGATTGACGGCGCGGCCAGTGCGGCCAGCAGCCTCACGGCAACGGCGGATGGCGGTAGCGCGGTTTACGGGGTCGGTTCCTATTACGGCTCGAACTGGTGTTTTTCGGTTTACATCCGGCGTGTGTCGGGTTCCGGCGCGGTGTCGGTCACCCTCAACGGTGGCACGACATGGGCGGCTGTTGCGGTCACCGATGCGTGGACGCGGCTCGCCTTCGTCGGCACGACGGGCAATGTCGGCATCCGGCTGGCAAAGGCTTGCGACGTGGTTGCGGTCGATGGCGCCCAGCTGGAATATTACGGCGGCAACCGCGTCATCCTCCCCACCTCCGCCATCATGACCTCCGGCAGCGCCCTCACAAGGGCGGCGGATGTTGTGACGCTGAACGTGGCTGGGCTCGACCTTTCGGCCTTTTCGCTGCGGGTGGACCATATCGTCCCGGTTGACCCGGCAGGGCGCGGCTATGCGCAGGCGCTGTCCGTTTCCAACGGAACGGATGGCAATTCGCTGGATGCCGGGATTTTTGCGGCGGCGACCAACAACTTTTTTAGCCAGTTGCAGGTTGGGGGCTCGGCGGCCACATGGACGGCCTCGGCGAACTACCCGGCCAGCTGGGGCGGGGTGGTGCGCAATGCGGTGACGCTGGCCTCCGGGCGGTTCGCCCATGCCGCGAACGGCCTCATTGCGGCCGCGACGGGAACGCCGCCGACAACGCCCCCGGCTTTTGACCGCCTGCAATTCAACACGCGCGGGGCGGGCGGATACAACGGCGCCATGATCCTGCAACGCTTCATGTTCTGGCAGGTGCCGCTGCACGATGAACACCTGCGGAGGATTTCGGAATGATCGACCTTTTCAAGCCCGGCGCCCAGCTTGATGATCTCTTGGCCGCTGGCATCCCCGCCTATGTGGATGCGGAAAGCGGCGAGCTGGTGGCGGCCGACGGCCATGGTTACGGCATCACGGGCTGGGAGGATGGCTGGTTCCTCCGCCTCCTTTCCCCGACCGATGCGCGCGTTGCAGCCCTGCGCGGCCTCGGCTGGGTGGATGCGCCCCGGCAGGTGTGGGCATGAACGCCCTGTTTGCCGGAATGCCCAATGTCTTTGCCGCCGCGCTGGGTGAGGATGTCCTCCTGCTGCCGCAAGGGGGCGAGGCCAGGACCGTCCGCGGCGTGTTTCGCGCCCCATATGAGGGGATTGGCGTTGGCGGGGAGGTGGACGTTGCAGGCCTTGGCATCCGCTGCGCCTGCCCAAGCGCCGATGTGGCGGGAACAAGGCAGGGCGACCTGCTGGAACGGGCAGGCGCTTCCTACCGCATCACCGGCATAGAGCCGGACGGGCAGGGCATGACGACCTTCCGGCTGGAGGAAGCCTGATGTCCGTGAAGGTGGAGGGCGCGCTGAAGTTCGCCGAGGATTTCCACAAGGAACATCTCAAGGCCCGCAAGAAGGCCGGACGCAAGTTCGGGCGGGAGATCGTCAGGGCGCAGCGCAGTCATGTGAAGCAGGTGTTCAAAAAGGTAACCGCCCGCCGCCTCAAGCGCATCCAGTCCTGCGTGGGGAAGGGAAACGGCGACCTCGTGTTTTATGACAATTCTCCAAGCGCCCCGGCCCATGAGGAGGGCGCCACCATATTCCCGACACGCGGCAAGGCGCTGGCGCTCATGACGGAACTGGGCAAGAAGCGGGGCCTTTCCCTGCATGATCTGTTTGCGGGAAACAGGGCGTTCATCGTCCGCAACGCCAAGGGAAACGCCGTCATCATGCGCAAGCTGGGGGATGGAAAAGCCGAGCCCGCTGCCACGCTGCTGAAGAAAACGAAACTGCCGAAACGCCTCGGCTTCCGCACCCGCATCCTCGCCCGCTTTTCCGATTACGTGGACGAGGTGGAAAGAAACCTCACGCAAGGATGACCAACATGCCAGAACCGACAAACCGCCGGGAGGGGATCCTCGCCCGGCTGGCGGAGCTATTGTCCGGATGCGGAGTGCCGATCGAGCGCAACCGCATGGTCGACATCACGCCGGAGAGCCTGCCCTGCATCATCCTGCGCGACGGGGACGAGGAAGCGGCGCCGCCCGGGGGCGCTCCGCCGCAGCGCCTGCTGGAGCGCTGGCGGATGACGCCGGAGATCGAGGCCTATGTCTCGCTCAGGAATTCGCCCGCACCCAATGCCGAACTCAACGCGCTTTACGAAAAAATCCTCGCCCAGCTTGCGGGGGATGCCGCCCTGTCCGCCATGCTCGCGCAGGGCACGGGCATCGAGGGGGCGCGCTATTCCCCCGCTTACGCCGAAGGCCGCACCGACATTGCCGGTTTCAGCCTTTCCATCGATCTCGTTTATGACAAGAAATAGGAGAAAGCCATGTCCAGAGCCGCATCGCCCAGCCCGGAGAATTACACCATCCTCAAGGGAGAGCTTTTCTTCCGCCCCAAGAACACGAGCGGGTGGCAACCCTTGGGCAACGCGCCCGCCTTCACCTATACGCCCACGGTGGAGAAGCTCCAGCATTTCTCCTCGCTTTCCGGCGTCAAGACGCAGGATGACGAGGTGACGACGCAGGTCGGGGCCGACATCGCCATCACGCTCGACGAAATCACGGCCGGAAACCTCCGCCTTGCCCTGCTTGGCAGCGTCGCCGCCTACACGCAGGCTGCGCTCACCGATGCGGAGTTCCCCATCACCGGCGTCGAGGCGGGCAAGAGCTACGACCTCGGCAAGGTGAACCTCACCAGCGTTGCCATTGACGACGGTGCCACCACCCCGGTGGCCTATGTGCTCGACACCCATTACCAGGTGGACCTTGTGGCCGGCATCGTGCGCATCCTCGCCCTGCCCGAAGGGGCCGGGGCCGATTGCGTGGTCACCATGAACGCTGCCGCCATTACCGAAAGCGCGGGCCAGAAGGTGGTGGCCATGCTGCAGGACCTCGACATGGAAGGCGGGTTCATGTGCGTGGGCAAGAACAGCAAGGGCAGCCGCCTGAAGGTGACGGTGGGCCGCGTGAGCCTGCAACCCTCCGGGGCCATCCCGTTCATTTCCGATGAATATGCGCAGGTTGAGCTTTCGGGCAAGGCCATGGCCGACACGTCCGACAGCGCCTATCCCTTTGGCCGCGTGCTGGAACTGGTGGGTGGCGAATGAGCGCGAAACTCTCCGACCTCGTCCCGCTTGAGGGATGCGTAAAAATCAGGGGCCGCGACTTTACCGTCCGGCCCCTTTCGCTTGGCGCGATCGCGTCGCTGGCTATCCGGTTCCCGGGCCTTCGCTGCCTGCTCTCCGGTGGGGATATCGCCGGGGCGGTGGTGCGGGAAGGCGAGGCGGCGCTTGTGGCCGTCATTGCCGCGGTCTTGTCTGAGGACGAGGCGGCGGTGGCATCGGCGGGGCTCACCGCCCACGAACAGGTGCTTGTCCTCACCAGGGCGCTGGAGCTGACCCTGCCGGAGGATCCCTCCGAGATGGGGGAAGCCATGGCCCAGGCGCTGGCGCTCGTGATGCGGATTGTGAGCGCGCCTGGGCAGTCCTTGCCGGAAGGCTCGCAGGTTGGGGCGGGCTGAACCCGCTTTCCCTTTCCCCGCGGCAGGCGCTGGCGTGGGGCGAGCTGGCCGAGCGCGCGCGGCGGGAGGAGGTTGCGGCCATGGCTTCCGCCATCGGCCTTGCGCTGTCGGGCAAGCCCGGCGCGATTGAGGAGCTGCTGTCATGAGCAAGAAGCTGAAATACGTGGTGGGGGCGGATACCGATGCCGCAAGATCCGCGCTCGAAAAGCTGGGCGATACACTGGCGAAAGTTGGCGAGGGCTTCAAGAAGGCCGGAGGTGATGCCGATGCGGTGGGCGATGCCGTGCAGCTCGCTTCCCAGAAGGCCGCGGAAACGGCCAAGAAGGTGGAAACGGCCTTCCGCACCCTCCATGTCCGTTCAACCGCCACGGCCCAGAAGCAGAAAGACAACCTCGTGAAGGCCTATGAGGCCATCCGCACGAGCGGCACGGCGAGCGCCTCCGACATAAGGCGGGCGCATGACGTGCTGGAAGCCAAGCTGAAGCGCATCGACGACGAGCTGAAGACGGGCACCCTGCGTTACCGGCTCTTCGGCAAGGAGGCGCGGGAAACCTATGGGAAGATTTCCTCGGCGGCGGGCTCGGCGCTCAAGGTGGTGCGCAATGTCGCGCTGGGGCTTGCGGGCGCGTCCACGGTCGCGGGCGTCGCCATTTACAAAACCGCGAAAGGCACGGCGGATTACGCGGATGAAATCGGCAAGATGGCGGAGCGTTCCGGCATCGGGCCCGAGGCGCTCTCCGCCCTGCGCATGGCGGCCGAGCAGGGAGATATCACCTTCGAGCAGCTTGGCGCCGGCATCAAGCGTTTCAACCTTGCGCTGGCAAGCGCCGGGCTGAAGGAGGAGGAAGTTTTCGCAAGGCTCAGGGCCGACCTTGCCGCCGCCGGGGACGACGAGGAGAAAATCGCGGCGGCCAAGGAGAAGGCGGACGATGCCCTGAATGACCCGTTCCGCGCGCTGGGCGTGGAAACAAGGACGGCCCGGGGCAAGCTGCGCGCCACCATCGACCTCCTCAAGGACGTGGCTGACCGGATCAAGGACATGCCCGACCCGGCGCGCAAGCTGGAAATGTCCTCGCGCTTTTTCGGTCGGGAAGGGGGCGAGCAGTTCCTCACCCTCGTCAATGCGGGCTCGGAAGGCCTCAGGCGCTACGAGGAGGAGGTGCGCCGGCTGGGGCTTGAGGTTTCCGCCAGCCTTTCGGCGCAGGGGCAGGAGTTCAACGATACGCTCGATACGCTGGGCAAGGCGTGGCAGGGCGTGCGTAATGCCATTGGCGCCGAGGTGCTGGACGAGTGGACGAAACTGTTTGGAACCCTCACCGATATCCTCGTGCGGAACCGTGACAGGATTGCGGGCACGCTGGGCAAGCTTTCTGAGGCGTTTTCCACCTTCCTGCTCGATATCGCCTATCTTTTTGCCGGGGAGGAGGCCAGGGTGGCCAACACGTGGCTCATTACCCTGCGCAACGACCTTCGGGACATGCTGCCGAGCTGGGACGAGATGAAGGGGGCTGTGCAAAACTTCCTCCCCACGCTGGGGGAACTGGCCAAGGGGCTGCAAAACGTGGCCCATGCCTTCGAGGCTATCTGGAACTGGGCGACCATGCCCAGCCGCGGGGTGGGAGTCATCGGGGCGCTGGCGGCCTCCATGCTGCCGGGGGGCGTGAGCCCCGCTGATGCCATGGGCGCGGTGCTGGAGGACTGGGGCGATGCCCGCTTCAAGTTTGCCTCCGGCGGCATGGTGCGCGGGCCGGGGAGCGGAACCTCGGACAGCATCCTTGCAAGGCTTTCCAACGGCGAGTTTGTCATGTCGGCGGCTGCGGTGCGCAAATACGGCGCCGGCATGCTGGCCCGGATGAACGCTATGGCCATGCCTTCCTACCGCCTGCCAACCCCGCGCACGGGAAGGGCCATGCCGGCCTTCGCCGCGGGCGGCCTTGTGGGCGGCGGGGTGACAAGGCTTGAGCTCAGCCTCGGCGGCAAGGTGTTCAACATGCAGGCCTCAGGCCAGACGGTGAAGGAACTGGCCCAGCACGTGCGCACCGCCGAGCGTCGCCGCATCACCACATCGCAGCCCCCGTGGGTGAAATCATGAACGACACGCTGCTCGAACTCTCCGGCCCCGGCATCCCGAAATGGTCGGCGAGAGGCCTCAAGCAGGGCTTCGCGCCCGATGTGGATGCCCAGATGGAAAGGGACGTGAATGGCACGCTCCACGCCATCGAAATCCCCGCGGCCTTCCACAAGCTGCGCGTCAGCATCACGGCCGAGGATATCCAGCCCCCGGCCTTCGGCAATCTGAAAAAGGGCGACCTCGTGACCGTCACCTGTGCCGCCGAACTGGGCGAACCCGCAACGCTCACGGCCGGATCTGCCAGCATCACGCTCTCCCGCCCCGCGGTGGGGGGCTCGGGCCGCGCGGTGGCCGCAAGCGGGGCGCTGGCCGCCGTGGCGCTCACTGGCACGGACAATAAAACCGCAAGCGTGGATTTCGGGGATGCAGGGCTCTCCGGCTATTGCGCCATCTACTACCGCCCGGTGCTTTCCTGCCGCGTGGAAAACTTCTCCATGGACCGCGACGAATGGTCCGCCGCCAGCTCCTGGTTGCTTGAGCTAAGGGAGGTTTAGTGATACCTTTCTAAGAGAAGTTGCAGTAGCGATAGGGGCTTGAGATGGTGATGGGTGAAAATTGGTTTAAGATGGTTGATATTCGAGGCGTAAGCTTGCGATATGAGTCATGGATTCCATTGAGGTCTTCTAAAAAGCAAGCAATAGGGGCGGATTATAAAAGTGTAGGATTTCGTGAATTTTTTTTTGGGTTGGGATCTTTGGCAGTTCCTGTTGCTCAAAAAGCTGAAGCTGAAGATTTGGATTGGGGTGATATAGGACTTAGAAATACGCATCAGAGTTATGTTAGTGAGGGTAGTTATTACCCAGCTGATGTGTTTTTCGAAAGAGGACATGTTTTGGGCGTTCCTCTCGTTCTGGTGCAGAGTTTTGATAGTGTAAATCCTGCTATATGGCATTTGCATCAAGATCTTGTCTTAGCGCTCCATCTTGTGCGTGAAGGAGATAATTGGAAGTGTGTTAATGAAGGGTATGCTGATGTTGTGAAGTTGAAGAGGGATGGTGATGGCGTCCCTTGTTTGGTTGAGATTAAAACAGAATTTTTGCTTGATTACTTATGTGCCAGGAATATGGGTTTGTATACAAGCGCTTATTGGGAGCGGCGTGAAATAATTGAAGATGCGTCGTTAGTGAATTGGGCGCAGGAGGGGGATGAGGCTGAGGAAGAAGATAATGGAAGATGGAGAGGAAGGGTTTTTCATCAACATGGTGGAGAAAACTTCGTAGCAGAAGGTGGATATTGGCGTAATGAATGGATTGATCCCGGGCCCTCTAGTCCTCGTGTGCGGGAGGATGATATTCCGATAAATGTTCCCTTCATCGTTGATGTATATGGAAGAAATGAAACGAAAGAAACCCTTTCTGGTGTGATGGGATGGTTGCATTTTAAGCCAGATGTTGTTGAGAGCTTATTAAAATTTCGTGGAAGTGGGTTGGGGTGGTCTACCCGAGATACAGGGGGAGCTGGTGCGTCATCAGAGGGAATAGTGCATTTTGGGGTTAATGCATTAGGGCATATTACTGTTTTTGCAAAAGATGTTGGTGAGTTGCCTGCTTGGCAGCAAAAAATATGGGCGGCCCATAATGTTACTCCAGAGGGAGGGGTGTCGGCTGAATTGTTTAAGTTGCAAATGCAAAATGAGGTTCCTTCCACTAAGGCACCAGAAATCTTGTTTGATGAAGTTTTTAAGGACCTTTTGAAGACGGATTTATTTATATCCCATCCGGACCATCTGGATATCCTGAAATCTATCCATCGTTTTCGATCCCTTGATCTGGAATCCTTGTGTGGGTTGGCTAAGGATATTGCTAGATTGACGGCGGATACTTTGAATAAGGATTTTTTGCGTAAGATAGTTGGTGTAGATGAGAAGGATCAAAAAGGTTCTTTGAAGCTTGTGGAAAAATCTTTAGTGGCAAAAGGGGTTTCCAAAACAGATGCTCATAACATTATGTCGCCCCTGTTTGTTGCGTATGATCTTCGATTAAGAGATGCGCATCTGCCTAGTGCGGAATACGAGGACAAGCTACGGTCTATTGGTATAGATATATCTCAGAATTATATTGAACAGGGGTGTAACCTTATAGAGACATGTTCTTCTGCATTGAAATTCATTTATGACAAATTTGTTCAAGGATAAAATTAATATGTTGGAATAAAAGGAGCGGGAAACCGCTCCTTTTTTATTGGGAGTTGTAATGCCCAAAACACTCTATTTCGCGTGGGTGGAAGCCGGTGAGGTTTTCGCCCCGACTACGCACGCCCGGCAGGATGAGGCGGTGTTCGACCTTTCCATCACCGAGCGGGAAGGGGAGTTTCCGGCGGCGAATGTCCGCATCAAGGCGCCGCTCACCGGCCTGCTGGCCGCGGGGCGCAAGCGTCGCGCGTTCATTTCCGAGGATGATGGCGACGGCGGGGCTGTGCTGCTCTTTTTCGGCCGCCTTACCGGCTCGCCCACTGCGGCCGATGGCGGCATGGTGGAGATCGAGCTTATCGCCCAGCCTGCTGACTGGCAGGACAGCCTCAATGCGCTGGCCGCCTCCCTGCGCGTGGCGCCGTTTTACGACGCCCTGTTTTTCGATCCCGCACAGGATCCCAAGCCGGAGGACAGCCTTGCGGGCCGGGCGGCCCATTACCACTGGCACCGCATGACGGGCGCGCTGTCGCTTGTCTCCATCTTCGGTGATGGCCCCGTCATCGACCTTACCGGCAAGCATTTCTGGGAGGATTTCTCCCTTTCCATCGGTGAGCCCCCGCTGCGCAGCGTCGCGGTGCGGGTGGAGGCCCAGTGGACGCAGCAGGCAGGCGGCACGGTGGACATCACGGATGCCGTGCGCGCGGCGCTGGGGGCCGACCCAGCTTATGTCTCCACCCTCACGGGGGATGATTTCCTGTCGCGCTGGCCGCGGCAGGGGCAGGGCATCGGCACCGCTTCGGGCTATGTCGTGGCGGATGCCTCGCTCACCGAGGTGCTGCCCGGATGCCCGTCCGGCTGCACGGAATGGAGTGCGGGCGCGCATTATGCCGTGGGGGATATCGTCCTTGTGCGGCAGGAGATGAAAACCTACCCCTGCCTTATGGCCCACATGGCGGGTGATTTTGCAGCCGATGCGGCAAGCGGCTATTGGGACGAGGGAACAGCGGTGGATGACAGCGCCCGGCCCCTGCGCTCGGTGGCCGCTACGGTTTCCACGGCGCATTTCCCCAGCGGCATCCCGGCCGATGACATGGCAAGCGAAATCCGCTCCCTGCATCTTGCCCGCAGGTGGTTCTCGCCCCAGCTTTCTCTGGCGTGGGATTACAGCCAGGCGCGGGTGGAAGGGATTTCGGCCACGGTTGCGGCGGGCGTGCAGGACATCGCCTTTGACCAAGGGGGTGAGGACAGCCTCGAGTTCCGCCTTGCCGACGTCACGCTCGACACCATTACCCCCGCATGGGCCTCCGGCACGGCTTACCTTGCTGGCGATTACGTGAAGTTCGGCGGCGGCACGTTTTATGCTTTGCTCGACCACACCTCCGGCAACAATTTCTGGATGGATGAATTCGCCGGGCGCTGGCAGCGCACAAGCTACGACCAGTCGGCCCTTGGCACGGTGGTGCGCCCCAGCTTCTTCCAGACCGATCGCGGGCGGCAGGCGTTTGAACATGCCCTTGCCCGTGCGGCGGCCAAGGTTGCGGCATCCGCCCGGTGCGTCGAAGTGGGTTTCAGGGTTCCATGGGAGGATGGCGTCGGCATCACCACGGCGCACGCGGTGACGATCTCCGACCCCCGTTTGGCGGGTGGGCAGGTGGTCACCGGAAAGGTCACCGAGGTCGTCCTCGCCCGGTCGTCGTCCGCCGCCTCGGTGGAGGTCATCATGGCGCTGGCGGTGGGGGATGGCGCAACCCCGGAAGCGGGGGAGGATGAGGTGGCGGTGCCCTCCATGGAGGGGCTGGTTTATGCCGCCTATTCCGCCCAGAATCCGCTCCAGCCTGTGCTAATAAATAACATGAACTCATCTTCTTATGTTGTTGATGATATAACAATTTCTTGTGACATTTCAGAACAGAATTCAAGCCTGTCCGGGGCGGGCGACCCGGCCGCGGTTTCGCCCACCGCCATGACCTTCCGGCTGCGCTCCATCGCCTCGGCGGACACCCTTTCGTACGAGATCGAGGTGGACATGGCGGCCCCCTTTTCTCCCCCCAAGCAGATCGACCTCGGAGCCTGAAATGACCGACAGCCTGACCGCAAGGTTGCGCCGCACCGTGAAGGACGGAGCGGGCACTTCCGTTGCGCCCACAAGAGGGGTGAACGCCGGCGACCCCACCCATGCCGCAACCACCTCCTCCGGGGAGGTTCTCCTGCCCCGGTTGGCGGACATGGGGGCCATGGCGCGGGGCCCAGCCATGCGCGATGCCGCCAACAACTGGAACTGGCAGCGCCAGCTCCGCCAGAACCTCGGGCCATATATCGAGCCGCTGGCGAAACTCGCCGGGGTCAGCGGCACCGTTTCCATCGACCTGCGCTTTGCCAATGTCTTCGAGCTCTCCCTTGCGGGCGATACCACGCTGGTGCTTGCCGGGTTTCCCGTTCCCGCGGGGGTGGACTGCTCGGCGGGCGTTACCCTCATCGTCAACAACCCGGGCGGATACGTCCTGTCATGGCCCGCGTCCGTGGTGCCGATGGATGAGGTGGAGGACACGGTGGCGGCAGGCAAGCGGGCGGTGTTCGTGCTGCTCACAACCGACAACGGCGCAAGCTGGGACCTGATGTCCGCCGGCGCGAGGGACGTGTGATGCTGGCAAGGCGGATCATGAAATGCGCGGGCCGCAGGGGCGGGGATACTCTTGCCGATGTGCTGGCCAAGGGGGGATCGGGCGAATTTTACGCAGGCACGGCCCCGGGCTTTGCGCCGTGGGTGAAAACCGCCCTGCCGTGGGGAAGCACCTACGAGCCGGTTTTCTTCCCGCAGGACGGAGTGTTTGTGCTGGCGGGCGATGCCCCGGCGGGCAGCTCTTTCCGCATCACCCAAAACCTTGTGGATTATGATTACAAGCTCGGACGCTGGGTGCATTCCCCCACCGTGCCAAGCTGGGTTTACCTCTCCGGCTGTCTCTTCGTCCTCATCGGTGGAACGCTCTACCGTCTTTCCGGCGAAAACTGGGAGACCGAGGAGGTGGTGTGGTCGCAGAGCCTGCTCCCCGGTGGTTACCTGACCCTCGGCAGCGCGGGCAACGCCCTTTACATTATCGGCGACCGGAATACCGAGGATATCGACGACCAGGTTCTGGTGCGCTCAACCGATCTTGGCAAAACGTGGAGCAGCATCACCCCGCCGCAGGGCGCCGTGCTGTTCACCTCCATCGCCGTGCGCGGGCAGTATCGCGGCAGGCTGCGGGAGAATGGCGGAAAGGCGTATTCCCTTGTGGATGCGTTCTGGCCAAAGGACGGTGGCGGATACAGCAACGGCCTGCGGCTGTGGGGCGGTGGCGCATCATGGGCCGACCTCACGCCCTCCGGCTGGGCGGTGGACGGGAATGGCCTCCTGCCTTCCGTCATCTGCCCCCATGCCGGGGTTGTCGTCGCCCTCATCATGGCGGAGATGACCGACGGAGCGGCGGCCATCACTCCTCCGCGCTTTGCGGTGCGGGGCGCTGGCGGGGCGTGGTCAACCGTTCTGCTGGGTCTTGAGGGCGTGCTGGGCGAGCTCCCCGCGGGCACGTTCTGGGTGCCGGATGCCCCGGTGTGGCCCGACTGGTGGACGGGAACGGATACCGGCCACCCCTTTCGAATTGAGCCGGTTGGGGATGCCATTCATTGCACGGCGCGGTTCCGGGGCTGGGACGGGAGCGATTACACCGCCGATGTTGGGTATGCCCACGGGTGGAGCGAGGACGGCGCCACATGGACGTGGGAAGCCTTCACGCCGGATGAAAACGACCAGGCATGGCATTTCTGGGCCGGTCGTTACGACGCATCATAAAAACAAACGGGAGAGGAAGATGGACGGGATCTGGGCCGCGATGGCGGGCCTTGCGGGAACGCTTGCGCTTGAGGGACTGGCGTTTGCGGTGGCGTGGGGGCGCAATACCGAAAAGCTGGGCGAGCTGGAAAAGCAGGTGAACAACGACGTTCTGGGGCGCAAGGCCATCAAGGAACACGGGCAGACGCTGGCCGCCATGGCCGAGAAGGTGGCGGCCATCCACGAGCGCATCCACAGCCTGCCCTGCGTGGCGGGCAAGGGGAGGTGCGAGCATGACCCTCGGTAAGCTGCCACCCTGCGTGCGCAACAACAACCCCGGCAACATCCGCAAAGGGCGGGATACATGGTTGGGGGAAGCGCCCCGGCAGGATGGTTCACCCTTTGTGCAATTCGAGACCCCCGAAATGGGGTGCCGGGCCATGGCGAAGGTTTTGCTGGCCTACCAGCGGCGTTATGGGCTGCGGACGGTGCGGGGTATCGTGTCGCGCTGGGCGCCGCCATCCGAGAACCCGACGGAAAGCTATGTCGCCCATGTGGCGCAAAGCATCGGCCGCGGGGCGGATGAACCCATCGACATCATAAACGACAACGGGCTCCTGGCGCGCCTCATGCAGGCGATGGCCAAGTTTGAGGGCGACCACGACAGCTATTTCACGGAAGCCCATTTCGCGCGGGGCGTCTACCTCGCGCACAACAAGGGAGAATGAAACATGTTCAATTTCATGGTGGAACACACTGACGAACTCATCCAGATCATCACCGGCATCGTGACGGTGGCGAGCCTCGTGGCCGCGCTGACGCCCACGCCGCAGGATGACAGCATCATGGCGAAAATCCGCAAGCTGGTGGATTTCCTCGCGCTCAACATCGCCAATGCCAAGAAGTCCTGATGCTCAGGTTTCTGGAAAAACTTATCGACGCGCTGGCGGCGGTCATGGCTTTCATGGCCGGCCGCCGCCAGGCCAAGCTGGAGGAAGCCGAAGATGCCCTGGGTAGAGCAAATGAGGCGGTGCGCATTCGCGCTCGCCTGGCTGCTGATCCCGCTTACCGTGACCGGATGCGCGACCAGTTCCGGCGCAAGTGACTTCTGCCGCCTCTACGAACCAGTTTTCTGGTCACCCGCCGACACTCCCGAAACCATCAACGCCCTCACCCGCAACAACGCGGTTTGGGTGGAGATGTGTGAGTGATCATCTGAGGGTCGTCAGGCGCTTGTGTTTAGCTGCGGATGATTTAGATGATTGAAAACCAAGCGATTCAAGGATTGAATGATGATAACCATGATAACACTTGATTTTCTGTGCTGATTCCAGCTGATTTTAATGTCCTGACTATATCCGCGGCTGCAATAATGACAATGGGGTGCCCGTCCATCTTTATTTCCTGGTAGGTTTGTGTGGAGACATAGGATGTCGTAACAAGAACGCCAAACTGTCTGTGTCTCAGCCGTGAGATGAGCCGGGACAATTCTTTGACACCAACGGAATTGGAGGGCGCATAGCATTTGGCTTCCAATGCGAAGTCAACAAGTACGGCTGAATCTCCTTCCCCGATCTTGTATTTTCCTACCGCATCCCGTCCACCATCCCGGGATGGGCGGGTCAGATCGATGTTGTCTATTCGTTGAAGCATCATCTCGGCTATTTTTGCAGCGCATGGTTCAAATCCATAAGGATTTTCAGAAAATCTGTCATAAATCAGTTTTATTGTTTTTGTGCCGAGGTTGTCGGAGGGAAGCTGTTCCTCTCGGGACCTGTGCTCGAGTGTTCTAGGGGCTTTCAGAGCTTGATAGTTTCCTGTTTCGCTCCATGAACGCCAGCATGCTGGTGTGTCTTCAGTTATGAATAAGCCTTGCTTTACAGATTCAATCCATTTTCTGGAAATGGTCTGTGTGTTCAGGATGGTGAATTTGGCTTGATAGTTCTGGAATCGCTTCCCGTCTTTCATCCTCCATACAGCTATCAGATCGTGATTTGCATCTAAATTGGGTGCGCCTGGTGCGGCTAGTCCTAAAAACTCCACATCACGCCAATTTCCTGTATTTGCAAAAATCAGAATAGGCGGGACAAGCTTTCTCTGTTCAGCGGAACCATGTGCCCGGTCAAACATATCGCGAAGCAGCTGATTGCCGAACCTGTGGGTGTTATGGAGTTCGTTCCCTGGTTTTCTATTGTCGCCGTAGTAGGTGAATATCCCGTTTTCCTTGTCTATGTTATCAGGCCAGTCATGGTTTTTCAGGGTTGATGTAAGCACAATCAGGAGTGGTCTCTCTTTTGAGCCGATATAGCGGAAACCACCTTGGTTGCTTATTTTTAACAACTTGGAGAGAGGCTCATCACCAGCATTGCCTTTTCTGCCTCCCTCGTAAATCCTATCCACAAGAAGATCTATGTTTTGAAGCACGGTGTGTTGGGGGTGGTTCATGATAAATGTGCCTTTAGGCTGTCGATGATTGCTGTGATGATGGTAGAAAGATCTTTGTGTATATCATGTTCCCAGAAGCGTAAAACTGTCCATCCAGCTTCTTTCAGCTGTCTGGCGACCTCTTTGTCGCGCTCTTTGTTTTTGCGGATCTTTGTGTTCCAGAATGATCGGTTAGTCTTTACGTGTTGTCCATGTTCGGGGCATCCGTGCCAGAAACATCCGTCTACGAAAATCACGGTTTTCGATTTTATGAAAACTATATCGGGATGTCCGGGCAGTTTGTAGTGCAGTCTGTACCGTAATCCGCGGTGCCAGAGTGCGCGGCGCAGGATCATTTCAGGCTTTGTGTCTTTGCCGTGGATCCTTGACATGCAGTAGCTTCGTTGCTTTGAGGAGAGCACATCCATTTTAATTCTCATTTCGAGCCTGGTCAAATCCCTGCGGACCTGGTAACCTGGCGACAGGACTGATGAGGATATTCTAACAGAATACGGGTATAAGACAATGAGAACACTGGATATATTTTGTGGTGGTGGTGGCAGTAGCTACGGGGCGCGTAATGGTGGCGCTGATATTGTCTGTGGTATAGATCTCTGTGAGACGGCCATAGCCACGTATAGGGATAATTTTCCGCAGGCGAAGACATATGCAAAGCGCCTGGAAGATATTTCGCTCCGAAAGCTGCATGATGAGATTGGCGATATAGATCTTCTCATGGCTTCTCCGGAATGTACCAATCATACATGTGCCAAGGGGGCGGCTCCACGGTCGGAAACAAGCCGTGCAACAGCTATGCAGGCTTTGCGCTATGCGGGTGAATTTATGCCCAGCTGGATTGTGTTAGAGAATGTTGTCCATATGCGCCCCTGGTCACGGTATACAGAGCTGAAAGAGGAGCTGGCCTCTTTAGGCTATAATCTGAAGGAATTTGTATTTGATGCATCTGATTTTGGTGTTGCACAGAAAAGGCGCCGGCTCTTCATTGTCGGTAATCGAGGCGGTGAGGTGCCTGACATAACCCCGCCGGACTGGAAGAGGAAAAAGACGGTGAAGGGGATTCTTGACAGGCCGGGAATCTGGAAGACATCGCCGTTGTATAGCCAGAACCGTGCCAAGCCCACGCTTGAGCGTGCAGAAAGGGGCTTTGCCGAACTCGGATCTAATGCACGGTTTCTTGTTGTGTATTATGGAACCGATGGTTGTGGGGGCTGGCAGAGAATCGACAGGCCGCTTCGCACCATAACCACCGTTGATCGTTTTGCTCTCATTGAGCCTAGCGTAAATGGGCCGGAAATGCGCATGCTCCAGGTTCCGGAGTTGAAGCGTGCGATGGGTTTCGGGGATGATTACATGATGAAAAACGGTACGCGCCGTGATCAGATCCGTATTCTTGGAAACGGCGTATGCCCTCCGGTCATGGAGCATATTGTATCTTCGCTTTCGGAGTGATTATTCAGGAAGTTTTATATATCCTGGGCGCTGGCCATAATCACTTGACCGAAACTTGCCCGAAAGGGGGTGTTTTGGTGCCAAAAACGGTGGTTTCTGGTTGGGTGGAATGTAACTATATCAATCAGTTAACACCCAAGCGGAGACGTTTACACCGAGAGGGTCGGGGGTTCGAAACCCTCACCGCCCACCATTCCCTAACATGTTGATGTATAAGGCGTTTTAGAGCGCCACGCATCCATTTTTCCCAAAAGCACAATCCGTGAACTTGCCCGAAAGCTGACCGAAGACGCCGGCATCATGGATGCCGGCGTCCGGAGTGATGTTGTATAAGAAGCGTCAGAGTGCCGCGTGTTTTTCACGGATCTTTTCGGCGATATCGTCTAGGGCCAGAAAAGTTTCCTCCCCGGGGAACCCCTTGCACAGAACAGTCCCGAGAACCTCGACCGTGAGGTTGGGGATAAGGCCCGCGAGCTGTTCCACTGCCTTGGTTCCCCATCCATAGGACCCTATGATAGCCGCATAACGGAGCTTGGGGCGCAGTGCGTTGGCAAGAT
Organism: Alphaproteobacteria bacterium GWF2_58_20; assembly: GCA_001768735.1. Classification (GTDB taxonomy): domain Bacteria; phylum Pseudomonadota; class Alphaproteobacteria; order UBA1247; family UBA1247; genus UBA12471. The sequence continues at coordinate 763,708 of MEMB01000002.1, read as the reverse complement.
GTGTGGTCGCAAAGACGCTCGGGTGTGGGCCGAGCTGAACCGTGGGCGTTCCGATGACGATCGTCGCCGCGTCGACCAGGGACATGGCGAGTTTTCCGATGTCGGTCGTTGAAAGTTCGAATTTCTGGACTTCGATTCCCCGCGATACGAGTGCGGAGACGAGATGGTCAACCATGGCTTCGGTGCTGCCGTGCATCGAGATGTAAGGGATGACGACGAGATTGGAAACCCGGTCTGACACCCAGTCGGCATAAGCGGAAACGATGAGCTCCGGCTTGTCGTAAACAGGGCCGTGGCTTGGGGCGATGTAATCGAATGCAAGCGGTTTTATCTTTTCGAGATTACCCCTGATCTCCATGTGGAAGGGCATCATGATTTCGGCGTAATAACGCTTTGCAGCTTCGTAAACATAAGGGTTGGTACCGGCGAAAAGCTCTGTCGTCGCAAGGTGGGAGCCGAAGAAATCGCAGGTGAACAGGATGCGGTCCTCGGCGAGGTGTGTCACCATAGTTTCTGGCCAGTGGACCCATGGTGTATGGATAAACCGCAGGGTCTTGCCGCCAAGGGAGATGGTTTCGCCATCCTCGACCGTACGGATTAGATCCGGGACGATCCTCAAGTGGTCAACAAGAATGGGTTTTGCCTTGGGGGAACACAGGACAATGGCACCGGGGTATTTTTTGAGGACTTCAGGAATGGCTCCGGAGTGATCCTGTTCGGAGTGCTGCGAGATCACATAATCGATGCGTTCCACATGTTCGAGCTGCTGCATGAGGCTGTCCGCCATTTTGGGGTCGGCGGAATCGATGAGGGCGGTTTTTTCTGTGCCATGGACAAGATAGGCATTGTAACTGGTACCATCCGGAAGGGGGATAAGGGAATCGAAAAGGCGCCTGTTCCAGTCGAGCGCCCCGAGGAGATCGACGCCGTTGCAGATTTTCCTTGGTTCCATGATTATCTCCTTCTGTGCATTATTGTGCGTGTGTTGTTCTGGTTATGATTATGATCGTATCATGATGAGGAACATCTTGAAAGGCTGGGCGGCTTTCATGGCGTGAGGCTATCCTGCGGGCATGATGATTGTCTCCCCCGCGCCAAGATGGAATGGTTCCATCCAAACGTTAAAGGCTCGAGGATAAGGACGATGGCGTTGAAAGGGGCGGTATGTTCGCTAAGGCCCTGTCCGCTGTTGAAGGCAAACGGCGTTGCTGTTCCGGGGGCCTTGTCGATGAGCGATTTGCGGATAATCGTGTTCTTCTGGTATTCTGCCATGTCGGCAAGTATGGATTTTGATGGGAAATCCATCGGAACCTTCTTTTTTAAAGCCATGCGGGAATTTTAGGCAAAAGTTCCTGTTTTTCCTGGACGGCATCGCCGACCAAGGCGAATCCGGACATCCTGCCGGAATCATCTTCAAAAATGGCGCGAAATCCTTCCGGTGTGGCAGTCTCGTGCCAGTCTCCCCCTTTCCCCAGGGGAGGGAGGCAGACAACTGCTGGACACGCGGGAGTTTTTACGACGATGGGCATTGCTGGATAAAGGGGAGCTCCGGGAACGGGCGGTATGGATGCAAGGCTTGCGGCGATCGACCGGGCCGCCTGCATGATCGGCATGACATAGGGCAGAACCATGCCTTCCACTTCGGCGCAGTCGCCGAGGGTAAAAATATCCGGGTCAGACGTGCGGAGAGTCCGGTCGGCGATAATGCCGCACCGTGTCGCGAGTCCGGCATCCCTGGCAAGTCCTGTTGATGGCACGAGCCCGACTGCCGAAAGCACGAGGTGGGCGCGATGGGTTGAGCCAATATCGTCCACCAGTGTGTATGCGTCGCCGTCCTGATCTATCCGGATGATCCGGCAGCCAAGGGAAAAGGATATGCCCGCTGCCAGCTTCTTCCTGAAAAAGTCGGCTGCCTGAGGGGGGAGGAGGTGGTAGAGGGGCTGCGGGGCTATGTCGAACACGCGAACATGATGTCCTGTCGCCGCGAGGTCGCAGGCGAATTCGCAACCGACAAGCCCTGCGCCGATGATGGCAATGTCCTGTCCAGGAGTGAGTTTGCCAGTCCAGCGAACATAATCAATTAGGTTGTTGACAGAGAGGACATTATGGACACCTTCTCCCTGCAGCGGCAAACGAAGCGGGGTGGCGCCGAGGGCGAGGATAAGCTTTCTGTAGGGCATGTATCCTTTGCTTGTGCCGAGCAAATGCGCATCAGGCATGATGTGTTCTGCCCGTGTGTTGGCATGGATGACCACATGCATCTGGTCGACAAGAGCCTCTTTTGTTGAGAGCACGAGATCGCCCGGTCTTTTTCCAGCCATCAGGGCGTTCGAGATCATCGGTTTGGAATAATGACAGCCATCATCTTCCGTTATCAGGACAACGGGGGTGTTCTGGTCGAGTTTGCGGAATTCGCGGATTACGGTTATGCCGGCCATGCCGCTGCCAACAACGACGATCGGGGCATTTTCCATCTATTTTATCAGCTCGAAATCCGATTTCGTGACGCCGCAGTCCGGGCATGTCCAGGTTTTCGGAACATTCTCCCATGTTGTGCCGGGAAGAATGCCGTGTGCGGGATCGCCCTTGGCTTCATCATAGATATATCCGCAAACGATGCATTTGTATTTTTTCATATTTTCCTGCTCCTTCTGGATTATTTTCTCATCCATGCCACGGGAATGTCAATACCGCATAGGATACTTGGTATTTTCCTGAGGAGGGGGGGAGCGAAAAGAACACGCATGCAGCTTTTTACCGGCGATCGAGTCCAATATTCGGGGCAAAAGGGGGTTTGAAACCATTGCCTCATGAGATAAAATAAAATATATAATGTATTTGTTTTTCCATAGCTTTTATCGACATCAAGGATGTGTTCCATGCGTAAATCCACCTGTGCCGCCATGTTTCTGGTTGCCGTTAACATATGTTTCGCTGTTCCTGCTTTCGCGCAAACGCCTCCGTCACTCGAGGATTTGTCCTTTTCAACATTGATGTTGGAAGCCGAGAGCGGCGATGCGGAAACGCAGAATATTCTTGGTAGTATGTATTCCAAGGGCATTGGCGTCATTCATGATGATGTAGAGGCGGTGAAGTGGTTTCGCCAGTCCGCCGAACAGGGGAATGAAAGGGGGCAATTCAGCCTGGGGGAGATGTATGCCGAAGGCCGGGGTGTTGAGAAGGATGATGCCGAGGCTCTGAAATGGTATCTTCTGTCTGCAGAGCAGGGGAATGCGGAAGCGCAGTCCATGCTTGGAAATGTGTATGAAAACGGTGGTGGGATTGAGAAGGATAATGTGGCATCCCTCATGTGGTATCTTGTTGCAGGCGAAAATGGGCGCAAGGATGCCAAGGAATCTGCTGTCCGTGTTTCTGCTGCCATGTCCTCAAACCAGAAGGATGAGGCTCAGGGGCTGGCGAAGGCATGGCTGGAAAAACATCCCTCCAATCATCCAGGAAGTTATTACTGGGAGCGGTGGGAGGATGAACCGCCTCCCGTGATCATTCGTAAATGATGCATTTTTTCAAGAGTGATGGTCGTATGCCACTATTTTGTCATTAGGGGCATAGAAAAACCCCCGCAGGTTTGCACCGGCGGGGGTTTCATTCAGGGCTTTGCAGCCTTGAATTAGTCGAGGGCCTTGAGGTTGGCCGCGGCAGGCTTGCCACGTTCGTTGGTCACGTCGAAGGACACTTTCTGCCCATCGCGCAGACCCTTGAGGCCAGCCTGTTCAACGGCGGTGATGTGCACAAACACGTCACGGTCGCCATCTTCCGGGGTGATGAAGCCATAACCCTTGGTCGCATTAAACCACTTTACTGTTCCAGTAGCCATTTTAGTAACTCCATAGTCTTGCCTGTAATTTTTAAAAAAGTGAAGTTTGTCATAGCAGATCAGCAAGACAGGCAGAAAAAAAACTTGCGGTTGTCATGGCCAAACAGGAATTCTTATGAAGGTGTTTTGAGGTAAAGGCAAGATTAATTATTCAAAAATCCATGCATGGGGGGTATACCTGCCATGCGCAGAAAGCGGGGCTGCCCGATTTTTTGCCGAAAGATAATTGTTTTTCAAATTGTTAGCATGAAGCGAAAAAAGCATCATGATGGGCGATCATGCCGGATGGGATGGTAGATGTGAAGGCTGTTCCCATGAAATATTCGGGCGGAATGCCGGGCAGGACGAGTCCGGGGCGTGGGGAAAATCCGAAGCGGGCATAGAAGCCGGGATCCCCGACAAGAACGCAACCATCTGCCCCCATGTCCTTCAGGCGTTCGAGACCTTTCCTGACGAGCGCGCTGCCGATGCCTTGTTTCTGGCAATTTGGAAGTACGCCCACCGGGCCAAGCATGAACCAGTTCTGATCCCGTCCATCAATCATGACCCTGGAAAAGGCAACATGCCCAACAATCTGTCCCTCCCTTTCCGCAACAAGGGAGAGGGCAAGCGCACCTGCCCTGCGCAGGGCATTGACAATAAAATGTTCCGTCTGGTGGCTGATGGGGTGGTTGGCAAAGGCCTCGATATGGATGATTTGGATGGCGGCCATGTCTCCGGGCATTTCCGGGCGGATGATGTCGCAGTTCATGTCAGGGGGCTTTCGGTTTTTTGAGGGGAGGAAGGAGCTGCCTTTCCTCGGTCGTCATCGGGCGCTGGAGGGATTTGCTGGCCTTCAGCGCGCCCTCAAGGAAGTCCTTGAGATTTTTGCGGATCTGAGGAGTGCTGGATGCAAGCGTATCGTCGCGGGCGTCCACCCAGGCATGGGCGATGCTTGGCATGTAGTGGCCGGTGGGCTGGAGGCTGAAGGGGGAAACCTGGCCAAGGAGATTCAGTCCCTCGAGGTTTTGGGCGTAGGTCGCCTCGTTCGGGTAAACCTCTTTGAAAATGATATTGGCGATGGAAAGGATGTCTTCATCGGCGGCATTCAGAAGGCGATTCCGGTTTTCCGGGTCGGCAAGAAAGCCATCCAGCATGTCGCAGGCCTTCAGGAGGGATTGGCTGATATTGTATTCGGAAGCTTTGTCGGCGGCTTCTTCTGCGGTTTTTTCGCGGCTTCCGGCGCCAAAGAGAATGCCTGCGAGGGTATCTGTAACGCGGGTGTTGGTCCATACCCTGGCGCAGGAGGGGCTTTTCTCGTCGCGCGTCATGGCCACCATGGCGTAAATGTCGGCGTGCAGCTCTCCCATCTGGGCGGTGTAGGTTGCGTTGCCGGATTCCGGGATGAAGCCGCCTTCAGGCTGGAAGGCGTGCCCCAGTTCGTGGTACAGCGTGAAGCGGTTGATTTGCCTGAGCGTAATGGGGGCGGGAGTGCAGATGGTGTCCGGGGCGCAGCTCAAAAATGTGGAAAGAGCTTCCTGCTCGCTCCATTCCGACGTATTTGGGATGATGATGGTCACTGGCATGAGGGCGCTTGAAACTTCTTCAGGCGTGGTGGTGTTGGCAGCGCCGACAGGGTTTTCGTGGATGTGTTCGTTCAGGGCTTTGATGCCTTCGCGCGCGGATTCCGTGGCGATGCCGTGTTGGGCGCCGGTTTCCATGATGCGGGAAAGCAGGGCCTCCGGTGCCTCAACGACCTCGCGCCGTGTGACATAAAAGACGCGGCCCTTGGGCAGGAAACTGTCGGCCTTTTGCTGGAACTCCTTGAGGAGGGAGTGGGTGGAAGCCTCGTCGGCGCTGGCGGGTTGGGGCGCGCCGAAAGCCGCCATGAAAAAGCCAAGGGACAGGAGAACGGTGGCAAGGCGACGGCTCCAGCCATGGGGCTGGCCGCCGCTGGCGACCTCGACGGGAGAGCCCTTTAAAAATTGTGCAAGTTTCCTGTCCATGAAAAGGATTGTGGCATTAAATCGCGCAAATGAGAAGCGCAAGTCCGTCATGGCGGCCCTGCAGAAAACGCATGGCTCAAAGCGCCGGACATGGCGCCGGTTATCGCCCGCAGGAACGCATCCGCGGAAGACGCTGCGTTCTTTTGGGAACGAAAATCAAAGCCGGGCTTCCGGATTGGCCGGATATTTGCTCGCGGCAAGCAAAAACCCCGGCTCTTTGCGGAGCCGGGGTTTTGGTGGCGGATTTTCTTAAACCTCTACATCTTGGGTTTCTGGGCGAAAACACCCTTTGCCTTTAGGATTTTCCTTACAGTTTCGATCTCCCCAGCTTCTGCGGCTGCGGAAAGACGATTGAATTCTTCCATGGTCAGGGGTGCATCCCCGTTCTTCACCTTTAGGGCATCCCGTATCTTTTTCTCCAGAAATGCCGCGGTATCCTCGTCCTCATTCTCGGCAGCCACATCCTGCGGCGTTAGGCCATACTTGTCCTTCATCATCATGGCGCCCGGGCCCTTTTCGGCCAGAAATTCCACGATATCAAAGCACCCCAAGTAGACAGCCCAATGCAGCGGTGTGTTGCCCTTGTTGTTCTGCACCATCATGGCGTCCGGGCATTTTTCCGCCAGAAATTCCGCGATATCATTGTGCCCCTTCGCGGCAGCCTCATGCAGCGGTGTGTTGCCATTTATGTCCCTCACCATCATGGCGTCCGGGCATTCTTTCGCCAGCAATTCCACGACATCCGTATTCCTCTCCCCGGCAGCATAATGCAGCGGCGTTAGGCCATTTATGTCCCTCACCATCATGGCGTCCGGGCACGTTTCCGCCAGCAATTCCGCGAGATCCTTGTGCCCCATCGCGGCAGCAAGATGCAGCGGCGTGAAGTCATTCATGTCCTTCACATCGGAAAGCTGGGTGCCTTCGTCCAGCTGGGCGATGAGTTTCTTTACTTGAGGAAGGTCACCCTGTCTTGTGGCCTCAAACAGGTTTTTCCTGATGGTTTCTTGCGTTGTCATTGCCTTGCACCCCTTGTCATGACGTTTCCAGTTGTTCGATCTTGTTAAAGTATCCGCTCTTCCCCCCTCATTGCAACCGTCATTTCTGCATGGCTTCCCTGCAGAAAACGCATGGCTCAAAGCGCCGGACATGGCGCCGGTTATCGCCCGCAGGAACGCATCGGCGGAAGACGCGGCGTTTTTGGAAACGAACATCAAAGAAGGGCTTCCGGAGCTTGCTTGCAGTTGCGGTATCCTGCCGCTTTTCTTCTCCGGTTTTGCCGGGAAAGGGCAAAAGCCGCAACGATTTTTTTCGCTGAAAACGCTTGCCTTGCGCGTCATTGCGGCGTAAATGCTTCGGCAACGGTCGGCAGATCCGAGGCGTTGCCGCCCCGCAAGGGGAGCTAAACCTGCCAGACGCATGACACTTGGAAAACAATCCTTTTCCGGCCCATGTTTGAAGACGGCAACCACAGGCAATCAGCAATGATGACGGGCGCGGAACCTGAAAGGATATGTCATGCCTAAAAACGATCAGCCCTATTGCGTTAAGGATATTTCCGACCTTGCCAAATCGCTCGCGGCGCAGATGGTAAAAAAGGAAGCTGTCCCCAGCCATCTGGAACTCCTCAACATGCTGGCGCGGGCGGCGGGCTTTCGCAATTACCAGCATTTCCATGCCGGCGATGCGGACATCATGCCCGTGCGCGTCATGACCGAGGCGCCCCTTGTGGACATGAAGAAAATCCAGAAAGTCGCCCGGCATTTCGATGCCGGGGGCAATCTTGTGCGCTGGCCCGGCAAGGCCAGCGAGCGCACGCTTGTCTTGTGGGTTTTGTGGTCGCGGATTCCGGCGCGCAGGGTGTTTGATGAAAAGACCATCAGCGAACTGCTCGACAGCCATCACCACTTTGGGGATTATGCCCTGCTGCGACGCGAAATGTTCGGGCGCGGCATGTTGACCCGCCAGAGGGATGGCAGCCGTTATCAGCGCATCGAGCAGGAAATGCCGGCCGAAGCCCTGGCGCTTGTTCGGCATCTGGGGAGCTGAATGAATCCTTTTTCCATGCACAAGGCGTCGCCTTCTTGCCGGTTGTGGTGGAAGGCGGCGTTTTTTTGCGTTGTACCCTTCCTGAAAGGAAAGGCATATGATGACGGAAAAGGGAGGGCGTTTTCATGGGTGGAAAAATTCTTTTAAGTCTGGTTGTTCTGCTGGCATCCGGAGGGGCATGGGCCGAAGATGCACAGCTTATGACACCGCTTGAAACAGGGCTTGTCATTGAACATTTGGATGTGTTTTCACGTATTCCTGAAACGCCCGAGGAAACCCTTGCTTTTTACACCAATCTTGCCCAGCGCGGAAATGTGCATGCCCAGATGAACCTGGCCTTCATGCTGGCGGAAGGTCTGGATGCAAGGCAGGATTTACCTCAGGCTTTCCTGTGGTTTGAAAAGGCCGCCCGACAGGGAAATGCGGTGGCACAACTTAACCTCGCCATCATGCTGGAAAAGGGCATGGGGGTTTCCCGTAATGGGGAATTGGCCGGGGAATGGTATGAAAAAGCGGCAAAACGCGGAAATTCCTACGCCCAATACGAAATGGGGCAAAGGCTGGAAAAGGCGCAAGTTCCGGATTGCATTGCGGCTGCGCGCTTTTATGAACAGGCCGCCCGACAGAAACATGCCAGGGCGCAACTGGCCCTTGGCAAGCTTTATGAAAGTGGTTGTGGCATGCGGCAGGACATGTTGCGTGCCCGCGCGGCCTATCTTCTGGCGGCGGAGGGAGGGCTTGCAGATGCGGCCTACCAGATGGGCCTGTTCTACAAGGCGAGGGGCGATGACATGCGCAACATTTCAGGTCGCGATCTTGTCGCCGCGCGAATGTGGTTCCTGGTGGCGCAGGACTTGTGGGGGAATGCCCTCGAAAGCAGCCGGGCCCGATCAATGGCCGCAGAACTTGCCGGCTCCATGACAGATATGGAAATCAATGCTTCCGCAGTGCAGGCACAGGTATGGCTGAAGGCTTCCGGTCTGCAAAAGGATTAGAGCCTTTGAAGCCTTTAGAGCCTTTAGAGCATTTTGCCCCCCTGTTTGCCTTGCGACTGGCTCGTCCCAAGATCAACAGGAATTGTTCAATCCAAACGTTAAGGTTGGCATCCGGCTGGAAATATCAGGGTTGGTTGCGGGGGAAATGTCTTATGGAGCAGGTTTTTCAAGCTGTGCCATAATGTCATTCATGCCGCCAAGATTGGTAACGTTTGTGTACCCCATCTTTTTCAGGGCGGATAAGGCGATGCTGGCCCGGTGTCCTGTACGGCAATAAAGCTGGAGGGGGGTATCCAGGTTTGGAAAAATTTCTGGAACGCGCAGGGATACATTGTCATAGGGGATCAGGATGGCCCCTTCAAGGTGTTCTGCCGCAAATTCCGATCCGCTGCGTACATCAACCAGATGGGGCAGTTCTGTTGTGTTTTCCGTGCGTGTAACAGAATCGCATGACCGGAGGCTGCAAAGGACTTTTTTTGTCGGGAAGGTCAAAATGAGAAGCACGGCCAAAGCAATGGCAATGCCGACCAGAATGGAATTGCGCAGGGTATGCATCAGTCCTTGGGCCTCATGGTTGGGAAGGCAATCACGTCGCGGATGCTCTGGGAATTGGTCAGGAGCATGACAAGGCGATCAATGCCGATGCCAAGGCCTCCGCACGGGGGCATGCCATATTCCAGTGCTTCGACAAAATCGGCATCCAGCATCTGGGCTTCCTCGTCGCCAGCCTCACGCGCCTCAACCTGCTTGCGGAAACGGTCCAGCTGGTCAAACGGGTTGTTGAGTTCGGAAAAGGCGTTGCCGATTTCCCATGCGTTGGCATAGCTCTCAAAACGCTCTGTCAGGAGCGGGTTGTCGCGATGTACCTTGGCCAGCGGGGAAATGTCCTTGGGGTGGTCGGTGACGTGGATGGGCTGGATGAGTTCGGCTTCCACCTTGTCGCCAAACACGGTCTCGACCACTTCGCCCCATTTGGCGCCCGGCTTGATGTAAACGCCAAGTTTTTCCGCAGCTTTTGCGGCTTCGGTGGCATCCGGGATGGCCATGAAATCCACACCGGTTTTTTCCGCAACCAGGCCATGCATGGACTTGCGGGGCCACGGAGTGGTGAAATCAATCTCATGTTCGCCGAAGGTGACTTTCGTCAGGCCGTTGTGGGTGGCCTTTACAGCGCCACATACAAGGTTTTCCGTCAGGGTCATCATGTCGTTGTAGTCGGCATAGGCCTGGTAAAGCTCAACCGTGGTGAATTCCGGGTTGTGCTTGATGGACATGCCTTCGTTGCGGAAACAGCGCCCGATTTCAAACACGCGTTCAAACCCGCCAATGATCAGGCGCTTGAGGTAAAGCTCAGGTGCAATGCGCATGTAAAGGCGCATGTCCAGCGTGTTGTGGTGGGTAATGAAAGGCTTGGCCGATGCCCCGCCCGGAATGGGGTGCAGCATGGGGGTTTCCACATCCAGGAAGCCTTGGTCGGAAAGGTATTCGCGGATGAAGCGGATGATCTGGCAGCGCTTGCGGAAAGTGTCCATGCTGGCATCATTGGTGATGAGGTCCAGATAGCGCTTGCGATACTTGATTTCGACATCGCTCAGGCCGTGGAATTTTTCCGGCAGCGGGCGAATGGATTTGGAAAGCAGGATGACGTCTTGCGCATTGATGGTCAATTCGCCACGCGGCGTGCGCCGGACGAGGCCTTCAACCCCGATGATGTCGCCCAGGTCGTAGAGGGCAATTTCCGCCAGCTTCTCCGGCGAAAGGACACTTTTGTGCGAGAAGACCTGGATTTTTCCGGATCCATCGCGCAGGTCGATGAACATGCCGGAATTGCGGATGGACATGATGCGTCCGGCGATCCGAACCTGAATGCTGGTTTCCGCGCCATTTTCCAGATTTATGAATTCTGCCTGCAGGTCTGCCGCATGGTGCGTCGGATCAAAACGGTAGGGGAAGGGCGCGACGCCAAGGGCTTCAAGCTTGTGCAGGTTGTCAATCTTGGCCTGGACAAGGGGATTGGAATCCGGGGAGGTTTCGGTCGTCATTTTTTTTGTCTCTGATTGTAGGATTAAACGTCGAGATCGTGCGCGAATTGGGCGTTTTCCTGAATGAACTGGAAACGCATTTCCGGGTTCCGGCCCATCAGGCGTTCAACAAGGCTTGCAATGTTTTCACACATGTCCACGGTTTCCGGGTCTGTGCAGCTGGGAAGCGTGACACGCATGAGGTTGCGTTTTTCGCGGTCCATGGTGGTTTCTTTCAGCTGTTGGGCGGGCATTTCACCAAGGCCCTTGAAACGGCTGATCTCCACTTTGGTACGTCCCTTGAAGAGGGTTGCCAGCAGCCTGTCCTTGTGCTCGTCATCGTTGGCATAGGCAACCTTGCCGCTGGTGGCAAGCCGGTAAAGCGGGGGAAGGGCAAGGTAAACGTGTCCCTTTTCCAGCAGGGGTTTCATTTCCTGATAGAAGAAGGTGAGGAGGAGGGTGGCAATATGTGCGCCATCTACGTCCGCATCGGTCATGATGATGATGCGTTCATAGCGGAGGGCTGCGATGTCGAAATTCTTGCCTGAACCGCAGCCGAGGGCCAGGGTGAGGTTTGAGATTTCCTGGTTGTTGCGCATTTTTTCAGAGGTGGCGCTGGCCACGTTGAGGATTTTGCCGCGCAGGGGCAGGATGGCTTGGGTTTCGCGGTCACGGGCCTGCTTGGCGGAGCCACCAGCGGAATCCCCTTCAACGATGAAAATCTCCGTGCCTTCTGCGGCGGTGCGGGCGCAATCGGTCAGTTTTCCGGGCAGGCGCAGGCGGCGGGTCGCACTCTTGCGGGCCGTGTCGCGGTTTTGCTTGCGTCGCTGGCGTTCTTCAGCCTTTTCAATAAGCTTTTCGAGCAAGGCGTTTGCTTTGGCTGGATCCGCCGAAAGCCAGTGATCAAAGTGGTCCTTTATTGCTCCCTCAACAAGGCGGGTTGCCTCCGAGGATGTCAGCTTGTCCTTGGTCTGTCCCTGGAATTGCGGATTGCGCAGGAACAGGGAGAGCAGGATGGCGCACCCACCGGTAATGTCATCCGGAGTGAGGTGGCTGGCGTGCTTGTTGCCAGACATCTCCCCCCATACGCGCAGGCCTTTGGCAAGGGCGCCGCGCAGACCGGTTTCATGGGTGCCGCCATTGGGCGTGGGAATGGTGTTGCAGTAGGAATGGCAGAAACCTTCCTCATCTTCAGGCCAGGCGAGGGCCCATTCCACCCGTCCCATGTCATCCGGAAGGTCAACAAGGCCGGAAAAGCTGGTTGGGGTAATGGTTTCACGGCCTTCAAGCACGGTAGAGAGAAAATCCTGAAGTCCTTCCGGAAAATGGAAGGTGTCAGTGGCCGGAATGGGGGCGTCATGGCGGATGATGACGGGATCACAGGAGAATCGGATCTCGACGCCACGGAAAAGATAGGCCTTCGATCGCGCCATGTGGTGCAGGCGTTCGGGGTGGAAGACCACGCCCCCCGTAAAGATTTCCGGGTCGGGGTGGAAGATGACGGTGGTGCCGCGCCGGTTCTGGACGGGGCCCAGATTTTCAAGCGGAGATACAGGCTTGCCGCGGCTGTAGCTCTGGCGCCAGAGCTGGCGGTCGCGGGCGACTTCCACCACCAGGCGGTCAGACAGGGCGTTGACCACGGAAAGGCCGACACCGTGCAGGCCGCCGGAGGTCTTGTAGGCGTCGCTGCCGAACTTTCCACCGGAATGCAGGGTGGTCAGGATGACTTCAAGGGCGGATTTTCCAGGATATTTTGGGTGTTCCTCCACAGGGATGCCGCGACCGTTGTCCCGGATGGTCACGGAATAGTCTGCCGCGATTTCCAGCTCGATCCGGCTGGCGTGTCCGGCGACAGCTTCATCCATGGAATTGTCGAGGATTTCCGCCACAAGGTGGTGAAGGGCTGTTTCATCGGTGCCACCGATGTACATGCCAGGCCTTTTGCGGACAGGCTCAAGCCCTTCGAGAACCTCGATATCCTTGGCGGTATAGGTTGTGGGGCGACCGCCTGCGCGCTCCATCTGATCAAAGAGTTCATTCATGGGGCCGGATTATGGGGCAGCTTTTTGTTGTTTGCAATGCCCGAACGCAAGATGTTATGATGAATTTGAAAAAAATCCTGATCAGGAGAGTTTCCATGGAACCCGTTCCGTTTCGCATTTCCAGCATTTCACCGCGGGCACGCATGACCTATTTTGCCCATCTTTTCAAGGCTTGCGTCAAGCAGCATCACAAGGAAATGCAACCCATCCTGTCTCGGCTCCTTCCGGAAGATGGGGTGGTTTTTGATATTGGCGCACATGCGGGCCAGTTTACCAAGCTGTTTTCCAAAATGGTGCCGCAGGGGCACGTTTATGCGTTTGAGCCGGGGAGTTATGCCCTCTCGATTCTGAAGAAGGCGCTCTGGTTCAACCGTATCCGAAATGCCACCATCCTGCCTTTCGGATTTGGGGATGCCGAGGATCGCCGAATCCTGTCCATGCCGATCAAGGCATCGGGAAGCTGCGGTTTTGGCACCACGCACCTGGGGGAAGCGCAAGCGGACGGGCAGTTCATCAATGAGGAAGTGTACATCACCACGGTGGACAAGATCGTTGAAGTGCGTGAGCTTGAACGGCTTGATTTTATCAAGGCGGATATTGAAGGCTGGGAAATGCGCATGCTGGTGGGGGCAAAGCAGACCCTTGAAACCCTCAAGCCCGCGCTGTTGATTGAAATGACGGCCCACGCCCTGGCGCGTGCGGGCGATACGCCCAAATCTCTGTCGGATTACCTGTGGGGGCTTGGTTACCAGCCCTATGCACCCAGCGATGAAGTGCTGGATTTCCTGCCCGTCAGTTCACTGGCGGAAGGGGATGTGTTCTGGCTCCAGCCGCACCATCTGGATCGTGTGCGGGAAATTCCGGCGACTGGCCCAGCGGCTTGATGGCTGCTGAGAGCCTTCCAACGTTCATCTTGAACCAAACGTTAAAGGCTCTAAAATCCGCCCTTCATGCGTGGTAGGCTCCGCCAAGGGTGGCCATGGCAGGGCTGTCCGGATTGAGGACGTAAATGCCGCGCTGGCCATCCAGCGGTTTGAACCATTCGGCGATTCCCAGAACGGTTTCCGCGCCGCCCAGACAGAGGGTGCCATCGGAGGTCAGCGTGCGGCCCATGCGCCTGAGGACATTTTCCTTGGTCGGCTGGTCAAAATAAATAAGGACATTGCGACAATAGATAATGTCGAATTGTCCGAAATGGGTGAAATCCTGCAGGAGATTGAAGGTCTGGAATTTGGCCATCTTCAGGATGTCCTGGGAGAGTTTCCACCGGTCGCCTTCCTGCTGGAAGTGCTTGACAAGATATTTGACAGGAAGTCCACGCTGAACCTCAAACTGGCTGTAAAGTCCATTCTGGGCTTTTGTAATCATTTCGCTGGAAATGTCGGTGGCTAGAATGTCGATCCGCCATCCTGCAAGCTCGGCAGCCTTTTCATGGAGGATCATGGCGAGTGAATAGGGTTCCTGCCCGCAGGATGCTGCGGCGCACCAGATGCGGATGTGGCGTTGGGCCGCCCGTTTTTCCAGAAATTTTGGCAGCAGGACATCGCGGAACTGGTCAAACGGACGGGTGTCCCGGAAAAAGGATGTTTCGTTGGTTGTCATGGCTTCCATGACATCACGGGCAAGACGGGCATCCGGGATGGGTTTGAGAAGATGTTCCGCAAGGATGTCAAGGGATTCCAGGCCGTAGCGCCGGATGACGGGAAACAGGCGGGATTCCAGCAGGTAAGCCTTGTCGGGAGTGAGAACAAGACCGGAAGCCTGTTTGACGAATTTTGAAAACACATCAATTGCTTGAGGTGTCATGCTGGCCTCCGGGCGATTTTCTTGGATACAAAGGGCCCGATTTCCGTCAGGGGAAGGATGGCGCTGCAAAGGCCGGCCTGCGCCACTGCGCCTGGCATGCCCCAGACAACGCTGGAAGCCTCGTCCTGTGCGATGACCATGCCGCCGGATTCCACAACCTGCTTGCAACCAAGCATGCCGTCCTGGCCCATGCCGGTGAGGATGATGGACAACATGTTGTTGCCAAAGATTTTTGCGGCACTGCGCATCATGGGGTCAACGGAGGGACGGCAGTAATTTTCCGGAGGTTCTTTGTTGAGCCGGATGATGGGGGCTTCCATTGTGCCCGAAAGGGTCATGTGGGTGTCTCCCGGAGCGATGTAGATACGCCCGGCCACCAGGGGTTCACCATGTCTGCCCTCGGCGCAGGGAATGCCGCATTGTTTCTGGATATGGTCGGCAAGGATGGCGGTGAAGGTCGGAGGCATGTGCTGGGTGATGATGATGGGCTGGGGGAGCCCCTGAAAATGCCGCAGAACTTCAAAAAGGGCCTGCGGCCCTCCTGTGGATGATCCAATGGCGATGAGGCTGGGGATACGGTATGTTTGTGAACGGATGGAAAGGGCGGGTTTGGGCTGATTGACCTGAACCGGAGGCGTTATGGTGCGTTGCTTGATGAAAGTTGAACCCAGTCGCCGACGGGAGCCACAGGTACGGGCCACCATGGCCAGGGCCTTGACCTTGGTGATGATTTCACGCTGGAAATCCCCTGTGCCCGTCAACTCGCGGGAGGAAGGCTTGCTGATGTAGTCTGCGGCCCCCATTTCAAGGGCCCTCAAGCTGATTTCGGCATTTTTGCGCGTCAGGGTCGAGGTCATGATGACTTTCACCTGAGGCGCGGATTCAATCAGTTTTGGCAGGGCCGTCATGCCATCCATGCCAGGCATTTCAATATCAAGCACAATGACGTCAATGACATGGCTCTTCAGGGCATTCAGGGCCATTTGCCCTTCACTGACAGAAGAAATGACCCGGATGGCAGGATCGGATTCGAGGATGCGTGTCAACAGGCCTCTGATGATCGCGCTGTCATCCACCACCATGATGCGATGTGGATCATCGGCATAACGATGTTCAGGATTCGGAGGGGCAGGAGGAAACGTCGGAGGGATATCTGCCATCAGGACAAACCCACTTGGGAAAGCTTGTTGGCCAAGATTTCGCTGTCAAAAGGCTTCATGATGTATTCATCAGCGCCGGCAGCGAGGGCTTCCTGAATGTGGGAAAGATCGTTTTCTGTCGTGCAGAAGATGACTTTTGGAGTGGTTCCCCCGCTCATCTTGCGCAGGCGGCGAAGGAAATCAATGCCGTTGAGAACGGGCATGTTCCAGTCCAGCAGGATGGCGTCCGGCATGCCTTCCTTGCAGCAGGATTCAAGGGCTTGCTGGCCATCTTCGGCTTCACTGCATGTAAAGCCGATATCCTCGAGAATCTTGCGGGCAATCTTGCGGACAACGTGGCTGTCATCCACCACCATGCATGTTTTCATGAAGATCTCCGCGGGGAATCAAAGGTGAGGATTTTGGCGACATCAAGGACAAGCATCAGGCGGTCTGGCAGGCGGTAGATTCCGTTGGAGACATCATGCCAGATGGCGTCCATGGTTGTCGGGTCTTTTTCAAACTGGCCTTCTGGAAGGGAGAGGACTTCGCCAACCTGGTCCACGATCAGGCTGTAGAGTTCACCGCCATGTTCCACCACAATGTTCATGGAGGAATCCCCCTTTTCCCTGGGGGGAAGATCAAGGCGGTTGCGGATGTCAATGGCGGTGACAATGCGTCCGCGCAGGTTGAGTCCGCCGGCGACCTCTTTTGGAGCCAGAGGAATCCGTGTGGTTTGCTGGGGGGCAAGAATATCCTGGATCTGAAGGACGGGAATGCCAAACATCTGCGAGGCAATGGTCACCGTGACGAATTGCTGCATTTCCTTTTCTGCATTTTTTTCGTCGAGCGAATGTTCGGAAAGAGAAGTCTTGGGTTTCATGAGACGTCTCGCTTTTCGTTCATGGTCTGTGAAAGGGCGTTCAGGATCGCCTCGCGGTCGAATTTTACGACATAGTCGGAAAAGCCAACCTGGCGTCCGCGTTCAAGATCATCTGGTGCCGCATGCGAGGTGAGGGCGATCAGGGGGGTTGCCTGCCAGCGTGGATCAGCCTTGATGTTTTGCGCAAGGGCAAAACCATCCATCCCGGGCATTTCAATGTCGCTGACAATGATGTCAAATGCCCGGCCATCATCCCGCATGGCCAGGGCGCGTCCGGCATTTTCCACCGAAGTCACCTCATATCCGGCAACGCCCAGGAGGGGGGCGAGCATGTTTCGGAAAAAGGCGCTGTCATCAACCAGGAGGAGCCGTTTCCGGAGTTCGGCTGGGTCGCTGCCGTAACCGGTGCTGGTTTGTGCGCCAAACCAGTCATGATGGCTTTGTGAAAGGTAGTGGCCGACATCTATGATGTCCGTCGATTTCCCGGCGATGATGGAGCTGCCCATCATGCCAGGGGTTTCTTCGGTGATCTGGATCTGGATCCTCTCCTCGACAATATCCACGATCTCATCCACGACAAGGCCCATGGACTGCGCGTCATCCGCAAAAACAAGAACGGGTTTTCGGCCGGATATTTCCTGAAGGGATGTGCCGGCATCGAAGGGGATCAGGGGCATGAGGCAATCCCGGTATTGGATCACCGGCTGGCCCTCGGCATATTCCACCAATGCCATGTCAATGTCTTCGATCCGTGCGACGAGGGAAAGCGGTACGGCCTTGGGAGCGTGCTGGCCTGCCCGGAAGATGAGCAGGGATGTTTTCCCGCTGTCATCGCTGTGCTGGTTTTTGCTTGTCCGGGCACTTTTGGCCTGATCGTCGCTGACCGTGATTTCTCCGGTGGAGGAGGCGATGCCGTTGGGATCCAGGATCATGATGACGCTGCCATCGCCAAGAATGGTGTTGCCGGAGAACATTTCGATGTGGCGCAGGATGGGCGCCACCGGCTTGACGACAATTTCCTCGGTGTCAAACACGCGGTCCACAATGATGCCAAAACTGTAGGAACCTACCTGGGTCACAATGATGAAGGCCTCATTGTCGCTGGGGATGTTTCCATCTTCTATGTGCAGGAGGTCGCGCAGGGAGACGAGTGGCAGCAGATGGTTGCGCAGGCGCAGGACCGGAGTTCCCTTCAGCCGCTCGATCCGGTGTTCGCCATCCGCTGAGGCGCGCACCAGTTCAATCACGCTGATCTGGGGAATGGCAAAACGTTCCGGGCCGACAGACACGATGAGGGCGGAGACGATGGCGAGGGTGAGGGGGATCTTGATGCGGAAGGTGGCGCCTTTGCCCTCCTGGGATTTCATCTCAACCGTGCCGCCGATTTTCTCGATGTTGGTCTTGACGACGTCCATGCCGACGCCGCGTCCGGAAACGGCGCTGATTTTTTCGGCGGTGGAGAAGCCGGGTTTGAAAATGTACTGGTAAATCTGCTGTTCGGGCAGGGCGGAAAGTTCTGCTTCGCTGGCGAGCCCGGCCGAGATGATCTTGTGCTTGATCTTTTCAAGCGGAAGTCCCTTGCCGTCATCGCTGATTTCGATGTTGATATGTCCACCCTCATGATAGGCGTTGAGGCGGATGGTGCCGGTTTCCGGTTTTCCAGAGGCAAGGCGGTCGGCGGGGAGTTCGATGCCATGGTCGGCGGAATTGCGCACCATGTGGGTCAGCGGGTCCTTGATCATTTCAAGAACCTGGCGGTCAAGTTCGGTTTCCGCACCCCGCAGTTCCAGTTCGATTTTCTTTCCCAGTTCGTGGGAGAGGTCGCGGATGATCCGGGGAAGCTTGGCCCACGCATTGCCAATAGGTTGCATGCGCGTTTTCATGACGTCTTCCTGTAGTTCGGATACCACCTGGCTGAGTCGCTGCAGCGGGGCAGTGAAGGCGTTTTCCTTTTGGCTGCGCAGGATCTGCAGGAGCTGGTTGCGGGTCAGAACCAGTTCGCTTACCCGCGTCATCAGGGATTCAAGGAGATCGACATTGACGCGCAGGGTGTTTGCCGCCACGGCAGATTCGTGGGGCGAATCGCTGGCGTGTACGGGGGATGCGTTGCCAGCCGGTGCCGCTGCGGGTTTTTCCTGCGGTTTTGGGGCGGGGGGCTGTGGTTGCGGCGTTTCCAGCGTTTCTTCTATTGGGGGAGTGGGCGGCGGGGCCTGGACAGGGGGGGGAGGCTCGACGGTTTCAGGAGACGTGGTTGCGCTGGCTGGGGCTACGGGTTCGGAGACTGGAGAAGTGGCTGCCGTTGGGGTGCAGCTGTCCGCAAGGGCATTGAGTCGCCCGATCAGGTTCTCGTCATTTCCGGGCGGTTCGTGTTCGGTTTGCTCAATGGTCAGGAGAATCATCTTGATGGTGTCAATGGCCTCAAGAATGAGGGTTACGGCTTTTGGGGTAACCGTCAGTTCGCCATCGCGGAATTTTCCAAGGATGTTTTCCCCGGCGTGGGCCACGGATTCAAGACGGGGAAGGCCAAGAAAACCGCAGGTTCCCTTGATGGTGTGAACAAGCCGGAAGATGTTGGAAAGGAGCTCGTGATCGTTCGGATTCTGCTCCAGCCGCACCAGCTCAAGATCAAGAACGGAGAGGTTTTCTGTTGTTTCGGTCAGGAACTCACGCAAAAGGTCATCCATGTGCTTTGTCTCTCATGAGTTATGACAACACGTTCATGTGGGAGCATGACAGAGTATTTTTAATGAGTGATTACCAATATCCGGCAAAAGGGTCACGAAATCCGGATATCCAGCCGACCCGCGTCCAGTTTCCAGATGAGGGAAATGCCGTATTGCATGGCAAAGGCCCTTGTTATGTAAGGTTGTATCAGGCGGGCATCGAGGTTTTCCGGGAGTGTCCGCATTTCCAGCGCATCTTCCACGCCCTCGCGTAAGCCTGTACGTTCACCCGTTGCGTGGACGAGGATGCCCGATGTTTCCCGGCTGACGGAAAGGTTTCCCGTCCCGCCGAGGCATTCGGAAGCGAGCAGGATGGCGTTGGCGAGAGTTTTTGCCATGCCGGGGCGCATGGCGTCCTGAAGCCCGGCAATGGCTTCATCAAAGGTGAAAATGGTGTGGCTGCCTGAAAACAGGTCGGTGAAGATGTCGCGCAGCTGGGTTAGCCGGGTATGTGGATCGGCCCCTCCAGCGCCATAGGCGAGACGGAAGGCGGCAAGGCGCCTTGCCGCCTGTTCGGCGCTGCTGGCGATGAGGCTCATGGCGTCGCCACTCATGTCTTCGCCGAATTCCGTCATGAGTTCCATGCCGTTGCGGATGGCGCCCACCGATCCCACGAGGTCGTGGCAGATGCGGGAGGCGAGCAGTTCGGCGATGCGGGGGGCGGTGGCGTCGGTCATGGGAGTCTTTCTATGAAGGAGGATATATCCATTCTTTGCAAAACCCGTCCGGATGTAAAGGGAATTGGTGGGGCAAGGCCATATTTTCGTGTTTGTGGAGATGGGCAGCCATGCGTCTGCGGCATGGCTGGGATGTGATAATGGCATTTGTAGTTGGATGGGGTGGGGGCTAGGTTCGGCATGTTCCCAAATATGGCTAACTATGTAGAAGTCGATCATATGTCAAAGCTGACACATGCCTTTAATAAAGTCGCCTGTCCGGATGCACCGAAATTCTTTCCGGGGAAATGGCATCGTGAGTCCTATCAGAGGTTTAATAATTGCTATGCCTATGCTGTGGACGACTACAGGACGACCAGGCACTTTCCCCAGCCGGGCGAAGCATGTGGCAGGCCGCCAAAAAAAATAAGTAAGCAGGAGGTCGCGAGAGCGGCCATCCGGGATGGTCTTCTTTGGACGAAGGAACCTGTACAAAAAAAAGGTTGTTACCTTGTGGCTCTGCTTGTGAGCGAGGGGAATGATTACCACTGGATACGTCAGGATATGGATGGCGGCTGGTCGCACAAAAGTGGTGATGATAGGGTATCCCGCCTTGATTTCGATGATCAACCGATTGATTTTCCTCACCTTTCGGAATGGGAGGGGTACAAGTTTGCCTGTTATTTCCATGTACCAAAAGGCGGGATAAGGGTTGAGAGGAGAGTTCTGACGGTGAATTTCCGCGCCCCTGTGCCGATGCCGAAGGGCTTTCGCCTTTAATCGGCGAGTTGTGGTATGATACTATCAAAGGAATTTAATCGCGTTGCCTGTCCAGATGCGCCATTGTTCAATCCGGACAAATGGAGCCGTGCCGTTTATTTCTGGTGTAATAATTGCTTTGCCTATGCCATGAACGACTGGCGAGTTTCGCGGGAAAATCCACAGCCTGGTGTTGCAAGTGGCCAGCAATACACATATGTGCGGAAGCAGCAGATTGTGGAAGCATCTGTTCGGGATGGTCTGATATGGGCGGAAAATCCGGCGCCCAAGGCGGGAAGTTATCTTGTGGCCCTGCTTGTGTGGAATGATCGCGATTACCATTGGATCCGTCAGGATCGGGATGGAGGCTGGTCTCACAAGTCCGGGCCGTTTTCTCCGAAACGTGAGGATTTCTTCGGCGCAGAAATTGTTTTGCCGCATCTTTCGCAATGGGGGCAATATGAGTTTTCCGGTTATTTATATGTTCCCAAAGGTGGGCTGAAAGTTGAAGAGAAAAAGATGATCCGGGCACCAGCCCCTGTGCAAAAAGGATTTAAGATCTAAAAATGGCAGGATTTTCCCGCTGTTTTGCTTGATGAAAATATGGGTTTCGCCAAACAAATCCTTTGCTTTTTGAGGATTTATCGTTTATGCGGAGGCCTTCACACACAAAGGAAAAAATTTTTGACACAGGATTTTACGGGCTTCGGCCTTCCGGCCAAGCTTCTGCAGGCCATTGCGCGCCTGGGTTTTGCAAAACCAACCCCCATTCAGGCACAAACACTTCCCCTGGCCCTTTCCGGCCGGGATATTCTGGGCTCGGCGCAAACAGGCACCGGCAAGACAGCCGCATTTGGCATTCCCATCATTGTGGGACTCATGGACAATCCGGGAAGCATGGCTCTGGTGCTGACGCCTACGCGCGAGTTGGCGAGCCAGGTCCTCAAGGCCATGATGGAGATGGTTCCGGTTCCGGGGATTCGTGGCGCGCTGCTTATCGGCGGGGAAACCATGCCGCGCCAGCTCCGCCAGCTTGACATGCGTCCGCGCATCATTGTGGGAACGCCTGGCCGCATCAACGACCATCTGGAGCGGCGAAGCCTGCGTCTCGATTCTGTCCGCTATTTGGTGCTGGATGAAACCGATCGCATGCTGGACATGGGGTTCGGCGTGCAGATTGAACGCATCATGAAGCATGTTCCGGATGATCGGCAGACCATGATGTTCTCCGCCACCATTCCGGATGATATTGCAAAACTCTCCGGGAAATATCTCAGGAATGCCGAGCGTGTGGCGGTGGGATCCACCACCTCGCCCCTTGCAAAGATCCAGCAGGAGCTGATCCATACGGATGATGCCGGCAAGTTCCCCCACCTGCTCGACCAGCTTACCCAAAGGCAGGGGTCCGTGCTGGTGTTTGTCAAAACCAAATATGGCACCGAGAAGCTGGCGAAGAAACTGGTCAAGGAAGGCCATGCGGCTGACGCCATCCACGGTGACCTGCAGCAGAATCGCCGCACGCGGGTGATTGATGCTTTCCGCGACCAGAAATACCGGGTGCTGGTGGCCACCGACATTGCGGCCCGTGGCTTGGATATTCCGCATATCGAACATGTCATCAACTATGATTTGCCGCAGTGCCCGGAGGATTATATCCACCGTATCGGACGTACGGCGCGCGCGGGGGCTGAAGGCGCTGCCATCAACCTCCTGACGCCGGCGGATGCCGAGAAGTGGCGGGCCATCCACAAGCTGATCCATGGCGTGCCGGCCAAGCTGCCGGAAGGGTATGGTGTCGCGGCAAAAGGCAAGGGGAAAAAGTCCCGCGGGAAAAAGCCGCAGGGCAGGCCCTCTCAGGACAAGGCGCCGCAAGGCCAAGTACAGCACGGCAAGGCACCGCAAGGCAAGGCAGCGCAAGGGGATGCGGGAAGCGGCGGATTTGATCCGCTGAAAAGGCCATCCCCGGATCGCCGGAACAAGCCGTTTGGCGGTGGCGGGAAGCATGTGGCGGGCGCACGGCCCGGCGGTCATGGCGCAAGGCCTGGCCATGCCGGGAAAAAGCAGGGACGCGGACGCGGCTGAGCTTTTGTCACGAATGAGAAAAAACGGCGGGATTTCCCCGCCGTTTTTTTTGTGCCCGTTTTCCGCAATCAGCGGAGGGTGGGGGTGTTGTTGCAGGCAGGAAGTCTTGTTTTTGACCGGAACGCTTTTGCACCGGCATCGCGCAGGATCTTCGTGATGGCCGCTTTATCGCTGTCGCCATGGAAACGGTGGGCGCGCAGGACGATGTCCAGGGGACGCCACCCAAACGCGTCGGTTTTGTTGACATCGGCACCCAGACTAACGAGAAGGCCGACCATGGGCAGGGAGTCGCGCAGGCCGAGCGCGGCCACCAGGGGGGTGCGTCCCTGCGTGTCATCGGCGGATGTGTCGAGGTTCGCTCCGGCAGATACCATCTGGCCCACGAGGGCACCGTCTTCCCGGGCCACAGCATAATGCAGGGGTGTGTAGCCAAAATTTCCGGGCATGTTGACATCGGCGCCGGCGTGCAGGAGCAGGGGCAGGATGGCGGCGGTGGTGTAATGGATGGCCCCGTTGCCGTAATCGTCGGCAAGGGTTGCATTTGCACCGGCCTTGAGCAGGAGCGCGACATGATCCGGGCGGTGTTTGCGGGTGGCCATGTGCAGGGCGGTGCGTCCGTCCTCGTCGCGGGCGTTCACATTGGCTCCCATGGCAATGAGCTTGTTGAGCGCGTCTGGGCGCGTACCGTTTTGGATGGCTTTCCACAGCCGTTCATCCTGTGGGGTGTGGGGCGGCGGCACCTTGGAAGATGGGCGCAAAGGGGTAGGGCCCTTGCGCTTGCCCATGAGGAATTCGGCGAGTTGTTGTTGGTATGCCACCAATGCCACCTTCAGGCAGGGTTCCGGCAGGTGGAGGTCGGCTTCAAAATGGATGGCCATGGTTTTACCTCCGGGGGGCAGGGGTGGGAAGACCGGGTTTCGGCTGGCAGGTTTTCAGGTATTCGTCCGAACGCATGGTGCGGAGCTTGCCGGCTTTGATGTATTCGGCGTATTGCGGCTCCCTGATGACATCGGCGCTTTCCTTGCCGATGCCCTTGGTGAGGTCATCAAGGATGATGACGCTGGCGCCGCGCGCAAGGAAACCTTCCATGGCCCAACGGTTGCAGTAATCCGAGGCCACGCCGCACAGGGCGACTTCGAGGTTTTCAAATCCGCCGAGCTTTTCAAGGAAAGCTTCGCGCGAACATCCCGTGTCGGTGCCGCCTTCGTTCCACGAAACATCAAACAGGGTTTTGTGCGCGTTCTTCTCCGTCCAGCTTCCCGCGATGGTGCCTTGCGGTTTTTCGCCCCACATGCTGAACACGTTTTTGGTCATGTGGCAGACGGGGCATTTGCCGGAAAGCAGCTCCGGGTTCACCACCAAGTCCCAGTCGTTTGTGCCAAAAATGCAGTGCGGGGCAAAGCGTTTCGCTTCCTCGCTTTTGGGATACTCTTTTTCAAAATGCGTGTCCTGTGTGAACAGGGCAGAGGAGAAGATGCCTTTGGGAACGGAGGCCAGGAAGCTGTCTGTTTTTTCAATCAGCTGTTCCGCCGGAATGGGCAGGTTGCCATCCTTGCAGACAAAACCTTTTTGCATGTCGATGACGACGAGAATGCGGTTTTTCATGGTCAGGCTCCTTTTGGCGTCAGGGCAGGCGCGGGGGCCCGCAATTTTTTGATGAGGGTTTCACGAAGTCCGTAAAGTTCTTCCGAAAGGCCGGTCGGATAAGGCCATGCCTCGTGGAAGACGCGCGCCTCGTCCGGAAGGGCCGCCACATTCTCCAGCGCATTCTGGCGGATGTCGGTCAGCGGTTTTTCCATGTGGCCGTTCACGGGTTTGCCATTGCGCACCACCGGGGTGAGCAGGCGGGTGAAGCGGGTGCCTGCCGGGTAGGAGACACTCTCGCCGTTGGCCGGGTGGCGGCTGGTGAGGGCGGTTTCCAGAGCGCCTTCCGCCGGGAAGTTGGCCGAGGCCGGGATGATGGTGTCGCCAAGGAAGCGGCGTTTGCCACCTTCTTCCGTAAAAAGGCGCAGCACGTCGGTGTCGCCGGGAACGGTGGTCTTTTCCGGGGTTTCGGAGAGCTTGATGAGCGGGATACCAGCCACTGACTTGAGCTTGTAAACGCCGCCAAGGGCAGGTTGGTCGGCCGCGGTGACAAGCTGGGTACCGACGCCGAAGACGTCGATCTTCGCGCCGAGCTTTGTCACCATGTCGCGGATGGTGTGTTCGTCAAGGTCGTTGGAAGCGAAAACCTTGGCGCCCGGAAAACCGCCTTCGTCCATGATCTGGCGGGCCTTGATGCTGAGTGCTGCCATGTCGCCGGAATCCAGCCGAACGCCGCCGAGCGTAACGCCCAGTTCGCGACAGACGGTCACGGCGTTCTGCACGCCCTGCAGGGTGTCATAAGTGTCCACGAGGAAGACGGCGTTTTTCGGCATGGCCTTGGCATAGGCCCGGAAGGCCGCCATTTCCTCGCCGTTGCCGTATTGCATGATGAAGGAATGGGCGTGGGTACCCTTGACCGGGATGCCGTAGCGAAAACCCGCTTCGACATTGGAGGTGGCATCGGCACCGCCTACGAAGGCTGCGCGCGAAGGCATCAGGCCGCCGTCATCCTGCGCACGGCGGAGGCCAAACTCCAGCACGGAGCGTTTTTGCCCGTCGAGCCCGGCGGCCGTCACGACGCGGGAGGCCTTGGTGGCGATGAGCGACTGGCCGTTGAGGATGTTGAGCAGGGCCGATTCGATGATGGAGGCCTGCCAGGCCTTGCCGCGCACCCGCAAAATGGGTTCGTTGGGAAATGCGAGGCTGCCTTCGGGGATGGCGTCAATGTCCACGGACAGGCGCGCGCCTTCCAGCATGGAAAGGAAACCGTCGCTGAAAAGACCGTGGGTCTTGAGCCAGGCAACATGCTGTTGTGTGAATTTCCAGTCCCTGATCCATTCCAGTGCATCGGCGAGGCCGGCGGTGACAAGGTAGCTGCCCTTGAACGGCATCTTGCGGACATAAAGCTCGAACGTGGTGTCTTCGTCATGCTTGCCATCATGGAAGAGGGCCTGCGCCATGGTCAGGTGGTAGAAGTCGCAGTTGAAGGGAGAGTTGGTTTTCTGCATGGGAGCTGTCCTTATATGATGCCGTCGGCCTGTTTGGTGCGTTCCTGTTCGATGAGGGGGTGGTTTTCTTCCGGCACGAAATCCTTCCACCGTGGATCGTTGTAGGTCAGCATTTCCCGCACCATGCTGGCGCTGACAAAAGGGTGCTCCAGATCTACGCGGTTGACCAGCTCAAGGGAAATTTTCTGGGACCGGAACCAGTGGCCATCATAATCGGAGCCGCAATAATAGGCGTCCACCTTGTCAGGGAAAGAACTGTTTTCATTGACGAAATCTATGACATATTGCGCCCATTCGCCGGGATTGTTGATGTCCTGCAGCCCCATGATGCGGATGTCGCCATAGCGCGGGTGGTTCCGCCAGACATTCTGGATCATCTTCTTGCGGACGGTATAGGAGAAGGGGTTGCGGGCGGTGCCGCGTTCCTGGATGGAGCCGATCACGATGGTGACATGTTCGCATTCATCGAGCATGCGTGCGATGATGCGGTTGTGTCCCACATGAAAGGGCTGGCAGCGCATGACGGCAAGGCCGTGTTTGTGCATGAGGAATATCTCCCAAAGCTGGCTGTTGGCAGGGAAAGTTGACGTGGCTTTGGGGGCATGGGGAACGTCTTGTTCCATTGTCCCGGCTGGCTGGCCGACTTCCACATCCTTGCCCATAAGCCCTGGGGGCAACCGGATGCAGGAACAGGCTGGAACTTTTTCAGGATGAGGTCAAGCAAAAAAAGATAGGAAAATTTTGCCGGGGTGTTGACTTTTTGTTAACCGCTCGTAATGATGCTGCCGGATGTCGCAATAATATTCCGGAGATGATGCATGGACGTTTTCAGGGCCATGGGCCAGAAAATGGCTTGGCTTGCAGAGCGCCAGAAAATCCTGGCGCAGAATGTTGCCAATTCAGATACGCCGAACTACCGTCCGCAGGATCTTGCTGCGGAGGATTTTCATGCAGCGCTTTCATCTGCGGGGCGCATGGCCGCGACGCAGCCGGGGCATATCCAGCCTTCTGGGGGGCAAGGTTCCGTAACGGTCAAGGTTGTGGAAAAGGGCAAGGCTGTCCTCCTTGAGGAGCAGATGGCCAAGGTTTCGGAAACGGCGGTGGATTACCAGCTGATGACGAATCTTTACAGGAAACACATGAGCATGCTTAAAACGGCACTGGGCCGCGGCGGGCAGTAAGGAATAGGCGATGGAACTCGGCAAGGCGTTTACACTTTCGACCCTGGGCCTCAAGGCGCAGGATGCCCGCATGAAGGTGATTGCGGAAAACCTCGCAAACGCGAACACGGTTTCGGGTTCGGATGGAGCGGATCCTTACCGCCGCAAAATTGTGGCTTTCAAACAGATGGTGGATGAGGACAGTGGCATCAAGGGGGTTGCGGTGAGCGGCATCCTTGGGGACAAGTCGGATTTTCCCACAAAATACGATCCTGGCAATCCATCCGCGAATTCGGAAGGATTTGTGCGTACGCCCAATGTCAATCCGCTGATCGAGGTGATGGACATGCGTGACGCCCAGCGTTCGTATGAGGCAAACCTCACCATGATGGAAGCGAGCAAGGCCATGCTCCAGAAAACCATCGACCTCCTGAAGTAAGGATTTCCTGAAATGACACTCAATATTGGCTCGGCAACACAAGCATATGCAGGCACTTCGGCCCTGTCCGGCAAGGGTATGGATGCCCGCACGGAAGGGGGAAGTTTCTCTGGCCTTGTGAAAGCCGCCATGCAACATGTGACCGAAACCCAGGCGCAGGCGCAGGACGCCACCCTTCAGGCGGTTTCCGGAAAGGCCGACGTGGCCGAGGTGGTCACCGCCATCAACAATGCCGAACTGGCCCTTGATGCGGTTGTGGCCGTGCGCGACAAGGTGGTTTCGGCCTACCAGGAAATCATGCGGATGTCGATCTGATGGATCAGGCGGCCATCCTTGACGTTTGCCGTGAGGCGGTGATGGTGGTCTTCATGGTTGCTGGGCCGCCGCTTCTTGTTGGTCTTTCCGTTGGTCTCATCGTTGCCCTGTTCCAGGCGCTGACGCAAATCCAGGAAACCTCGCTCACCTTCATTCCAAAACTGGTGGCCATTCTGGTTTCGCTTGTGGTTTTCATGCCTTTCATGGTTTCCAGCCTGACAAATTTCATGCAGGGGCTTGCCGAACGCATTGCCACGGGCGGGTGACCCCGTCATGATGACACTGAACCTTTCCGATTGGCTTGTGGGCGGCGTTCTGGGGACGTTTGCCGTCTTTTGCCGGGTTGGTTCCGCCATCATGGTCATGCCCGGTTTTGGCGACCTCATGTCGCCCGCGCAGGCGCGCCTGCTTTTTGCCATCATGCTGTCCTTTGTCCTCGCCCCGGCGCTGGTACCTGTCCTGGGGCCGCTGCCGACAGATCCAGCGGCGATTCTCCTGTTCATGATGCTTGAGGTGGCGAAGGGCCTTTTTGCAGGGCTTGTTGTCCGCATGATGATGTCGGCGCTGGAAAATGCGGGGGCGATCATTTCCTACCAGATGGGGCTTGCCAATGCCGCCATCTTCAATCCACAAATGGCAACGCAGGGTTCGCTGGCGGGCGCACTGCTTTCCGTGGCAGGGGTTGTCATCCTTTTTGTCAGCGGCATGCATCACATGCTGATCCGGGGCGTGATTGAAAGTTACAACATGCTGCCGGCCGGTTTTTCCCTTCCGGTGGGCGACATGGGGAAACTTGTCGTTGACATGGCGGCGAAGGCTTTCCTGATGGGGGTTGAGCTGGGGGCGCCCTTTCTGGTTGTCGGATTTGTCCTGCAGCTGGGGATGGGACTTCTCAACCGACTGATGCCCCAACTCCAGATCTTCTTCATGGCGACGCCTGCACAGGTGGGGCTGGGGATCCTCATGCTGGCCTTTTCCATTTCGGCCATCCTGTCCTTCTGGCTTGTCCAGATGGAAGACATGCTCTCAACCGTGTTCTTGGGGTGAGCCGTGGGCGGGGAAAGGGATGATGATGCCGAACGGAATGAAGAACCTACGCAAAAACGCATGGATGATGCGCGTGCCAAGGGACAGGTTGCGATCAGTCGCGAAATTGTCCACTGGCTGGGGATTCTGGGTATTGCCGTCATCATTCAGAGCATGGCGCCGCAGGGTGGACGGGATCTGGCGGCTGGGCTTTCGGGATATCTGTCCGGTGCCGGAGCGGTTCCGGTGGATGCATCGGTTGCCGGATTTGCGCTGAAACGGGCGCTGCTCCTGGTGGGGGGCATCCTGGTTGCGCCGATTGCATTGCTCATGGTCCTTGGAATTTTGGGAAATGTGGGGCAGGCTGGAATCCTGTGGTCGCCTGACAAACTTGGGTTCAAGCTTGAGAAGATTTCGCCCATGGGCGGAATGAAACGCATGTTTTCGTCCCGCAGTGTCGTGGATTTTCTCAAAAGCCTGGCAAAGCTTTCCATCGTGGGAGCCGTGGCGCTGATGATGGTGGTGCCAGCGCTTGGGACGTTTGAGCATTTTGTCGGGCTCCTTCCGGACGTTGTGCTGATGGATATCCGGCGGCTTTCCCTCAAGCTGGTTTCCGGCGTTCTCGGGGTCATGGCGCTGGTGGCTGCGGTCGATCTTTTGTTCCAGCGCCTGAGCCACATGAAATCACTCAGGATGAGCCGGCAGGAAATCCGGGATGAATACAAGGAGACGGAAGGCGATCCCATCATCAAGATGCGTTTCCGGCAACTGCGCATGCAAAGGGCGCGGCAACGCATGATCCAGCAGGTGCCAAAAGCGGATGTGGTGATTGTCAACCCAACCCATTTTGCCATTGCCCTGCAATATGAACCGCAAAGCATGGCTGCGCCTGTCTGTCTTGCCAAGGGAACCGATTCCGTAGCCCTCAGGATCAGGCAGGTGGCCGAGGAAAACGGTGTCTCTGTGGTGGAAAATCCTCCCCTGGCCCGGCTGCTTTATAAAAATGTTGAGGTTGACGAACCGATCCCGGTCGAGCATTACAAGGCGGTGGCGGAAGTCATTTCGTTTGTCTTCAGGTTGAAGGGCAGGAAACTCGCGTGAACATGAAGAACCGGGAAAAATTTGTTGAAACGGCGGTTTCCATATGGCTTCTGCTGTCTTTCGTGCTGCTGGTTGTCGCATTTTTCAGCAGCCAGAACTTCATGCATAACCTGGTGTTGGTGCTGGCCCTTGTCAGCACGATTCTTGCGGGCATTCTCATTGCTTGGCAGAAATACCGCACGGCGATTCTCTATAACCAGCGGGGCGCGATTGCCTTTGGTGTCCTGGAAAGTTCCACTTCTGCCCGCATGATTGCCGGCGAGGGGGGGCGGTCGGTTTATGCCAACGCCCTGTGCCGCGATCTTTTGCGGGGGGCCGGATGCGATGTTTCTCTCAAGGGGGTATTTGCCTTTTTTTCCGATGCGGATCCCGGACATGAGGTTTTGGGACGCTTGGCGACGGAAGCCCCCTATCGTCGCGTTCCTCCTGTGGAAATGGCGGTGCATCGTGATGGGAAGACATCCTGGTACCTGGTGAGCGCCGTGGCTGTTTCTGGCTGGGATGGTCACCTGAACTGGCGTATCCAGGACATCACGGCCGCGCACGAGATTGAGGAAGTGGTGCGCAGCGAGCGTGAAAAGCTCGTGGACATGATGGACAATGCGCCGGTCGGGTTCTTTTCGGTTGGGGCGGATGGACACTTTCTTTTTGTAAACCTGACCTTTGCCGGATGGCTGGGGTATGAAGCGCAGGACATGCTGGCCCGGCGGATGAAATTGGCCGACGTGCTGGTTTCCTTGCCGCCAGGCGGCGAACCGCATGACATTGTGGATGGTGGTGGCGACCACCAGATTGGCGATGTGGGCCTGAGGCGTGGTGATGGCGAGATTTTCAGCGCCTCCATTACGCATACCCTGGTGCGGGATGCGTCGGGACAAATGCTGCGGACACGTTCGGTTGTGCGCGACCTTTCTGCCGAGCGGCGCTGGAAAAAGGCGCTGCGCCAGTCGGAACTTCGTTTCCAGCGCTATTTTGACGATGCTCCGGCAGGTATTGCGGCCATTGATCTTGACGAGACGATTACGGAATGCAACCGGGCGCTGGCGCGTATCTGGGGCCGGTCGGTCGGGGAAATTGTCGGGCAGAAGGTGACGTCGGTGTTCCCGGATGAAAACATGCCGGAACTACGGCGTTGGCTGGAAGAAGCCGGTGAGGATGCCTTTGCCTGTGCGCCCATGGAAATCAAGGTACGGAAAACGCCGGGGGATGAGGCTGTTGTCCAGCTTTTTGCCAAGAAACGCATCCTGGAGGACGTTGAGAGACATTCTGAAACCATTTTGTGGGCCATGGATGTCACGGAACAGGACCGGCTGGAAAACCAGGTGGTGCAATCCCAGAAGATGCAGGCGGTTGGCTTGCTTGCTGGCGGGATTGCACATGATTTCAACAACCTGCTTACGGCCATGATCGGTTTCTGCGACCTGCTGATGCTGCGCCATAAACCGGGAGATTCATCTTTTGCCGACCTGATGCAGATCAAGCAGAACGCCAACCGTGCGGCCAACCTTGTGCGCCAGCTCCTGGCTTTCAGTCGCCAGCAGACCTTGCAAACCCGGGTTTTGAGCGTCACAGACGTTCTGGCGGATTTCGTTCACCTGCTGCGGCGGCTGATTGGCGAGCATATTGAACTCGCCATTGAGCATGGACGTGATATAGGCTTGGTGCGGTGTGATCCTGGCCAGCTGGAACAGGTGCTCATCAACCTGGTGGTGAATGCGCGCGATGCCATGCCGGAGAATGGCGGACGCATCACCATCCGTACATTCAACCTGGCCAATGAGATGACCCTTTTGCGCAATGGTGAGGAAATTCCCTCTGGCCGCTGGGTTTGTCTTGAGGTGTCGGATACCGGCGTCGGGATTCCACAGGAAAACCTTGTGCGCATTTTTGAACCGTTTTTTACCACCAAGCAACAGGGGGCAGGAACCGGTCTCGGCCTTGCCACGGTGTATGGCATTGTGCGCCAGACGGGCGGTTATGTGACCGTCCACAGCGAAGTTGACCATGGCACTTTTTTCACCATCCTCCTGCCGGAATATTCGGGGCCGGCAGAACTGCCTGTGCCCTTGGTGTCTGATGGCAAGGCTCTTGACCTTACGGGCACGGGCCGCATTCTGGTGGTTGAGGATGAGGATCCTGTTCGCGCGTTTACGGCCCGCGCCCTGCGCAGCAAGGGATATGAGGTGCATGAGGCGGAAAACGGGGTGTGTGCACTCGATATGGTGGAAGGCGGCCTTGGTCATATCGACCTCCTGATCACCGACGTGGTGATGCCCATGATGGATGGTCCGACGCTGATTGCGCGCCTGAGGCAGATCCAGCCCGATGTGCGCATTATCTGCATGACAGGATATGCGGAAGAAAAATTCCGCAGCCATCCGGACATGGGGCGCGGGGTGGTGCTGTTGCAAAAACCGTTCACCCTCAAGGGGCTTGCGGAAAAGGTCAAGGAAGTCCTGTCCGGAAAAGCCTGATTTTCCCCTCTGGTTTTCCCAGATGTTCCCTTTTTGTTCAAAAAGGTCTTGCGGGGGGATGCACAAGGTGTTACAACCGGACTAACGTAGTGTTCAGACATGGAGCCATGACATATGGACAACAAGCAGAAAGCCCTTGAAGCCGCCCTCAGCCAGATCGAAAAAGCCTTTGGCAAGGGATCCATCATGAAGCTTGGGGAACGTCCCGCCTTTTCGGAAGGGGATGTCATCTCCACCGGCTCGCTTGGGCTTGACATGGCGCTGGGTATCGGCGGCCTTCCGCGGGGCCGCATTGTGGAAATCTATGGGCCGGAAAGCTCGGGCAAGACCACAATGGCATTGCATGCCATTGCGTCGGCTCAGAAATCAGGGGGGGCGTGCGCCTTCATTGATGCCGAGCATGCGCTGGATCCCTCTTATGCCGCCAAGCTGGGCGTCAAGCTGGATGACCTGCTGATTTCCCAGCCGGATTCGGGCGAGCAGGCGCTGGAAATTGTGGATACGCTGGTGCGTTCCGGGGCGCTTGACGTCCTGGTGGTGGATAGCGTGGCGGCCCTGGTGCCAAAGGCCGAGCTTGAGGGCGAGATGGGAGATTCCCATGTGGGTCTGCAGGCGCGCCTCATGAGCCAGGCCCTCCGCAAGCTGACATCTTCCATTTCACGTTCGCGCACCTGTGTCATTTTCATCAACCAGATGCGCATGAAGATTGGTATCATGTTTGGCAATCCGGAAACCACCACGGGCGGAAACGCACTCAAGTTTTATGCTTCCATCCGCCTTGATATCCGCCGGATGCAGTCCATCAAGGACAAGGAAAATGCGCTGGGCAACCAGACCAAGGTGAAGGTGGTGAAGAACAAGCTGGCGCCCCCGTTCCGGGTTGTGGTGTTCGATATCATGTTTGGTGAAGGCGTATCCCGCAACGGAGAAATCATCGATCTTGGCGTTGCGGCCGGCATTGTCGAGAAATCGGGTGCCTGGTTTTCCTATGACAACCAGCACATTGGGCAGGGCCGGGAGAATGCCAAGACATATCTCAAGGAAAACCCTGCGGTGGCGGAAGCCATCGAGGCGAAGATCCGCGCCAATGCGGCTACGGTTTCGCATGTACTGATGGATTCCGGCAAGGATTCCGGTGGCGATGAATGACCGGGGGCGCCTTTTGCCTTCCATCCAAATAGGGAAGCCGAAGGGGTGAAAAAATGCGGGGGTGCGTTGCGCACTCTTGCCAAGAGGCAACAGGGAGGCTAAAACAGCCTCCTTGTTGTTTTTCATATGCCAGAATGGGGCGAAAAATGGTCAGCTCGAACGACATCCGCAAAACCTTCCTCGACTTTTTCGGGAGCGAGGGACACGCCGTTATTGAATCATCGCCACTTGTGCCGCGCAATGATCCCACGCTGATGTTCACCACGGCGGGCATGGTGCAGTTCAAGAATGTGTTCACGGGGCAGGAAAAGCGGGCTTACACGCGAGCGACCACGGCGCAGAAATGTGTGCGTGCCGGCGGCAAGCACAATGACCTTGAGAATGTGGGGCATACTTCGCGCCACCATACCTTTTTCGAGATGCTGGGCAATTTCTCTTTTGGCGATTATTTCAAGGCCGAAGCGATTGATTTCGCCTGGCGACTGATCACCAGGGAATACGGCCTGCCGAAGGATCGCCTTCTGGCTACGGTCTATTCCGAAGATGAAGAAGCCTATGGCCTGTGGAAGAAGATTGCGGGCCTGCCGGATTCAAAAATCATCCGCATCCCGACCTCCGACAATTTCTGGTCGATGGGTGATACGGGGCCGTGCGGACCGTGTTCGGAAATCTTTTTTGACCATGGCGAGCAGTTTGCAGGTGGCCCTCCGGGATCCCCGGATGAGGATGGGGACCGTTTTATCGAGATATGGAATCTGGTGTTCATGCAATATGAGCAGCTGGCCCCGGACAACCGCGTGAACCTGCCCAAGCCGTCAATCGACACGGGCATGGGGCTGGAGCGTCTGGCGGCCGTCCTGCAGGGCAAGCATGACAATTTCGACACCGATATCCTGCGCAGCCTGATTTTGGCGAGTGCCGACATTACGGGCGTGGATGCCGATGGTGCGCAAAAGGTTTCCCACCGCGTGATTGCCGATCACCTGCGTTCGTCAGCTTTCCTGATCTCCGATGGTGTGCTGCCATCCAACGAGGGGCGTGGTTACGTTCTGCGCCGCATCATGCGCCGTGCCATGCGCCATGCTCACATGCTGGGGGCGAAAGAGCCCCTGATGCACCGCCTTGTGCCAGCCCTGACCAGCGTTATGGGCAATGCCTATCCCGAGCTGCGGCGTGCGGAAGCGCTGGTGGTGGAAACCCTCAAGCTTGAGGAAACCCGTTTCCGGCAGACGCTGGATCGCGGGCTCAAGATGCTGGAGGATGAAACGGGCAGGCTAGGGGCTGGGCAGGCGCTGCCGGGTGCCGTGGCCTTCAAGCTCTATGATACCTATGGTTTCCCGCTCGACCTCACGCAGGATGTCCTCAAGGCTGAAAAGCGCCCGGTAGATGTGGCCGGGTTCGAGGCGCTGATGGAGCGCCAGCGCGAGGATGCGCGCAAGGCGTGGACGGGGTCTGGCGAAATGGCCACCGAAGTTGTGTGGTTTGGCATTCATGAAAAGGCGGGTGCGACCGAGTTCTTCGGCTATGATGCCGAAGATGCCGAAGGCGTGGTGAAAGCCCTGCTGGTGGATGGCAAGGAAGTGGCTTCGGCCAAGGCGGGGGACGAGATCCTGCTGGTTGCCAACCAGACCCCGTTTTACGGGGAATCCGGCGGCCAGATGGGTGACACTGGCACCATTTCAACTGAAAAAGCGGCGGAAATTGTCGTTTCTGATACCCTCAAGAAGCTGGGTTGCCTGCATGTGCATGTGGGCAAGGTGGTGAAGGGGGAGGTTTCCGTTGGGGATGCCATTTCCCTGCATGTGGATGGCGAGCGCCGTCGGGCAATCCGTGCCAACCATTCGGCCACCCACCTTATCCAGAGGGCGCTGCAAGCCCGTCTTGGCGGGCACGTGGCCCAGAAGGGATCAAGCGTTGGGCCAGACCGCCTGCGGTTTGACTTTTCGCACCAAAAGGCCCTGACGGAAGAGGATATCGCCTTTGTCGAGCGTGAGGTGAACCATCGCATTCGGGAAAATGCGGATGTCTGCACCACGCTGATGTCTCCGGAGGATGCCATGAAGATGGGGGCCATGGCCCTTTTTGGTGAAAAATATGGCGATGAGGTGCGGGTGGTCGCCATGGGCGGCAAGGATGAAACGCTGAAGGAGCGCGGCAGCTATTCCATCGAACTCTGCGGCGGCACGCATGTGCGGCGCACAGGCGATATCGGCCTGATGAAGATTGTTGCGGAAACGGCTGTGGCGGCGGGCGTGCGGCGCATTGAAGCGGTCACGGGCGCTGGCGCATTTGATTGGTTGACGCAGCGCAATGGCCAGCTTGAAAGGGTTGCGGGCCTGCTCAAGACCTCCCCTGCGGAAGCGGTTGCGCGGGTTGCTGGCCTCATGGACGAGAAGAAAAAGCTCACCATGGAAAACGCTGACCTGCGACGCAAGGCAGCTACGGGCGGTGCGTCCGGGCCTGCGTCACGCAAGGTGGGGAATGTGTCCTTTGTCGGCGAAGTGCTGGAAGGCGTTTCCGCCAAGGATCTCAAACCCATGGCGGACGAACTGAAGGCGAAAATCGGTTCCGGCGTTGTGGCGCTGGTTGCGGTTTCCGAAGGCAAGGCCTCGCTGGTGGTGGCGGTGACGCCTGACCTGACGGCACGTTTTAGCGCGGTGGATCTGGTAAAGGCCGGGTCGGAAGCGCTGGGCGGCACGGGGGGCGGCGGGCGTCCAGACATGGCGCAGGCGGGTGGCCCGAACGCGGGCGATGCCGGCAAGGCCATTGAGGCGATTGAAGGCAGGCTTTCCTGAAGGGGCGGGGGACTTTTCTCCCGTTTTCCTGAAACCTGTCAAAAGTGCCGGAGGGGAAGGTTTTCTGTTTCTGGCCGGGAAGCGCATGCTCCATATGTGCTTCCTTCCGATCCCATGTCGGTGGTTCGGGGTGGGGAATGGCCCGCAAGACGGGCGTTTGTTGCATGAGGATGGTTGAACATGACGGAAAAAGTTGCGTTGATTACCGGGGTCACCGGGCAGGATGGCTCATATCTTTCTGAACTTTTGCTGGAAAAGGGATATGTCGTCCACGGCATCAAGCGGCGTTCCTCCTCGTTCAATACAGGCCGCATCGAACACATCTACCAGGACAAGCATGAGCAGGATGTGAAGTTTTTCCTGCACCATGGCGACATGACGGATTCCACCAACCTCATCCGCCTCATCCAGCAGACACAGCCGGATGAAATATACAATCTCGCGGCTCAGAGCCATGTGCATGTGAGCTTTGAAACGCCGGAATATACAGGCAATGCCGATGGCCTTGGCACCCTCCGCCTGCTGGAAGCCATCCGCCTTCTGGGGCTGGAAAAGAAAACCCGGTTTTATCAGGCGTCCACCTCGGAACTGTTCGGCAAGGTCAAGGAAACGCCGCAGTCGGAAACCACCCCGTTTTATCCGCGCAGCCCTTATGCCGCCGCCAAGGCCTACGGCTATTACATCACGGTGAACTACCGCGAGGCCTATGGCATCCACGCATCCAACGGCATCCTGTTCAACCACGAAAGCCCGAGACGCGGTGAAACCTTTGTAACCCGCAAGATCACGCGCGCGGTGGCATCCCTTGCCCACAAGGGAGAAGGCATCCTGTATCTCGGCAACATTGATTCCAAGCGCGACTGGGGCCATGCCATGGATTATGTGGAAGGCATGTGGCGCATTGTCCAGCATGATGTGGGTGATGATTTTGTGCTGGCCACCGGGGAAACCCATACGGTGCGCGAATTTGTCGAGCTGGCCTTCGCGCGCATTGGTCGCGTGGTCAAATGGCGCGGGGCAGGGGTTGACGAGGAAGGGTTTGACGAAAAGACAGGCCAGGTACTTGTGAAAATCGACGCCCGCTATTACCGCCCCACCGAGGTGGAACTTCTGCTGGGAAATCCGGCCAAGGCTCATGAAAAGTTGGGATGGTCACACAAGGTTTCCTTCACCCAGCTCGTGAATGAGATGGTGGATGCGGATCTGCTGCTGACGGAGAAGGACAGGGTATGATGGAAACACCGTTTGCACTTTCCGGCAAGAAGGTATGGGTTGCCGGGCATCGCGGACTTGTGGGCTCAGCCGTGGTGCGCCGTCTTGAACGTGAAAATTGCACCATCATTACGGCGGGTCGGGACGAGGTGGATTTGCGCCGTCAGGCCGAAACCGAAGCCTTTGTGGAAAAGCTGCGTCCGGATGTCGTGGTGGTTGCGGCCGCCAAGGTGGGCGGAATCCTTGCCAACACACAGAAACCGGCCGATTTTATTTCCGACAATTTGGCGATCGAGCTGAATGTCATCAACGCATCCTTCAAGGTGGGGGTTTCAAAGCTCCTGTTCTTGGGGTCGTCGTGCATTTATCCCAAAATGGCGCCGCAGCCGATCCCGGAAAGCGCGCTCCTGACCGGCCCGCTGGAGCCGACGAATGAATGGTATGCCATTGCCAAGATTGCGGGTATCAAGCTCTGCCAGGCGTTTCGCCGCCAGCACGGGTGCGATTACATCTCGGCCATGCCTACCAACCTTTATGGGCCGGGCGACAATTTCGACCTGAATGCCAGCCATGTCCTGCCGGCGCTGATGGTCAAGATCCACAACGCCAAACAGCGCGGCGATGAAACGGTAACCCTGTGGGGAACCGGAACGCCCTTGCGCGAATTCCTGCATGTGGATGACCTTGCCGATGCGCTCGTGTTCATGCTTGCAAATTATTCCGGCGAGGAACACCTCAATGTCGGTTTCGGCTCGGATGTCTCCATCCGCGACGTGGCCGGGATGATGGCCAAGGTCATCGGCTATGAGGGCACGTTCGTGTTTGACACCAGCAAGCCGGACGGTACGCCGAAAAAGCTGATGGATTCCTCCCGTCTCATGGGGATGGGGTGGAAACCGCAGATTTCCCTTGAGAAGGGGCTTGCGGATACCTACCGCTGGTTCCTTGATCATGTGGAAGAAGGCCTGCGCGAAAACAAGGCGTGAGGCTGTCCCATAAAATCCAATATGAAAAAGGACGGGAGAAAAACTCCCGCCCTTTTTTTTGCCTTGTTGCTGTAGCTCCCGGCTACTGCCGCTCCAGCGTGGGTGGGCGCGGGGTACTTGTGATATTCTCTGGCCCTTCCTCCGTCTCGAAGATTTCCGGCAGGCAACGGTTTTTGTGGGAGGGCTGCCCTTGCGCCTTGGCAAGGCTGAAAATGAAGGGTTCCACAGCCCTGCTGGCTTTCACCACATCGGCAAAGAAGGCCGCGCCTTTTTCGTCCTGCGCCTGCTGCTGGATGAGCGGGGTAGCGAGGCGGTGGGTTTTTTCCGTGATGTCGAGTATCTCCCTGAGGAGGCCAAATGAGCCGTCCGGGTCTTCCGCCTGCCATGTTTGGAGGTGGTTCTTGTAATCCTTCAAGCTGTTATGCCAGGCATCGGCGTGGAATTTCTTGCGCAACCAGACCCACGGACGGAAACGACCCGTCCTGCGGCCCATGAAATGGATGTCGAAGGATTGCGGCATCAGGCCCAGCGTTTCCAGCGCCTTGCTGGTTCCGTCGCGGGCGGCGATGGCCTTCAGGGTTTCCAGGCTTTTGGGGGCTATATGGGTGGCCGGGATGGTATCCAGCCGTGCAGTCAGCCTTTCCAGTTTCCGGTTTTCCTCGTCCGTGGCGATGATAATGGAGGATTTCAGGTTTTCTGAATCTTTCCTGAGCGTTTCCTGCATGGTTTCAGTGACAAGGCTGTAAAGGGTAGCGTGATCCACCAGCAGGGACATGGCGCTGGCCCGTTCCTGCCCGGACTTGAGGGCTAGGGCTGTTTTGTAAAGGATTTCCGGCTCGGCAAAGGCGGCGGCGTTTTCGGTGGCGCCGTCAAGGGCTGCGGAGGTCCCGGCAAGCTGGCGCCAGCTTTTGGCCTTGGTGTGCAGGTCCGCGCAGGTTTGCGGGCTTGATAGGACATAGGTTTCCGACAGGTCAGCCAGTTTTTCGGCATTGGCTGCCATCATGCGCAAAAAGGCTTTCATGCTGCCCTTTTTGCAGGCGCGTTCCATGTCTGTTGTTGCGTTGCGCGCACGCAGAATGCCCGCTTGCCAGTCATTCATGGTTTCAGGAGCCGTGTTTTCCGGGATCTTCACGGCGGGCCGCTGCGATGAAAAGAGATGGCGCAAACGCTGCCAATGGTTGCCGGGCCAAGGAAAATAGCCGGGGGATTCCACGCCCTTGGCGATAAGCGCTTTTTTGTCCGCGGACGAGAGCATGACATCAGGGAAACCAGAGACGTCCTCCCCGCAGGCGGCGATGAGGCCCGCCAGCTTTTGCTGTTCAGGATTTTTGGAGTTGAATCCGTGCGCGTGCAGGATGACGAGCGCATCCTTGGCGTTCATGGTGCCGTCCCTGGCCTGCATTTCGAAATAGCGCATCACCTCAAAGGGAAACGTATCCTTTTCAAGGCAGAGTTTCAGCGCCTCCATCGGCGCTTCCCGCAGGGCCAGCATGAAAATCAGGCTGTTGGCGTTGGTCAGGTTGTTTTTCAGGATTTCAGGCGCGCGCGTCTTGAGCGAAAGACCATGCAGGTTCAGGAGCAGGAGTTTCTTTCCGCTGTCATCCTGTCCCGCTTTTTCCAGATAGGCGTCGGGCTGCAACTGGACGTTCGCGCCAAGCTCCAGGAGCTTGTGGAACATGCTGTCATCTGTCCATTTCATGCTGGCCAGAAGAGGGGTGCCATTGCCGGCATTGACGTCTGCGCCATGTTTTTCCAGAAGCTGCAGCGCCAGCGGGAAATGGCTGCTGCCTTCCTCGATGCAGGCCACGAGGCAGGCATCGGCCTGTCCGGTAAGGTCAATTCCCTTTTCCAGCAGGAGGGAAACGATGGCTTGTTCGCGTTTCTGGATGTTTTTGAGGACGATGCCCGGCCCCAGCGCGTTGATGTCGGCACCATGTGCCAGCGCGAAGCGAACCGTGGTTTCGGTGCCGTAGCCGATGCCGTGCCTGAAGACCATGTCGGGCGTCAGGCGCTTTTGGGCAAAGGCATGCTCCCAGAAGGCGGGTTTTTCCACAAGGTCGGCCCGGATGAATTTTTCGGACGCCATGCCGTTTTCCAGCAGCCAGATGAGGGATTTGTCGGGCAGGTGCCTCAGGGGGGCCGGCCATGGGGGGGCGGATATGTAGCTGTTTTCGTGGTAAACATCGATGACGCTCAGGCCGTAGGTGTCCCGCGCATGATCTAGCAGGCGGGTCATGCCCCGCAGCATGCAATGCTTGTTGAACGTCTCCCCCGTCTTGATGCTTCCACCGGCCTTGCAGGCCATGAGGGCGATGTCCTCGTCCCCGGCTTTCACAGCGGCCTCCATGGCGGCGGTCGGGTCGGCGCCGGCCTCCATCAGCATGCGGGCGCATTCCGCATGGCCGTGGCTGGCGGCGGCGACAAGCGCGGTTTTGTATTCGGAGGGAAGGGCGGGTTTCAGGTTGGTTCCCTTGACCACCATCTTTGCCACAACCAGGTTGTGGCGGGCGATGACATCGATATGGTTGAGCAGGACGCCGAGGATGGCCGCCTGCCCATTGCGGGCGGCGATTTCAAGGGCTGCCTTGGCTTCTGTATCCGACCATTCCTGAAGGGCGGCCCTGACGTTCTCGATATCGCCCGTGGACACGGCAAAGCGCAGCCGGTTGGCAGCGGCTGTATCGCCGTCTTCCTTCGGCGGCTTCATGGAGGGAGGGGAGAGAGGTCGTGTTATCAGGCCTGAGATTGTCATGGTTCATGCGCCGTGAATTGTTTCTGGATGCCCCCACCTTATATAAGGGGATCCCCAAAAACAACCGGCAATTTTTTCATGCCGGCCATACGTTTTCCGCATGGGAAAGGGGTCAGTAATTGTCGTGGGAAAAGTCGTCAATCCGCATGCGGGTTGCGTGAAAAATCCGGCCCAGACCATCGGGCGTCACGGGATGGCGGGC
The DNA here is from genome assembly GCA_001768735.1 of Alphaproteobacteria bacterium GWF2_58_20. Taxonomy (GTDB): domain Bacteria; phylum Pseudomonadota; class Alphaproteobacteria; order UBA1247; family UBA1247; genus UBA12471. The sequence continues at coordinate 722,033 of MEMB01000002.1, read as the reverse complement.
GTTGGGATTGAGGTAGAGGTTGGCGTCGAAACTCTTGGCCTTGAGGAAGAGAATGCCGGAAAGGGCGGCGCAGGCATCTCCCAGCGTGTGTCCGGGGCCTGCCTTTGGATCATAGTGGTGGGCCTTTTCAGGGTTGCCGGAAAAAGCAATGAAACTGCGGCGGGCAAGGGCGCGCAGGGCCACATCGCGCATGCCCTCGAAATTTGTGGTGAGGACAGAGCTGCCAAAATCGCCGGAATATACGCACACCAGAATAAAGGGATGGCCCAGAACAAATTGCGAGCAGTGGCGATAGGCAAACAGCTGGTTCTGTTCGGCAAAGAGGTAGGGGTCAAACTCCGTGGTGCTGGTGTAAAGGGTCTTGCCGTGGGGTTCCTTGCGCACAATCCAGCCCAGCCCCTCAATTTCCACATGGTTCTGGTGCTGCAGGGCCTTGGCGATTTCCCGGGTTTTGGAAAGGGCCTTGTCCGCAATGTCGGAAAAGGCAGAATCATCGCGCCCGTCCACCAGGATGACGTGGCCGGGAAAGTGGGGCTTGAGCTTTTCGATGAAGTCGGACTTGAGCTTGTTCTGGATGCCCATGGCCTTGACTTCAAAAAGGGCATCGGTGGCATTGAAGCGGCCATCAAGAGCCACATCGTTTTCATTGATGAGGCCTGCGCCGGGAATCCAGACCTCGGCGTTGAAATCAATATTGTTTTCCTGCATCCAGGCATAAACCATCATCTGGCAATAGGTTCCATAAAATCCGCGCACGGAAAGCAGCTTGGACATGATGGGGATGACATCGCCTTCGGCAATCCGGCCTTCGCGGGCCAGGGTGCCGAGGACGCGCGCCACCATGCGGCGGGTGGGGGCGTCATTGGCGAAATTGTAAAGATGGGTATCGTCAGAAAAATCATATTCCGCAATATGGGCGAAAAGGTCGAGCGGCTGAAGGAAGGGTGCCTGTGCCACGAGATCCCTTATGAGATGATGTGTCGTGGTGATGGTCATGGCAAGGTATGCCTTCAAACCAGCGGAGACTGGGGTGGAAGGGGCTCTTCTTCCGCATCCTGTTGGTCAGGGCTGGTTGCCGGGGGAATAGTGTCGGCATCTTCTCCTTGAGGAGAGAGAAGGGGGTTTTCTTCGTTGGTGGTTTTTTCTGTTTCTTCCGCCTGTCCGATGGCCTTTTCTTCCGGGGTAAAGTCTTCTTGCGGCAAGGGTGCCGGAGGGATTTCCGCCTCCATGGCTGCGGGGGGGGCATCTGGCGCGGGCATGGGAATGGGGGCTGTCGGCGAGCTGGCAAAAGGTTCTGCCGGGATGTCGGATGGATGGGTGCTCGGGATTTCGGTGGCGGGTTCCTGGAGTGGGGATGTCATGCCCGGCATGGATTCAGGCGCAGGCGTTTCTTCCATGGAAGAAAAGGGGGCTGCGTTGGTTTCTTCACCCTGCGGCAGGGTTTCTTCTGGCAGGGGGGAGGGCTCGGGAATGTAGGGGGCTTCGTAGGTTGGGGTGTCGGTCATGGGAGGGCTGGGAGCGTCGATGTCAGCCAGTGTTTCCGGGGCAGGCGGGCTGCGTGAGGTAAGGAAATTGTCCGGGTTTTCCGGGAGGGCGGCTTGGCCCCCGGGGAATTCACCCCGCGAAAAGGTGTTTTTGGGCAGGGGGGGAGGGGTTTCGCCAAGCAAAAGGTTGCTGGGGGATGAGGTTTCCTGTTTGCTTCCGGGGACGCCAACAAGGAAAAATTGCACGATCATGACAAGGGCGGTGAAAATGAACCCCAGTTTCGGGATGGGACTGCCGGCAAAGGCGTCGGTGGACATGAGGGTGAAAACGACAATGGCGATGGCCGGGCCAAGAATGCGCCAGTGGCGGTTCTCGTTCTGGCCCCGGGCGCGACAGCGGGCAGCGCCAAGGCGGCTGATGGGGTAAAGGAGGAAAAGGGTTGTGGTGGCGACAAGGAAACCATGCATGCCATAGGCCATGTCCACACCGAGGCCGAAGATGTCCCCGATGGCAGCAAAGGTCCATATGATCATGATGCGGAAAGCCCAGTACATGTAGCCGGATTTGCTGCAGGTTGGCGTGCGTGCCAAAAGCAGGTCGATGAGGGTGATGTCCATGCCGCGTGTCCTCCCAAGGATTTAGGGATGTATTTTAGGTCATAAAGGGCATGCAAGTCAACGAAATGAAAGAAGTTTCCGGTTTTCTGGCAAAAGGGGGCGCAGAAGGGCTTGCCGTCTGGCGGGATTTGTGTATAGTGGCGACCCTTGCGGCGGGAAATTGTTTTCGCCGCAGCTCCTTGCCGTCGGCAGTGTGTCGGCGGCTTTAGGGTCCTGGTCCATGAAGGGCCGGGTCAACGAATTAGCCATAGGGAGTTTACATGCCCAAGTATGAGAATATCTTTATTGTGCGGCAGGATGCGTCCGTCGCGCAGGTCGAGGCAATGACCGAAGGGTTTGCCAAGATCATTACGGAAAACGGTGGCTCGATTGCCAATACCGAAACCTGGGGTCTGAAAACCCTCGCTTACCGGATCAAGAAGAATCGCAAGGGACATTTTGTGATGTTCAACATTGACGCGCCCGCGCCTGCGGTTGCGGAAATGGAGCGGAACATGCGCATCAATGAAGACCTGCTGCGTTTCATGACCATCCGCGTTGAAGCGTTTGAGGAAGGCCCGTCCGTCATGATGCGCCCACGCGAAGAGCGGGGAGAGTTTGGTGACAGGATGGATGGCGATCGCCCGGAAAGGTCGGAAGGTTTTTCCCCCAGTGGTCGTCGCAACACCACCCGTCGTCGTCCGAAGGATGGTGAAGGTGAAGGAGAAGAGTCATGATGGATAAAGACAACGACAAGACGGCTGGCGGTGCGGGCAAGAAACGTCCGTTTTTCCGCCGTCGCAAGACCTGCCCGTTCTGCGGATCGCAGGCGCAGCAGATCGATTACAAGGATGTGCGCATGCTGTCCCGCTTCCTGTCGGAAAAGGGAAAGATCATGCCGAGCCGCATCACTGCGGTTTGTGGCAAGCATCAGCGGAAACTCTCGCAGGCAATCAAGCGGTCACGTTATATCGCCCTCCTGCCGTACGAGGTTCGTTGACAGGCCTTTTTAGGTCTGAAATCCAAACGTGATCACGGGAGCATCCTGAGAAGTTCATGCCATCCTTTCTTGCCATAGCCCTTTTGTCCGGCATTGCGTGTGTCGGGCTGCATGTGTCTGCGATGAGCGGCCTTGCGGGTGCTGGCATCCTGTCCCTGTTTTCGCCTGTGCCGCTTTATTATGCGGCATTTGCGGCTGGTCCCCTTGCGGGAGTGGTTTCAGCAGGGGTTGCAGCTTTTGGGGTGGCCCTCCTGCAAGGGGAGGTTGCGGCTGTAGTTTTTCTTGCCATATGGGGCCTTCCGGCCGCACTGGTGGGAGGAATGGCTGTCCGGATGGGCAAGGAAGAAACAGGGCGCGGCCCTGGCCTGCGTCTGTCACGCGCACTGGAAGTTCTTTCGGCATGCGGGGTTTTCCTTGTCATGTTGGGAGTGGCCTTTCTGGGCGGGATGACGGGATGGTCCAATCCGGCGCAAAAAATCGCGTCGCTTCTGGATGCGCAGGTGCTTGAGGCATCCACCCAGATGTCGCTTCCGCCGGAAGCGGTGTCGGAGATGTTTCATAAGCTTTCGGAGATTCTTCCGGGGCTTGGCGGAGTGGTGTGGCTGCTGCTGATGTTCGTATCGGTGGTTGTGGCACAGCGCCTTGTCTGGAAAAGGAAAGAGGAAGCGGAATGGAATTCCGGAATGGCAGGCTTGCGTCTGTCGCGCTGGGTTCTTCCAGGCTTTGTCGCCTGTTCCTTTGCCGGAATTTTTGGCCGCGGGATTTTTGGCTTTGCGGGAACAAACCTCGCTTGCATCCTGCTGGTTCCATTCTTTGTGGATGGGCTTGCTGTGGCGCATGCGGTTGCTTTCCGTCGGGGTCGGCGTGCCCGGGTTTGGGTTTGGTTTTTGTACGGCAGTTTGCTGATGTTTAATGTGCTGGCCATTCCGGTGGCTGGCCTTGGAATGATGGACCAGTGGAGTAACCTTCGCCTGAAATTGGTGGAAAAGCTTCCTGGCCGGGAGAATGAATGATGGACGTGATTCTTCTTGAGCGTGTGCCCAATCTGGGTCAGATGGGCGATATCGTGTCGGTGAAACCCGGCTACGCACGCAATTACCTTTTGCCGCAGGGGAAAGCCCTGCGGGCGACCAACGAGAGCAAGAAGGCGTTTGAAACGCGCCGGGCCCAGCTCGAAACGGTCAACCTGAAAAAACGTCATGAAGCGGAAGCTGTGGCGAAGAAAATGGATGCCATTGTCGTCAATGTCATTCGTCAGGCAGCTGAAGGCGGTCATCTTTATGGATCCGTTTCTGCCCGCGATATCGAGATTGCGGTGACGGAATCCGGATTCACGATTGAACGGCAGCAGGTTCGCCTGAACCAGACAATCAAGATGCTTGGCCTGTACCCGATGGAAATCGCCCTGCACCCGGAAGTTTCGGTTGTGGTGACGGTGAATGTTGCGCGTTCGGAAGATGAAGCGAAGACCCAGTGGGAAAAGGGCGTTGCCCTTGTCTCCCAGCCGGAAGAAAAGATTCCGGCGGAGGAAGAGACCCTCGTTGAGGTCATCGAAGTCGTTTCGGATGACAAGGTGGAAACCGAAGCCTGATTTTGGTTTCCCCCTTGAGTGACGTGCATGATATGAAGAGGGACGCCCGGTAAAAAACGGGCGGCCCTTTTCGTACATTTTTGAGGAAACGTGATGCAGGAAACACCAGCCACCATTGTCATGCCTCAGAATGAGGAAGTCGAACAGGCCCTTCTTGGCGCCCTGCTGGTGGACAACAGGAGCCTGGAAAAGGTTTCGGAATTTTTGCGTCCGGAGCATTTCTTCAATCCGGTTCATGGCCGGATTTATGATGCCATTTTCCGTCTGGTGGAACGCGGGCAGCTGGCCACCCCGATTACGCTCAAGGCCTTTTTTGCAAATGATGACGCCCTGAGCGAAGTTGGCGGGGCCCATTACCTTGTGGATCTGGCAGCATCGGTGGTGATGCTGGTCAGTGTCGAGGATTATGGGCGCATTCTTTATGATCTTCACTTGCGGCGGGAACTGATCTCGCTGGGGGGGGAGATTTCGTCTGAAGCACAAAAGCACGATCTGGATGGTTCGGCCACTGAACAGATTGAGGTGGCAGAAAAACGGCTTTACGAACTTGCCACCCTTGGAGACCAATCGGGCGGGTTCGTTCGGCTGGATACTTCGGCACAAGCTGCGCTCGACATGGCCAGCGCCGCCTTCCGCCGTCAGAACCATGTAACCGGCGTGACCACGGGCTTGCGGGATCTGGACCGGAGGCTTGGTGGCCTCCATCCCTCCGACCTGCTCATCCTGGCGGCGCGTCCTGCCATGGGTAAAACCGCACTGGCAACCAATATCGGATTCAATGCCGCCAAGGCCTACAAGGCATCGGAAGGTGATGAAGGCGCTGCGGTCATGTTCTTTTCGCTGGAAATGTCGGCTGAACAGCTGGCCTTGCGTATTTTGGCAGAAATTTCCGGCGTCAGTTCCGATCGTATCCGGCGCGGCGATATTGCGGAATCGGATTTTGGCGGGATTGTTGAAGCCAGCAAGACGCTGATGGAACTTCCGTTTTTTGTGGATGCCACACCTGCGCTCAGCATTGCGGCCCTGCGCACACGGGCGCGACGCATGATGCGGCAGTCGCGGGCCAAGCATGGCCTCCTGATTGTTGACTATTTGCAGCTGCTCAATGGCTCGGCAGGGCGTAAAAATGAAAATCGCGTGCAGGAAATTTCGGAAATCAGCCGCGGCCTCAAGACGTTGGCCAAGGAGCTGAATGTTCCGGTGATCGCGCTGTCACAGCTCAGTCGTGCGGTGGAAAGCCGGGAAGACAAGCGGCCCCAGCTTTCGGACTTGCGTGAATCCGGTTCCATCGAGCAGGATGCGGACGTGGTGATGTTCATCTACCGTGAGGAATATTACCTGCAGGCCGCCGAACCGATCAAGCGGGCGGAAGAAAGTGACGAGCGGTTTGAGGACCGCCGGAGAGAATGGAGTGAGCGGTGTTCCAAGGCCCACAACAAGGCCGAGGTCTTCATCTCCAAGCAGCGTCACGGCCCCACAGGGGGGGTGGAATTGTTCTTTGATGCCGCAAGGACGCATTTTGCGGATCTTGACCAGGATGAACGGGATTACAGGGGATAAAAACATGAATAGCCGAGATAAAAAAGAAATGGAAATGGCACTGGTTGCGGGTGCAAAGGCGCGCAATTTTTCTTTGATGGAAAAAATCCTTGGCATGGGGATCAATCCGAACAGCTGCATTTCGGGGGTGTCCGTTCTGCACATGGCGGTGGTGATGGACGATTGCGGCCTTGCCGGTTGGCTGGCAAGTCGTGGCGCTTCTGCCAATACATGCGACAAGTCCGGACAGACGCCATTGCATTATGCCGTGGCCCGCAACAATCCGGTTCTTGCCCTCAATCTCATGGAAATTGGCGGGGACATTCTGGCGCAGGACAAGAAGAACCGCACGCCGTTAGAGCTTGCACCGAATGGGGATGTTGTCGCTTTCCTGAAGAAAATGGCGGATGTCCGCTCTTCCCGCATGGCGCGTGAAAAAGCTGCAGGCCATATGCCTTCACCGGCGCCTGCCCCTCGGGCCTGATGTCCCCATGTCAGGGGAACGCTCCGGCGCAGAGTTGATTGTTGACCTCGCAGCATTGGCTGCGAATTACCGTTTCCTGCGCGCAAAAGCGGGGCAGGCTGCCTGCGCGGCCGTGGTGAAGTCGGATGCCTATGGTCTGGGCATGGAGGCTGTTGCGCCCGTGCTTTGGCGGGAAGGTTGCCGCTGGTTTTTTGTTGCCCGGCTTGAAGAGGCACAGGCTTTGCGCGTCATCCTGCCCGATGCGCGGATTGCCGTCCTGAATGGCCTTGTCATCGGAATGGAGAAACTGTTCTCGGACATTGGGGCCATGCCTGTCCTCAACAGCCTTGATGAGGTGGCGTGCTGGCGACAGCATGCCCGTCTTTTGGGATGTTCCCTTTCCGCCATCCTTCAGGTGGATACAGGGATGAATCGACTGGGCCTTTCAGCAGAAGATGTGGAAAAGCTGGCACAGGATCCCCAAGGGCTTTGCGGCATTGATCTTGAGGTTGTGATGAGCCATCTGGCCTGTGCCGGGGATGCGTTGGCACCTGAAAACATTGAGCAGCGGGCGCGTTTTGTCGCGGCCCTTGCAAAACTGGGTGTCGGGGCGGACAGTGAAAAGCCGCTCATCAGCCTGGGTAATTCCGCAGGTATTTTTCTTGGTGATGGGTATCATTTCCGCATGGTACGCCCGGGGGGGGCCATGTATGGCAGCAACCAGGTTCAGGGAGCGCCCAATCCCATGCGTCCTGTCATGTTCTTCCGGGCCCGCATTTTGCAGGTGCGGGAGGTGGACAGGGGCATGCCGGTAGGGTACGGTGCGGAATACCGTGCGCCGTCACGGATGCGGGTTGCAACGGTGGATGCAGGGTATGCTGATGGAATCCTGCGTGCGTTTGGAAAGGCCGGAGGCGCGTTTGTGGGAGATGTCCGGGTTCCGGTGGTTGGCCGGGTGTGCATGGAACACATCATGCTGGATGTGACAGATGTGGATGATTCGCTGGTGCGGCCCGGATGCTGGGTTGAGATTTTAGGGCATCACGCCCTGGTTGATGATGTGGCCCGGCAGGCGGGAACCATTGCGTTTGAAGTCATGGTGGGGCTTGGTGCGCACCACCACAGGACATATATTGGAAGTGGAAGGCAGGAAACATGAACAATTTTGCAGGTTACCTGAACGGCAACCGTAATCCGCCCGCCAATGTGGTTGCAGCGGTCGGGCGCACAGCCATGAATTTCCTGGGAGCGACCGGACGGTTGTCCATCTTTACTTTCAAGGCGATGTCGCATTGTGTGCGGCCCCCGTTTTATTTCCGGAACTTTGGCCGCCAGTTTATGGAAATTGGTTATTATTCGCTGCCGGTGGTGGCCCTGACCACGCTGTTTACCGGCATGGTGCTGGCGCTGCAAAGTTATACCGGATTTGCGCGTTTCCAGGCGGAAAGCTCGGTGGCCACGGTGGTTGTCCTGTCCATTACCCGGGAACTTGCGCCGGTCATGGCGGGGCTCATGGTGGCCGGACGTGTGGGCGCGGCCATGGCAGCCGAAATTGGCACCATGCGGGTGACAGAGCAGATCGACGCGCTGGAAACCCTGTCCACCAATCCTTTCAAATACCTTGTGGCGCCACGGCTTCTGGCTTCGGTCATCGTGCTGCCCATCCTGGTTCTGATCGGCGACATCATCGGCGTGTTTGGTGGTTACCTCATCGGGGTTTACAACCTCGATTTCAATGCCGCCACCTACCTGCATCGCACCTGGCAATATCTTGAACCGGTTGATATTACCTCTGGCCTGGTGAAGGCTGGCGTTTTCGGTTTCATCATCGGCATCATGGGGTGTTATTTCGGGTACAATTCCCCGCGCGGGGCGCAGGGAGTCGGATCGGCGACAACCAATGCCGTGGTATCGGCCTCCATCCTCATTCTCATTTCCAACTATATCGTAACACAGGTGTTTTTCTCCTGATGAACAAGAGCCATTTAAAAAACGGGGCCGTGAAGATCCGCATGAAGAACGTGTCCAAGTCATTTGGGCACAAAAAGGTTCTTGATGGCATAACCCTGGATGTCGCAACGGGCGAATCGATGGTCATCATCGGCGGGTCTGGAACGGGCAAGTCTGTAACCCTTAAATGCATTCTCGGGCTCATGAGGCCGGACGCAGGAGCCATCGAGATCGATGGCGCGGAAACCATAGGGCTGTCTACCAGCTTGCGTGAGCGGTTGATGCACAAGTTCGGCATGCTGTTCCAGGGCGGCGCGCTGTTTGACAGCCTGAACGTGTGGGAAAACGTGGCCTTTGGCCTGATGCAGAGCCAGGGCGTCCGACGCGGCAAGGCGCGTGAAATCGCCATGCGGAAGCTTGAGCAGGTGGGGCTTGGGCCGGAGGTGGCAAGGCTTTATCCCTCAGAGCTTTCTGGCGGCATGCAAAAGCGTGTGGGGCTTGCCCGGGCGATTGCCACCAATCCCGAGATCATCTTTTTTGACGAGCCCACCACCGGGCTTGATCCCATCATGGGCGACGTGATCAACGACCTTATCCGCAAATGCGTAAAGGATCTTGGAGCTACGGCCGTATCCATCACCCATGACATGGCGAGCGTGCGCAAGATCGCCGACAGGGTGGCCATGCTGCATGAGGGCAAGATTGTCTGGACCGGGCCGGTGTCCGAGATTGACAAATCCGGCAATCCTTATGTGGAACAGTTCATCAATGGACGGGCGGACGGCCCCATTCACATGCATGTGCGGAACGATTGATGTCCAAGACGCTTGTTCATTTCGTCTGCCAGGAGTGCGGCGCAAGCTTTCCCAAATGGGCGGGGCGCTGCGAAGCCTGCCATGCATGGAATACGCTGGTGGAAGAAGCGGCTCCGATTGCGATGGCCAACAAGATTGAAAAACGCAGGATTGGCGGCAACAGGATAGAGCTGTTGCCTCTGGCGGGGGCAAGTGAACCCGCTCCGCGCATGAAAACAGGGATTGTTGAGCTGGATCGCGCCTTGGGTGGCGGGCTTGTGGAAGGGGCGGCCATCCTTGTGGGGGGCGACCCCGGCATTGGAAAGTCCACCCTGCTTTTGCAGGCGGCAGGTGCGCTGGCGCAGCATAAGCCCTGTATCTATATTTCCGGGGAAGAATCTGTTGCGCAGGTGCGGTTGCGGGCGCGCAGGCTTGGCCTTGGGAACAGTGCCATGAAGCTGGCCTCGGCAACCAGTGTCCGCGATATTCTGGCAACATTGGAGAGCGAAGGCGAAACCAGCCTTGTCATCATTGATTCCATCCAGACCATGTTTCTGGATGCTCTGGAAAGTGCGCCGGGTTCGGTGGCGCAGGTGCGGGCCAGTGCTCAGGAACTCATTCGCCATGCCAAACAGTCGGGATGCTGTGTTGTCCTGGTTGGGCACGTTACCAAGGAAGGGGCCATTGCCGGGCCCCGCGTGCTGGAGCACATGGTGGATACGGTTCTTTATTTTGAAGGGGATCGCAGTCACCAGTTCCGCATTCTGCGGGCGGTGAAAAACCGTTTTGGTGCAACCGATGAAATCGGCGTGTTCGAGATGTCGGATGCGGGCCTGCGGGAAGTGGCCAATCCGTCGGAGATGTTTCTGGCCGAACGTCGGAGCGATGTCGCCGGCGGTGCGGTTTTTGCGGGCATGGAAGGCACAAGGCCTGTTCTTGTTGAAATCCAGGCACTGGTGGCGCCGTCTCCGCTGGGAACGCCCCGCCGTGCGGTGGTGGGGTGGGATTCTTCGCGGCTTGCCATGGTGCTGGCTGTTTTGGAAGCGCGCTGTGGCGTCCAGTTTGGCATGAATGACATTTACCTGTCGGTGGCGGGAGGCCTCAAGATTGTGGAGCCCGCAGCAGACCTGGCTGTTGCTGCGGCCTTGGTATCGGCGCTCTCCGGGGTTCCTGTGCCGCGCGAGGCGGTCATTTTTGGGGAAATCGGGCTTGCGGGAGAGGTGCGGGCCACCTCCCAGGCTGAAGCGCGCCTCAAGGAAGCCGCCAAACTTGGGTTTACCCGGGCCTTTGTGCCGCGTGCCCTGCGCTCCCGCGGGAAAACGGCCCGGGAAAATGGCGGCATGATGGTTTCCGAATTGGGCCTGCTGGTTGATCTCCTGCCGCTTTTTGCAAAAGAATAAAGGTGTGTCATGACCCCTATTGCCGTTGATTTTATCGTTCTTGGCATTTTGCTGGTTTCGGCATTGGTATCCTTTGCCAGGGGATTTGCCCACGAAGTCCTGACCTATGGAGCCTTCATCGGTTCCGTATTTGTCATGCTGCTGGGCGTTCCCTTTGTGCAACCTTACATGATGGAAATCATTTCCACGGAATGGATTGCCGCCATTGCCAGTGGTGCCGTCCTTTTTGTGGCGAGCATGGTCATCTTCACCATGATCATCCACCGCATTTCCGATGCCATCCACAAAACCTCGCTCTCCGGGCTGGACCGTACGCTGGGGTTTGGGATTGGCGTCCTGCGCGGCGCACTCATCGTCTGTCTCATCTATTTGCCGCTGGCATGGCTCTGGCCGCAGGAAAAACAGCCGTCCTGGCTCATGCAGGCGAAAACCCGCCCCTTTGTGGTTGCGGGGGCTGAACTGCTGAAGGGAATGGTTCCCACCAATGCCCCCTCTTCAGAAAAGCCGATCCAGTTGTTGCCGGAGAAAACGCAAATCGAGGCACCAACGGCCCAGGACCCGGTTTCGCAACTGCCCCCCGTATCCGAAGGCGGTTATTCCGACCCTGACCGGCTTGAAATGGATGGCCTTGTGGATGAAACCCTGCCGCCGGAAGACGACAACGCGTGGTAATGTCCCTCCGGCAGGATTCCGTTGCTATGGCACACAATGCCATGGCGACAGAATATGATGTGCTGGATGATCTTTGGTATCCCCACCTTTTTAACCGTCTGCATGCGGGAATCCTGCACGGACTTCCTCCAAAAGCCGGTGTGGCACTTGATGCCGGATGCGGTACCGGTTTCCAGTCCATGCTTCTGGCCATGGCCGGTTATGCCGTAACCGGGGTTGATCTTGCGGATGAGTTGCTGAAGCAGGCACGGGAAAAAGCTTCGGACCCGATTTTTGCGCAAGGTGAGCCTGTGCCCCTCTTTTCCACGAATGACGGCACGGCGCAGCGAGAAATGGACGCCATCTCCCGGCAAGCTGCGGCTATGCGTAGAGAACCTGTCATTCCTCCGGTTTTCAGGGTTGGTGATATCGGTGATCCGTCTCTTTATCCTCTGGAAAGCCAGGATGCCGTGGTGTGTTGTGGCAGTGTCCTGAGTTTTGTTGATGATCCGGAAAAGGTTGTGGCCCTCATGGCCTCGACCCTGAAAAAGGGTGGTTTGCTGTTTCTTGAGGTTGAGCAGCGCTTGAATGCCGATATCCTCTGGCCGTTTGTTGATATCCTGATCGGGGGACGGCTTGGTTATGGACAGGATTTCAAGACCGCCTGGCGTAACCTTGTCACCCCGCCGGGATGCGATCTGCATCTGGATTTTCCGTTTGAAATGAAAAATGGGTCGAAGCTGTCCCTGCCCATGCGGCTGTTTTCCCTTCCTGCGCTGGAAACCATGCTTGCCATCAATGGCCTACAGATGCGGGAAAAGATGGGCGTGCATGTTTTGACCAACCTGCTTCCCAGCACCATTCTGCATCGCCCCGGTGCCGGGCGCTTTTTGCGGGTGGTTTTCGGATTTCTGGCGTGGCTGGAAAAATTCTGTGCGCACAAACGTTTCTTCAGCGCATTTGGCTGTAGTTGTTTTTATGTTCTTGAAAAGACATAATTTTTGTTGTGAAGGCAACAAAAAACCCGCCGGTGTGGCGGGTTTTGACAAAATGGCTCCCCGGGCCGGATTCGAACCAGCGACCAAGCGGTTAACAGCCGCTTGCTCTACCACTGAGCTACCGGGGATCACCTTGCAGCGGAGAAGCTTATAACAGGGGCAAAACGGATTTGCCAGTGTTTTTTGCATCCCGCAAAACTTGGAGGCGCGGACCGGAATTGAACCGGTGTACGAGGTTTTGCAGACCTCTGCGTCACCACTCCGCCACCGCGCCGAGTAGCCGGGAACTTTCATAATGTGTCCTGCAGGTGTGGTCAAGCCTTTTTATGCTGGTTTTTAGGTTGCCAAACAGGATTTCGATGTGGAAACTGCAGACTTGCGTTTCATCTCCTGGCCCGGAAAGCCCCCTCATGCGTGATATCCGCCTTGCCGTCTTTGATTTTGACAACACCTTGTGGGAGAATGTCGGGGCGCATGATCGTGCCTTTATGGGGCTCGTTTGTGATCTTTCTGCAAGCAGCGGCATTTCCCAAATGGACATCATCAACGGCATGCAGAGCGTGTTTGCCGAGCACGCGACCATGTTCCAGTATCCTTGTGCCATCCCCTGCCATCCGGCTTTGAAGGCCGCCCATCCCGGGGAAGACCTTGTTCAGCGATATGCCCTGGAAGTTGAGGTTTTTGAAAAGCTTTTACAAAGCTTTGTGAAGCCATATGATGGTATCTTCCTCCTGCTGGAGGGACTCAGGGCGCGCGGTGTACGCCTTGCCTGTTATTCGGATGCGTCTGCATCCAGGGTTTTCCGCCAAATGGAAGAATTGGGGATTGGGCACCTGTTTGATCTGGTCTGTGCGGCTGATGAGGAAGATGCCCCTTTCTGCCCGGATGAACCTGTGCGTTATGTATCTCTTGAAGGGACTTGCAGTTTTGCCAGGCGCATGGCTGTCAATACAGAACATGGCCCGAAATCCCATTTGGAAATCCTGCAGGCCATTCTTGCGGAAATGAAGGTGCGTCCGGATCAGGCGGTCATGGTGGGAGACCATCCCATCCGGGATGTGGCCATGGCGCGAAAGTGTGGCGTCGTGGGAATTTATGCGGCCTGGGGGAGGAAAATCCTGGAACGTCTTGAGGTGCTCGACAAGGTGCATCCCTATTTTATGCGGATGTGCGCGGAGGCGAAAACCCTGAGCAAGGTGGATGCGGAGTTTGTTGCCGAATATCCGGAAAGTATTCTGGATTTCCTGTTTGGGGATGCAAGCTGATGGTTTTCGTGAAAATTGCATGGGATGGGTTTTTGTTGCCAAGGGAAAAGGAATCTTGATAGGGTTTCCCATTCCTTGTTTTCTGTCGAAGGATTGCGACCATGCGTGACATCCGTCTTGCCATTTTCGATTTTGACAATACCCTTTGGGAGAATTTCGGCACCAACGATCAGGCTGTCCGGCTTCTTGTGGCAGACCTGTCCGAGCAAAGCGGCATTGCGGCAGATGAAATTCTTTCCGGCATGCGTCAGGTTTTGGAAGAGAACTGTGACATTTTCCATTATCCCAAAACGGTGCCGCTCAATCCGGTGCTGCGGAAGGCCTATCCTGGCGAGAACCTTACGGAAAAATTTGCATCGGCCATAGCGGCATTTGACAGCAATATTGCCCGTCTTGCCAAGCCCTATGACGGGATGCTGGAGGTGCTGGAGGATATGGTTCAGCGCGGCATCCGGCTTGCCTGCTATTCGGAAAGCCCCATGACGCGGGTTCTGGAGAGGATGCACATGATCGGAATTGCGTCTTTTTTTGACATCCTGTGCGCTTGTCCGGCGGGAGAAGATGTTCATGATCCCGCATGCCCGGTGGAATATGTGAAACTGGGAGGCGAAGGAAAACCCGCCTGTCGCATGGTGCTGAACAGTGACGGTTTTGGTCCGAAATCGCACCCGGAGGTTTTTTCCTTCATTTGTGCCGAGTTTGGGGTGGAGCCGGGGCAGGCGGTCATGGTGGGGGATCATCCTGTGCGCGATGTGGCCATGGCCATGAAGATGGGGATGACCGGGATTTTTGCGGCTTGGGGGCGTGACAGCCTGGAGCATCTTGAGGTGATGGCCGACATTCATCCCTATTTCCGTCAAATGCGGGAAAATGCACGTGTGGGTTCACAGGTGGTGGCGGATTTCGTGGCCGATGCACCGGAGCAGGTCTTGGGTTTTCTGTTTAGGGATGGTGAGAAACTGTGAAAGATCAAAAGACCATGCATGATATCAGGCTTGCCATTTTTGATTTCGACAATACCTTGTGGGAAAGCTTCGGTGCCCATGATCAGGCTTTTTCCCGCCTGATTGATGATTTGGCCGGGAAAAGCGGCCTTTCGCGGGATGTGGTCATGGAAGGCATGAAGGCCGTCTTTGATGTGCATACCAACATGTTTCAGTATTCGCTGGCCATCCCGCATCATGCGGGGCTCATGGGGGCGCATCCGGGAGATGACCTGGTGCAGCGCTACGGGCCGGAGATCAGGGCTTACGAGGCTTGTTTGCAGGACTTGATCCGTCCTTATGAAGGGCTCGTGGATACGCTTCAAGCGCTCAAGGCCCGCGGCGTGAAGCTCGCCTGTTATTCGGATGCCAACATCAGCCGCATTCTTGCCCAAATGGAGCATCTGGGCATCGGCGACCTGTTTGACTTGGTTTGCGTGGCGGGGGATCGGGGGCCTGAACGCACCTATGATCCAGCCGAGCCGCCGCGTTATGAGTCTTTGCCGGATGAACACGGCTTTGTCTTGCGTCTTGCGGCGAATATCGAGGATCACGGGCCAAAATCCCACCCGGAAATCCTGCAGGCCATTCTTGCGGAAATGAAGGTGAGACCGGAGCAGGCCGTGATGGTCGGCGATCATCCCGTGCGGGATGTGGCCATGGCGCGCAAATGCGGCGTTATGGGAATTTATGCGGCCTGGGGAAAGAAAATCCTGGCGCGTCTTGAGGTACTCGACAAGGTGCATCCCTATTTTATCCGGATTTGTGCCGAGGCGCGCAAGCAGGGGCCGGTTGACGCCGATTTTGTGGCCGATGCACCGGAGCAGATACTGGTTTTCCTGTTTGGGGATGCGGCATGAGGCAAAGCCTGAAATCCTGGCTTTTGGGTGGGGTTGCAGCCCTTGGTCTTGCGGCTGCTCTGTCTGCCGCACCAGAACCGGAGGTTTTGCGGTCAGAGACTGTAAAGCCGGTCAAAAAACTTGTTGAGGCCTTTAACCGGGCGGAGCAACGTTCCCGGGAAACTTTCCTTTCCGCATCCTTGGCCAGAATGGATGATATCCCCGCCGGTTTCATGCTGGAAGGCACGAAGGTGGAGCAGATGCGCCTGGCTGAAATTGTCAGGCGGGCCCAGCAATCTTTTCAGGGGAAACGCCTTTTTGGGCAGGATGTTGGAACGGATTGGCGCCTGATGTTTTTTGAAGACATGCTTCGGGCACGGCAGTTTCACGGGGAAACCCATCGGCGGATGGAAACGGTTTTCCTGAGCCAGCTTTATCAGGATGATGAGCTTGTTCCAACGCTGCTGCATGAAATGACCCATGTGCAGCAGTTTGGGCTTGGATTGATGCAAATGTCCAATCGTTCCCTGTCGGAATGTTTTCTGGAATACAAGGTTTCAGAAGCCATTGCGCGCACGGTCGGGACAGAAGCTGCCTGGCAAATGGGCGGGCAGGCCTGGGCTTCCTGTCTTTCCAGAGATGCCCAGAAACCTTTGGCGGAAGCCTGGGAATGCGCGTATGCCGCAAATCCTGAAACGGCAACGGAAAGTGCCCGGCTGGCCGTGTTTGATGCCTTTTTTGACTCGCCGCTTTGCACGGTTTACGAAAATGCCTGCATGCGCATTCTTGAGGACATGAAGCGGGAAGCAAAGGCAGAGGGAAGGGTTCTTGCGTGGCCCGGAGATACCTACGAGAGTCCTGATCTTGTGGCCAGCATGAGCTTGAATGGCTTGGGGGGTGTTTCTCGCCAATTGCCGGGTTTTTCCAAAAAGAACACCCGCTATTCCGGCGTTTCTTCCGCAACCCACGCCAAGCTTGCTGTCCTGTTTCCGGGGGCAAAGCTTCCCGGTGTCCGGACGCGGGCGCCTGTCCTGCCACCTGCGATGCCACAAGAACCTTGCGGGCATGATGCGGAGAAATGGGTTTTCCTGATGGGCGTTTTGGGGGCCGCAGGCATTGCAGTCTTCATGCGGCGGCGCGAGGCAGAAATTGCGCAGAAAAAACGGAGACATTCCGGGAGCGATGTTCCGCGTCCCGGGCCCTGAGGTTTTTGCAGCATAAATTCCGCTTGCCAATACAGGAAGGGCGGGTTATAAGCCCCGCAGCTTCGATGAAGACAAGTCCCCTTCGTCTAGAGGCCTAGGACAGCGCCCTCTCACGGCGCCAACAGGGGTTCGAATCCCCTAGGGGACGCCATCGGCTTTTTTGCCTTATCCTGTAAAATCATGAAAACGGCCTTTGTGACGCTGGAGCATTTAGAGCCTTGAGCGTTCATCTTGAATACCCCTGTTGCCTTTTGATGGCCATCCGCCGTGTTTTCAAACCTTGGACGATGCCCGCATCGCCCTGCGGTTTTCGCCTTGCGGTCTGGCTCATCCCAAGATCAACAGGAATTGTTCAATCTAAACGCTCAAGGCTCTAAACGTTAAATGCTCTGGATTTCCATGCGTCCATATTGGTCTGCAAAGCGCACAATGTCGTCTTCGCCCAGATAACTGCCCGATTGCACTTCGATGATTTCAAGCGGGGTGTCGCCCGGGTTTGAAAGCCTGTGGGTTTCCCCCAATGGAATATAAGTTGACTGGTTCATGGACAGTGTCAGGCGCTTTTCGCCACAGGTGATTTCCGCAGTCCCTTCAATGACAATCCAGTGTTCGGCGCGATGATTGTGCTTTTGCAGGCTTATGCTGGCTTTGGGCTTGACCTGGATGCGCTTGACCTTGAAAAAGGGGCCGGTTTCAAGGTTGTCGTACCAGCCCCACGGGCGGTATACCTTTCGGTGGTGTGTGTGTTCATGGCGTTTTTGCGCATCCAGTTGGTTGACAATGTGTTTTACGTCGTGGCTTCGTGATTTGTTGGCAACCAGTATGGCATCCGGGGTTTCGATAATGACAAGGTTGTCCACGCCCACCAGGCTGACAAGGCGGCTGGTGGCGTGCACCAGGGTGTTGTGGCTGTCGGTGGTCACAACGTCGCCCAGATGGGCGTTGTCGCATTCATCCTTCGGAAGGTTGTCCCATATGGCGTCCCAAGCTCCAAGGTCGCTCCAGCCGGCGTCGAGTGGAACCATCCTGATGGGGAATGGACTGCCGGGACAGTGTTCCATGACGGCATAATCGATGGATTTGGCCGGAACGCTGGAAAATTCCGCTTTCCCTGGGCGGATGAAATGAGTGTCTGTTGTGCGGTGTGCCCATGCCTTGCGGGTTGCCTTGGAGATTTCCGGGCAAAAATGTTCAATGGCTTTGAGCCATACGGAAGCCTTGAGTACGAATATTCCAGCATTCCAGAAGTAACCGCCTTCTTCAAGATAATGTTTTGCGGTTGCTTCATCAGGTTTTTCAACAAAACATTCAACAATAAAAGTTGGGGTCAAGACTGCTTTGGTATTGGCGGGGGCGCCTGCCTTGATATAACCATATCCGGTTTCAGGGCGGTTTGGGGAAATGCCAAGGATGACCATGCTGTCATGCATGGCTTCATCAATTGCTTGTTGTATGGCTGTGGTAAAGATGGGGAGATCGGTGACCATCTGGTCGGAAGGGGTTACGACAAGGATGGGGTCATCCCCCGTTTCCTGTGCGGACAGGGCGGCAAGCGTCAGGGCAGGGGCTGTGTTGCGTCCAACCGGTTCAAGCAGGACAGGGCCAGGTTCAATGCCTGTTTCCCTCAGTTGTTCAATGGCAATGAAACGGTGTTCTTCGTTGATAACGATCATGGGAGCGGACACGGGATGTTTTTTGCCCCCTGTCATGGACAGACGCTGGATAGCCTGCTGGAACAGGGTGCTGTTTCCGGTGAGGCTGAGAAATTGTTTTGGAAATCCTGTGCGCGAAAGGGGCCAGAGGCGGGTGCCGGAACCACCGCAAAGAATGACAGGCTGGATACGCGTTTTGTTGGACATGGGCTCTCTTGTCTGGAATTTTGACCTGGATTTGATGGAAAATTGTATCTCCTCTGCAAGGAGATGGCAATCAAGTTGCCCGTTTTTGTTGAAAATGCTTTAATTGAGAAGATGATTGCCTGAAATGGGATGGGCTGCTAAAACCTTCAGTCATTGTGCCAGATGGCTATGGGGGGCCTGCCTGTTGTCATTTTGGTGCGTGACATTTTTTCTGGAAGTGAGTGAGACATGTCCTTCAACCCTGCGCGTTACAACCTCCCCATATTGAAGCGTCTGGTTCCGAGTTTCGGCAAGCTGGTTGCGCGCATGACCTGGCCAAATGGTTTTGCGCTGAAGCCTTCGCGTGGATCGGTGTTCCTGTTGCATTACCGAAATTTTGTCGATCGGCAGATTGCCTTTTATGATGATTTCGAGCGCGAACAGCTGGATTATTTTTTGGGGGAAATGGCCAAGGCTCCCGGGGGAATCTTCCTCGATGTGGGAGCCAATATTGGCTATTACAGCATTCTGGTTGCAGCCAAAAAACTGGCCAGCCGGGTAGTGGCCTTTGAACCCGATATCCGGAACCGTTACCAGCTGGAAGCCAACATCCTGCTCAATGGACTGGTGGGCAAGATAGAGATTGTGGACAAGGCCGTGTCGGAGAAAACCGGCACCATCAGCTTCCTGCATTATGACGAGAGTGTTACGGGGCAATCCCGCGTGGGCGTGGGCGAAAACGCGGTGGAGTTGCCTTGCGTGGCGCTGGACGAATTCCTTCCCCTGCGCGATGAAAACTTGTTCCTCAAGATTGACATCGAAGGCCATGAGGCCACAGCCATTGCCGGCATGAAACAGCTCCTTGCAGGCAACAGGGTATTCATTCAGGTCGAATGTTTCGATGAAAATTTCGAAGTGTTCAGTCGCGAGATGGCGGCGATGGGGCTGCACCTTGCGCATGCCATAGGCAACGACCGCTATTTCAGCAACCGGTAAGTCATGCGCATGGCCAAGAAAAAAAGGGAGAGCGTGGCTCTCCCTTTTTTTCATGCGCCGGGTTTGGCGGGGACGGGCATGGGCGGGCTGAGCACCGGTGGCAGGGGAAATTCCTTGCGCAACGGGGACAGCATGCAGGCTTTTGACTGGTTGACTTGTTTGAGGTAGAGAGCAGTCTGGAGCTTGAGGTCTTCATTAGCGTCAACCCTGGCCTTGATGGTCTCATCCGTTTCCTGAAGGATGGCATCGCGGATGATGCTTGCCCGGAGCAGGGAGAGAGCTTTTGAAGGTTTGACCTTGTCAAAAATTTCGTTGGTCAGGGCCACCGTCGCTGTCGGATCCATGTTGCGGAAGGCCTTGGCCTTGACGGGATCCGCGAGAATGCGGTCAATCTCGTCACAGGCCATGCGGGATGTGGGGCCGAGATTGTAGATGCAGGCGCTGGCCGGACTTTCCCTGATCCAGCTTGTGTTCTTGAAATGCTTGAAATTGAAATAAATGCCAATATCCCGGATCATGGCAATGCTACGTGCCGTGCAGGTGTGGCCATCCATGCGGGCCATGCAAATGGATGCCGCAATGTCGGATCGGACTTCCATGAGGTGGCGGATATGTTGGTTGTAGGGGACGCCCAGCAAGTCGGCACCTTCGGTGCAGTGTCCAAAGGCCTCATGCCAGTATGTGAACATGGCGGTGTGGAAGGTTGAAACGGGGAGATCTTTCCGGAAAAAAAATCCCAAAGGCAGATTGGCGTAAGAACGCATCTTGGCACGGGCGGTGGTGGACGGATGCATGGGCAGGACAATTCCCAGATCAGGGAGAGCTTGTGTGCTGTCATTGCGGATGCGCCAGGCCATCCCGGTCATACCGGGCATTTCTTCCTTGACTCTCAGGGCCACCGAGATGTTTTTCAGCGGTTTCCCTTTCTGGTTGAGCGCCTCGACCATGCTGCCGATGATAATGAGGATGTCATTTTTGACCGGGGTGCGATCTATGATGGCAATGGGGCGATTGTCCTTGATGGCATTGACGGATGCCTGTGCATCGGTAATGTATTTTTTGTATTTTTCCTTGGAGAACACGTCATCAGCGCCCATGGGGCGGTTGAGTGCAAAGGCGCTGCCCAGCAGGAAACCGACCCCCAGGAAAATGGTGGCCAGACGCTTGCGCCACCAGCCTGTCTTCTGCCCGCCCTGCGCGGCCTCAAGCTTTGGTGTGTTCAAAAACTCCTGAATGCGGTCGAGGTTGGGAGAAGACATGTCGTGCATCCTGTCTGGATATGATGTTATGGCATGGATGGTTTTGGAAGCGGTGTCGCAGGCTTAGGTCGGCGGAGAACCAGTCTGTTGGAATCCATGGCTATGCTGCGCCCCGTGCGGGTGTGTCCATCCATCTGCGCAAGACAGATGGTGGCGGCAATGTCCGAGCGCACTTCGCGTAGGTGTCTGATGTATGGAGATGAACGGACATTGGGGCTAAGCAGGTCTGGTCCTTCCTTTTTGTGTTCAAGAAAATCGTGTAGGCGGGAGGAACAATACCTTGTCATGGACCGGCCTTTTTTTGACTGGAGGGGAAATGGGGAAGGAAAATGGACTTTCCTTCCCCATCGAAGAGATATCAAGGCGTTGGTCTGGGTGCAGCCACGTGGGTGCGACGGCTGGCATTGGCCAGCAGATGGCTTTCTTCGGCCCACGTGACCCGGCGAGGCTTGGGAAAAAAGTCTTTTTTCAGCAAGGATCCCTCGGCGCGGTCAAGATGCCGGAGGAATGACTGGATGCGTAACGTCATGTCAGGCGTTTGCCGGCAGAGGATTTTTGCCGGGATGGTGGTTGTCGAGCTGGTTTTGAAAGAAATGTTCTTTTCACATGTGGCCAGGCCAAGGACAGCAGTGCAATCCTTCTTGAAGTTCTCAAAGCTTGGGCGAACCTGTTCAAAGATGCTGTTGGTCATTCGCACAACACCAGCGTCATCGAGGCTGGTGACCATGTCCTTGCCGCCGGGCTGGGCGAGGATGCCGTTCATGATGTCGATTGCCCGCTGGCTGTTGGGGCCGATGTTGTAGCCGTAAACAGCCGGCAGGTGTTTCGGAGCGTTGTATTGAAGGATTGTCAGCGTCTGCTTGAAAGTGGACATGGTGCGCAGGTGGCACATGGTTTGTCCGATGCGAGTGGTTCCCGTGTCCCTTGTTGTGCCCACCATGGCGGCGATATCAGCCCTGAGTTCCTTAAGGTTGCGGCGGAAGGAAGGATCCGCTTTCATCATGTAGAGATCTTCGCCCTCGGTGCCGTGGCCAAAGGCTTCATGGTAGCAGACGGCGCGGGTCATTTCCTCAAAATTGGCGGGGAAGTCCGGTTTGAACAGGATTTGCGCGTATTTGCCGCTGAGCAGGGTCTTGAGCTCGTCGCGGCTGACCTCCGGCATGTTTCCCATACCGACGGCGCAGCGGTGGTTTGGGTTTTTCGGATTCAGACCGGAAAGAACGGGAACGCGATAAAGGAAACCGGTTGTGGTCTCGTTTGCAATTTTTTTGATCTTGAGGGCGCTTTCAAATGTTACCAGGCGGCGTTCGTCACGCTTGGTGTACTTGTTGAGGGTGGAAAGAATGTAGGCAGCGCTTTCCTTGGCGCGCTTGTGGTCGAGGAAGATGAGGGTTTGGTCTTCCCGGGTATTGTCCAGCTTCTGCTGGAATTCTTTGGCCGTTCTTTCCTGAAACTTTTGTTTTTCCCTTTGCGGAGAGGCAGCGCGGACGGGTGAGGCGGCCAAGCTGACAAGGATTCCGATCCCGGCGATGACGGCGACAATTTTTCGCCTCCACCATGAAGTTTCGGGTTTTCCGCCGGAAGAAACCTCGACGGGACCGTATTCAAGAAAATCATGGATGCGCGCATTGCTGGGCTTGTCTGTCATCGCTTTTGTTCCTGTCTGTTCTTTGCCTGCTGCCTTTTTTGTTTTTTATGGCTTGCAGGCGTTTATTGGGGTTTCTCCTTGTGCTGGTTTCGCGATGGATGTTGGGCGGGATGTTTCCTATGTTTTTTCTGGTCTTTTTCTTTCTGGTTTGTCCAATGCCCTTGTCCGTGCGAGGACGCAGCATATGCACGTCGGTTTGTTTGGGTGTACCAGCTCACTCATGGCTCACCTTGGCGTCGTAAATTCGGGAAATGTGGTTTTTGGGAAGATCTTTCGTACCGGAAAGTTCTTCGGGGGATATGTCCGTGACCTCGACAACAAGGATGCTGTCGCAGGTTTTTGCGGTTTCAAGGAAATGTTCCGGGAAGGCCGGCAGGAAGACGGTTTCATCTGGCCGGCGCTCAAGGGCTGCGTCCGGGCCGGAAAAAAGGATGGAAGGCGTTTCAGGGGATGAGGGACGGTGGTCGATGATGATGCAAATTTCTCCGCGGCCATTCCGCAGAACATCATAACTCTTCTGGACTGTTGCGCCCATATCCGCCATCAACAAACCTCATCAGTTCTGTTTTATGCGTTGTTGCAAAACACATCATGAAACCAGCCCGTTCAAGGGGACTGGATTGCAAAAATGCACTTTGCAGGTACTATACGCTAACCTTTGAGGTGAATCCCTGTCAATGACATTGTTTTGCGTTTTTTGTTTTTCTTGGCATGCTCTTTGCAGAGCGGCTGAGCGCTGGTTCTGTTTGTACAAAAAACGCTTCGGGAGATGGAGGATGGACGAGCAGCGGGCGGGGGAGGTTAAGGCGATGGTTCGCCCTTGAGTTTTCGGGTTTGTGTATCCCATGCCTTGCGACGGTGGTTGCGGAAGCCTTTTTTTAAAAGCCTGTTTTCTGCCCGGTCTATGCGGGAGAGAAGGTTCTCGATGGCCTTGGCCATGTCTGGCGAGCTGCGGAAAATGAAAGTAGCGGGGGCGGGGACACCCGGGGCGATCTCGATCAACTTTTCCTGCGCGCAGGCGACGGCGCCGAACATGGCGGCGCTTTCCTTCTGGTCGAAAACACGCTTCTCCATCCTGACCTGCTCGAAAAGGGCGTGTCCCGTTTCAACCACCTGCCGGTCGTTGAGAGACATAATTTTTTTCCGGCCTTCTGGCGTGTTGAGTTGTTCCTCGATCCGGGGCATGGCGCGGCTGACACCTTGGGAGATGTTGTAGCCGTAAATGTCGGGAAGAAGGTGTTTTTGGTCGGACTGCATGACCATGAAGGTCAGGTTGAACGGGGTTGTGGTGCGGAACAGGTTGATGTGGCGTCCGGTGTTGAGGCCTTGAGTGTCACGCGCCATGCCGACAAGGGAGACGATGTCGGCCCGCAATTCCATCTGGTAGAGGCGGTATGCGTGCGCATCCGCCGATACGGGTTCATGCCATTCATCCGGTTCCGTGCCGTGAGCGAGCTCGTGGTAATAAATGGCCCGCAGGAACTCTGCCTTGGAGAGATTCATGTCCTGCCATTGTTCGCGGGGATAGGAAAGCATGGCTGACTTGAGGTCGTCCAGCGTGTGGTCGGGGTTTGCCGAGAGGATGACGTGAAGGCTGAAATCCGTTTTGTCCGGTTGCCTGCGGGGAACGACGGAAAAAAAGGCACCTTGGGAAAGTTCGTCGTTGATGGCTTTTTCCTGGAGATCCTTCAGGAGGGCGGGGTTTTCCATCCGTCGCCCATCCCTTTCCAGGTGGTCGTTGACGGTGGAAAAAATATGGGAAAGGCTTTTGCTCGTGTGCGATTGGTCGAGCATGACGATGGTGCGGTTGCCGCGGACATTTTCAAGTTTTTGCCGGAATTCCCGGATGAGGGTTTCGTGCGACTGTTGTTCGCTTTCGTTGGCGAGGGGGGTGGAGAGGCCAAGGATCAGCCCGAGGCCGAGGACCATGGTGCAGAATTTTCGCTTCCACCATGAGCGGACGGGTTTGCCGCCGGATTCCACTTCCACGGGGGCGTTTTTCAGGAATGTGTGAAGGCGGGCATGGGGATGTTTGTCTGTCATTTGTTTGACTCCCGGCGGGAAAAAACGCGGTGGAGTGGATGGTGCGGTCAGGGCACTTTCATGCAGGGCGAAGAGAGGCTTGAATGTTGTCTTGTGAAGGCCGGGGCATGGAGCTTTTTCTGGGGTTTTGCTCCGTTTCTATGGTGTACGCCCTGAAAAGGTAGATTTGAATAGGGAAAAGTGTCAACGGAATTGTTTTTGCGGCTGCGGTCGGGGCTGACGGGGTTTCTCCCGGCTGTTCGGCTGCGGGGCTGGCGGCAGGAGGAGGGCGCATGCCTGCCTTTCGCGGATGATGAGTTTGGTGATCTCGACGGTTTGTGAGGCGTTTGCATGCGCCAGGCAGTCCGTTCTTCCGTGCTGGGCGATAAGGGCTGCGGCTTCAAGGGTTTTTTCGTAGGTGGAAAAGGAGGGTTTTGCCGCGTCGAACAAATGGTCGATGGTGGTGACCAGTTCCTTGTCCGTCATTTTGCGGAAGACGGCTTTCTTTTTTTCATCCTTCAGGGTGGCATCGATCTTTTGGCAGGCCTTTTCAAGGCCGGTGCCCAATGTGGCGTAAGGAAGCTGTGTTTCTTCCCGGCAAAGGATCCGGGTGATGCAGCCGGCGTCCAGCATTCGGGCGCGCTGCCGGCCAATCCTGTTGTGTCCGGTTTCTTGCGCGAGGCCTGCGGCGCCGGCAATTTCGGCACGCAGCTCCTGCAAGTGGCGGCGATAGGTTTCGCGGGTTCCTGTGGCCACGGCGCAGAGTTCCTGCGTGTGTTCGGTGGCGTGACCGAATCCCTCATGGTAGAGGGTGTATTTGTACATTTCGGCAAAGGTGGGCAGGGTTGCCGTGGCAAGCCTCACGGGCAGGCGGACGGGTTCGGTGGCCCAGCGACCTCCGGTGTGAATGTTCATCGGAGCGCAGGCGCGCTGGGCCGCCCATGTCCATGCCGCGACGGATGAAGGGTGGAGGAGGAGGGCGTCTTTCTCCGCGAGAGGGAGTGGCAGAGGCTTGTTGGTGATGAAGGTGATGCTTTGCGCATCATGCCTTTGGGCGAAGGCGTTTGCGGTGCGGGAAAGTTCGGCATGGGTAATGGCGGTGGCGGATGCGATGTCGTTTTTGCGCATCCTTTTTTTCTGTTCCTCTGTGGCGCGCTGCTGGACATGGGCGATGTTTCCACGCCCGAGGTCGTGGTCGATGACGACAATGGTGTGGGGCGTCTTGAGCATGCGCAGGCGGATCTGGAAGATATCGAGCATCCGGAGGTAGGGGGAATTGTGTGGTTGGGTGGGCGCGAAGGCATGGGCCGGGGAAAGCATGGTGGCCATGAGACCGAGACTGATAAGGCATGCCATCAGGTGGCGGTGGAAGCCTCCCTTCCTGCGGGGACGTCCTCCCGATGCGCATTCCAGTTTTCCGCCGGAGAGGAATGTGTCAAACTTTTCAGGCATGAGGGGCCTCCAATCTCCATGAGGGGAAAGCTTTTTTTGTTCTCATGTTGTCATGCGACAATATCTTTGCAGGTGCTGTCAATGGTTTTTTGCGGCAAAAAATGGTTCTTGTGTGAAAATTCCTTGCATCTTCCCTTTGGTTGAGGCTATAAAACCGCCCATCTAGGCATTTTCAGGAAATGGGGTTATTACATGGCGCGCGTCACGGTTGAAGATTGTGTCACCAAGGTTCCGAACCGGTTTGAACTGGTGTTGATGGCCTCGCAGCGGGCACGGCAGATCGCATCTGGCGCCCCCATGGCGGTGGAACGGGACAACGACAAGAACCCGGTTGTGGCCCTTCGTGAAATTGCGGATGACCATGTTGATCTTGAGGTGATGAAGGACAATCTTGTCCGCTCGCACCAGAAGGTTATGGAAGAAACGTCCGAGCCTGAGGATGACGTGATCGACTTCCTTGATGAAGAACAGAAGATCTGGGTCGCGCCTTATGCCGAAGGTCCGGAAGCGGAAAGCGCCGAAGGCGAGGAAATCGATGAAGATCTCCTGAGTGTGGTTGGTGAAGCAGACGAGGCCGCCGGGGTTGATTTTTCCGGTGAAAACGTTTCCGAAGAAACAGAAGCCTGATTTTTGCTGAAAAATCTGTCTTGCATGTAATTTCCGCCCTTCCAAAATTGGAAGGGAGATGGGTATAATGTCTTCATGCTGCGACAGTATGAACTTGTCGAATTTGTAAAATCCTATAATCCGGACGCCGACGAGGACGCCCTGAACAGGGCGTATGTCTTCGCCATGAAGGCGCATGGAACGCAGGTTCGCGCATCGGGGGAAACCTATTTTTCCCATCCGTTGGAAGTGGCCGGAATCCTCACATCCCTGCATCTGGATGTTGCTTCCATCATTACGGGCCTTCTGCACGACACGGTTGAAGACACCACAGTCAGCCTGGATGACGTCCGCAGACTGTTCGGCAATGATGTGGCGAGGCTGGTGGACGGGGTTACAAAGCTTTCCAAGATCAAGCTGCAATCCAAGCAGCAGAGCCAGGCGGAGAATTTCCGCAAGCTGGTTCTGGCCATGTCGGAGGATATCCGTGTCCTCTTGGTGAAATTGGCGGACCGTCTGCACAATATGCGGACATTGCACCATATTTCAGATTCGGACAGGCGGCGGCGCATTGCGCTGGAAACACTGGAAATTTATGCGCCGCTGGCCGAGCGCGTCGGTATCCACCAGATCAAGGATGAGCTGGTGAGCATTGCCTTTGCCGAGCTTTATCCTGATGCACACGCGAGCATTACCGCGCGCCTGTCCTTCCTGCGAAATGCGGGGGAGGATGTTGCAGGCCGGATTGTCGCGGAGCTGAAAGAGAAGCTCGTTGAGGCCGGACACAAGGATGCAGAGGTTCAGGGGCGCGAAAAAACGCCCTATTCCATCTGGCGCAAGATGCAGCTCAAGAATATTGCTTTCGAGCAGCTTTGCGACATCATGGCTTTCCGTGTCGTTGTCGGCAGCGTTTCGGAATGCTATGGGGTTCTGGGGCTGATCCATAGCGCTTATGCCGTGGTGCCTGACAAGTTCAAGGATTACATCTCAACCCCGAAACCCAATGGGTACCGCAGCCTTCATACCACGGTTATTGGCCCGGAGCGGCAGCGGATTGAAATACAGATCCGTACCCGCGAGATGCATGAAGTTTGCGAACTGGGCGTAGCCGCGCACTGGGCATATAAACAGGGGCAGAAGGCGGAGGGCGTGCAATACCGCTGGCTGCGTGAACTTCTGGATATTCTGGAGCATGCGCAAAAGCCGGAAGAATTTTTGGAGCATACCAAACTGGAGCTTTTCCAGGACCAGGTGTTCTGCTTTACCCCCAAGGGGGATCTTTATGCCCTGCCGCGCGGCGCAACGCCTGTGGATTTTGCCTATGCGGTGCATTCACGCATTGGGGATACATGTGTTGGCGCGAAGGTCAACCGGCGGCTTGTGCCACTCAGCACGCGGCTGGAAAATGGCGATCAGCTGGAAATCCTCACATCCAAGAATTCGACGCCATCGCCGACATGGGAACGTTTTGTTGCCACGGGCAAGGCGCGCGCCCGCATAAGGCGGTTTGTCCGCAACAGCCAGCGGGGCGAATACATCAATCTTGGCCGGGCCATGCTGCAAAAGGTGTTTCGTCAGGAAGGATATGACTTTACGGAAAAGGCGGCGGAAAATGTTTTGTCTTCTTTCCGGTCAGACACGGTGGACGATCTTTATGCGGGAATCGGTTCCGGGGTTGTTTCGGCGCGGGAAGTGTTCAATACCATTTTCCCTGCGCACAAGCGGCAGGATCAACCACCCCCCAGCCTGTTCAAGCATCCACTTGACCGTCTGCGGGGCAAGAAGGAAAAAAAGAAAGACAAGCCGCTGCCCATCAAGGGGCTCATTCCGGGTATGGCCATGCATTTTGCCAGATGTTGCCATCCCCTGCCGGGCGATCGCATCGTGGGGATTGTCACCACGGGCAAGGGCGTAACCATCCACACGATTGACTGTGCCACGCTTGAGGTTTTCAGCGACATGCCGGAGCGGTGGCTCGACGTGTCGTGGGATGATGAGGCGGAAACCACCGGCGTTGAGAACCGCACCGGGCGCATCAGTGTCAGCATTCTCAACGAGCCGGGGAGTCTCGGGGGGATTTCCACCATCATTGGCAAAAATGGCGGTAACATCACGAATTTGCGCATTGTCAACCGGACAACGGAATTCTGGGATCTGCTGCTGGATGTCGAGGTGAAGGATGTCAAACACCTCGCGGGCGTCATCGCGGCGCTGCGGGCCATGCGGTGTGTGCAGTCGGCACAAAGGACAAGAGGCGCATGATCGTCGGGATTGGTATGGACGTTACGGATATAAGGCGGGTGGAAAAAACGCTGGAGCGGTTTGGCGACCGGTTCCGCAACCGCTGCTTCACGGAAGTGGAGCAGGCCCGTTCGGAGGCGCGCTACCATCCGGCGTGGAGTTATGCCAAGCGTTATGCCGCAAAGGAAGCCGGGGCCAAGGCGCTGGGCACAGGGCTTGCGCAAGGTGTGTCGTGGAAGGAGATCGGGGTGGTCAACCTGCCCTCCGGACAACCCACGCTGGTGATGACGGGTCGGGCAAGGGAGCGCCTCATGGCCCTCATTCCGCATGGCATGACCGCCAATGTTCAGGTGACGCTGACGGATGATTATCCTTATGCGCAGGCCATGGTCATCATCGAGGCCGTATAAGCTTTTTGCATACCTGACATATCAAAATGGCATTGGTCATCCTTTCAAGGGTGCGCTAATTTGCGTGCAAACCTGAAAAAGGATGATTCCCCATGGAACAGTTTGCAAACCGCCCGCCCATGTCGAGGCAGGATGAAGAACAGGAAAACAGCGTTATTCAGCCGCGCTGCGCCGTGCGGGCGATGCCTGCGCCGGACACGGCGCTGACCATCCATGATGCCGCGTTTGATGGAGATGTGCCCAAAGTCCGGGCCTTTCTGGAACTTGGCGTGTCTATCAACGCGCAAAACCAGAACGGCAACACAGCACTGCATATTGCCGCGCGTGAGGGCCATGTGGAAATGGCACGCTTCCTGCGTAGCCAGCCGGGGGTGGATGAAAATCTGGAAAATGTCGCCCAGCAGAAAGCGGTTGATTGCGCCAAGAATGACGAAATGCGCGCGGTGTTTTCTGCCCCGGATTTTCATGATGGTATTCGTCAGGAAGAGAAAATCCCTACCATCCATAAATATAATTTATGTAATGGAAACATGTATTCGGCTAAAGTTGTTGCTTCTTTATTGGGGCTGTTGGCGGTTGCATATTTGAGTGGTGCTTTTCTTGTGGCTGTAGGGGTTGCTAATCCAGCATTGGCTGCTATGGGAGGGGGCTGGCTCTTGGGGGAGGGGATGACTTTTATGGTTATAACCGGATTGCTTCTTTCGGGAATTCATCAGGTAGAGGAAAGGGAAGGTTTTATAAAATACGGAAAAAAATTCAATAAACTGGTTAAGCGTCGAAAATCGAAACTCGTGAGAAAAGCTTTGGTTTCTGGGGTTAATCCCAACGGGTATGGTGTGGGGTATCCTGTTTTTATCGCTGTTGCCAACAAAGATACTCAGATTATCAATGATTTGCTACGTTATGGCGCCAACCCGAATGTGAAGGATGAAGAAGGTTATACGCCGGTGTTCCGCGCCATTATGGCGGGCGATGCGGAGGTGGTGAAGGTTTTGCGGTCAAGTCCGCATACCGACCTTGACGTTCCCAACAACGAGGGGCAGACGGCACGTGCCTACCTGCACCTGTTGCCGAAGGAAAATCCTTCTGTCCTGCAAGGGGAGGAAAACGCCCCGCAGGCTGAAAAGAAGAGAAGTTCTCCCCGAAAGCGCTTGAAGCGCGATAACACTGTAAAACAGGGACCTTCTTGCACGCCGAAACCGCCGGGCACATTGTCCTGAAATCATCCCATGAAAAAGCGCCGGATCCACTATCCGGCGTTTTTTATGCGCGCAGGGGTGCAAGTCTTGCGGTTTTCTGCTATAAAGGAGGCAAGGCTTTCCTGAAGGAAAAAATCCATGATGGACATCGACCTGCATGACAAGACCCAACTTTACCGGATTGTCGCCGGGATTTTTGGGGTTACGGCCATTCTGGCGGGATGTCTTGTTATCCTCGCCCCTTTTTTTCCGGCCATTCTGCTTGCCACCATTCTCGCCCTTTCGGCATGGCCGGCTTTTGCATGGCTGGAGCGGCGCCTGCAGGGACGAACCGCTGTGGCCGCCCTGCTGGCCACCCTGATTCTGGTTGCGGGCTTCATTGTGCCGCTGGTGGTCATAGGGTCGTCGGTGGCCGATAATGTCAACACGCTTTATCAAACCATCCTGCGCTCGCTGGAAGGGGATGCCACCGGACGCATCGCCGGACTTCTGTCGAAAATCCCCTATGTGGGTGACGATCTTGGCGCGTGGTGGGGACATTTGGTCCTGGATCGGGCAAGGCTTTCCGCGCTGCTTGCCACCCATGGGGGAAAGGTATCCCAAATGCTGCTGGCGGTCGGGGTGTCCATCGGTCAGGGCTTGATTGACCTGAGCCTCGGGGTGCTGATTGCCTATTTTTTCTTCCGACATGGCGCACGGGTTGCGGAACATGCGCGGGTCCTTATCCAGAATTTCGGCGGAGAGCGGGGGGAGCGTCTCCTGTCCGTTTCGCACAAGACCCTGATCGGCGTTGTGTACGGCATGACGGGAACCGCCCTGCTGCAGGGTGCTGTTGGAGCTCTCGGTTTTATGCTTTCCGGGATCCCGGCGGCATCGCTGCTCGGGCTTCTGACCTTTTTCGCATCCTTTGTTCCGGGCGGGCCCGCGCTGGTCTGGGTTCCTGCCGTCCTGTGGCTGTTCAACGGCGGGGAAACGGGCTGGGCAATTTTCCTTGTGCTTTGGGGGGCGCTGGTTGTCGGCTCGATTGACAATTTCGTGCGTCCCTGGTTCGTGAGCCGGGGCGTTAACCTGCCGTTCATCCTTGTTTTTCTTGGGCTTGTGGGAGGCGTTTTTTCCTTCGGATTTATCGGTCTTTTTATTGGTCCGACCATTCTTGCCCTTGCTTGGGCGCTGCTTCTGGAATGGAGCGTCCATAAGGAAAATCCGCAACCGGAAGGAACGGATGGACAGGATTCCGCACCAAATGGCGCACCAGCTTGACGCCTTGCGGGCAGGAAACCATTGTCCGGAAACCTGTTTGAGGAATTCGCCGATTTTCGCGTGAAGGTTCCGGGCCGTCTCTGTCATTTTTTTGCAGTAGTCTTGCCCGTTTCCGCCGTTTCGCCGACCATGGTGCGTACCGATGTGATGCGCCCCGAAACCGCAGGGTAGCCCAGTTTGATCCTTCTGTTGTGCGTTTTTTACAAGTCATCTATGTAGCTTTGTGAATTGTTATCTTAGTTTGGGTATGGTATTTTTCGTTGTGTTCAAAGGAGGGAAAGTATGTCTGAAATGTTCAAGAAGCCCTTGCAGCAGCAATTTGTTCAGGAAGAAGAAAACTGGCCTGTTGATGATGTGATGCTTGCGGCCCCCTCTGATGTACAGGATGAGGTTGATGACCGTATGCATGAGGCGGCTGCGCGGAATGATGTTTTAGAGCTTGAGAAGCTTCTTGCGGAAGGGGCGGACATCAATGGCAGGAGCAGTGTGGTTGGCAATACGCCGCTTCATGTCGCTGCCGTTGAGAGGAAGAGCAAGGCCATAGATTTCCTGCTTGCGCATGGGGCGGACACGTCACTCAGGAATACGCTCGGCATGACTGCCGCCGAATATGCGAAGAATGAAGGCCTTGCTCTCGCGAAGGCAAAAACTGTTGCGGGGAACAACAAGCTTTCCCATTACCGGCCTGTGCCTGCTCGCAAGTCTTTGCTGTATAGGTTTTTGATAGGGTTTGGAGAGTTCGATGATAATGTTGCCGCCAAGACTGGCACCTTGTTCAGGAATGGCGTTACGGTTGTAGCGGCTGTTGCGGCCATGCTGTTGATAGCTGATGGTCTCATACCGCTGGCGGTCATGCTTGCTGGTCTTGGGGGGATGCCGCAAGTAGTGGCTGCGCTGTATCGTCGGCACATGAAGAAATACGGGGATGAGGAAAAGCTCGTAGAAGCGGTTCAGGACAATGACCCGCGAATGGTCCAGTTTTACCTGAAGAAGGGGGTAAACCCCAATGGATGTGGTTCGGGATTCCCTCTTGTCGAGGCTGCGGAGGTGCTGGAACGCGCCAAGGTAAATGACAAGCATGACAAGGCTGAAAAGGCGCGGGAAATTATCTCCCTCCTTGTGGAATACAAGGCCGATCCAAATGTGCGGGATGATATAGGTAACACGATGCTTATGGCGCTTTCCTCGGATAGTGCAAATTTAAAAACAATAAACACCTTGCTGCTCCATGGGGCTGATCCAAACCTGAGAGGCGAGTATGGCATTTCTCCTCTGGAGCTTGCCGTGAGCAGAAAAAACAAGGGAATCGTAGATGCGCTTCTGGAAGCGGGCGCAAACCCCAATTCTGAAAAGCCGGGGCAAGTCACGGCGCTGCATCTTGCTGTTCGCAGTAATGACAAATACATGGTTGAGACTTTGCTGGAGCATGGCGCCAACCTGAATGCGCAGAATGAGAAGGGTTATACGCCGCTCTTCCAGGCGGTTCTTGATGACAAGAGAGCGCTTGTTGACCGCTTGATGGAAGATCCGCGCACGGATATTTCCATTCGCAACAAGGAAGGGAAGACCGTGCAGGAATTCCTGCCTCTCGTCTATACCGAGGAAGAGATGAAGCAAGCTCTTTCAGGGGTGTTTACTCGCCATGCGCAGGATGCAGGAGGCAAGAAGCCCCAGGAATCCGCTCCGGCTCCCACTCGTCATCTCGGGCCCGGCATATAACTAAGCTGTTGCATGAAACCGCCGGATTTTTATCCTGCGGTTTTTATGGCAGATATCCTGAATTGCGGACATAAAAAAGCCGGACAGTCGGGGGGGGGATGACTGTCCGGCTCCGCTCCTTTCGGAGCTGCCGCCATTACGTCATGTTTCAGACGGAGGCGGTTTTCCTTGCCTTTGTGCGCGCTTTTCCAAGACCGATTTTTCGGGCGAAATCGGAGCGCCGCTTGGCATAATTGGGGGCCACCATGGGATAGCTTGCGGGCAAGCCCCATTTTGACCGGTATTCTTCAGGCGTCATGTTGTAGCTTGTACGGAGGTGGCGCTTGAGCATCTTGAGTTTTTTGCCATCTTCAAGACAGACAAGGAAATCCGGCTGGATGGAAGACTTGATGGAAATGGCGGGTTTGCAGGCCTGTCCCGGATTTGTGGACGTTGCGCATTGCAAAAGGGCATGAAAAACGGTTTCGATGACATCGGGGATGGTCTTTGGATCCATGAGGTTGGAACCAACATAGGAAGATACGATATCGGAAGCCATCTGCAGGATGTCCTGCTTTAAAACGTGCTGGCTGATGTCGTTTTCCTGGTTCATTTTCCGATCCCTTGGCTTAACCCGCTATGAATACTATATCGATTGGATATAGAGCATGGGGGAAGAATCTTGTCAAGGTGGGTTTTAAACATTTTATAAAATCCACTACTCTAGTCGGAAAAAGATAACCAAAAGTTGATTTTTTTAAAGAAATCCATTTTTTCTCTTAAAAGAAGAAAGCGTTGACCAGGCTTTGAAAAGTTTTATCCTGAAGGTTGGATGTCATTGGTTTTTGGGAGAGTGAAATGACCAACATTGCCATAGCGGCCGATCATGCCGGGTATGCCCTCAAGGAAAGACTTGCGGTTTTTTTGCGCGACAGTGGACATCAGGTTCAGGATATGGGAACGCACAGTCCTGAATCGGTGGATTATCCTGATTATGCGGTTCAGGTTGCAGCCATGGTCAAGGATGGGCGGGCGGAAACGGGAATCCTGATTTGTGGCACCGGAACCGGCATGGGAATTGCGGCCAACCGCTTTTCCGGCATCCGGGCGGCGGTTTGCCATGATACCACAACGGCCCGTCTGGCGCGCCAGCACAACAATGCCAATATTCTGGCGCTGGGCGCGCGAATCATTGGTGAAGAAGTTGCGCGGGATTGCATTGCAGTTTTCCTTTCAAGCCGGTATGAAGGAGGGCGGCATGAGAGCCGCCTTGCCAAGATATCCTGATTCTTGAGGGCCGGAAATGACCAAACATCCAATGAACGTTTCGCTGGAAAAGGCGGATCCTGAAATTTTTGCCGCAATTTCCGGTGAACTTGCGCGCCAGCAGGGGCAGATCGAACTGATTGCTTCGGAAAACATCGTGTCGCGGGCGGTGCTGGAGGCGCAGGGCAGCGTTCTCACCAACAAATATGCGGAAGGGTATCCGGGAAAACGCTATTATGGCGGCTGCAGTTTTGTCGATATGGCAGAAGCCCTTGCCATTTCCCGCGCGAAGGAACTTTTTTCGTGTGAATTCGTGAATGTCCAGCCGCATTCAGGGGCCCAGGCAAACGAGGCGGTTTTTCTTGCGCTGCTCCAGCCCGGCGATACCGTTTTGGGCATGTCGCTTTCTGCAGGCGGGCACCTGACACATGGGGCTGCGCCCAGCATGTCCGGCAAGTGGTTTCATGCGGTTCAGTATGGTGTGCGGCCGGAAAATGGATTGCTTGATTATGAAGGCATGGAAAAGCTTGCGCGGGAACACAAACCAAAACTGATTATTGCGGGTGCTTCCGCCTATTCCCGTGTGATTGATTTTGCCCGTTTCCGCAAGGTGGCTGATGAGGTGGGCGCGCTGTTCATGGTGGATATGGCGCATTATGCCGGTCTTGTGGCTGGCGGGGTTTATCCTTCGCCCCTGCCGCATGCCCATGTGGTGACGACCACCACACACAAAACCCTGCGCGGGCCGCGTGGCGGCATGATCCTGTCGAATGATCCGGATATTGGCAAAAAAATGAATTCTGCGGTTTTTCCGGGTCTTCAGGGCGGCCCCCTGATGCATGTGATTGCTGCCAAGGCGGTGGCGCTGGGCGAAGCGCTCAAGCCCGAGTTCCGCACTTATGCGGCGGCCATGGTGGAAAATGCGCGTGCCTTGTCGGAAACCCTCATCAAGGGCGGGCTTGGTGTTGTGTCTGGCGGGACGGATAGCCACATGGTTCTGGTGGATCTGAGACCCGTAAAGCTGACCGGGAAGGATGCGGAATCTGTCTTGGAGCGTTCAGGCATGACCTGCAACAAGAATGCGGTTCCGTTTGATCCGGAAAAACCCGGCATCACGTCCGGGGTTCGGCTTGGATCTCCGGTGGGAACCAGCCGCGGTTTTGGGCGGGATGAGTTTGTGGATATCGGTGAAATGATTGTGGCTGTCCTTTCCGCGCTTTCCAAAAATCCGGATGGCGATGCGGATGTGGAAGCCAAGACCCGTGCCCATGCCGCTGCCTTGTGCGCGCGTTTTCCCATTTATCCCTGGTGAGGCGTTCAGATGCGGTGTCCCTATTGCAGCCATGAAGCGACGCAGGTCAAGGATTCCCGGCCAACCGAAGACAATTCGGCTATCCGGCGCAGGCGTGTCTGCGAAGGCTGTGGTGGGCGGTTTACCACT
Source organism: Alphaproteobacteria bacterium GWF2_58_20 (assembly GCA_001768735.1). Classification (GTDB taxonomy): domain Bacteria; phylum Pseudomonadota; class Alphaproteobacteria; order UBA1247; family UBA1247; genus UBA12471. The sequence goes on along the minus strand of MEMB01000002.1, from coordinate 685,938 downwards.
TTTGAGCGTGTTCAGCTGCGGGACATGACGGTTGTAAAAAGTACAGGCGTCAAGGAACCGTTTGACCGCGAAAAACTGTTTTATGCCCTCAAGAATGCCCTGCAGAAACGGGCCGCTGAAGAAAAGATCGAACGGGTGGTCAATTCCATTGTGCGGCGACTGGAAACATCCGGGGAGGCTGAAATTTCTTCCCAGTTTATCGGACGCATGTGCCTGGATGCGCTGCGACAGATTGATCTTGTGGCTTATATCCGTTACGCCTCCATCTACAAGGATTTTCGGGATCTTGATGATTTCGAGACGTTTTTTGGAAAAATCCGCCAGGATCAGGGGGAAGAGAGTCCATCTCTACCGTTTTGATGTGGGAAGGATTGCTTTCGATTTCAGCAAGGCCATGATATAGGGCATATGAGCAGGCCTTGCAGGAATGGTTTTTTGGCAAGGCATTTATGAAAAGGCCGCTGTGGCTGTTTCCGAGGCAGGAATGAACGAGGAAGGCAAAATGACAGGATCCCCACGCAATCGCCGCATGTCGGCACGACTGTCCGCGGTCCAGGTTGTTTATGGGATGGAGCTGACCGGAAACGGGTTTACTCCGGAAATCGCGCGCCGTGCCCTCAAGGATTATGAGGAAGGGCGTCCGGGGAGCGATGTCGATGCCCTCAAGCTGTGCGATCCTGATCCTGAACTTCTGGTGCATGTGGTGGAAACCGTGGCGCGCCGAAAGGAAGAGATAGACAATATCCTGACAGAGGCACTGACCGGAGGCATGCTGCCGGAGCGACTGGAGATGTTGCTCAGGGCGGTTCTTCGTGCCGGGATTGCCGAGCTTCTGGAACCAAACGGGATGGCGCCTTGCGTCATTGTTGGGGATTATACCACGGTCACGGGGGCCTTTTATGATGACCGGGAAACGGGGATGGTGAATGCCATTCTCGACAAGCTGTCCAAGATCATCCATGCCGGAATTGTACCGGTGGAGGAAATGCCTTCCGAGTGAGGAAATATTTTCAGGCCATAAAAAAGCGGGCCTTGTGGCCCGCTTTTTTTATGCGCCCATGCTTCCGGGCGATTTCGGCTTTGGAGCAGGGCTGCCGTATTTTTTCTTTTCGGATGTTTGGGTGTCCACCAAGGCCTGGATTCCTTGGCAACCTGCGTATCCCAAAAAAAGAACAAGGAGGATAGCGAGGGCAGCTTTTTCACTTCCATCTTCTTCCGGCAAGTCCGGGGCGTCTGGACGAACCTGCGGCAGGTTCCTTCCCGAAACGCTCCCCGCGCGGAGCATTTTGACCGTATCCTTGTGGCAACCGGCATAAAAGGGGGAGGAAAGATCGAAGTCCTTGTTGGATGGAGGGAGGGAAATGCCATGCAGGGTTAGGCTGGCGACTGTGGCGGCGATGGGAAGTTCCATGGCAAAGAAGGTGTCGGGATCGGTGCCATTTATGTTGGCACGGAATTCCAGCTGGTGTTCAGCTTCATTCTTTTCATAGTTGGTCGAGACCGGGTCTTCGTAAAAACTCCGGAAGGTGGCGATCGTTGGCAGGTCTTGAGAGGTATTGGCGGCGTTGCCTGTTTTGGTGGCACGCTCCCAGCTTTTGGCGGCCCATGTCTTTTCCTGTTTGTATTGGTCCCATATTTCCGGGGTTTCCTGCCCGATTTCCCACATGGCTTTCGTTTGCATGGTCGCGCTGCATGCTTCCTGGATTTTCAGGATACGGATGTTGCCCTCGTGGGTGTAGATGGCGGTGCCGATGCCAAGGCGGTCCTGGTCGATATGGGCCACCTCGTGAATGAGGGTCGAGGTGTTGTAAGTGGTGGACAGCTTTTTGTTGAGGACAATCTTCTTGTCGGAGGGGGAGACAAAACCCGCGATCATGAAACCGCTGTCGTCCTCCTTGATCTCCTCAAGTGAAAGCGTCCATCCCCGCAAGGAATTGCTGGCAAAAAGGTCTCGGGCCGTCTGGCTTTTTCCTGCCAGCGCGATGCTGGCGTTGAGCCTGGCGATGTCGGCATCGTCCCCGGTCAGGCGCAGGTCATGGGAAACTGCGTTGAAGGACGATTTTAGAGTTTTTTTGGCGGGGTTTTGCGCAGGTTCGGGAGCGCAGCTACTCATCCCAAGGATAAGCGCGATGGCGGTAACACTACCGAGGAGTTTCTTCTTGAAAAGAGACATGCCCAAATCCCGTTCCTTGTTTTTGGATGTTGCAGCATAGGTTGGGAGATGTGGAAAAGGAAGTGCTTGTTTTGCAATCCAGCCATGCGTTCCCTGCATGGTATCAAGGGTTGTGGGGGAGGCTTGGGAAGTGCTAAATTCTTTCTGCAACGGGAAGGAGAAAAGGCTTATGGATACAGAAACCCTGTGCCAGCAGCTCCTTGAATGGAAAAAGTCGGGAAAGGGGGATTTTCCTGGCGGCACCGTCCTGCGTGAAGGGCCGGCCAGTTTCGCGTTCATCCCGAAAGACAATCCATCCTGCGTCGTCAAGCTCATCAAGCCCGGATGCAAGTCGCACGGCCTTCCGGTTGAGGAAGAATATGCGATGCTACAGGATTTGCAGGAGCTGGACGGGGAAAAATTTGTGGTACCGAAACCTTTGGGCTTCGGCAAGGATCCGGATTATCTCGTGATGTCGCGCGAGGAGGGGGATGCCGGCAAGACGATGACGCCGGAGGATGTGGCACTTGCCGGCGAGGCGCTTGGCGAATTTGCCGCAAAGCTGTATCGTAGCCACAAGGCGGTGCATACCGACCTTTTTTGCAGCAACTTCATGGCGCACCGCCAAGATGGCAGGATCGCCATCCTCGATATTGCCTCCATCAGCCGGAGCAAGGACCCCGAAGCCATGTTCATGGTGCCGCTGGTTTATCTGTACAACCTTTCTCCCCTGATTGCTTCGAGCTTCGAGCGCCATGGCGGCGGAAAACTGGATTTTGGAAAAATCCGGAAGTTTGGGCAAAGGGCGCTGGATATGGTGGAGCGCAGCAAGTCCCCGGAGAGTTTTGCGAAAATCAAGGCCGTGTTTGAGAAAAACATGGCGGAATGGGAAGAGCGGAGAAAACAGCCCGTGGCCCCGCCCGTGAAACACGCAGGCAACCTGAAGCCTTGATGCATCTTATGAAAAAGGGATGACGGAGAGCCTTTCGGGACGCCTCATGCCGGGAAAAGGTTTCCTGGCGCATAGTCCTTGCTGGTGTTCAGCCAATGCGTTCCGGGCGCCTTGATGGGTAGCCGGTAGAAAACTGGATCCCGGCCAAACACTTCGATTTCGATATGGTCGCTCAAGGACATGCGGGCATAGGCCGCATTCGGCTCCGGCCATGTGGTGAAGAGTTCCGTCAGCGATGGAATGGTTACATAATGGATGCCGTCAATGCAGTGATGGGCGTTCCAGTGCGCGTGGCCGTTGATGCACAACACCACCTTGCCGCTGCGCTCGATGATATCGCGGATGGCTTCGCCCTGCGCTTCCGGATAAGCGGCGTGGTGGGGAAAATTCTTCTCGAAATAGAAGTTTCCCTTCATGCTGCCGTTGTCGAGGGGCACATGCGTGAAAATGACGGAAGGCAGGGAGGTGGCTGCCAGGTCGGCTTTCAGCCACGCCAGATCCCCCTCCTGCAGGGAAAAGCCTTTTGCCAGATCGAGTTTTGAGAAGGGATTCCAGAAGACAAGGTGAAAGCCGTTTCTGTCCTCGCTGGCAGAAGCCAGGGAACATTGAAGAGCGGCCTCGTTGTCGGCAACGGAAAGCTTCGCCACATCATGGTTTCCCAGAAGATAATGGGGCGTTCCGGGCAGTTTCCTCAAGGTTGAAGCGATTTCGCCAAGCAGGCGAAGGTCTGTCTCGTAATCGGTGTCGGAAATGCGATCTCCAAGGTCAATGATGCAGTCAGGGTTGGTTTCCTTGGTGAATGCGATGAAGCTTTCGAGGAGGGGAATCGCGGACGATCCCTTTTTGCTTCCCCGGTCAGGGCCATGATGGATGTCGCTGACAATGGCAATATCAAGGCTCATGAAAATCTCATCCATCTCGCCGTTTACCGTCAGGCCTTCTCTCCCGCGTGTTCGTGCATGCCAATCGCCTGCTGCACGGAATTTGCGAGGTCCTTGGGGCGCGAAACCGGAGGGATGCGGACTTCCCCAATTCCGGTGCCGCGCACTTCCACCATGCCGTATCCCATGAGGAAACCAAGAAAACCCTGTTTCACGTCGCAGCCTTCCACACGGTCAATGTTTACGCTGTTGATGTCGCGCGACAGGATGCCGCGCTTGTAGATGAAGCGCAGGGAGGTAACGGCAATTTCCGTGGTCTGCTCCACCAGCATCATGTAGGCAAAGCGCAGGAAACCAAAGGCAAACAGGCCAGCACTCAGATACCATTGGATATGGGTGATGTCGCGCCATGAATTGATGACAACAAACCCAAAACCGCTATCGCTCTTGACCGGGATGGCAATCAGGGCAACGAGTGCCAAGGCTACACAAAAAAAGAAAAAAGCGATGGCATTGGCCGTATAAACCCAAGGAAAACGGGCGATGTAAAGTACCCGTTCCCCCTGGGCAAGATTTTCTTCAATATAGCTCATGCCATCCTCTCAAGAGCGGCGCGCAGCTTTGTGCAAACCGCCTCCGCTTCCGCCCTGCGTTCACGCACCTCAATGACCACATCCTCCGGGGCCTTGTCCACAAATTGTGGATTGCCAAGCTTGGCGTCGATCTTGCGGATCTCGGCGTCCTGCTTTTCCACTTCCTTGGCAAGACGGGCTTTTTCAGCGTCCATGTCGATGATGCCGGCAAGCGGCAGGATGATGAGGCTGGTGCCCATCATGCCCTGCGCCGCGCCCTTTGGGGCGTTTTCCAGGGTGATGGCAAGGCTTTCCAGGCGGGCCATGCGCAGTACAAGGTCCTTGTGGGTTTCAAGACGCGCAGCGCCTTCCGTGCCAGCATCCTTGAGCATGGCCGGAATCTGTGCGGCCGCCGGAACGTTCATGAAGGAACGAAGGCTGCGGATTTCCGAGATGAGGCCGACAACCCAGCCCATTTCGTCTTCGGCATCCTTGTCGATGAAGTCTTCGGCAAGACGTGGCCATTCTCCGGAGATCAGGCGTTTTTCCCCATGGGCGAAGAGTTGTTCGTAAATCTCCTCGGTCACGAAAGGCGTGAAAGGATGCAGCATGTGCAGCACCTGCTCCAGCACCCAGGCCGTCATGGCCTTGGTTTCCGCCTTGGCGGCTTCATCCGAGCCGGTCAGGATGGGCTTGGTGAACTCCAGGTACCAGTCGCAGAAGGTGCCCCAGACAAACTGGTAAAGGCCCAGCGTGGCATCATTGAAGCGATAAGCTTCAAGGGCTTCGCGCACCTGCATCTCGCACCGGGCCACGGCGCTGCGGATCCACTGGTTGACAGTGAGCTGCGCCGAAGCGGGATTGAATCCGGACACGGGCAGGCATCCGTTCATCTCGCAGTAACGGGCCGAGTTCCACAGCTTGGTGATAAAGTTTCGGTAGCCTTCCACGCGGCCTTCCGACATCTTGATGTCACGGCCCTGTGCAGTCAGTGCCGCCATGGTGAAGCGCACGGCATCCGCGCCGAACTTGTCGATGAGGCCGAGCGGGTCAATCGTGTTGCCCTTCGACTTGCTCATCTTCTGGCCCTTTTCATCACGGATCAGGGCGTGGATGCACACCTTCTTGAATGGCACTTCACCCATGAAGTGCATGCCCATCATCATCATGCGGGCGACCCAGAAGAAGATGATATCGTAGCCGGTGACCAGAACATCGGTGGGATAATACTTCTTGAGTGCCTCGGTGTCATCCGGCCAGCCGAGGGTGGAAAACGGCCACAGGGCGGAGGAAAACCATGTGTCGAGAACATCGGGGTCCGGGGTGAGGAGAACCTTTTCGCCATAGTGCTTTTCGGCGGCGATGATGGCTTCTTCCTCGGTCATTTCCACAAAAGGCGTGCCATCCGGGCCGTACCATGCGGGAATGGAGTGCCCCCACCAGAGCTGGCGGCTGATGCACCACGGCTGGATGCCCCTCATCCAGTTGAAATAGGTGTTCTCCCAACTGCGCGGAACGAATACGGTTTCGCCGCGTTCGACGGCCGCAATGGCAGGTTCGGCCAGAACCTTGGTGTTCACATACCATTGGTCGGTCAGCCACGGTTCGATGATCACGTCCGAACGATCGCCATAAGGCATTTGCAGGATGTGGTCCTCGACCTTGACGAGATAACCGCCGGCCTCGAGGTCTTCAAGGATCTTTGTGCGGGCGGTTGGGCAATCAAGGCCGCGATAGGCTTCCGGCACCTCGTCATTGAGGCGGGCATCGGCATCGAGGATGTTGATCTTTGGCAGGTCGTGGCGTTGCGCCACCTCAAAATCGTTGAAATCATGCGCGGGAGTGATCTTGACCGCGCCGGTGCCGGTTTCCGGGTCGGCGTGCAGGTCGCCCACAATGATGATCTTGCGCCCGACCAGCGGCAGGATGGCGTGTTTGCCGATGATGTCGGCATAGCGGGGATCTTCCGGGTGGACGGCGATGGCCGTGTCGCCCAGCATGGTTTCGGGGCGTGTGGTTGCGACCTCGATGAAACGGCCTTCCTGGCCGTCAATCGGGTAGCGCAGGTGCCACATGTGCCCCTTGGTTTCTTTCTGCACCACTTCAAGGTCGGAAATGGCGGTGTGCAGCTTCGGGTCCCAGTTCACAAGGCGCTTGTCCTTGTAGATGAGGCCTTCCTTGTGCAGGCGGACGAATACTTTGCGGACAGCCTTGGACAGGCCTTCATCCATGGTGAATCGTTCGCGGTCCCAGTCGGCGGTGGCGCCGATGCGGCGCAGCTGCCGGATGATGGTGCCGCCGGATTCCGCCTTCCATTTCCAAACGCGTTCAATGAAGGCTTCGCGTCCCATGTCTCTGCGGTCAATGCCTTCCTTGGCGAGCTGGCGCTCGACAACCATTTGCGTGGCGATGCCCGCATGGTCTGTGCCGGGTTGCCAGAGGGCATCATGCCCGCGCATGCGCATGTAGCGGGTGAGGATGTCCTGCAACGAGTTGTCAAGCGCATGGCCGATATGCAGGGTGCCGGTGACATTCGGCGGCGGCATCATCACGCAGAAGGGCGGTTTCGGGGAGGCGGGGTTGCAGGCGAAAGCGCCTGATTTTTCCCATATATCGTAGTGCTTGGCTTCCATGGAAGCCGGTTCAAGGGTCTTGTCCAGCATGGCTGAACTCCTGTTTTTCTAAAAGGTGGCAGGCCGGCCGGGGAATTAGAGCCCGGCTTTGCGGGAAAGCTTTTCGATCTCGCGGGATACGATCTTTTCCACCATCTGCGGCAGGTTGGCGTCCAGCCATTCCCTCAGCATGGGACGGATCATTTCCCGGACCATCTGGTCCACGGTTACATGACCGCCCGGGACATCGCCGCCTTCGGTTTCCGGAGGCGTAGCCGGGATAAGCTTCGACAGGGCGTCGATGGCTTCGGCTTCTGCGGTTTCGGAAATCAGGGTTTGCGATGTCGCATCGGGCATGGCGACCTCCAATGGGACTTGCGGTTGATCGGGAATGGAAACCTCAGCGGTTTCCGGCTCATCTTGGGGAATTTTTGTCTCCACGGCTTCAACCGGAATGTCTTCCGTTGTCGGGGCTGTGGAAAGTTGTTCCGGTTTTTCGGCAGGTTCCTGAAGGATGCTGGCAATTTCAGGGGAAATTTCCGGCACGGGTTCCATCCCGGCATCTTCCACCGAAAGAATGTTTTCGGGCGCATCTGTCTGCATGGGTTCTTCAGGAAGGGCGCTTTCTGTCGACAAATCCAGAATATCCTTTGCTTCCTGGACGGTATCCGTCAGGTCGAGAATGTCTTCGTTGTCGTCAGGCGTCAAAGGTTCCTGCGTTGCAGGTTCGCGTTTTTCCGGTTCCTGTGTTTCCGGTTCAGCAGGTTCAAGGGGAATGGCCTCATTCAGCTCAAGAGGTTCATCCTCCGGAGTCGCGGAGAGTTCATTAGCCTGCATTCCTGGCGCTTGCTCTTCCGCTTCCATCCGGGGTTCCTCAACTGTTTCCCCCATAGGAGGCGTTTCCTCCGCATCTCTTGGGGGTTCAGGTATTTCCTGGGTTCCCAGGGAGGGAGAAACGGGCATGCCTTCCCCATCCTCGGAAATGATCTTGCGGATCGAATCAAGGATTTCTTCGATGGAAGGTTCGCTGGATGTGTTGTCCGGACTGCTCATGGTGCAAGATTATCTTTGAAATCCATCATCGACAAGTGTTTTTCACAAAAAACCGGGGAGGGGGTTACCACCCCCAGTGTGAAGAAACCTTCTGGGCTTCTTCGGGGGCGTTGAAGTAGGGAACGTCAAGAGCGAGGTCGCGTGCCGTCAGGCGGCCCACAACAGCAAGCAGCCCGTAGGCGGAGATCAGCTCGTCCCGACGGGCATTGATGAGGTTGACGTGGGCGTCAAGCGAATCCTGTTCGGCGTTCAGGATGTCAAGAATGGTGCGGGTACCCACCTCGTTTTCCGAGCGGACGCCTTCAAGCGCCAGATCCGATGCCGTGACGGCCGCCTTGTAGGCTTCAATGGCGGCATGGGTACTGGTCCAGCTTTCCCAAGTGGAAATGGCGCTCTGGCGGATGGTGCGTTTTGTGTTTTCAAGGGCCATGCTGCTCTGCTGGATGGATTGCTTGGCTTGGCGCAAGCGTGAATCGTCATAGCCACCCGCATAGATCGGAACGGAAAAACGTGCTGTCACGGAAGCTGTTTCCGTATCCTTGGTGGTTGCCGAAGATGGGCTCCACGCTTTGCCGAGGTTTGCCGAAAGGGCCAAGGAAGGACGCATGGCTGCCTTGATGGCGTTTGCCGCTTCCTCGGCAATGGCGAGGCTGGCCGAGCTTGTGATCATGGCCGGGTTGGCCATGAGGGCTTCCTCAATGGTGGATTCAAGCGAGACAGGCATGCCCATGGGCAAGGGAGGAAGGGGAATGTCGCTGCCATCAGCAATGGGCAGGCAGTTTGGTTTGCTGCCCAAGATGCTTTCATAGGTGGCGATGGCGGAGTTGAGGTCGCCTTCGGCCTTGATGCGGGAAGCTGTTACGCTGGCAAAGCTGGCCTTGGCCTGGCTGACATCCGTACGGGTCAGTTCACCGACATCGAAACGGTCTGTGGTGGCTTCAAGCTGGCGCTTCAGGACTTCCTCGTTGTTGGCTGTGGCCTTGAGGATGGCCGCCGAACGGATGGCGTCAACGTAGGCGGTGATGGCGGACAGCAGGAAGGTTTGTTCGGAATCTGAAAAGGTGGCGATGCCGGAACGGATGGTTTCCTTGGCAGAGCGGATGGCCGACATGGTGCCGCCACCGTTGTAGATGGGCTGGCTAAGGGTCAGGCCAATGCTGCGGGATTCACTGCTGTCACGCGCGCCGGGATGGGAATCCGAACGGGAAACACCGGCGGATGCGGAAAAATCAAGGCTGGGCAGCCATCCGGAGATGGCCTGAGGAAGGCTTTCTGCTGTGCCGCGAAGGGCTGCGCGTGCAGATTCCATCTGCGGATTGGTTTGCCATGCGCTGGCCAGGGCATCCTCAAAAGAGCTTGCCTGGGCTTGGGAAGCCATGAGGATGGCGAGGCTGGCGGATGCAAGAAAACGCTTCATGGAGTGGTCTCCGGTTTGTTGTGGTCTTCTGAAGGGGGGAAAGCAGGGGCCGTGGCCTTGCCAAGGGAAGCTTGCGTAAAACTGTCCCCGGTTTTGGTCATGGTAACCAGCTGTCCCTGAAAAATGTACACGAGATGCCCGCCCGGAGCAAGCTGCTCAAGCAGCCCTTCTGGCGCATGGGTGATTTCTCCGCCTGTAACAAGGATGGCATCAAAGGGGGCCTCTGCCGGATATCCGGCATCCAGGTGTCCGGGAAGGACGGCGGCATTGTCAATGTCAAGACGGGCCAGGGCCTGGCTGGCGCTCCGGACCAGGGCAGGGTCTTCCTCCAGGCCAATGACGCATCCGCCAAGGCGGGCGAGCAGGGCAGTGGAATAGCCAGAGGCCGCGCCAATATCGAGAAGGGTTGAGGTGTGGGAGATACGGGCGGCATCTGCCATGCGGGCCAGAAGATGCGGCGCAATCAGGAAGCGCGTTTCATTCACGGGAACGGCATCGTCACAATAGGCGATCCCCTTGAACTCTGCCGAGACAAAATCTTCCCGAGGCAGGCTGGCAAAGGCCGCAGGGATGCCTTCTGCCTCAAGGGGAAGGGCCCTGATCTGCGCATCCACCATGTTCATGCGGGCTCTGGCAAAGGGATTGCTCATGCGAAGTCCTTGTTGAGAAACTGTGGGATTTATACATGCATGTCTGCGCCATGGCAACCCAAATGCCTATTGGCAAGATTATCTATGGGCAGCGAAAGGGGGCTGTGTTATAAGGCCGCGGTTTTCCTGTTGGCGTGAGGCGGAAATGGTAAAAAAAGCAATGGAAGCGGAAAAGGTTCCTTGTGTTGGCATAGTCAGCCTTGGCTGTCCCAAGGCGCTGGTGGATTCCGAGCGCATCCTGTCCTGCCTGCGGTCGGAAGGCTATGCCTTTTCCGGCAGTTATGCGGATGCTGATGTGGTGATTGTGAACACCTGCGGTTTTTTGGACAGTGCGCGGGAAGAATCTTTTGAGGCGATAGCCGAGGCCATGGAAGGCAATGGCCGGGTGATTGTGACCGGCTGTCTTGGCTCGGCCGATGCGGAAGGCATTCGCAAGCGCCATCCCGATATTCTCGCGGTAACGGGGGCGCACCAGTATGAAGCGGTGGTCGATGCCGTGCATGCTGCGGTGAAGCCGCCCCATTCCCCGCGTGGGGAGCTTCTGCCGCCGGGCGGCATCAAGCTTACGCCGCGCCATTATGCCTATCTCAAAATTGCGGAAGGTTGCCATAATTCGTGCAGTTACTGCATCATTCCGAAATTGCGCGGGCCGCTGGTCAGCCGCCCCGTGGGCGAGGTGTTGCGCGAAGCGGAAAAACTGGTGTCGGCGGGCGTGAGGGAACTGCTGGTGGTGGCGCAGGACGTGGCCGCTTATGGCCTTGATATCCGCCATGCAAAGGGTACATGGCGGGGCCGGGAATATCCGGCCAGCATGCTGGGGCTGTCTGAAGGCCTTGCCGAGCTTGGCGTGTGGGTGCGGCTGCATTATGTCTATCCGTACCCGAATGTGGATGAGGTCATCCCGCTGATGGCTGCGGGAAAAATTCTGCCCTATCTCGATATTCCCTTCCAGCATGCCAGCCCCCGTGTCCTCAAGGCCATGAAACGGCCGGGCGATACGGAAAAATTACTGGAGCGCATCAGGGCGTGGCGGAAGATTTGCCCGGACATTACGTTGCGTTCGAGCTTCATCGTGGGGTTCCCCGGAGAGACCGAAGAAGATTTCCAGATGCTGCTCGATTGGCTCAGGGAAGCCCGGCTCGACCGGGTGGGTTGCTTCAAATATGAGGATGTGGAAGGTGTGGCCTCCACGGCGCTTCCGGACAAGGTGCCGCAAGAAGTGATCGAGGAACGCTGGCACCGCTTCATGCAGGTGCAACAGGAGATCAGTGCGGAGATTCTTGCCGCCAAGGTCGGGAAAACCTTGCCGGTCATTGTGGACGGGAAATGCGAAGGCGGTTATGTCGCCCGGACAAAGGGGGATGCACCGGAGATTGATGGCGTGGTTCTGCTCAAGACGCGCAAGAAGCTGGCATCGGGGGATCTTGTGAACGCCCTCATTACCGAGGCGGATGATTACGATCTCGTCGCCAAGTTGGCCTGATTGCCCTTGTGCGTAAAAAGAAAAGGCGGATGCCGTAAGGTATCCGCCTTTTTTATGGGATGTTTTTAGCCGTTACCTGCCCGGGATCAGGATGAGTTCAGGGGGGACGTGGTGGTGGGGTCTGGGGCCGGGTTTTTGCGCCAGGCGCGTATAGGCCAACAGGATGGCCTGCAGAATATCAAGATTGATGCCGGCCTTGTCCATGGGGGTTTGCCCCTGCTGGTTGCGGGCAATGCTTGTTTCAGGTGCATAGGCCAGCAGGATCCGGGTTGTTTTCAGGTCACCGTTTTCCGCGGCCAGGTGCAGTGGGGTGACGCCTTCCAGATTTTGCCTGCCTGCGGCTTTGGGACAAACCGCCAGAAGCATCAGGGCGATTTCTTCTTTTTGGTTTTTCAGGGCCAGGTGAAGTGGCGTGTCGCCTTGCCGGTTTGCGGCAAGGGCATGATCAGGATGCCTGGTCATGCAATCTGCAACGGCATGGGAATCGCCGTCCAGAATGGCCTGATGTAACGATGTGTTGAAATTTTTGTTGCAGGGAGGAATCCAGAGGCCGGATTTCGATGCTGGATGCTTGGATGTCGGTGGGATTAATGAACCGTCATGGGACATCGTCATCACTCCTTTGTGTTCACGTTATCTATATTTATACGCCTTTTGCATGAGTCCCGGAAGTGAAAAATCCAAAAATATCCATGTGTGCTTTTACGGAGGGATAGGGCACGGGAGAATGTGTATGCGCGCATTCTCCCGTGCCGGTTTCCTTTAACGGTTATCAGGTTGCGCCCGTACGGCAAAAAGTCCGTCCCGCGTGATGCGGTAGTGTCCGCCATTCTGCGAGGCGATGAAACGCCGCTTGCGCAGTTTACGGAAAACGGGGAGCGAACAGTCGGCCAGCGTCCATCCTTCGCGGGTAATGCAATGGATGTCGATGATCTTGCCGCGTTCATCTTTCCAGAAGCGGACATGCCCGCCCTGCGCCAGCACGTGCAGCGTTCGCTGTTCATGTTTTGAGATATTCATGGAAAATTGCCTTGGATAACGTTCATGTGCGCCACGTTCCCTGCGGAAAGTGGCGGCTTCATGATCCGCAAAACACCCGGATCAGGGCGTTAGATGGCAATCTCCAACATGCAAATCCTTGTCAGCTTTGGGGCGGCAACTGCCGTCCCGTGGCATTTATATGCAACAAATCCCTGCGAAAATCAACCTTCAACGTCCCAGTTGCGCTGGGGTTCTTTCACGAACAGGCGGATGATGGTGCCGCAGCTGGTGCAAAGGTCGGCCAAAATCTCCTCCGTGCCCCGCATCATGAAGCGGGCCTTGAAACGCAGGCCGATCCGCTGGACTTCTGCGCTCTGGCTCATGGGAATGCTTTGGGTGATGGTGTTTTTTCCACAATGCGGGCAGGTTGTCTCGCTCATGGGACTTCCGTCATGATTGCGCCAATGCGAATGAAGCGTTCCGGTTTCGGCGTGATGGTTGCGGGCAGGAGGCGGTTATAAGTCTCCTGAGGCAGGATGACGAGAACCCGGCCGCCCAGTTCAAACAGCTCCGGCTGCCAGACCGATGTGAAAGCTTCGGCTTCAGCCTTGAAAAGCCCCATATCCTCAAGGGCCTTTGACAAGGTTGCTGTGGCGCTTTCAATGTCGGTTTTTCCCATGTCCTGAGGGAAGGGATAATCTCCCTTGGCCACATTGTGATTGAACTGCACGGAAACACCTTGGCCCGGCATGTTCAGGATGGATACGACGAGTGGCATGTCCTCATCCAGCGTTACGCCGGATTCGTTACGGGAGATGGGCAGTTCATGCAGGACGCTGGCCTCATAAAACAGGAAACCTTCTGTTTCATTGCGCTCTTTGAATGAGACGGAATTGGCTTCCGGCAGGTAAAGCTTGCCATACCAGGGGCTCATGCCTTTTTCCTGTTCCGGTTCGGCAAAGTCTTTTTCGCCAAGGGTCAGGTTCCAGACAGCCGTTCCGGGTTCCCCCAACGACCCGTCCAAGGAAGGAAAGTTGGCAATGATCCGGCTGTTTCCAGACAGGTTGACCTTGTAGGTGAGGGCGGTGCCTTCTGCGCCATAAAACCAGACCACCGGCTTGCGGACGATCATGCCATCCGGTCTGTTGCCAAAGCTGGGCCAGCCAAAATCATCTATCGTGATCAGGGTGTTGTTGACGTGGGGCGGCAGGGTTTCCTGAACCTGAGGCATGGTTTCCGCCAGGTTTCCAGACAGGTGCCACAGGCCCCATTCATGGGCGGTGAGGCCTGATGTCTGGGCAAGGGCCGGGGTGGCCATGATGAGGGAAAGGGCAAGGGCCGGAAGGATTTTGTTTTTCATGAAATGATCCTGCAAGGAAGTTGTTTGTCAGGATGATAGGGCATTTTTCGGCAAAAGGAAAGATGCCTCCCCGTGGAGGGAGGCATCTTTTTGCGGGCGTTACATGCTGTGGATACGCAGTCTTCGCAGAAAGGTTTTTTCAAGCTCAACCGCCAGGAACTTGAAAATGGCCAAGGTCCACACGGCCAGCCAGGACACCGCATCCAGCGGAGTTGTGTCAAATATGGCCTGCATGAAGGGCGCATAGGTGAAAAGGATCTGGAAGAAGACAAGCAACAGGCTCATCCAGAGGGCAATACGGTTTTCGGTGAAAATGCCGGCCTTGAAAGCGGATTCCGTGAAGTGGCGGACATTGAAGAGGTAAACCAGTTCGCTGATGACCAACATGTTGACGGCAGCGGTTCTGGCGGTTTCAATGCTGTTTCCTCGCTGTAGTTCCCATTCAAAAATGGTGAAGGTGACCAGGATCATGAGCAAGGTCACGTAGGCGATGCGCATGGCCAGAACCTTGGTGATAAGGGGTTCGGAAGGTTTTCTTGGCGGCTGGTGCATCACGCCCTTTTCCGCAGGTTCAAAAGCAAGGGCGATGGCGAGGGTGACGGCCGTGATCATGTTGACCCAGAGGATCTGTCCGGCGGTGACCGGCATGGCAAGTCCCGCAAAAATGGCCATCAGGATGACCCCGGCTTCACCGCCGTTGGTGGGAAGGATGAAAAGCAGGGATTTCTTGATGTTGTCAAACACCACGCGACCTTCACGCACGGCCCGCGCAATGGTGGCAAAATTGTCATCCGTCAACACAAGGTCTGCGGATTCCCGGGCTGCATCTGTGCCCTTTTGGCCCATGGCAACGCCGATGTTCGCCGCCTTGAGGGCCGGGGCATCATTGACGCCGTCACCGGTCATGGCCACCAGTTCGCCTTCTGCCTGAAGGGCGGCGACAAGACGCAGTTTGTGTTCAGGGCTGGCCCGCGCAATGATGTCTGTCTTGATGGCAGCTTTTTGCAAGGCCTGGTCATCAAGGGATTCTACAGTTTCCCCGGAAAGGGGATGGTCGGCGTTCAGGCCAAGTTGCCGGCCTATGGCGGCCGCCGTACTGGCATGGTCGCCTGTGATCATCTTGATGCGGATGCCGGCGCGCTGGCATTCCGCAATGGCACGGATGGCTTCTTCGCGGGGCGGATCAATGAGCCCTGTCATTCCCAGCAGGGTGAAACGTTTTTTGATGTCGGAAATGGCGAGGTTCCTGGTGCCTTTGGGCATGTCGCACTGCGCCAGGCAAAGGACGCGCTGCCCTTCGCCCGCAGCCTTTTCCATCCGCTGGTTCCAGGCTTCATGGTTGATCGGGTTGCCGAGGGAATCCTTTATGCAGAGATCAAGAATGCGCTCAGGCGCTCCCTTGAGAAGGATGAAGGCATGGCTTTCATGATCGTGGTGGAGCGTCGCCATGAAGCGATGCTCGGATTCAAAGGGGATTTCATCAATGCGGGGTGTTTCGGCCAATTTTTCAACAGGATCAAGTTCCGCCTTGTGCGCAAGGGTCAGAAGGGCGCCTTCGGTGGGGTCGCCAACCAGTTCCCATTCACCCGCATGGTCTTGGTTGAGGGCGGCATCATTGCAAAGAAGGGCGCATTGCGCGAGGGCCTGCAAGGCTTTGTCCTGGGTGGGGTCTATGCTTGCGCCTTCGCGATGAAAGCCGCCATCCGGACGGTAACCGGATCCGCTGACCTCAAGGGTGTATTCCGGGAGCATGACGGATACAGCCGTCATTTCATTTTTGGTGAGGGTGCCCGTTTTGTCCGAACAGATGACCGTAACGGAGCCAAGGGTTTCCACGGCGGGAAGCCTGCGGATGAGGGCACGGTTTCCTGCCATCACGCGGGTTCCAATGGCCAGCACAATGGTGACGATGGCGGGCAGGCCTTCAGGGATGGCGGCCACGGCAAGCCCTACAACAGCAAGGAAAATCTCCATGGGCGGCATGTTCTTGACAAAATAGCCAAAAAGGAAGGCGACAAGACCGATGCCAAGAATGAAAAGGGTGATCTGGCGGGCAAACTGGTCCAGCCGACGCGTCAGGGGCGTGGCAAGGCTGGGGACTTCTCCCACAAGTTTGCCGATGCGACCAATTTCCGTAAAGGATCCAGTGCCAATGACAATGCCGTGCCCTTGGCCAAAACTGACCGTTGTGCAGGAATAGGCCATACATGTCCGGTCACCGATGGTGGAACCTTCGGGGACCGCTTCAATTCCCTTTTCAACAGGAACAGATTCTCCCGTGAGCGCAGCTTCGTTGATGCGCAGGTTTTTTGTTCGCAACAGGCGCAGGTCGGCCGGGACGCGGGTGCCGGATTCCAGAAGAACAATGTCACCGGGAACAAGTCCCGAGGCATCGATTTCATGACGTTCGCCATTTCGCAGGACAATGGCTTTGCTGGCCAGCATGGAGCGGACGGCTTGCAGGGATTCTTCGGCCTTTCCCTCCTGGATGAAGCCAATGATGGCATTGATGATGACAACGCCAAAGATGACTCCGGCATCCACATAGTCATGCAGAAAAACGGTTACGATTCCCGCAGCCAGCAGCACATAAATGAGCGGGTTGTGGAACTGGAGGGCGAATCGCAGCCATGGACTCCGGCGTTTGGGTTCCGGCAGGCTGTTGGGGCCATAATCCTTCAGGCGGTTTTCAACTTCGTTTTTGGAAAGTCCGAGTTTTGCCGAGGAAGAAAAGGCGTCAAGCGCCTGTTCTGCCGGAAGGGCGTGCCAGATGAAGTGGGGGGGGTGGGCGGGGGAAGCGTCATTGTTCATGGCTCTTGGCTCCGCTTTTTGCCGAGGAGGGCTTTGTTGTCCCAAAGCTCGACCGGGGTTGATATCAAAAAACGCGGAATTGTATCGAAAAACGGGAGAGGGGGCAATACAGCATTCCCGGAAAGGAAAATGCCTTTCCGGGAATGGGAAAAGGAGGAGTGGCCCCCCCCTCTTTGTTTTCTCGTTCCAGTGTTGGCTGGAACGGGAAGATCAGAAGGGATTATTCCGCATTTTCTTCATAGGGGTTGGCGATCCGGCGGCGGCTTTCCGAAGCGTTGTATTTCCGGACGATCTTGTCAAACGTTCCATCAAACTGGATATCCCGGATGGCGTTGTTGATCATCTGGTTGAAACGGTATTCCCCACCGGGCAGCATCATGACATTGGCGTTGATGCTGACGGGGTTTCCTTTTGTGATGTTCCTGATGCTTCCCTTGTGGTTTTCCAGGAAGGCGAGAGCTCCAACGTCGTCTTCCAAAACGGCATCTGCCTTTTTGGTTGTGAGGGCGTTAAAGACGTCTTCTATGGATGCCTTGCTGGATAATTTCATGATCCTGGCTTCAGGGAAGGCATTTTTGACAATCTGGATGTTGGAATCTTCGCCAATGGCCGAAAACACATGGTCAGCGGTGTTGAGCAATGCCACATTGGTGTCAAAACGGGTGTCGTCGGCCCGAACCCAGACATTGAGGAGGGAATAGTTGAGGGGGGTTGAGAAATCCGCCTGCCTTGCGCGGGCGGATCCCGCCCACATGTCGGAGCAGACCATGTCATACTGGTTGTCTGTCATGCCCTCGATGGCGGTGCCAAAACCGACTTCCCTTGTCCATTCAATCCGTAGCGCCAGGCGTTTCCCGATTTCCTCCATGAGGTCATGGTCGATGCCGCTGATCTGTCCGTTTTGGCGGTTGATGATGGTGTTGGGTTCATAATGAATGTATCCGCAGCGGATGGCCCCCGTTTCCATGACCCGGTCATAGGTGGATTGTGGCTGGGCAAAGGCGGAATGGGACATGAATATTCCCATGATGGCGATGACGGTTGTTTGGATGTTTTTTTTCATGAGGGTGATCCTTTTGTTGAAAAATCATGCAAAAGCATGCAGCGGGTACATTGAAGGTTGATAAAGATCGATGGTTTCATTGTTTGCGGGCAAAGAAGGCGTTGGTTCTTCAGGAAGGTTTGTGGCATGGCATGACAACGTGGACTTCCGTGCCCTTTCCTTGCTGGCTGATGAAACTGATTTCTCCTCCCTGGAGCCGTACCAGTTGGTTGACGATTGTAAGGCCGAGTCCTGCCCCTTCATACGTACGGCTATAAGATGTTTCTGCCTGATAAAAGGGCTCGAAAACATGGCTGATGACTTCAGGTGGCATCCCAATGCCATTGTCTGAGATGCGAATATCAATATTTGACTTGTTGTCCGAAAAGACATCAAATTTTATGTGGCCTCCCGCAGGGGTGAACTTGATGGCATTGGAAAGAAGATTGAGGAAAATCTGGAGAAGGGATTTGCGGTCCGTATGGATGTCAGGCATATCCTGACTGCACGTTGTTTCAAATGAAAGCGTGGCAGCTTTCGGGTTTGCCATGGCCATCTGTATGGCTTTTGTACAAAGATGGTTTAGGTTGACCTCTTCTGTCCGGAAACGGTATTTTCCCGCCTCGATGCGCGAAAGGTCAAGAAGGTCGTTGACAAGCGAAAGAAGGTGCATTCCGCCATCGTGAATGTAATCGGAATATTCCAGGTATTGTGGTTTTTCACAATCTTTGGCAACGAGAACCTGCAGGAATTCCGAAAATCCTATGATGGCGTTGAGGGGGGTGCGTAATTCATGGCTGATGAGGGTCAAAAACTGGCTTTTGCTCTTGTTTGCGGTTTCGGCAGCATCCTTGGCCTTGATAAGGTCAAGTTCCATCTGCCGACGTTCGGTGATGTCGCGTGAAAGAACAATGAACCGTGTATTTTTATTGTTTTGAGGCCCCTTGCGGGAAATGGAAAGTTCAAACCAGTATTTTTTCTGTGGCAACTGCAATTCAAACTGTTTGCCATAGGATAAACCGGTTTCATTTGCCTCATGCAGGGCGGCCATGCATGTTTCCGTCGCCTCACGTGGCAGGATTTCACTGATCAGGCTGCCAATGAGCTGTTCTTTTGGGGCTGCCAGCAAATTTTCATGCGGGAAATGGACATCAATATAACGGCCATCCTGATCGACTTCAAAAAGCAGGTCCGGAATGGCATCAAGTGTTGCCTGCAGTTTGCCAAGGGCTTCATGCAATGCGACCGTCTGTTTTGCAACTTCCTGTTCAAAAAAGTGTTGTAGTCGATTGTGTTCCAGATGGGTGCGGATTCGGGCATGTACTTCATCGATATCAAAGGGTTTGGTGATGTAGTCGGCTGCTCCAATGGAAAAACCCCGTACTTTTTCCGTGGAATCGTCAATCACACTAAGGAAAATGACAGGAATGCGGTGTCCTTCCTTTGTGGCCTTGATGCGGCGGCATACCTCATACCCATCCATTTCCGGCATCAGGATATCAAGCAGGACAAGGTCGGGCGGGTTGGACCCATTGATCTGATCCATGGCTTTTTCCCCGCTGTCGGCAACCAGGATATCGTATTCATCTTTTAGCGCGCCGACCAGTTCGTGGATGTTTTCGGGGACATCATCGACAATCAGGATTTTGGGGCGTTTGAGTGTCAGGTTTTCCATATCTGGAAACGGCGTCTTGCGATAGCGCCCCAATTCAAGCTGGGTGAGGATGCGCATTTTCAGGAGATCAGGATTGATCGGTTTGACGATGTAATCGGAGGCTCCCATCTTCAGCCCGCGCGCTTCATTGCCCATCTCTGACAGGGCGCTGACGAAGATAACGGGAATGCTGGATGTTTCAGGGGACTTCTTTAGCTCGCGCAAGACCTCATACCCATCCATTTCCGGCATCATGACATCCAGCAGAACAAGATCGGGATGTGGCTTGGCAGCAGCAATTTCAAGGGCTTTTTTCCCATTGGTTGCCGCAACAACGGCATACCTGTCGCTCAGGATTTTCAACATGAGATGAAGGTTTTCCGCAATATCGTCCACGATGAGGATCGTGGGCTTGATGTCCGGAATGTCCGTCATGGTGTCTTCCCCCTTTTTCTGGTTTCATCCAGGTGGATGAGCAAGGCGTGGATTGTGGCAAGTGCTTCCTGGATGGCAAATACATCCATCTGGTCGGCTATTTTGGCTACGGCCTGTTCAAGTTCGCTTCCGGCAACATATGTCCGCAGGTCTGCAAGACATTCTTCGGCAGAGCCAAAGTCTTTTTCAAGCAGGGAAGCAAGGACGGAAAGCTTGACAGGAATATCATTGTCTTGCACGGCACCGACGGATGGTGGCGCCGCATCCATCAAGGGGGGAGCAAGGGTTTTGATCTCCTCCATGACCTGATGCAGAAGAGTGTCCACAAGGTCAAGATCGGCGGGGAGGGGCATCCTCTCCTGTTTGAGGGCGTCATCTATTTCGCAAAGGCAGGAGAACAAGCTGTTCATGCTCAGGTTTCCGGAAACGCCTTTGAGGGTATGGCAATACGCTTCGCTGGCAACCATGTCGCCATCAGAAACAAGTCTGCGCAGTTCGCTGCCAGCATTCAGATAGTGTTTGTGGAAGCGGAACAGTTGTTTTCGGAAGGCTTCCGGTTTATTCCCGATGCGGTGGATGCCCTGCGGGGCATCAATGCTTTTGAGCGCCAGCAGGTCGGCGGGGCATGGCTGGGGTGTACCCGTCATGGATGGGGGCTCAGGAAAGGAAGTCATGATGCCTCTTTTGGGGTCAGACGGGTGTCAGGGTCGGTGTATTGCTCTGCAACTTTCTTGAAATCCTGCTGGATACGCAGGAAAACATCAAGGATTTCAGGGTCAAAATGGGTGCCGCGCCCTTCAGTAAGGATTTTGATGACATCCTCATGGGGAGTGGGATCGTGGTAAACCCGGCGGCTGATAAGGGCATCATAGACATCGGCAACAGCCATGAGACGAGCGGAAATGGGGATGTTTTCACCAGACAATCCTTCAGGATATCCGGTTCCGTCCCATTTCTCGTGGTGATATAGGGCAATTTCCTTGGCTGTTTTCAGGAATTCCATATGGGTTCCCAGGGAACTTTCAGCATGTTCAATGGCATCCCGTCCAATGATGGTATGCCGTTTCATGATGTTGAATTCATCCGGGGTCAGGCGTGCGGGCTTTAAAAGAATGTTGTCTGGAATTCCAACCTTGCCAATATCGTGCAGGGGGGCTGATTTGAACAGAATTGTGATGTTGTCATCGGTCAGGTAATTCTTGAAATGCGGATTGTCCTTCAGCGCCTCAGCCAGCATGCGAATATAGATCTGTGTCCGGCGCAGATGGTTCCCCGTCTCATTGTCCCTTGTTTCTGCAAGCGAGGCCAGGGCAAGGATGGCGATGTCCTGAATGGCATAGACTTCGCGGGTGCGACGGCTTACCTCCTTTTCCAGGAAGATGTTTTTATCCCGTATGAAATCCGCCACGGATTTCAAGTGCAGATGGGTCTTGATGCGGGCCATTAAAATGGGGGGACTGATGGGTTTTGTGATGTAGTCCACGGCACCGAGTTGGAAGCCGCGTTTTTCATCCTCAATGTCTGTCCGCGCCGTCAGGAAGATGATGGGAATTTCAGCTGTTTGCGGGGTCTCTTTGAGCTGTCTGCAAACCTCGTAGCCGTCCATTTCAGGCATGTTGATGTCAAGCAGGATGATGTCTGGCTGCGGGTGGGTCCGGGCGATGGTGAGGGCTTTTCGTCCGCTATTGGCAATCTTGACCTTGTAATCATCATTGAGCAGTTCGCCCATGATTGAAAGGTTTTCCGGGGTGTCATCGACAACAAGGATCATTGGCCGCTGGTTTTCATTCAAGAAAGTCACGGGCATCCCTCAGATGAATATTTTTTCATGGCGTTTTCCAGAGATGAAATGGCGATGTCGAAGTCAAAGGCCTGAATGGCGGCAGCAATTCCGGAGAAATCCTGTGGGAAAGCAGCCTTGAGAAGGTCTGTGTGGGTGTTGAACAGACCGCAGGCAGAAGGATTGTCATCCTTGAGCGCGAGGATGATTTGTTTGCACACCTCCGCCAGCTGTTCCCTGTCCTGAAACGGTTCCGGTGTTTTTGGAAGTTCTGGCAGATTGGCCTCAAGCGCGCCAACCAGTTCACCAAGGGAGGTTTCAAGGCCAAGGAGGAACTCGTCCAGGACTTTCCGCTCTTCGTGATGCCTGATCGCTTGCTCAAGCTCTTCCGCCAATGCCTGCAGGGAGGTCGCCCCAATGTTTCCGGAGACGCTTTTGGTTGTATGGGCAAGACGTTCAGCGGTTTCCCAGTCATTGGAATCCAGGGCTGTGCGTATGGTTGCTGCGGCGTTTTTGTGTCGTGTCACAAATTTGCGCAGCATGGAAAGATAAAAGTCTTTTTTCCACATGATTCCGCGCAACCCCAAGGAAACATTGAGCCCGGAAATGCCATCAAGAAAGGTGATGTCATGGATTCCCTCTTGGGAGGCGGAAGGGGAAACTGTCTGGCGCGGTTTTATCCATTTCAGCAGTGTGGCCCAGAGGTGTTGGGGATTTATGGGTTTGGTGATAAAGTCATTCATGCCGGAAGTCATGCATGCGGCACGATCCTGTTCCATGGCGCTCGCTGTCATGGCGATGATGGGAAGGGTAAGGGCTGGGTTTTTCCGGATCTCTGCGGTGGCGACAAGCCCGTTCATGACCGGCATCTGGAGATCCATGAGGACGAGATCGTAAGGATTCCTGCGGACAAGGTCGATGGCTTCCTGGCCATTGATGGCGGTATCAACCCGAAATCCGGCTTCGGTCAGGAGTTCCACGGCAACCTCCTGGTTCATCTCGTTGTCTTCCACGAGAAGAATGTGGGTTCCGCTGATGGTTGAAAGGCGTTCTTCAATATCTGCATGGGCACCATCCGTGCTGGAGTGATCACGGATTTCCTTTTGGAAACTGCGCATGATCGCATCAAACAGTTCTGATGGCGTGATGGGTTTTGTGAGTATGTCCCGAATGCCCAGAGGTTCGGTTTTTGGCAGGATTTCTTCGTGGCTGGACCCCGTGATCATGATGATGTGCGGTTGGGATGGGAGGGGAAGGGCGCGGATTCTCCGTGCGGTTTCTATGCCATCCATGTTCGGCATTTGCTGGTCCAGGAAGATGATGTCAAACGGCTTGCCAGAATCTGATGCACGCTGCACCTTTTGCAGGGCATCCATCCCGGATGAGGCGTCTGTGGCCTGAAAGGTCATGTTTGTTAGCATGTCGCGCAGCACAATGCGGACATGTTCATTATCGTCCGTAATGAGGATTTTGTAACCGCGAAGGTCAGGGGTGGGGTGCAGGAAATGTTTCTGTTTTTCTCCAATTCCCAGGCGGACAGTGAACCAGAAGGTGCTGCCAATGCCATATTCGCTTTCCACGCCAACATCGCCGCCCATGAGGTTTGCCAGGCGTTTGCAGATGGCAAGTCCAAGCCCTGTACCGCCATATTTGCGGGTGGTGGACATGTCGGCCTGGCGGAAACTCTGGAAAAGAATGCCCTGCTGGTCTTCTGTAAGCCCGATTCCCGTATCGTGAACTGAGAAATAGAGCAGGACACCCTTCTCTGTGCGCTCTTTGACACGAACCGTGACGCGAATTTCCCCCTGCTCCGTAAACTTGATGGCGTTTGAACCATAATTGAGCAGGATCTGTCCGATGCGTACGGGATCGCCAATGAAGGTGTCGGGAATATCTGACGCAATGTCAAAAATGATTTCCACAGCCTTTTTGTGGGCTTTTTCATTCAGGACAAAGGCCAGGTTGCTGAAAACATCTTCCAGTTCGAAATCGGTCTGTTCAATGTCCATCCGGCCAGCTTCAATCTTTGAAAAATCCAGGATATCGTTGATGATTCCAAGGAGATTTTGCCCGGAAAGCTGGATTTTTTTGAGATAATCGGACTGGCGTGGCGTCGGGTTGGTTTTGAGGGCGAGATGCGACATGCCAATGATGGCGTTGAGCGGGGTTCTGATCTCATGGCTCATGTTGGCGAGGAAAGCGGATTTGACCCGGTCGGCTGTCTGGGCTTTTTCGGTGGCGGCAGCCAGTTCTTCCGTGCGCTGGATGATGCGCTGTTCCATCTCCTGGTTGATGAGCCGGAGTTCCTGGGTCCGTTCATTGACCTTCCTCTGGAGAAAGACGCTCCCCAGCAGGCTCATGATGAGCGCAAGGCCAATGACCAGACCCATGATCCGGATCCATGCGGGGATGGTGAATTCAACCTCCTCCGAGGTCCAGCGTTTCAGGGAGGCATAATAGGCGGATTTGGGATTTTTCTTCAGCTCCAGAAGGTTGCGGTCAAGGGCTTCCAGCAGGTCCTTCGGAGCATTTTTCTGTGCTGCAAAAAAGAGGTCGGAAGGATCGAAAATGACAGGGGTATCCTCAAGCCCCATGGCTTTTGCGTGCATCACGCCATAAAAACGGTTGGTGATGGCAGCATCCGCCTTCCCTGCGGCAAGGCTCTCGAACATGCTCTTGTAATCGGGCATGGACACAAGGTCGATATGCAGTCCGAAGCTGCTGGTCATGCGCTCAAATGTGCGCTGCTGGCTTGAAGATTCCAGAACCATGACCCGTTTTTCATTGAGGTCGAGGATGGATTGGATCTTTTTGTCTTTCAGGGTGTAAACCTGCGACCATGAAGAAAGGACTGGTACTTCGGGAAAGGAAAAAACAAGTTCCCGCTCCGGGATGTATGCCACATCGGGCATGAGGTCGATTTCATTCCTGGCCAGGCGGTCAAGCCCATCAGACCAGGTGCCAGGGACATAATGCAGTTCCCAGCCCTCGTTTGCGGCAATGACTTTGATGGTGTCGATGAAAATGCCGTCTGGCTCGCCGGATTCTGAAGTGAAAACCTTTGGGGCATTTTCGTAAATGCCAACCTTGACAACCCGAGGGGCTGCATAAGCTGAAAGGGAAAGCGTCAACAGGAAAACAAGAAGGATGATCACAAGACTTCTTGTTTTTCCATCATTTGCATAACAAACCATTTTTTGTTTTTTCCATAGGGGTAGGCGCAACAATGGAATATTTTAATATGAAGTATGGAGCGGCTCCATTAATAAATGGTAACAGTGATTTTAAGTATATACAAATCGAATGCTTTTCAGGGAGAATGACCTTCTCCCTGAAAATGTCGTCGGAATGATGTAGAGTCTGCAGCCTGTATCGGATAAATTTGTCATGGAAATGGCAGCGTCTTAATGTTTCGCCGGACGATTTCTGTTCAGAAAAATGGAACGCCATATCCAGAGCCGCCATGAAATCCCTGACATTGATGGGTTTGGTCACGCAGTGGAAAAATCCGGCTTTAATGCCCTCTTTGATGTCGGCGGGCATGGCGCTTGCGCTTACGGCAATAACGGGAATGTTTGTCGTCACCGGATCTTCATGCAGGATTTTCAGCGCCGTTATGCCGTTGATGTCCGGCAGGTCAATGTCCATCAGGATCACATCCGGCAGGTTGGCACGTGCAATCTCGATGCCGAGGGTTCCGGTCGTTGCTATCAACAGGCGAAGATCAGTGTGGCGCGCGATGATTTTCTCGACCAGCGTCATATTTGCCGGATTGTCCTCTACATAAAGCAGTGTGTGCAGTCGCGCGCTGCGAAGCAGCTGCGATTTGACGAGAGGCTCCCCGGAATATCCTCCGGTTCATCACGGGTGCAATCACCATCCACTCTACATCCGTCAAATCGTTTGCATGCCGCAGCTCTTTTCGGGTATGCTTTACTTGTGTGATTTCAGTCCATATGCTGTTCTCCGATTTTGTTTGCAAATTCTTTGAATCGCAAATAACTGAAATCAATAAAATTATTTTTGGTCATGCTCTCAGGTGGTGTGATGGCTGGTGTTGCTCTGTACGACAATGATGAAAGGTTATGAAATGCAGAAATCCGGATGGTTGTGTTGCCTGCGTGATGTGGTGTTTGTCCTGGCGTGTCTGGTGACGGGTGCTATGCCTGCTGCCGCCAAGGGGATGTTCTTTTTCGATACCAACATGCCCCAACCTTTCTACAACAACCAGATCGAAGACCAGTTCATGGTCTCCGGCGGCACGGGCTCGCTGGACATGACAGTGCTCCAGCCGGTCAGTATGCCGACCATACCTCCCGTGCACATGCCTGAAGATCACGGGTTTTATACCTATGCGCGATTCATGAGCGGTAATCCCGATTACCTACCGGACTATGTGGTGCCCAACCTGTTGTTCTGGGACCTGGACGGTGCCGGATACGCTAATGTCATGCAGCTTTCCCCCGCCGGAGACGGCAGCGAGACAGGCCAGCATGAACTGTTTTGGGTCATGGCCGGGCAGGACGACATCAACGGTTTCTCGGCCAGCACGCTGGCGGTTTTTACCCTCAATATCGATGTGGGGATGGTGGACGTACCCCTGCGGCTTGGACAGATCGCCAACATGGAGCTGAATCTTGGTGAATCCTTCTCCTTCAATGTCGCGCCTTATTTCGACGGCCAGGGCCAGTCGCTGGATTACGAGGTTTTCACGGCCCGGGAATGGATGAACGGCATCCAGAATGGGAACGGGGAATACTTGCCGGACTGGATGGTTTTCGATACGGGCACCCATGTTCTCAGCGGCACCTGGCCAGCTTACGCCTCGATGTATACAGAAGCCTATTATCCCACCCAGGTTTTTGTCCGGGCTACCCGGCAGGACACCGGATATTCCACCGTCCAGAGCTTTTACATGATTCCCCGTCCAGGCATAAGCCAATGGGAAGTGGAAGCCAATTTCGTGGCCAATGAATATTTCAGTGTTGGCCTGCAGGATTATTTCTGGTCGGACGAGGGTGCAACCTATGGGTTCGAGTTCGACGAGACCATGCTGCCGCCGGAGATCAACTTCCTGGAGGGGCCACCGGAATATCTGGATGGGCAACTGTCCTATGCTGCCGAACTGCATTATCCGGTGACAGCCCACAGTTTTTTTGGCACGTTTACAACGACCGACGTGGCCATCACCATTTTCGATCCGGTGATGGTTGTCGCGCCAACCGATGACATTGCCGTTGTTGCAGATGATTTTGTGTCGGTGGACATCCCCGCCATTTTCCAGCAGCCGCATCCGGATTGCGGACTGTCCTACGACGCCTACCAGACAGGCACATGGGATCCGTTGCCGGGTTGGCTTGCGTTCGATCCCTGGGTACCCAATCTGGCGGGTACTGTCACCCAGGCCGATATTGACAGCGGTACTTGGCCGCTAGAGCTCACGATCGAGGCGATGGACTGCGGCGGCAACATCGCCACGGACGATTTCTCGATCAATGTCGATGGTGGTAGTGGTGAGGAGATGCCGGTTTTCGTCGGTCCGGTTCCGGACCAGGAGGCCACGGTTGACATCCAGTTCGACCTTGACATCTCCTCCTATTTCACGGGTGGTAACCTGTCCTTCTCCCTGCTGGATCCGGGCACGCCGGCCTGGCTGACCGTGGCCAAGGACGGAACGACACTGAGCGGCATGCCGTCGTCCGGCGATGTCGGCTCTTTGACCGTTGTGGTCACCGCGCAGAATAATGTCGGTTCGGTTGAGGGGGGATTCCTGCTGACCGTTTCCGAGCCCGTGGTTGAGGAGCCGCCTGGATTCGACATGCCGATTCCGGATCAGGAGGTCGAAGTCGGAACTCTGTTCTCGTTCGATGTGTCTACCTATGCCTTGGGCACCGATCCAACCTTCTCCTATGCCACGTTTGACCCGGATACGGGGGACAGCTTGCCCAATCCTGCCTGGCTTTCCTTGTCGGCTGGCGGGGTTCTGTCGGGCACGCCAACCAGTGGCGATGTGGGCGGGCTGGAGATTGAGGTAGAGGCCGTCAACGGCCAGGGTAGCGCCGCCACTGTTTTTGTCCTCACCATCGTCGCTGAGGGCGAAGGCGGAGAGGGAGATGAAGGTGAGGGATCCTCGTCCTTCTCGGTTCTGCAGGAAGGCAGCAAGTTTATCGTACGCGCCCGTCTGCCGGGGGATCTGTAAGAGAGGTGGTCTGGGTTGTTCGGACAGGGAGCCTAAGCTACGATCTATGACCGAAGTAGGGTGGTCATGGATTATGAGCAAAACTAGGGTCAGGACCTATTAAAATTGGGGGATTCCCGAGAGGGTGAAGTTCTGATTCACTGATAGCGGAGGCACTCAAGCGAGCGGAGCGCTGCTCCATGTTTCTGGCGCTCGCTCCGGAGCGGACGAGCACCCTGCGCCAGTTGGTGAAGAAGGTGGTGGTGAAGGAAACGGGCATTGATGTCCATCTTGCCCGGGAAGAATTTCTGGGGAAGAGTGCGCAGGATGCCGGGGCACATGTGCTTGCCGTCCAGGCATCCCTCAAACGATGTGGCCGGGACATGCGGCTGGTGCTCTCCGATGGATCCCTGGCACAGGGGGCGGAGTCCGACCCGGCCCTGGTCAAGGTTCTGGAAAGGGCAGGGCATTGGGGGAATCTGCTGGTTTGCGGCAAGGTGAAGTCGGTTTGCGATCTGGCGCAGCAGGAGGGGGTGGGCGTGTCCTATGTCAAGCGTCTGCTGCCTCTGGCGTTCCTGGCGCCCGACATCCGGGATGCGATCATGGAAGGCAAGCAGCCCGCCGAACTCTCCGCCCAGCGCCTGACCCACCTGCCATCCCTGCCGCTGGCATGGGATGAGCAACGAAAGATTCTCGGCTTCACGAACTGACCCGTCAATAAACATTCAAAATGCCCGCCGAAGTCCCCGGCGGGCATCATCGTTTGTGCATCATTCATGCATCGAAACACCATCGCATCGCGTCAAATTCGACACCGTCAAAAGGTCATTCGGAGAATTGGCGGGATAAGAGGGGCAGAAATACGCCCGATTCCATTCTCCATTTTGGCAGGGAGATGGTTCCCATGCCGGAAATGGCGCAGGACGGCGCGCTATTCAGCAGAACCGATATGATATGTATGGCTAAGTTATTGAAACACAACATAAAATGGCGGAGAGGGTGGGATTCGAACCCACGGTGGAGTTGCCCCCACAACGGTTTTCGAGACCGTCACATTCGACCACTCTGTCACCTCTCCGCAGTCGCATCCAGCTTTGGATGGCGGGCACCCTAACCGAAACTCGTGCCCTCGTCAATCAGACTTTCTCAATCCCTGTGGTAGGGGTGTCCCTTGAGGATTTGCTGTGCCCGGTAGAGCTGTTCGGCCAGCATCAGGCGGGCCAGCATGTGCGGCCAAGTCAGTTTTCCAAATGAGAGGGTTGTGAAGGCGCGTTTGCGGATATCTTCTGAAAGGCCATCAGCCCCGCCAATGACAAAGACGAGGTCGCGGCAACCGTTATCCTGTTCGTTCTGGATGAGGGCGGCAAATTCGCGTGAACCAAGGTTTTTCCCATGTTCATCCATGGCAACAAGCCGGGCGCCTTCTGGAAGGGCATCCATCAGCAGGTGCCCCTCCTCAGCCATCTTCTGTGGGCCGTCCAGCGCTTTTTTGCATTCCACCTCGCGGATGGCAAGCGGGGTTTCCATGCGGCGCTGGTATTCCTTGATGGAGTCAAGTGTCGGACCGGATTTCATTCGCCCGACAGCAAGAATGGTAAGTTTCATTCCTTGCTTTCGGTTTTTTTCTTGGTTTCTGCCGTCCAGACATTTTCCAGCCGATAAAAGTCACGGACTTCAGGGCGGAAGAGGTGAACGATGACATCGCGTGCATCCACCAGCACCCAATCACCCTGCTGAGCGCCTTCAATGCGCAGGATGGGGGCTCCGATTTCCTTGAGGGCCTGGCCAATGCGGTTGGCGAGGGCGGAAAGCTGGCGTCCGCTATTGCCGCTGGCGATGATGATGTAATCTGCCATGGGAGTCTGTTTTTGAACCGGGATGGTGGCGATGCCTTCAGCCTGGCCATCATCCAGGGCTTTGAGAATCGCGTCACGAATGGTTTCCGGGGTGGGGGATGTCATTGCTGATTGCCTCGTCATAATGTGTTTGCCTGTTCGGATACATACATGCGAAATCGGTTCAGGGCAAGCGTGAAACCCGCTTGAAACAAGGATTTTTCATGGGTCATGACGGATTTGCATACCAGGGTTGCATCAAAGATGCTTTGGATGCCCGCCAAAGAAGGGTATAAAAATACAATAAACTGAAAACATGGAGAAAGGCCGTGGGTAAACTTCAGAAAGCGTTTGCGAAGGCAATAACCGTCAATCCCGATGCACCCGATTATCCGGCGGATGTTGTGCGCATGTCGGAAAACTTCGGCTTTCTGCAATCCGTGGTGAATGGTTATGCCTATGCCTTGCGGGATATCCACCCCAACAGCAATTTCCCGCAGCCGGGTGGCAGCAGAGGCGTTACTTTTTCCCGCGAGGCCATCATTCCGCTGCTGGAAATGGACGGGCTGGTCAAGGTGGATACGTATGGAGAAAAGCGTCCCGGCCATTATCGGGTTGCCTTGATCATGACACCGCAAACGTATCGTCTTGTCCGCGAAGACAGCGATGGTGGCTGGTCTTACAAGGATGGTTGCCGTAAACCCAAGCGGACGGACAGCATCGGCGCGCCCATTTCGGTGCCTCATATGGCGACATGGGAAGACGGTTCGGTGTTCAAGGGCTATTTCTATGTTCCGAAGGGTGGGCTCCGGGTCGTACGCATGAGTACGCCAACCCCTGCCAGCAACAATCCGGAATTGACACCGTAAGGTGTGAGGCTCCCTTTCCTTGGAGGCATCTTTAATGCATGGGGCACAAGGGCTGTGTCCCATTTTCTCCCTTGCTTCTTTTTTATAAAAAGCGGAATCTGCCTTCTGCATCCGGTTGCTCCCAGGGCTTATGGGCAAGGATGTGGAAGTCGGCCAGCCAGCCGGAAGACAGGGAAACGCGCGTTTTCCTTTTCCATGGTGCCACCCGAAATGTGTAGCCCATCAGGTTTTTTTTTGAGGGAATTTGTCATGGATTTCAAGCGGTTTGATGGGGAAAACACCAATGTTTCCAAATATGTCCTTGAAAAGGAAGATGCCGTGTATGAGGCAGTCCTTTACAAATATGGCGCGTTTGAAAAGCGTACGGTAATTTGTTGTTCTGTCATGAGTGGTTGCCCCATCGGCTGTGCCTTCTGCGGTACAGGAAAGCGGTTCGTGCGTTCTCTCACCGGGCCGGAGATTGTGGAACAGATCGCCATTGTCTTGCAGGATCGGGAGATTGATGCGCAAAAGGTCCAGAAATTTCAGATCATGTTCATGAGCATGGGGGAACCCATGTTGAATTGGTCGAATACGGCGTGGGCGATCAAGGAGTTGCATCACAAATATCCAAATGCCCAACTTCTGCTCTCCACCATGGCGCCGCATGGCGACAAGCCGGATTGGGAAGATATGCTGGAATTGTCCCGATGCATTGAAAAGGTTGGCTTGCAGTTTTCAATCCACAAATCCACCGATGAAAAGCGAAACAGGCTTATTCCGTTTGGAGAAAAATTGTCGCTTGGGGAGATCAGGGATATCGGGATGCGATGGAAGCAGGAAACCGGGCGCATGCCATACTGCAATTACTGTGTGGATGGTACCAACAACACGCGGGAGGATGCCGATCGCCTGATGGCCCTGTTCCCACCGGAAAATTTCTGTTTTACTTTCAGCGTGGTGTGCAGTGCCGATGAGACAATGGCTTTGGCTGGATATCATAACCTTGATAAAATCCGTGAATTTGAACATCTTTTTATCAGCATGGGATACAACACGCGCGTTTTTGATCCCGCAGGACAGGATGATATCGGGGGTGGCTGTGGGCAACTCTGGTATGTACAAGACTGGCTCAGGAAGCGTATAAGCTGAAATGGAAAAGGATGGTTTTGCCATGAAAAATCCGCCCCATTACCAGCCGGATGTCTGGGATAACCGGTATGTCTGCGCCGCCACAAACTGCTATGCTTATGCGGCGAATGATCCTTATGGGCACTTCATGGGTGGGGAACAGGTGCCGGGCCTTGCGGCAGGCGCGCGCATGGGGGCGGTGACGCCCGGCGAGTGCGTTCGCTGCGCCGAAGCCGATGGGATGGTTTTTATCGGTGATGCGCCTGTGGCGCGTCCCGGCCATTATCTTGTGGCGCTGAGAATATGTCCCGGTGTGGATTTTCACTTCATCCGTCAGGATGCGGATGGTCTCTGGTCACACAAGAATGGTACGGGCGGGATTGACCGCATGGATGACTGCGGGCGTGCAATCACCAATCCCGAAACGGCATCCTTTGAGATATGTAGCGAGTTTGTGGGTTATTTTCATGTTCCAAATTGCGGGTTGCGGGTTGCCGAGCGCCTGCAGGAAGAACCGCAGGCAAAATCAGGCTGGCGTGAATGGATTCAATCGTTTTTGCCCAAGGGTTGGTAGCGGAATGGGAAACGGGAGCATGCAGCTCCCGTTTTTTTCATGAAAAGGGGTGGAAGCTTTGCGTGGGGAGAGGTATAATCCCCATATGCTTTTTTTGTGAAGGAGGTTCATCATGGGGTTGCCAGAACCAGGATGGCAGGCGCTGTTTGCAGCGGCTGCGGCACGCGTGAATTTTGCATCAGGCTTTATGAGTCATGACATGCCGCGCCGGTTTATTGATGAACCGATAGCGCTGAAAATCCTGCAAATGCTGGTGGACCGGAAATATAATCCTGATCCCTTTTTTACGGTTGGCGTGATGCCCGAGGTTGCCGTAGGTGGCGGGGCTCCGGTACTTGATGAAAATCTTGCATATCATGTGTTCCGCTTGAATGTCCTGACACAGCAGGGCGCACGGGTCAGCATGCCTGTGGGCGGAGTTGTCTATGAAGATCCCATCCTTGCCCTTGCGGCAGCCCGTCTTGTGGGAACCGGTTTCATGGGCAAACCGCGTGCGCTGCCTGTGGCTCCCACTTACCAGGATGTCTGGAATCGTCGGCGGAGCTTGTTTGAGCGTCTGCGGGATACCCATCTTTCGGGCGGAATGATGTTTGAGCCAGGGGTTGGCTTTACGCAGCGTGCATCTGCGCCGGTTTTTGATGTGGTGGAGATTTCCGGGCGTGATTTGTTCCGTTTGCGGCAGAACGGGGCCCAGGCCATACGTCTTTCGGGCAGCCTCATGTATGTTGAAATCTTCAAGCCGGCTTCAGCACCCTCGCTGGAGATGCAGACAGCGGAAAACCGCAGGGAAAAGCCGGAGTTTGGTGAAGTCAACAAGGGAGCGCCACCGAAGCCAAAAGGCTTCCGCCTGTAAGGTTGGGGCGCATCGTTTGTGGCTGCTGCTCTAATCCTGTTTGTCTGGCGTCATGCGCCGGATGGCGTTTTCAAATTCTCGGACTGAAGGAACTCCCTCCATCCAGAAAGTGCCTTTTGGGGATGACAGCAGAAAGGCTGGCGCGGATTTGATGTGGTATTTGTCATAGGCATCGTCGCGCATGGATCCTACAAGCCGTATGCTGTTTGTTGTTGAGAGACATCCGATGATCCTGTCCTCGGACAGGCCGGATTCCAATGCCGTGTGTGCGAGTTCAAGAGCGGGATCTTCAGAGGTGGTCCATTGGTTCTGGGTCCTGAAAATGCCTTCGACAACCTTCGGGTAGGTGGAAGCCGATGCACAGCGGGCAAGAATGGCGGCATGCAGGGCGTTGCGGTCTTCCGGTGTGTCATGGATGATGACCTGGAGCAGGCCTTCTGCAATGGGGCGCCGGAGGGATGGCAATACGCCAAGCGCAAAACGGGCGGCTTCAGGAGATGAAAAGGAAACAAAGGCCCGTAGTGACACTGGAGCGTCGATGAAACCAATAATGCCTGGGATCATGCGTTCTTCAGGGGGAAGTTGTGCGGGGGAGGTAATGGAACGTTCTACGGGCACAATGACATGGTGCATGTGCCATCCGGCTGCAAAGCTTGCGATAATGCCAATGAACATGGCGAGAATTTGTATAAACTTGAGCACGATGATGAAACTCCGGTCATGTTCAGGGATTCCATGCAAAGGGTATCCCAGCAGGGCGTTTGCGTCCATGCCTTATTTTGAAAGGATGGCCTCTCCAAGTGCCTGAAGGGTTTTGCGCAGGTTTTCATCCGGGATTTCGGAAATGCGGTTGGCTATGTCCTCTTTCTGGCCAGAGGTCAGAGGCTTTTTGGGCGGCTCTTGCTTCTTGAGGTGTTCGCGGGAGGGATTGCCCTGCGTGATGCGGATGCGCGATACGGCTGCATAACCAAAATGGGTGTTGATGCGGGAGATGACTTGCGGCGTCATGTGCTGGAGTTGAGCTGCAAAGGCGGATGGCGTTCGGATGTCAAGGGTTCCGCCATCGCGTTTCTGGGGGGGGAAGGAGAGCTTGAGTGGCAGGGTGTGTTCTGCAAGTTCTGGTCCAACCACATTTTCCCAGTCGCTGATGAGGTCTGCAAGGCCGGCGCCGTGGCTGCCAAGGATCTTGCGGGCCATTTTTCCGGCTTCAAGACCGATGCCGCGCAGTGTATGGTAAGATGTGTTCCGGTTCTGCATGAGGGAGATATTTATGCCACCTGCGGGCAAAAGGCAAATGCTGGTTTCAGCGCTGCTTGACTGGTATGGCGCAAACGGTCGTCATTTGCCGTGGCGGATGAGGGATGGCGGCCATCCCGATCCCTATCATGTGCTGCTTTCTGAAATCATGCTTCAGCAAACCACGGTGACGGCGGTTATCCCATATTACCAGGCCTTTCTTGCGCGTTGGCCAGATGTTTGTGCTTTGGCTTCAGGCCGGGATGAGGATGTCATGCAGGCCTGGGCCGGGCTTGGTTATTATGCCCGCGCGCGCAATTTGCTGCGGGCCGCACGCGAGATTTGCAACAATCATGACGGAAGGTTTCCCGCAACGGCTTGCGAGCTTGGGACGCTTCCCGGAATAGGTCCCTATACGGCAGCGGCGGTGGCTGCCATTGCCTTTGGTGAAGCCATCCTTCCCGTGGATGCCAATATTGCGCGGGTGTCGGCCCGGCTGCTGGAATTTTCGGAACCGTTGCCCCGGGGGCTTGAAAAGCTTCGGAAGCTTGCACAAGGGATATGTCCTGAGGAAAATGCGGGGGATTTTTGCCAGGCCATGATGGATCTTGGTGCCATGGTTTGTACGCCGCGCCATCCGGGGTGCGGGGAATGTCCTATCCAGACCTTTTGTAAAGCCGGAAAGTCCGGAAATGCAGAGGCTTTTCCTGTGAAATCCCTCAAGAAACAGCGCCCGGTTGAGCATGGGGTGTTTTATGTGCTTGAGGATGGTTCCGGACAGATGGCTGTTCGTCGCAGGCCTCCCCACGGGATTTGGGGTGGGCTTCTGGAAATCCCTTCATCCGGATGGCGTGGGGCACATGCATTGCCACAGAATTTTGAGGCTTGCGCTGAATGGGAGGATGCGGAAAATTTTCGGCATGTCTTTACCCATTTCACTCTTGAGATGGAGTGGCGACGGGGTGTTTTGTTGTCGCAAGAGATGGGGCCGCCAGACGTCAGGTTCCTGCCTTGGCAGGAGGTGGTGCGGGCAGGGGTTCCGTCACCCATTGCAAAAGGTCTGCGTCGCATGATGGGGAAATGATCCAGGCAAAGTGACTTTTCCTTTGGGGATATCGAAGCATGGGCAAGGTTGCATTGTAAGACGTGCCTGTATTGTCCATGCTGCGGCGGATGCCAAGGCAGGGGGATTGTTCCGGCCATGCCAGGTTTTTTGCATAAGCCGGGGTCCAGACACGGGCATCGGGAAAAAGGATGCGCATGTTGCCCGCAATGTGTTCATCGGCGGCAACAATGCTCCCTTCAGGAAAATCGGTCTGGCGAATGGTCTGGGCAAGGGCGGGCATGTTGGTGTGCCAGCGGCAGTTTTTGCACCAACGGGGCTCAGATAACCCCTGAATAATAATTGCTAATGCCATGAAAAATATAATAAATATACCTGCGTTGCGAAAATGGCGCATGGCTTTTTGGGAGGGAGAAACCTGCGCCATGCGCATGAGGATGAGGGGAAGCGCCGGCAGCAGGACGGGATGCAGGTAGCGCGCCTTGACGTCGGGAATGAAGCCCAGAACAATTCCGCCAGCAAGAAGGCTGAGGGAAACCAGGATTGTACGCAGGAGCAATGCCTGTTCAGGATTTTCTTCCGGGGAGGGAAGTGGCTCGATGAAGAAGCGTCTGCCCATGAAGGGCAACAGGAGGATAAGGGGAGAGAGAAAGGAAAGGGCGCTCAGGACAAGGTCAAACAGTGCCACTCCCCGTATGGGCAGGGATGGCGGCATGTAGGGGGAGGCCGTGTTTGCACCTGGTTCTGGCATATGCAGGGCCAGCCACCATATGTAAGGACTACAGGCCAGAATGGCAAAAAAGGCCGCCATGAAGGCGTAGGGATGCAGCAGCGCCCGGCGGTATTTTGGAAGGCTGAGAGCCGAAAGGGCAAGGCTTGCCGGAAAGAGGATGAAATTATATTTGCTCATGAAGCCAAAGGCGAGGGCAATGCCAAGTTCCAGCGCCTGAAACGGGGAAGGCTTTTCGGTAAAGGCCAGAAAGGCAGCAAGCAACCAGAACAGGGCCGCGGTTAGTAAAAGGGTGTGGGTGAAGCCCAGCTGGGCGCCCCAGCCAATGGGAAAAAGAAGGGGGAACGTCAGCGGAGCAAGCTTGCGGATGTCTCCGGAGATGCCGAGGAGCCGTACACAGCGGCCAAATCCCAGGAATGCCAGGAACAAAAGTCCGTAGCGCAGCAGGGTGTGTGCCAGGAGGGAGGGCCCGAAGATGCGGTAAAGGGATAGCAGCAGCCACGTGTAAAGTGGAGGTTGCTTGGGGTTATAGCCCAGATGCCAGCCTTGCGCAAACACGGCCGCCTCCACATCGTCCGTGCCAAGGTTTGGGGAAAGGAAGAGGCGTAATCCCATGAAAAGGATTACATAAATGAAAGGCCATGCCCAGAGGGGCAAGGAAGGGATCAAGGATTTCCGGAGGGTCATGGTTGGGGTTCTTGCGGGGGCTCGGCTGGGAGGCGTTCCGGGAAAAGAAGGGCTTCGAGGCCGTTTTTGTAGAGCTGGGCGGCGTTGATGTAATATTGCGGGTTCTGGCGGCTGGCCAGTTCCTCAATGGCGCGCGCTGCACCGTATTCCGCAAGGGCCCATTTTTCGGGATCATCCTTGCGCGTAAAGATTTTTTGGGTTTCCACATAGGCGGAATAGGCTTGGGAAAAGGCGTTGAGGTCACTCTTGACACGCCCGGATTCCAGCAGGGTATCGGCAAGGGAAAGCATGGTTTCCGCGCGTTTTTTGGGAGAAACGTCGGCAGGCCAGCGCCCAAGGGCCGAGGAATAGGCCAGAATGGCATTGTCATACATGGCCTGGTTGGCGTTGTTACGGGCCATGTCCAGGTAGTTCTGTGCGGAGGCGTATTCCTGGCGTAGCTGGGCATTGCGCGGCAGACTGCCGCCATTATAGGTCTTGTGTCCTACAAAGACCCCGGCAAGGATGATAAGGGCCATAAGGAGCCAGAACCATGGACGGGTCAGGAGATAGCTCATGAAGGTCTCTCGAAAAACATGTTCATGGTTGCCAGCATATCTGTTTTCGTGCCGGATGGGAACCATGGAAATTGGGGGTTTATTTTTTGGGATTGGACGGTATGATGCGGGCATGCCGGGATTTGAACTGGAAAAGGCCTGCAGTGGTTGTGTCTGTGGCATTGATGAGGTGGGGCGTGGTCCGCTTGCGGGCCCGGTGCTGGCGGCTGCGGTTGTTTTGCCGCAATCCTTGCCGGAGAGCCTTTTGGTCGCCATTGATGACAGCAAGAAACTTTCTGCGGCGCAGCGGGTGGATATTTGCGCGCGGCTCATGGCGCTGCCCGGCATTGCTGTGGGGATGGGAGAAGCCGATGTTGCCGAAATTGATCGCATCAACATCCTTCAGGCCACATTTCTGGCCATGCGTCGGGCGTTTGATGCCCTGCCGCTGGTGCCGCAGATGGCGTTGATTGATGGAAACCGGATTCCAAAAGGATTCCCTTGCAAGGCGCTGGCGGTTGTGAAAGGGGATGGGATCAGCCTGTCGATTGCGGCCGCATCCATCATTGCCAAGGTGCGACGTGATGCCATTATGGCAGAATTGGCCATGGAGCATCCGGAATATGGTTGGGGTGCAAATGCGGGATATGGAACGCCAGCACACATGGCAGCTTTGGAACAATTTGGAGCCACCCGGCACCATCGGCGCAGCTTTGCCCCCGTTTCCAGAGTACAGGGCAAGCTATCATTTTGACTCCTAAGTGATTCTTCTGATTCATCTTTTCACAAAGCCCTTGACGTGCGAATCGGTTTGATTCATGATTCCCCTATAAAAACTGCGGGAGTCAGCCTTATGACGAGCATCATTTCATTGTCGGACATGACCGGAGAGCTTCCGGTGAACAAGATTGTCCTTGGCGATTGCGTTGCAGCCATGGAGGCCATGCCGGAGGGAAGCGTCGATACCATCTTTGCGGATCCTCCCTACAATCTCCAGCTGGGCGGCGACCTGTTTCGTCCCGACAATTCCAAGGTGGATGCGGTTGATGATGACTGGGACAAGTTTGACAATCTTGCAAGCTACGATGAATTTACCCGGAGATGGCTGGGGGCGGCCCGCCGCGCGCTGAAGGACGACGGCAGCATGTGGGTGATTGGCAGCTATCACAACATTTTCCGTGTGGGGGCCATTTTGCAGGACATGGGGTTCTGGATCCTCAACGACATCCTGTGGATCAAGAACAACCCGATGCCGAATTTCCGTGGCAAGCGGTTCACCAACGCACATGAAACCATGATCTGGGTGGCCAAGAGCCCGAAGGCGAAATACACCTTCAATTATGAATCCATGAAGGCGCTCAATGATGATCTGCAGATGCGGAGCGATTGGTACCTGCCTATCTGCAATGGCGGGGAACGCCTGCGCAACGGGGCCGGAGTCAAGGCGCATCCCACGCAGAAGCCGGAATCCCTGCTTTACCGGGTCATTATGGCTTCCACCAATCCGGGGGATGTCATTCTTGATCCGTTTTTTGGCACCGGCACTACAGGATCTGTGGCCAAGAAACTGGGACGCAAGTTCATTGGCATCGAGCGCGAGCAGTCTTATGCCACGGTGGCCAAGACCCGTATCCTGCAGGCGCCGGAAGGCGTGGCGGAAGCGGTTGCGCGCGCCATGCCAAAAAAGAAAACGGAAATCCGCATTCCTTTCGGTCATGTGCTGGAGCATGGGCTCCTGTCTCCCGGAACGGTTCTCTATGATGCCAAGCGGCGGGTGAGTGCCATGGTGGATGCGGGCGGGAACCTGGTTTCCAACACCCTTTTCGGGGAGCATGAGGGATCCATTCACAAGGTGGGGGCGCTGGTGCAAAACCTGCCCTCCTGCAATGGCTGGACATACTGGCACATTGAAACGGATGACGGCCTCAAGCCGATTGATGTCTTGCGTCAGCAGATAAGGGCCAGCATGCCCGCCTGACAAGGCTTGTCCTGTTATAAAAAAAACGCCCGGGGGCTTTGGACCTTCCGGGCGTTTTTCATGTGGGGCGTTTTTAAAATCCCGGAGGCTTGCAGGCCGGGGCTAGTACGGGCGCTGCACCGGCACGTTCCATGTCCTTGAGAAGCGCCCGCACTTCCTTGTTGTTGGTGGTCATGGCCGGGGTGGTGCCGTCATCTGCCGCCACGTAGAGGATGCCGGGCTGGGCGATCAGGAAGCGGATGGTCTCCACCTGTTTGTTTTTTGCGGCAAGGTAGAGCGGGGTGCGCCCCAGCGCATCCGGGGTGTTGAGGAGCTCCTGCATCCCGTATTTTGCCATCAGGTGCTGCATCAGGGGCAGGGAGCCTTTTTCCGCTGTCCGGTGCAGCATGCCGCGCCGGAGGCTGTCATGGGTGTAAGGATCGGCGCCCTTTGCCACCAGAAGCTCGAAAGCCGCGATGCTTGCAGCGCAGAAAAGGGTCGGGGTTCCGTGCAGGTTTGCGTTGTGGATGTCGGCGCCGGCGGTGATGAGCATGCCGGCCATGGGTATGTCATTCATCCCGAGGGCCGTCTGAAGGGGGGTGCCTTCTTCCGTGATCGTGTTCGGGTTCGCGCCGTTTTTCAGCAGGAAACGCACAATGTTGTGGCGTTGTTGCTCCGTGCAGGTTTTTGAGGTCCGGACATGAACCGCATGATGCAGGGCGGTTTTGCCCTTCGGATCGGGGAAATTGATTTTTCCGCCATCTGCCAAGGCTTTTGCGGCAAGGGTTACATTGCCCATTTTTGCGGCTTCCAGAAGCTCTTTGCGCCGCTTGAGGACGTTGACGATGATGCTGGCGGTTTCGTGGTGGCAACAGAGGTTGAGGGGTGTTTCCTCATCCATGTTCCGGGCATCAAGATTCGCCCCGACATCAATGAGGAATTTTACCATTTTTCGGTTTCCGTATTCGGCGGCATGATGAAGGGGAGACATGCCTAAGGCATTGGTGGCGTTGATGTCGATCATGCCGGGCGCGCAGTGTTTGTAAAGGGATGCAGCAAGATCAAGGTTGTTTTTCTTGACGGCATCGTAAAATGCGTGGGTTGCGATTCTATTCATATGGGGCGACTTTCCTGTGAAATGGGAACAGCCTGTTTTACAGATGAAAAAATCCATGGGCAATGCATGATTTTGCATGCCAGTCATGACTTGTCCGCATGGAGGGGTTCCGGCAAGGGGGAATGGAGCGGATCAGAGGCTTGTGATGACGATGAGGGCCATGCCGCCCAGGATGAGGACCAAAGGCAGGAGCAGGGAGAACAGGATGTTTTTGCCTCTCGCCACAAGGGTTTTGGAAGGATTGGAACGGCTGTGGACGATGCGGATGGACTGGCCCGGCTGGTATGTGCCTGCGGGAATGCCGGAGCTGATGGGAACTTCATGCGTTTGTCCGCGCGCATCCGTGAAGGAAATGGTTTGCCGGAGGTATTTGCGCATGGGGGGATTTGGGCCGTTCATGTTTTGGGCGGCATCAAGGTAGGCGTCCATGAGCGGAGAGGGAGGGACTTCCCCTGCTTCGCTGGCTTGCTTGTAGGCATTGAGGGCATCCATGGGGTCTTCCCAGGATTCTCCGACAAAGGTTGCCGTTGTGTGGCGTCCAAGCAGGATCAGCCAGACATTCATGAGTCGCCCAAGCAAGACGCCGGAGGCGATCAGGATGATACCGAAAAGGTATGAACCAAGGATATCCATCATGGGCCTACTCCCGGATGAGGGAAATGTGACCACGCTTCAGCCCCAGACAGGCTTTTCCCTCCATGAGGGCAATGGCGTTCTCGCCGAACACTTCGCGCCGCCAGCCGGACAGGGCAGGAATGCCTTCATTTTCTCCGGCAGCCATGCAGATGAGATCATCGCTTCCGGCAATCAGCTTTGCGGCAACCTTGTGCTCTTCGGACGCCATGCGCAGCAGGACGCGCAGCAGCTCAAGAATGGATTCGTTGTATTTGGGAGGATGCTTGAGCCCAAGATGGGGCGGACAGTCCTTTTCCGGCAGGTCTGTTCCGGTTTTGATGGCTTCCAGCGCGCCCTGGCCAAGTTTTCCATCGGAAAAGCCTTGGGAAATGCCCCGCAGGCGGGACATTTCATTGGCGTTTTTGGGGGCGTGCGCGGCCAATTCCATCAGGATGTCGTCCCGCAGGACACGGCCGCGCGGCAGGTTGCGTTTTTGTGCCTCCATCTCGCGCCATGCAGCCAGTTCACGCAGGATGGCAAGGAACCTCCGGCTTTCCGTGCGCGGCTTGAGGCGACGCCATGTTTCCCGTACATCCGGGTTATAGGTGGCGGGATTTGTGAGGATGGCCATTTCTTCGGCCACCCATTCCATGCGTTCGGCTGAAGAAATTTCTTCAGCCAGCTTTTCGTAAACGCAGCAGAGATGGGTTACGTCGCCAATGGCATAAGTCAGCTGCCGGGCGGAAAGGGGACGCACGGCCCAGTCCGTGTAACGGCTGCCCTTGTCAAGGTGTGCGCCAATCAGCTGGTTTACCAGCTTTTCATAACTTGCGCTTTCCCCGAAGCCGCAAACCATGGCAGCAACTTGGGTATCAAAAATGGGGGTTGGCAGGGCATTCATGCGCTTGAAGAAAATCTCGAGATCCTGCCGTCCGGCATGAAAGACCTTGAGAACGTTCTTGTTCAGCATCAGGGCGTCAAGAGGGGCCAAGTCAATGCCCTCGGCGAGGGGATCAACCGCAACGGCGTCC
Organism: Alphaproteobacteria bacterium GWF2_58_20; assembly: GCA_001768735.1. Classification (GTDB taxonomy): domain Bacteria; phylum Pseudomonadota; class Alphaproteobacteria; order UBA1247; family UBA1247; genus UBA12471. The sequence continues at coordinate 643,712 of MEMB01000002.1, read as the reverse complement.
TCAGGGGAAATGGCCAGCTGGACAAGGCAAAGCTGGGGCCAGTAGGTGGTTTCGCGGATGAACTCGGTATCCACAGTCACATAAGCGCATTTCGAGGCCCGGTTGCAAAAGGTTGCCAGGTCTTCGGTCCTGGTGATGAGGACGTCTGCGCCCATGTTCTTTCTCCGTTACATCAGTTGTCGTGCGGCCCGATGAAGCGGCACGGGGATGGGGCGCATGGCATCTTCGTCCGGTTCGGCAACGGCCATGGCGGCCATTTCAATCTCGATCCGGGAAGTAACGCGGCGAAGGTTGCGCATGGCATCTGAAAGGCTGCGCATGTTTTCCATGTTCTCCATGTTCTCCGCCCATGCGTCATAGGATTGCATGAGGTTTTGCGTGGAGAGGGAAAGACGGGTTGCCGTATCCTGAAGGACGGGATCCGTGTTTTCCTGGGCAGCGGCGAAGGCCTTGCTGGCGGATTCAAGATGCAGGACGGAAACGGAGGAAGGATTGGCTTCTTGTAAGGAAATTTCCGGCATTGCAAGAGGGTCGTTGTGGGCGGGGCTGTTTTCTTTTGTCATTGGCCACCTTTTGTGCTTGGGCGTTGAAAGGATGGTCTGTGCGCATTTTTTGTTTCCGGCTTTTTTGCCGGTTTTTTGAAACAGATAACCTCGCTAGGTGATGGAAGCATAACAGAACGGGAAAGGTTTGCGCAAGGGGGCATGGGTGTTTTTTGCAGAATGTTTTTAAAAGCGCGTTTACATGAAACTGCATGTTTTCCATATGTTATGGTAAGTCTTTAATCCGGGCATGGAACCGGAGGTTGTGACCTTGGCGGTGGCGGGGTCAGGAAGGCAGTCCGCATTTCCGGCGACATTTTCAGTAAAGCCAGGATTTCCTGTCCCATGCGTCCTTCAGCAAAACCCTTGGGGAGTTGGGAAATGGCGGCCATGCCTTTTGTGGTTTGCGGAAGGATGCGCGCAATCTTTTCGATGAGGTCATCCTGCAGGATATGTTTTTTGGGAACGTTGAGCCTGCGCGCCTCTTTTTGACGCCAGTACAGCAAGCGTTTGAAGGGAGATTTCCGGTTCCGGGAATCAAGGGCCGGCAAGGTATCAAAACACTGTTTCCCGGGGGCCTGGGGCATCGATTTCCGGATGGCGGTTGCAAGCTTTTCCTGAGTTTTGAGTGCGTCATGCAGGTGTTGGTACATGGGGCAAAGATGGGTAACGTCGCCCAACGCGTAAGCCACCTGATCGGGGGAAAAAGGCCGCACGGCCCAGTCGCTCATCTGCTGTTCCTTGCTGGGTTTGAAGCCAAGGATCTTTTCTGCCATTGCGGCGTATCCGAGGCTGAAACCATAACCGCAGAGGTTGGCGGCCACTTGCGTATCAAAACAGGGAGAGGGGGAGAGCCCCAGCCCTGCCAGAAGCGTAATATCCTGTCCGGCGGCGTGAAAAACCTTCATGATGGCAGGGTTTTGCATCAGGCTTGCTAAAGGTGCAGTGTCAAGATTTGGGCTTTGCATGTCCACCAGAACCGCATCTTCCGGAGAGATGGCAAGCTGGACGGTTTGCACAACAGTGTTGTAGGTGTCCATCGACATGAATTCCGTATCCACGCAGACATAGGGTGCTTCGGATGCCCTTTTGCAAAAGGCTTCCAGCTGCCGTGTCGTTGTGATGATGCGTGGATCTTTTGGCGCAAAAGCCGGATGTGCCTGCATCTCGCCCTTGATCCATGTTGTGGCATTTTCCATGCCGGATACGGCCTCGGCAAGTGCCTGCTGGGTTTCCGGGGTGTTTTCCGTGTGCCATGCGGCATGGCTGGCTTTGAGAGCCTTCTGCCGCAACATCAGGGATGTGTGGTTGTTTTCTTGGGAAGGGATGGTGCGCCAGTCAATCATGGACACGCGGTCAATCTGGAGGCGGATGCGGGCGTAAAGGCGTTCAAGACACAGGATGCTGGCAGCCAGTTCACGGATGATGCCAGGGTCGGAAGGTGCGCCCTGCCAGCGTTCTGCTGCTGTATTGAGTTTTCTGGACAGAAGCGCGATCCGCTCGCTGGTGCGCAGCTTTTGAAGACCATAGTTTCCTGGGTCGAAAATACTCAAGAGGTCTCTCCCTGATTGGATGGGAAAACGATATGGAGCTTTTTGCTGTGTGTAAATACAATATTCTGCATGGCAGGCATGCATGAGGGAAATGGAAAGGAAAAGGGGCTTGACATGGGCGGGCGCATTCAGCATATTGCCCGCCGATCCGGGCGGCCTGTTTGTTGTGTCCGGGGAAGCAAGGGCCGGTAGCTCAGCTGGGAGAGCGTCGCGTTCGCAATGCGAAGGTCGGGAGTTCGATCCTCCTCCGGTCCACCATTTTCAAGTTTGGGTATTCCTCCGGGGCGTCGCAAGACCTCCGGATTTTTTATGTCCTTTGTCAGCCTGAAACAATTTCCTGCGCTCTCCGGAACACGTCATGGAACATGGTTTCCGTGAGGCGGCCGGTGTTGGTGTTCAGGCGCGAACAATGGTAGCAGTCAATCAGCACCCGGCCATCGCCAAGATCATGCTCCGCGCCATGGGCAAAGGCATGTTGCGAGGGTTTCATCCCGCAAGCCCGCAGGACGCTGCCATGGGAGATGCCGCCCAGCGCAATGATCACCTTGGCGTTGGTAGCGGCGGAGAGTTCCCCGATGAGGAACGGGCGGCATGTGGTGATCTCCGAGGTTTCCGGCTTGTTTTGTGGCGGCACGCAGCGCACGGCATTGGTGAGGCGGCAGTTGATGAGGGTCAGCCCGTCATCTGCGCGCTTGAGGTAGGTGCCTTTCGCAAAACCAAATGTAATCAGCGTGGAAAACAGTAAATCGCCCGCAAAATCGCGGGTAAAAGGACGCCCGGTCTGGTTGGCGCCTTTCAGCCCCGGCGCCAGCCCGACAATGACAAGCTGGCCTTTGGGGTCGCCAAAGGATGGAACGGGGCCGTTGAAAAAGTCCGGGTAGGCCTTGCGGTTTTCCTCACGAAAAGCCGCAAGGCGGGGGCAAAGCGGGCAGTCGTGGCCGGGCGCTTTCATTGCGGCCCCGGCTGCTGGCCTGCTTCCATGGACTGGGGACGCTGTTCACGCTGGATGCTCTCGGCCAGTTCCTGGAGTTCCAGGAAATTGTCGGCCTGACGGCGCAGTTCATCGGAAACCATGGGCGGCTGGGTGCGGATGGTGCTGACCACGGTTACGCGGACGCCCTTGCGTTGGACGGCATCTACAAGGCGGCGGAAATCGCCATCGCCCGAAAACAGGATGATATGGTCAAGGTGCGGGGCCATCTCCATCATGTCGATCGCCAGCTCAATATCCATGTTGCCCTTGATCTTGCGGCGGCCCTGCGCATCGGTAAATTCCTTGGCAGGCTTGGTGATCATGGAATAGCCGTTGTAGTCCAGCCAGTCCACCAGCGGGCGCAGCGGGGAATATTCCTGGTCATCCGTCAGGGCTGTGTAATAGAAGGCGCGCAGGAGACGGCCCTTGGAGGCGGCCCACTTGAGCAGCAGACGGTAATCAATGTCAAAATTGAGCGCTCTTGCTGCCCCATAAAGGTTTGCGCCATCAATGAAAACGGCCAGGCGTTCTTCAGGATAAAAAATCATGGCAATATCTCCTTACTGTTTTTTAAAAAACGAATATCATGAGTTTTATCAGGTCATTTCCAGCCCGGCAAGAGGGGATTGCATGCAACTTTAAGGTATTGCCCTGAAGGCCAATCCAGCGTAAAGAAACAGCATGATGGAAGAAAAGAATCCAGAAACGGAAAAGCCCTCCACCAAAAAGGATGAAGGGTTCGCAGAAAACGTCAAGACCATGATATGGGCAGTGGCTATCGCCCTTGTCATCCGCACCTTTGCGTTTGAACCCTTCAATATTCCGTCTGGATCCATGATCCCGACATTGCTTGTGGGGGATTATCTTTTTGTATCAAAGCTTTCCTATGGATACAGTTCCCTGTCGGCGGCTTATGGGGTTCCCCTGCTTGATGGGCGCATTTTTGCCGAAGAGCCAAAGCGGGGGGATGTTGCCGTTTTCAAGCTTCCGCTTGACACATCCGTTGATTATATCAAGCGGGTGATTGGCTTGCCGGGGGATACCATCCAGGTACAGAACAACATCCTCTTCATCAACGGACAGGCGGTTCCCCGCTATCGTGACGGGGATGTGGAAATGCCTTCCCAAAATGGTCGTGGCGCAGAAAATTACGCCCGCTTTGTGGAAACCCTGCCAGAGGGGGCTTCCTACCATGTGCTGGAAAGCGCAAGCGGTTCCGAACTTGACAACACGCCGCCATTCGTGGTGCCGTCCGGCCATTATTTCATGATGGGCGACAACCGCGACAATTCCCTGGACAGCAGGGTTCCTGCAAGCAAGGGCGGAGTTGGGTATGTTCCTTTTGAAAACCTGGTTGGGCGCGCAGACCTCATGTTCTTTTCCCTGTCACCGGAAGCCCGGTTCTGGCAGTTCTGGAAACTTCCCTTTGCCATCCGTTATTCCCGCCTGTTCAGGATGATAAATTGATGCCACTTGATTTTGGGCATGATTTTCAAAATCCGGCATTGCTTTCCGAAGCCCTGACACATCCAAGCCTCAATGTTTCCGGCCCGGTGCGTGATTATGAACGTCTGGAGTTTCTTGGTGACCGGGTTCTGGGGCTGGTGGTGGCCCATATGTTGCTGAAGGCGTTTCCGGGGGAACAGGAAGGTGACCTGTCCAAGCGCCATGTTGCCCTGGTTCGCAAGGAAGCCCTGGCACGGGTTGGCCGCAAAATCGGGCTTGATGAGGCCATGAAACTGTCTTCCGGTGAGGAACAGGGCGGGACGCGCCAGAATGATTCTGTTCTTTCGGATGTTTGCGAAGCCGTGATCGGTGCGCTTTACCTTGATGGAGGGCTTCCCAGTGCGGAAAAATTCATCCAGGCGCATTGGCGGGAGATGCTGGCCGAGGATGTTTCTCCCCCGCGCGATTTCAAGAGTGCGCTTCAGGAATGGTTACAGGCCTGCGGGAAACCCCGTCCGGCCTATGTGGTTGTAGAACAGGGTGGCCCCCCGCATGCGCCGGTTTTTATGGTGCGGGCGGAAGGGGGCGGCCATGAAGGCATAGGAAAGGCTGGAACGCGCAAGGCGGCCGAACAGGCAGCGGCGCAGGCGCTTCTGGAGCATCTGGAAAAAGGAAGGCAGGCATGAGCAGGCATTGCGGGTTTGTGGCCATCATTGGTGCGCCAAATGCGGGGAAATCCACCCTGCTCAACCGTCTGGTTGGTACCAAGCTGGCCATTGTGACACAAAAGGAACAAACCACACGTTCCCGGACCCTGGGAATTGTTGTGGAGGATGATAACCAGCTGATTTTTGTTGATACGCCAGGGATTTTTCGTCCCCGCCGCCGTCTGGACCGTGCCATGGTGCGGGCAGCTTGGCGCGAGGCGGACGATGCTGATGTCGTGGTTTTGTTGGTGGATGCCCGGCGCAAGGGGATCCCGGATGAAACGCGTGACATCATTGAGCGTCTGAAAAAGGTGGGCCGCAAGGTCATGCTGGCGCTGAACAAGGTGGATGCCGTTGAGGACAAGGCGCGCCTCCTGGAGCTTGCCGACGTTTTGTCAGCGGAAGGGATCTTTACCGAAACCTTCATGATTTCGGCAGAGAAGGGCAGCGGGGTTGATGACCTCAAGGCGGCGATTGCGGCAAAACTTCCGGAAGGTCCCTGGCTTTATCCCGAAGACCAGATGACGGATGTTTCGCAGCGGTTGCTTGCGGCAGAAATCACGCGGGAGCAGGTGTTTTTGCAACTGCACCAGGAATTGCCCTATTCGGTGTCGATCGTGACGGATTCATGGGAAGAATTTGAGGATGGTAGTGTCAAGATCTCGCAGGGGATCATTACAGAGCGCGAAGGGCACAAGGCCATCATTCTTGGCAAGGGTGGGCGCACCATCAAGTCCATCGGCCAGCGTGCGCGATATGAGCTGGGAAAACTGCTGGATCGGCGGGTTCACCTCATGTTGCATGTACGGGTGAAGGAAAACTGGCAGGACGATCCGGAGCATTACGAACCATGGGGTCTCGAATTCAAGGTATAAGGCTGGCCAGACTGGTACGGGACATCCTGTACCTTGTCCGCAGGCCGTTGCCGCTGCATTGGCGCGTGATATGGGCGCTGGCCGTCAGTGCCTGCCTTTCGGGCGTCATGCTGGGGTTTGTTCCTGCCATTGTTTCCCTGAACCTTCATGACATGGGAGTGTCATCCACACTGGTTGGCATGAACAGTGCCATGCCATATGTCGCCCTCTTGCTGGTCGGCCCCTTCCTGCCGCATGTCGTGCGAAGGGTTGGCGTTTTGGGATCCATCCTGTGGGGAGGCGTGGGAACATCCATTTCCCTGGTCCTTTTTCCCCTGATGTCCGGATCGGTTGTTGCGTGGTTTGTCCTCCGCTTTGTTTTTGGCGTGTTTTATGCCTTTCCATGGATGGTTGCAGAAATCTGGATCAGTCGCATTTCTTCCAACGCAGTTCGCGGGCGTGCGGTTGCGCTATATATGAGTTTGTGGGGAATCGGTCTTGCCTGCGGGCCTCAGGTCATCACCTTGGTTGGTTACAAGGGATGGACACCGTTCCTGATGGCTGCCGGGCTTGTTTTTGCTGCGCTTGTGCCGCCTTGCCTTGTCCGTCATCTGCAACCGGAATTCAAGGAGGAGCGCGGGCGCGGGTTTATGCTGACCCTGCTTCACATGGCGCCGTTGCCGTTTCTTGTCGCTCTGGTTGCAGGGATTGGTGAAGTTGTGGTTCTTGCGCTGTTTCCCCTTTACGCCACAAGGTTTGTCACAACGTTGACCATGAGTTCGGCCTTGACAGTGTTCGGGGTTGGCGGGTTCCTGCTTCAGCCGCTGGGGGGCTGGATGTCCGACCGGATGGGGCGCGTGCGCCTCCTTGCAGTTTATGTTCTGATGGCCATAGGCGGGGCGGCCGTCCTTCCCTTCGTGCTGGAGGGCGGGCTGCTCTGGCCGGTGATATTCCTGTGGGGAGGGGCGATCATTGGTCTTTACGGGGCGGGCCTCATGTTGCTGGGGGATGTTTTTGGGCAAGGGGATACGGCGGGCGGAAATGCGGTCTATGGAATGGCATTTACCATCGGCAGCATTGGAGGCCCTATCCTTGCGGGCTGGTTCATGAATGTTTCGCCCCTGTTTGGTTTCCCTTTTGCCATTGGTCTTCCGTTTTCCCTGGTCCTTTTGGCATGCGTTCTCTGGAGGCGGCATGGAATGGCGTGATGAAGCCCTTGTTCTTGCGGTTCGCCCTTATGGTGACACCTCGGTTATAGCCACGCTCCTGACGCAGGAGCATGGATTGCATGCGGGGCTTGTGCGCGGCGGTCAGGGACGGCGCATGCAGCCTATCCTTCAGCCGGGCATGCGGGTTGCTGCCACGTGGCGTTCCATGCAGGCAGAACGTCTCGGAACATTTGCGCTCGAGGCGCTCTCTGGTTATCATGTCGCTGCACTGTTTGGCGATTCTGTACGGCTTGCGGCCCTCCAGTCCGCCTGCGTTCTTGTGGCAACGGCCCTGCCGGAAAGAGAAATCCAGCCGGGCATGTTTGAGGCAACCCTTGCGCTGATGGAAGCCCTTTCCGGGGATGCTTGGGCGGAATCCTATGTCATGTGGGAGAGCGGGTTGATAGGCCTTTTGGGATATGCCTTTGAAGGGCAGGGGGAAATGCCGGTTCCGGGGTTCCTGTGCGGAAAAGGTGGCGGTGGGACCAAGGAAGTACTCGACGGATTGCGTTTGACGGGCTATTTTCTGGAACACCATGTTTTTGCCGTGATGCACAAGCCTGTGCCAGCGGCGCGACAGCGTTTTGTGGAGGCATACGATGCGGCATTCGGACAAGAAGGTTAAGGATACTCCGGCATCCCAGATCCAGGATCAGAATCTTGGGGATGTTCTGGGGGAGAAATACCTTGCCTATGCGCTCTCCACCATCATGTCGCGCTCGCTTCCGGATGTGCGCGATGGCCTGAAACCTGTGCATCGCAGGCTCCTGTGGGCCATGCGCCATCTCCAGATTCCCTCGACCGGCATGCCAAAGAAATCGGCGCGCGTGGTGGGCGATGTCATGGGCAAGTACCATCCACATGGCGATGTGGCCATTTATGAAGCCATGGTGCGTTTGGCACAGGATTTTTCCGTGCGTTATCCGCTGGTGGATGGGCATGGCAATTTCGGCAACATTGACGGCGACAGTGCGGCGCACATGCGTTATACCGAGGCCCGCATGACGCAGGTGGCCGAGGCCATGATGGAAGGCCTGGATGACGATGCGGTCGATTTCCGGTCAACTTACGACAACAGCGATCATGAACCGGTTGTGATGCCTGCGGCTTTTCCGAACCTTCTGGCCAACGGGGCCAGTGGCATTGCTGTGGGCATGGCAACATCGGTTCCGCCCCACAATGTGGGGGAACTCTGTGCAGCCCTGTACAAGCTCATTGAAAATCCGGATATGACGGTTGATGACCTTGTGTCCATCATTCCGGGTCCCGATTTCCCGACGGGCGGCGTCCTTGTGGAGGGGCGTGATGCCATTGTGGAAGCCTACAAGACCGGGCGAGGTTCCTTCCGCATGCGCGCCAAATGGGAAGTGGAACATCTGCCGCAAGGACAATACCAGGTTGTTGTCACCGAAATTCCCTACCAGGTGCCAAAATCCCGGTTGGTGGAAAAAATCGCCGAACTCCTTTCGGAACGCAAACTGACGCTGCTTGACGATGTGCGCGATGAATCAAGTGATGTTGTGCGCCTTGTTCTGGTACCCAAGAGCCGGAATGTGGATGAAAACATCCTGATGGAATCCCTGTTCAAGGTAACCGATCTTGAATCGAAGTTCTCGCTCAACATGAATGTTCTGGACAAGGGCGTCCTGCCACGGATCATGGACCTCAAGGAAGTGCTGCAGGCTTTCCTGGAACACCGGCTGGAAGTGCTGGTGCGGCGTTCGCGTTCACGCCTTGACCGCATCAATCACCGGCTGGAGGTTTTGGCGGGCCTTTTGGTGGCCTATCTCAACCTTGACGAGGTGATTGCCATCATCCGGAGCGAGGATGAGCCAAAACCGATATTGATGGCGAAATTTTCGCTGACCGAAGTGCAGGCCGAGGCCATTCTCAATATGCGTTTGCGTTCCCTGCGCAAGCTTGAGGAAATGGAAATCCGCAAGGAGCATGGCGAACTTTCGGCCGAGAAGGCCGATGTCCTGTCCTTGCTGGAGGAAACTCCGGCAGGCGTCAAGCGTCGATGGAAGGTTGTCGGACGTGAAATCGCTGCCATAGACAAGAAGTTTGGTGGCGAAACCGAAATTGGACGGCGGCGGACAGAAATTGCCGGCAAGGTTGAAGTGATAGACATTCCGCTGGAAGCGATGGTGGAAAAGGAACCCATCACCATTTTCTGTTCTCAGATGGGATGGGTTCGCGCCATGAAGGGCCATCTCACCGATTATTCCGGCATTACCTACAAGGATGGGGATGGAGAAAAATTCGTCCTGCACACACAGACAACCGACCGCTTGCTCCTGCTGGCGACCAATGGCCGCTTTTATACCATCATGGGCGACAACCTGCCGCGCGGGCGCGGATTTGGTGAACCGGTGCGTCTGATGGTGGATCTTGAGAATGAGGCGGACATCACCGAAGTCATGGTTTATGAACCCGGCAAGAAGGTTCTTGTGGCGGCCGATGACGGGCGTGGCTTTGTCATTTCCTGCGATAATGTCCTTGCCGAAACCCGGAAGGGCAAGCAGATCCTCAACCCGAAGGAAGGGGCAAAGGCAACGTTTTGCCTTCCGGTGACGGGCGACCATGTGGCGATCATGGGCGACAATCGCAAGCTGCTGGTATTCCCGCTTGAGGAAATTCCGGAAATGGCGCGCGGTCAGGGTGTTAAATTGCAGAATTACAAGGATGGCGGCTGTTCCGACATCAAGACTTTCCGTCTGGAGGATGGCCTTACCTGGAAGCGGGGTGAAGCGGTGCGGACAGAAAATGCCGATGCACTGCTGCCGTGGCGTGGCCACAGGGCAGCGGCCGGACGCCTGCCGCCCAACGGTTTTCCACGCAGCAACAAGTTCTCTTGATTTGCAATCTGTTCACCGAAAAAAGCCCCCGGAAAACCGGGGGCTTTTTGTTTCAGCGGGAGGAAACGGCAGGAAAAGGTGCCCGGAGAATGGCGGGTCAGGCCGGACGGTTCGGGGATGGAAAAGGCCATTGGTTATGCATCCATGTTGCATAAGCACCCTCCATGCTGACGCGGATGTCTGAACCCATGGGTGCTTCATCCTTGGCCAGATGACCAGTAACCTTGGCTCTAATGGATTGGCAGGCGCCGTGGTAAATCAGCATCTGGACGATTGCAGGGTTCTGTTGAAAAGCCGCGTGGTGCAGCGGTGTGTACCAGTTTTCGGTGACGGCATTGATTTTTGCGCCATGCAGGATCAGGAACTTGGCCATTTTGGGCTTTCTGTTCCATGCAGCCTGATGCAGAGGCGTATTTCCATGTTCGTCGCGGCAGTTGATGTCCGCGCCGTTTTCCAGCAGGTGCTGGGCGATGTTTATGCAGCCTTTCTCGGCTGCCGTCAGAAGAAAATTGCTACGGACGGCAAACGCTGTCAGCCCGGCATCGTTTTCAAGCATGTTGAGGGCTTTGATGGATTCATCCTCGTGCATGAGGTTGTGAACGCGGGACAGGGCTTGCTGTAGCTGGGTTTCCATGAAACTCTCCAAGGGGCAGATTTACGGAATTTTGGGTAGCATAATGCCTTTCCGGCGCGGAAAGCATTGCCAATTTTGCATGTCAGCCATGTTTTTTTGCATGACAAAAGGCAGCCTGCCCTGGCTGCCTTTTGTCCTTGAAAGGGAAGCCTCTTATTTTGGGGAAGGATGCGAATCCTGGGGGGGTGTCCGGGGGCAATTTCCCTTCCGGGAACCACCTTCATGGCGCTTTCCGTTCTTGCCATGTTTGCCGCGGCCTTCATGTTTCATGCCCTTGCGCATGTGTTTGGCAGAAGCGCGGATTTCCTCCATGGAAACGCGGCCATCCTTGTCGGTATCCATTTTTGCAAGGCGGATTTCGGTCTGCTTCTGCATTTCGGCAAGGGTGAGGAAACCATCCTTGTCAAGATCGGCTTCCGCAAGGATGGGAGGCATCTTGCGCGGGGCATTTTCTGTGTTGCCGGGCATTTGCGCAAACGCGCTGCCAGCCATGAGGATGGGAAGGATGGCGAGGGTAAGAAAACGGGATTTCATGACAAACCTCCATTATAACTGTTTTTTTCATCGGAGCCGGATTGCCCGATGCAGGAGAGAATGCCCCTCGAATGCGAAGCAATTTTGCGCCAATTGTGAAAAGAATGTGAATTCAGGGCGCTTCGGGCGCTTCCATGCGATAGCCAACCCCATAAATGGAATGGATGAGGTTTTCTGCGCCTGGGCGTGCGGTTTCCAGTTTTTGCCGCACGTTTTTGACGTGGGCATCCACGGTGCGGTCAGTCACGGCGCGGTTATCGTCATGCAGGTGGTCGAGAAGCTGGCTGCGTGAGAAAACGCGACCGGGGGCCGTAGCCAGGACTTTCAAAAGACGAAACTCTACCGGGGTCAGGGAAAGGTCGTGACCGTCAAGGGTGGCGCGGAAAGCGTCTGTGTCAAGAATGAGGCCGGGAATGGCTGTGCCGGCTTCAGGGACGGGCGCGCCGGTGCGCCGCAGGATGGCCTTGATACGGGCCACCACTTCGCGCGGGCTGAAAGGCTTGCAGATATAATCATCCGCACCCAGTTCCAGACCAAGCAGGCGATCGATTTCCTCGGCGCGCGCGGTGATCATGATGAGGGGGATGTTCGTGAAGGTGCGCAGGTCCCGGCAGATGTCCAGCCCATCGCGGCCCGGCAGACCAAGGTCAAGCAGGATGAGGGCGGGTGGTTCCTTTTTGACAAATGGCACAACGTCCAGGCCATTTGAAAGATGCCGGGTTTCATGATGGGCGGCATGCAGGTAGCTCGCCAGAAGTGCCGCCAGCTTGGGTTCATCCTCAACAATGAGGATGGGGCGCTGTTCTGTCATGTCCCTTCTCCCATCTGGAGGGGTAACGAGATGTGGATGTGTAATCCGCCCATCATGGAAGGCGTGGCTTCAATGGTGCCACCATGTGCTTCCACGATTTTCCGGCAGATGGCAAGGCCCAGGCCCTTGTGTCCCTGTGCTTGGGGAGAGAACATATTTGGCAGGTCTTCCGGGGCAGGTGCGGGCGCCGTATCCTCGAAATCCAGGAGGAGAGCGTTGCTGGCAAGACGGCAGGATACGCTGGCTTGTCCGCCGGTGTCTGTGTGGCGGAGCGTGTTTTCCAGCAGGTTGTTGAAGAGCTGGGTCAGGCGGATGGAATCGCCCTGCGTCATGGCGCGGCTGTTTTCGGGTAGGCTTGTTTCCAAGGCGATCCCGGCACCTTCCATGCGGATGGAAAAGGCGGAAAGGGCCTTGCGCAGGAGTGGCAGGATGTCGGTCGGGGTCTTGCGGTAAGACAGCGCGCCAATGTCGGAAAGGGCCAAGGCATGCAGGTCTTCCACCAGCCGCATGAGGGTGATGACTTCCCCCTGAAGTGCCCGGACATTCTCCGGGCTTGCCGGCTTGATACCATCTTCCATGGCTTCCAGTTCGCCACGCAGGATGGCAAGCGGGGTCCTGAGGTCATGTGAAATGTCGGCCATGTAGCTGCGCCGCATCTGTTCATTGCGCTCAAGGGCTACGGCCAGCTGGTTGAAGTCGCCTGCAAGGCGGCCAATTTCATCATGGGAAGAAACAGGAATGCGGGTTTCATAATGGCCGCTTGCCAGTCTGTGGGTGGCTTCCGCCATGGCGCGGATGGGGAAAAGCATGCGGCGGGACAGCAGGAAGGCCACAAGTGCGGCAAGGGCAATGGCTGCCCCGGCGATCCTCCAGCCGTTGCGGAACTGTTCATCCAGAAAAGCCAGGTCTCCTGAAGGTCTTTGGCCAGGACCACCGGCCACAAGCCAGCCAATTGGCTGGCCATCCAGAATGACCGCCACGCGGCGGCCTTCATGTTCCGGCAGGCGACCGGCAACCAGTTGGCCTTGCGCGTCAACCAGGGCCATGCGCAGGCGTGGCCCATTTCCGGCGGGACGTTCTTCAAGGGCTTCTGTGGAGGCACCAATAAACCTGCGCCATGTGCGGGGGGATTGGGTCAGGAAAACCCAGCCGTCCTGTTCTTTGTAAGCGTCGGAAAGGGCGAGGGCGATGCTTTCCATGCGGGCAGTATCCTGGTTTTCCGCATAACGGGAAAACCCGCGCAGGAAGCTGATCCGGGTTGCGCCCGCAATGGCCAGCGCCACCAGCAGGCCAATGCCGAGGAAGGCGATAAACATTTTCAGGCCAAGGCTGTGCTTCATCAGGATGAATGTCCGGGATATTCATGGATGCGACCGGAACGGTCGCGGATCGTGGCGGTGTTTTCCCCCTTGAGGGTTTCAATGGCATCGGTTGCGATGGAAACCTTGCCATGTCCGCCCGGCAGGTCAAGGACGTAATGGGGGATGCAAAATCCGGACAGTTTGCCGCGCAGGGCGGCATATATCTCCCGTCCCCTTTTCAGGGAAACCCGGAAATGGCTGGTGCCCGGCACCAGGTCTGGATGGTGCAGGTAATAAGGCTGGATGCGGTTGGCCGCCATGGTTCGGAAAAGGGTGGCCAAGGTATCGGTGTCGTCATTGATGCCGCGCAAAAGAACGGTCTGGGCAAGGAGAGGAATTCCCATGGTCTGCATCTTGCGGCAGGAATCAAGGCATTCCGGCGTCAGTTCAGAGCTGTGGTTGACATGCAGGACCATCCAGAGGGGGTGGTTTTTTGTGGTGAGTGCGGACAACCGTTTTTTTGTGATGGCTTTCGGGTTGGTGATGGGCATGCGGGTGTGAATGCGCAGGAATATCAGATGGGAAATGGAATCAAGGGAGGTGAGGAGCCGCGAGAGTTTTTCGGGGGGCAGGGTCAGCGGGTCTCCTCCGGACAGGACGACTTCCCGGATTTCGGCATGGGTGCGGATGTAGGCAAGGGCATCTTTCAGGGCTTCATCGTTCATGATGGCGGATTTCTGCGGACGGGTGCGCCGGAAACAGAACCGGCAATGGCTGGCGCAATCTTGCGTGGGCAGAAGAAGAACGCGGTCCGGGTAGCGGTGGATGAGGCCGGGAAGGGGGGAATGGGCTTCGTCGCCAATGGGATCATCCCGTTCATCGGGCATCAAGACATCTTCTTCCCGTGAGGCGCAAAATTGGCGTGTAATGGGGCCATTTCCGTCTTCCGCCTGTATCAGGTGACGGAGATGCGGGGAAATCTTTTCAGGATGGACAGACATGTTCATGGACGTTCGTGTACGACACTTGGTAGGGGCTTGTCAAAAAAAATGGATTTGGCATAAAAATCGCTTGCGTTGGAAAGAAAGTGCAGCTACAAGGGCGCCTGTCAGTGTTCCCTTCGTCTAGAGGCCTAGGACACTACCCTTTCACGGTGGTGACACGGGTTCGAATCCCGTAGGGAACGCCAACTTTCAAAAACGGCAGCCTTTTGGGTTGCCGTTTTTTGTTGTAAGATATTTTCCATGATCGATCGTATTCAGAAATCTTTTCTGCTTGGAGCCTGTGGGGATTGCCTTGGTGCCCCCATTGAGGGTGTGCGCAGCCTTGAGGAAATCCGGGCGCTTTATGGGCCGGAAGGGTTGGACAGGCTGGTTGAAAGCATGTCGCACTGGGGCGATGTCGAAGGTGTGATCCCCGCAGGCCAGGTCACGGATGATACCACCATGGCCATGACCACAGCCTCGGCCCTTGTTCTTGCCTGCCAAAAGGCGGCTCCGGATTCCCCGGATTTTACCGAAATCATGCGGCATTTTCTTTGGCAGGGATACCTGCAATGGGGAAGCCGCCAGCTGGGCGGAGAGGCGCTGGCAGAAAAATGTGATCCCGCCATTGCATGGCCCGATGTGGTCAAGGCCTTCTGGTTTCCATGCGGGGCCGGGCGCGGCACCATTGCCGCGCTGCATGAGGATGCTCCCGGATCGGTGGCCCAGCCGCTGGCTTATGCCCGCGAGGTGCGGGGACGCATGACGCGTGGCCCCAATCCGGGTTGCGGCGGCATGATGCGGGTTGTGCCGCTGGCGTTCCTGCCGGGGATTTCTTCTGCGCGGGTGTTTGAATTGGCTTGTGAAAACGCGGCATTGACGCACGGGAACCAGACAGCTTTTGTGGCAACGGGCGCTGTTGCCCTTTTTGTTCATTTTGCGGCCATGGACAGGGATTGGCTTAATGAAACCCGCAAGGTCATGCAGGGTTTTCTGTCAGATCCGCTTTATGCAGAAGGAATCTGTAATGTTCTGGCCTTTATGGACAAGGCGGAGGAACGTTTCCGGCAGACACCGCACAGCCTGGATGCCATCAATGCCCTGCCTGCGGAAATTGGCGTCAGGAACCCGTTTCTGGCGGGGCCGGTTCTTGCCCAGGTGGTTTATGCGGTTTTGTGTGCGCAGCGCGGGGCAAAACACGCGCTGGTCATTGCCGCCAACCATGGAGGCGACAGTGATTCGGTTGCCGCCATTGTAGGGAATGTCCTCGGCGCTGCCGATATGAATGTACCGCCTGAATGGGGTGATGTCCTTGTGCAGCGGGTGGGGATCATGAACATGGCCAAACAGTTTTGTGGCATCGCGCCTGAAAGGATGCAATATGACAGAAAAGAAACTCCATATCGCCCTCATTGGGGCGGGTGATCATCTGTCGGCGGAAGAAATGCTGGCCAACACCTTCATGTCTGTTGCTTTTGCGGAAAGGGAAACCGTCGCGTTTTAGTCACGATCCTGTAAAAGTGAAAAAAGAAAACGGCGGCCCCATCTGGCCGCCGTTTTCATGGAAAGCTGCCTGACTTTAGAGCATTTAACGTTCATCTTGAATACCCCTGTTGCCTTTTGATGGCCATCCGCCGTGTTTTCAAACCTTGGACGATGCCCGCATCGCCCCGCGGTTTGCGCCTTGCGGTCTGGCGCATCCCAAGATCAACAGGAATTGTTCAATCTAAACGTTAAAGGCTCTAAAATTTGAAATTCATGCGGGCTGAGAAAATGTCGACTTCATTCTCAAAGGTTCCCGTCACATCGCCCCGCAGGTAATTAACGGTTCCGGGTCCAAGGTCCTGCAGGTTCAGGATGGCATCATCCACGAAAATGTGGGTGAAGGCACCATCAAGACTGATGGTGTCGGTGAACTTGTAGCTGGCGCCAAGAGACACCCAGCGACGGTCCTGGTCAGGAATGCGTGGGGTGCGGTCAACTTCCGGAACCGGGGACTTGTCATAGGCAACGCCCATGCGCAGGGTCCATTTTTCCGTGGGGCGATATTCAGTGCCTAGCGAGAAGAACCAGACATCCTGCCAATTTTCATCGGTTACGGAATCGGATTTGAGGGGGTTGGCAAAATCCACCCGCAGTTCCTTGAAGGAAGACCACATGGTGCGGTCTGCCTCTGCCATTATGCTCCATTCCGGGGAGAAATCATGGGTGATGCCAAAGCTGTAAACGGCCGGGATGGCCAGCTTGGCCTTGGCGGAAGTGTAGGCGAATGCGGCCTGTAGCGCCGGGACGGCTGGAACGCCGGAAAATGTGGCATTTCCCTTCAGCGTATGGGCCACGCGTGAACGAAATGATGCGCCCATGCGCGTTGCAGGCGTTGCCTGCCATGTCAATCCGGCATTGAAGCCGTAGCTCAGGTCGCTTCCTTCAAGGCGGCCAAATCCATCCGCTGCACCCGGAACGCCAAGAATCGTGCCAAAATCGATGGCGTTGGTGAGGTCAGCCTTGGCGTATTCCATCATGAAACCGCCGCCAATATTCAGGGTGGGGGAGACTTCATAGGAAACCGAAGGCGTGACATTGATGGTCTTGAGTTTGGAGCGTAAGGCATGATAGCGGCCAACCCAATTGGTGTCATACTTGGTAACCATGCCGTAAGGTGCTGTCACGCTGATGCCAACATGCACGCCAGGTTCGATTTCATGGGAGGCGTAAAGGGACGGGACAAGGGCGTTCATGGCCGAATCTTCATGGGTCGTCGGGCCTGAGATGGCGCCGCCACCAAGGAAATAGGTGCCGGATGCATTCTTGAGTTTTGTGGTGGGGGCAATGAAGCTGCCACCGGCCTCAAATTGTGTGCCATCAACAAGGGCGGCTGCGGCAGGGTTGAAGAACATGGCGGAAAGGTCGCCTGTTCCTGCGGTAACGCCAGCAAAGGCTGTGCCCTGGGCGGCGGGATCCTGTTCGCGGAGCTGGAAGCCGGAAGCAAAGGCGCTGCCAGCTGCGCAGGACAGGATGACGACAACAGGAAGAACAAAAAAGCGGGCCATTCTTTTTCCTTGTTTTGGTTAATGGAGTATTAAATGCAAAGCTCGGCCTTTTAGCCGATGAAGTCACGGATTTCCAGCTTTTTTTTGATAATCATGCTATAGTATTGAAAATTTGTTGGTTTTTTGATAGGTTTGCAGGATGTTGAGGGTAATGGGAGGATTATGCAATGAAACGTCTGTTTTTAATGGGAGTGGCACTCGTCCTTCTGGCGGGATCGGCGCGTGCAGCCGCGCTTGATAGCCGGTATGATCCGGTGGCAAAATCGCTGGACAGTCTCTTGAATGAAGGCTGGATGATTACGCAGGCTTTTGCCACGCAGCGGCTGGATGGTGTCCTTCTTGAACTTAACGGGAAGTATGTCCACTGCAAGCTGTCCAACCTTTATCGTTCTTCGGGGATGAGCCTGCAGAGTGAGTGTTTTTCCCTGAATTGAGGATGCCTTTTTGAAAAGCGTGCATGTTATTGGTGGCGGTCTGGCGGGGTGCGAGGCAACTTTCCAGCTGCTTCGGCGTGGCATTCCTGTGGTTTTGCATGAAATGCGGCCGGCAAAATCCACCCCTGCGCATAAAACGGCTGGGTTGGCTGAGCTTGTATGTTCCAACTCCCTGCGTTCTGATGATCCCCTGCACAATGCCGTTGGTGTGATGCATGAGGAAATGCGGCAGGCAGGATCGCTCATCATGGCGGCTGCGGATCATGCACGCATTCCGGCCGGTGGGGCGCTTGCGGTTGACAGGGACGATTTCTCCGCCTTCATTCTTGAGAAGTTGCAGGGCTTTTCCAATTTTTCCATCAAAATAGAGGAAATGGAACATCTCCCTTCCGATGAAGGGGGGAAGGTCATCATTGCCACAGGGCCACTGACATCGGACGCCTTGGCGGAAGATATCCGTCGCAAGGCAGGAACGAAAACCCTGCATTTTTTTGATGCCCTGGCTCCGATTGCCCTGGCTGAGAGCATTGACATGGACAGGGCGTTCATTGCTTCCCGTTACCGCAAGGGGGAAGAGCATAGTGACAATGCGGAAGGCGATTATATCAATTGCCCGATGAACCGAGAGGAATACCTTGCCTTTTACGCAGCCCTGATGGCGGCGGAGAAGGTTTCGTTCCATGATTGGGAAAATGTTCCCTATTTTGAAGGATGCCTGCCCATAGAAGTCATGGCGGAGCGCGGTGTGGACACCTTGCGTTTTGGCCCCATGAAACCGGTGGGGCTCACGGATCCGCGGACAGGACGCTGGCCGTATGCCGTTGTACAGCTGCGTCGGGACAATACGGAGGGAACCCTTTACAACATGGTGGGGTTCCAGACGAAATTGAAACATGGCGAGCAGATCCGGGTTTTCCGCATGATTCCAGGGCTGGAAAATGCCGAGTTTGTTCGTCTTGGCGGCATGCATCGCAACACGTTTCTCAACAGCCCTGAGCTTCTGGATAGCCAGTTGCGGTTGAAATCACATCCGCATATCCGTTTCGCGGGACAGGTCGCAGGATGTGAGGGGTATGTTGAAAGTGCATCCCTTGGGCTCCTGTCTGGCCTTTTTGTGGCGGCAGAACTTCTTTCATGCACGATTGATCCTCCCCCTGCAACAACTGCGCTGGGAGCCATGCTTCGGCATGTGGTGCAGGGAACAGAAGCCACAGGGTTCCAGCCCATGAATATCAATTTTGGCATTTTCCCGCCACCGGAGGGAAAAGTGAAGGGACGGGAACGTAAGGAAGCTTGTGCAAAGCGCGCCCTGGCAGACGCCCATGAATGGTTGAAAAATCTGGACAAGGCTTTGTCCGGGGCGTGATCCGTGCGGAATGATTAACCAACAAAGAGGATGATTTTCATGACATTTGAACTCCCTGAATTGCCTTTTGGCAAAGATGCCCTGCTTCCCGACATGTCGCCGGAAACCTTCGAATATCATCATGGAAAGCATCACCGGGCTTATGTTGAAAACGCCAATCGCCTTCTGGTTGGAACAGGGCTTGAAAACAAGACACTGGAAGAAGTCGTTCTCGCGTGTGCCGGAAAACCGGATATGCAGATGCAGGCGCTTTTCAACAATGCTGCGCAGCACTTCAACCATTCCATGTTCTGGCGTTCGCTGGTTCCATCCCGTCAGGTTGTTGCCATGCCGGAAGTCCTGCAAAATGCGATTTTGCGGGATTTTGGCAGCATGGAAGATTTCCGCAGGCAGTTTGTTGCAACGGGTATGGCGCAGTTTGGCAGCGGCTGGATATGGCTTGTGGTTGATGCCGCCGGAAAACTTGAGATTGTCAAGACACCCAATGCCCATACGCCCATTGTGGACGGTAAGCGTCCCCTGCTGGTTTGCGATGTCTGGGAACATGCCTATTACATTGATTATCGCAATGCGCGGCAGAAGTTTCTGGAAGCCTTTATGGACCGCATGGCGAACTGGGAATTTGCGGCAGACAATCTGGCCATGGCAGGCTAACCGCATCTTTGGAAAGTTTGAAAGTGAAAAAAGCCCGGCATCGCTGCCGGGCTTTTTTTTAGGGGAAGTGGAAAGCCTTTTGGGCGCATGGCCCACCGGGTTTATCCGGCAACCGCTTCTGTGCTTTCTCCGATATCCTTGCCGGATGTGCGGCGGATGTTCATGTAAAGCAGCATCTGCGTCGCCACATAGATGGAGGAGTAGGTGCCAATGACAACGCCCAGCAGCAGCGAAGACACAAAGCTGCGCAGGACTTCGCCGCCAAACAGCCACAGGGCACCGATGGACAGCAGGGTGGTGCCTGATGTCAGTACGGTGCGTGACAGGGTTGCATTGATGGCCTTGTTGAAGAGCTGGTGAAGATCCATCTTGCGATACTTGCGCAAATCTTCACGCACGCGGTCCAGCACCACAATGGTGTCATTCACCGAATAACCGGCCACTGTCAGGATGGCGGCAATGGTGGTGAGGTTGAAGTCCATCTGGGTCAGGGCGAAGAATCCAAGAATGACGATGACATCATGCACCACAGACACGATGGTGGTGATACCGAACTGCCATTCAAACCGGAACCAGACATAAAGCAGGATGCCAAGGCTGGAAAGCAGGACAGCCATGGTCCCCTTTTCAATGAGTTCACGTCCTACCTGAGGGCCAACATACTCTGCCCGGCGATATTCGACATCCGGCCCCAGCTTGTTCTTGATGGATTCGATGACGGCCTGCTGTTCGCTGGCGGCATCGCCTGACGCTTGGACGCGGATCATGACATCGCGGTTGGAATCGATGGTTTGCAGGGAATAATCCCCGAGGCCAAGTTCACCAATCTGGTTGCGCATTTCAGCGATGTTGGCGGCTTGTTGGGTGCGGACTTCAAGGAGAAGGCCGCCCGTGAAGTCGATACCGAAATTGAGGCCCCGCGTGATGACAAGGAAGATCGAGGCGGCCAGGATGATGCCGGAGAAAGCGAACGCAAAGTAGCGCTTGCTCATGAAGTCATAATCTGCGTTTGCAAAAAAACGTATGGATTTCATCTTTCAGTCTCCGAAAATCAAATGCCGAGTTGCGCTGGCCGCGTTTTGCGGAACCAGGTGACAACCAGAAGCCGGGTGAAGGTGATAGACGTAAACATGGAGGCCAGGATGCCAATGGTCAGGGTGACGGCAAATCCGCGCACCGGCCCGGCACCGAAGCTGTACATGAATGCTGCGGCGATGAGGGTGGTGAGATTCGAGTCAATGATGGTGGACATGGCCCGGCCAAATCCGTTTTCAATGGCGGCAATGGCACTCCTTCCGGAGGCGGTTTCCTCCCGGATACGCTCAAAGATCAGCACATTTGCGTCCACCGCCATGCCGATGGTGAGCACGATACCGGCGATGCCGGGCAGCGTCAGGGTTGATTCCAGCATCGACATGGCTGCAAAGATGATGGCCATGTTGGCAACAAGCGCTGCGCAGGCAAAAAGGCCGAACAGTCCATAGGTCAGAACCATGAAGCCGGAGACCAGCAGGAAGGAAACCGTACCGGAAATCTTGCCCTGGCGGATGGAATCGCTGCCGAGGCTTGGACCAACCGTCCGTTCCTCAAGGATATGCAAGGGAGCGGGCAGGGCGCCGGAACGCAGGAGGAGGGCAAGATCGGAAGCTTCCTCTACGGTGAACTGGCCCGTGATGACGCCGCGTTCGCGGATTTCCGACTGGATGCGGGGCGCGCTGATGACCGTCTTGTCAAGGACAATGGCCAGACGCTTGCCAATGTTCTTGGCCGTGGTTTCGCCAAAACGGCGTGCACCGGCGGAATCAAACTGGAAGGAAACAGAAGGCCTGTTGTATTCATCAAAGGTGGGGCGGGCATCCTTGAGCTTTTCGCCGCCAACTTCGATGCGTTTCTTGACAACCATGCGGCCCCCTTCTTTTTCGGAAGCCTTGAGGATTTCCGTGCCGGGGGGGCGCCGTCCGCTGGAGGCTTCCGCGACGGTGACGGAATCGTCAACAACCTGGAAGGTCAGCTTGGCAGTGGTGCCGAGAAGGGCCTTGAGGCGTTCCGGATTGTCAAGGCCGGGAACCTGAACCACAATGCGGTCTGCACCCTGCTGCTGGATGAGGGGTTCACGGGTACCGGTTTCATTGACGCGCCGTTCCACGATGCTGATGGACTGTTCCATCCAGCGGGTACGCAGCTGGTTCATCGCGGGGTCGTTGTAAGTCGCGGTCAGACGGCCGTCAGAATTTGTTTCGGTGACAATCCCGTTATCGCTGTCGGAAATGATTCGGGCTGCCTTTTCGCGGCTTTCGAAATCGGCGACATGAAGCTTGATGCTGCCATCCTCAACCGTGATGTCCGTGGCATCAACGCCTTCTTTTTCCAGTTGCTTGCGAATACCTGATTCGCCATCAAGAAGGCTGGAAAGGCTTTCATTGACGGCAGCCTTGACGTCCACCTGCAAAAGGAGATGGGATCCGCCCTGCAGGTCAAGCCCCAGGTTGGTGCGGTACAAGGGCATCCAGGAGGGAAGCTTGTGGGCTTGGGCAAAATTGGCAACCGTTTCTGCCGGGAAAAAATTGGGCAGGGTATAAATGACGCCCCATGCGCAAACGCACAGGACAAGAATGATTTTCCATTTCGGATATTGCTTCATGGTTCTTACTCCTTGGGCGTCACTACGGTGTCTTCCGGGGTGGTGTTTGCAGGTGTTTCATCTGCAGCGCCAGCCTTGAGCCGGACGGTGGACAGATGCGCGCGCAGGACGCGGACATGAACGCCTTCGGAAATTTCCAGAACGGCTTCCTCGTCGGAAGGCAGGCGGTGAATGGTGCCAAAGATGCCGCCAGAGGTGATGACGCGATCGCCGCGCCGCAGGTTCTTGAGCATGGAAAGACGTTCGTGAGCTTGCTTCTTCTGGGGTACGAAAACCAGAAAATAGAAAATGACAATGATGACCAGAAGGGGCATGAGCGACATGAAAAGATTGCCGCTGGTGGCGGCAGTTTCAGCGCTTTGTGCGAAAGCTGTTGAAATGAACATGGCAAACCTCACATATGGAAACGATGAAGGGCACTATAGCGCCTGCTTTTCTGAATGCAAGAAAAACCGGGGATGGTTTGCATCATGTACTCAGTTTGGGGGAAATCTTTTTCCTTCCCCAGTTTTGGTCTGTATCGTGTTTTCCCCTGTTGTGAGGCGCATTCTGCCCCCTGTTGTTTTTTTCCTGGATGTGTTATGAAGAAGAGGAAAACCTTGTCCATCTCCGGGAGGGAAAAATGCAGGACAATCATGAATTTCCACAGTCGAGTGAAGATTATTACGGCACCAGCAAGGAAATCTCCCGCCTGATTTCCGACAAGACCCGCCGGCGTTACACCGCGAAGAATATCGTGGGTTTCTTCATTTTCATGGTCATGTTCCTGGCGCTATTGCCTTCGGCGGCCATCGGTCTTTTGTCCATTCCGGCGCAGATCGCCTATCGACAGGAGTTCATCCAAAACCGGGATCACTACATTCATAATTGGCAGGATGTATATCTGCGGGTGTATGAGTTTTACCGCCAGAGGCTCTAAGGCATGAAGGCCGCCTTCCTGGCATCCCGTGTCCCTGTTGCAAGACGCTCCCTTGCCCGTCTGGTGTCCATGTATGGGCAACATGCGCCTGAGGATGCCGATATTATCGTGGCAGTGGGTGGGGATGGATTCATGCTCCAGGCCATGCATGCCCATATGGGTCTGGGGAAACCGTTTTTCGGCATGAATCGGGGATCCCTTGGTTTCCTCATGAATGATTGCACCTCTGAGGGCCTGCTGGAACGTCTTTCCCGGGCGCAGGAGGTGATCCTGCATCCCTTGCGCATGGTGGCGCTGGACAAGGATGGAAAAGAAACAGTTGCTTATGCCATCAATGAGGTGGCATTGGGTCGGCAAACCATGCAAACGGCCAAAATCAGCATTTCTGTGGATGGTGTCCTGCGGATTGCGGAAATGGCGGGGGACGGGGTTCTTGTTGCAACCCCTGCGGGGAGTACGGCCTATAATTTTTCCGCACACGGCCCCATCATTCCGCTGGAAGCAGGGCTTTTGGCACTTACGCCCATTTGTGCCTTCCGTCCGCGACATTGGCGTGGAGCGCTATTGCCGCGGACATCGAAAGTGGTGTTTGAAACATTGAAGCATGTTCATCGGCCGGTCAGCGCATCGGCGGATTTTCTTGAGGTGCGGGATGTTGTGCGGCTGGAGGTTGCGGAAGACGCCCTGATTTCCATCCGTCTCTGGTTTGATCCGGAAACCCATCTTACCGAGCGGGTCCTCAAGGAACAGTTTGAAAGTTAGAGGCTCAAGGAAAAAGAACGGGAGTCCCGGCAAAACGTCGTTTCATGACGGCAAGGGCCTCAGGATTTTCATCCATCAGGACAAAATGCCGTCCCAGTTCTGCCGCCGCAACACCTGTGGTGCCGCTGCCCGCAAAAAAATCGAGCACATGATCTCCCGGGTTTGAATGGACCTTGAGGATGCGCCGCAAGATGCCTAGCGGTTTTTGCGTGGGATAGCCGGTTTTTTCCTTGCCTGTGGGCGAAACAATGGTGTGCCACCAGACATCGGTGGGGGTTTTGCCTCTTGCCGCTTTTTCGGGGCCAACAAGTCCGGGTGCCATGTAGGGGATACGGTCCATGGCATCAAAATTGAAAATGTAGTCATTCGGGTTTTTGGCATACCAGAAAATGGTGTCATGCTTGGCTGGCCATCTGGATTTTGACCGGGCGCCATAGTCGTAGGCCCAGATGATTTCATTCATGAAGGATGAACGGCCAAAAATCTGGTCAAGCAGGATTTTGCAGTAATGCGATTCCCGGCAATCAATGTGGAAGAAGAGTGATCCATTGTTCGCCAGCAGGCGGTACGCCTGTTCCAGCCGGGGCTTCAGGAATCCCGTGAAATCATCAAAACTGTCGGTATAGGATTGGGTTCCAAGTTCAATGGTCTTGTATGTCTGTCCCTTGAAGCCAACACGGTCGCCTTCTTCATCGCGGATGTTTTTCATCTGCGTGCGGGTTTGGGCGTGTCCGGTGTTGAAGGGTGGATCAATGTAGATGAGGGAAAACGTTTCATCCGGGAGGGATTCCAGAATGGGCAGGTTGTTGCCAAGGTAAACCGTATTTTCCATGCTGGTTATATCTCGACGGGAATTTCTACGGGAAGAATGCTCAATCTATGGGCGATGTCCTGGTATCCCTCCATGACGCTGCCGGATTCCATGCAGAACAGATCCCTGTCGAGGTGTTTGCCTGAGGCGAGGTCCACCAGACGGCAGTTGTCCGGGCTGATTTCATCGATGAGGACAATTTTCATGTAGTCATCTTCCCAGATGCGGCCAAACTGGAGCCGCATGTCAACAAGCCTTATGCCAAGGCCAAGAAAAAGGCCCGAGAGATAATCGTTGATGCGGATGGCCAGCGACATGATGTCATCCATGTCCTCAACCGTGGCCCAGCCAAACCCCGTGATGTGTTCTTCTGAAACAAGAGGGTAGTTCCGTTCGGGGTTTTTCCAGCGATATTCAATGATGGAGCGGGGAAGGAGGATGCCTTCCTCGAAACCAAACCGTTTGGCAAAATTGCCGGATGCAAAATTGCGGATCACGATTTCCAGCGGAATGGGTTCAGCCTGGGTAATGATTTGTTCGCGCATGTTGAGGCGGCGGATGAAATGGGTGTCTATTCCCATAACGGACAGGCGTGACATGAGAATGGCGGAAATGGTGTTGCACAATACGCCCTTGCCAGCAAAAACCGCATGTTTTCCGGCACAGGTGGATGTGGTGTCATCCTTGAAATACTGAATGAGGGTTCCTGGTTCCGGACCATCAAAAAGGGTTTTGGTGCGGCCTTCAAGAACTTTTCTGCGACGCGTCATGGGCATGTCTCCAGGAGAGGGATGGGGCTGTATAGCAGCCCTGGTTGCCTGAGACAAGCAAAGCTGTTACATTCGAATGGATATCGTGTTTTTACGCGGAGAATGACCCATGGACCTTGGCCATTGCATGCGTGAAATGACCCTTCGGGGGCGTCGGAAGGAATACGCTGACGGCGGCAGCCTTGATGTTGCCCTGCTGGTTCTTGCGGAAACGCAGACCGGTGAATCCCTGCTGGAAGCCCTGGAAAAAGCCCGCATTTCCCTCAAGGGGGATCGGTGCGTCCATGGAGACGTTCATTACCATTTGCAAAAAAGGCATCTGTGCCTGCCCTTGCGCGGGGTGGCGCCTGTGGCCCTTGCACTGGAAATTGCGCAAAAGGGCCAGTTGGCACTGGCGCTGGAGCAGCCGGGGGCCTGCCCGCTTGTAGATGCGCTGGATCGCAAACATCCGGAACATGCAGGGTTGTCACAAGAAAAGGCGGATGGCCTGCGCAAGATTATGGGAGCGTGGCCTGCCCGAACAACCTGGACCGGGTTTGCACTGCAAGATTCCATGGCTCAGGCGCTGGCGCTGGCTTCGTCATCCGGGATGGCGGCTCTGGCTGTTGGCCTTGAATTGGCTGAGAAGGGACGGCTTGCCGGGATCAAGCTCTTGCGTCATTCGCCGCTCGGTGCCCAGCTAGGGGTGTTGATGGTGAGCGCCCCTGTGCGCAGCCATGGCGTAAAAGCGTGGCGTGAGGGCGTGCAGGAAGCCTGTCTTGAAGGTTTTTCGGGAAGCCGGGCCTGTGTTTCCGGAGCTCTTGCCCGTTTCAGGGATGGCTGGAGCTTTCAAGGAAAAATCCGGCGCGAGGTTCTGCGTGACCATGCCCTGCTGGACATCAAAAATCCTGGTTTTGTGGAAATGTCAGGGAAAAACATAGAGGTTGTTGGGCGGTTTCCCTCGGGAATCAGCCTGTTTCAGACGGAACGGGCACGCGATGTTTTTGTGAAAGCTGTGGATGGCGCCCTTCAGGCAGATTCCTCCCTGTCTGGACTGGTCAAGGAGTTCCTCGACGGGATGGAGAAAGAAAAACCAGCGCTGGAGCATGCCCTTGCGTCAGGTTCACCATCCAGCCTGACGGCTTCAGCCCTAATCCCGCATCATGACGGAAATGTTGGGGAGCAGGCATTGCTCCGTGGCCGCAAGGGGCAGGAAAAATAAAGACGCGGGTTGTTTTCTGTGCCCCATGTGGTCGGTTCCCGTAGGCGCGGGAGGTATCATCAATGCATGGTGCGCATTTTTCCTATTTTGGATTGTTGGCCGGGTTGTTGCGGTCTTTCCAGATGTTGGCCGGAACGGCTTGTCCTATGGACAGGCTGTCTTCCATCCACCGGAACTGCTTGAGGATGGTTTCCCGTGCGGTTGCATCCAGCAGGTCTCCTGCCTCCGCAAGGGCCCGGCCTTTTTCCACGGCAGCAAGGCCGCGCGGAATGTCCTTGGTTTCAAGCGCATAAAACCCTTCCGTCACCCATGTGTCAGGATCCAGTTTTGCCCGGTTTTTCAGGGTCTTGAGGCCTTCTTCAATTTCCCGGGTTTTTTCAGGTGTGTTTTCAAACACCATCGACATGATGAGGTAACGCATCCAATCATTGAGGATGCCATTGTCATGGGGGGTGGCCTGAAAGCTGATTTCATGGATTTTTGCCACGTTTTCCGGGTAAAATTCAAGCGGAATATCCGTCCCGTAGCGAAGTCCTGACAGGCGCTGCCAACGCATGAGGGTTGGGAAAAGCAGGGAGCGCAGCTTGGAATCCAGCGGCCAGATGCGCCGGGCAGCATCCAGTTCCCGGAAGGCTTCCTCGCCATATCCCCTGCCCATGAGGATCTTGGTCTGGTTGAAGTGAATGCTGGCGCGCAGATCCAGGCAGGACATGCCTATCAGGCCAATGGAGAAAACGGCAAGAAGCAGGCGGGCCATGAAACGCGGATAGGCGTCGGGCAGGGGCAGGCTGGCCATGATCCTGTCCTCTCCAGCCAGAAGGATGGAGAGGGAGATGGTGGCAATGAAAGCGGTTGTCGGGACATGGAAGGGAAATTCTATGGCGGCAATGCCGAGAATGGCCAGCAGAGACATGGCAGCCGCTTCCTGCATCAGGCTCAGGGGTTCTTTGCGGGTGCGCAGGTGAAGGAATGCCGCAGCCACAAAAGCGATAGCAAGGCTGAGGCCGGCAATGCCCATTTCTGCCATCAGGTGAAGGCCTTCATTGTGGGCCATGTCGCCAATGATTCCGCCCCGGGTCTGGCTTTCAAAGCCAAGGCCGACAAGCTGCGCGAAACTTTCCCCAAACAGGGGGTAGGTGGCGCGGAAAGATCCAAGGCCATGGCCAAGGATGGGGGCATCCATCCACATAAAGAAGCTGTTGACCCAAAGGGGGACTCGAACATTGATGGAAGGGGTTGCCAGAATGTGGGGCATCAGCATGCCGCCCGCAGCAAATGCGGCAACGACAAGGATACCGCCTGCGGCAAAACGTTTGCGGCCAAGCTTGAAAATGTCAAACCGCAGGAAGGCATAAAAGACAAGGGCCGGCAGGATGAACAGCTCAATTTTGCTGGCGTTGAAGGCGAGCAGGTAGATGAGGATGCCTGCAAGGGGGAGTGCCCCCATCAGGGTTGCCAGGATGGCAGCGATGCTGCGGGTTTCCTTGCGGAAAGCCATGCTGCCCGCAAAGGCGGTGAACATGAAAAGATAGGGAAGCAGGGCAAGATAGGCTTCGGTTGAGAAATTTTCCTGAAAAAATCCACCGAAGGAATCCGGGAAGGCAATGGTGAATCCCAGCGTGATGAGACTGCCGAGAATGGCAATGGGCGCGACGGCCTTCATGGCAAAATCCGCCGCATGGCTGCGGATATGCAGGAAAACCATGAGGAGCGCCAGAAGCCTGATGCCGGAAATCAGTCCTTGGGAAATATCTGCAGACCAGGCAATGCTCAGGATGGCGTAAGCCACAAAGGCAATGGCGGAAAAGTCCACCGCATCAAATTTCAGGACACAGCCTGGTTTGAACCTGCGGCCGATTTCAAAGGCGCATCCGGCAAAAAAGATGGAAAAAGCCAGCCAGCGGACAGCATTGGCAGCAAGGCCCCATGGCGTGAAGGTTGCGATGATGCCAATGGCGCCCAGAAGGGTGATGCCGGCGGGGATGCGGGCAAGGGGCGCGAGAATGCGGGCAATTGTTTTCATGTCAGGTCCTTGAGGCAGAGGTCAATCCACTGCGCGGTGAGTTTTTCGGAAAGGCTGTTTTGGCCAAGGCGATCCTGCAGGACGCCCCAGTCCATTTCATCCATGGCCTGGTTCTGGTTTTTGCAGGCGTAGATAATGTGTTCTTCCCCGGTTTTGGGGTCGTGGACGGTTTGCAGGCACTGGGCGCAGATTTCCTTCATCATGCACTGCATGGGGGCGTTGATTGCGGCAAGCCCAATATGGTCGGGTTTGATATGGGCAGACAGAACCGTTTTGCGGGCTTGTGCAATTTCCGCCATCATGCGGGCGGAGCCCATGGCAAAAATCCGGTCGCAATCCTTGAGCGGGATACCCTCGGGCGTGGCGTTACCTTCGGCATGGGCCAGAAGGGCCGACACCATGTCCTTTCCGGCAGGAACGGAGATGAAGGTGTTGGCCGATTTCTTGATGTGGTCTTTCAGGGAATCCGGCAGCGTGTCAAGGCCAGAGGCCAGGAAAAGGACGCGGCCTCCCTTCTCCCGGATGGTTTCCGCAATTCCGGACAGGCATCCGCAGGAAGCCCCTTCGCTAATGAGACAGGCCGTTGTGTTTTCTGGAATATCAAGAGGCTTGCCAAGAGGCCCCATGAGTACGACAGGTTCACCTTCCTTGAGGAGGGCGCATAGATGGCTTGAGGCGCCATGTTTGCGCACAAGGAGGGAAACAAGTCCCTGTTCCCTGTCGACCCATGCGCCTGCCATGGCCAAGCCTTCCATGGTCATGAAGGTGTCCCGGATGGTTTGGGCATGAACGACATGGTTTTGCAGACGGAAAAACTGTCCTGGCTGGAAATGGGCCGCTGCCATGGGAGCCTTGATGACCAGTTCCATCATGTCCGGGCCCAGTTTCCGGATGCTTGCAACCGTTGGTCGTAAACCGGCATCCAGTTTACCAAAAAGTTCGGAAGCCGTTTTGGGGGTGGCTGGCGTTTTGGAAAGGACACGGGAGATGACGGGATAGCCGCGCTTGGCGCTGGCCATGGCACGGGAAACGCTGCCTGCAAAGGTTGGATGCGCATCGCCATGGAAGGAGATGAAACGCCCATCTGCTGTTTTGGCTGCCAGAACGGGAGCGTCCCCAGCCTTGCATTCATGTTCCGGAGTGATGGGATCGCCATTTTCATTGATGGCGGCAAAATTCCGGCCATCCATGGTGAGGATACCCGAAGATTCTTCAGCCAGAAGGGTGTTGGGGCGGGTGCCGGCCGCAACCAGTATCGTTCTGGCCGGAATGCTCAGGGCGCTGCGCGAGGGCCCCCTTGTCACCTGAAGGGCTTCCGCATGGCCGTGCCTGTCGGTCTTGATGGCGACAGGAGTTGCTTCATCCATGAATCGCACGCCTTCTTCCATTGCCTTTTCAATTTCCGCATGGTTCAGGGTATAGCTTGGTGCCTGGCGCATGTCCTTGCGATAGACAATGGTTGAGCCGCCCCACGAATCCAGCAGGTCCAGGATGCGGGGCGAACGGTTTTCCTTGTCTGCTGCGGCTTTTTCCATGCGGATGGCGCGGGCATGGGTGAGGAATTCTTCTGCCGTTTCCCGCTCTTCCGCGCTCCATGGAGTTTCTACGGCTTCCTTGCCATTTTTTGCGACAAGGGTTTCGTAACGCGAAAGGAAGCGTTCCACCTGCAAAGGGTAATAGGCAAGGGATTCGGTTGCGGAATCAATGGCTGTAAGCCCGCCACCAATGACGGCAATGGGCATGCGGATTTCCAGGTTGGTCAAGCTGCCCGGCAAGGCTGCGCCGGAGAGCTGGAGGCTCATGAGGAAATCGGATGCCTGACGGACGCCGCGGGCCATGATGTTCTTGATGGACAGGAGGGTGGGACGCCCTGCGCCTGTTGCCAGGGCAATGTGGTCAAACCCCATGTCCAGCGCATCCTCAAAGGTCAGGGTGCTGCCAAAGCAAACGCCGCCGAAAAGGGCGAAATTCTTGCGGCGTTCAAGAATGAGCCGTGTGATTTTGAGGTTGTTCTTGTCCCAGCGGGCCGTGATGCCATATTCGGATGCTCCGCCGAACCCTTCTGGAATGCGGTTTTCCATGGGAACGCGAATGTCTTCAACATGGGCGATGGGCGAAAAGGGAACGCGCCTGCCATCTTCCCTGCGGCCACACACATCTGCATCCAGAGGTTCAATCTTGAAGCCATCCACAGCGGCTACGGCATGGCCTTCATTGAGAAGGTGGTGGGCAAGGGTATAACCAGCCGGGCCTTGGCCAACGACAAGAACCTTGTAGCCGCTGTCCGGTTTTGGAAGGGGCCTGCGGATGTTGAGCGGGTTCCATCGGGTGAGCAGGGAATGGATTTCAAATCCCCATGGCAGGGACAGGACATCGTTCAGTGTGCGTGTTTCAATGGTGGGAATGTTGACCGGCTCCACCTTCTGGAAAATGCAGGCCTTCATGCAGGCATTGCAGATGCGGTGGCCCGTGCCTGTGGGCATGGGGTTGTCAATGCAGATGATGCCAAGCGCGCCGATGGCCATGCCCCGGGATTTGGCTTCATTCATTTCTGAAATTTTCTGGCCCAGCGGGCATCCTTCAAGCAAGGTGCCAAAAGTGTTTTGGGCGAGCGCGCCCGTTTTGGGATCCGGGAAGCCATGTGAACAGGAATCCCGGCCATTCTGCCAGCACAGCAAGCAGTATTTGGTTTCGCCAAGGGCGTTGGCGAGGCTGGAGCCGTGGTCCAGAAGCGCGAAGCCGTTGCGTTCAATTCTCTGGCTTTCCGGGCTTCTTTTGACAGAAATGCCGTTTTCGCGGGTTTCAATGCAATCCACCAGATCGGCAAAATCCAGTTTCTTCTGGTATTGGAAAAGGACGCCATACTTGTGCAGTTTGTGTCCTTCATGGGTGTAAATGGCCCATGCCGCATAGCGGATGGCAAGGTCGATTTCATCGGTATGACCTGCTTCATTTTCCAGCCAGGCCATGACATGACGGGCATAGGCGATCTCGGAAAAATCCTCCCCAAAAGCTTCAGTCAGTTTTTCCTGAAGGGCACCCCCATCAAGTTCGGCCGCATCATGGGGCTCGATGGCACGTGTGGCCCTGCGCAGGATGAAATGCTTGCGGCATTCCCACAAGGGCGCAAGATCGGAGTGGGCTTTCTGGAGTTCCCGAACGTCTTCGGTGATGCCGAAAAGCGTGGCAATGAAGGCATCCATCTCGCCCGCAAGGTCAAGGATGAGCTGGCTTTCTTCCTTCGCTGCCAGGGTTTCTGGTGCGGATCTCGCCTGTTTCAGCCGTTCGGCAAGCGGCGCGGGAAGGGCAGAAAGAAAAGTTGTATCAAGAAGCTCAAGTCCTGCGCGTTCATAAAGGTCATTGAAACGCAGGCCAAAGGCCAGATTGAGTTCGATCATGTCTGCTACCTGGGATTGTTGTTCAGGCTTCTGCGTCCTGCGCAGATGGATCATATTTCCAGCTGTGCAGCATGTTCATGTAATTTACACGCAGATAGGCAGATGGATCCGGGCAACGTGCCAGGTTCATGCTGCCGCGCATGGCATCAATGGAAGCATATTCATGTTCTTCCATCCAGCGGGTCAAGCCAGCCTTGAGGAAGCCTATGTATTCCGGCCCCTTCTTGATGAGGGCAGACACCAGTTGCACGGTATCCGCGCCGCTCATGATGCTGCGGATGACATCCTCGCCCGTATGCACACCGCCAGAAACCGAAAGCGAAAGACCGGTTCCCGTGCCGGACATGACAGAAAGCCAGGCCAGGCGCGGGGGAAGCTCGGCTGAGGTGGACAGTTTCAGCTTGCGTTGGATGGAAAGATTTTCAATATCGATTTCCGGCTGGAAAAAGCGGTTGAACATGACAAGGCCACGGGCGCCTACGGCTTCCATCTGCGAAGCCAGGTTGGCAAGGGCGGTGAATTGCGGGGAAATCTTGACGGCAAGCGGAAGTCCGCAGCCAGACCGGATGTGACGTATGATGGAAATGAGACGCTGCTCAATGCTTGTGCTGGTTTCATGCGGATTTGCCGCAAAGATATTAAGGTTGAGTTCCAGGGCATCGGCCCCGGCTTCCTCAATCTGGCGGGCATAATTCACCCAGCTGTCGTTGGATGTACCGTTGAGCGAGGCGATGACAGGGATGCCAAGGGCTTCCTTGACCTTGCGGACATGTTCAAGGTAGGCGTCCGGGCCATAGCTGAGCATGGGAGGTTCGGTGAAGAAGCTCTGGGATTCCTCGAAGGCCGGAGCCTCATCAAGCGAGGTGATGGTTTCCCTCTGCCGCTGCTTGATTTCTTCTTCAAACAGGGAAGGGAGGACAACGGCGGCCGCTCCCGAATCTTCCAGGCGCTTGAGCGTATCCAGTTCCTGACCCAGCGGAGAAGCTCCGGCAATCAGGGGAGAGGAAAGGGGAAGGCCAAGATAGGTGACACTGGTTTTCATGGACCCGAACCTCACGTGTTTTCTGTTTTTGTTGAAGCAGGATCGGTGAAGCCTGCCAGGAATTTGTAACGGCTGTAACGCAACCGTGCAAATTTTTCGGCGGATTCCACCAGAACCTTGAAGTGTTCCGGGTTCTGGTTTTCCACCATGCGGAAGCGGGTTTCGTTGCGCATGTAGTCCACCAGCGGAATCTTCGGTTCGCTGGAATCCAGCTGGAGGGGAGGCAAGCCTTGTTCAAACCGTCGCGGATCATAGCGGTAGAGGGGCCAGTGGCCGGAATCTACGGCCAACTGCTGCTGGGTAAGGCCTTTGGAAAGGTCATATCCATGCGCGATGCAGTGGCTGTAGGCAATGATGAGCGATGGGCCGGGAAAGGATTCGGCTTCCTGGAAGGCCTTGATGGTCTGTGGTCCTTTTGCGCCAATGGCGATCTGGGCCACATAAACATTGCCATAGGACATGGCTTCCATGCCCAGGTCCTTTTTGGGGGCTTGCCGACCGGCAACGGCAAACTTGGCCGAAGCGCCAATGGGGGTTGCCTTGGATTGCTGGCCGCCGGTGTTGGAATACACTTCGGTATCCAGCACAAGGATGTTGACATCACGGCCAGAGCTCAGGACATGGTCAAGGCCGCCGTAGCCAATGTCATAGGCCCAGCCATCTCCTCCCACAATCCATACGCTCTTGCGCACAAGGCTGTCGGCAATGGAGAGAAGGGTCTTGGCCTCGGGGAGGTCACCCATTCCGGCCAGGCGCGCCTTGAGGGTCTTGATTCGCTGCCGTTGGGCCGCAATCCCGGCTTCATCAAGCTGGACGGCTTCCACAAGGGCCGTCGCCAGATCGGAACCGATCTTTTCGGAGAGGGTGCGGACAAGTGCCTGCGCAAACATGGTGTTGCTGTCGCAGGCGGCACGCATGCCAAGCCCGAACTCGGCATTGTCCTCAAACAGGGAATTGGCCCAGGCGGGACCATGCCCCTCCGCATTCATGCAATAGGGGGTTGTGGGCAGGTTGCCACCATAGATGGAGGAGCAACCAGTGGCATTGGCAACCATGGCGCGATCACCGAACATCTGCGTCATGAGCTTGATGTAAGATGTTTCACCACAGCCAGCGCAGGCACCGGAGAATTCAAACAGCGGTTCCAGCAGCATGATGCGGTTGGGGGTTAGCGCAACCTTGTCACGCGGGACGGATGGCAGGGATTCAAAGAAAGCCCAGTTGGCCTTCTCGCGTTCCAGCACCGGAAGCTGTTCTTCCATGTTGATGGCCCTGCGGCTTGGATTTGTCTTGTCCTTGGCCGGGCAGGCATCGGTGCAGAGGGTGCATCCCGTGCAATCTTCCGGGGAAATCTGGACAATGAACTTCTGGTTTTCGCCAAATTCCTTGCCCTTGAAGTCGGCTGAACGGAAACCTTCCGGGGCCTTGGCCACGGTTTCGGCATCCGCCACCTTGGTGCGCAGGCAACCGTGCGGGCACACCATTGCGCAGCGGCCGCACTGGATGCAGAGTTCCGGATCCCAGAGGGGAATGGAAAGGGCAAGGTTGCGTTTTTCATAGCGTGAGGTGCCGGATGGCCAGGTGCCATCCACCGGGAAGGCGCTGACCGGAAGGGTTTCTCCGCGTCCGGCAATGATTTCCCCGGTAACCTTGCGGATGAATTCCGGTGCCGTGTCGGGCACAGGCTTGCGGCGGCCATGGGTGGAGCTGGCTTCCTGCGGGATGGAAAGTTCATGCAGGTGGATAAGGGTGTCATCCACGGCCTTGAAATTTTTCTCCACGATTTCATGAGACTTGCGGCCATAGGTTTTTTCAATGGATTTCTTGATCTTTTCAATGGCCACATCGCGCGGCATGATGCCCGCCAGGGCAAAGAAACAGGTCTGCATGATGGTGTTGATGCGGCGTCCCATGCCGTTGGCCTGGGCCACGTTGGTGGCATCAATCACGTAAACCTTGAGCTTCTTGGCAATGATGGCATCCTGCACTTCGCGGGGGAGATGTCCCCAGACGTCTTCTGTGGGGAAGGGGGCATTGAGCAGGAAGGTGGCACCCGGTGCCGCAATACCCAGAACATCGATCTGTTCCAGCATGGGGAACTGGTGGCAGGCGACGAACTGCGCGCTGTGGATGAGGTAGCTTGAACGGATGGGATGGGTGCTGAAGCGCAGGTGCGAGGTGGTGATGGCGCCCGATTTTTTGGAATCATAGACAAAATAGGCCTGGCCAAACGAATCGCCTTCTTCGGCAATGATCTTGATCGAGTTTTTGTTGGCGCCGACGGTACCGTCCGAGCCAAGGCCGTAGAATACGGCCCGCACCACATTGTCCGGTTCGATGTCAAAGCTGGCATCCACAGGAAGGGACAGGTGGGTGACGTCATCGTTGATGCCCACGGTGAAGTGGCGCTTCGGGGTTGCCGAGGCCATTTCATCAAACACGGCCTTGACCATGGCGGGCGTGAATTCCTTGGAGGAAAGACCATAGCGTCCGCCGATGATGGTGGGCATGGTTCCGCCGCGTTCGGCAAAGGCGGAGACGACATCCAGATACATGGGTTCGCCAGTGGCGCCCGGTTCCTTCGTGCGATCCATCACGGCAATGGACTTGGCGGAGGCCGGAAGGGCGGCCAGCAGTTCCCCGGCCGGGAAGGGGCGGTAGAGGCGGATTTTGGCCACGCCCACCTTTTCTCCCTTGGCCGCAAGGAATTCCACCGTCTCGTGGGCGATTTCCGCGCCGGATCCCATGATGACCATGACGCGTTCAGCTTCCGGATGGCCCACATAATCCACCAAGTGGTAGGCGCGGCCCGTGAGCGTTGCAAAACGGTCCATCATCTGCTGGAGGATGCCGGGG
Organism: Alphaproteobacteria bacterium GWF2_58_20; assembly: GCA_001768735.1. Classification (GTDB taxonomy): domain Bacteria; phylum Pseudomonadota; class Alphaproteobacteria; order UBA1247; family UBA1247; genus UBA12471. Next base: position 607,381 of record MEMB01000002.1, on the reverse strand, counting down.
CAGGCATCATAGAAGCTGTTGCAGGCTTCTCGGGCCTGGAAAAAGACGTCGGGGTTCTGCGCCGTGCCACGAATGGATGGCGCTTCCGGTGTCAGGGCGCGGGCGCGGAAGGCATTGATGTCTTCCGCATCGATCATGGCGCGGAGCTGGTCATCGGACAGGGGCGCAATCTTGTTGATTTCATGGCTGGTGCGGAAACCGTCAAAGAAATGCATGAACGGGATGCGTGACTTGAAGGTGGTACCTTGCGCAATGGCGGCAAAGTCATGGCCTTCCTGCGGGGAGCCGGAGCAGAGCATGGCAAAGCCGGTCTGTCTGCAGGACATGACATCGGAATGGTCGCCGAAGATGGACAGGGCATGCGTGGCAATGGCCCGCGCCGAGACATGCATCACTAAGGGGGTGAGTTCGCCCGCGATCTTGAACATGTTGGGAATCATCAGGAGGAGACCCTGTGATGCGGTATAGGTGGTGGTGATGGCCCCGGAGGTCAGGGCGCCATGTACGGCACCAGCTGCGCCAGCTTCAGACTGCATTTCCACAACGCCGGGAACCACGCCCCAGAGGTTTTTGCGACCTTTGGACGACCAATCGTCGGCGTGTTCGCCCATGGAGGAAGAGGGGGTGATGGGATAGATGATGGAAAGCTCGTTCATCCGGTAGGCGGAAGAGGCAACCGCTTCGTTGCCGTCAACTGTGATCATGCCGCTGGTGTCACTCATGTGCGTGTCCTGCCTTGTCCTTGGATATTGACAATTTGCGCCCGCCAGATTTTTGGCAGGCATCGTTGGTCATCATAAGGCTTTTCCAGTGATTTGCAATCACGGAAGGAAAGATGCTTTATTTTCAATCAAGTGAAGTGGATAAAGCTGAAAATGGGGGGCTGTTCCTTTTTTGCTTGCGCATTTCAAGGGAGGTTTTATGCTGCATGCATCTGTAAAAGGATGGAGGTTGTGTGGTGCTTGAGCGTCTGCGCGCGTTTTTTGCCAAGGGAAGCACGGGGAAACCGGGTGACGGAAATCCTCCCGACAAGGTTGGAATGTGGCATCGTTTCCAGGAACTTTTTGTATTTGCCTTGAAAGTTTCCGTGGGAAGCGTTTTCCTTCACTGTCTCATGACAGCCGCCAGGTTTACCTGGGATTCCGTTCCCAGGAAACTGCCGCCCCTCCGCCCGAAAACCCAGCAGGGAAAGGTGGTGGAGGCTTTTAATCGACGTCTCCTGCATAACGTCAAGGGACATAACGTGTTGGTCATTGACCGCGAGGAAACCCTTCCAGACGAGAAAAAGCTGCGGGCGCGCCTCAAGCGCTTTTTTGATGAGCGCGGCCTTTTCCCGCTTGCGAAGGACGATATGGCGGAAATTTTGGCATCCAGGCTGAAAATACAGGTGCCGGAAACCGAGGGGGCGTGCTGCATTCCGTTTGATATTCCTACCCTGTCATCACTTTTGTTTGGTATGGAGGAGGAAAAGATTTTCTTTGCCGTTCCTTTCCCTCCGGGGACCTTTGTCGAGGAAACGGTACAGATCGTTTGCAATCAGGATTTGCCAGGGTTTGTTGTGGCAACGGATTTGCCCCTTTCCGATGAAGGAATGGAGCATTCCGTTCTTGATCATGAGGCGTTTGGCCACGCCCTTGATCCGGAGAAGATATATGAATCCAAGATGTCCGGATACCTCATGCCGCAGGCGCTGTCAGAGTTGCGGGCCGATATTTCGCAGGTTGTCCGGCTGGTAAAGGAACATCATTCCACCATTGCGGCGCGGGCATGGGCGGGCTTGCGCTCGCTGGGAGCGCTCAACCGGGCGCTGCGGCATATCCAGAATGGCAAGGCTGGTTATGTACGCATGGACAATATCTACAACAACGGCGGCGCGCTGGATTCGGTGGTCGACCGGCTGGAGGTGCGGCTGGAGGATCCCGCGCGCGCCGCCGCCTTTTTCCGCATGGATGATGATGCGCTGGATGCCCTGGTGGATGAGGAAGCCGCAAAGGAACGCTTTACCCGCGGACAGTTTCTGCAAAGGGCGAAAGTGCTGGATGCGGCTGCCCGCATGTTCCTTGATGGCATGAATCAGGATGGCAGCCATCGGGTGGGGCCGCAGACCAGAAGGCTTGAGCGTGATGCACCTGAACTCTGCAATCCGGCCATGAAACTCCTGCGGGTGGCTGACGCGGCCCGTCAATATCATTACGTAATGGGAAGTGACCACAGGATACGGACACTCATCCGCAAGCCGCACCTGTTTCCGGAGCCTGCGCCAAAATGAGGAAGCTCGCAGCCATCACCCTTCTGCTGGGGATGCTGACATCTTCCGCGCTTGCGGAATCGCCGGAAGATCATGCCCGGATTGTTGATGAATACCAAAGAAAAATCAGGAAGCTGGGGCGGCCTGTTGTTGTTTTCGACCGGTTCAGGGCCGGGAAATCAACAGATTATATCCGGAAACAGCTGGAAGAAATCGTTGGCCTGGATGCGGAAAGTGCAGAAATTGTTGCGCCTGATATCCAGCGTCAGGCCACCTGCCATACGCTGGGGCAATGCGCCCGCATTCCTGATGCTTCCCAGGATTGGTTTCGCATTGTGCTTCCCAATCATCCGGGGGGTGATGAAAGGGACATGTTCAACCAGTTCCTGAAAACCTGGGGGGCAAAACTTGTTTCCCCGTTTCCTGTGTCCGAGCTGGAATTGAATACATTTTCCCTGGCCCATGAAACCTTGGGACATGGCACGGAACGTGATGTCGTGCTGGATCCGGAAAGGCAGGGCGATGATTATCGCAGGGCGGCTTCTGAATTGCGGGCTGACGTTTTTGCGGCGGTTGACAGGGCCTTCGTGTCCGGAAATGCAGATGTGGCGCGCATTGTTGCCAAAATCCGGACAGTGTCTTGTTACAATTCCGTGGCGCAGGGGATGTTTGGCGGCAATGTTATGGCCGAGGCGGAAGCTTCCCTTTACAATCATGGAACGGAGCTTGAAAAGGCGGCGGACCTGATTGAAAAAGTCCTGCCGCATGTCAGGACACTGGACGAAGAACAGCGCCTTGCTTTTTCCGAGGCTGTTTTTGCGCAAGTTCGTCCTTCGTATGGGGCGTGGCAATTCAAGCGCCGGGTGTTGAAGCTCTCCGTCATGATGATGACGTTTGGGGATGATACCCAGGCAACGGCCATTCTGCGGGAGGATGAAAAACTCCACCGCGCCAGCCAGCAGCTGGTTGCACATTTTGACAGGGGACGAAAGCTGTTCCTGGCGCCATCGCCCTGAAAAGGCGAAAATGGGGAAGTGGCGATGATGCGCAGGTCAACCCTTGGTTGTTTGTGCATGGCAGGAAGACCTTGCTGGATATTTTTCACTTGGCACAAGCCATGCAGCCTTCTCCGCAAGATGAGTTGACGGGGTAGGGAAGTCGCTTTATAGGTTGCAGGGAAGGTTCTTGACAAGCAGAAGGGGGAGCTGGCCATGGCCAACCTGATCCTGACGGTCATCGCTGTGGCGCTGGTTGCCACCGTGTCTGTCATTGCCGTCTTTTATGGTGGCAGCGCCTACAACAAATACCAAGAGGAAGCTTCGGCCATGCGCGTTTTGGCTGCGGGTGACCAGATTGTGAGCTCCGCCGCCCTTTATGCCAACCAGGAGCGGGTTGTGCCTGCGGGGCTTACGGACCTCCTTTCAAAGAACTATCTTCTTGAGGTTCCTGTGGATGAAAGCGGGGAAGCATGGGAAGTGCGACGGGGATATGCCGTCCTCTCCCTTCCGGATTCCCAGAAATCCATAAGATTGTGCCTCACCATGCGCAAGAAGCTGGGGCTGGATGCGGAAGCGCGTTGCGCCGATGCGGAAATGGCAGGCTGCACCCCAAAAAACACGCAGGCCCCGGAAGGGTGCAACAAGCACTGCCTGCGCACCTGCTTCGACCCGGCCGACCGTTCGGCATGGAATCCGCTGTTTGACCGCAACGATCCCTGCTGCATGGACAATTCCCAATATCTTTTCATGACCGATCCGGTGTTTCCCTGATCCCTGTTACAGGACATGTTTTCATGACAAGTCGTTTTTCGCTCATCCTTCTCGTCGTTCTTTTTCCGTCCCTTGCCCGGGCGGCCCCCATGGTGCGCCGCCCCATTCCGGTCTGCGACAACGTCACGGGCTGCATGGATGAAAATCCGGCGGACATCCGCATCCTGTCCCTGTCGCCAGTCAATGGTGCATCCGGGGTTTCTCCCCACACTGCGCTGGTCATGAAGTTTTCAAAAGACATGAAGGCGGGTACGGGAAACATCAGGCTGCGGTATGCAAGCGATGGCAGTGAAGCTGATATCCTGCTGGCATCTTCGGTCATCATTTCCGGGGATGAAGCCATCCTGCCATTTTCGGCGCTGGATGAAGGAGAATCCTATTACGTGGAAATTCCGCCCGGCGCGCTACAGTCGGATGATGGATATCCCTATCCCGGCTTTTCTGGCAGCACAACATGGGCATTTTCCACATTGGACAGCACGGCGCCAACCCTTGTTTCCCTTGATCCTGTTTCAGGGGCGACCGGTGTGCCCGTGGTGTCTGAACTGCGCCTGGAAATGAGTGAAAGGGTTTTGCCCGGAACCGGGAATATCATCATCCGCAAGGTTTTGGGAGGAGATGTTTTTGACAGTCTCGCTGTCACTGACCCATCGATTGTGCTTTTCGTGGATGATGTTGTCGTGCTGGATTACACGGGAGAGCTTGAGGAAAATACGGAGTATGAAGTTATTGTCCCATCGGGAAGCCTGATGGATGGCGCTGGCCATTCCTTTGCGGGAATCGACGCCGGGACATGGCGTTTCCAGACGTTCTCCAATTACAATCCTCCTCCAGAAGTTGGGGACGCGCTGGAAAATGTTGTCGTTGCCGTTGGAACCTCCCTCAGCTATGCCATTCCGGCCGGGGCATTTATCGATACCGAAAGCTATGTCCTTTCGGCCAGCCTTGCTGATGGTTCCGCCCTGCCGGCCTGGATGGGCTTTGATGGCGCGGCCTTTTCTGGAACGCCGGCCGTCAGCGATGCCGGAACCAGCAGTATCCGGGTTACGGCCACCGACGGGAAGGGGCAAACTGTCTCCCAGACGTTTGATGTCTTTGTCAACAACCTGCCTGTACCCATGGCGTGGAGTATGTCTCCGACAGATGTCGATGTGGAATCCGGAACAGCAAGGAACATCATTTTCATGATCAATGAACCGGATGCCGGCCAGACGGTCTCGGTTGTTCCATCCTTCTCTACGGATGATGGTATTTCCACTGTAAATTGGACAAATGTCATGGTTGTGGCCAACCATCCGCTTGCAATATCCATGGGCGCAACGCACTTTGTGTTTGTGACAGTTGCTGTAGGGAATTATGTGGAAACCGGTTCAACAATCCTTTCCTTTGTGGCCAATGACGGCTTTATGGATAGTGATCCGTTTCCCGTCAACGTGCAGGTGTTTCCGTTCAATCCACCTCCGGTCGTTTCTTCAGGCGGGAATCCGGTTTCTGCTACCATCAAGACGGGTCAGGATTATACATTTTACTTCGAGGCTGCGGATGCATCGGAGCCTGTTCAGGCCCTGACGGCAGTGGCAAGTGCGTCGGCATACAGCTTTCTCCCCGTCCTGGATCAGACATCCTGGAGCAGTGCAGACAACAACATCAGTGGTTCCTTTACGGTGTCGACTCCGGCGCCATCTCTTGGTAGTCCAAACAATTTTGAGCAGACGGGAACTGTCTCGGCATATGTGGAAGTGAGTGACAATGCTGCGATCTTCCCCAAGAAAACCAGGCTGAATTTTACTCTCAATGTTGAGCCGGCAACCTGTGAGGAAGGCATTCCCATGCCGGGAACCAAATGCCTTGATGGAAGTTTCTTTATTGGGGTTTTCGATGGCAGGAAATTGTTCACGACAGATGCCAGCACGCAAACCAGCAAAACATGGAACAATGGAACGGAAAACTGGACGTTGGCCTCCATTCCCGCCGGCACAGATGGCGAAGTTGCAACCCCCATCCTTGCCGCCCTGTCTGATGCCGGATCCCCATACCAGGCAGCAAAATACTGCCATGACCTTGTGGCGCACGGTCGCTCCGACTGGTTCCTGCCCGGCAAGCTGCAGCTTCGGACGATGCTGGGGTGGGAGCATCTTGTAACACGCGACAAGATCACCCGAACCATTGACGCCAATGATTCCAGCGGGACTTTTGAATATGGGACGATCGATAACAATGCCATGTATTGGTCAAGCGAGGAAACTGGCTACAATATAGCCTATTCCGTCTCGACGTGGCTCTCTGGCAGCGCAAGGGAGCTCAGCTGGCTTGTCAAGAATGCGGGGGTGTATATCCGCTGCACCCGTTACGAGGATTGATAAGGGCGGCCAAGCCCTTGAATGGAGACACCGGGGGACAAGCCCCCGGTGTCTCCATATTTGATGAAGGAATGATGTGCACATGCTTGACGTCAAGAAAATCTCCGGTCTTTCCGAGGATGAAGCGCAGCAACGACTGGTTTCTGAAGGCCTGAATGAACTGCCTTCGGCCAGGCGCAGCGGCGTTTTTGCCATTGCGCTTGAAGTTGTGCGCGAACCCATGTTTCTCCTGCTTATGGCATGTGGCGGCATCTACCTTGCGACAGGACATGTTCAGGATGCCCTGATCCTGCTCAGTTTTGTGGTTTTTATCATGGGGATCACCATTGTCCAGGAGCGCCGGACGGAACATGCGCTGGATGCCCTGCGGGATCTTTCGAGCCCGCGCGCACTGGTCATCCGGGATGGCCAGGAAAGGCGCATTGCCGGCAAGGCTGTTGTCCGGGGCGATATCATGCTTCTGGCCGAAGGTGACCGTGTTCCTGCGGATGCCTTCCTGATTCAGGCGATTGGAATGTCGGTGGATGAATCCCTCCTGACGGGGGAATCCGTTCCTGTCCGCAAGGATGAAACACAGTTGATTCCCAATCCCTTGCCGCGGCCCGGCGGCGATGGTCTGCCCATGGTTTATTCCGGAACCATGGTCACCAAGGGGCAGGGGGTTGCCGAAGTGGTAGCCACCGGTGCCCGGACGGAAATAGGAAAAATTGGCAAGGCGCTGGCCTCCCTGACGCAGGAAGAAACGTTTCTGCAACGGGAAACGGGTCGTCTTGTGCGCATTCTTGCGGTTGTTGGCCTGTCGCTTTGCGGGGTGGTTGTTGTGGCTTATGCCTTTTCCCGTGGGGGAGGCATGGTTTCATGGCGGGATGGCCTGCTGGCCGGACTGACCATGGCCATGGCGGTTGTGCCCGAAGAATTTCCGGTTGTCTTGACCGTGTTCTTGGCGCTTGGTGCGTGGCGCATTTCGCGTGTGAAGGTCCTGACGCGGCGCATGCCCGCAGTGGAGATGCTGGGGGCTGCCACCGTTCTTTGTGTTGACAAGACGGGGACGCTCACCCGCAACCAGATGACGTTACGGAAAATATGGGCCAAAAATGGTGGAAATTTTGAAATTCCCAAGGAGCCATCAGGGAATTTGCCGGAAGATTTCCATGCCCTGCTGGAATATGGAATCCTTGCCAGCAACAAGGATCCATTCGATCCCATGGAAAAGGCGTTGCGCGAGGTTGGAAAGGCTTACCTGCTCAAAACCGAACACTGGCATGACAACTGGGAGCTGATGCGGGAGTATCCCCTGACGTCATCGCTCCTGGCCATGTCGCATGTCTGGGTGCGGGCCAAGGGAGATGCGTGTGATGCGGTGGCGGCCAAGGGTGCGCCGGAAGCCATTGCCGACTTGTGCCACATGTCGGCGGAGGAATATGCGCCGATTGGGGAGGTGGTTGCGGAGATGGCCAAATCCGGTCTTCGGGTGCTGGGCGTGGCGCGGGGGCTGTGCAATGGGGGCGAACTGCCGCAGGAACAGCATGGCATGCTGTTCCAGTTCCTTGGGCTTGTAGGGCTTGAGGATCCCGTGAGGGACGGGGTTCCGGAAGCCATCGCGGAATGCCGGAATGCGGGGATTTCCGTGGTGATGATTACGGGAGACCATCCGGAAACTGCCCGCCATGTGGCAAAGGTCATCGGGCTTCCTGAAAAGGGCGTGATCCTGACCGGCCCGGAGCTGGACGCTCTGGATGACGAAACGCTGGCGGCCCGCATCTCGGAGGTGTCGGTGTTTGCCCGAGTGGTGCCGGAACAAAAGCTCCGCATTGTGGAAGCGCTCAAGAAGCAGGGTCAGGTGGTGGCCATGACGGGGGACGGGGTGAATGATGCGCCCGCCCTCAAGTCGGCCCATATCGGCATTGCCATGGGGGCGCGCGGCACCGATGTTGCGCGTGAAGCGGCGGATATTGTCCTTCTGGATGATGCTTTTTCCTCCATTGTTGCGGCGGTGCGTCTTGGAAGGCGGATTTACGACAATATCCGCGAGGCGATGAACTATCTGTTCGCCATCCACATCCCCATCATCTTCCTGTCCATGCTGCCCACGTTTTCAGCGGATTTTCCGATTCTGCTGCTGCCCATCCACGTGGCGTTCCTTGAAATGATCATTGATCCTGCCTGTTCCATCATTTTCGAGGCTGAACAAGAGGAGCCCGGGATCATGCACCGCAAGCCGCGTGCGCCCAAGGCGCGCCTCTTTACGTTGGAAGCCATGGCACCCGGGCTCCTGCAAGGGGTTAGCCTAGGAATCATGCTGGTGGCGATTTTCCTTGTGGCCCTGAACGCCGGACATGATGCGCCGGCCTTGCGTGCCCTGACCTTCTCTGCGCTGATCATCGGGAATGTTCTGTTGATCCTCAGCAATCGTTCAAAAATACGCACCATGTGGGACATGTTGCGTGTTCCAAATCCGGCCGTCTGGTGGGTTGTTGGAGGGGCTGCCGTCTTCCTGGGAGTGGCACTTCTGGTGCCGTCCATGCGGGTGTTTTTCCATTTTTCAGCCCCCCACCCAATGGATATGTTCCTGGCGCTTGCGGGGGGTGTTTTTGCCGTTCTCTGGCTTGAGTTCCTGAAGGTGTACAGATATGGAAAAGAAGTTTAAAATTCTTTCAAAAACAGAATGTTATTCTGGTTACTTGAAGTTACATCTTTATTCCCTTGATTATGAGGGATTTTCAGGAAACTGGCTTCACAACGTGCCGCGCGAGGTGGTGGAAAACGGTGTTGCCGTTGTGGTGCTCCCCTATGATCCGGTGCGGAATTGTGTCGTGGTGACGGAGCAGTTCCGCATTGGAGCCTTGGCTGCAGGACGTGATCCGTGGGTGCTGGGGTTTGTTGCCGGCATGATGTCGCCTGAGGAAACGCAGGAAGACGTGGCGCGGCGTGAGGGAGAGGAGGAAATTGGATGCCCGTTTCGCCGGCTTGTGCGGATTGGGGCGTTTATGCCTTCTCCGGGAACATCTTCCGAGCTGGTCCATGTTTATGTGGGGGAGGCGGATTCCAGCGCTGTGGGAGAGATTTGCGGTGTGGCACATGAGCAGGAAGACATTAAGGTTTCCGTCCTGTCGGTCAGCGTGGCGCTGGAGCGGTTTGCCAAGGGGGATTTCATCAGCGCAGGCAGTGTTATCGCCATGCAGTGGTTTGCAGGGCATCATGAACAGCTTGGGCGGGAATGGCGCGCACAGCAGGACTTGAACCTGCGACCCCAAGCTTAGAAGGCTTGTGCTCTATCCAGCTGAGCTATGTGCGCAAGGCTGGTCCCGTTTCTTCTTTTGCGCCCGGCCTGACAGGTGGCAAAACGTTTTTCAGCATAAAAATGGTCGGGGTGCCCGGACTCGAACCGGGGGCCTCGAGTACCCAAAACTCGCGCGCTACCAGGCTGCGCTACACCCCGACGAAGGAAGGGCATACATCAGTTTTTGTTTTCAGGCAAGGGGATTATCCATGAAACCGGCATGCCGGTCACAAGTCCCAGACGGCGGGCATCACCTGCGGGCAGTTCAAGCACGGCCATCGAATCTTTCCTGCTGGAAATGATGCGCAGGGATTCTGGAATCGTGTTTTCAGCAATGGCTGCAATGCTTTTGTTTGTGTCAATGAACACCATATCAAGCGGAATAAGGGTGTTTTTCATCCACATGCCAACCTTGCGGGGCGGAGAAAAGAGGAAAAGCATGCCGCTGCCTTCTGGCAGGCTGTTCCTGAACATGAGGCCGCGTTCCTGCTGTGTGGGCGTTGTGGCCAGATCTACAGAAAGGCTGTGTTCGCCAGCCATGAAAATGGCCTGTCCAAAGGTTTCATGATCGGCTGCCCGGAGCTTGCTGCGGGCAGAAAGCAGAACCAAAAGGATTGTAATGAAAAAAACTTTCATGGCAGGCCTCGGTAATGGGAATTGAAAAGGGGCATGAAACCGGGGTATCATAACCCGGTTGTACCTGAAAGGGGAGTATTGTTTTTGGCCATCCGCACCATTCTTATGCACCTGACGGCAGAGGCCAGCGCAAAAGCGCGGCTTGAGGTCGGAATTGCGCTTGCCCACAGGTTTTCCGCACACCTGGACATCGTGTTCAATGTCAGGCCTGCCCATATCCCGGCCGCTTCAGCCGGACGAGGCGCGTATGTCCATTACATGACCGAGGCCATCAATAATGCCCATCAGATGGCGGGAGAGATTGCGCATGGCATTGATACGTGTTGCAAAGGGCTTTCCTGGTCGTGGGGTGTCGTCAATGAGGAACACTCTATTCCACTCAAGGCGCGGGCCAATACCTCCGACCTCCTGATTTTACCTTCTGCGCCCATGACCTACTTTGAGGATCATTTCCGCTGGCATTTGGCGGATTGCATGGCGGTGGATTCGGCCTGCCCAACTCTTGTGCTGCCGGAAGGATATGTCTGTAGCGGCGATATGGGGCGACATATCCTGCTGCCGTGGCGTGATTGCCGCGAAACGGCCCGCGCCATCAAGGATGCCATGCCGTTTCTTGAGCAGGCAGAGAAGGTGACTTTGCTTACTGTTTCCCGCAAAATGGAAACCCCTCCCGATGTTCAGGGGATTTCAGACTTCCTTGTCCGCCACGGGGTTGATGTGGATGTGCGCCATGTGGCGTTCCGCTGGCGCAATGCCGGACGGGCGATCATGGCTTTTGCCGAGGATAATGGCTGTGACTTGGTGGTGATGGGGGCTTATAGCACTTCCCGGACCTGGCAGGTTCTTTTTGGTGGGGCAACGCGCTATATCATCAGGCATTTGTCCCTGCCCGTTATCATGTCTCATTGATTTTTGCCTTTTTAGGGGGAATATCCATGGAAATCCTTATCAAATCCCGTAGCGTGCGCAGCTATCATGCACTGGGCGTCATGGGAAAGCCGGTTTACGCCTCGGCAGAGCGACTTCGTTTGGCCATTTCCAAGCGTCTGGGAGATGGGCATGCCCACCTGTTTGCCATTCCGCGTCTCTCGGATGACGGGGGAAGCATGGATTGGTATGCGGCGGGCGAGGGAGCTGTTGTATCATGGGTGGAAGCCACGCAGGAACAGCGCAAGCATATTGCGGACCGTGTGGAAGAGATGCTGGTGGGGCTGAAGGACCTGGCAAACACCCCGGCGGCAGAAGAGGATCAGGATGGGGAAGACGTGCGACAGTTGCTTCGTCAGGCACTTTTTGTGCCGGAACGCATGGAAAATGTGTTTCTTGTGGGGGAACAGCCTGTTGTGACCTTTTGGGGATATGTCACCCACGACATGAAGGGAGATAACGATATCCTGTTCCACCTACGGGAAGAATATACCGGACATGGTGATGCGCCAACCGTGCGGGAAGATCACGCCAAAATGGCGGAAGATATTCCGCCACGGGAAATTGCGTCCACAAGGCCGCCGCACAGGATGCGCAAGATTGTAGGGCAGTCGCTTGCGGTTCTTCTTCCCCTGTTTGCCCTTGCGGCTGGCGGGGCTCTCCTCATGGAGAAAATGGGGGGAGCGAATGGTCTTTCCCTTCCCCATGGGGCCAAAGATGCCCCCATTGTTGTTGTCAAGCCGCCCGTTGAGAAAAAAACGGCTGAAATGACAGCAAAACCTTCTTCTGCGCCTGAAGAAAAGGTGCAGGAACCTGTGAAAGAGGAAGCCTCCGGGGTTTTTCTTCCTGAAGAAGCTCAAAAGGACATGGTGATTCCTGAAGTTGAGGCTCCGCTGAACATCCCGGAAATCCCGGATCATGTCCTGCGGGATTATGAGTCCGGCATGGCGCGGTTGCAGCAGGGAAACCTCATTGAGGCCATGGACAGCCTCCAGAAGGCAGCGGATGCCGGATATGCGGAAGCCATGGCGGCTTATGCCGACCTGAAGGATCCTGTGGTGGCACAACGGATGGGTCGCCCCATGGGCCTGGCTGATGGAGATGAAGCCTTGCGCTATTACCGCAAGGCGGAGGAAGCCGGGCTGGCACGGGTGGTTCCACGGCGTGAAAGGCTTGAGGAATACATGAAATCAGGCCAGGGGCCCACCGGGGGCGGTTACCGCAACGAGGCGTGGTGAGATGACCCGGGAAGAAATGCAGGCCCGTGTGCTTTACCGGGACGGGATGATGATCATCATCGACAAGCCTGCGGGCATTGCGGTGCATGCGGGGCCCGGCAAGGGGCCAAACCTTGAAATGTATTTTGAGGCCCTCAGGTACGGGCTTGCCAAAAATCCGGGCCTGGCGCACCGGCTTGACCGGGATACCAGTGGTTGCCTCATTCTTGGTCGTCACCACAAGGCGCTGGGGCGGCTTGGCAAAATGTTCGCCGCAGGGAAAATTCACAAGACGTACTGGGCGGTTGTTTTGGGGAGGCTGCCACAGCAGGCAGGGCGGATCGACATGCCGCTTTCCAAGCTGACACCGGATTTTGGCTGGCGCATGGTGCCGGATCCAAATGGCATATCCGCCATCACGGAATACAGGGTTCTGGCCGAAGGTGGGGGAAAGAGTTTTGTGGAGCTGAAACCCCTGACGGGACGCACGCACCAGCTTCGGGTGCATCTGTCGGCCTTGGGATGTCCCATCGTTGGCGACAGTATTTATGGCATTCCGGGGGCGTGGCCGCAGGAGACGCTGTTACACTTGCACGCCCGTAGCATTCATGTCCCGATTTATATGGAAAAACCGCCGGTGGATGTTGAGGCGCCGCTGCCTGCGCATTGGCGCAAGGTTATGGCGGAGCTGGGGCAGGAAATGTCCTGATTTTTGTTGCAGGGCGCTTTGGCAAAGAAAAAACCTCCCGGTCTTGCGACGGGAGGTTTTCTTTTTTGCGCCCGGGTTATTTCGTTGGCTGGGGCAGGGCCCGAATGTTCCGGTGAACCGAGGAATGGCCGCCGGAAGAATCATCATCCTTGATGGGTTTCGGGGTGACTTTCCTGAAGTCGGACTGCAGCTTTTCTGTAGCGGCCCTGGCTTGTTCCGCAAAGGCGGCATTCCTGGACATGGTCCGGACATCCACCATGCGGACGCTCCGGTTTTTCCTGATGGCCATCTCGCGCTGCTTTGGTGTTTTTTGGTGAGCCGTTTCTGCAAAAGCTTCAGCTTCTTGCCTGGCGCTTTCCAGAATTTTCTGGAATTCCGGGTTGGAAGCAGCCTCTGCCATGCGGTTTTTCTGCGCGGCGTTTCGAGCCATCTCGCGGACCCGCAGGACAGGAGATTCACGGGAAACAGGAGCTTTTTGAGTTTCGGTTTCCGGGGAAGTGGTCGGAGTTTCATGCGTGGTCATGGCAACCTCCTTGGCTTTGATATTTTTAACAATAAGCCAAGGATGGGGGAGAGACAATTGCATTTTTTGCATGGCAGCCATGTTTTTTGGGGATGGACATGGGATGCGTTGATGTTTACATCTGAGGTCATGCAAAATGGAAGGTTTATCCTGATGAGGCGCGCATGACGCATAATCCCTTGCTGTACCCGGCGGAAGAAGCCCGGAAGACCATGATGTCCGTTTGGGCGGATATGGCGGAAACCACACTGGCATGGCAAAAATTATGGGTTTCCGGAATGTCGTTCTGGGGAATGCCGTCCCTTGTGGCCGAGGATGCCATGGCAGTTCTGGATGCTCTTGCGCAGATGGCCCGCCGCATGGGAAAGGAAACCTTCAAGCCCGATTTCGGCATTTCAAGGGTACGAACGCCAGATGGCATGGTGGATGTGCGCCAGCAGGTGGTTGCGGAATCTCCCCTGGGGCCGTTGCTGCGTTTCGCGCGCAACACGGCGCGTAAAGATCCGAAAATCCTCATTGTTTCCCCTATGTCCGGCAACCACGCCACCTTGCTCCGCGATACCATCGCGGGGCTGCTGCAAGAGCATGACGTTTACATCACCGACTGGCGCAACGCCCGTGACATTCCGTTGGAAGAGGGGGATTTCGGGATGGAGGATTTTATCACCCACACCAAATCCTTCATCCGGCATCTCGGGCCGGATGTTCATGTGATCGGGATTTCGCAATCCACCATCACCGCACTGGCGGCGGTGGCGCGCATCGCTGAGGAAACACCAGAAATGGAGCCGGTGTCGCTCACGCTCATGGTTGGGCCGGTGGATACGCGGGTTTCCGAAAACAGCCTTGCCCGCATGGTGAAGGAGCATTCGCAGGAATGGTTTGCGGAAAACCTGATCGCTGAGGTTCCGGGGAGATATGCGGGGGCGGGACGTCTCGTTTATCCGGGATTCCTGCAGCTTGCAGGTTACATGGCCAAGCATTTCCCGAATTACATGACATCGCAGGCATCCCTTTTTGCGGGGCTTTGTGCAGGCGATGCTGCCCGTGTGCGCGATCTCAAGGTTTTTCTCGATGAATGTCAGGCCGTATGTGATTTACCCGGGAAGTTTTACCTGGAAACGCTGGACAAGGTGTTTCGCCGGGCCGACCTTGCGGAAGGCAGATTGATGCATGCGGGAGAAAAAGTGAATCCCTCAGCCATCACGAAAACGTCCCTCCTGACGGTGGAGGCCGGAGAAGATGAGCTGGTGTCCAAAGGCCAGACCTTTGCTGCGCATGCGCTTTGCTGTGGGGTAGCTTCCGGAGCCAAGCACCACATCTTCCTGCCAAAGGCGGGGCATTATGGCGCTGTGAGCGGGTCCATCTGGCGGCGGGATGTGCTGCCACAGCTTGTTGGGTTTATCCGCCGGTCATCCGGTCTTGGCGATGATGCCAAGCAGGCGAAAAAAGCGAGGGTTTCCTTGCCGGAGCATACCCTTCGCCCTTGACAAGACTTTCAAGCGGGAATAGACGAATTGTTTCGGTTTTCCGTGGGGAAAAACGCCGTATTTTGGAAACTGCCAGAAAGGGCACGCCATGCACGCCTATCGCACACATACCTGCGGCCAGCTGCGCCGCGAGAATGTTGGGGAAACCGTCCGTCTTTCGGGGTGGATCCATCGCAAGCGAAATCTTGGGCAACTGCTGTTTGTGGACCTGCGTGACCATTATGGCATCACCCAGTGCGTGACCGATTCCTCAAGCCCCATCCTGGCGCAGCTTGACAATATCCGCGTGGAATCCGTCATCACCATCACTGGCAAGGTGGTGGAACGTGAAGGTAACACCAAGAATTCGGACATGGCCACGGGCGAGATCGAATTATGGATGGATGAGGTTGTTGTCCAGTCTTCGGCCGAGATGGTGCCGCTCCAGGTCAATTCCTCTGAGGATTCCGGCGAGGAAATCCGCCTGACCTATCGCTATCTCGACCTGCGTCGCGAAAAGATGCAAAAGAACATCAAACTGCGCTCAGATGTGATCGCTTCGCTGCGGAGGCGGATGATTGGCCAGGGTTTTACCGAGTTCCAGACACCCATCCTTACGGCGTCATCGCCGGAGGGAGCGCGTGACTTCCTGGTGCCGAGCCGTATCCATCCGGGCAAGTTCTATGCCCTGCCGCAGGCACCGCAGCAGTTCAAGCAGCTGCTCATGATGGCCGGGTTTGACCGTTATTTCCAGATCGCTCCCTGTTTCCGCGACGAGGATAGCCGCGCCGACCGTAGCCCGGGCGAGTTCTACCAGCTCGATTTCGAGATGTCCTATGTCACGCAGGAAGACGTTTTTTCGGCCATTGAGCCTGTATTGCAGGGGATTTTTGAGGAATTTGCCAACTGGAACGGCAAAAAACGCGAAGTGGCCAAGGGGCCGTTTCCGCGCATTCCGTTTGTGGAATCCATGCTCAAATATGGTTGCGACAAGCCCGACCTGCGCAATCCGCTGACGCTGTTTGATGCGGCGGAACTGGCGGGTCTGGAAGATTTCAGCTTTGGCAATTTCAAGTCCATGGTGGAAAAGGGCGATGTCCTCCGTGCCGTCCGTGTGCCGAACGGCAAGTCCAAGCCGCGCAGCTATTTTGACAAGCTGGGTGAATGGGCGGGAGAGGCAAAAGTTTCGCTGGCTTATGTCTCCATGGAGGAAGGCGCGCCCAAGGGCGGGATTGCCAAGTTCTTCGGCCCGCAGGCGTTTGAGCGTCTTGTGGTGCTGTCGGCCATGGTGGAAGGCGATACGGTGCTGTTTGTGGCCGGTCCGTCTTCCATTGCCGTCAAGGCTGCCGGGCAGCTACGCACGAAGCTGGGCGAGGATTATGGCCTCATCCGCAAGGACCTGTTTGCGTTCTGCTGGGTGGTGGATTTTCCGATGTTTGAGTTCAATGAGGAAACCGGCAAGATCGACTTTTCGCACAATCCATTTTCCATGCCGCAGGGGGGGCTTGAGGCTCTTAATACAAGGAATCCATTGGAAATCAACGCTTTCCAATATGATATCGTGTGCAATGGTGTCGAGCTGTCGTCTGGCGCCATCCGCAACCACATGCCAGAGATCATGATCCGGGCGTTTGAGATTGCCGGGTATGGGCAGGAGGTTCTGGAACAGAAATTTGGCGGCATGCTGGCGGCCATGCGTTATGGGGCACCACCACATGGTGGTTCCGCGCCGGGCGTGGATCGCATTGTCATGCTGCTGGCGGATGAACCCAATATCCGCGAAGTCATCTGCTTTCCCATGAATCAGAAGGCCGAGGACATGATGATGAAGGCGCCATCGGAAGTGCGTCCGGAACAACTCAAGGAGCTGCATATCCGCATTGAGTTGCCACCCGTTCGTAAAAGTTGAACCCGCATGGATTTGCAAACGCTTCAATCCCATCTCATGGGGCTTGTGCGTACCCATGGATGCCTGCGCGACATATCGCATTTCAACCGTGTATGGCGCAACGCGCAGCTCATCGCGGAAGACTATCCTGAGGCGGACAGGATGGTGCTTCTTGTGGCGTCTTATCTGCATGACATTGACTTTACGCCGAAAGATTCCCCTTTGCGCCCGCAAGGTTCACGTATTGCAGCAAAGAAAACCGTTAAAATTCTCGAAGAAATGGGTGGATTTTCGAAATCCGCCATTTCCTCCGTGGCCCATGCCATTGAAGCGCATAATCCTTCAGCGGGCATTTCGGCGGAAACGCTGGAGGCAAAAATCATTCAAGATGCTGACAGGCTTGATATGCTGGGAGCCATGGGGATCATCCGCAATTTCATGTATGCCGGGCGTGTCGGGAACAGGGCGTATTGCGAGGAAGATCCATTGGCCAAAAACAGGGATCCGGATGAAACCCTTTTTGCCATCGACCACTACCCGCAAAAATTGTTTGGGCTTGCAAACATGATGAATACCCAAAAGGCCCATGAAATTGCCGAAAACCGGATAAATTTCATGCATGGGTTCCTTGCCCAGATTATGCGGGAAGTTGGACCTCTGGATGGGGACGGCCCTCCTGTTTGAAAGCAGGCTGTACGGAGAATGTGCAAGAAAATCTTGACAGTGAAGAAACATGCGTCCTGCGTAGACCAGCCATGCGAAAACAGCATTGGTAAGGAAATGGGCCGGGGGATAGAGTGAAAACAGGTTTTGAATTGAACAATGGAGAATATGTCATGAAGGTTTCGGAAACGGTCGCGATTTCCCTGACAAAGGCGGAGATGGAAGCCATTGATGCCCTTTTGCAGGATGCAATCCTGAAGAATCCCGCATCGGCGGCAGGTTCTGCTCTTGCCAAGATCATGGACCATGTTGTGGCGGCAGAGCCGGAAAGCATCAAGGAAAATGCTAAAAAGGTTGCACCTTTCAAGAATATGATGGGGACACTGGATGGAACCCGGCTTGAACCAAAAGGCCAGATGAACCCGGATGTACAGTTTACCTGTTAGATCCTTTAACGTTAAATGCTCTAAGGCTTGGTCTTTATGAAATGCGTAAAAGCGCCAGCATCCCAAAATGCGGGCGCTTTTTTTTGAAAGGGCTTCAGCTTCCCTGATGTTCCTTCATTTTTTTCTGCTGGTAAAGGGAACGGTCGGCCCGGTGGATCATGTCTTTTTCCGTATCCCCGTCCTTGTATATGGAATAGCCAATGCTTCCATGGACATGAATGGTGGATTTCTCCCACGGCAGGAAGCTGCCGTTCAGGCGATCGCGAATTTCGGTCGTGCGTTGAAGGATGTCGAGATCTGAAATGTCCCCCATGATGATGGCGAAATCGTCCCCCCCAAGGCGCGCCACGCTGTCGCTTTCCCGGATGGAGGCTTTGAGGGTGCTGGCCGCCATCTGCAGGCAGGCATCTCCAGCCGGATGGCCGAGGGTGTCATTAATGGCCTTGAAATCATCCAGATCGACCACGATGAGGCAAAGGCCGCGATCAGGATGGCGCTGGCTGCGGGAAATTTCCTTGTGGAGTTCCTTGAAAAAACCATGCTGGTTGAGAATACCGGTCAGGGCATCTTCCTGAACCATGCCTTCAAGTATCTTGATCTGCGCATGCATGGCAAGGACATGGTCGTGGATGGCGGTCAGTGCCTTGTTGATGGAAGTCTGTTTTTGAGACGTTGATGAAGCAATGCATGCGTCCTTGAGCTTTTCAAGAAGATCAAGGAAAACGACCTCTTTGGAGGCATCGGCTTCAGGTAATGCCGGGGTATGAGAAAAGTGCATGGCTGTTATGCGTTTTCGTTGGGAGTTTCAACATCATGAAAAACAATAACAAATTCCGTTCATGAAGGCGAGGGGTTTTTTGACAGGAAATCTTGCCGGGGGTATGGTTGCGCATGGTTGAACCTGTGTCTTTCTGGAGAGGAATATCCCATGCTCAGGTGGTATGATTATGAGAAACTTGAAAATGATGGCGGCTGTGTTTCTCCGAACCATCAGTACATCATCATGAGTGATGGTGGTTTTCATAGGTGCAAGGCGCTGGATGTGGCTACAAATTCAACGGGCTGGAAGCTCCACGTTAGTGTTGATTCTGCGCAGGTTGCACAAGCATGGGATATGGTTGCACCCTACCTTATGGCGAACGGTGTTGAAAGTTTTAAGGTGGTTCGGCAGGAATTGGCCCATGAATTTGGAAACGCCAATTCTCAGCAGGCTGGGAAAATGCTGACAATCTATATGCATGAAGGACAGAAGGATGCTGCTCATCTGGTGGAGGGCATGGAAAACCTGCTGCGTTCTGCAGGGATTCGGCCGGGGCCGGTTGTCGCGGGGGATCATGCTGTTCCGGGAAGCCGTTATATCCACTACCGCAATGACAGGGGGGGGGACGGTACGTATCTTTCGGCAGATGAAGCCAGTGCCTTGGCTCAGACCAATCATGCAGAAAGCTGGAATCCTTCAGGGAGGGAGGGAAATCCATTTGAAGGTATCCATGTTGGAGATGTTGTGCCTGAGCATACCGGGAATGTCGGCATGGTTCCGGTGCAAACCGTCCTTTCAGCATATTCCGGAGAAAGCATGGCCCTCAAGGGAGGAAATGATTTTCCGGCAGTAATGGCCTTGTCCTCCTTTGTTCTTGGCGGTCAGCTTGATGTTGAGGGGCTTGTGGTGGTTCAGGAAGAGCTGGAAAAACAATTCCCCCAGCTGGAAGATTTGAAAGAAAAGGGCCTTTTCGGCTGGCTTAAGGAGCATGGCATGAAGCTCGACGATGAAGTTGCTGTGTCGCAGCTGACACCGGAATCGGTTGCCGAGCGCAGGAAGGTATTCGAAAACAGAGAGAAACATGGGGCTGTGAAGTCTCTGGATCATACTGCAAAAACCAGCCATAAATTGTAAGCTAGGTAATAAATCATTAATGCGGCAGCCTCATAATGGCTCAAATGGTTAATGGTCGGAAAATATTGTGCCCGACACAATGAAGAGGTGTATGCATGCCCAAGAAAGTCCTGATTGTTGAGGACAATGAACTGAATATGAAGCTCTTCAACGACCTGCTTGAAGCGCATGGCTACGTCACGTTCAAAACTTCGGATGGAGCTGAAGCGCTTGAATTGGCTCGGGAACATCATCCTGATCTGGTTCTCATGGATATTCAGCTGCCCCGGATTTCCGGGCTTGAAGTCACCCGCCAGATCAAGGCGGATGAAACCCTGAAAGACATTCCTGTCATTGCCATCACGGCTTTTGCCATGAAGGGCGATGAGGAAAAGATTCGTGAAGGGGGCTGTGAGGATTATATGGCTAAACCCATTTCCGTGACCAAGTTTATTGAGACGGTCCAGAAATATATTGGTTAAGGAGCGAAATCAATAAGATGCCGGGACTTGTGCTGGTTGTCGATGATTTTCCGCCCAACGCAAAGCTCCTGGCTGTAAAGCTGAGTAACGAGTATTACGACGTCATCATGGCGGAGGATGGCTTTCAGGCGCTTGAAAAGGCGCAGAAAGAGCATCCGGACATTATCCTTCTGGATGTCATGATGCCACGCATGGATGGTTTTGAAGTGTGTCGCCGTCTCAAGGCGAATCCTGAAACCCAGTCCATTCCTGTTGTCATGGTAACAGCCCTCACCGAAACGGCCGATCGCGTGCGCGGGCTTGAGGCCGGGGCAGATGATTTCCTGTCAAAACCCATAAATGATCTTCCCCTGTTTGCGCGGGTTCGTTCCCTTATTCGTCTCAAGATGATGATGGACCAGTGGCGGGTGCGTTCCCAGAATCCGGAACAGGTCAGCAATGCCATGCTCATGGCGGAAGTGACGACAAAGGCACGTATCCTTGTTGCGGATGAACTCCCGGGCGACCTTGAGAAAATGAAGAAATTTCTTGAAAAGGATGAGCATGTCCTGACCTTTGCGGGGGATCCTGAAGAGGTGCTTGATATTCTGGCGCGGGAAGATTTTGACGCCACCATCATCAGCCTGACTTTGCCCGGGGATGCCGG
Organism: Alphaproteobacteria bacterium GWF2_58_20; assembly: GCA_001768735.1. GTDB lineage: Bacteria > Pseudomonadota > Alphaproteobacteria > UBA1247 > UBA1247 > UBA12471. The sequence continues at coordinate 586,245 of MEMB01000002.1, read as the reverse complement.
GCTTCGCCTTTGTTCCCGCATTCGTTCGCGGGAACAGACCCGGCAGATGCCCATTTTGCTGGTGGCGGACGAGGGGGATCTTGAAACTCCGGCCAAAGGTCTTGAGCTTGGTGCTACGGATTATATCCTGAGGCCGCTTGATGAACATGAAACCCTGGCGCGTGTTCGTACCCAGGTTCGTCGCAAGCGTTTCCAGGAGCGGTTGCGTACCAGCCTCGAGAGCAGCGTCAACATGGCTTATAATGACCCGTTGACCGGGGTTTACAACCGTCGTTATTTTGATATGCATCTTGAACGCATGCGTTCCATTCAGGCCACAACGCGCAAGTCGTTTTCGCTTATCATGTTTGATATTGATCATTTCAAGCTTGTCAATGATACCTATGGTCATGGTGTCGGGGATGAAGTCCTGAAGGAAATTTCCTCCCGTGTTATGCGCAATGTCCGTAATTTTGACCTTCTGGCCCGCATTGGTGGTGAGGAGTTCATGATCATTCTGCCGGATACACCGCTGGAAACGGCAACCGCCATTGCCGGGCGCCTGCGGCGCATTGTGGCGGACCGCAAGTTCCGGGTTTCCCATGACGTCAAGGAAATTACCGTTACATCCAGTTTTGGGGTTACGGATGCGTGTCTTGCAGAGGCGGCAGACATTCTTCTCAAGCGCGTGGACAGTGCGCTTTACAAGGCCAAGGATGAAGGGCGGGACAGGGTTGTTGTGACGCCCTGCGCCGGGTAAAAATATTTCACCAAAACATGTTTTTGCGGCAAGCCATCTGTTTTTTGCAGGGCAGCCATGCATTTCTGTGAATTGTTTTTTGCCTCCGGAAAGCGCACCTTCAGGCCATGAATTCAAATGCTGAAGTGCAGGGGGAAACCATGCATAACAAGAAAAAAAGCGAAAATCTTGGCGCGGAGGCTATCAGGAAGGTTTCGGGAATGACTCAGCCGGTGGCTGATGTTACCCCGGATTTTCTGGCGGCCGCTGCTGCCGGAAATGATGCGCAGCTCATGTCTTTTGTCGAGCGGGGGGGCAATATTCACGCTGAAGACGGGGATGGCCGCACAGCTGTTCATCTGGCTGCCATGGGGGGGCATGAAAAGATTGTGGGCCTGCTCGTTGAAATGGGATGCCATCTTGATGTTCAAGATAAGGATGGCAACACCGCCATCATGCTGGCGGCCGACGGCGGCCATGGTCGGGTTGTTAATAAACTGGTGCTGGCAAACGCGGATGTTTTTGCAAAGAACGCCCAGGGAAAAATGGTTTTGCATTATGCGGCCGCCAAATGCAGTTCTGGTGTGGTGACTGGTCTTTTGCTCAAGCAGAGCAGGGGGGCATCTGAACCGGACCTTGAGGGCAATACCCCCCTTTCCATGGCCAAGGCGCGTCCATCGTTTCCTGAAAAGGATTATCTCCTATACCTGCTCGATAACTGGTATTTCCAGCCCGACCAGTCTCAGCCTTTTTGGTGCAGGAAACAGTGTTTGTGTGTGTTGTGGAATATTGCGCCGCGCGGCTGATACCCATCTAAAACAGGATGCCGCAGACGTGCGTTTTGTGATTGTTTGTATGCTTGTCGTGGGTTAGCGGCATACAGGGATGCAAGGAAAAGGGCCATGGAGAAATCCATGGCCCTTTTGTCTGGTGCAATGTCTGCCACAAAAGGACAGACCGGCAATCCTGATCTTACTTGATCTTGGATTCAGTGAATTCTACGTGCTTCCTGACCTTGGGATCATACTTCTTGAACTTGAATTTTTCCGTCTTGGTGCGCGGATTCTTGGTGGTGACATAGTAGAATCCCGTTCCGGCGGTGCTCACCAGCTTGATGAGAATGTTTGCAGCTTTGGCCATGATCTCGCTCTTTCCATTGATCCGCGCATGCAGCGCTGGAAGGTGATTGAATTGGGGGGTAAAATAGCTGGATTGCTGAACTTGTCAAGGCCTTTGTCGCAGGTTTCGGGCAAAACGCAGATAGACAGGCCTGCGGCCGGCAGCAATCCCCTTCTGTTCATAGCGGGTTTCCGGCCAGTCAGGGGTTCTCCGTCGCCATTCATGCGGGCCTTTTTGCAGGAAATGGAAGGCGCCATGGCGGGCTGTATGGATGAACATCCAGAAACCCAGCTCACGGATATCGGTGCCCATGCGCAATTCGGCGTCATCTTTCATGGTGCGGGCCAGACGGTCAAGATTTTCTTCGCGGATGAAGCGGCGCTTGCGGTGGCGTTTTTTGGGCCATGGATCCGGGAAAAGGACAAAGGTTCTTGAGATGCAGTTTTCCGGCAGACGGTCAAGCAGGGCGGCTGCGTCATCCGGGTAAATGGCAAGGCGGCCACGCATGTCTGCGGGGACATCGTTGAGCAGTGCCGAAACGCCATTCATGAAGGGTTCGCAGCCAATGATGCCCACATTCGGGTTGGCTTTGAGCTGTTCGATGAGGTGTTCGCCATTGCCAAACCCCACTTCAAGCCACACCTCGGAAACCTGCATGTGGAAAAGGGAAAATGGATCAATTCCCCCGCCATTTTCAGGCAGGGTGATGCCAAGTTCCGGAAGCCCGGTTTCAAGGGCATGGCTGCGTGTTTCATGCAGGCGGCGGCCCATCCGGCGGCCATAGAGTCGGTGGGGAGTGGGATTCTCTGTGTTTTGGGTCATTTTTCACCAAATGCGTTGCGCAGGCTGGCAGCCAGGTCTGTTTTTTCCCATGAAAAACCGCCATCCTTGTCAGGGGGGCGGCCAAAATGGCCGTAAGCTGCCGTGCGGGCGTAAATGGGGCGGGCAAGGCCAAGATGCGCCCTGATGCCTCGTGGGCTCAGGTCCATCATGTCCTGGAGCGTTGAGGAAAGTTTCTCCTCATCTACCCGTCCGGTGTCATGCAGGTTGATGTAGAAAGCCACCGGGGTGGAAATCCCGATGGCATAGGCGATCTGGATGGTGCAGCGGTCGGCCAGGTCGGCCGCGACAACGTTCTTGGCAAGATAACGGGCCATGTAGCTGGCTGAACGATCCACCTTGGAGGGATCCTTGCCGGAGAAGGCGCCGCCGCCATGGGGGGCTGCCCCGCCATAGGTATCGACAATGATCTTGCGTCCCGTAAGACCTGTGTCGCCATCAGGGCCACCAATGACAAAACGGCCGGTGGGGTTGACGTAAAAATGTGCATCATCGCATATCCAGCCCTCAGGCAGGCTGGCCACGACATGGGGACGGATGATTTCGCGGATTTCCCCCGGGGAGATTCCCGATTGGTGTTGTGTGGATACGACAATGGCGGTGGTGCGGACAGGTTTTCCGTTTTCATAGACAAGAGAGACTTGGCTTTTTGCGTCCGGGAGGAGTTGGGGAAGGGCGCCGGATTTGCGTTCACGGGCCAGTCGGTGAAGAATGTTGTGGGCAAAATGGATGGGGGCAGGCATGAGGGCATCGGTTTCCCGGCAAGCATATCCAAACATGATGCCTTGGTCGCCTGCGCCTTCATCTTTTCCAATATCGGCGTCAACGCCCATGGAAATGTCTGTGCTCTGGGCATGCAAAAGCACGTCCACATCCATCCGTTCCCAGTGGAATCCATCCTGTTCATAGCCGATGTCGCGCACCGATGTCCGGGCGACATCAATAAGGGCGTCCATGGACAGGGGAAGGATGGAACGCACTTCTCCGGCAATCACCAGACGGTTTGTGGTGGCCAGGCATTCACAGGCGACATGCGCAGAGGGATCCACGGCGAGATAGGCATCAAGGATTGAATCGGAAATCTGGTCGCACAGCTTGTCGGGATGCCCTTCGGAAACGGATTCGCTGGTGAAGGTGTAATGGCTTCTGGGCATGAGGAATATCCTTCCAGAGAGAGTACTGCAGGAAAATGTCCTTTGGAAAAGACATGGAAACCTACAATGCAATCCCTTTATTTTTTCTTCTGTGTCCTGGTTGTTTTGCGCTGCGCGGGTTTTTTGCCGCTGCTCCCTTTTTCGGCTTTTGCGGCAACAAGGGTCACGGCTTCTTCCATGGTCAGGTTGGCGGGATCCATGCCGCGTGGCAGGGAAGCGGATATTTTCCCGCATTTGACATAAGGACCGTAACGTCCTTCATGCACGGAAACCGGAGCGCCGCTTTCCGGATGCTGGCCGATTTCCCGTCCCTCCGTTTTTTTCTGGGCCCTGGTTGAAGCGATGGTAATGGCGCTTTCAAGCGTTTGCCCAAGAAGGTCATGGCCTGCCGGAATGTTGTGATAGGTTTTCCCCACACGGATGAAGGGGCCGTAACGGCCAATGCCAACAACCACTTCCTCGCCGGTTTCCGGGTGGTGTCCAAGGGTTTTTGGGAGCGCCAGAAGGGAAAGGGCGAGGGGGAGCGTGATATCTTCCTCCTTCATGTCTTTTGGAAGGGAGGTGCGTCGTGGCCCATCGGTTGATGCCTTGCGCCCCTTGGTCCTGGCTTCGGATTCCCCAAGCTGGACATAGACGCCATAGGGGCCGTGACGGAGGGTTACGGCTTTCCCCGTGGTTGGATCTTCGCCAAGGAGTTTGGCTTCCGGACGTACGCTGCCTTCCTGGCCCGCACCATCTCCGCTGATTTTTCGGGTGTAGGGGCAGGCGGGATAATTGGAACATCCGATGAAGGCGCCATAACGACTCAGGCGCAGGGATAGCCTGCCTGTGCCGCAGGTCGGACAGATGCGGGGATCAGGTGCGCCTTCAACATGCGGGAAATAATGGGCATCCAGTTTTTGGTCAAGCTGGGCAAGAACTTCCTGGGATGGAAGTTCCCGGGCTTCGCCAACCGAGGATGAAAAGGATTTCCAGAAGGTTTCAAGGGTTTTGCGCCATACCATGTCGCCGGAGGCAATATGGTCCAGCTCTTCCTCAAGGTCGGCGGTGAAGTTGTATTCCACATAACGGGAGAAGAAGGCTTCCAGGAAGGAGGTGACAATGCGGCCACGGTCTTCCGGAATGAAACGTTTTTTCTCCAGTCGCACATATTCGCGTTCCTGAAGGACGGCAATGATGCTGGCATAGGTGGAAGGGCGTCCGATTCCCAGTTCTTCCAGCTTTTTCACAAGGCTGGCTTCGGAATAGCGCGGCGGGGGTTCCGTGAAGTGCTGGTCCGGAATGATGGCCGTCCGGCGGGCTTCCTCGCCTACCACAAGGGCGGGAAGGCGGTTGGCGGATTTTTCATCTTCACCGGTTTCGTCGCGGCCTTCCTCGTAAAGTTTCAGGAAACCATCAAAATCCACTGTCGAGCCGGTGGCATGGAAGCGGGCGCTGCCATTGTCGGCGTCAATGTCGGCGCTGACCTGTTCCAGAATGGCATCTGCCATCTGGCAGGCCACCATGCGCTTCCAGATGAGTTCATAAAGGCGCAGCTCGTCGCGTTCAAGATGTGCGGCAATGCTTTCCGGCCTGCGGAAAACATCCGTTGGGCGGATGGCTTCATGGGCTTCCTGGGCATTTTTGACCTTGGATTTGAAGAAGCGTGGCTTGGCGGGGCAATAGTTCTCCCCAAAACTGTCAGCGATGAGATGGCGGGTGGCTGTTACGGCATCGCTGGAGATCTGGGTGCCATCCGTACGCATGTAGGTGATGAGGCCCACGAGTTCCCCGCCAATATCCACACCTTCATAAAGACGCTGGGCAACAGACATGGTGCGACTGGCGGAAAATCCAAGTTTGCGCGAGGCTTCCTGTTGCAGGGTGGAGGTGATGAATGGCGGGTTCGGGCTGCGGCGGGCGGGTTTGCGCTCACTGGCCGCAATGGTCCATGAAAGGGGAAGCAGGCGGCTGGTAATCGCGTGGGCGCTGGTTTCATCCGGGATGTCAAACTTGGCAAGTTTTTTTGCATCCAGATGGGTGAGTGTGGCTTGGAAAGCCTCCCCCTTGTGGGTGGTGAAGCTGCCGCCAATGGTCCAGTATTCACGGGTCTTGAAGGTTTCAATCTCGCCTTCGCGTTCGCAGATCAGGCGCAGGGCCACCGACTGGACGCGTCCCGCCGATTTTGAACCAGGCAGTTTGCGCCAGAGGACGGGGGACAGGTTGAACCCCACGAGATAATCAAGCGCCCGGCGGGCAAGATAGGCATCCACCAGGGCGTGGTCGAGGTCGCGCGGTTTGGCAAAAGCTTCCTTGATGGCTTTTTCCGTAATTTCATTGAAGGTAACGCGCGATGCTTCCTTGGGGTCCACGAGGCCACGTTCGGCCAGGACATCGCGAATATGCCAGGAAATGGCTTCTCCCTCGCGGTCAGGGTCAGTTGCGAGAATGAGTTTTCCGCCTTTTTTGAGAACCTTGGTAATGGCGGAAAGGGGCTTTTCGGCGCGGGCCGAAGTGGCCCATGTCATGGCAAAGCCTTCGTCCGGGCGCACCGACCCATCCTTGGGCAGCAGGTCGCGGATATGCCCCATGGATGCGATGACCTCATAGCCTGGGCCGAGATATTTGTTGATGGTCTTGGCCTTGGCCGGAGATTCGACGACGACGGCGCTGACGGGGGAGGATGTTTTGTTCATGGTTCTTCCGGGACGAGGCATATGCGGTTTCCAGGCAGCCGCGCGATGCGGCCGGCGATTTCAAGTTCGGCAAGCAGGGCCATCAGGGTTGCGCAGGAGACGTCGCATTCCCGGATGGTTTCGTCAATGGATACAGGGGTGGTGCCCAGCTTTTCAAGCAAAAGTGTTCGGGTTGCATCCATTTCCGAATCGCCGGGAGGCGGGCTGGAGGGCGAATCAAACAGGTTTCCCTGCCGTTCACCCAGGCGGGTATGGGTGTTGCGGATGAAATCCAGGATGTCTGCGGATGTGGTGGCCATGGCGGCGCCATCGCGGATGAGCTGGTTGGGACCGAAGCTGCGCGGCTCCAGCGGTGATCCTGGAATGGCAAACACCTCACGTCCCTGTTCCGCTGCCAGTCGTGCCGTGATGAGCGAGCCAGATCGGGCGCTGGCTTCCACAACAAGGGTTCCCAGCGACAGGCCGGAAACAATCCGGTTGCGACGGGGAAAATGATGGGCGGTGGGCTGGGTTTCCGGGGCGCATTCCGAGACGATAACGCCATGTTCCCGGATTTCTTCGTAAAGGGGCCGGTTTTCGGGAGGATAAACAACATCAATCCCTCCGGCCATGACGGCGGCGGTGCCAGAAGCCAGCGCCCCCTTGTGGGCTGCAGTGTCAATCCCGCGGGCGAGACCGGAGACAACCGTGCATCCGGCAGCTCCGATTTCACGGGCAAACTGCTGTGCAAGGCGGTTTCCGGCAAGGGATGCGTTGCGGGAACCGACAATGGAAATGCAGGGCTGTCCCAAAAGGCCCGGGTTTCCCATGATGGCAAGAAGGGGGGGCGCATCGGAAATATGGGAAAGCAGGACAGGATAATCCGGTTCACAGGAGGCAATGATGCGAATCCCGCGTTTTTCTGCCCATTCCAGTTCACGCTCGGCAGCGGCTCTGGAGATAGCGTTCAACGGCCTTGAACGTCCGCCCCGGCGGCTGAGTTGGGGCAGGGCATCAATGGCGGCGCTGGCGGTTTTGTAGGTGGAAATCAGCCATGCGAAGGTAACGGGACCGACATTTTCCGTTCGGAAAAGCCGGATCCATTGAACCTTTTCATCGCGTGGCAAGGGCATGGTCATGATTTCTTCTGGCCAATCTTTGGTTCTTCGTGGCGGATGAGGCGGGCGATGTTGGTTTTGTGCCTCCACAGGATGATGAGGACAAGCGGGATGGCCCCGGCTGCGATGGCAGGAGAGGCCCATATGAACAGGTAGGTGGGAGCAAAGACAATGGCCACGATGGCCGAGAGGGAAGAGTAACGGAATGTCAGGGCGATGGCGAGCCAGGTCAGGCAGGAGGCCATGCCGGCAGGCCAGGCAATGGCCAGCATGGTGCCAAGCGCTGTTGCCACGCCTTTGCCACCGGAAAAGCCAAGCCAGACCGGGAAAATGTGCCCAAGAAGCGCGAATCCCCCAGCCATGGGGGCAAGTTCGGGCTGTCCGATGAGATGGGCCAGGCCAATGGCGGCGGCGCCCTTGCCCGCGTCAAGGAATAAGGTGGCCAGGGCCAGGCTTTTCTTTCCGGTGCGCAGGACATTGGTTGCGCCGATGTTGCCGGAGCCAATGCTGCGGATATCGCCATGGCCGGCCATCCGGGTCAGGATGAGCCCGAAAGGGATGCTGCCAAGGAGATAGCCCAGAAGGCTGGCGAGAAGGAGGTTCATGCCCGTTGCTTTCCCTGCAAGGTTGAAAAGGCGCACAACCTAGACCATCAAAGGCGGAAAGGGCAAGGGGGTTTTTCACTTATAAGGAGTGGTATGGTAAAACATCTGGCAATCAGCCCATTTTCCAGTCCGTGGCCACAGGGGGGCAGAAAAAAGAAGTCCGGAAGATGATTGAATTTGTGGTTTGGTTGGTTTTGAAGGGTTGTTTTTATATATAAGCATTTGAAAAACAAGTAAACTTGACAAAAATCCGGAAGGAGAGCATGAATCCCCGCGCTTCATCAACATCTGGATGAAAAAAACATGAGCCGAGCATTCATATTTCCGGGGCAAGGGAGCCAGTCCATTGGCATGGGCCGTGCGCTTTGCGATGCGTTTCCAGCTGCGCGCGCCGTTTTCGAGGAAGTTGATGACGCGCTTTCGGAAAAGTTGTCCCGAATCATTTTTGAAGGCCCGGAAGACGATCTTGGCCTGACGGAAAATACCCAGCCCGCCATCATGACGATGAGTATGGCGGTCATGCGCGTGCTTGAACAGGAAGGCGGTTTTCGCCTGCCGGAAAAATGCGCGTTTGTGGCCGGGCATTCCTTGGGAGAATATTCGGCGCTGGTGGCTGCGGGAAGCCTGTCGCTGGCCGATGGTGCCCGCCTGTTGCGCCTGCGTGGCCGTGCCATGCAGCGTGCGGTTCCTGTGGGTGTTGGCGGCATGGCGGCGCTGATCGGCGCAGAGATGGATGTTGCCGAGGCGATTGCGGCGGAAGCTGCGCAGGGTGAAGTTTGCGTGGCCGCAAATGACAATGCGCCGGGACAGATTGTGATCAGCGGTCACAAGGCCGCCGTTGAACGCGCCATTGCCCTTGCTGGAGCGCGCGGTATCAAGCGCGCTATCCTGCTGGCGGTCAGTGCACCGTTCCATTCTCCCCTCATGGCCCCTGCGGCCGAGGAAATGCGGGCAGCACTGGCGGAAATCCGCCTTCTCGTTCCGACGGTTCCTGTTGTTGCCAATGTTACGGCATCTTTGGTTTCTGATCCGGTAGCCATCTGTGAACTGCTTGTACAGCAGGTGACGGGGCGTGTGCGCTGGCGCGAAAGCGTTGCCTTCATGAAGGAGGCTGGCGTTTCGCAGATGGTCGAGGTGGGGGCAGGCAATGTCCTGTCCGGCATCGTGCGCCGCTGCGACAAGGAAATGGCCGTTGTCTCGGGGTCTGATCCGGTCGGGATTGCCGCTATTCTTGAAGAACTTCAGTGAGGGAAAAATGCGAGGGAACGCAAAATTGGGGAAAATGGTTTTTATTCTTTCCGACCAGATCAGTTCTTCCCTCAGCGAGAAGGAAACCATGCTTATCCTGATCGGCTATTGCGCCCATTGTGTCTGCAACCATGAGAAGGATTGCAGCGTGAAGGAATCGTGCCCCGTGTTTCGTTACACAGGTGTTCTGCCCATGCCGAAACCGCGGATTGGCGGGTTTAACGGTTGAATCTGGATTGCTGTAAACAAAAAAAGAGGAAACAACATGTTTGATTTGACGGGTAAATGTGCCCTGATTACCGGTGCGGCTGGCGGCATTGGACGCGCCATTGCCAAAGCTTTTGCGGCTCAGGGCGCGACATTGGCTCTGACCGACATGAACGAGGAAGGCTTGAAGGCTTTTGCGGCTGAGCTGGGGGGCAATGTCCATTGCATTCCGGGTAATCTGGGAGATGCAGCAGAAGTTGAGCGCATTGCTGCGGAAGCGGAAGAAAAGATGGGCCGCATTGACATTCTTGTGAACAACGCCGGCCTTACCCGGGACAACCTCGCCATGCGCATGAAGGACGAGGAATGGGACTTGGTGCTGAACGTGAACCTGACGGCGGCTTTCCGCCTGTCGCGGGCCGTGATGCGGGGCATGATGAAGAATCGCTATGGCCGCATCATCGGCCTGGCTTCGGTTGTGGGTGCCACCGGAAATGCCGGCCAGGCGAACTATGCCGCTTCCAAGGGCGGCCTGGTGGCCATGTCCAAATGCCTTGCCGCCGAGCTTGCCTCGCGCAACATTACGGTCAACTGTGTGGCGCCGGGGTTTATTGCCACGCCCATGACCGACAAACTTTCCGACGAGCAGAAAGGCAAGCTCGTCGTAAAAATCCCGATGGGCCGTCTTGGCTCGGCCGGGGATGTAGCCGCCTGTATTTCGTTCCTTGCGAGCGAAGAGGCTGGATACGTGACAGGCCAGACCATCCACGTCAACGGCGGGATGGCCATGATCTGAAGCCGAGCCTTTCCAAGGCGTTCCGGTAAGGGACTAGACGAAGGGTGATGGATATGGTATGCCAACCGCCACTTTGCCAGATCCCATCCGGGAAAACGGCTTTTAATTTGTTTTTATTGTCTAACACTGGAAGGACAAAATGACCGAAATCACTGATCGCGTGAAGAAGATCGTTGTCGAGCACCTCGGCGTTGATGAAACCAAGGTGACAGAAGAAGCGAGCTTCATTGATGACCTGGGCGCCGACAGCCTCGACACGGTCGAGCTGGTCATGGCCCTCGAAGAAGAATTCGGTGTGGAAATCCCGGATGATGCCGCTGAGAAGATTCTCACGGTCAAGGACGCCATCAAGTTCATTAATGAACATCAGGCTGCCTGAAGTCGTGCATTTTTTTGCGCCCCTTTCCGGTTCAGGGACATTCTCCCTGCCTGGGAGGCGGGCGCAAAATTTTATTTGAAGGAGCATGAAACATGCGTCGCGTTGTCGTTACCGGCATGGGTGTTGTCTCCCCGTTGGGGGTTGGGGTTGGTCGTAACTGGGAAGGCCTGATGGCAGGAGAAAATGCCGTTGGCGCAATCACCCGGTTTGATGCATCGGAAATTGCCTGCCGCGTTGCCGCCGAGGTTCCGTACGGGCCGCTTTCGGAAGGCAAGTGGACAGCGGATGAACATGTCCCGTCCAATGAACAGCGGCGCATGGACACTTTCATCGCTTATGGCATAGCCGCAGCAAATGAAGCGGTTGCCAACAGTGGCTGGTTGCCTGATACGGATGAAGCGCGTGAGCGCACGGGTGTCATCATCGGTTCCGGCATTGGTGGTTTGCCCAGCATTTATGAAACGTCCATTCTCCTCAAGGAAAAGGGCCCGCGTCGCGTATCGCCCTTTTTCATTCCGTCAAGTCTCATCAACCTGGCGTCCGGCTGGGTTTCCATCAAGCATGGGTTCAAGGGGCCGAATCACTCGGTTGTGACGGCTTGCGCCACGGGAACGCACGCCATAGGTGATGCGGCCCGGATCATTGCCATGGATGATGCGGATGTCATGGTGGCTGGCGGTGCTGAATGTGCCCTGTGTGCCTTGGGGGTTGCCGGCTTTGCGGCTTCGCGTGCCCTCTCCACGGGTTATAATGACAATCCAAAACAGGCCTCGCGCCCCTTTGATGCGGGCCGTGACGGCTTTGTCATGGGAGAAGGCGCAGGCATTCTTGTCCTTGAGGAATATGAACACGCCAAACGCCGTGGGGCGAAGATCCTTGCGGAAGTTGTGGGATATGGCCTTTCGGGCGATGCAAACCACATCACAGCTCCTGCTGCAGATGGTAATGGCGCATTCCGGGCCATGCAGATGGCCATGAAACGGGCGCAGATGAATCCCGAAGACATTGATTACATCAATGCGCACGGCACATCCACTCCCTTGGGAGATGATATTGAATGCATGGCTGTGAAACGCCTGTTTGGCGCGGCAGCCACCCAGCTCTCCATGTCTTCGACCAAGTCGAGCATTGGCCATTTGCTGGGAGCAGCCGGTGCGGTGGAGGGCATTTATTCGGTCCTGTCCATCATGAACCAGGCGGTTCCGGCCACCCTCAATCTTGAAAATCCCACGGAAGCCTGCATGGACCTTGACCTTGTGGCCAAGACTCCGAAACAGCGCCGGGTGCGGGCGGTGATGTCCAACAGCTTCGGCTTTGGCGGCACCAATGCCTCGGTCATCTTCCGGGAATGCAAATGACCATGAAAACCATGATCCGCCTTGTTCTGGCGGGCATGCTGATTGCGATGATTGGGCTGGGCGCGTGTGGATACATGCTCCTGGCCCGGTTTGATTCTGCGGGCCCGCTTTCCGTAGAAAAGACTCTTGTTGTCCCGCGCGGGACAGGGCTGGGCAGCATTGCCAAAATCCTTGAAGGGGAAGGGGTTTTGGAAGAACGATTCTCTTTCGTTCTTGGCGTTCGGATTTCTGGCCGGGCACAAGGGCTCAAGGCTGGGGAGTATGTTTTTCCGGCAGGCGTTTCCGGGCGTCAGGTCATGGAGATCCTCTCCCTTGGCCGTGGCGTGCAACACAGCATGACTTTTGCCGAAGGGCTGGATGTGCGGGAAATTGTGGCCCTGCTTTCCTCGGAAGAAAAGCTTGTGGGGGAGATGGAAAATATCCCGCCTGAAGGAGCCATTCTACCGGAAACCTATGATTTCCTGCGTGGAGAATCGCGGGGAGAAATTCTGGAACGGGCGGTTGCGGCGCAAGTGACGCTTCTGGATGAACTTTGGCAAGCGCGGGATACAGATATAAAATTGGATAGTTCCGAGGAGGCGGTTGTTTTGGCTTCGATCGTCGAGAAGGAAACGGGGGTTTCGGCAGAACGTGCGCGGATTGCTGGCGTTTTTTACAATCGCCTGGCGCGGGGAATGCCCCTGCAGTCGGATCCAACAGTCATTTATGCGCTGACGGAAGGCAGGCGGGAGCTTGGTCGTGCATTGTTGCGCAAGGATTGGGTAGTAGAATCGCCGTACAACACCTATAAAAACAAGGGGCTTCCTCCGGGGCCCATATGCAATCCCGGACGGGCGGCGCTTGAAGCGGTTCTTCACCCCGAAAAACACAGCTACCTTTATTTTGTTGCGGATGGCAAGGGCGGTCATGCCTTTGCATCCACGCTTTCCGAACATAACCGCAATATCGGGAACTGGCGGCGCGTCAACAGGCGGTGAGGGTTGTTTTTTATGCCGTTTATGCTAAAATCCTGGCATGATGACTTGGGATGACCTGATCAATATTCTCCGGGGACCTGCGCCCCATGAAACCCTGCAGTCCATGCAGGATGATGGCAGCCTCAATGATTTTCTTCCAGAGGTCTCCGCCCTTTTTGCCATTCCCCAGCCTGAGAAGCATCATCCCGAGGGGGATGCCGGAGCGCATACCCTGCTGGCGTTGAAAATCGCCTGCCAGCTAACCGATGATCCGATGGTCAGGTTTGCTGTTCTGGTTCATGATGTGGGCAAGGCGGAAACGCCCCCGGAAATCTTGCCAAAACACCATGACCATAATCGCCGCGGCATTCCCCTTGTCGAGAGGATGTGCAAAAGGCTGGACGCTCCTGAACCCTATCGCGATTTTGCCGTGAAGGCGACCGAGTGGCATATGTTCACGCATGTGGCACATGAGGCAAAACCAGCGAAACTCGTCAAGGTTTTTCAAGCTTTTGATGCGCTTTCTTCGGAGGCCGGGTGGAATCGTTTCATGCTAGTTTGCGAAGCGGATGCCCGCGGTCGTGGCGGTCATGAAAATGATCCGTTTCCACAGCGTGGCTATATGGATTCCGTTCTTCGCGAAACGCGCGAGGTGGTGGGGACGGGGAGCTACGATCCCAATCGTCACCGGATCGTTGGGAAATACACCTCTCCCATTCATCCCTGACGCAGGTTTTGCCGGTTTTCCGGCCATGCGGGCCATGATGCCTTGATCACAAAGCCTTCTTTTTCAGGCTTTTTTCGGTAGGCGCGCCATCAGCAGGTCCGTCCATGCCGGCGGTAATGCTCCCATGAGCCAAGCGAAAAAATACATGCGTCTGGGAAAGGCTATTCTGGCCTGGTTTTTCTCAAGGCCGCGACGAATGCGTTTTGCCGCCTTTTCTGCAGGCATCAGGAGCGGCATGAAAAATCTGTTGGCATCGGTGATGCGGGATTTTACGAACCCCGGACAAATGACGGAAACTTCCACCCCTTCAGGTGCGAGTTCTCCCCGCAGGGCTTCCCCATAAAGGCGTACCGCTCCCTTGCTGGCAGAATAGGCCGGGGCGCCAGGCATGCCGCGAAAAGCCGCCATGGAGGCCATGAGGGCCAGTTGTCCGCGCCTTCGTCCGGCCATGGAGGGGATGATGGGGTGAAGGGTGTTGAGGGTTCCCTCCACATTGACGGAAAATATCCGCCGGGCCTGTTCGGCGCTCTCGTCTCCACCAGCGGTGCCCGCGGAAATGCCGGCATTGGCAATGGCAAGGTCTATGGGGTGAAGGTCGTCCTGACATGCAATCCATGCAGCCATAGCATCGCTGTCTTGCACGTCCAGGGTTGCGCATTCCACCATGGCACCGCAGTTTCGGCAGGTGTCAGCCACATCGGTGAGGCGCTCATCATTGCGTGCAATGAGCATGAGGCAAATGCCCGGAGCTGCATATTCAAGTGCCAGAGCCTTGCCAATGCCTGAAGATGCGCCCGTGATGAGGATGTTTTTTGGATTTTTCATGCCCAAAGTTTACAATGGGTATTGACAGGGATGCAAGAGGCGGTTAGAGAAGACCCACCTTCGGCACCGAATTTTTTAGGTGCCTCCTGCGCGGGCGTAGCTCAGTTGGTTAGAGCGTCGGCCTGTCACGCCGAAGGTCGCGGGTTCAAGTCCCGTCGCTCGCGCCATTTTTCCTCTCCTTTTTGCTTTTTTTGTTGTCCATTCCCATGTATTTTGCAGGGGAAGGAGAATTTTGTGCGCAAGGAAAATGACAACAACCTGCCTAAGGTGCGTTTTTATCCGCAGGCGCTTCTGTTTTTTGCTTTTGCCGGCCTGTTGCCCTTGCTTGTTTTGCAAGGCGTGGCCGTGCATGAAGGCGCACGTTATGGGTTTGTCTGTTTTTTCCTGCTCGTTGTGGATATTTTTGTCCTGCTGGCATTTGCCTGGCGGCGAGGAGCGCTTTCCGGCGAATGAAAAAAAATCAGGGATCCTCATGTGGCATTCTTTCTGGCGGGCTTGGCCCCTTGATTCGGGAAGCCCATGTCAATGCACGGGGGGAAATTGAAGTTCTTGCCCGCCCGGCGAACCTGTCAAAGGTCCTTTCCTTTCTTCAGGCGCATCCGGAATGTGGTTTTTCAAGGTTTGTCGGCATTTTTGTGGATTCCCGGAAGACGGAAGGGGCTGTGGACGGGTTTTCCCTTTCCTACCTGCTTCGTGGAGATGATGAGAAAAATTTTTGCCGGATTCGGGTTATGGTGGATGCGGGAGATATCCTGCCCAGTTCTTCAAGGGTTGTCCCGGGAGCCCTGTGGAGCGAACGTCTGGCGTGGGATTTCTTCGGTATTCCCTTTTCTGGCCACCCGGATCTTCGCAATGCCCTTCATTCCAGGATAGAGGTGGGGCCTGCCGGAAACCGGGGAGAAAATGTGCTTGTCATAGGGCCAAAGCACAAGGGTATGGGCTTTTCCGTTCTCCTTCAGTTACATCTGGAAGGGGAAGTGGTGCGGCGTCTTGTGGTGCATCCGGGTGGAAGCCTGCCCCGCATGGAATGTACGCTTGAGGATGTCATGCCCATAGGCCATGCTGCGGGGGGCGGACAATCCGGTTTTTTTGTACGGCTTGCATGCGCACGGGCCGTTGAAAGCCTTGCATGCGTGAAATTATCGGTCCCGGTTTGTCGTCGCCGGGTCATGCTTTCGGAAATGGCGCGCATTCTTGCCCATTTGCGGGCCATTGCGGAAATGAATGAGATTCTGGAACAGTCCAAGGCTGCAGAATTGGCGCGAAATGCGCGTGACAAACTGTTACCTGTTTTCCTGCGGCATCAGGCTGGTGTGGTGGCCGGAGGTGTTTCCACGGCTTTCCTTGATGAAGATCGGGAAGCCTTGCTGGATTTCTGCCAGCGTTTTTCAGATATTCCGGAAAGACTGGAGCAGGTTTCCCCCTTTTTGCGCCTGCGCATGGCGGGAATTGGTGTCCTGTCTGGAAACGAGGCCATGGAAATGGGGTGTTCAGGCCCGGTTTTGCGGGCAGCAGGCATCATGCATGACCTGCGGCAGGAGGATGCGGATTATGCCGGTCTTCCGATGGAAATTGTGTGCGGGCGTAGCGGAGACAGTCAGTCCCGCCATCTTGTGCGTGCTGCGGAGCTGGACGTATCACTCAAAATCGTTCAGGCATGTCTTTCCGGCATGGATGGGGAAGAACCCGCGAGCCTTGAAGATCTTCCGGAAAAATTTCCGGAAGGGGAGGTTTATGAAGCGGTTGAATCGGCACAAGGGGAAGTGGGCGCACATGTCTTTTCCCGAGGCGGGGAAGGAAGCGGACTGGTTCTGCGCTTGCGTATTCCCACAGGCTTTCACCTGTCTGCATTGCCAGCGCTTGTTGAAGGGCACATGGTGGATGATGTTGGTGTCATCATGGCTTCCCTTGGTCTTGGCGGTTCAGGAAGCCAGCCATGATGAAATCCGGCGGGGAAGGTTTTGTGTTTTCTGGTGAGGATGCCCGCAAGGCTGCCAGTATTGTGGCGCGATTTCCGGAAGGGCGCCGCCGCGGAGCTGTTGTGGAACTGCTTTCCATGGGGCAATCCCTCAATCAGGGCTGGCTTTCTCCCCAGGTCCTTGAACATGTCGCAGGGCTTGTGGCCTTGTCAGCTTCCGATGTGCGGGATATTGCCAGTTTTTATGGCAGGTTCAATCTGGAGCCTGCCGGACAGCATGTCGTGCAGGTCTGCATGGGACGTTCGTGCCGCATGCGTGGCGCGGATGCCATCATGCAAACCTGTTGCGAGGCCTTGGGGATTGAACCGGGACAAACGACGCCTGATGGGGCCGTAACCCTCAAACGGGCTTTTTGTCTTGGAGGCTGTAGCCGGGCGCCTGTTGTCGATGTGGATGAGGATTTGCATGCGCCGGTCTCGGTGCAGCAGGTATCCGATATGCTCGCAGATTTGCAGAAGGATGGGGATGCCTGAATGACGGGATGTCTTGAACATATGCTTTTCATGCGAAGGGCCCGGCGCATGGTTTCCACGGGCCCGGTTCTCGCCTGTTGTTGTCTTGGGGCTTTTCTGGTTTCCGGACAGGCGCCGTGGATGAGGCTGGTTATGGGGCTACCTTTCCTTGCTGCGTTCCTTGCTTGCCAGACGGTTCTTTCCGGGGGGGCTGAACCGGAGGTTCCTGGGCGTTCCCCGAGCCCTGTTGCCGTGGATGTCGTGGGGCGTGTTGCATGGGGCGCCATGGCTGCCCTCGCTGCGTGGCTTTTTCTGCCGGAATCGCCAGATTTTATCTCCCCTTCCATTTGGCTGGCAGGTGGGATGGCGGCATTGCTGTTTGTGCTCCATGTGGTGATGAAAAGGCTTGTTCGCCTGAGGGTGGACCAAGTGGCAGCTTTCATGTGGAAGGGCGTTTTTCCCGCCACCTTGTTTTGGCTGCTCATGGTGGCAGCTTTAGCTTGACACTTATGGGGCAGGTCATTATTCTTTCTTTCCGATCAACCCCATATCTCTTCGGAGGAAAGCATGTCTGAGACATTGCCGAACAGGTTTGATATTCTCTCATCCATCAAAAATCATCAGCTGGAAAAGGCGCAAAAGCAGCTGGCCAAACTTGTCGTGGCGCAAGAGCAGTTCATGCACGCCCTCCTTCTGGCAGAGCCGGGAAAAGGCATGGTGACCATGAACGCGCTGCTGGATCGCGGTTTCGATGTCAATGCGCAGTTTGATGAGGAAGGTTATACCCCCCTGCATCTTGCGTGCGAGATGCAAAACAGGGGCGCCATCGAAATGCTGCTTGCGCGTGGCGCCAATCCCGGATTGCTCAACGCCAAGGGAAAATATCCCCATGATTACCTGAAAAGCCGGAACCTCATGAAAATCCTGCACAAGGGACATCTTGACTGGGAAGCCGGTGAAGATGACAGGAGGAAGGCGTGGGCATCTTCGGCCGTCAAGGCCTTATCAAGGCGCAATACCCCTGAAGCCAAAGCCGAGTTTTCTACAAGACTCGCGGATGCTATATCGGGGGCAGCCCTCAAACGTCCACGTCGGCTCCTTGAGGCCAAACTCAAGATGAATCCCTGATTGCGTGATGTTAACGGGTTATCCTTGACAAAGGGCGCGGGCGGTTTTATACCGCCTGCGCATTGTCACCCACAGGGAGTAAACACGATGGCGAAATGGCCGTCCTTGATGTGGCCCGTTCCGGATGACAGTGCTTCTGTTTTTTAAAAACGCCCCGTTGTGGGGCGTTTTTTTTTGTGCGCAAAAAAGGAGAAAAAGATGAGCTCGAATATGTTGTGGATGACTGTAAGCCAGGCATGTGGCACCCCGGAGGTCGAAGTTTGGGAGGGGATGTGGCGCTTGAAGAAGTTGTTGAGAAAAGAGAAGGTAAACCTTGATGAGCGCCTCTTTCTTGATGGAAACACAGCTTTGCATGAGGCCTGTTATTACGAAAGAAAGGAACTGGTTGCCTTGTTGTTGCAGTATGGGGCGGATACAGAAGTGCAGAACAAAAAAGGCCAGTATCCCCGGGATTTGGTAAATGATCCGGAGATTTTTTTGATGACAGGCGGGACATTTGAAGAGGGAAAAGTGCGTTCACACCTGAAGAAAAGGCCACCACACCCTGCAAATGTTTTTTATATGCCCTATTGAGTTTTCCGAGGGATATCATCAAAAAAACGCAGCTCCGAAAGGGCTGCGTTTTTGTTTGTGCGGATTTGCAGAAAAGGTCAGGCTTCGCCGATGGGGTCGATGAGGGCGGCATTCACGGCTTCGTGAACAGCCTTTCGGCCCAGCATGACAAGCTGGAAAGCGGGGTAGTAACGCTCACATTCCGCCAAGGCAATTTCGATGATTTCCTCAAGCTGTTCAACGGCCGATGTGGAGAAATTGCGCATGAGGATGGTGTGGCGGAAGGCCAACAGGTTTTCGTCTCCGGTTTCCTCAAAATGGCCCAGCCAGAGCCGCGCGTTGATATAGGCGAGGGAGTCATTGGCTTCCTGATGCCGAAGGGCGGAAATTTCAATATCGGTCAGGCAGCTGAACTGGATGGAGCCATATTCCTCCTGCCATGTCACATAGGCATGGTATTCACACCAGCGCCCGGCAAGGCGGATGAAAAGTTCATCGCTTTCCCTGCGTTCACAGGGCCAGGCATTGGATTCCGCCATTTGTTCAACAGCATCCAGCGGGCTTGCGGAAAGGCGTATGCTGCGCAGGGAGGTGGCCAAACTCATGGCTTTTTGCTCCGGGATTTGTGGCGGATGGAAGAAGCCCTTTTGGGTTTTTGCTTGCGTGGCGCAGACTTGGCCGGTTTTGTGGTGGCGGTCAGGCCAAGGCGGGCCTCAAGGGCAGCTATGCGGCGGGCCAGTTTTTCGTTTTCACGCAGGGCTTCAAGGGCCATGTCGCGGGTGGATTCGAATTCGTCTCGTGTAACAAGATCCATTTCCTCCATGGCCATCCGGGCCATGTGGGCATGAACCTGAATGGCGGAATCCTTGAGGGCGCGCAGAACCTTGAGGATATCAACCCCGGCTCTGGAAAGGTCTTCAACAAAAGGATTTTCAGTGCGTGCGGGCATGTCTTGTTTCTCCGTTTCCAAGGTGGTAGCCTTGTTTGATGGATAAATCAAGAGTTGCCATGCAGGACATGATTCAAAACCCGCCCGCACATATCATGGTTGTCGATGACGATGACCGTTTGCGCGCGCTTTTGTGCCGGTATCTTGCGGAAAACGGGTATGTGGTGGCTTCGGCGGCCGATGCCGCGGAAGCGCGGCGCCGGATGCTGGATTTCCAGTTTGATGCCCTGATTGTGGATATCATGATGCCGGGCGAGGATGGCCTTTCCCTGACCCGCAGCCTGCGCAATGAAAGCAATGTCCCCATTTTGCTCCTGACGGCCCGCGGTGCGCCGGATGACCGGATCAGCGGTCTTGAAGCGGGGGCGGATGATTATCTGGGCAAGCCATTTGAACCGCGCGAACTTCTTTTGCGCATTGAGGCCATCCTGCGCCGGGCCCGGCGCGCGGAAACCGTTTCCGGCGCCTTGATTGGCGGTTTTCGGTTTGATGCGCAAAAAGGCGTTTTGCTGGGCCCGGAAGGGGAGCGGGAAGTTCTTCCTGCGGCAGAATCTGCCTTGCTTTCGGCCCTTGTTGGCGCGGCGGGTACTCCGGTTTCCCGTGACAGTCTTGTGGACATTCTGGGGGGGGGCATGAATGTTCGCAGCATTGATGTTCTGGTGGCGCGTCTTCGCAAAAAGCTGGGGGATGATCCACGTAATCCTGTTCATATTAAAACCGTACGTGGGGAGGGCTATGTGTTATGGGCCGCATGATCAAGGGATTCGTGCGTAAATTCCTTCCAAAAACCCTGCTTTGGCGCACGCTGATCATCATGATCATGCCGGTTGTCGCCGTACAGGTCATCTCGGTTTACATCTTTTTTGGGCGCCATTGGGACGTCATGGTGTCCCGCCTTGCCTATGCAGTGGCCGGGGAAGTCTCCACGCTGGTTGCAGATGTGGAAACGAGCCAGCCCGGCGATTATCCTGAAAGACGATTTCTCCAGGCCGCGCGGGCGTTTGACCTGATTGCCAGCTTTCGGGCAGGAGAGAGCCTGTCTGAGGCTCGTCAGGAAAAGATCGGCATTCCGATTGTCGAGGAAAAGCTTTCATGGGCCATGGCGGAAAAGGTTCAGAAACCCTTCCGGGTTTCCGTTTACATTCCGGATGAGGTTTTTGAAGTTGATGTTGCGGTTGAAGGCGGCGTTCTCAAGGTTCTGGTGCCCAAAAAACGGTTGTTCAGTTCAACGGGATATATTTTCATCTGGTGGATGATGTTTTCCTCGGTGCTGTTTTCAGCCATTGCCATTGTGTTCATGAAAAACCAGGTCCGTCCCATCCGCCGCCTTGCCGAAGTGGCTGAGGATTTTGGCAAGGGCCGTGAATCAAAACGTTTCAAACCCGCAGGGGCGCTTGAGGTGCGGCGGGCATCAGCCGCTTTTTTGGTGATGCGGGAGCGCATCCGGCGGCAAATGGCGCAGCGTACCGCCCTTTTGGCCGGGGTTTCGCATGATTTGCGTACGCCGTTGACCCGCATGAAGCTCGAACTCGCCATGCTGGAGGATGAAAAGGCCAAGGCCGGCATAGCTTCAGACATTGATGAAATGGAACACATGATAGGTGGCTACCTGTCCTTTGCGCGTGGTGAAGGAAATGAAGCATCTGAAATAACGGATCTTTCGGTTCTTGTTTCAGAGGTGGTATCTGATCATCGACGGCTCGGCGGGGACATCGCACTTGAGACGGAGGAGGGAATTTCCCTGCCGTTGCGTTCCGGAAAAATTCGCCGGTGTCTTGGCAACCTGCTTTCAAATACGGGGAAATATGCCTCCCATGCATGGGTTTCCGTGCGCCGGGACGGCGGCATGGCTTTTGTTGTTGTGGATGATGATGGTCCCGGCATTGGCGAAGATGCCAGGGAAAAGGTATTCCAGCCGTTCTGGCGGCTTGGCGAGAATGATCGGGGCGATGAAGGCGTGGGCCTCGGCCTCACCATTGCCCGTGACATTGCCCGCAGCCATGGCGGGGATATCAGCCTGACTCACAGTCCCCGTGGAGGGCTCAGGGTTCTTCTCAGGCTGCCGCTCTGAGTTTTTGGGCCAGGCAGGCCAGGGTTGCCTTCAGCTCAGGGGTAGTATCCTCCAGGAAAACAGGGAAACATTTTGCCAGGGCTGCCATGAGCTTCAGGGAATGAAAAATTCCTGCGCGGGGTGATGTACGCAGGCCGGCGGTTTCCACCAACCTGTCCATTTCCCCAGCAAAGGGGAGCAGCAGGGGAACAAGGCGGGAGGGGTCGGTCAACAGGACTTCGCGGATGCCGGCAAGTCCGGCGCGGTGGGGTTTCATGGCTTCCAGAAAGCGCATGGAGAGTTCAAGCAGGTCGTCATGTGGAAAACCGGAAGGCTGGAAGTTCCGCAGGGCCGTTTGAATCATGTCGGCGGTAAAGGCTGGCAGGATTTCACAAGCCAGCAGGCAACCGGGCGCATCTTCGGGCGCGAGGTTGTCAAATCCTTTGCGGGCAATGGCATCCCATGTGTGTTTCCATGTGGTCATGGTTGCCATTTTAGAGAAATCCTTTGAAATGGAAAGCCCTCCGGTGTATGAAGACGCGTTTTTGCCAAACAAGGGGAATAGAATATGGTTGAGCAAAAGGTTGACGTTTCGGTTGTTGTGCCGGTGCATAACGAGGAAGACAATATCCTGCCGCTGGTTGCAGAGATCCATGCCGCGCTGGATGGCAAGTTTGCCTTTGAAATGGTGTATGTGAATGATGGCAGTACCGATGGTACCGCTGAAAAATTGCGGGAAGCCAGGGGGAAATATCCCATGCTGCGCGCTATCCGCCATGAAAAGGCCTGCGGCCAGAGCGCTGCTGTACGAACGGGGGTCCTTCACGCGCATGGCGACATCATCTGCATGCTGGATGGTGACGGGCAAAATGACCCGGCCGATTTTCCGGCCATGATCGACATTTTGCGCAAGGCCAAACCGGAAGAAAATCTGGGACTTGTGGCCGGATGGCGGCACAAGCGGCAGGATACCTTCATCCGCAAGGTTTCCTCGCGGACGGCGTTTGCCGTGCGGGCGGGCCTCTTGCGGGACAAAACGCCGGATACTGGCTGCGGCAGCAAGGTTTTCCTGAAGGACGTGTTCCTGTGTCTGCCGTTTTTTGACCATGTCCACCGCTTTTTGCCGGCGCTCATGCGGCGCGAGGGCTATACGGTTGTCAGCCACCATGTCAACCATCGTCCCCGCACGGCGGGCGTCTCAAAATATGGCGTCTGGAACCGCCTGTGGGTCAGTATTGCCGACATCCTGGGAGTCATGTGGCTGCAGCGCCGCATGCGCCTGCCTTCCGTGAAGGTTGAGGAATAATCCATGCTTGAAAAACTTCTGACAGTGGATAATGTCTGGCTGGCTATCGGCTTTTTCGGACAGGCGCTCTTCATGATGCGCTTCGTGATCCAGATCATCCAGAGCGAGAAGCAAAAGCGCAGCGTCATTCCGGTGGCTTTCTGGTTCTTCAGCGTTGGCGGTGCGTTGGTTTTGCTATCTTATGCCATATACAAGCGGGATCCGGTGTTTATCGCAGGGCAGGGGCTTGGCCTCACCATTTATGCCCGCAACATCTGGTTTATCCTGCTTGACCACAAGAATCCAAACAGGAAGCCGGAAAACCGCATGCTGGCATTGGTTGATGAGATGGAAGGACGTGGTATGGTTGATCCCGCCCTTGCGGAAATGCGGCAGATTTTGGCAAAATGAAGGAAGTTGTCGGTATTGGCCATGCCATTGTGGATGTCATTGCCCATGCGGATGATGGGTTTCTTGCCCGTCACGCCCTTGTAAAGGGGGGCATGATGCTGGTGGATGCCCGGAGGATTTCCGGTATCCTGAAGCATCTTGTGGTGGATGGGGAACATTCTGGCGGTTCTGTGGCCAATACCATGGCGGGCCTTGGACACATGGGGCACAAGTGCCTTTTTGTTGGCAAGGTGGGGGATGATCCCCGCGGGCGTCGTTTTGCGCGCGATCTTGCCGCCTCCGGTGTTGCTTTTGGTCATGTCAGGCCATTCAGGACATCGAAAACGGGAACGTCCTGCATTGTGGTGACGCCAGATGCCCAGCGCACCATGACAACTCTTCTCGGCGCCGCCCGCAGGCTTTCTGCGCGAGATTTGCTCCTGCGGGATTTTGCCCATGCCAAGGTTATCCTGCTGGAAAGTTATCTGCTTGATTCTCCAAAAGGCATTGAGGTTTTTGAAAAGGCTGCGGGGTTTGCAAAGAATGTCGGAGCAAAACTTGCCCTCACGCTTTCCGATGCAGGATGTGTGGCCCGTCACCTGGATTTTCTGAAAAGGTTTGTTCCCGCGCAGGTGAACATCCTGCTCGGCAATGAGGATGAGTTTGCCGTCATGGGCGGGTTTGAAGGACAGGTTCCCGCCATTCTGGCCATGACCATGGGCGCCAGGGGGGCGCGCATCCGCATGGATGGACAGTGTGAGGATGTTCCTGCCCTTCCTGTTGCGAACCTTTGTGACACCACAGGGGCGGG
This sequence comes from Alphaproteobacteria bacterium GWF2_58_20, assembly GCA_001768735.1. GTDB lineage: Bacteria > Pseudomonadota > Alphaproteobacteria > UBA1247 > UBA1247 > UBA12471. Next base: position 561,945 of record MEMB01000002.1, on the reverse strand, counting down.
CGACATGTTTGCCGCCGGTTTTCTTGCGGGCATGCTGGAAGGAAAGGCGGCCTTGGAATGCGGTTGTGTCGGCGTTATGGCGGCGACCGAAGTGATTTCTAAAACAGGAGCGCGCAGGGCTAGAGCCTTGAGCGTTTAGATTGAACAATGCCTGTTGATCTTGGGATGAGCCAGACCGCAAGGCGCTTGCCCGCAGGGGCGATGCAGGCATCGTCCAAGGTTTGCACGCGCGGCGGATGGCCATCAAAAGGCAACAGGGGTATTCGATGAACGCTCAAGGCTCTAAAGCCGGCTGAAAATCAGGCAAGGCCTATCAGGAAGAGGGATTCCTCATAAAGGTTGCAAACTTGCAGAAATCCGAATTGCTGTGCAATTTGTCAAAAGCAGCGCTGTCTTTCCGGTTTTTGAGGATGTTGATGGTTACATCATTTCCTTCAGGAATGAAAATGTGCCAGAGCCGTGACCAGGAATGTGCGCATTCCGTATTATCAACCGCCAAAGACATGCTTCCCCGTTCTTCATGGCTAAAGACATGCTCTTTTCCTGTTTCGTCGATATAAACCAGAACGCCAATGAATTTACAGCGCCGATCCGCTTCCCCATCCATCAGCTTGATGAGGCCTTCAACCTTTATGGTTTCATTGATGTATTTGGCATAAGGGCCGGGAAAGCCTTCCAAGGCGTTGATAAAAAAACCGCTATCTTCAATGACAACAGGTTTTTTCAAAAGGTTGAATGCCTGATGTGCCTTGGATTTGGCAACCCCTTCAATGCTGGAAGCTTGAGGTTCGACAATGGGCAGATCAACCGGAACAACCTCAATGTCAAGACCATCCAGGTGTTTGCGCATGGAGGCCAATTTGCCCTTGTTGGTTGAAGCCAGGTGGATGGTTCTCATTTGAAATGACCTCAGGCGATGTTCAGGATGGCCCCCAGAAGCATGATGCTGCCAATGGCCGCAAGGATGAGGGGCTTTGTCCAAAGGACAAGGGGCATGCTGATGCTGGCAGTTTCCGGGTTTTTCGGATCATAAAGAATTTCGACTCCGCTTCCGTTCGGCCAGCGGGGTGGGTTACTGCCTACTTGTGATGTGAATTCATGATAAGTGCCAGCCTCATCTAAAAAACGCACAACCGGGGCGTAAAGCGTCGTCTTGTCGGGTTCCTGTTTGTCATCGGATGTTGAAGTGTTTCCAGTTTCCTGGCGCACAACAATGCCGCGTGCTTTTTGGGCGCTGGCAAGGAAATTTGATACCTGTTGGGCAAGATAGGCTGCGCTGCTCAGGGAAATGATGCCAGCCAGCAGGAAAAAAAGAGCCATCCAGTTCATGTTCAAATCCTCAAGGTGATGTTGTGGGCGAAGGCAGGGACAAAGACGGGAGAATGAGATGAGCTTTACATGAAACGGGAGGCTTTCGCCCCCCGTTTTATATTATGTCTGGAGAAAAGAGATTACTCCGGAACGGAAGGCGAGACGTTGTTCTGGCTTTCTGAGCCGGTGTCCGTATTTTCACCGGGAATGTCGCCAGCAGGCTCTTCTTCAGCGGCAGGCTCTTCTTCAGCGGCAGGTTCTTCTTCAGCGGCAGGTTCTTCTTCCGCAGCAGGTTCGTCATTTGCGGCAGGCTCTTCGGCAGCAGCTGTTTCGCCTGCCGTGTTGACGGCTTCCGCTACAGCGGGGTTTTCCGTAGCAACCGTTTCAACAATGCCTGCGTGTGTTTCTACAGGGGTTGCTGCCAGAACCTGGGTTACGATGGCGCCGGCCTGCTCAGGAGATGCAGAAACAGCGGCAGAAGTGATTTGCGGGGCAGATGCGGGCGCAGCGGCGGCAACCTGTGCGATGACCGCAATGGCATCCGGACGGGAATCCATCACGGAGGTGACGATGGCAGAAACGGCATCCGGACGCGTCGTAATGACGGAAGCGATCATTTCCGGGGATGCGCTGATGGCCATGAGCGCGGAAGCAAGCATTTCCGGCGATGCGGTTTCAATGCTGACGCCAGCGGGAAGTTGGGCTTGAAGGGCAAGCCGCAGCGCTGCAGCCTGATTTGTGAGGGGAAAGGGGGTCGGATTCGGTGCCTGGGCGCTGGCGGAGCCAGGAATGGAAAAGCCGATGCCGGCGAGAAGGGCGATGGCGGCGATGGAGCGAAGATTGCGCATGTTGTTCCTCTTTGGGGTTAGGCTACAGAATAGTTTTTGTTTACGCCAAAAACAGGGGTTTGCCAAGTCATATTATGACTGTCTTTCCTTAATAAGATAGTAATCAAAGGCTTTTTGGCGCTGTGGTTCTTTGGGAAGCGATGCCCGGATCATGTCCGTTGTTCCGGTTTTCAGCGCTGTGCGGGCCAGATCACGCAGCAACCAGTGTTGTGCGAGCATGGCAATGTCCTGCTGCATGCCGGATTTTGACAGGGCAAGATTGGGAAAGTTTTTCTGTGCCCACAAGGCTGTCATGAGGCGGTGGCGGGCTGCCGGGAGAATGATGTGCCGGCCGGACAGGTGGGCCATGGAAAGGCTTTTCTCAAGTCTGGCTATATGGGGTTGGGAAGGGGTTGTCGTTGCCAGTATCAGGGCTGTGCGTGCGTCAAGCAGCCAAGTTTGCAGGGCAATGGGACGCAAGGCTATGGCCTTTTCAAGAAGGGCGTGCGTGTTCTGGAGATGTTTTTGTCCTGCAGGTGTCTTGAAGCCGGATGTTTCAGCCAGCGTAAGCACTTGGCGCGCCTTCGTTTCCAAGAGGTCGCTGGAATTGCGTCCGTGACTTGTGGCCTGCAGGGCAGTGAAGATTGTCAGAAGCAAGGAAAATGCCAGTACCAAGGCCAGGGAAATTTGTGTTTTGCCCCGCATCTGGTTACTCCGCATAGCTGTAATATTTCCTGTAATTGCCATGGTAATAGACAGAATCGCTGTAGTGGTAGCTGGAATGACGTTTCATGTTGACGCGGCTCAGGGCGATGCCGGCAATGTTTGTGCCTGCGTCCTTGAGCTGCCTGATGGCCATGGCAACCACTTCCCGGTTTGTTTCCGCCCAGCGGGTGATGAAGATGGTCTTGTCGGCAAAAAGGGTGATGACGCGAGGGTCGGCCACAGCAAGGACGGGAGGGCAGTCCAGCACCACAAGGTCGTATTGCTGTGACAACGCCCTGAGAAGGTTGCGCATGTGCTGGGAAGCCAGGAGATCTGCCGGGTTGGGAACGCTTTTCCCTGCGGTGATGAAATGCAGGCCGCTTTTTTCATCCTTTTGGATAATGTCGGAGAACTGTTTTTCGCCAAGCAGGAGTTCCACAAGGCCATCCCTGTTTTCCGTGTGCATGGACTTGTGGACGGCAGGGCGCCGCATGTCACAGTCAATCAGGATTGCCCGGCTTCCCGACATGGCGGTGACGCAGGCCAAGCTGGAGGCAAAGGATGTCTTGCCTTCCTGCGGGGTTGTCGAGGTGATGGCGACAATTTTTGCCGGATGGTCGAGATTGGACAGGAGAACTGCGGTCCGCACAGTGCGGATGGCTTCCCCATAAGCGGAAATTGGATTTCCCACCACGTAATCCTGAGGCGTTTCATCTTTGCCAAGGTTCATGAGTTCGGGGATGAGCCCCAGAGCGGAAAGTCCAGTGAACTGCTCCACCTGTTCCATGCTGCGGAAGCCGCGGTCGAAATATTCCAGGAGCAGCGCAAGGGCAACACCAAGACCGAAGGACAGGATGATGGCCAGGAGCATGATAACGGGCATGTTGGGGAAAAAGGGGTGCAGGGGATGTGGCGCTGTGGAAATGATCTGCGCGTCCTGCAGGGAAAGGTCTTCCTGTGAGCTGGCCTGCTTGAAACGGTTGAGAAAGGCCTCATAGACAGTGCGGTTGGCATCCGCTTCACTCTGGAGGGCCCGAAGTTCAACACGGGCACGGTTCTGGGTGGTGGTTTTGGATTCCGCATCCTTGAGGCTGGATTCAAGGGAGGTTTCCCGTGTTTTTGCGATTTCAAGCTCATTCTTCAGGTTTGCAACAATCTTTCCAACTTCTACATTGATGTTGCGTTCAATATCAGAGAGTTCGGCATTGACGTTGAGGATGCTGGGGTGGCGTGGACCATAGCGGGTGGAGAGTTCGGCCACCTTGCGGCGCAGCTCACCTTCCTTGATCCGAAGGTCCTGGATGATGCGGGATTCCTGAACTTCTTTTGCCGTTTCCAGGGGTTTGTCGGCGGCAAGCAGTTCGTTGATCTTGTTTAGGCGGGCTTGGGTGCTGGAACGCTCTGCCCGGGAAAGAATGAGCTGGGAATTGATCTGGGTCATTTCCTGGATGTTGAGCGGGGCGTCGGTTCCTTCAAGAATTCCATGTTGCTGGCGATATTCTTCTACTGCGCGCGCCGAAGTTTCAACCTGGACTTTCAGATCGCCCAGGCGATCATTAAGCCATTCTGCTGCCCGCTGGGTTGTTTCAAAACGGGCTTCAAGCTGGCGTTCAAGGTAGGCGTCGGCAACGCCATTGGCAGCTTTGCTGGCCGTATCTGAAGACTTGGAAACAAAAGCGATGCGCACAACGCGGGCGTTGCGGATGGGATCAACGGAAAGATGGTTCAGGAAAGTGTCCACCACCTGGGTGCGCTGCTGTTCGGCAAGGATATCTTCACTGACTTCAGAAGGCGGGCTTTTCAGCCATGAAAACAGGGAAAATCTGGACATGATTCCCTTTTTGGGGGAAAGGGCTTTGTTGAATTCGGAATCGGACATGAGGCCAAGCTTGTCGATGACCTTTTCTGCAACCCGGCGGGAACGCAGGACTTCCACTTCGCTGCGGATAGCTTCGGAATCTGTGCGTCCACCGGAAATAATGGTTTCAACGTCAAGGACATTGACCTTGCCAGCTTCAATAAGCATCTGGCTTTCGGCACGGTAAAGCGGTGTCAGTTGGGAGGTGAGCCCGTATGTCAGGAATGTGAGGAGAACCGTAATGGAGGAGATCAGGCCCCGTCGCCGCCAGATGGTGCCAAGAATTTTGCGGATGTCATCCTTTTCCGGCTCATGTGGGGGATGAGGGAGATCTGTAACATGAACCTGGCTTTTCGAAGAAGCTGCGTCTTGTATTGTATTCATGGGATCCTGCGGATGGTTTGAAATCAGAAGAAACGTTCCTGGACTTCGATGATGTCGCCGGGAAGGATGACGGCGTCAGGCCCAAATGCCTGCTTTGCTTCATTGACGTTGCTTGCGCGGGTGATGAGAAAATCGTCTTCCTTTGCCCGGTAGGTAAACCCGCCAGCCAGGGCAATGGCATTCATCACGTTGATTCCCTCGACATAAGGATAACTGCCGGGGTTTTGGACTTCGCCAAGGATATAGAAGGGTCGGTAGTTGAGGACTTCGGCGTTGACGCTGGGATCGACGAGATAACCATCGGCATAGACTGCGGCAATGGCGGTTTCTATCTGGCGGAGGGTTTTGCCACCAACAAGAATGTTGCCAACAAGGGGGAGGGCAATCTTGCCAATCCCGTCAACCTTGAATTCGCCGGAAAGATCGGCTTCATTGAAAATCGTGATTTTGAGAACATCACCAGCGCCCAGCTGGTATTCTGGCCCATCGGCCTTGTGGGCGGGAACGATGGTCGTTTCAGGCACATGGACGAGAGTTGCCGCTCGGGCATTCACAGACACGGGCTGAAGAACGCGCTGCGGAATGGTTGGCTGGAACAGTTCATCCGATGCCATGGCCTGCAAGGAAAAGGACAGGATGGATATGAGAATGGTCACTGTCATGAACAGGAGGGGGGCGTGGCTGCGGATTTTCATCATGTCTGTTTTTTTGTCGCTTGCTGGGATGGAAATACCTCAGACATAAGGGATATGGTTGGTTTTATATCGATTATGCCTGCTGTTGACAGGAGGAAGGTGCCTTCGATATGCAACGGGGATACCCGTGTCTTTGCGAGTATCCCCGTGCCTTGAGGCTTGCGTTTCCCAGGATTACATCTGGAACTTAAGCTTCAGCATGAGCTGGTTGCGGTCGTAATCCGTAAGGGCTACATTGGAATCGCGTGTCTTGAAGGTGTAGTCGGCCAGAAGATGCATGTTGGGGTTCATCTTGTAGCTTGCACCAATACCGGCATTCCAGGTCTTGTCCTCACGGGTGATGCCCTCAAAATCACTTTTCGTATAGCCGAGGGAACCATTCAGGAGCAGGTTGCGCATCAGCTCATGGTCCACCTTGGCTGAAAACGCGGTGTCAAATGTCGCGGAAGCGCCATTGACCGTTGTTTCATTGATGGAACGACCCAGGTTGACCTTCACGGAGGTGAGAGGCGTGGCATTCCAGGTGCCGGCAACACCAAACTGTCCACCCTTGACGGTGGAAAGGGCTGCGTCATCATAATCCTGCTTCAAGTAGCCGGCGTAAACGTCCGCGAAAACGAGGCCCGTGAGATCAATGCGGGCGCCCATGCGCAGACGATAGCCATCGGAATCACGGTTGAAACCATTGTCATCCACAGCATCATCATAGGCGCGCTTGTTGAGGGCGCCGCTGAAAAAGGCTGAATAACCAGGGGAGAATTCATAGTCTGCACGGAGCTGGCCTTCCGTGATCTTGCGGTTGCGATCATGGTTGTTGACGGGAACGCCAGCAGAAGTGGAAACATTGTCAAATTCAAGATCCTGTGCGCCAAGGGAAAGCTTGGTGCTGAGGCGGCCAACGCTATGGGACAGGCTGATGGTGGCTGCGTCGGTGCTGGTCTCTGTTGGCTTTGAACCATTGGCGTCATCAGCGGAGCCGCGTTCTTCGTGGTCCTTGATGTGGCTGGCAGCGAGGTTCAGTTTGGTTTCGCGGGAGATGTCAACGCGGCCATCAATGCCAACACGGTAATCTTCATAGTTTTCGCTGGAATGCTGGTTGTAACGGCCAATTTCCGCAGAAGCATCAAAGTTCAGCGCGTGGTTGTTCCAATCCGATTTCACCTTGACGGCGGGAGCCACAATGGCAGTGGTCGCGCTCTTTTCATCGGTGTCCGTGGCATAGATGTTCGTGTCATACAAAATGCCAGCTTCAATGGAAGGGGTTACCACGAAACCGCCAGCGCGAATACCCTGCGATTCGTATGCTGGATGCTTGGTTTCCGTGACGGTGGCGCCACGTTCCGGAGCTGACTGGGCCATGGCGATGCCGGGGATCATGCCGATGCTGGCGCATGTGGCCAGCATGGTGAAAGAAAAAGCGCTGTGTGTCTTTGTCATGGTGTCCTGCTGATAAGATGGTTGCAATCTCTATTGTTTTATAAACCTCGATACGTAACCATGCAAGGGGAAATCCTAAAAAACAGTTCATTTTTGTATAAAAGAATCAAGTATTCTTTCCGGCGTGTGTCGGGAGGTGTGTCTGGACGGCGGTTTGTATCACTTCCCTTATGGCGGAAAATGATTTAGGTTATGCAGTGCAAGAGATTTTCAGAAGGGGCCGGATATGGCAGGAAAAGACATTCATGGCAGCAAAACACCATTCAAGGCTGTGAAAGAGGAGGCGGAAGAAATCAAGCTCCCGCATCCATCATTCCTTGCGCGCCTCCGGAAACATTTCCTGACAGGCCTGCTTGTGACAACGCCGCTGGGGCTGACCCTTTACCTGACCTGGCTGGTCATCACCTGGATTGATGGCCTTGTGGCCGCCATCATTCCACCGGACTGGAATCCCATGTCGTACCTGCCTTATCAGGTGCCAGGCCTGGGGCTTGTTGCCGTCTTCATTCTGCTGGTGTTCATCGGAACGGTGGCTTCAGGCTATTTTGGCAAGCTGTTTGTTTCCGTGGGGGAAGGCATTCTGGCCCACATGCCGGTTGTCCGTACCATTTATGCGGCCACAAAACAGGTGATGGAAACGGTGTTCAGCAACCATTCATCGGCTTTCCGTCAGGTGGTCATGATTGAGTATCCTCATGATGGGATGTGGGCGCTGGCGTTCCTGACCGGAAAGACAACCGGTGAGGTGCAGGCCATCACGACGGATGAGGTTATCAATGTTTTCCTGCCGACAACGCCGAACCCGACATCCGGGTTCCTGCTCTTTGTTCCGCGCAAGAAAATCATTCCCCTGTCCATGACGGTTGAGGAAGGCATCAAGATGATCATGTCGGCAGGCATCATCACGCCGCCCCAGGTGCGGGACATGCATCCGAACCTCAAGGTGGGTCAGCCGGAAGCCAAATAACCCATCGAGGCGTCCCGTTCAAAAAGATACAGCAGGATTCTCAAGGCCTGTCCGCGGGGTGTTGAAAGTTCCGCGTCGCGGGCAATGATGATTTTTGCGTCGTCGCGGGCAATGGAAATGATGTCGGCGTGAACGGCCAGGTCGGCAATGCGGAATTCCGGCATGCCACTTTGTTTCGTTCCCAGGATTTCTCCTGCGCCGCGCAGGCGCAGGTCTTCTTCGGCAATGCGGAAGCCATCCTCGGTTTCATGCAGGATGGCAAGGCGCTTTTGTGCGATTTCCGAAAGGGGATGCCCAAACAGCAGGATGCAGGTGGAAGGCTTGTCCCCACGACCAATGCGGCCCCGCATCTGGTGCAGCTGGGCAAGGCCAAAGCGTTCGGCATGCTCGATCACCATGATGGTGGCTTCCGGCACGTCCACGCCCACCTCGATGACAGAGGTGGCAACCAGGATGGGGGTTTCCCCGGAAGCAAAGGCGGCCATGGCGGCATCCTTTTCTGCGGGCTTCATGCGGCCGTGGACAAGTCCTGCCTTGTTGCCAAAATGACCAGCCAGCCAAGCATGACGCTCGCGGGCGGCAGCCAGATCGATTTTTTCAGATTCCTCCACCAGCGGACATATCCAGAAAACGCGCGCGCCTTCCGCAATCTTGCGGTAGATTCCTTCTGTCACATCCTCTAGTTTTTCCAAGGGAATGCGGCGGGTGTCTATGGGTTTTCGTCCGGCCGGTTTTTCCAGCAGGCGTGAGGAATCCATGTCGCCATAGGCGGTCATGGTCAGGGTTCTGGGGATGGGGGTTGCTGTCATCACGAGAAGATGGACGGCATGCCCCTTGCTGGTGAGTTGCAGGCGCTGGTGAACGCCAAAACGGTGCTGTTCGTCAATCACGGCAAGGCCAAGGTCGGCAAAGGCCACTTCCTCCTGGAAAAGTGCATGGGTACCAATGATGATCTTTGCCTCTCCCGAAGCTATGGCGGAAAGGGTTGCTTCCCGTATTTTGCCCTTGTCGCGTCCGGTGAGGACGGCAATGGGAACGCCTGCGGCTTCAGCCAGCGGGGCAATGGTTTTGAGGTGCTGGCGCGCGAGAATTTCTGTGGGGGCCATGAGGGCGGCTTGACATCCGGCTTCAACGGCTGTGAGCATGGCCATGAGGGCGACAAGGGTTTTTCCCGACCCGACATCGCCCTGCAAAAGGCGAAGCATTCGTTCCGGTTTTTCCATGTCCGCAAGGATTTCGGAAATGGATGTTGTTTGTGAAGATGTGAGTGTAAAGTTTAGTTTTTGAATGACTTTTTGTTGGAGTTCCTTTGTTCCGAAGAGCGCGCGTCCACAAGCGGCACGTTGCTTGTGGCGGATGAGGCCAAGGGCCAGCTGGGTAGCCAGCAGTTCATCGTAGGCCAGCCGCAGTCGGGCCGAAGAAAGTGGAGAAATATCCCCTTCATTTTGCGGTGCCTGTACGATCCTGATGGCGTCATTGAAGGTGGGCCAGCCGCGCTGGGTGAGAAAGGCGGGATCTAGCCATTCCGGAAACGGCGGTGTGCGGCCAATGGCTGCCGCGATGAATTTTCGCACCTGCTTGCCGGAAAGGTTGCCGGACAGGGGATGGACAGGCTCTATGGCAGGCAGGTCGTCCCCGCGCTCGGGCGGGAGAATGTAATCCGGGTGGATGATCTGGGCCATGCCATTGAAAAATTCAACCTTTCCGCTCACAAGGCGGTTTGATCCAACCGGGAGCGTTTTTTCAAGATAATCGGCCTTGGCGTGGAAAAAAACAAGATCGAGGTGTCCTGTGGCATCGGCGCAATGCACGCGGGTTGGGCGTCCGCGGCCGGAAGCGGGGGCATGAGAAAGGACGCTGACCTCAAAAATGGCGATGCGTCCAGCTTCAGCCTGGGCGATTGTGGGCCTGTAACGACGATCAATCAGGCCGGTGGGCAGATGCCACAGGAGGCGCGCAACGGCTTTTCCGTCCAGCAGTTTTTCCAGCTGGCGGGCCAGGGCGGGTCCCACGCCCGGCAGGGTGGAGATGGGGGCAAACAGGGGATTGAGGATGGCTGGGCGCATGACGGGCATGATGCCATGCCTTGAAAGAAAGGAAAAGGGGAGGAAGCCTGTTTTTTGCTTTTCTTGGCGAAAAGGGCATTGTATAGCATGCCGCATGGCATTTTCAGATGTTTCAGAATTGGCTTTCATGCAGGAAGGGCGCGTGGTGTGTCACGGCGCTCCGGAAGGACATGACGCATACCTGCTTGCCGAGATTGCGCGCAAGCGCAAGGGCAATGTGCTGCATGTGGTGGAAAGTGATGCACGCCTTTCCCTGCTTGTTGGACTGTTGGCCTTTTTTGCGCCGGATGTAGAAGTTTTGACCCTTCCAGGGTGGGATTGCCTGCCTTATGACCGTGTATCCCCCAGCGCCGATGTGGTGGCGTCCCGGATGGAAACCTTGGCACGGCTGGCGTCTTCCCACGGGAAGGGAGGGGCGCGGATCATTCTGGCTTCTGCCAGTGCTGTGCTGCAGCGAATGATGCCGCAGTCCATCCTTTCGGGCAGTGTCATGAAAATTGGCATTGGGGATGTGTTGGATCCGGTGAAATTGCTTGGATTCTTCCAGAAAAATGGCTATGTGCGGGCAGAAACAGTGCGCGAGGCGGGGGAGTTTGCCGTGCGTGGCAGCCTTGTGGACATTTATCCCTCAGGCGCGAATGATGGCGTACGCATTGACCTGTTTGGTGACGAGGTGGAAAGCATCCGCCGTTTTGATCCCGAAACCCAGCGCGCATCCGGCATGTCCGGCGAAGTCGTGTTGCGGCCGGTGTCTGAAGCCATGCTGGATGATGGTGCCATCCAGCATTTCAAGACAGGATACAGGAGCGCGTTTGGTGCCCCCCGGGAAGGGGATGCCCTGTTTGAGGCGGTAGGGGAAGGCCGTCGTTATGCTGGCTTTGAGCATTGGCTGCCCCTGTTTTATGATCGTATGGATGATGTGTTCGCCTACGTTCCTGATGCGCTGGTGACACTGGATGCGGGGACTATGGATTCAGCTTCGGCCCGCCTTGCCCAGATAAAGGAACATTATGAGGCGCGGCAGGGAATGCGCGAGGTAGAGAAAAAGGCCAAAAGCGCGCCTTATAATCCGCTGCCGCCGGGTGCATTTTATCTTTCGGAAGAGGAATGGAGTGGGGCGTTGGCCGGGCATCCCGTGATCAGCCTTTCTCCGTTTGCGGCCCCGGATCTTGCTTCTGCGGCCATGGATGGTGATGGGCGGACCGGGCGTGGATTTGCCGATGTGCGCTCCCAGCCACATGTCAATCTTTATGAAACCGTAGCCCGTCATGCGACCGGTTTGCAAAAGGATGGGTGCAAGGTTGTTTTTGCAGCCTATTCTGCAGGTTCAGGAGAACGGCTTTGCGGCCTTCTGCGTGAGCATGGCATGGGCGAAGCCAAAACAATTGCAGGTTTCCGGGCGATTTCCCGGCTTGAACCAGGCGAGCCCGGTTTGGTCATCCTGCCGCTGGAGCATGGATTTGTTTCGCCGCATCTCGCCATCATCACCGAACAGGATATCCTGGGCGATCGGATGGTACGGGCGGCAAAGCCGCGCCGCCGGGCGGATACTTTCCTGCAGGAGGCCTCGGGTCTGGCCGTGGGCGACCTTGTCGTGCATGTGGAGCATGGCATTGGGCGTTATGAGGGGCTGGAAGCCATTACCGCTTTTGGGGCGCCGCATGATTGCCTTAAGCTGGTTTATGATGGAGGCGACCGGCTTTTTGTTCCTGTGGAAAACATTGAAGTCCTGTCGCGCTTTGGCTCGTCGGATTCTGTGGCAGCGCTCGACAAGCTGGGTGGGGCGGCCTGGCAGGCGCGCCGGGCGCGTGTCAAGAAGCGCCTGAAGGACATGGCGGAGGAACTGATGAAAATCGCGGCGGCGAGGGCTGTGCGCGAAAGTGAACCCGCCCTTCCGCCAGAAGGCCTCTGGCAGGAGTTTTGTGCCCGTTTTCCATATTCGGAAACCGATGACCAGATGCGGGCGATCGAGGAAGTGGTGGGAGACCTTGCCTCCGGGCGTCCCATGGACAGGCTGGTGTGCGGCGATGTCGGGTTTGGCAAGACGGAAGTTGCGCTTCGTGCGGCTTTTGTGGCCGCCATGCATGGGTTCCAGGTGGCTGTGGTGGTTCCGACAACCCTTCTTGCACGCCAGCACTACGCCTCATTTGTCACCCGTTTTTCCGGGATGCCCTTGCGTATTGCCCAGCTTTCCCGGCTTGTCTCGGCCAAGGATGCCACGGCAACCAAAAAAGCGTTGGCAGAAGGCACGGTGCAGGTTGTCATTGGAACGCACGCCCTGCTTGCGGAATCCATAAAATTTGCCAATCTGGGGCTTGTCATCATTGACGAGGAACAGCGTTTTGGCGTCAAGCAGAAGGAGCGACTCAAGCGCCTGCGGGAGGAGGTGCATATCCTCACCCTTTCGGCAACGCCCATTCCCAGAACCATGCAGATGGCGCTGGCCGGGGTGCGTGAACTCAGCCTGATTGCCACCCCCCCGGTGGACCGCATGGCCGTGCGCACTTTTGTCCTGCCGGAAGATCCGGTGGTGCTGCGTGAGGCGCTCATGCGCGAGCATTATCGTGGTGGACAAAGTTTTTATGTGTGCCCACGGGTGGAAGACCTTGGACCCTTGCGGGAAAGACTGGCTGACCTGGTGCCGGAACTGCGGGTGGTGGTAGCGCATGGGCAACTGTCGCCCACGGAACTTGAAGCCCACATGACAGCCTTTTGTGATGGTGAATTCCATGTTCTGCTGGCAACGGATATCATTGAGTCCGGTCTTGATATTCCGCGCGCAAACACCATCATTATCCATCGGGCTGACATGTTTGGCCTTGCACAGCTTTACCAGCTCAGGGGACGCATCGGGCGTTCAAAGCTGCGCGGCTATGCCTACATGACATGGCCTGCGGGCAAGCCGCTTTCCAAAAATGCCGAACAGCGCCTGCATGTGCTGGAAACGTTGGATAGCCTGGGAGCCGGGTTCCAGCTTGCCAGCCATGATCTGGACATCCGTGGGGCGGGGAACCTGCTTGGCGAAGAGCAATCTGGCCACATCCGCGAAGTGGGGATCGAGCTTTACCAGCACATGCTGGAGGAGGCGGTGGCGGAAGCCAAGGCTTATGCCAGCGGTCAGGAAAGCCGGGGGCAGGAAAGCTTTTCACCGCAGATTTCTCTGGGGATTCCTGTTCTCATTCCGGAAACCTATATTCCCGACCTTTCGGTGCGCGTATCCCTTTACCGACGCCTGGCCGATGTCCAGGGCAAGGATGGGATTGAAGGATTTGCGGCGGAACTCATTGACCGTTTCGGACCCTTGCCCATGGAAGTGGACAATCTCATGAAGGTGATGGCGGTCAAGGATTTGTGTCGCAAGGCGCATGTGTCCAAGCTGGATGCCGGGGACAGGGGCGCGCTTGTGGCGTTTGCCGGGGATAGCTGCCCTTATGCCCAGAAACTGGTCTCTTATCTCATGGGGCAAGCGGGAACCGTGCGCCTGCGTCCAGATGGCAAGCTGGTTTATGCAAGGGCCTTCCATGATCCGGGCGCAAGGCTTGCGGGGGTTCGCCGCATTTTGTCCGATCTTGTGGGCCTGGCGTCATGAGCAAGCGCCTTTCAGCACAGGATGTTGTGGTGGCGATGGCTTGGGGATCGCCAGAACATGCACGGGATGTGCTGGCAGCGTTTGGTGGCGTGAATCGGCTCGATGGACAAGGATATGCCCCCATTCATCGTGCCTGTTCGCATGGTTTGGTTGATGTTCTTCATGCCCTTCTGCGTTCAGGCGCGGATGTGGACAGGCGTGAGGCGCATGGATGGACGCCGCTTCACCGGGCCATTTTGCAGGAAGATGTGGCCATGGCGTGCGAACTCATCATTTTCGGGGCGGATGTGAACGCCATGGGGCTCAATGATGATCCCCGATCTCCCTTGTTGATGGCGGCCTTCAATCGCCCCATGCTGGCGCTTCTTGTGGCGGCGGGAGCAGGGCTGCCAAAACCTGCGGCAAATGGTTTTGTGACAACCATTGCAGGCGGTATTGATGCCCGGGTTTCGCCAGATGAGGTGAAGCAGGCACGTCATGTGCTTGAAACTGCCCGCCAGCATTTTCTGGAAAAGGCGATAAAACCCGCACCGCGCCTTGCTTTTTGAACCCATGCACCAGACGCAGGGCTGGCATGAGGAATGGGCATTACTCATGGCTTTCCCCTTCTGGTAATCTGGTCCTTGTGTTGAAAAACAAGGGCGAGGGGAACCATGATCAACTGGGGCGACATTGCAGGTTATGTAGCGGCTTGTGCGCAGGTCGTACGCATGATGTGGCGTCCAACTGTGTGGGATGCCGTGGTTGTGTCCGGAACATCCCTTCCTAGTTATTTTCCTTACATGTCGCTGGATCGCGTCCTGGCTTCCGGCGCGCAGGTCGATGTCATGGGCCCGTTTGGCATCACGCCTTTCCAGCTCTCCATCCGTGACCGCAATTATGCCATCGCCCGCAAGTTGCTTGCTGCGGGGGCCAATGTGGATGGCAAGGATACGGATGGTGTAACGGCCCTGCATCAGGTGCTTGTGGAGCAACCGAAGGACTGGAGCGAACAGGAGCGCCAGCTGGAGCGGGTATCCTTCCTGCTGGAACATGGCGCCTGTGCCGAAAATGCCGGCGTTCGCCTGCTGCATTCCGGCAATCCCCGCCTTGTGAAACCGCTTGCAGGGGCTGGTCTTGATGTGTCGCATTTTTGTGTGGCCACCGCCCTGCAGTCGGGTGATGCGCCCATGCTGGATGCCATGCTGGACGTTATTTCCGACAAGGAGAAGATCAAGTCGCGGCTGATGCAGCTTTCCGTGACCAACGGCGATGCGGAGGCCGTCAAGCGGCTGGTTGCGTGCGGCGCGGATGTGAACGGCCGGGGGACGTCTGCCTATACGCCGCTGCACATCGCCGTCATGATCCAGAAACAGGAAATGGTGGAGACACTTATTATTCTTGGTGCCGATGTGAATGCCAGAGTTCTTGATGATAGGGGCCAGACATCGCTGCATATTTCGGCGATCATGGGAAATGCCGCAATGGCCGCCATGCTCATGGGACATGAGGCCGACCCGAAGGTAAAAAATAACTTCGGCCATAGCGCGGAAATCTATTTCGCCGCCCTGAATGTGGATATCCAGCCGCACAACCTCACCCGCGCCAAGATGGATCTGGCCCGTAAACGCCAGGAAATCCTTCGTCCCGTGCCTCCGGGCAACGTCAAGTAATGGAAGGTGTTTTCGTATGTGGATGATTGAAAATTTTGTCTCTGCGGTTCAGCAGCACAATTTCGAACTTGCCCGGGAATTCCTTGAATATCGTTTTTCGGGCCAAAAGCGCGATGAAGCCCTGCAAACGGCGCTGTCTGCGGTTTTGAAGGACAAGCCTTTCTGGACGAACGGCTATTTCAACCAGAAAAGCCGGGTGGATTTTGTGCTGTCGCAAGGCGTGTCGCTTGCGGGGCATGAGGAGGCTCTCGTTGCAACCTGTAATCCCCTGCTTGTTGAAACCGCGCTGCTTTACGGGAAAACGCGCACGCCTTTGTGTCGCGCGGTTCTTTCTTCCAAAAACCGGATCATGGTTGGCAGAATGCTGGATTGCTGGGGCGATGTGGATGTAAAGGATGCCGATGGTTTCGACCTTCTGCATTATGCCAGGATGGATGGCGACGATGAAATCGTGACACTGGTTTTGGAGAGCCGGAAACAGAAAGATGATATGGTAAAAGCCATAGCCATTTACAAGGCCAAAAAAATGGCCGATCAGCCCAAGCCGATACAGAAAGTCTGACAATACAAACCATTATAAAATGATCTGTTTTTAAACCCTTTGTTCATGAAAAAAGGTGCACCATGCAAACCATGATCGACGATACGAAAAGCAATGAAGAGCGGCGTCTTGGTGGACAGATTGCATCGGCCCTCAAGATTGCGGTTGAACAAAAAGATGTTGAGATTTCTGAAATTCTTCTTCAGGCACTTGAGCTGGCCATGACCCGTGCATCCGGGGGGGAGGGTTTTATTGAAAAACGTGATTTCCCGCATGACTTGCAGGAAATTTTGCAGCGACTGGATGCGCTGCGCCATTTATCCTGAAAGACATCAATTTTTGAGAAACAGGTTTCTTGCCTGAATTTTTGGTATCTTATGCATGAAAATGGCCGGACAGGAAATATTCTGTCCGGCCATTTTCATGGCGTGGAGGGGAGAGGTTATGCCAAGACCAGATTGACCTCAACAATCCCATCCTGTGTTTTTGAAGGTTCCTGACTGAAACCCAGCTCCCGGCACAAGTCCAGAAGGTGGGTGTTTTCGGCCTGGACGGCTCCAAAAAAGCTCTGTGTCTTTCGGGTTTTTGAAAGGGAAATCCCCTCCTGGATAAGCTGGATTCCCAAGCCCTTTCGCTTGAAATCATTACGAACCAGGATGGCAAATTGCCCCTGAATGTTGTCCGGGTCATAAACCACCCGCACAACGCCAATAATGTCACAGCCACCTGCCGTATCAATGGTTGCGGCAAGGATCATTTCCCGGTCATAGTCGATCTGGCACATGCGGTTGATGGCCTGTGAATTGAGCGACTGCATGGGAGACAGGAAGCTGATGAGGGTGTCGCCAGATGCGGTGTTCTGAACCAGCTTTTCTATGCAGGCCGCATCTTCGGGCTGAATGGGGCGTAACTGGATATCAAGTTCACCATCAATCCGGATGTTTTTTTCAAGCTCGCGCGGGTAGGGGCGAATGGAAAGGCGTGCAGAAGAATTTGGTTGTACCGCCACTTTTTTGACTTTGATGCGGGCATCCACAGCCAGAACGCCGGACGCGTTTGCCAGCAATGGGTTGATGTCAAGCTCGGCAATTTCCGCAAAATCGCTGATGAGTTGTGAGGTATGGATGAGGCTTGCCGCAATGTCATCCATGGCGGCTGCCGGTTGTGCGCGGTAGCCCTGGAGAAGCTTTGAAATGCGGGTTCCATCAATGACTTCTCGGGCCAGCGGCATGTTGAGGGGTGGGAGGGCCAGATTCTGGTCCTTGACCACTTCCACCGAGGTGCCGCCCTGGCCAAACAGCATGACCGGGCCAAAAATGCGGTCTTCCGTCATGCCGATGATGAGTTCATGGGCATCCGGCATGTGGGCCATCTGCTGAACGGTAAAGCCTTCAATCACGGCCATTGGGGCGGCAATTTTGACACGCTCCAGCATGGCAATGCATTCTTCCCGCACTTCTTCAGGTGTGTGCAGGCCGAGGGCTACGCCGCCGACATCCGATTTGTGGGTGATGTCGGGGGAAAGGATTTTGATGGCAATGTAATTTCCCAGTTCCTTGGCAGCTTCAGCGGCCTCGTCCGGGGTTTTGGCTTTCCGGGTTTCCACCACCGGAATGCCATAGCACTTGAGAACCTGCTTGGCTTCGATTTCCGAAAGCCATTCCCGGTTTTCGGCAAGCGCACCCTCAAGAATGCCGCGTACGGTTTTCATGTCGGGAACAAAATTGTCAATGAAATCGGCAGGGGCCTGCATGAGTTGCGTCTGGTTCTTGGCAAACTGGACCATGTGCAGGAAGCCGGTGGTGGCTTCATTTGGTGTTTCAAAACTTGGAATGTGGTTTTCCGCAAACATTTTGCGGGCTTCGGCCGGGGCTCCTTCGCCCATCCAGCAGGTCATGGCCGCATGCTTGCCCCCCTTGAGTGTTTCCACCGTGGCGCGTGCAGCTTCCGATGGATCTGCCACCGCTGTTGGGCAGTTCATGATCAGCACGGCATCCGCGCCCGGATCATCCAGGAGGATGGAAAGGGCATCCGAATAACGCTTGCCGGACGCATCGCCAATGATGTCCACCGGGTTGCCATGCGACCAGGTGGGAGGCAGGACGGCGTTGAGTTTATCAATGGTTTCGGGCAGGAGTTGCGCCAGGCGTCCTCCCTTGATGACGAGGGCGTCGGTTGCCAGAACGCCAAGGCCGCCACCATTGGTCAGGATGGCGAGGCGGTCTCCATGGAAAGGCATGCCCATGGCCACGGTTTCCACGGCAGCAAACATTTCGTCAAGGTCGTTCACGCGCAGCATGCCGGCCCGGCGGAAGGCGGCGTCATAAACGGCATCGGCTCCGGCCAGAGCGCCTGTGTGTGAACTGGCGGCCTTGGCGGCTTCCTCGGTTCGGCCCGCCTTGATGACAATGACCGGCTTGATGCGGGATGCCGCGCGCGCGGCCGACATGAACTTGCGGGCGTTCTTGATCTGCTCGACATAAAGCAGAATGGACTTGGTTTCCGGCTGGGCGGTGAGGTAGTCGAGCATGTCGCCGAAATCGACATCGGCCATATCCCCCAGGGAAACAAGGTGTGAGAAACCGATCTTGTGTGCGGTTGCCCAATCCACAACGCTGGAAAGCAGTGCGCCGGACTGTGCCAGGAAGGCGATGTCGCCAACCAGGGGCGGGACATGCACAAAGCTGGCGTTGAGATTGATGCCAGGCACCATGATGCCGAGTCCGTTGGGGCCAACAATGCGCACCATATTGGGTTTTGCGGCTTCCAGCAGTTCTTCTTCAAGCTTTTTGCCTTCTTCTCCCATTTCGCTGAAACCGGCGGTAATGATGACAGCCGCCTTGGTGCCGCGTTCGCCCAGTTCGCGGATAATGCCGGGGATGGTGGCCGGCGGCGTCGCGATGACGGCGAGGTCTGGCGTGTACGGCAGGTTTGCAATGCTGTTGTAGCAAAGCACGCTGGCAATCGACTGTTCCTTGGGGTTGACAGGCATGATGGGACCATCAAACCCTGCGCCCAGAAGGTTGCGCGTGACCACCCAGCCGATGGACTGGGCCCGCCGGGATGCGCCGATGATGGCTACGGACTTGGGTTTGAACATGAAGTCAAGGTTGCGCACGGTCATGAAATTCATCTCCCATCAAAGGATGCATCGGAACGACATGTTCCTTAGTTACGTGAAAATGGTTAATTTTCGTGAAAAATTCTTGTGGGTTCGATGTTGTTTTAAGCCTTGTTTTGTGGAAGGATGCCGGCATGAAAAAAATCTTTTTTATTCTTGCGCTTTTGGCCGCCTTCCCGGCCAGGGCCGCCACCCATGGCATTGCCATGCAGGGAGAGCCAAAATATCCCGTCGATTTCACGCATCTGGATTATGTGCGCACAGATGCGCCAAAGGGCGGACTTCTCAAGGATTCGGTCATAGGGACGTTTGATAGCCTGAATGCCTTTTCCTACAAAGGGAAAGCGGCAGCTGGCCTTTATCTCACCTATGATACTTTGATGGCCCGCATATGGGATGAGCCTTTTTCTCTTTATGGCCTTGTTGCAGAAAGCGTGGACATGCCGGAAGACCGGTCTTCCATCACGTTCACCCTGCGCCCGGAAGCGCGTTTCCATGACGGGATTTCCATGACGGTGGATGATGTGCTTTTTACATGGCAGGCCCTCAAGGAAAGGGGGAGGCCCAATACCCGGCGCATTTATGGCCTTGCGACGCAGGCCGAAAAGGTTGGGGACCGTTCGATCCGTTTCACGTTTGGGGAAGGGGCTGACAGGGAAACGCCTCTCATTTTCGCCATGATGCCGGTTTTGCCTAAAAAATGGTGGCAGGGGCGGGATATTTCAGAAACCACGCTGGATATTCCACTGGGCAGCGGCCCTTACAGGATCCTCAATGTGGATCCGGGGCGGAGCATCACCTATGAACGGATAAAAGACTGGTGGGGTAAGGATTTACCCGTGAATGTCGGGCTCTACAACTTTCATGTCATCCGCTATGACTATTACCGGGATGATGGGGTGGCCCTTGAGGCCTTCAAGGCTGGAGAGCTGGATATCCGCCGGGAATGGAATGCCACAAAATGGGCTTCCTCTTACGATTTTCCTGCCGTGCGGGATGGCCGCATCATAAAGGAGAACCTGCCGCATGGGCGTCCAGAATGGATGCGCGGGCTCATTTTCAACACCCGAAAGGCGTTGTTTTCGGATGTCAAGGTTCGGGAAGCGTTGACGCTTTGCCTGGATTTTGAATGGATGAATAAAACTTTATTTTCAGGAATTTACAAGAGGATATCAAGTTATTATCCGAACTCTGTTTTGGCGGCTTCCGGCATGCCTTCGCCACAGGAACAGGCCGTGATGGAACCCCTGCGGGCTGACTTGCCACCAGAGGCGTTTGGTTCGGCGTGGACACCTCCCACAACCGATGGTTCCGGCATGCCGGGGCTTCGGCGCCATTTGCGCAAGGCTGTTGACCTTTTGAAACAGGCGGGTTGGGAAGTGCGAAACGAGCGGCTTGTAAATGTCCGGTCAGGCGAGGTTTTTGCCTTTGAAATCCTGCTCAGCGATCCGGCAGACCAGAAGGTGGCGCTGGAATTTGCGCGCGCCCTGGAGCGTCTGGGGATTGAGGCATCGGTGCGGGTGGTGGATAGTGCTGAATATACCGGACGGATGGACGGTTTTGATTTTGACATGACACTGGGCAAATGGATTTCCACCTTGTCGCCGGGGGCGGAACAGCTTCTTTACTGGGGATCTGCCGCAGCAGACACAAAGGGCAGCAAGAACTGGGCAGGTATCCGGAATCCGGCCATTGATGCCCTTGCGGCTTCCATTCCCCAGGCGATGGACCGCGAAACGCTTGTGGCCCGCGCGCATGCGCTGGATCGGGCGCTTACCTGGGGCTATTACAGCATTCCGCTGTATTATCTGGGTGCGGACCGTGTGGCGCGCTGGTCTTATGTACGGCATCCAGAAAACATGCCGCTTTATGGCATGGTGATCGAGAGCTGGTGGACGGATGGTGCCATCCAGCCCTGAACCACGGGCATGGCAGCCATACCTTTTCTGCAATTGTTGTTTCCCCTTTCTGGTGATAGATAGGGATGAAATTCAAAATCCATGCCCATCATTCTTTGAAAAAACAAAAGGATAACAAAAAAATGGCGCCTCCATACACATCCCGCATGGATCGTGATGAAAACTTCCTGCGCATGGCCCAGGTGGCTTCAATGCGGGGAACCTGCCGCCGTCGGCGTGTGGGCGCTGTGCTTGTGGACGCTGAACACCGCGTGATCTCAACGGGTTATAACGGCGCTCCATCGGGCATGGGGCATTGCCTGGATACACCGTGCAAGGGGGCGGATCTTCCTTCGGGGACGGGGCTTGATCTCTGCGAGGCCATTCATGCCGAAGTGAATGCGGTGGCCTATGCGCCGGATGTGCGCAAGATTGATACGGCTTATGTGACAACAGCGCCCTGCGTAAACTGCACCAAGCTGCTTCTTGGCACTTCGTGCAAGCGGGTGGTGTTTATAGAGGATTATCCGCAGTCGGCACAGGCCAAAGCTCTGTGGGAAAAGGCGCGGCCAGAAGGAACGTGGATCAACATGCCCCTCCTGCCGCTGACAATCGGGGAAGAATGAGCATGACACGGGATATTTTTGACTGGTGTGCCGATACCACTTTGCTTGAAGGAAGCCGTGAAGGGGATTTTTTCAAACTGGTTTCAGCCGTTGAGGAAGGAGCAGATCCTGATTATGCCAATGGACTTCCTGTTCTGGAAGCGGTGCGTCATGGTCAGGGAATTTCCATTTTTGTTCTTGAAAGCGCCTCAAATCTTGATGTCCGGAACGGCCTTCCTCTTGTCATGGCAGTTGCCATGCGGAAGAAGTATATGGCCAGTCGCCTGCTTGGATGCAGGGCCAAGTCTGCCACAAATGTATTTGGCAAGGGCATGGACGGTCATCTGGAAGAAGCCATGGCCGTGGCCAGAGCCACTCGAAGCCGCGAAATGGAAGCTTGGCTCAAGGCGCGTGGAGCTGTGGAACCGCGAGCGGTTCTTTCGGCCAATGATGTTGAGAAAGCTGTGTTGCGTTATGATGTCTCCGAGCCAAAACCTCCCTATGCGCAGCTCATGCTGGTGTTTGCTCTGACTTTAATGCTTGCGGGACAATTCGGGGAAGCGCTTTACAAGATGGATGCAAGTTTCAAGATGCGCCTGCCACCTGTTGCGGCTCCATCCCCCATGCCGAAGTGAGAGAGGATCCATGACCAAAAAAAACCGTTTTGATCCAAAATCTCCCGACTTCCTGAAGAACCTTCGGCAACAGGTTCTGGAGGAGAAAAAGCTGCGTCAGAAACAGCGTGAAGAATCTGAAAAGGAATTTTGGGCCGTCCGCATGCCAACCCTCAAGGGGCTGGCGGCAGCAACTTGCGGCCTGCTCAGCGCTCCGTTCAATTTTGTGGCTGGCCCTGTCAAGGCCATCAAGGCTGAAATGTGGCAGGCATCCCTGTTCAGGGCGGTGGAAAAACGTGATCCCCTCATGGTCAAGGATTGCATTGAGGCGGGCGCGGATGTTCTGGCAGAGAAGGAACGCTCATTCCTCATGGCTGTTTACAATGGGGATGCCATCATTGCCCGGATGCTGTTTGTACAAGGCGCCAATCCGGATTCCCATAATGGCCTGCCACTTGTCCTTGCCACTCTTCGCGGGCATGAGGGAATGGCAGAGTGCCTTCTTTCGGAAATGGGTGCCAACCTTGATACCTCTGTGTTCCTTGATCCTCGTTCCAAAGCTGCGGCGGGCGCCGAATTGATGGCGTTGCTGTCACCCAGTTTTTCCTTCAACCGGAACAACCATGTTCTCCAGGTTCTTCAGGCGCACGGCGTCAAGAAAACCGAGCAGGTGGATTTTTTCGGGCTTTTTGCCTTCCATACGGAAATGCGCTGTGTGGTGATGGAAATGTGCATGGGCAAAATCCTTTTTGCGGATGGCACAACCTTTTACCTCGATCCTGCCCGGCAGGATTCTGCGGATGCCGTATCCATTTATTATCGCAAGCGGAAGCTGATCCCACCCCATTGCAAACCCATCCAGAGGATTTGATGGGGGCGGGGTGGCGTTGTTGCCTTTTAAAGGATTGGCAACAAGGCGATTTCAGGAGGTTTGTGTTGCCGCTTGAAGGCGTTCCTCGGCGGCCATCCAAAGATCTTCGGCTTCGGTGATCTTTCGGTCGAGATCGGCGGCTTCCTTTTGTATTGCCGCAATTTCCTCCGGGGTCGCGCGTTCATAAAGCGCCGGATCAGCCAGTTTTCCTGCAATTTTTTCCTTGGCGCGTGAAAGCGCGACAACCTGTTCTTCCGCTTGCCTTGCGGCCTTGCGGAAGGGGGCTAATGCCGCGCGTGCCCCGGCTGACAGCTTGCGCTGTTCGCGGCGGTTCTGGCCTTCCGCGTTTCCTTCTCCCTTGCCGGCTTCCCGGCCCTCACGCAGGGCGGCCCGTTCCTCGCGGCGCTGGAGCATGAGGAGTCGGCGGTAATCCTCCATATCACCTTCAAACGGATGGCAAGTGCCGTTTTCCACAATCCAGAGGGTGTCCGCGCACATCTCAATGAGATGCGCGTCATGGCTTACGAGGATGACAGCGCCTTCATAGGCGTTTATGGCCTGAATGAGCGCCTCCCGGCTATCCACGTCGAGGTGGTTGGTGGGTTCATCCAGCAACAATACCTGCGGGGCTTCCCGGCCCATGAGGGCAAAGAGCAGGCGTGCCTTTTCCCCGCCGGAGAGTTTTTCAATCGGTGTTTCCGCAGCATTTTGTGCAAAGCCGAATCGTCCCAGATAGGCGCGGATTTTTTCCTCCGTGACCATGGGATCGAGCTTGCGTATTTGCTGGAAAGCAGAAAGGCTTGGCGTTAATTCTTCCGTCTGGTGCTGGGCAAAATAGCCGATCTTCATTTTGGAAGGGCGTCGCAGGGAACCACTTTGCAGGCCAAGTTTTCCGGCCAGCATCTTTATGAAGGTGGACTTGCCGTTGCCGTTCGCGCCCAGAAGGGCAATGCGGTCATCAGGGTCTATCCGCAGATCAAGGCCGGAAAGAATGGTTTTTTCGCCATAACCGACACTGGCTTTCTCAAGCGCAATGAGGGGCGGGGAGAAGGGGGTAGGTTTCAGGAAATCAAAGGAAATGGTGTGTTGTTCCACCACTGTGGCGATAGGCTCCATCTTTTCCAGCATTTTGATCCGGCTCTGGGCTTGGCGGGCCTTGCTGGCCTTGTAACGGAAACGGTCGATGAAGGCCTGAATCCTGCGGCGTTCGTCCATCTGCCGGCCCTGCATGGCCGACATGCGCTCAAAACGTTCGCGGCGCTGGCGTTCAAACTGGTCATAATTCCCCTTGTAGGAAACCAGCTTTTCCCCCTCAAGATGGATGGTCATGTCCGGGATACTGTTGAGGAAATCGCGGTCGTGGCTGATGAGAAGGATGGTGTTGGGATAGGTTTTAAGGAAACCTTCCAGCCATAACGCCGCCTCAAGGTCCAGGTGGTTGGTGGGTTCGTCGAGCAGGAGCAGGTCGGGCTGGCTGAAAAGAAGGGCGGCCAGGGCCACGCGCATGCGCATGCCGCCTGAAAGGGAGGCGCATGGAACCTGCTGCATTTCTGCATGAAAACCCAGTCCAGCAAGGATGGCGGCGGCCCGCGCCGGGGCGCTGTGGGCTTCAATATCGGCGAGCCTTGTATGGATTTCAGCGATGCGGTGGGGATCTTGAGCAGTTTCCGCCTCCTCGAGCAGGCTGGCGCGTTCAGTGTCGGCGGCCAGCACCACATCCAGAAGTGAAATGTTTCCTTCCGGGGCATCCTGTTTCAGGTAGCCGATGCGGGTGCGTGGTGGCAGGTTGATGGTGCCGGTTTCAATGGAAAAATCTCCAGCAATGGCCTTGAAGAGAGTGGTTTTCCCTGAACCGTTTCGTCCGACCAGCGCAACCTTGTGTCCGCGCGGGACCACGGCGGTGGCGCCTTCGAGCAAAATCCGTCCCCCGACCCGCAGGGTAATGTCATTGATATGCAGCATGACGGCGTGTATAGGAGGAAATGAAGCGATCTGCAAGCCGGTTGCCGGGATGTGGGGGGATTGCCAGTTTTTGCTCTCGGGTTTTGTGTGGATATCGGGGACATGGAATGAAGGTTTATTGCGTCCATTCGCGCGCGTTTGATTTCAGGAATGCGTATTACAAGCCCTTAGCACAGCTCGCAAAGGCAACTGGCCATACCTTCATTTTTCCGCATGAGCAGGAAGATGCTGTACAAAACAGCCAAGACATCATTCGCTCGTGTGATCTGGTGGTGGCCGAGGTTTCTTTTCCGTCCATCGGGATGGGGATCGAGATCGGCTGGGCCCATGCTTATGGCAAACCCATTGTGGCCATTTTCCGGCAGAATGCAAACCTCTCATCCAGCCTGCATATCATTACCAATGATATCCATTCTTATGCCGATCCGGAGGAAATCGCATCCATTGTGGCACCTTTTCTGGAATAACCCTCAAGCCTGATGGATATGGATATCCCGCTGGGGGAAGGGGATGGTGATGCCGGATGCGTCCATGGCAAGCTTGATCTTGCGGGCCATATCCCATTTCAGGGGCCAGAAATCATCTGCCTTCATCCAGGCGCGGAGCTGGATGTCCACTGAGCTTTCGCCGAGGTTCGTCACCATGGCCTGGGGTGCCGGGTCGGCCAGGATTCTGTCGTCCTCTCCGGCCAGATTCAAAAGCACGGCCAGCGCGGCATCCACGTCATCCGCATAGGAAATGCCAACAGGGAAATCCTGCCGGCGGGTGGGATTGGCGCTATAGTTGGTGATGGGCTTGTTCCAGAGTTCGGCGTTTGGAACTACCACCTTGATGCCCTCCGGTGTTGTGATGTCGGTGAGGAAAAGGGAAAGCCCCTCAACCGTTCCGGCAAGGGAACCTGCCACAATGTAATCGCCCACCTTGAAGGGACGGAATGCCAGCAGCATGATTCCCGCAGCGATGTTCTGCAGGGTTCCCTGCAAGGCAAGGCCGATGGCAAGGCCAGCTGCGCCAAGGATGGTGATAAGGGATGCCGTCTGCACGCCAAATTTTTCGAGAACCATTATGCCCACCAGCACCAGTACGCCATAGCGGGCGGCTGAGGTCAGGAAATGCCGCAGCATCTCGTCGCAGGCCTTGAGGCGGGATAGCCCCCGGTTCAGCAGGCGCGCAACCCAGCGGGAGCCAAACCAGCCGACAATCAGCAGCAGGATGGCGGCCAGGAAATTGAGGCCATAGTTGGTGATGGCTGTAATGGCCGTGTTGAGGGCATTCAGGGCTTGCACATGCAGGTCCATATCGGTTCCTTCAAACAGAATTGGGTGTAACCGCGATCAGGATATGAATTTCCTGTCGCTTTTTGTGAAGCTTTTGGACGGATTTGTCAAATTCTGCATATTCGTCCATAGCAATCCGGGACGTTGATTTTTTCTGCAACGCCCCGGAGATGAATCTGCATTTAGAGCATTTAACGTTCATCTTGCCCCCTATTGCCTTGCGGCGGCCTCACCACATGATCAACAGGAATTGTTCAATCCAAACGTTAAGTGCTCGAATGATGGCGTTATACGCGCTTCAGGTACCCTTCCGGCGCTACGGTCATCATGAGCTTGTCTTCCATGGCCTGGTCGTTTTCAAAACGCAGGGGCTGTCCGTCAACGCCTGTGAGTTTTTGGCTTTCAATTTCGGCCAGGTAGGCCCGGATGGCGGTCTTGGGGTTGTTGCCAATGCCCCAGGGCCGGTTGGAATAAAGGCCTTCCGGCATGTCTTCGACAATGCTGTCAAACGTCAGGCAGTAGCTGTCCTTGGTGACAAGTGGGGCATAGGCGCGCAGTTCCGCCAGCACATGGTCGTGCGTGTGGTTGGAATCAAGGCAGACCAGAACCCGTGAATAGCCTTCGGCGGCTTTTCGCACTTTGGCTATGGTTTCTTCCGTGATGGATGATCCCTCGATCATGTCAATGCGGGATGCCATCGGATGACTTTCAATGGCGGCGCGGTTGTGCGAGCGGATATCCACATCAACCCCAAGAACGCGGCGCTTTGGCTTGCGGGGATCAAGGGATTCGCCCTTTTCGGAGGCATCGCAATAATCCAGCATGGCCAGCATGGAGGCGCTCAGGACAAGGGAACCGCCATGGGCAATGCCCATTTCGATGATGAGGTCAGGGCGGACATTCCAGACAATTTCCTGAAAGGCTACCATGTCGGTGGGAAGCTGGATAATGGGACGTCCCAGCCATTTGAAATTGTACACATAGCGCTGTTCAAGGGCGCGGGTGAGCCAGTCCAGCGAGGCTTTTTGCCAAGCGGTGTCCTGCCTGTATCCGGCGATGCTCTTGCGGTTTTCTTCCTCGAAGGCCTTGATGGGATCAATGTCGGTCATGTCTGGATTCCTTGTTTGTCTTTTCCAAGAACGAAAACCTTGCAGGCCATTTTGGGCAGGCTTGCCAGGATTTCATCCGCGTAGCGGTCATTCATGATGAAGAGGTAGTCTTTTTCAGTCAGGGTTGTCCAGTCCACCTTTTCCGGAGAAAGGCAGGGATGGGCCGTGAGGGAAACAAAGTGCTCCTGTTTGCGGGGA
This sequence comes from Alphaproteobacteria bacterium GWF2_58_20, assembly GCA_001768735.1. Lineage (GTDB taxonomy): Bacteria > Pseudomonadota > Alphaproteobacteria > UBA1247 > UBA1247 > UBA12471. The sequence goes on along the minus strand of MEMB01000002.1, from coordinate 534,258 downwards.
TTGATGTCAATGATGGCCTGGATGCGTGTGGCATCCGGGTCAAGAATGTTGGCAAAGGCCACGCCCTTTGCGCCCGCACCCCAGATAAAGTTTCTGCCATTCTTTGAGAGCAGGGTATCAAAATGCTGGATTTCGTTGCTGAAAATGTCTTCATATTTGACACAGGTCCGGGGAGGCAAGGTGTCTGCCAGATCCCCCAGCATGGCTTCCACCAGCATGTATTGATCGCTGAAAACACGGTGGATTCTGGCTTTTCCAGAAAAAATGCCATTGAAGAAATCTTCCGAAAAGTAATTCGGGTGTTCATGGAAGATGTCCCAGAAGGCCCGGTGTTCGACAATCCATTCAAAGCGCGGGATTTCAATGAAGATGCGGGTGCTTCCACCAACAATCCCTTTGAGGGAGAGCAGGAAATCGTAAGGCGCTTCGATATGTTCCAGCGTGTGGCGCATGATGATCGTTGAGGCGCTGATGTTTCGGCCGGTTTCTTCATTGAAATAAACCTTCTTGATCAGCGGGCTGTTCCCCTCATAGGTGGGGTCAAATCCGATGATGTCAACGCCGCGGTTGCGCAGTTCTTCGAAGAAAAAGGCCTTGCCGCAACCGATTTCCACCACCTTTTCATTCGGAGCAAGGCTGGACATGATGATGTCGGCAACATTGCCCAGATGGTTCTGGAAATTTTGCGAGTTTTCCTGGGAGTTTTGGTAGTTGCCATTGTATTCCATGAGGTCAGCGTTGAAGGCGGCGTTGAAAACAAACCCGCAATCGGAACAGGCTGTCAGGATTACTTTGGCCACAGGGGCATTCCGCGCTTCTTCCGCAGTCGGGAAGAGCAGGTTCTGGAAGGCGGGGATGCGCGGCAAGTGGTAGATTGGGTGGATGTTGTCCGACTTGCAGGCGTCACAGCATGATTTTGTCATCAAACCTGGCCTCCTTGATGCTGTTTTTCAATTTTGTAGTGTCCGCCTGAAAAGCGAACGGCTCATAAGAGGGATAGGGATAGTAACCCGGGTTGAGTTCTATGCTTGCGCCTTTTTCTTCAATGACGTGCCGCACAAGATCAATTACGCGGGTACCATGGCCACTTCCCATGTTGAGAATGCCCAGGTTTTCATGTGCTTCCGCAGCAAGGATGGTGTTGAAAGCCAGTGTGTCCACATGGATGAAATCGCGCACCTGCTCTCCCTTGCTCATGTTGAAGACCTTGTCGCCACGCTCTATGGCGGACAGGAGTTGCGGCAGGATGGCCTGAGGGCGCTGTCCTTTGCCATAAACATAAAAACAGCGCAGCCACTTGAGTTTCATGTCCTGGTTGGCGAGCATGTCCAGCATGCAGCGGAGGGTGTGTTTTGCAAGGCCGTAATAGGTTACGGGCTGAACGCACATGTCTTCGCGCACGGCCCCTTCCAGCAATCCATATTCAAGGCAGGAGCCAGCAACCGTGATGTTGGTGAGGCCCGTATCCACTAATCCTTTCAGGAAAAGGAACTGGGGTTCAAGGTTGCGGGTGAGGTTGGCCGGGTCCGAGTATTTGCCAACACCTTCCCAGGCCAAGTGGATGAGGGCGTCATCCCCCTTGCGCAAGGAGGACAGGTCAAGATCGGGAAAATGGCCAAAGGGGAGGAAAAAAAGGTTGGAGTTGTTGGCGGGGAGGCATTTCCGCGCCACGGCTTCATTCCGGACCAGTACCGATACGGCATGGCCGCGCGCCAGAGCCGCCTTTACAACGGCCTGGCCAATAAAACCTGTTGCGCCGGAAATGATGATATGCATCAAAAAACCCGAATTTGCGGAACGGCAACCACAAATTTCCCACCCCATTCACGGACTGCGGACATCTGTTTTTCGACTTCGGCCGCAATGTTCCATGGCAGGATGAGGACAAAGTCCGGCTTGGCGGACAGAAGATCTGCGGGGGGCAGGATGGGGATGTGGCTGCCGGGCATGAACTTGTTCTGCTTGGAGGGCGCAGCATCACACACGAAAGGCAGGAGATCGGGCTTGACGCCGCCGTAATTGAGGATGGTGTTGCCCTTGGCTGCGGCGCCATATGCCGCCACTTTCTTGCCGGCGCGTGTTTGCTCGATAAGGAAGGCTACCAAGTCGTTCTTGACCTTGTTGGCACGTTCCTGGAAAGCTTGGTAAAGGGGGAGGGCGCGCATGCCCCGCCGGTCTTCTTCGGCAACAAGGTCCCTGACCGCTTGTGTTGTCAGGCGCGGATCATCCATGTGGCAGCCATAGACACGCAGGCTGCCGCCGTGGGTCGGGATCTGCTCAACGTCGAACACGCGCAGGCCAGCCTGTTCAAACACGCGGGAAACCGTGTGGAGAGACAGGTAGGAATAATGTTCATGGTACACGGTATCGAACTGGCACAGTTCAATGAGGTTCATGAAATGCGGGAATTCCAGGGTAATGGTGCCGGATGGTTTCAGCAGGGTTTTCATGCCAGCGGTGAAATCGTTGATGTCGGGCACATGGGCAAAGACGTTGTTGCCAATGATGAGGTCGGCCTGTTTTCCCTCGTTCGCCAGCCTTGATGCCAGCTCGGTACCGAAGAATTCCATGAGGGTGGGAACGCCAATGGCAATGGCGGCATCTGCTGTACTTTTGGTCGGTTCAATGCCGAGGGCCGGGATGCCTGACTTGACAAAGTTCTTGAGCAGGTAGCCATCGTTGGAGGCAAGCTCGACGACCAAGCTTTCTCCGGAAAGGTCAAGGCGCTTTGTGATCATGTCTGCATAAGCGGCGGAATGGGCAAGCCATCCGCTGGATGTGGAGGAAAAATAGGCATAATCATTCCTGAAGATCTCATTGGCTTTCGAGTAATCTTCGGTTTGGGCTAGCCAGCAGTTGTCGCAGATGAAGATTTTGAGTGGGAAATAATGTTCCGGAGCGTGCAGGTCTTCCGCTGTGAGGTAGTCGTTTGAAGGCGGGGCAAAGCCAAGGTTGAGGAATACGTGTTCAAGCGGCGTTGCGCAATGGCGGCATTTCATAAGGAAACTCCCGTGAAGTCTTTTGTGATGAGGAGATGTTCAAGATCGCGTTGTGAGATGTCGGTAACCGGCAGGGGCCATGTGATGCCCAAGGAGGGGTCATCATGGCGGACACCGCCTTCAGATTCCTTGTTGTAGAAGGCCGTGTGCAGGTAAAGGAGTTCAGCCGGGCCGTCCAGAACCTGAAAGCCATGGGCGCACCCTTCCGGAACAACCAGCATGTTGGCGTTGTCTGGAGAGAGTTCTTCGGCATGCCATGAAAGGAATGTTGGCGAGCTTTTGCGCAGGTCAACTGCCACATCAAGAACGCGGCCGGCAAGGCAGCGAACCAGTTTCATTTCAGCATGCGGCGCGTGCTGGAAATGCATGCCACGCACGGCGCCTTGCGTATTGGTCCGGGAATGGTTGATCTGGACGATTTGGCGTGCGCCAATGATGTCGGCCAGCATCCTTGCACAGAACAGGCGCGCAAAAGCGCCCCTGTGGTCGGAAAAAGGTACGGTTCCGACAACCATGACGCCGGGGATGGACGTCGGGTGAATGATCATGGCCTGATCCATTCAGCGCCTTGCTGGCGAGCCGTTTCGCAATAAGCTTCAATCTGGAATTTCGTTGGGACAGGCTTGCCGGAAAGATGGTCGCGGTACCAGCCAACGGTGGCCTCAAGGCAGTCCTCCAGGTCCCAGACAGGAGTCCAGTGCAGGAGGCGGCGGGCCTTGCTGCTGTCAAGGTGCAGAAGGTTGGCTTCATGCATCTGCGGGTTTGCGTCAAGCTGCCAGGTCATGACAGGCCAGATGGACTGGATGTGGTTGAGGACGGTTTCCACGGTCTGGTTGCTGGCATCGTCCGGGCCGAAGTTCCAGGCCTCGGCAAACTCCCTGCGGCCTTCCAGCAGTTTCTGGCCCAGCATGAGGTAGCCAGCAAGCGGCTCCAGCACATGCTGCCAGGGACGTGTGGCCCTGGGGGAGCGGATGACAAGAGGTTCACCAAGCTTGACAGCCCGTACAAGGTCGGGGATCAGGCGGTCTTCCGCCCAGTCCCCGCCTCCAATGACATTGCCGGCGCGCGCCGAGGCGAGCAGGGGCGTATCATTCGTGGAGAAAAAGGATTTACGCCAGCAGCCCACGACGAGTTCTGCCGTTGCCTTTGAGGCACTGTAGGGGTCATGTCCGCCAAGCCGGTCATTTTCGCGGTATCCCCATACCCATTCCTGGTTTTCATAGCATTTGTCGGTGGTGATGACAACAATGGCCTTGACGGAGGGTGTCTGGCGGCAGGCGTCTAGAACATTGGCCGTGCCCATGACATTTGTGCTAAAGGTCAGGAGTGGTTCCCGGTAGGATTTGCGGACCAGGGGCTGGGCGGCAAGGTGAAAGACGATTTCGGGCTGCGTTTCCTGGATAATGGCCGCAATTCGCGCCTCTTCGCGGACATCCTGGATGTGTTCATCAATGTGTGGGGTGCGGAGTTCCCAATGGTTGGGCTTGGTGTTCGGGGGGAGGGCGATGCCGGAAACCTTTGCGCCCAGCTCCACCAGCCATTCTGTCAGCCAAGTTCCCTTGAAACCATTATGGCCAGTGACGAGGACGCGCTTGTCTGCATAAATGTTGTCAAAGGCGTTCATGACCAGACCTTCCATGGGGCTTCCCCCTTCTGCCAGAGATTCTCGAGGTAATTCTTTTCACGCAGGGTATCCATGGCCTGCCAGAAACCGGAATGGCAATAGGCGGAGACTTGACCTTCCGCGACCAGCTTGTGCATGGGATCCAGTTCCCATGATGTCTCATCTTTTTCAATGTAATCAAGAACGGAAGGTTCCAGAACAAAGAACCCTCCATTGATCCAGGCGCCCTCCACCATGGGTTTTTCATGGAATTTTTCAACCTGGTTGTTGTCCGCAATATTGATCACGCCATAGCGTCCGGGGGGCTGGATGGCGGTGATTGTTGCCTTCAGTCCAGCTTGCTTGTGGTGTGCAATGAGCTTGTCAATGGCCACATCCGAAACGCCATCGCCATAAGTGAAGCAAAAGGTTTCATCGCCAATATAATCCCGCACGCGGCGCAGGCGGCCTCCGGTCTGGGATGTTTCGCCCGTATCCACAAGCGTGATCCGCCATGGCTCTGCCTTCTTGTGGTGGACTTCCACGCGGTTGTGTTCAAGATCAATGGTAATGTCGGACATATGCATGAAATAATTGGAGAAATATTCCTTGATGACATAGCCCTTCCAGCCAAGGCAGATAATGAAATCATTAATGCCGTAGTGGGAGTAGGTCTTCATGATGTGCCAAAGGATGGGCTTGCCGCCAATTTCAATCATCGGCTTTGGCTTGAACTGTGATTCTTCGCTGATGCGCGTGCCAAATCCGCCCGCAAGAATGACCGCTTTCATGAAAACCATCCTTTTACTGTCATGGAACGATGTCGCTGGGTATCATGGCTGAACGAGAAAAGTCAACGATTTGTGAGAGATGATAGGTAAGGTGTGTGCATAACGAATGACAGTGGGCGTCATTAGGAAATCCTGTGTATCAACACGCCGTAATTTTTCTGTAGCTTTTTGGTTTTCAAAATGGTGTTTTTCAAATGCCATTTTACATGGTGTATTGCATGGTGTATGTTGAAAGATGGCATCTGGCTCCTTGATCGCTGTTTTTTTTGGAGGGTTTTTTCATGTGGCGTGTTGCAATCCTTGTTCTTTCCGTTGTTTTTTCTGTGCAGGCTTTTGCCCAGGAAATGGAAATGGCTTCTTCCGGGCACTCTTATCGAATCAGAACGCGCATCTGTGACCTGACAGATACATCCACTTGCCCAAGCTATGGAAGTGGCGGGGGAAGCAGTGGAGAGGATTTTCTCGCCATCAGTCCCGAAGCCGTATCAGGAATGGATGTGTTGAGCCCTGCCACAGTTGGTGAATGGGAAACCTTCACCGTTTCCAATGAAGGCTCCCAGTCCAGTTCCGCAATGCTGGTGAGTGTTTCCAATGCGCATTTTGAAATCGGGATTGATACATGTGCGGGTGTTGCTTTGCCAGCAGGAGAGAGTTGCAATGTGCGGGTTCGCCCTGTTGCGGATGTTGATGGCGGCTTATCGGGCACGCTGATGGTTTCTGCGGTAACGGGGGGAACGGTTTCCGCCACCTTGTCCGGCATGGGGACAGGGTTTGCTCCCACCCTGATTTCGGTTGTTCCGTCTGAAGCGCAGACAGGGATGGATGTCACGGGGCCGGCAACCACGGGGGATGAAGTCCTCTTTACGGTTTCCAACACAGGGAGTGTTGCCACGAGTGTTTTGGAAATATCACTTGTCAATGATACCAACTTCGAGAATGTGACCAACACATGCGATGGTTTGAGCCTTGTTCCTGCTGCCAGTTGTACGGTTTCCGTGCGGCCAAAGGCTGTGGAAGGCGGGCCTTATTCTGGTGCCTTGCGTGTTCATGCCGCCAATGGTGGAACAGTGGAAGTTCCCCTTTCCGGCACAGCCATGGGGATCGGCCCTGCAAAAATCGGTTCGCCCATTACGCAGCAGGATGGCATGGATGTGGTGGCCCCCGCATCTTCGGGGGAATGGGTCACGTTCACCATTGTGAATTATGGCGCCAATCCGACAACAGCCCTGACGACGACACTTACCAATACAACGAATTTTGAGTTTGATGCAGGTACCAATACCTGTGCCGGGCAAATTCTCGCCGGGGCATCCAGTTGCTCATTCAAGGTTCGTCCGCTGGCATTGGTGGCGGGCATCCTGGAAGGAAACCTGATTGTTCAGGCAACCACAGGTGGAAACGCAACTATTGGTCTGTCCGGTCTTGCCACAGGTATGGGGGATGCGCAGCTGGTCATCTCCCCTGTGGAAGTTTCCGACATGCATATCACACCGCCGGAAACCCTTGGAGACTGGGTGACATTTACGGTCCGCAACATTGGAATTACGGACACTTCCGCCATTGCCATGAGCCTTTCGGACAGTGCGCGGTTTGAGCTGGGCAGCGATGCCTGTACCGGGGAAATCCTTTCTCCTGGTGGGGCCTGCACGGTCAGGGTTCGGTCACGGGGGAGTTCTCCGGCCTATCTCTGTGCTGGGCTTGAAGCTGCAGCCAATGTGGGCGGAAACGCCATGGCTGCCCTTGCCGGCATCATCAGCACCAGCCGGGAACATGTCCTGTTTCCGACGGATGATTCTACTCCAGACAGGTCGATTCCAACAACGAACAGTGGAATGAACGAAATACTTTATGCGGCCGGTATTTCCAGTTGCAACACAGGAGGAAACCGCCTGTTCATGAATTTTAACCTGTCCAGCGCTCCCCTCAATTTTGACAGCGCAAAAATCTGGGTCATGAATGGCGATGCAACCTGTTACAGCTGCGGCACCCAGAACTATTATTTTTACACGAGCAATGGGTCATGGACGCAGGATACCATTACCTGGAACAACATGCCGGCCCGGGGAACAACGGCACTTTATGGCCCCATCACCCGCTCCGCGCCCTATTCAGGTCTTGGCAAGGAAGCCTATGACATGAGTGGCCATTACGCGGGCTGGAAAAGCGGTGCGTTTTATGGTCTCGTGATCGACAATCCAACGGCATTCTGCATGAACGGGCCAACTGTTTATACGGTTTATAGCCGCGAATCCGCCAATGTCTGCTACCGCCCTTATCTCCATGTTGTAGAAAACGAGGCGCCGGCTTATACCAGCTCACCAGTGACATGGGTGGCCAATGCCGGAAGCTACACATACAATGTGGTAGCGACAGATTCCACGGTAGGCAGCCTGGACGTCCTGGCCAGCACAAAACCTTCGTGGCTAACCCTTGTACAGACAGGAAGGGGCACAGCAACGCTTTCCGGTGTGGCTCCCGCCAGCGCAGGCAGCCATCTTGTCTCGCTGCGTGCGGTGGATGCGAGAGGCCTTGCCACCGTCCAGAATTTCACTGTCGTGGTGGCAGCTGCAGAACCGTTGCCTAATGTCGCTCCATCCATCTCCAGCATTCCCGGAACCTGGGTGGAAGAGGGGGAAACCTATTCTTATGCCATTACCGCCGAAGATGGGGATGCCGGGGATACATTGACCATTTCCGCGCCCGTCAAGCCATCGTGGCTTTCGCTTTCCTCCACGGGATCGCGCACGGCCCTGTTATCGGGAAGTGCACCAGCCACCAGTGGAGATCATCCGGTTGTCATTGGCGTATCGGATGGCCGTGGCGGAACGGTTGAGCAAAACTTCACGATCACGGTTTCTCCGCTGCGCACCATTGTGGCTTATGGGGCCGGGCGACGCTGGAGCAATGACGTGTTCGCCAAAAACTGTTATGACTACCTGACCCCCGACCTTGCCAATGGTTATATCTATGATGGCCTGACGGGAGACGGTATCTATACCATCAAGCCGATTGATGGTCTTCCGGTGGATGTCTGGTGCGACATGACGAACGATGGTGGTGGCTGGACGCTTGTCATGCGCGATAGCGGAACCGATTTTGACATGCCGTATCCGGATCTTGCCAACACATGGGTTGGTAACCTGGCGAACAGGCAGGGTGTGCTTTCCCTCAAATTCCCGGCCTACAAGGAAATTGCGCAGTTCAATGAAGTGCGGCAGGCATTTGTGGGGAATTCTCCAACCTATTCTGCGCCAGCCTCCAACTTCAACGGGATTTATCCGCTTCTGGACATGTCCTATTACTACATCGCCAACACGCCGTGGGATGACAGTTATTCCTCCAACAAATACACTGTCATGCTCATCCCGGGGAACAAGACGGATGCCAGGGTTTCCTGGTGCTATGGGGCCGGTTGCGGATGTGGCGGCGCTTACCCGGACAATTATGCCGCTAGCAGCATAATGACAGGAACTGCGGGTGCCGGAGACTATAATTACAATAATGGTTATGGATGCTGGGGACGGGCGCAATACGGACCTGTATCCTATGAAATGTGGCTGCGCTGAGTTTTTGGTGTTGCCAGTCTGAAAGAAACGCCGGGGAAATCCCGGCGTTTCTTTGTTGTAGGGGCAAGCAGATCAGGGGAAATGCAACACCGTCAAAAGGCCGTTCGGAAAATGGGGGAGGGAAAATTGGCGGGAAAGCCAAAGATTCGTTCTCTGCCCGGGAGGGAATGATGGAGGAAATGCCGCAAAGGCTGCCGAAACAAGGCCTTCACGGGAAGCAAATAAGATAATTTATTGATATATAATAGAAAAATTGGTGGCGGATGGGGTGGGATTCGAACCCACGGTTGGCTTTCACCAACGCCGGTTTTCAAGACCGGTGCCATCAACCGCTCGGCCACCCATCCATCATCATAGGAGATACCTAAATTTTCCGGACAAGACAAGCATTGTCTTGTTTGTATGAAAGTCGGATAGGGTGGATGTTTTTAGTTCGAGGTGCGACCATCGCTTCGCTTGGCCCCCCATACATACCTCTCGACACACACAAAACCATCGGTTAAAATAAGCCCCCTGTTCTTTTTTGTATCAAAAACCTCTCTGCTGATGATGGTTGTTGTGCAAAAAATCAATATGGAGCAATCTTGGGTTTGCGTGCCAGCGCGTACTGAAGGCAGAATCAAAGAAAAGGAACCATGAAAAACAAAGGCCAAAATCGTTTTTCCGGATGGAAAAATTCATGCACGAAAACTGCAGCGTTGTTTTTGGCTGTCTTTGCCGTTGGTGTCTTCTTTTCCTGGTGGACCGTGTTGCGGACGGGGCAGGAGATGCGTGCCAACCTGCTTCAGCAGACGCGGATGGTGGCCCATGCGGTGAATGTTCCATCCATCCAGAGGCTTTCAGGTACGGATGCGGATATTGAAAACGCCGATTACCAGCATATCAAGGAACAACTGACCTCTGTTCGCCTGTCCAATCCGAAAGGCCGGTTTGTCTATCTTCTGGGCCGCGGGGCTGATGGGGCGGCATTTTTCTTTGTGGATAGCGAACCTTCCGATTCGGAGGATTATTCTCCCCCCGGACAGATATATGAGGACGCATCGGAAGATATTCTTGGCATGTTCGATATCGGGGGGGAAGTTGTCGAAGGTCCTCTCCCGGATCAATGGGGAACGTGGATCTCGGCGCTGATCCCGATTACGGACCCGCAAACAGGTTCCGTCATCGCTGTGCTGGGTATGGATATCGATGCCAGTGACTGGAGTTGGAATGTGGCCTCCCGATCAGCGTTGCCCATGGGGCTGATCATCATGCTGTTCATCACTGTGGGGACAGTTCTTGCTGCAACAACCCGCTGTGTTGAAGCTTCGCCCCAGCCGGTTCTGCGGCGTCTTCTGCCACCCCTGATGGCTATCGTGGTTCTTGTGCTGACCGGTACGGGGGCACTTCTATGGAAACAACATCAGGAACACATAAATTACAACGTTACCGCCAAAGTCGAGGAAAAGATCAGTAACCTGCACTTCTCCCTGGACCAGCAGGCGGGTGACATGATTGCCGTCACAGGGCCCATGGCTGCCAATGCCCTTGTGCAAAAAGCCTTGCGAGAGAATGATTCTGCCAGTTTGCAGGCAGCCTGGCAACCCGTGTTCGAAATCATGGGCCAGAACAGCAAGCTTGCGCATTTCTCTTTTCTTGACAAAAACCGTGTCTGTTTTCTGAGTATTGATGCGCCTGAAAAATGCGGGAATATCGTAAATCGTTTCATAGCCATCAAGGCAGAACAGACAGGGGAAGTTGTCTCCGGAATGGAGTTGGGGCCGCTCGGCACTTTCACACTGAGCGTGGTACAGCCGGTTTTTGAAGGAGGCAAACTTCTCGGGTATGTCGAACTCGGCAAGGAGATCGAGGATGTGCTGCAAAGGCAGCGTAGCGATTCAGGCAGTCATCTGGCCATCAGCATCCGCAAAGAGAACATCGACCGGAAAACCTGGGAAGACGGCATGCGTACGCTCGGCAGGGATGCTGACTGGGATCGTTTGCCGGGAAGCGTCATCATTTATACCTCCCAGGGTCGCCTGCCCGATATTCTCGCGTCCTGGGTTGATCATGTTTCAGGCAACCTGTCATCCAACGGAAGCAGCATGGAAATCGCTCTCGACGGAAGGGTCTGGCGCGTATCTGTCATGCCCATGCAGGATGCTTCGGGCAAAGAGGTTGGTGCCCTGATGGACATGCAGGATATCACCGCCGAAAAAGCGGCTTTTGAGCAATTGCTTACCATTGGTGAAATGATATATGCCGTGTTGTTGACGTTTTTGCTTGGTTTTGTTTTTGTCCTGCTTCGCCGCACGGATGCCAGCATCCGTATCCAGCAATCGAAATTGCGGGCGAGCGAGGAAAAATTCCGCCTCCTTGTCCAAAATAGCCACGATGTCATTTATACCCTTGATGTCAACGGGGTCTTTACCTTCCTTTCTCCCTCGTTCAACACACTTCTCGGGTATCCCATAGAACAGGCAATTGGAAAATCAGCCCTGTCTTTTGTCCATCCCGACGATCGTTCGCGGTGCGCCGATTTTATTCGCATATCGGTCGAGAAAGGGGAGGTACCGGGGGCTATCGAGTACCGGATGCGGCACACCGACGGGTCATGGCGCTGGCACAGCTCAAATGGCACAGGCATAAGGGATGAAGCGGGCGCACTTGTCGGTTTCCAGGCCATTGCAAGGGATATCACAGAACGCAAGCGCGCTGAGGAAGAGCTCCAGGAGACCAATCGTCTTCTTGAAGAGGCCACGGTGCGCAGTCAGGCGCTGGCTGAAGAAGCTGCCAGCGCCAATGCTTCAAAAAGCGAATTCCTTGCCCATATGAGTCACGAATTCCGTACGCCGCTCAATGCTATCATCGGGTTTTCAGAAATCATCAAAAATGGAATGATGGGGCCTGTTTCCAAAAAGTATGCAGAATATGCCGGAGATATCTACGGCAGTGGCGTGCATTTGCTATCCCTAATAAACGACGTACTGGATATGTCGAAAATCGAGGCCAAACAGCTCGTCCTGAAGCGCATCCCGCTGGATGTTTCCCAGATCATAGAGGAATGCGTCAAGATGACGGCCGTCAGGTTCCAGGACAGGAAGCAGGAGATAACTGTCGATGTTCCCGAAAACCTGCCACTGGTCAGTGCTGACGAACGCGCCATCAGGCAGGTGTTCCTGAATCTTCTTTCAAATGCCAACAAATACACCGGGGACGGTGGACGTATTTCCATCACTGCAGCATATGATGCCCCTGAAAAGACCGTTCATATGGATGTCAAGGATAACGGCATCGGCATTGCCGACGAGCTGCAGGTTCTGGTTTTTGAACCCTTTCATCAAAGCGGCACAATGCTTGCCCGCGAAAAGGATGGCACAGGGCTTGGCCTTTCCATCAGCCGTAAACTGGTTGAATTGCATGGTGGGCATCTGACGCTGAGCAGCAGGATCGGGATTGGCACAACGATCCGGATTGTCCTGCCGGTGGAAGCTCCCAACGAGGTTTCCCATCCACAGATTGCGGACATTCCTGAAACAACAAAGTAAAACAAGCCTCCATGTTCTTTGCCATATCAAAAATCCTCTGGTGGCTCACGGCCCCGCTCAATTTTCTTGCTGCCCTTCTGGGGCTGAGCGTGTTGTTGCAGCTCCTGTTCAAGGCACCCGGCGTGCGTCGGGTTGGCCTGTTTCTTTCCACGGTTGTTTCACTGACTCTTCTGGCAGTCTGGTTCCTGCCTGTTGGTTCAAGCCTGCTTTCTCCCCTGGAAAACCGGTTCCAGCGTCCGGTTGCCGCCCCGGAAAAGGTGGATGGCATTATCATTCTGGGGGGGGCGCTGGACATGCCCCCCATGCGTGGACGGGATGATATTCTTGCCGTGAACGAGAGTGGGGAACGGATCCTTGAGATGGTGCGCCTGGCGCACCTGTACCCGGATGCCCGCATTCTTTACACCAGCGGCTCCGGCATGCTGCGCGACCAGAAGATGCGCGAGGCCGATGAGGTTCGTGCCCATGTGGCAGAGCTGGGACTTGACATGAGACGTTTTCTTTGGGAGCGTGCTTCCCGAAATACCTATGAAAATGCAGCCTTCAGCAAGGCTCTTGCCAACCCGAAACCGGATGAGGTCTGGCTTTTGGTAACCTCGGCCTTCCACACACCACGTTCCATGGGGATTTTCCGCAAGGTTGGCTGGAAGGTTGTGGCATGGCCTGTGGATTTCCGCGTCAGTCATGAGGGGCCCACCCGCATGGATGCTCTGGGGGGCATGGATCGCCTCAATACTGCAATAAGGGAATGGATCGGGTTGACGGCCTATCATTTCTCGGGCAAAACAGACACATGGTTTCCAGCACCCGAATCCTGACCCTTGCCGCGGCATGCTGTGCCGCCCTGTCTCTCCCCGCCCTGGCTGGGGGGGATGTCCGGCATTTTCTGGCCTCCCTCAAGGTGGAAGCGCTGGCTGCGGGAGTTTCTTCGCGCACCTTTGATGAAGCCATGTCCGGCTTTTCACCTGTTTCCCGCATTGTTGAGCTGGATCGTAGCCAGCCAGAGGGCCGGAAAAGCTTTGCGGAATACCGCAAAACCCTGCTTTCTGAAAAACGCATTACCCAGGGTCGCCGCCTTTATGTTGAGGAAAAGGGGCGATTGTCCGCCATGGAAAAAGCTTATGGCGTGCCGGCGCATGTTGTCGTCGCCCTGTGGGGGATTGAAACCAATTATGGCGCCATCATGGGGGGATTTTCCGTGCCTCATGCCTTGGGAACTCTGGCCATGGACGGGCGACGACCGGATTTTTTCCGCGGCGAGCTTGTTCGGGCGCTCCGGATTATTGAACATGGACATGTTTCTGTAGCCAACATGAAAGGCTCATGGGCGGGGGCGATGGGCCAGGTGCAGTTCATGCCTTCAAGCTTTGAAACCTATGCCGTGGACGCTAATGGCGATGGACGACGGGATATCTGGTCGGACCGCGATGACATTTTTGCATCAGCCGCCAATTACCTTGCCAAGTCTGGGTGGAAGACCGGTGAACCATGGGGGGTTCCAGTCCGCTTGCCCGCAGGACTTGATGCGGGCCCGCTGGCGGGGCTGGACAAAACCCTGCCGCTTGAGGCTTTCAAGGAAATGGGGATTGCGTCCATGGATGGAAAGGCGCTGAATGATCTCCCTGCGGAAGCCTCCCTTGTCATGCCGGATGGGCCAACAGGGGCTGCTTTCCTTGTGTTCAACAACTATCGCGTATTCATGAAATGGAACAGGTCAACCTATTTTGCAACGGCTGTTGGCCTTCTCTCAGACCAGATTGGGGCATCATGAAGGGCGCGCGTTCCTTGTTTCTTCTGGCTTTCCTCCTTTCCGGTTGTGCGGAAACGGAGCTGATTGCGCACATGGCCAAGAAAATTCCGTTTGATGGGGATGATGTCCGTCCGTCTCCGATGGTGTCGTCCGCCAGTTCTGAAGGTGTGTACAAGGTTGGCAAACCTTATGTGATCAATGGCAGGACTTATTATCCCGAGGAAAATTATGGTTATGATGAAACCGGGATATCTTCCTGGTATGGCCCCGGGTTTCATGCCCGCAAAACGGCCAATGGAGAAAAGTTTGACCAGCGGGCCATGACAGCGGCGCACCGTACCCTGCCCATGCCTTGTTTTGTGCGGGTCACCAACCTTGAAAACGGGCATGCGGTGATCCTGCGGGTGAATGACCGTGGACCATATGCCAGGGGCCGCATCATTGATGTTTCCGAGCGCGCGGCCGAACTTTTGGGATTCCGCACCAAGGGTACAGCCAAGGTGCGTGTACAGGTTCTGGCTGAGGAAAGCCGGGCGATTGCCGCTGCCAAGAAGGCGGGAAGGCCGGAACCACAGGAAATCCTGATGGCATCCTCGGTCCGTTTGCAAGATGCGCATGCGGCTAAAACTGCGCCTCCCCGGATTGCGCCGACCAAAGATGCGGCCAGTTCGATTGAAAAAGTGGATTTGCCGGATGTGGTGGAGCAGGTCCCCGTTTCCGCAACGCAGATTTATGTTCAGGCAGGGGCTTTTACCCAGGAAAACAATGCGGTTGGCCTTGCCCGGCAGCTGGCGGGTATCGCAGAAACCAGCATTCAGCCTGCAAACGTGCAGGGGCGTGATTTTTTCAGGGTACGTCTCGGGCCTGTCGCAAGCGTTGACAAAGCCGATGAAATCCTGAAAAAAGTTGTTGAAACCGGAATCAATGCTGCACGCATCATTGTGGATTGATCCGGAAGCCAGAAAGGATATGCCATGAAACATTTTTTCCTCTCCATCCTTGCAGGGGTCTGCCTGATTTTTTCGGTATCTGCGGCCCATGCACTGGAAACCGCAGCGCGGGAAGCCTACCTCGTTGACCTTTCGACGGGCACTGTTCTTCTGGAGAAAAATGCAGACCAGCAGATGCCGACATCATCCATGAGCAAGATGATGACCATTTACATGCTTTTTGATGCTCTCAAGAACGGTCGTTACACGCTGGATGACACCTTTACGGTGAGCGAAAAGGCCTGGCGCATGGGGAGCAGCAAGCAGTCGTCCATGTATGTTCTGGTGGGATCGAAAATCCGGCTTGAGGATCTCATTCGCGGCGTCATTGTCCAGTCGGGTAATGACGCAACGGTGGTGGTGGCGGAAGGCTTTTCCGGTAGCGAAGAGGCTTTTTCCCAGGAAATGACGGAAAAAGCGCATGCTCTTGGTATGGTGAACAGCCAGTTCATGAATGCCAGCGGCCTGCCGATGGATGGTCATTATTCCACCGCGCGTGACCTTGCCATCCTTGGCTTGCGGACGCTGACCGATTTTCCGGAATATTTCCATTATTACGGGGAAAAGGAATTTACCTGGAGCGACATCAAGCAGCAGAACCGCAATCCCCTGATCGGGCTTGTGGCGGGAGCAGACGGGTTCAAGACGGGGCATGCATCCGAGGCTGGTTATGGTCTTGTGGGAACGGCTGAACGTAATGGCCGCAGACTTTTGCTTGTGGTCAACGGCCTGTCCAGCATGTCGGAGCGCGCGCGGGAATCCCAGCGCCTGCTGGAATGGGGCTTTCGTGAGTTCCAGCCGGTAAAGATTGTTTCATCGGCGGAGGAAATGGGACAGGTTTCTGTTTGGGAAGGCCAGTATTTCTCAACCCCGGCCATTGCCACGCGTGATGTATCTGTGTCCCTTGATGCTGTCGGCAAAAAAGCGCTCAAGGTTACGCTGGTGACAAAGGAACCCATTCAGGCACCCGTGAAGAAGGGGCAGGAAATCGGTACGCTCCGGATTGAAGCGCCAGGCATGGTGCAGGAAGTGCCGCTTGTGGCGGCGATTGACGTTCCTCGACTTGGGTTTTTGGGCCGCATCATCAACAACCTGCGCCACCTTGTTGGCGGGGATGCACAGCCGGAAGATGAAGAAGGAATTTCGGAATGAACCAGTTTTCAGGCAAGTTCATCACGTTTGAAGGCGGCGAAGGGTCGGGGAAAAGCACCCAGATCAAGATGCTCCTCAATGCCATGCACGAAGCGGGCATGGAAGCCATCAGGACACGCGAGCCGGGGGGATCGGAAGGGGCGGAGGAAATCCGCAACCTTATTCTTCTGGGCGACAAGAACAAATGGGATGGGGAAACCGAAGCCCTGCTGTTTTTCGCAGCCCGTCGCGACCACTTGGTACGCACCATCTGGCCGGCGCTCAAGGCCGGAGTATGGGTTGTCTCCGACCGTTATGTCGATTGCACGCGCGTTTATCAGGGATATGGCCGGGAAGGAGACAAGGAAGGTATTGAAACCCTGTACCGCTTCATCGCGGGGGATTTTGAATCTGATCTGACCTTTGTTCTCGATATTCCGTCCGAAGTAGGACTTGGCCGCGTGATGGCCCGTACCCAGGATAACTGGACGCCGGATTCCATTAATCGTTTTGAAAAACAGGAACTGGAGTTTCATAAGCGGGTGCGCGAAGGGTATCTGGATCTTGCCCGCAAAAACCCGCACCGTTTTGCGGTCATTGATGCCAGCAAGGATATTGAATCCGTGCAGGCGGAAATCTGCAAGGTTCTGCGCGAACGTCTTGGGGCGCCACTGACATGACCGCACCGGAAGCGCGGGCCAATCCTTTTCTTGTCGGCCATGAAGAGGCTGAAAGGGGTTTGCTTGCTGCGTTTTATTCCGGACGTTTGCCACATGCCTGGGTCTTCGCCGGGCCGCCAGGCATTGGCAAGGCCACGCTGGCCTTCCGTTTTGCCCGTTTCCTGCTTTCGCAGGGGGGGATGCAAAACGAAGGGAACCTGTTGTTTGCGGGAGAACCGGTTGCCGCGGATAGTCTCTATGTTCCGGAAACTTCGCCAGTGTTTTCCCGCATGGCAGCAAGTGGACATGCCGACCTCTGCAGTATTTCCCGCCCATTTGATGAAAAGACCGGGCGTTTCAAGGAGGAAATCCCGGTGGACGAGGTGCGTCGCATTCCGCCTTTCCTGCGCATGACTTCCGCTGAAGGCGGGTATCGCGTGGTTGTGGTGGATGGGGCCGATGGCATGAACCGCTCCGGACAGAATGCCATCCTGAAAATTCTTGAAGAGCCGCCTGAAAAGGCAGTTCTTGTTCTCACGGCGTCCAATCCGGGGGCACTTTTGCCTACCATCCGTTCCCGCAGCCGGTCACTCATGCTCTCGCCGCTGCCGGAAGAAACGGTGGCCGAACTCATGGCGCGTTATGGCGCTCCGGACATGCCAGAGGAAGAACGCAAGGCACTTTCCCGCATGGCGGAAGGTTCCATCGGCCGGGCGCTGGCCCTTGCGGATGAGGGGGGCTTGTCCCTTTACAAGGACATGATAGACCTCATGATTCCATTGCCAAACCTTGATATTCTTGCCGTCAATGCCCTAGCGGACCGTTTGGCGCGTCCGGGGTCCGGCGCAGCCTTCGGGACAGTGTCGGGTTTTCTCATCTGGTGGCTCATGCGGCTGGCGCGTTTTGGCGCACGTGGGGAAGTGCCACCGGAAGTGGTGCCGGGGGAGGGAAGCCTGGCACAACGGCTCGTTGCGCAACATGGGCTTGATTGGACGGTGGAAGTATGGGAAAAGGTGCGGAACCTTTTCGAGGAATGCGATAGGGCCAACCTTGATAAACGGCAGGCTTTTGTTTCAGCCTTCCTGGCTCTGCGCTGACCATTTTTTTAGGGAGATTCCCATGTCTGGACACGGCAAGCATTTTTATGTCACGACCCCGATCTATTACGTGAACGATGTTCCGCACATGGGGCACGCCTACACCACCATCGCCTGCGATGCCCTGGCCCGCTTCAAGAGGCTGGATGGCTTTGACGTGATGTTCCTTACTGGAACGGATGAACACGGACAGAAGGTCGAGAAATCCGCCGCAGCCAAGGGTGTGGATCCCCAGGCATTCTGCGACGATGTTTCCCAGTATTTCCGTGCGATGGGGCAAATGCTCAACATCTCGAACGATGATTTTATCCGCACCACGGAAGATCGCCACCTTGCTGCGGCCGAAGCCCTGTGGAAGGCCTTGGCCGACAATGGCGACATCTATCTGGGCAGCTACAATGGCTGGTATTCCGTGCGTGATGAGGCCTTCTTTGGTGAAGATGAGCTGAAGGATGGCGAAAACGGCAAGAAAATCGCCCCCACCGGGGCGGAGTGCGAATGGGTGGAGGAACCCAGTTATTTCTTCAGGCTCTCTGCATGGCAGGATCGCCTGTTGGCCTTTTATGAAAGCCATCCCGACTTCATCATGCCGCATAGCCGCCACAATGAGATTGTGAGCTTTGTAAAGCAGGGCCTGCGCGACCTCTCCATCAGCCGCACCACCTTCAAGTGGGGCGTGCCGGTTCCGGGCGATGATGCCCACATCATGTATGTCTGGCTCGATGCCTTGGCCAATTACATTTCCGCCCTTGGCTACCCTGAAATGGCGGCGGGATCGAAATACGAGCATTTTTGGCCGGCAGACGTGCATGTCATGGGCAAAGACATTATCCGATTCCACGCCGTTTACTGGCCTGCCTTCCTGATGTCGGCCGGACTTCCTGCGCCAAAGCGGTGTTTTGCACATGGCTGGTGGATGGCGGAAGGGCAGAAGATGTCAAAATCTCTGGGGAATGTCATAAAGCCAGGCCATCTGGTTGAAAAATATGGTGTTGATCAGACCCGCTATTTCATGTTGCGCGAAGTGCCTTTTGGGCAGGATGGTGATTTTTCACATGTTGCCATGGTTGGGCGCATGAATGGTGAATTGGCCAATGCCGTTGGCAATCTGGCCCAGCGCACCCTTTCGATGATCCAGAAAAACTGCGCTGGCGTTGTTCCTACCTTTGGAACCTTCACGGCAGAAGATGAAAAGCTGCTGGGGAGTGCGCGCGCGCTGCTGGACAAGCTGCGTGAACGTATGGAAACACAGTCTTTCCATCTGGCGCTTGAGGACATTCTTGGCGTGGCCTTTGATGGTAACCGCTATGTCGATGAAATGGCGCCATGGGGTCTGAAGAAGACAGATCCAGCCCGGATGGCGACGGTGCTTTATGTGCTGGCGGAAACCATTCGCCACATTGCGCTGGCCCTGCTGCCCTTTGTTCCTGAATCGTCCGGGAAAATGCTGGACCAGCTTGCGGTTGCGGAAAGTGAACGCACGTTTGACCGTTGGGGTGAGGAGGGGGCTCTGGCCGCCGGTGTGCCGTTGCCTGTGCCCACCCCCATCTTCCATAAATATGTTGAGGAAGAGGCTGTGCCGAATGCTGGTTGATAGCCACTGCCATCTGGATTTTCCCGACTTTGCCGCAGATATTGCGGGGGTTGTTGCGCGTGCGCAGACGGCAGGGGTTGGCCATATGCTGACCGTTGCCACAACCCTGCGCGCATCGCCGGGAGTGATTGCGGTGGCTGGGCGGTTTTCCTGTGTGAGTGCATCCGTGGGGCAGCATCCCCATCATGCGGCTGAGGAACCGGATGTTAAGATGCTGGATTGGGTTGCCTTGGCGCGGAATCCAAAGGTTGTGGCCATTGGGGAATGCGGTCTGGATTATTTTTATGACCAGTCCCCGCGCGACATGCAGCAGAACGCTTTTCGTGTGCAGATCCGGGCCTGCCTGGAAACCGGCCTTCCCATCCTGATCCACACAAGGGATGCCGAGGAAGACACCATGCGCATCCTGCGGGAGGAAACCGCCGGGCAAAAGCTTTCCGGCGTTCTCCATTGCTTTACGGGGAGCCGCAAAATGGCGGATGAAGCCCTGGAATTTGGTTTTTACATATCCATGTCCGGCATCCTGACTTTCCCGAAATCGGAAGCCCTGCGCGAAACAGCCATGCATGTGCCCATGGATCGGCTGCTGGTGGAAACCGATGCGCCATTCCTTGCGCCGGTTCCTTTCCGCGGCAAGACCAATGAACCTGCCTTTGTTGTCCATACGGCAGCCTTGCTGGCGGGAATCCGTGGTGTTTCGCCTGATGTTCTGGCCAATGTCACAACTGCCAATTTCAAGTCCCTTTTTCCAAAGGCGGTGCTGGCGTGAAGGTCACCATTCTGGGATGTGGCGGCGCACGCGGGATTCCTGTTCTGGGACGGGGCTGGGGGCACTGTGATCCTGAAAACCCCAAAAACCGCCGTATGCGCTCTTCCGCACTGGTTGAGGTTGATGGCCGGGTTATCCTGATTGATGCCGGTCACGATACGCGCCAGCAACTCTTGAATGCGGGGGTTACCTCGCTGGATGCGATTTTGCTCTCTCATTCCCATTCCGACCATATTCTGGGGCTTGATGACCTGCGATCTCTTTCCATAGGGCTTGGCGATCGCATGTTTCCTGTTTATGGTTCCGCCAAAACCCTTGCAGAAACAAAATCTTGCCTGCCGTGGTTGTTTGTTGATGGAGGTGATGAATATCATCCGCCATGTCTGGAACCCAGGCCGGTTACGCCAGGACTCCATGATGTGGTTGGTGTCCCGGTTGTTTTTCATGCCCAGCCCCATGGCCCCAACGTGACCAGTTATGGCTTCAGGATTGGGAATTTTGCCTATACACCCGACAATTCGGATATTCCCCCGGAAAACAGGGCTTTGCTCAAAGGGCTTGATACCTGGGTTGTTTCCGCGCCCGTGCGTCGGGCGCATCCGCTCCATAGCTCCCTGTCCAGCATTCTGGGTTGGGAGGAGGAATTGAAACCGCGACAAACTTACCTGACCCACATGAACCGGCACATGGATTATGAAACCCTTTGCCGCGAACTTCCGGAAAACGTGCGCCCTGCCTATGACGGTCTTGTTTTAGAGGTTAAATCGTAATGTCAACATCATGCCGCAATGCTTTTGTATTCGTTATCATTTTTACCGTAGCAAGGCTGGCAATGCTGGCCGCGTCCGGTCTTTACCTTTTGCCGGATGAAGCGCAATACTGGGTTTGGTCGCGTCATCTGGATCTTGGATATTTTTCCAAGCCGCCCATGATTGCCTGGCTTATCCATCTGACGACGGCTGTTGGCGGAAATGCTCCCTTTTGGGTGCGTCTGGCTTCTCCTCTCCTGCATGGGGCAACGGCCTTGTTGATTGTTCCTCTTGTGAAAGAGCTGGGGTGGGGGGAGAAAAGGGCTTTCTGGGCCGCAATGCTTTATATGCTCCTGCCCATGGTCACCTTCTCGTCCATGTTCATGACAACAGATGTTCCGCTGCTGTTTTTCTGGACCTTTTCCCTGTTGGCGTTTCATCGTGCGTGCCGGACGGGGCAGGGGAGATGGGCTTTTGTGACGGGCCTTCTGGTAGCGCTTGGGCTTTTGGCAAAATATGCCATGGCTTATTTTGCCGTAGGTGCCGCGCTTTACCTCTGGTTTGACAAGGATGCGCGCAAACGTCTTGGCACCAAGGGCGGAACAGCCATTGTTGGAACGGCCTTTCTGGGGATTGTCCCCAATCTGCTCTGGAACGTGAAACATGACTGGATCACTTTTGCCCATACGGCAAGCAATGCCAACATGAGCGGGAGCCTGTTCAGCTTCCGCGAAGGGCTTGTGTTCATGTTGTCCCAGTTTGCGGTTTTTGGCCCCTTCCTGATGATAGCCCTCCTGTTTTCGGTTTCCTTTCTTCTTTCATCAAGGAAAACCGCTGGCGCAGGGGAAGGGGCAGATTCTTTTAAAACAAGGGTTTACCTGCATGCATTTACATGGCCACCCCTGCTTTTGATGATAGGGCTTTCCTTCCTGACGCGCGCCAATGCCAATTGGGCGGCGCTGGCTTATGTCGGGGGGCTTTTGCTGGCCGTGGAATGGATGCTGGCCGGTGGACGCAAGGGATGGATCACCGCTTCTGTTTTCTTGCACGGAACGCTTGTCCTGGTTCTCTTTTTCCTGTCGCTGCCTGCCATGCAGAGGGTTCTTCTGCCGCCTGTCAATGTTTTTGCGGCCCAGCAGCGTTTTGGGGCAACGGCCGAAGTTGTGGCTAATCGGGTTGGCCATTTTTATCCGGATACCACAGTGATGGCGGATGAACGAAAGATTATGGCTTCCCTTGTTTATGCCTTGCGAAACCTGCCGGTTCGCGTGCGCATGTGGCCATATGACAGGACACCTGCTAATCATTTTGAGCTGACTCAGACCATGACCAGGGATGAAGGAGCCAAGGTTTTGTGGGTGACCAATATCCGTGCCAATCCGGTTGTTGTGGGTAAATTTGAAACCAGCCGGCTTATTGAAAGCCTTTCTGCGCAATCGCTCGCAGGCGGTAAGGGGCAATATTATATTATGGAACTCACAGGATACAAACCTTAAGGAGAATTCATGCGGGTTTTGGATAAAGACGGACTGCCAGAACCGGGAGTTCTTTGTTTGGTCATTGTTTTGCTGGCTGGCCTGTTTGTTGCTTTTCCGCAAATTGATCAGGTTGTTGCCTTCCTTTTGTGGGATGGACAGCACTTTTTACTGAGAAAACATTGGGTTGGAATGTTTTTTGATCAAATCCTGATGCGTATTCTGCTTGGAATGTTTGGTCTCTGGTGTCTGTCCTGGATGATTTCGGAAGCGCGGGAGCATTTCGTTCTTGGCCTGACGCGGCGGAAATATGTTTTTTCCATATCATCCATCATCTTGAGTGCCGGGATTGTGACCAATGTCATCTTCAAGGATCATTGGGGGCGTGCGCGGCCGGTGCATCTGGAAATCTTTGGTGGAACAAAGACATTTTCGCCAGCCTTCATGATCTCGGACCAATGTGCCCGAAACTGCTCATTTTTCTCTGGAGATGCATCTTTTGCCTTCAGTTTTCTGGCAATAGCACTTGTTTTGCCAAAGCCTTACCGGGAAAAGCTGGTGCCTGCCATCATGGTGTTCGGAACTATCGTGGGGGGGGTACGCATGCTTTATGGGGCGCATTTTCTGAGCGACGTCATCTTTGCAGCGCTTTTTACGATTTTGATCCTTCAGGGGATGAAGTTTTTTCTCTTGCGCTCAACAGTGCGCTCCTGACCAAATCCTCCAAGGCACGAAAATGGGGGAGGGTTTTCTCGTGGCACAGATTTCTTTTGGAAAGCGCCTTGGCCGTCTTGTCAGCTCGATGATGAGGTTATGATTATCTAACATATTGATACAAAAAAATAATATATTATTTTCCATAATATAGATTATCCGACTTTTGTGTAAGGAAGGTGGGGTGATCCTTCTCCCCCTCTTTCAGTCGTTTATGACGTTTTTAGGGGGATTGATGGGAAAACTTTTGTGTCCTGAAACAAAAATAGGCCATATCTCCGCCATATCGAGAGATTGTGGCCTTGTGTATTCGCTGCTGGTGGTTTGCTGTCAGGTTGGCGCGGAAGGCCTGGGTTGCAACCGTTCCTGTTTCCGCTTTTCTAGCCTGACTTCCTCTTCCCTCTGGAGCTGGCTGCTGATTTTGATATAGGTTTGAGCCGCCCGCCAGCGGTTGAAATCATCGCTGTCATGCGCCATCAGAATCTTTAAATCCTCTATATCCAGCCCTGCCCCAGCCATGAAACTGGTATTGACCATGGCGGAAAAACTGCGGAATGGAGAAAGGGTAGGTTTTGATGAAATTCCTTCAAAAACAAATATTTGTTTCTTTTTTGTGATTTCCAGCGTGCGGAAAATGGCTGCCCCCTTCCCTGTTTCACCTTGCAGATGAAGGGGGAATTCCTTGCCGTCCTGCGACAGCAGTCCCATGACCATCGGGAAATGGCGCGGACTTTTTGTTCCGCTTTGCGAAACGGTCATGGTGTATGTGTGCGCCTTTTCATCCCAACGTCCATCAACCATCACATCGGGATGTTTGCGTTCCGTGAACCAGCTTTTGAACTGCGTAAAATTCCGCCCCGTTTTTTCTTCCACATGGGACATGAAATCTTCAATGCCGGTATGTGATTGATCGTGTTTTTTCAGGAAAGAAGAAAGGGCTTCCTTGAAAGTCTCCTCTCCAGCCAACAGGCCAAGCATGCGGATGATTTCCGCACCCTTGCAGTATTTGAAGTATGAATTTCCAACATCGTTGGGATTTTTATACCGATTAGGCTTTAAAGGTTTCCCATCATCGTCAGTAACACTCCATGTGACATTTTTATAACTGTAAATTCTTTCAAGAACATGCGCCTTGTCATAAGCGTAAAATTGCCTATCCCGGTAGGTCGTCAGGCTTTCCTTGAGCATGGTTTCAAACCAGTTGGTGACTGTTACGCGGTTTCCTGTCCAGTTGTGGAAGAACTCGTGGGACAGGACAGAGTGTATGTAGGAAAGGCTTTCCGGATTTGGTTTGTCATATCCTGTGCCCATGTAAGGAGCCCCCATGATGATGAGCCCCTTGTTTTCCATTCCTCCAGCACAAAATCCCGGGATTTCTACAAGATTGAGGGTTGATAGGTCATATTCCAGTCCATTTTCGTCTTCATCCCAACGCATGGCGGCCTTGAGCTTGCGCATGGCGTAATGATACTTGGCGTGATGGATGTGTGCCGGCTTCCACATGCCTATAGTTACCTTTTTTCCGGATTTTGTCGTAAACTCCCCTTCCATTTTGGAAAGATGGCCGGCAACCATGGCAAAAAGATAGGATGGCTTGGGAACGGGGTCATGCCAGCGCACCATCTTCAGGCCATTTTTGAGAACGGCCTCATGGGTTTTTTCACCATTGGAAAGCATGATCGGGAAATGTTCTGCATTACCGACCATGGTGACATCAAAAATGGCTGAAACATCGGGCCTGTCCGGGAAAAAGGCGATTTTGCGGAAGCCTTCCCGCTCGCATTGGGTATAGGTGGGAAACCATGGGTGTTTCGGGGAGTGGAGGATGCCTTCCTTGCTTTTTGCATGGATGCCATGAGCGGACTTGGCCACCACATCCACAACGCAGCGGGCGGGAACGGAATGCAGCAGCAGGTCCCCGTTCTCCATGCGTGTGAAAGCATCTTTCCCAAGAGGAACACTATCGACAGTGATGGAGATAAGGGCCAGATTGCTGTCTCCGTTGAGAAGCAGCGGCGAAGATTCTCCCGAACAGCTTGCAAGCTCCATGCGAAGTTGCGTGATAGAGCATTTTTTCTGCAGATTGACGATCAGGTGGACATGGCCGATGTCATGTGTGAAGGGCTTATAATCGGAAAGGCGGGTGACGGTCATGTCAGCCTCCGAAGCATGGTTGAAAAGGATATAGGGAAGAATGGCATTCTTTGCCGCGAAAGGTCAAACTTTTTTATATCCTTTTGGGCCGGAAGCCTTTCTTGACAGGAACGTGGATGGAAGACTAGCTTGTTCCGCCTTGATGCAGCATTTTATGGAGATGTTCGCAATGGAAGGTACTCTTTCCGCATTTCTTGACAGGAAGGACGGGAGGCCCCTCTGGGCGCATTCGCCGGAAGGTACCCTTCCCCACATGCGGGAGGGTGCCATGCGGCTTGCTGTGGCGGCTGACATGGAAGATGTTCCGGCCATGTGCCGGGAACTTTCGGAAATCCTTCTTTGCATTTCCGTGCTGGATCACCTGTGCGGTTTCAATTTTGATGTTCAAGCATCTGGCATGGAAGCAAAAATCCGTCGTCGGATGATGCCGGAAGAAGGTTCCGGTGACAGGTTTGGTTCATGGAAGGCAGGCAAGGTCAAGGAAAAAGGGATTGTTCCATCTCCCGATGCCATTTCGTGTGAGCTTCCCTCCCTGATGCGGCTTGTGAAGGTTTTTCGGCAATACCCTCCAAGACCTTGCTCTCTTGCCAACTTTTCAGAATCCTTGCGTTGTGGCCATTTTGAAACGGCCATTTTGTTTCTTTCCGCTTGGGCTTTTCAGGAAAAGATGGATCCGGAACATGCTTTACGCATGACAAATGACAAGTTTTTCAGAAGGTTGTCAGCCGTTGAGGATGCCTTGTTCAAACGTGGAAAAAGCCTCGGGGATTCCTCTCTTGATGAGATGATGGGCCTGTGGAGGGCTTCCAAGGGACAGGAACATCCCCATGTTTTCAAACAAAAAAATGGGCACCGTTTTAATGAGGCAGGCTTTCCCGGTTTCCTGGGGCTTTCCAAGTTGGCTGAAGACCTTGCCGATCCTGCAAAGGGAGATGCATGGACACTTTCGCAAACGCCACTTTCCATTGCGCTTCATGCGGTTGAAGAAGGTTTTGAAGCAACTGACGCATATGAACGTGGCGACATGCCCCTGTTTGATGAAGAACTGGGGGACATGATCATGCAGGTGGTTTTCATGGCGGAAAACTGTCTGCGCAGGGGATTTTTTGGTATGCGGGAAATCCTGGAGTACTCTCCTGCCCCGACTGCGGATCATGAGGCATTTGGCATTTTTTCTGGACTTCCGGAGGGATGCTCTGCCATTGCCCGTTCCATCCGGCTTCAGGAAGTTGCCGTATCCCACGGATTTGAATGGCGTGATGTGGCGGCGGTGCAGGACAAGGTGGACGAGGAAATCCTTGAGCTTGAGGCGGAAATGGCGCAAGGAAACACATTTCTGGCGCAGCGGGAACTGGGTGACTTGATGTTTGCTGCGCTCAAGCTTGCCCGTTGGCAGGGTGGTTTTGATGAAAATTCCATATTGTCCGGTCTGAAGGAGATTTTATGATGACAAACAACGGGATAAACCGTCTTCTTGGAATCATGGCGCGTTTGCGTGATCCAGAAAAAGGCTGCAACTGGGATCGGCAGCAGACATTTGCCACCATTGCACCTTATACGGTGGAGGAAGCCTATGAGGTGTCGGATGCCATTGCCCGGAACGACATGAATTCGCTGAAGGACGAATGTGGCGATCTTCTGTTCCAGGTAGTGTTTTATGCCCAGATGGCCAAGGAAGCCGGGCTGTTTGACATGGATGACATCGCGAATGCCATTTCCAACAAGCTGGAACGTCGGCATCCCCATATTTTTTTGGATGATAATGCCAGCATTCCCGCCGAGCAGACCAAACGCTTATGGGAAGACCAGAAAGTGCAGGAACGGAAGGAAAAAGGCCATGAGAGCGTCCTCGACGATGTGCCGCATGCCCTTCCCCCCATGATGCGGGCCAAAAAGCTTCAGGCCCGGGCCGCCCGGATCGGGTTTGACTGGCCCTCTGCCCTTCCCATCTTTGACAAGGTTCAGGAAGAACTGGCCGAATTGAGGGCCGAAGTGGAAAAGGGCGCTCCACATGCGCGGTTGGAAGATGAATTGGGCGATGTCCTTTTTGTGCTTTCCAACCTGTCACGCCACCTCCAGGTGGACACCGACAGCGCCTTGCGTTCCACGTCTGCCAAGTTCGAGCGACGGTTTCGTTTTGTGGAGAAAAAGGCTCTTGAAGCCGGAAAATCCTTGGAAACCATGCCCATGACAGAGATGGATGCGCTCTGGGACGAGGCCAAGAAACAGGGGTTTTGAAATTTGTGCTTGCCAGGCCGGGAATTTATTTCCTAAGCTTGCGACATGACACAGCTTCAGGATGTTTTCCGGAACGTGCCTATCCTGCTTTCAGGGCTTGATGCATGGAGCCCGGAAAAGATGCAGACCCTTTTGGCTGCTGGCAATCTCCCCGCCAGGGAGCATTCCGCCCTCCTTGATGAATTCCAGCACAAAATGCATGGGCTGGAATCTTTTGGCAGGTCATTGGTGGTTGTCTTGGGCCAAAGTGTGCATCTCGCTTCCCCCAAAGCCACAGGCGCCGCCATCAAGGCGGGAATGGCCGGATTTCATGGAGCATCCCCCCTGATGTTCGGCCTTGCGGATGAGGTTTCCAAAACCCTTCATGAACAGGGCGCGTTTGAAAATGTGGCCGGGGTTGGCAACTATCCCATGAGCGCCAACATGATTTTTGCCCTTGAAAATGCTGGCAATGTGCCCCTCGCGCAAATGATTGAACAATCTCCCTTGGTGGGGATCGTGTTCATGGATGCGGCCTGTGGCAACCATTATGCAGCGGAGATGTGTGTTCTCCACTCCACCAAGCTGCAAGGACCTCAGGCTCAAATCATGACAGCCCGCAGCATCTTGTATCATGAGGCTTTTGGGCACGGCACGGAATCCCTTGACCTCATGCGGGGTGCTGAAAAAGGTTGGCGCCTTGCCAACCGTGAACTGCGGGCAGATATAGCCGCCATGGCTGGGCTGTGCCGGGATACGGGAAGCCTTGATGATGCATCCACCCTGATTGCTGTTCGTGATCTGGCAGCCTTGCGGAAAGCGCATGTCGGGAAAACGCATCAGGTTGATTTTGAAACAGATCCAGCCTGTCATGCCAACGGACATGTCTTGCGGAAAGTCCTGAAGGAAATTGCAGACCGTGGCCAGGATTTTGCGCGCATGTCAGATGCCAAACTGGTTGCCTTCATCGATGCAGCCCATGCACGGCACGCCCTTTCTGCAACAGCTTTTGCCAAACGGAAAAAGATTGTCAGGAAAGCGCAGGCGCTTGCTGCCGCATTCCTTAGGGAAGGCGCTCCGCCACTGGTACGGACGCCTCTTGAAAAAGAGGCCGCAAGGTTCATGCAAGCCTGTGTGCAATCCCTCCGGCATCTTCAGGACATTCCCCCTCCCTCCCCGCGTAAACGCCCAAAAGTCCCAGCTCCAGCCATGCTCTGGAATGCATGAAACGCTTGAGGTCATGTGTACACCTTGCTGGAGATAGAGCCGATCCAGGCAGGTATTCGCCCTGCCCTGAAACGCGATGATCCCAAGCTTTTCCGGGTAAACATGACTTATATCAAGGATTGCATGACAGGGTTATGCCTGACCTGTGCGGTTGAGGCTGCGGCGTTTTATGCGTCCATTACAAATTTGCCAAAACGCCATCCGACACAGGCCCTGCGCCCGGAATGATGTTGGGCTGGCCCATCAGGGCTTCAAGCGCGGGACGCAGGGTCAGGAAATGGGAAGCCCCATAAACCACCATCACGCGATTTTTTTTGGCAAGCGCCTGCCGTATGGTTTTGAAAATGTTTTGATCCCGTACCTGCCCTTCGGTGGCAGCGATGCATTGGGTGTGCGTTCCGTCCATGATGGGGGCATAGGGGCTGGTTTTTCCAAGGCTGTTGCGATCCGCTCGCCCGATATGGACATGAAACCAGTCACGAAAGTCTGAAAATGGAATATCCCGTAGGCTTTTCCGAGCCATTTCCCGGATATTGGCATTACCAAACCGGACAGCACAGGAGATTTGGCGCGCAAAATGGAAAAATCGGAAATCCTCATGGGTGTAGCCTGCCGCCATGAGCGCTGCTTCCAAAGCTCCGTGTTCCGGCTCGCCGCCGCGAATATCTTTCAGTCCGCGTTTTATGGCCTCATGCTTTGCAAAACTGATTTCCCCCAGTTCGTGGGGGCGGCCCATTTCGGAATCAGTACGTTCCTGAATCAGGATCTCCGGCACGGAGGCGTCCATCATGCGGGCGATGAGGACAAGGGTTGGGTGTTCTTTCGTGAAAACATGGCGTGCGGCCACAAACACCAATGTTTTTTCCATTTTTTGGAATATCGCCGCATAGGGAGGATCTGTCGACGCAGTCTTTTCCATGTCCGGGTGGTAGAGAAGGATCATGTCATTGGTCGAAACCAAGGAACCTTCCTTCAAATCGCCCAATGTTATCGGGGGAGATGCGAACTTTCAGGTGGACTTTTTCCTCATCATCCTTGCGTTTCAACACTTCCGCATGTTCATAGAGCCAGGCAAGGGCTGCGCCATTGGAAATGTCCAGGCTGTATTCCGCTACACACATGTCTTTTGAAAGCAGGCTTTCAATCTTGCGCAGGAGGAGGTCAAGCCCCTCCCCCGTGATGGCGGAAACGGCAGCCCGATTGAGGCTTTCCGACAATTCTTTTGCCAGCCATTGGGCATCTTCAGGGGGCATGAGATCCATCTTGTTGGAAACCTCGATCAGGTTCCCCTGCTCGCCCGTGTCAATGTCGAGATCCGCCAGAACCGCCATGACATCGGCTTTCTGGGCTTCCGTGTCCGGGTGGGAGATGTCGCGCACGTGCAAGATGACATCCGCCTGCTGGACTTCCTCCAGCGTTGCCCGGAAAGCTGCCACCAGTTGTGTGGGCAGGTCGGAGATGAATCCCACCGTGTCGGACAGGATGATGTGTCGTCCGGTGGGCAGACGCACTTCGCGCATGGTGGGGTCGAGCGTTGCAAACAGCAGATCCTTGGCGAAAACCTCGGATTTCGTCAACCGGTTGAACAGGGTGGATTTTCCAGCATTGGTATAGCCCACCAGCGCAACGACGGCATAAGGAACGCGCTTGCGGGCCTGCCGGTGCAATTCGCGTGTGCGGATGACATTCTCCAGCTCCGCCTTGATTCGGGTGATCTGGTCACCGATCAGGCGACGGTCGGCTTCCAGCTGGGTTTCGCCAGGACCACCGATGAAACCAAAGCCGCCGCGCTGGCGCTCAAGATGTGTCCATGACCGCACAAGGCGGGAACGCTGGTAAGTGAGCGCAGCCAATTCTACCTGCAACTTCCCCTCCCCCGTGCGTGCGCGTTCACCAAAGATTTCAAGAATGAGGCCGGTCCGCTCAATGACTTTTGTGTTCCATGCCTTTTCCAGATTACGCTGCTGGACCGGGGTAACGGCATGATCCACAAAAACCAGCTCGGCTTCATGTTCCCGAACCAGTTCGGCAATGCGTTCCATCGCGCCCTTGCCAAACAGGGTGGCGGGCGTTGGATGGGATACATGCACCACCTCGCCATGGACAACATTAAGGGCAATGGCCATGGCAAGGCCGCGTGCTTCTTCCAGGCGAGCCTCCGGGCTGCGCGTGGCCAGGGCTGCTTCCGATTCCGGATCAGGCATGCGTTGCCGGAGAGCCGGGCAGATGACCAGGGTTTGCGTACCGGAAGGAGATATGGGCTTGTTCAAGAATTTTTGTCCTCATCCTCTCCATCATAAAGCCGGATGGCCTCTGCGGGCATGATGGTGGAGATGGCATGTTTATATACGAGCTGCACATGGTCGTCACGACGCAGCATGATGCAAAAACTATCAAAACCACAAAGAATTCCCTGCAGCTTGACGCCGCTTGAGAGGAAAATCGTCACGGATTGTTTTTCCTTCCTCAAGATATTGAGGAAATGATCCTGGATGTTTTTTGTCTTGTCCGTCATGGATATGCCCTTTCATTCAGGTAAAGGTATGGTCTTTTTATTGTTTTTACAAGCAGATCGTATCAAACATGCGCGCAATGAGCAACTTGAGCCCGTCACAGTCGGGAACATGATGGGCAGGGGGAATCGGGGATTCAATATCTCCTGGGTTCATGAGGACGGGCAGGCAACCGGAGTTGTGGGCGCAGGCAAGGTCTGAAGGCTGGTCGCCCACCAACCAGACAGATTCCGGTGGTGTTTCCGGCATGCCTTCCATTGCCATTTTTACAACAATGGGATCCGGTTTGTCTTCTGGGGCATCCATGGCGCCAATGACATGGCTGAAATAAGTATCCCATCCCAATGCGGAAACCTCACGACGGAGAATGTCGCCATTCTTGTTGCTGACAATGGCCATACGGATTCCGCGACGGCGCAGTTCCCTCAGGAGATCAGCTGCGCCCGGACGCGCCTGAAGGGTGTCGATATGGCGTTTTTCATAGGCATCATAGAAAAGCGTTTGGGCTTCCAGCCACCGGTCGCCAAAGATTTCCGGGAATTGTTGCCTCAGCGATTTGCTGGAGCGGGCCCGCATGTCTTCCTGTGTGATTTCGGGAATACCAAATGTGGAAAGGGCGGTATTGCAGGCATAAGTGAGTGCAGACCAGTTTTCCGCAAGCGTGTCGTCCCAGTCAAAAATGATGACGCGCGGAAGGATCATGGGGCATCCTCTCTTTCAATGCCAAAAAGTTTCTGGGCAGTTTTCGCGTGTTTTCTGGCTGCAAAGACAATGGCGATATCGCCTTCCTCGCCTTCCGTATTCGGGCGGGCGAGAATGACATTGCCTTGGCGCAGGAAGGCTGCAACCCGGACATTTCCCGAAAGGTGGAGGTCGCGGATTGGGTTTTGGGCCAAGGGCGATGCCGCCTGTACTTCCCCCTCAAACACCTCCGCGCTGCCGGATGTCAGGGCATGAACGGCCCGGATGCTTCCCGTACGGATGAATTGGAGGATTTTCGATGAGATGATGGTGCGTGGGTTGACCACGGCATCAATGCCGGAATTGGTGACCAGCGGGTTGTAATTTGTTTTTTCAATGAGCGGAATGGCACGTTCCGCTCCCATGCGCTTTGCCAGAAGGGAGGCCAGCACATTGTTTTCATCATCTGGCGTTGTGGCAATGAAGGTTCCGCCAGCATCAATGGCGGCTTCCATCAGGATGGTCGGTTCAAGGCCATCGCCATGAATGATGGTCGCAAAAGGAAGTCTCTGGGCCAGGAATTCCGCCCGTGTGCGGCTGGATTCAATCAAGGTTACGCGTGCCCCCGGAAAATCCTTGTGGATCATTCCGGCAAGCAGGAAACCTGTATCTCCACCGCCAAGGATGATGAATCGCTGGTGCAGGATTTCCTGATGCCCAAGTGTAGCCATGGCTCTGGCCGCATGTTCTGAAGCTACAGCAAAATAAGCTTCATCACCTTCCATGAGCATGTCTTCCCCGCTGGGAATGATGATGTGTTCTCCACGCCGGATGGCACCAATGGAAGCCTTGATATCCGGAAACAGTTCTGCCAGCTGCCGAAGTGGCGTGCCGACCAGCGGGCAATCGGCGGCGCAGAGAACACCATAAAGCCGGATTCTGTCTCCACTTAGTGGAATCATGAGCTGGGCACCGGGAGCCTTGAGACGCAAAAGAAAGGCCTGGGCAATTTCGCGGGCAGGGAAAATGACATCATCCACTGCAAAGCCGCCTTCATTGAAAAGGCCCTGTTTTCCGTCCCCAAGATAGCTGGGATCATTGACACGTGCGATGCAGACCGGAGTTTTGAAAAGATGGCGGGCGATATGGCAGGCGACAAGGTTGACTTCATCGCTGGAGGTGGCGGCCACAAGCAGGTCGGCCGCTGCTGCGCCTGCCAGTTCCAGGGTTGCCGGATGGGCGGCATGGCCTGCAAAGGCAGTGACATCCAGCGTATCGTTCAGGCGCTGGACGAGTTCCGGAGATGTGTCAATGATGGAGACGGAGATGTTTTCGGTGGAAAGGTAACGGGCGATGCTCTCCCCCACATCACCGCCGCCACAGATCAGGATTTTCATGGGTTTGCTTCCTCTCCCCCGGCCATGCCGAGTGACTTGAGTTTCCTGTGCAGGGCTGAACGTTCCATACCGACAAATGTGGCTGTTTTGGAAATGTTGCCGCCAAAACGGGAAAGCTGCGCGGTCAGGTAGTCGCGTTCAAACTGTTCCCTGGCATCCCTCAGCGGCAGGGACATGATTTCCGCCCCCCCGGACGAAGCATTTGCTTCCGTGGTTCTCTGTGTGATTTCCGGCGGCAGGGCTGCGGCATGAATGGTACCGTCACTGCCTCCAGCCCCCATGATGATGAGCCATTCCAGGACATTTCTGAGCTGTCGGACATTGCCGGGCCAAGCGTACATTTGCATGGCGGTAATCGCATCTTCGGCAAGAACACGTCCCCCCCCATTTCCACTGGTTGCCGAAAACTGTTCAAGGAACATGCGGGCAAGGACTGGAATATCTTCAATGCGTTGATTCAAGGATGGGACGTGCAACGGGACAACATTCAGCCGGAAAAAGAGATCCTGCCGGAAGCGGCCAGAATCCATTTCTTCCTGAAGGTCGCGGGCGGAAGAGGCAATGACCCGCACATCCACTTCAACGCGGGAGTTGCCGCCCACCCTTTCAAAAGTCAGGTTTTGAAGCGCCCTGACAATTTTTCCCTGGGTTTCAATGGGCATGTCTGCGACTTCATCCAGTAGCAACGTCCCCCCATTGGCCTGTTCCAGAACGCCAATCTTGCGGGGTTTCCCCCCCTGCCCGGTTTCTGTCCCAAAAAGTTCGGTTTCAAGCCTGTCCGGCTGCATGCTCGCACAGTTGATGACAACAAAGGGGCCTTCGGTACGTTCGGATTTGCGGTGAATGAGGCGGGCGACAACTTCCTTGCCGCTACCGGGCGCGCCCGTAATCAGGACACGGCAACTTGTTTTGGCAACGCGTTCGATCGTACCGCGGAGTTGCTGGATGGCGGGCGACATTCCATCAATGATGTCCGCAACGCCCGCGCGCTGGCGCAGAGCCATGTTTTCCTGGCGCATCCGGAAAGATTCCAGGGTTTTGGCGATCACCATCAGAAGGCGGTCGCTCTGGAAAGGTTTTTCAATGAAATCGGATGCCCCATGGCGCATGGCTGTCATGGCAACCTCAACGGTACCGTGACCGCTGATCATGATGACAGGCATGTCAGGCTGTGTCTTGTGGATCTCGGCAAGGATGCCCAGACCATCAAGGCGGCTTCCCTCAAGCCAGATGTCAAGAACGACGAGTTGTGGCGGGCGCTTTGAAATGGTTTCCAGCGCTTCATCGGCGCTGCCCGCCTGGCGCGTTGTGTATCCCTCATCCTCAAGGATGCCTGCAATCAGGTCCCTGATATCCTTTTCATCATCGACAATCAGGATTTCAGCCATCAGTTTCCTCCTCACCTGCGCCTTTGGGGAATACCAAGGTGACTTGTGCCCCGGCCGCACCATCCGTGCGGTCCGACAGGATGAGCTGTCCGCGATGGTCTTCCATGATCTTTCTCACGATGGCAAGGCCAAGACCTGTTCCTTTCTGGCGGGTTGTCACATAAGGCTCCATGAGCCGCTCGCGATCGCCGATGGGCAGTCCGCGCCCATTGTCACACACAATGATGCGCCCCATTTCGCCATCTTCCTCAAGGCGGATGAGGACTTCTCCGGCAGACAGGTTTTCCCCTTCCCGGCCATCAATTGCATCCACCGCATTTTGCAGGAGATTGGTCAGTGCCTGGGTAATTTGACGGGCATCGCAGCGCGCCTTGATGTGGGCAGCACTGGCCCGGAAATCGAAATGGATGCTTCCATGCGCCTGTTTTTGCAAAAAGACTGGCTGGAAGCAGATGTCACCAAGGTCCTCGATCTTCATGACAGCTTGCGGCATGCGAGCAAAGGCCGAGAATTCATCCACCATGCGACCAATATCGCCCACCTGCCGGATGATGGTGGCTGTGCAGGCTTCAAAAATGGCGGGATCGCTAGTGATTTCCTTGTGGTAACGACGATGCAGGCGTTCAGCTGCCAGCTGGATGGGTGTGAGCGGATTCTTGATTTCATGGGCAATGCGGCGCGCCACATCTGCCCAGGCTGCCTTGCGCTGCGCAGAAAGGAGATCGGTGATATCATCAAAGGTGACGACAATGCCGGAGACTTCCCCCCCCGCATGTTCTGCCACGCCACGCACAAAAAAGACGCGTTCCGTTCCATCCGGCTTGAGAAAGCGCATTTGCGCATCCAGCGCGGTTTCCGGTTTTTCCGAAAGCGCTCCGAGCATTTGTTCCGCCTCAGGAAACAGTGTGGTCAGGCGTGAGGAAAGGATATGTTCTTCCGTTTCATCCACAAGCTGAATGGCAGACTGGTTTGCAAGGCGAATGCGCCCGCTGGCATCACATCCAATGACGCCGGCGCTGACCCCTGAAAGGACGGCCTCGCTGAAACGCCTGCGTTCATCCAGCTGGGTGTTGGCGCTAATCAGGCCTGCCTGCTGTTCCTGAAGTTGGCGGGTCATGCGATTGAAAGC
The DNA here is from genome assembly GCA_001768735.1 of Alphaproteobacteria bacterium GWF2_58_20. Taxonomy (GTDB): domain Bacteria; phylum Pseudomonadota; class Alphaproteobacteria; order UBA1247; family UBA1247; genus UBA12471. The sequence continues at coordinate 498,139 of MEMB01000002.1, read as the reverse complement.
CCGTGCAAGCCTTGAAAGTTCATTGCGCGGATTTGTGTGTGGCACCCGGGCAGAAAGGTCGCCCGCCCGAACCAGTTCGGCCGTCCGTATGATCTCCCCGATGGGGTCAATGATGCGGTTGGCATATCCCATGGCCGCCCATATGGCCACGAGCATGAGAAGCAGCATGACAAGGCCAAAAATAAGGGTCACGGAAAGCTGGAGGTTTTCCCTTCTCTGCTCAAGGTCGTGATAGGCCTCCGCTGCCCCTTCTGTTGTGGCGACATGGGCGAGGACCCTGGCTTCAATCGGACGCCCGACAAGCAGGTAGCTGTCATAATACCCATCCAGTTTCAGGAGGGCGCGCACGCGATTGTTGTTTTCATTGCCGGGAATGAGGACTATTTCCCCTTCCCCAGCCTGTTCCAGCATGGGCTGAGTGATGATGTTGGGCGACAGCTTGCTGGCTGCGGCGCTTTGCCCCCAGATGTTTCGGGTGCCATCAAACACCACGACTTCCGGCAGGTTGCGCAAGAAGGCCTGGGTGCTGATGACGGAATCCATGCGGTTTTTATTGCCAATGAGCAGGTAGGCCTCGCGGTTGAGATCAGCCGCCATGGCCATGGCATCGGATTTGATGACCTGCTGGTGTTCCTCAAGATAGGCTTGGGCAACGGCCTGTGAGGCTTCAATGGCGGTTCTGACGCGGTCGCTGAACCAGCTTTGCAGACCGAAGTTGAAGACATAGGACGTGAGAATGGCCATAAAGATGGCCGGAAGTGCGGTAGCCAGACTAAAAGCGGTCACAAAATTGGCATGAAGGCGTGCGCCAGCTGCCCCACGCCGCCGTTCTCCCCATATGTAGGCCAGTTTTCGGGCGATGAGGCCGCCCAGAAGCAGCAGGACAGCGATGTCGATGTTGATGAGGAGGTAAAGTGCCGCCTTCCCTGCCCCAAAAGGCGGGGCTTCAATCAGCGCGGCATAGGTGGCGCCTCCCAGGAGGATGGCCGCGACGCTGAGGAGGTAAGGCAGTTTTTGAAAAAGTTTTTTCATGATTTCCTTCCCCGGCGCGTTTCAATCGCAAGGCCAAGATCCAGCATCTTCCGTCTCAGGGTATTGCGGTTGACCCCAAGAAGTTCTGCCGATTTGATCTGGTTGCCACCTGTTGCCTCAAGCGCCAGGGTAATCAGCGGTTTTTCCACCTCATGAATGATGCGGTCATAAAGGCCCGGCATGGGAAGGCTTCCTGAATGGGCAGCAAAATAACGTCGGAGCTGGCGTTCAACAGACGCGCCAATTCCGCGTTCCTCTATGTCGGTTGGCGCGGCGCTGTGGCGGAGGGCGCTTTCCACATCCTCTTGGCTGATGATGCTGTGGGGACAAAGCACTGTGATGGTGCGGGCCAGATTTTTGAGTTCCCGGACATTCCCCGGCCAGGAATGTTTGAGAAGCGCGGATGCCGCACTTTCATCCAGTGTCTTGGCAATGTCGCCTTCGGCAACGCAGCGTTCCGCAAAGGCCTCAAAAAGCAGGGGAATATCTTCCGTGCGCCGCCGCAGCGGCGGAATGCGGATGGCAGCCACATTGATGCGAACAAGGAGGTCTTCCCGGAAAACGCCACGCCGAACCCGCGCAGCCATATCCCTGCGGGTTGACGTGATGAGGCGGAAAGACTGTTCCTGCCCATCCACAAAATGTGTCAGCAGGGAGAGCTGGAGAGGCATGGGCAATTCGGCGACGTCATCCACATAAAGGGTGCCGCCTCGGGCATTGTGAAGTTTTTCCTGCCAGATGGCAGCAAGGTCGGTTTCTCCCTGCGGGCGCGTTTCCAGCGGCATGGTGACAAAGGTACCGCTACACCATTTCCCATTTTCATGCAGGGCCTTGGCGATGAGTTCCTTCCCCGTCCCCGTTTCCCCGAAAATCATGACTGGCAGGTCGCTTCCGGCCAGGCGCAGGATCAGCTGGCGGATGTCGGTTGCAGCACGAGATGTTCCTTGTGGAGGGAGTTGTCCGGATGAAAAAGGCACCAGGAAGTCCTGCTTTCAAAATGCGTGTTGAACAAGAAGTCCGTAGTGTATGGTCTGCCTAAAAAATAGGCAATGGAAATTTTCCCGTTTTCCGGCAGGGTTCCTGTTCATTTTGTTGTCTTCTTTCAGGGAAAATCCATCCACCGGGGCAGAGGATTCCCGACATGTGCTTCCTGCATGGGTGGAATGCAAATTTTGCGTGGCGGAACTTGCTCCGGTTTTGTTATGATGGCCCCATGGATGATGATCAGGAATATAAAAACCAGATGCTGTTTGAAGCCGTCCTTGACGGGGATGTGGACAGGACCCGCAGCCTGCTTGCCATGGGGGCTCAGGCATCTGTCCGCAATTTTCAGGGATGCACCCCCCTGCATTTTGCGGCTGCAAGCCACAATCATCCCCTTTGTGAAGTGTTGCTGCAAAACGGGGTGGACGGAAATGCCAAAGACATGAACGGTTTTACCGCACACGATTTTGCCGAGATGCCCGACCTCATTTTCCTCTCAGCTTCCAAAAATATTGTGGGGATCGCAACAATGTCCCCTGCTCTGCGCAAAACCCTTCTTGTTTGCGCACCAACGCCAGGAGCCGTGAATTGATGCCCATTTTCCTTCCCCTTCCCCAAGGCATCTGCGGACGCAATCCTTCCGTCATGCTGGCTACGGTTTTTGGCATTGGACGTTTTCGTTGGGCACCTGGAACGGCGGGATCCCTTGTAACCCTGCCCCTGGCTTTTATCCTTTCCGGTCCCTTTCCCCTGCTTGCTGGTGCCTTGATCGCCTTTGTTCTGGGGATGATTGCCATTCCGGCCATGGAAAAGGCCGAGCATGATTCCGGCATGGTGGTGATTGATGAAGTGTCTGGACAGCTCATTGCCATGGCGGCGATGCGGCCCGGAAACCTGCCGGATCTGGCTCTTGCGTTTATCCTGTTCCGACTGTTTGATGTGACAAAACCTTGGCCGGCCTGCTATTTTGATCGCAAGGTTCCAGGCGCGTTTGGTGTCATGATGGATGATGTGGTGGCAGGGATCATGGGCGCTTTGGTGCTTTTGGGAATTCACACAGCGGGGATCATGCCATGACCTTCCCTTTTCCACAGGACGTTTTCCTGCTGGCACAAAAGATTGTGGAAACCTGCCTGATTTCCGGAAAAACCCTTGCACTTGCAGAATCCTGCACGGGGGGACTTGTGGCTTCTGCCATCACCTCCATTCCGGGATCATCCAGTGTTCTGGAGCGCGGCTTCGTGGTGTACACCAACATCGCCAAGCAGGAAAATCTTGATGTTTCTCCTGAAATCCTGCGCACGTTCACAGCTGTTTCCGAAGAAACGGCGCGGGCCATGGCCCAGGGAACACTTGCGCATTCCCATGCCGATTTTACATTTTCCGTGACAGGAATTGCGGGGCCAGGCGGCGCAACGGAAGGCCGTCCGGTTGGCCTTGTGCATTTATGTGTGGCAGGCCGCGATGGGCGCTGCGTTCATGAACGCCATGTTTTCCCCGGTAATCGCGAAGACGTGCGCATGGCTGCGCTTCTTCGTGGCCTGAAAATGATTCAGGATTTTATGTCGTAAAGTGTTTTTGCCCGTTCCATGAAGGCAGCCACGGTCCTGCGTCCGGAGATTCCCTGCAGGGATGAGAAGATGCTATCCATGAAGGCCATGGGAGTTTCAATTTCCATCTTGTAGGAAACAATGCACCCGTCATTTTCCCGGGGTTCAAAGGACCAATGTGCAAAAAAGCGCCGGAAGGGCTGGCTGATGTTGGAAATCTCGATGCTGGATGGCGCCTCCAGGATGATCTTTGACGTGAAATCGATGGAAAATCCCATGAAAGTCGATTGCATGCGGGCTTCCACGCGGGATTCTTCACGCCAGAGAATGGAAACGTGGCGGCAACCGGGCACAAATTCCGGGTATTTTTCAATGTCAGATACGAGGTCAAACATTTGTTTGGCTGTGTAGGGGACATGTTCTTCCGCATTGAAAATAATCATGTCTTTACTCCTTCTGTGGGCGAACAGCCCGTAATCGTTCAAAATCTTCGCCTGCATGATGCGAAGATCGCGTCAGGGGCGATGCGGCAACCATGAGGAATCCTTTTGCACGGGCCACCTGCTCCAGTTCCTGGAATTCTTCCGGGGACCAGAATTTCATGAGTGGCGCATGTTTCCGTGTGGGAGGCAGGTATTGTCCCAAAGTCAGGAAATCCACATCGGCTGAGCGCAGATCATCCATGACTTGCAGAACTTCTTCCCGGCTTTCTCCCAGCCCCAGCATGAGACCGGACTTTGTGAAAATGGATGGATCTTTTCGCCGAACTTCAGCCAGCAGTTGAAGCGAGGTGAAATAACGGGCGCCTGGCCGAATGGACGGGTAAAGCCGCGGTACGGTTTCCAGGTTGTGGTTAAAAACATCTGGCTTTGCATTTACCACAATATCAATAGATTGATCTTTATTCCTAAAGTCTGGTGTCAAGACCTCAATGGTGGTTTCCGGTGATGTTTTGCGGATCATCGCAATGGTTTCTGCAAAGTGGCCGGCCCCCCCATCATTGAGGTCGTCCCGGTCCACGGAAGTGATGACAGCATGCTTGAGGCCCAGTTTTGCTACGGCTTCGGCAACATGGCGGGGTTCATCGGCATCAAGCGGGCCCGGCTTGCCTGTGGCCACGTTGCAAAATCCGCAGGAACGGGTGCAGATGCCTCCCATGATCAGGAAGGCGGCATGCCGTTTTCCCCAGCATTCGCCAGCATTTGGGCAGGCAGCTTCTTCGCAGACCGTGTGCAAGCCCAGCCCCTGCATGAGGTTGCGCGTTTTTTCAAGGGATTCCCGGGATGGTGCCTTGACACGCAGCCATGAGGGTTTTTCCGGAAGCATTTGTTCCGGAAAGCGCTGTTTGTCAGGATATCTGCCCCGGCCTGCTTCAGACATGCATCACGCGTCCAAAGGCATCAAGCACGGATTCGTGGGTGGTTTCCGACAGGGTTGGATGCGGGAAGACCGTCCGGATGAAATCTTCTTCCGTGGCTTCCATTTCCTTGGCGAGAGCAAAGACGGAAATGAGTTCTTTCACCTCAAGCCCCAGCATGTGGGCGCCCAGAAGTTCTCCTGTTTTGGCATCAAAGATGGTTTTGACCATCCCTTCCAGTTCCCCCATGGCAATGGCCTTGCCATTGGCACGGAAAGGGAAATGGCCAACGCGTACATCAAGCCTGCATTCCCGGGCCTGGGCTTCCGTCATGCCAACCGAGGCAACCTGAGGATTTGTATAGGAAAATCCAGGGATGCAGCAAGGTTTTACAGGGTGCGGATCAAGTCCGGCAATGACTTCCGCTGCAACCACGCCCTCATGACTGGCCTTGTGTGCAAGGCAGGGTGGCCCGGTAACATCACCAATGGCGTAAATACCGGCTTCAGCGGTTTCCTGCCGTCCATTGGTTTTGATGAAGCCTTTTTCCACCTCAACCTTTGTGTTTTCAAGACCAATATCCTCAATGTTGCCAGTGACACCCACCGCAACAAGCACACGCTCGAACGTACGTTCCTCTTCCCGGTCGGAATGGGAAATATGGACAATGACGCCGTCTTCCCTCCGATCCAGCGCCGATACCCTTATGCCTGTGAGAATTTCAATCCCGGATTCTTCCCAGTGTTTGCGAGCCATGCTGGAGATTTCCGCATCTTCCATGGGAAGGATGCGGTCCAGTGCTTCAACCAGGGTCACTTTTGTGCCCATCTGGCTGTAGAAGGCGGAAAATTCGGAACCGATGGAACCGGAACCAATGACCAGAAGGGTTTTTGGGAGTTCCTTGGGCGTCATGGCTTCACGCGCACCCCACACACGGTCCCCATCTGTTTCAAGGCCGGGAAACACCCGCGGACGGGATCCCGTGGCGATGATGATGGATGCGGCTTCAAGACGCGCGATTTCTGCGCCATTCTTTTCCACAACCACATTGCGGGCATCTTCAAGACGTGCGGAACCATCCAGAACAGTCACCTTGTTCTTGCCCATGAGATATTTCACGCCAGCCGCCAGCTGGTTGGCAATCTTGCGGGAACGTTCCACGATTTTGCCGATGTCGGCAGAGACACCTTCCGCAGACAGGCCAAATTCCGGCAGGCGTTGCAGGGTGCGGTAGATTTCTGCGGAACGCAACAGGGCCTTGGTGGGAATACATCCCCAGTTCAGGCAGACGCCCCCCAGATGTTCACGCTCAACCAGGGCCACCTTGAAGCCAAGTTGTGATGCGCGGATGGCCGCGACATACCCGCCGGGGCCGCCGCCGATGATGACAACGTCAAAAGTCTGTTTTTCACTCATCTCAGCCCTCCGAAGGCGTTTCAATGTTCTTCCTGATGGCGGCCAGGAGTTTTGCGCCCACAGCTCCGTCAATCACGCGATGGTCGCAGGAAAGTGTGCAGGACATCAGTGTGGCGATTTCCGGCTTGCCATTCCGGGCCACGACGCTTTCCATTCCCTTGCCAACAGCAAGAATACCAGCCTGGGGCGGGTTGATAATGGCCGAGAAGCTCTTGACGTCCAGCATGCCAAGGTTCGACAACGAAAAACTGCCGCCCTGATATTCTTCCGGCTTGAGCTTGCCTTCCCGGGCACGGACCGCGAGAGCCCGCATTTCAGCGGAAATATCAGCCAGGTTTTTTTCCTCGGCATTGCGGATTACCGGGGTCATGAGGCCGTTTGGCGTTGCAACGGCCACGGAAATGTCGGCATGTTTCATGCGCAGGATGGAATCCTCAGCCCACCAGGCGTTGGCTTCCGGAACTTCCATGAGGGCTTTCGCAAGGGCCTTGATGAGCATGTCGTTCAGGGAGAGCTTGCGCTGGTCGCGGCGATTGATTTCGCTGCGCAGGGCAAGGATGGCGCCAATGTCGCAATCCGCATTCAGGTAAAAATGCGGTGCTTCGCGCTTGGCTTCCACCAGCCTGCGGGCAATCGTCTTGCGCATGTTGTCAAGCGGCAGGGCTTCAAACGACATGCCAAGCAATTCCGCGGTTTTGCGGGCATCTGGTGACGCGGGAGCCGCTATTTTGATGGCTGCTTGCGCACCCGTTGGAGGCTGTAACGGTGCCTTTTCAATGTCTGCGGACATGATCCGTCCATGCGGGCCAGTCCCTTGAATGCCGGCAAGGGATATCCCCTTGAGGGCTGATATGCGACGGGCCAGCGGACTGGCGTTTATCGCAGCCCCGGTTCCGCGCGCGCTCGCCTGGCCTTTTGCCAGAACCTTCCTGACAGCGGCCACAATATCTTCGGGGCCGGGCAGCGCCAGTTTTTCCAGGTTTGCAGCATAGGGAAGCGGAACATCGGCCGATGTGACCCGCACAGGTGGCGCATTAAGGGATTCAAAAGCGCCCTCGTTGACAAGGGTAATGATTTCCGAGCCAATTCCCGCATAAGGCCAGCCTTCTTCTACGCTGACAAGAGCATGTGTCCTGCGCACGCTTTCCAGGATGCAAGCCTCATCCAGTGGACGCAGGGTGCGGAGATCGATAACTTCTGCCTCAATCCCTTCCTTGGCCAAAAGGGCTGCCGCTTCCAGGGCATGATGCACCATGAGCGAAAATGCAGTTATGGTCACATCCCTGCCCTTGCGGATGATGCGGGCCTTTCCAATTGGCACAATCCATTCCGGATCCGTCGGGACAGCCGAACTGTGTCCGTAAAGAATTTCATTTTCCAGAAAAATGACAGGATTGTTATCCCGAATGGCGGACTTGAGCAGACCTTTGGCATCTGCGGCACTAAAGGGGGAAACCACCTTGAGGCCGGGAACATGGGCATACCAGCTGGCAAAGCACTGGGAATGCTGCGCCCCAACCCGTGATGCCGCGCCGTTGGCTCCCCGGAACACGATCGGGCAATTGATCTGGCCACCGGACATGTAAAGGGTTTTGGCTGCCGAATTGATAAGGTGGTCAATCGCCTGCATCGAGAAATTGAAGGTCATGAACTCGACAATCGGGCGCAATCCGCCCCATGCCGCGCCAACGCCAAGCCCGGCAAAACCGGATTCGGTGATGGGGGTATCAATGATCCGCTCGGGACCAAACTCATCCAAAAGGCCTTGGGAAACCTTATAAGCTCCCTGATATTGTGCCACTTCTTCTCCCATGAGGAAGACATTGGCATCACGCTGCATTTCTTCCTTCATGGCCAGGCGCAGGGCCTCGCGCATGGTCATCTGGATGGCTGGGCCTTCGCAGACCTTGCCGTTGCAGATGAAATCTTCCGGCTTGTCCGGTGCCAGGGGATGGGTTTCTTCCGTGGTTTCGTCGGGAACGCTTTGACGCACAATGGAAGTCTGTGGCTGGGCGATGGCCTTTTCCAGGTCTTCCAGCCCTTCCCCTTCTTCAAGCAGGATGGCGATGGGCGTATTCACCGCAACATTATCACTGCCATCCGGTACCAGGATGCGGCCAATCACGCCAGCATCCACCGCTTCCACTTCCATGGTGGCCTTGTCGGTTTCAATCTCCGCCATGGTTTCACCGGGCGAAACCTTGTCGCCTTCCTTCTTGAGCCAGCGGGCCAGTTTTCCTTCTGTCATGGTAGGCGAAAGGGCAGGCATGAGAATATTGATGGTCATGTTGCAAAATCTCCCTTTCAGGCCAAAACGTCAGTATAAAGGTCTTCTTCCGGAGGAAGCGGGCTTTTTTCCGCAAATTCGGCAGCTTCCACCACAATGGCGTGGATTTCCTTTTCAAGGGCCGCAAAATCGGCATCCTCGGCCATTCCCTTTTCACGCATCATTTTTTCCAGGCGAAGCAGCGGATCATACTCTGTACGCATGGTTTCCACTTCTTCCTTGCTGCGGTACTTGCCCGGATCAGACATGGAATGTCCCCGATAGCGGTAGGTGCGCATTTCAAGAATGTAGGGGCCCTTCCCGTCACGGATATGGGTTGTAGCCCTGATACCGGCCTCACGCACGGCGAGGACGTCCATGCCATCCACACTTTCACCGGGGATGTCATAGGCTTCCCCCCGCTTGTAAAGCGTGCCAGCCGATGAGCGGCTGACATGGGTTCCCATGCCATACTGGTTGTTTTCAATGATATAAAGCGCCGGCAATTTCCAGAGCGACGCCATGTTGTAACTCTCGTAAACCTGCCCCTGGTTGCTGGCGCCATCCCCGAAATAGCAGGTGCAAAGCCCGCCATTTTTCAGGTATTTTGAGGAAAAAGCGAGCCCCGTTGCTGCGGGTACCTGCGCCCCTACAATGCCATGGCCACCATAAAACCGTTTTTCGCGGCTGAACATGTGCATGGAACCGCCCTTGCCGCGTGAATACCCGCCGGAACGTCCGGTCAACTCCGCCATCACGCCCTTGGGATCCATGCCACAGGCCAGCATGTGGCCGTGATCACGGTAACTTGTCACAACATTATCCTTGTCGGACATGACGGATTGCATCCCCACAACAACCGCTTCCTGGCCAATGTAAAGATGGCAGAAGCCGCCAATGAGGCCCATGCCATAGAGCTGGCCCGATTTTTCTTCAAAACGGCGAATGAGAAGCATGTCCCGGTAAAATTTCCGGAGCATGGCAGGATCATTTCCAGCAGTCTTTGTGCTGGAGGGGATGGTATTCTCGTTCAATCTTCACTCCTTGCAGGGGCTTGATTCAATAATGGAGATGGAATGTTCCCGCCTTCCCCGGGAGAGGAACCGGAAGGAGAAACCGGGATAACCAAGTCATCAGAACGGGCGTAACCCAGCGTTTCCCGTGCGCGCTCATCCAGCATGTCAAGATCAAGTGTGTCCGGTCTCAGGAGTTTGACCCGTGATTCCAGACGTCCTTCTTCGACATGCTTCTTGTCGAGAGTCTGCCGGGCATCATTTACCTGCCGCTTCAGGTGCAGGAGGGAACCAACCCCCCTGTCGCCCTGAAGCAGGTAAAAGATGAAATAGGCGACAAGGCATGCTCCAGCCACAGGCCAGAGAATGCGCCGGAAGCGCCTGCGTATGAGGTTGCGAAGCACGGGCGCCCGTCACACCTCTTCCGGTCAGGTCTTGGAAGCCAGGCGCTTGAAAGCGCCACGACCGGCATAACGCGTCGTGAATCCAAGCATTTCGTTGATGCGCATCAGCTGGTTGTACTTGGCAATACGGTCAGAGCGGGACATGGAACCTGTCTTGATCTGCCCGGAATTGCAGGCCACAACGAGGTCGGCGATGGTCGAATCCTCGGTCTCGCCGGAACGGTGCGAAAAAATGGTGGTATAACCGGCCTTGTGGGCCATTTCCACCGTCTGCAGGGTTTCGCTGAGCGAGCCGATCTGGTTCACCTTGATGAGGATGGAATTGGCGATTCCTGCATCAATGCCCTTCTTGAGGCGCTCGGGATTCGTGACAAACAGGTCATCTCCCACGATCTGGATCTTGTCACCAAGCTTGTCGGTCATCAGCTTCCAGCCATCCCAATCGTCTTCCTGCATGCCGTCTTCGATCGTGATGATCGGGAAGCGCGCAACCAAGTCGGCCCAGTAATCCACCATTTCGGCAGAAGTCAGGGTTTTCCCCTCACCCGCCAGCACATATTTCCCATCCTTGTAGAATTCGCTCGCAGCGGGGTCCATGCCAAGGAAAATGTCTTCACCAGGCTTGTAACCTGCGGCCTCAATGGCCTTGACGATAAAGGACAGGGCTTCTTCGGTGGATTTCAGGTTGGGGGCAAAACCACCCTCATCCCCCACATTGGTGTTGTGGCCCGCATCCTTGAGCTGCTTCTTGAGGGCATGGAAAACTTCCGCCCCCATGCGCACGGCTTCATCAATGGAAGGTGCCCCGACGGGAAGGATCATGAATTCCTGGACATCAAGAGGATTGTCGGCATGGGCGCCGCCATTGATGACATTCATCATCGGAACCGGCAGGACATGGGCATGCACACCGCCGACATAACGCCACAACGGCATTTCCACTTCATTTGCTGCGGCCTTGGCCACGGCAAGGCTGACGCCAAGAATGGCGTTTGCGCCCAGACGCCCCTTGTTCGGCGTACCGTCCAGTTCAATCATCATGCGGTCAACCGTCATCTGGTCCTGGGCATCAACTCCAGCCAGAACGTCGAAAATTTCGTTGTTGATGGCATCCACGGCCTTGCGTACGCCCTTGCCGCCAAAACGGGTAGAATCGCCATCCCGCAATTCCAGGGCTTCATGGCTTCCTGTCGATGCGCCGGATGGAACGGCTGCACGCCCGAAAGCGCCGGTTTCCAGTTCAACATCCACTTCAACCGTGGGATTTCCGCGGCTGTCAAGAATCTCACGGGCCTTGATGTCAATGATCGCAGTCATGTTTTCATCTCCTGATTTGGACAACGGTGTTGTGCGGGAACTTTTCCTAAAGGTAAAAAAGACGGTTTCACCGCTTTTAGGTGAACCCGTCCCTTGTACCACATTCTTTCTTAATTTACTGCGAAACCGGAGGCGCCATGGGGGCCGGAATTTCAGGAACTTCCTGTCCAGCCGGAACAATATCCAGGACAGATGGCTGTTTTGGACGGTTTCCGGTCAGGACGGCGATGAGCATGATATTGCCCATGAAAAGAGCTGCAAAAATGCCCGTGAGGTGTGTGAGGGCATTTCCGGCCGTGCGTGCAGTCATGAAAGATCCCATGCCGCCACCACCACCGACAAATCCGCCGCCTTCCGAACGCTGGATAAGAACCAGGGCCACAAGGCAGAAGGTGATGATGATGTGGATGGCGATCAGGATGGGAAGGAGAACGCTATGCATGATGATGGCTCCAGAAGGATGGGGAAAAGGTCAGATGCTGGCCGTGGCAATGGCCCAGAAATCTTCAGCCACAAGGCTTGCGCCACCAACAAGGACACCATCGACATCTTCAAGCGAAAGGGTTTCCCTGGCATTCGAAGGCTTGACGGAACCACCATAAAGAAGGCGGGCCTTGGCGGCATCCATGCGGGATGCAATGGTTTTGCGGATGAAGGCGTGCATGTCGGAAATATCTTCCACGGAAGCGTTGCGGCCTGTGCCAATGGCCCATACAGGCTCATAGGCAATGATGGTGTTTTCAGCCGTTGCACTGGCGGGAATCGATTCCATGAGTTGCTGCTCGACAACGGCCTGCGCGCGCTGCTCATCACGTTCCTTTTCGGTTTCGCCAACACAAAGGACAACCACCAGTCCGTGCGTGTGAGCCGCCGTAGCCTTGGCATTGATGAGTTCACTCGATTCGCCATGGCCATGGCGACGTTCGGAATGGCCAAGAATGACATGGCTGCACCCGGCATCCTTGAGCATGGCGGGGGATGTATCTCCCGTGAAGGCCCCCTTGTCCCGCATGTGGCAATCCTGTCCGCCCAACATGATGGCGCTGCCGGAAAGGGCGGCTTCAATGTGTCCAAGAAGGGGGAATGGTGGACATACCAGCATGTCGAATCCTGCCGTATTGCCAACAGGAAGTTTTTCCGCAAGGGTCTTGGCGAGGGCCTGGCCATCCTGGCGCAGACCATTCATTTTCCAGTTTCCGGCAATCATGGGACGGCGATTTGACATCTTTACATTTCCCTCAGCTCATTGATAAAACGTTGGGGGGTGTAGCAGGAATGCGCCCCAAAGGCAACCCCCGTTGCTTTCTCTGCTCTTTTGCCATGACCTATTGCACTTGGCGCATCATACCCTTATAGTGCGCCCGAATTCCTTTTAATAAAACCAATGGAACCAGAGACATGCTGCAATCGCTTCGCCAAGGCGCCCAAAGCCGTATCATCAAAATCTTCGTGTTTGGAACCCTGTTCCTTGCCATGATGGGACTTGCCATGCTGGATATCAGCGGCTTCATCGGACGCAGCATGGATGGACCAAAAGCCATTGTTGCCAATGTTGGCGGCATTGACATTCCCACCATGGAAGTTGAACGGCGCGTATCCGAAGAAATCCAGCGCATACAGCGTTCCTATGGCGCCAACCTGACACGGGCACAGGCCATCGGGATGGGGATGCATACCCACATCCTTTCCCGCATGGTTGATGAAACCCTTCTGGACCGCGCAGCATCTGCAGCGGGGTTTGCCTCGACGGACGCCATGGTGGCAAACACCATTCGGGCCGACAAGACTTTTGCGGATGCCAATGGGCGATTTGACCAGCAGAAATTCCTTCAGCTTCTGGGAAATGCCGGGCTGACCGCAGAAGGATTCGCCGACATCCTTCGCAAGGAACTGCCGCGCAGCGCCCTCATCCGCAGCATGGCCAATGCTGCCCGTGTGCCAGAAGGCCTTGCAGATGCTTATTTCCTGGCTACACACCAGCAGCGCGTGGCACAGACCATGATGCTGACAGACCTTTCCACGCCTGGTGTCAAGGATGCATCGGATGCGGAAATCGAAACCCGTTACAATGCCCATCCGGACGATTACATGACTCCGGAATACCGGGCCTTGCGCATTCTTGAGCTTGGCGGAGCAAACTTTACGCCGGATGCCGCGCCGGAAGAAGAGGAACTCAAGACCTATTATTCAGAGAACGAGGATACCTATTATCAGCGTGAACAGAGGATTGCCGTCCAGGCCATTCTTGACAATTCCGAAATGGCTGCGAAAGTTGCTGCATCTGTGCGGTCGGGAACCGTGATGCGTGATGCCGTTTCTGCAGCCGGGGGAGATCCCGCCAAAGTGCTGGAGATGGGGTGGCTTTCCTCGGACCGGTTTGCGCCGGAAACCCGCGAAATCGCCTTTTCCATGGAAAAAGATGCGGTTTCCGATCCCATTGCTGCAGGCGAAAACTGGGTTGTTCTCCAGATAAAGGACATCAAGCCACCGCGTCAGGTTCCCTTTGAGGAAGTGCGGGATTCCATTGCTGAAGCGGTACGCACACAGAAAGCCACGGACACGCTTTATGATGCGGTCAATACCATTGATGACATGCTGTCGTCAGGCAAGTCCCTTGAGGAAGTGGCCGCCAAGTTCAATCTTGGCTTGCGGGATGTTGTGGCCGTGGATTCGGCTGGCAAGCTTCCGGATACAACACCGCTTGCAGGTTTGTCCGACCTTCGCGGCGCACTGGATGCCGCGTTTGTGCTCGATGCCGGGGAAAATACCAGTCTGGTTGAAAATGACAACAATGGCTTTGCCGTCATTGAAGTGCGGAGCATTACCCCCCCTTCCCGACTCCCCCTTGAAAAGGTTCGCATGGACATCGCCCGCAGTCTGCGTCGTGAAGCCCAGGACCGCGCCAACGCCAAACGGGCGGAAGCCGCTGTTGCGTCCATCAGGGAAGGAAAGCCCATGAATGATGTGGCTGCCCGCAATGGAACCACGGCGGAAACCAGCAAGGCCATGACTTTTGATGGTGAAACACTACTGGCCCCCGAAGCTGTTTCCGCCCTTTTCAACCTCAAGGCCGTGGGCGATGTCGAGGCTGTGGAAACGCAAGAAGGCCGCATGCTGGTGCGCCTTGCGGAGATCATCCCGGCAACGCTTGGCTCTGATCCTGAAGCCTTGGCTGCTGTACGTCGGCAGCTGTCATCCGGCATGGGAAATGATATTGTTGCAGCCTTTGTGGATGAACTCAAATCCATCTATCCGGTTACCGTCCATCAGCGGACGCTGGATCTTGTGTTCCCGTCTGCTGCCCCGGATGAAGACACCTCCGGCGAAGAATAAAGCCGGGAAAGCGGAACAAGCACCAAGCCTTTTTCTCCAAGGGTAGGAATCCATGCTGCCAAGGCAGAAATGGTTTCCGCCTTTGGATGGCCAATGGCAATGCCTGTTCCGTTTTTTCTTGCCAAATTTTCCAGATGGGCAAGTGCACCCTGTGCTGATTCAGCGGTTTCCTCGTGGTCTATAAAGACATCGCGTGCATGGAATGGAATGCCGTTTTCCTGCGCCAAGCGCCGTGCAACGGATTTTCCTGTTGTCAGGGAATCAAGGAAAAGCAATCCGGTATGAGCCAGTTCCGGCATCACAATCTCCATGGCAGATGCATCTGCTGTCAGTCGGCTTCCCATGTGGTTGTTGACGCCGACATAGCCGGAAAACGAATCCAGATTGATCATGAGCGTCTGGCGCAAGGTTTCCGGAGACATGTCCACTTTGAGCGCATTGGGGCCAGGGTCAGCCTTCCCTACAGGTTCCATGGGCAGATGCAGCCAGATTTCATGCCCCTTGTCGGAGGCTTTATCCACCTGGTCCAGAAGGTTGTCTGCATAAGGCAGGAAAGATAGGGATACTGCTGAATCCAGCTCCATCATGGCTTCAGAATTGTGCCGGTTGACACCCATGTCATCAATCAGGATGGCGATTTTGGGCCGATTGTCCGGAATGGAGGGGAGAGGAACAACGGGGAGCGGAATGACAGGCAGTTGTCCTTGTGTTGAATTTTGCGGCAGGGGAACCGCTACCGGCATGACAGATGGAATGTTCATGATCGCGGGAAGCGGAATATTCATGCGCGCCCTATGCCGCAGATACAAAATCGCGGATCCTGCAAGCACGCAAAGTGCAACGACTCCGATTCCGGCAAATAACCTTTGTTTTGCTTTCAGTTTCATCAATTTCATGGCATCAGGATAGCGCAAAAAAACAAATTTGTCTTGCCATAAAGCGTGAACTAAAGTAGAACGTGCGGAGAAGAGGGGATTCGATAACATGCTGACACGCAAACAACACGCATTGCTGCAATTCATTCATGCCCGTCTGCAGGATAGCGGCATTTCTCCATCTTTTGATGAAATGAAGGATGCTCTCGGATTGAAGTCGAAATCCGGCATTCACCGGCTGATTGGCTCGCTTGAGGAACGCGGGTTCCTGAAACGCCTGCCTCATCGTGCCCGCGCGCTGGAAGTTATCCGCATGTCGGAAGATGTCTCTCCAAAAAGCGTTCCTGCCAGCATGCCCTCTGGAGTTTTGCATATTTCCCGCGGCAAGTCTTCTAAACCACAGCCCCTTCCAGCCAACGATATTTGTGAAATCCCCCTTTATGGCCAGATTGCCGCAGGAACCCCTATTGAGGCCATTGCGGAAACCGGCAACATGCTGGCCCTCCCCCATTCCCTCATTGGCCGTGGCGAATATTATGCCCTGACAGTGGCTGGAGATTCGATGGTTGGTGATGGAATTCTTGATGGGGACACCATCATTATCCGCAAGACAGAAGTTGCGCGGGATGGAGAAATTGTCGTAGCCCTTGTGGATGAACAGGAGGCCACACTCAAGCGCCTGCGCAGGAAGGGCAGCACTGTTGAACTGGTTGCCTCAAACCCGGCCTATCCGCCCCGGCTCTTGCCAGCTGGCCGCGTGCGTGTTCAGGGGAAACTGGCGGGGCTTATCCGCAATTACTAAAACCCAAAAACATCCATCCTGAAAAGCCGCGTCAAGACAATGGGGGCTGCCATGCAGGGGCGTGCCAAGTGGAGGAGTTTTATCTTCCATCCGCCCATGAGAGCCTTGAGCGTTCATCTTGAATACCCCTGTTGCCTTTTGATGGCCATCCGCCGCGCGTTCAAACCTTGGACGATGCCCGATCGCCCTGCGGGCAAGCGCCTTGCGGTCTGGCTCATCCCAAGATCAACAGGCATTGTTCAATCTAAACGTTAAATGCTCTAATGGTCTGCATCCTCATTTTCGGTAAGGGGGTATCCAGGGCCGCATTCCATAGGTATCTTTGTCGGAGACAATGCGGAATCCCCCCTTGCCTTCCCAGAACAGCATGCCATTTCCCATGCTCCTGAAATCCTGGATATCAAGCGTCTGTGCGTTGCAACGTCCTTTTAGGTTCCAGGGGGAAACAACAAGATCTGCCATCCGGCAATCTTCAAGCAGGGCTTCAGGCTGTTTTGGAAAGGCCATGCGCCGGCCATGAACCGATGCCACACATCCCGTGGCATCACAACAAACAGGCCCCGCACACGCTCCCGTTTTTGGCCAGGAGATCACCTTGTTCGTGCCCACCCTTCTTTTCCATGACTGGACCACATAACCATCCGTTCGACGGGATGAAATGTAAAGGCCTTCCGGAGTAACAATCCCGGCCCGTTTGCCATCGGAGGAAACAAAAACATCCGGAACTTCCGGAGGGAAAAAAGCCAGGACAAAGGCCACCAGGATGCCCGCCCATCCGGCATGCCGCCACCTTGTTTTCCATATGGAAAGCCATAATCCGCCGAGACAAAACATGACAAGGCTGGTTGTGGACAGCGAAGGCACATTCCATGCCGCCCCAGGCCATGAGGATACGATTGCGGCATCTGCCACGATGAGCCGATTACCCCAGATGGCGCCGATAAAAAACAGGCGGTCAAGCCCCAGCGGATAAAACAGCATGGCCAGAAAGCCCAGGGGCATGACAATAAAAGTTGTCAGGGGAACCGCCAGCATGTTGGCAAGAACACCGTAAAAGGCAATCCGCTGGAAATGGAAAAGGGCAAAAGGCAGGGTGGCCAGGCCCGCAACAACGGATGAAAAGGCCACACCTCCAAGGTGCCGCATTCCCCGATTCAGCAAGCCTTTTCCACTCCGTTTTCCGCGAAAAACATCAAAGGCGGCAATAAGGGCTACAACTGCTGCGAAGGAAAGCTGGAAACTGGCCCCCATCATGGTTTCAGGACGCAAAAGCAGGATGACGGTTGCCGAAAAGGCGGCCAAGTTCATGCTGATGGCGGCCCGATCCATGACCACGCCCACAAGAACGAGCCCCGTCATGAGCAGGGATCGAACAGCCGGAACTGGAGCGCCAGCAAGGAATGTATACGCTACCGCTGCGGCAATGGCTGGAAACGCCGCCCATTTCTTGATGGGATGGCGCAAGGCAAAGGCTGGGAAAAAAGCCAGAATGCGGCGCAACAGGATGAAGACAAAACCTGCCACGATCCCGATATTCATGCCAGAAATGGCAATAAGATGCGCAAGCCCGGAATCCCGCATGTCGGCCAGAACTTTTTCTTCAATGACAGGTGCATTACCTGTCAGGACGGCATCGGTGAGCTGTCCGCCCGGGCCGGAATCAATGGAGCGGATGCGGGCCGAAATCCCCTCCCGAAAGGTGCGAAGCCACTGTCTGCCAGGTTCTTTCAGGATTTCAGGGGCGCCAAGGGCAAATCCGCTCCCCCCAATTCCCTGAAAATAAAGAACCCTGCGACTGTCATAGCCACCGGGCCATGCGGGCGATGGCGGTGGCGCCATGGAAGCAAGGACCCGGATATGACTTCCTGCGAAAATCTGTATGGGATTTTTCCCCGCAAATCGCAGACGGACTTTCAGGGGCGTGTTTTCTGGCTTGAATTTCTCAATGGCAACATTTCCCAGAACCACCACCATGGCATCCGGATAAAGGCGCGTATCCTCAACAAAACCCGTAACCATGCGCGGGCCGGTTTCCCTATCTAAAATGGGCCCCTGCACAGCATATGTCCTGAGGTTTGCCGCAAAGAAACCGGACGAGAAGGCCAGAAGGACAGAAAGAAAAAGGATGCTGGGAGGATGGCGACGCAGGACAATCGCCAGAATGAGCAACAGGACAACACTTGCCACCGCCATCCAGAATGGAGGTTCCATGGGGAGGGCGAAATAAAGTGCAATTCCGCATCCCATCAGGACCGGAATCCAGAGAGGCCATCGCAGACGCTCTGCGAAAAATGCGGCTACAAGACTTGCAAAGAGTTTTTTCACGCCATAGACTTGGCTGTTTTCAAACAAGGAATCAAGCCTATTTTATCATATCCACCTAAAATCCGGGGGGATGTCCATGTCCCCTGTTCATGCAGGCAAAATCAAGGAAAGGCATTTTCCATGCTGTTACAGAAATCGAACTGGAAGGAACGAATGATCTGGATGGCGGGTGTCCTGGCCCTGCTGGCCATCCTTTTTTATACCCAGCCCAAATACATGTCCCCGAAAGTGACCAAATATAATGCGGGGCTTGATATCAATGATCTTCCACCAACAGATTCAGGATCTGCAAGGTGGGAAAACTGCAAGGATACATCAAACCGAAACATCCCTTTTTATGGCAACAATTCCGCCAACGACATGATGTCCATGAACATGGATGACACATCCTTCCTCAAGGAGGGCACCTGGACTTTCCGCCTCTTTTTCTTCAAATGTCCATCGACAGTCTGGATTTCCCCGGATATTGCAACATCCGCCTATTTCAATCCGAAAGGCGGTGGATATGTGGATTTCATGGTGCCGGATGGTCAGCCTTTTGCCTATGCCCTGCACTTTATGGATGAATGGGGTGGAGAATTTTATTACATGAAGAATTCCGTCTCCTTCAGCGGACTTTCGCGCGCCCCCCTGCCCGAAGACGTGTGGGCACCTTATGCCTCCTTGCCGAAAGTATTCCATAAACCGGAAGAATGAAGTGCAATCCCCTCTTCCCATGAAAAACCTTCGGGTTTTTCTGAAATCTTTCTCACAAGGTATTGATGTATCATAATCTTGTGATTAAATTTGACATACCATACACTTACCGCCTTAACCAGATTCCTGGGGAAAAGGGATCAGTTGCCATTTGGGGGAGATGGCCGATACTGCCAGACAGCCCTTGCCGCCATATCGCTGGGGGACTTGCCTCCTTGGGGGGTGATGCGGACAACGGCTTCGGACAAGGCCTGTTTCTGCATGTCTCGGGCTTCTGCGCTTTCCAACAACCTGCGAACGGCTTGCGAAACATCCACGGCATTGCATTTGCCAAAAAACATTTCCGGCATGGCTTCCCTGTCCAGAACAAGGTTTGGCAGCGCGAAATACCGGTTTTTGAGAAGCAAGCGGAACAGCCATGTGCTGACATGCCCCATGCGGTTGGTGGTGATGGTTGGCACCCCGGCCAGCGCCAGTTCCAGCGTTACGGTTCCGGATGCGGCCAATGCCACGTCAGATGCCGCAAACGCATTCCATTTTTCTGCCTCTCCTGTAAAGACGATGGCCTGAGGGAATTGCGTTTCCAGGTGCGTCTGCCAGCGTGGCAGGGTTGGCAGAACAATCCGCATCTCTTGTGGCAAACGGGAGAGAACATCCTTGAAAAGGGGCACAAGGTATTTCATTTCGGAACCACGACTCCCCGGAAGCAGGCACAGGATTTTTTCCTCCATGCCAATGCCATGATGCACGCGGAATCCTGCGCCATCCCCATGTCCGGCACCGCTTTCCACGGATGAATGTCCTATGAAGGTGGCCTGCATGCCTTCCCGTTCAAAATACGGGGGTTCAAACGGAAGCAGGCACAGGACATGGTCATAAAGGGTTGCAAGTTTCTTCGCCCTTCCCGGACGCCATGCCCAGACCGATGGCGCGACATAATGCACCATGGGCGTTTTGCAGCCCATGTATCTGGCTTTTTTGACGACACGGAAGGAAAAATCCGGCGCATCGATGGTCACCACCACATCCGGATTTTGCGCAAGGATGGCCTTTGCTGCCTCGTCCCGCCTGCGCAACAGGGCCGGCAGACGCGGCAGTACTTCGGCAAGTCCCATGACGGAAAGTTCCTCCATGGGAAAGAGTGAGGAAAGTCCTTCATTTTCCATGTGCGCGCCACCAACGCCGGAAAAGCGGATTCCGGCATCAAGGCGTTTGAGTGCCGCCATGAGGCGGGCCCCAAGAAGGTCACCCGAAGGCTCGCCCGCCAAAAGAAAAACATGCATGTGTTTATATCCCAACAACAAAAATTCCGGCAGCATCGGCAGCGGCAATGGTCGCTTCCATGCGGGCAACCAAAACGCCCCCCGCTTCCATCGCAATACCGGCAAAACCAGCATCGGCAGCATTTCGGACGGTTTCAACGCCCATGGCAGGCAAATCCATGCGGCGGTCCTGTTGCGGCTTTTTCATCTTCACAAGAATGGGGGAACGCCCTTCACGCTTCAGTCCAGCACATCTTTGGATAAGGGCGTTCGTGCCTTCAATCCCCTCAACCCCAAGCACAACACCTTCCTGGATGACAATGGCCTGGCCGATATCCAGCGCCCCGATGGCGTGGGCAATGCGCGCCCCTTCCTGAATGTCGGACCAAAAGGATTCTTCCGGAACTACGCGCCCCATAGTGCCATGGAGGGCCAGTGCTTGCGGCAGGAATTCATCGGCGCCCCGTACAACAAATCCATCATGTTCAATCTCTTCCCTGACAATGCGCAGCAGGCGGTCATCACCGCCGGAATGGAGCATGATGCGCGCCATGACCATGGCCCCGCGCACGTCAGGACGCAGGGTGCGCCAGGAAGGGCGCCGAACATGGCCAATGGTGACCACTTCGGAAACCCCTTCCTTGCGGAGGCGCTTGAGATAATGTCCCACAGATCCCAGACGCATGAATGCATGCGGAAAACCGGCAACCGTTTCCGGCGTGGCATACCCTTCAAAGGCGATAATGAAGGGATCACGCCCATCCTTGCGGGCAGCATCCGCCACCATGCGCGGCAGTTCGCCACTCCCGGCAAGAATACCGAGCCGCCCGCCCCTTTCCACGCTCATTCCACCGACTTGGGCATGCAAAGCCCGCGCGTGGATTCATCCCGTATGAAGGAAATGATGTTCTGCACCCCTTCATGGGCAGAAAAACTGCGGGAAACCTCATCAAGACGCTCGGCAAAGGTGCCTTCCGGCGTAAACAGGAGACGGTAGGCCCGCCGCAAGGTGTTGATGTCTTCCTTGGCAAAGCCGCGGCGTTCAAGCCCAACGAGGTTGAGTCCTCCCAGATGGGCGCGCTCGCCCATGACAAGGCCATAGGGAATGACATCGGCCGCCACCATGGACATGGCCCCCACCATGGCGTGGTGTCCAATCTTGACAAACTGGTGCACGCCGGACAACCCACCGATGACGGCACAGTCTCCTACATGGACATGGCCGGCCAGCGCCACATTGTTGGCGATCACGATTTTGCTGCCCACCCGGCAGTCATGCGCCACATGCACCCCCACCATGAACAGGTTGTCATCCCCCACCCAGGTAGTCATCTGATCGCCTTCGGTACCGGGATTCATGGTGACATATTCGCGGATTTTGTTGCGCGCCCCGACAATGAGTTCGGAAGGCTCACCGTGGTATTTGAGGTCCTGAGGATCCTGCCCGATGCTGGCAAAAGGAAAAATCACAGTTTCCTCACCGATTTTTGTACGGCCATCCACAGACACATGGGACTTGAGAACCATCCGGTCTCCCAGTTCGACATTGGGGCCAACGAAGCACAAAGGGCCAATCTGGACATCAACGCCCAGCTTTGCTGCGGGATCAACGATGGCGGTCGGATGGATGATGCAGGCCATGCCTTTTTCTCCTTATGGGAAATGGGTTTGACCCATCTCCTCTAGCAGGTGGAAAGCCCAAGGTTAATTCACGAATTGTTGCGGATTGCAACAGGGGGAATTACACCTTCGGATCGGCCAGCATGGCGGAGAAGGATGATTCACAGCACAGCTGCCCGCGCACAAGGGCCTTGCCCGTGAAACGCCAGATGGCTCCGCGTGCCTTTTCCTTCTGGACATGCAGTTCGATGGTGTCGCCCGGCCCCATGGGCTTGCGGAATTTTGCCTCGTCAATCGACATGAAAAAGACAATCTTTCCAACCGATTCCGACTTCATGGTATAGGCGGCCATGGCGGCCGCTGTCTGTGCCATGGCTTCGATTGTCAGGACTCCCGGCATGACGGGACGCTGCGGGAAATGCCCCTGGAAAAAGGCCTCATTCATGGTGAGGTTCTTGATACCCACGGCGCGTTCCCCCGGCACCATGCGTTCAATCCTGTCCACCAGCAGCATGGGATAACGATGCGGAATGAGTTCCATGATTTCGCTGATGGAGAGGGAAATTTCCTCGACAGCGGATGTATTTTCAAGGGTATCAGTCATCGGTGTTCTTCTTTCCTTTTTTTGCGCTCATGCGGGCAAGTGTCGCCATCTGCCGCAGAAAATCCTTGTCGGGCCTTGCGGGAATGCCCATCATGCGTGATTTTGGCGGAACATCCTTCATGATGGCACTTTTGGCTGCAACAAGGGTTCCGGCTCCAATTTTGACATGGCCAGTAACCCCCGCCTGTCCGCCGAGGATGACATGGCTATCCAGGCGCGCGCTCCCGGCAATACCTGCTTGACCTGCCATGACGCAAAATTCGCCCACCTGCACGTTGTGGGCGATCTGCACCAGGTTATCTATACGCACGCCTTTGGCAATCATCGTATCCGGTCCAGCGCCGCGATCCACACAGGAATTGGCACCAATTTCCACATCATCCTCAATGATCACGCGGCCCATTTGCGGAATACGGATATGGCCCGCAGCATCCATGGCAAAACCAAAACCATCCTGACCAATGCGGGCTCCCGGGAAAATCCGGCATTTTGCTCCCACCAGGCAATGACTGAGGGAGGCGCAGGCCCCGATAACGGTATCGTCACCAATTTCAACATGAGGGCCAATCACCGCATTGGGGTGGACATGGCAACGATTCCCCAGATGGGCATGCGCACCAATGACCGCACCCGCTTCAATGGTGCAGCCTTCACCAAGGCTGGCTGTTTTATCAATGATGGCAGCGGGATGAAGGGTTCCATCCCCGCTATTGTCAGGATAGAAGGCCTGGGCCACAAAGGCATAGGACTTGTATGGCGATGGCGTCAGGATAAGCGCCATTCCCCTGGGGGCATGATGTGCAAAATCAGGATGGACAATGCATGCGCCCGCCTTGCTGCCCTGAAAGGCTTCAAGGTATTTATGGTTATCCAGAAAACTGATATCTGTCGCGCCTGCCGTGCCCAAGGGCGCAACATCCACAACTTCCATGGAAGGATCAACGCCTTCGGGCAAGGTGCCCTTGGCGATTTCAGCAAGACGGGCCAGGGAAAATGGTCCGGCACGGTGATGAAAACGGCTGTCCGGCATGATGTATCCTTACTTCTTGGCCTTTCCGGCTTTGGCGGCTTCTTCAGCATTTACCTTGGGAAGCTTGGCATTCAGGCGCGTAATCACCGTTCCCGTTATATCAAGTTCCGGTGCAAAAAGAAGAATCTGGTGACTGGGCAGGATGACGTTGACGTTTTCTTCCTTGGCGAGCCCCTCAATGATCTCAAGCATGTTGTTCTGCACGATTTTCATGACCTTGCCATAATCAGCATCAAGATCGGCCTTCATGGCCTGCACCTTCTTCTGGGCCGCGCCAACCTTCTGTTCAAAAACTTCCCGCTCCTTGCGGAAGGCCTCCGGCGCAAGGCTTGCGCTCTTTTTCTTGAGGTCTTCCTCATCGGCCTTCAGACTGGTTTCCTGTTTGGAAATTTCATCCTGGAAAGCCTTGCGACGACTTTCAAACTGCTGCTCAATGCCCTTGACGGCATCTGAATTACGCAGAATCTGTATTTGGTCCACCACAGCAATTTTGGGAACCGGGAGTTCCGCCTGTGCAGCAGAAGCGGTAAGAATGGCCATCATGGCCAGAGAGAACAAAACCTTTTTCATGATCAAAACCTCGTGCCAAAACTGAAACGGAAATTCTCGACTTCATCATAGTCTTCCTTGATGAGAGCCGATGCATAGTCAAAGCGGATGGGGCCCATCGGCGAACGCCAGGAAATCCCGGCTCCAATCGATGCGCGCAAGGCATCCTCGTCAACGATCGTTGCGCCTGTGGAATCCACGCTACCCAGTGTTCCGGCATCTCCGAACACATGGGCCTTGATGCCAAGTTCGCTTGGCAATCCAAGCGGAAAGGCCAATTCTGCGCTGCCACTGACATAGTGGTTGCCGCCAAGGGAATCGCCTGTTGCAGTATCCCGCGGACCAACGCCGCCCGTGGCAAAACCGCGCAGGGAATTTCCCCCCAGGAAGTAGCGGTCAGCAATATTCACGTCATCGCCAATGCCCCAGACCAGGCCCGCTTCACCAGCCAGGCTGAAAACCCATTCCGGCGAAACCGGATAATAGTAGATACCGATAATCTTGTTGCGCAGGAAATGGGTAGTCCCTCCAAATCCCGCCAAGTCGTTGGTCATGCGGACCAGGTAACCTTCACTGGGGGCCAGCTTGCTGTTGCGGGTGTCAAGGGTCAGCTCGTGCCCAAGCATGGATGTTGTGCGGCTGCCTTCCTGTTCCCGGATGTAGATGGAGGCCGTACTGTCCACACTGGTGATTTCATTTCTCTCAAGCCGGTAGAGAATCCGCTGGCGCAGGTTTTGCGACAGGGGATAACTCATACGCAGGCCGAACCCCTGCTGTTTCTGGTCATAGGAGCTTTCATCCTGTTGGTCACGCATGATGTTGAAGATGTCGAAACCTGCCGAAATATCCCTGTCCATGAAATAGGGTTCTGTAAAACTGATGTTAATCTCATTCTTTTCGGAGGCCAGCGTGGTGGACAGGGAAAGATCCTGGCCCTTGCCCAGCAGGTTGCGTTCATGGATGGAAAAGTCGGCCAGCATGCCATCTGTTGTCGAATAGCCTGCACCGATCGACATGTCGCCTGTGCTTTGTTCGGCGACCTTGACGTCAATCACTTTCTGGTCGGGCGCACTGCCCGGAGCCACATGGATGTCCACCTTTTCAAAAAAGCCCAGGTCATTGACCTGTTTTTCAGAGCGTGCCAGTTTTGTACTGTTGAGGGCATCCCCTTCGGCAAGGTCGAATTCCCGGCGAACAACCTTGTCCATGGTGCGGACGTTGCCGGAAATATCAATACGTTCCACAAAATTGCGGGAACCTTCACGGACTTCCATGACAACATCGATGATGTGCGCATCCGGATCGCGAATAAACCTTGGGGAAACATTGACAAAAGGCATCTGCTGAGCCGCAAGTGCATCTGTCAGCTTGATGGATTCCTTATCTACCGAAAGCGCATCATACCATTCCCCCGGCATCAGGTTCACCATGGGTTCAAGGTCTTTGGCATCCAGCTTTGGAATGCTGGATTCAATACCAATGCGTCCAAACCGGTAACGGGGGCCTTCCTCAACCGTAAAGGTCAGGAAGAATTCTTCCCCCCCGGGGGCCAGTTCGGCAACAGCCGAGGCCACCCGGAAATCCGCATAGCCATTGGTCAGGTAAAAACGGCGCAACAGCTCCTTGTCAAAGGACAGGCGGTCGGGATCATAGGTGTCATCGCTTGAGAAAAAGCGGTACCAGCGGCTTTCCCGTGAACGGATCTCCTCCCGGAGCTGGCTGTCGCTGAAAGCCTGATTCCCGATAAAAGCAATCCGCCCGATGGTTGTCTTGGGGCCTTCATCAATCTTGAAGACAAGGTCAACACGGTTTTGGTCAAGCTTGATGACTTCTGGCATCACCTTGGCTGCAAAGCGGCCATTCCTGCGATACAGGTCAAGAATCCGGTCTGTATCCGCCTGCACACGCGGCCTTGTGAAAACCACGCGTGGACGCATCTGGATCTCACTGTTCAGCTCATCATCGTCAATTCGCTTGTTGCCTTCAAAGGCAATGCGGTTGACAACCGGGTTTTCCTGCAAGGAAACCACAAGGTCATCCCCTTCCCGCTTCAGGACAACATCGGAAAACATGCCTGTTTCGAAAAGGGCCTTGAGCGAAATATCCAGTTTTTCCGCGTCGAAAGCCTCACCGGGATGCACGGCAAGATAGGACAGGATGGTAGAATCCTCAATACGTTGCGCACCGGAAACCCTTATGGATGCAATGTCTTCTGCCGCACGGGCCTGGGGCATTGCGACAAGAAGAGCCAGGGAAAGGGCAGCTAGGCATTTCTTCATGAAGACACCCTCTTGATGAATTCAACAACCCGCAAGCTGACAAGATCATTCCATGTTGCAAAAACCAGCAGCATCATGACAAGTCCAAAACCGATACGGAACCCGATTTCTTGGGCCTTTTCACTGAGCGGCCGACGCAGGATGGCTTCACAGGCATAAAAGAACAGGTGACCGCCATCCAGCAAGGGAATCGGGAAAAAGTTCAGAAGGCCGAGATTTACGGAAAGCAGTGCCATGAACCAGATCAGGGAAACGGCCCCATTGCGGGCAAAATCCCCTGAAAGTTTGGCAATCTGGAGAGGGCCGCCAATTTCGCTACGACTGCGCGATCCCACCACAAGTTGGCCCAAGGTTACAAGGATGTCCCCGGAGATGGAAAAAACTTCCTGAACCGCAGCCCCTACCGCCGTCACGGGGCCCATCTTTTCAACCGCCATGGCTTGGCTGCTGGAAATCCCCAAAAGTCCCTTGGCGTGCAAATTCCCAAAATTATCTTCAAATTCAACAACTTTTGGTGTGATGTTGATGTCGAATATCTTCCCGTCACGATCCAGCGACATGACAATCGGCGTTCCGATATTGATCGCCACAATCTGCTGGATCTGTTCAAACCGGCGGATGGAGGTGTTGCCAATGGTGCGGACAACATCTCCAGGCAGGATATGGGCTTCAGCGGCGGCGCTTCCCTCCTGAACAGCCCCAACATGGGGGGGGGTAAAGGGACGGCCAATGCTCATGAACAGGGCCGCCAGAACCACCATGGCAAACAGGAAATTTGTGACCGGGCCTGCGGCGACAATGGAAAACCTTTGCCAGAGCGGCTTGAACTGGAAGGTCTCAGCCTTGTCTTTTGCGCTCAATCGGTCAAGGGCCTTGACATCCGGTCGGCTGGATTCATCCGCATCCCCAAACATGCGGACATAGCCACCAAGCGGAATCATGCTGAATTTCCAACGGGTTCCCGCCCGGTCATTCCAGCCAAAAAGCTCACGCCCAAATCCTATCGAAAAAACTTCGATACGCACACCAAAACGGCGTGCAACGAAGTAATGCCCGAACTCATGCACGAAAACGAGCACGGAAAGCACCAGGACAAAGGGCAGGATATAAGCGAGGGAGGATGTTATGAAGTCCATCGTGTTCCTTGTTTCATCAGGGAAGATTTTGCACGGTCATTCTTCATACTCTCCACCGTACGGCATTGCAAGATGCGAGACAGGGGATTACCACCAGGGATACATTTCCCCGAAACTCATCTGCCAGAGGGCGAAAATGGGGGCTGCAAAAAGAAGACCATCCACGCGGTCAAGAATGCCGCCATGGCCGGGAATGATGGCGCCGCTATCCTTGACATTGTAACGCCGCTTGATAGCCGATTCCATGAGATCCCCCAGTTGCGAGGCCATGGAAAGAAACGCCGCAAGGCCAAGCATCGCAAAAATCTGCCGGGAAGGATAAGCATAAGCCAGCAAACCTGCTGCCAGTACGGCCATCAGGATGCCCCCCAGAGCGCCGGACCAGGTTTTCCTGGGACTGACAAGGGGCGCCAGCTTTGGGCCGCCCAGCGTTTTCCCCACCATGTAACCGCCAATGTCCGTTGCCCAAACCACCAACAGGACATAAAGCACAAGATAGGGCCCTGCTCCAGGGACCGTGCGGACAAAAGAAAGGGCAACAGCCCCCAGGCCAACATAGATGAGGCCAACAGCAAGGCGTACCGGATGGACGGCGCCTGTCAGGCGGGCAATGCCAGCAACAAGGGCAGCAAGCAGGAACAGCGCGCCAACGCCTGAAGGGTATCCAAGCAGTCGCGGCAAAAGAATGGCAACAAACATGGTGGTTGCTGCAATGCTGCGTTCAAGGCGACTGCATTCCGGCTCCACAAGGCGCACCCATTCATCCACACCAATGGCGGCAACAATGGCCAGCATTCCGGCCAGGGTATCTCCCCCTTTCCAAAAGGCAGCGATGGTGATGGTGCCCATGACAAGGGCTGAGATGATGCGCAGGCCAATCATTTCGGGGTTCCTTCCCTGTTTGCGGAAACACCACCAAACCGGCGTTCCCGCGACCTGAAATCCTCAATGGCGGACATCAGGTGTTCCTTGGTGAAATCGGGCCATGGGACAGGCGTAAAAACAATTTCGGCATAAGCGATCTGGTAAAGCAGGAAATTACTGATGCGCTGCTCTCCGCTGGTGCGGATAAGAAGATCGGGATCCGGCATTCCCGCTGTCCACAGACGATCCGCAATGGCCTTTTCATCAATGGCTTTTATGGAAAGGTTGCCGGAAACAACATCTTCGGCAATTTTTTGTGCTGCGGCAACAATCTCTGACCGGCTGCCATAATTGAAGGCAATAGCCAGGGTCAGGCCATCACATGCCGCCGTTTTTGTTTCCGCCCGCTGGATTTTTTCGTCCAGATCAGGAGCAACGCCATTCCGGCTACCAATCATCCTCAGGCGGATGTTGTTTTTCACAAAGTTGTCAACATCCGAATCCAGGAACTTGCGCAGCATGTCCATGAGACCGGAGATTTCATCCTCCGGGCGCTTCCAGTTTTCAGAAGAAAAAGCAAATATGGTCAGGTTTGCAAGCCCGATTTCGCGCGCGGCCCGAATGATGTCGCGCACGGTTTCAACGCCCTTGCGATGGCCCATCAGGCGCGGCAATCCCCGCGCCTGTGCCCACCGTCCATTGCCATCCATGATGATGGCCACATGCTTTGGCATGGGAAGCATCAGATTGCCTCCTAGATCTGCTGGATGTCCTTTTCCTTGTGGACAAGGCCCTCATCAATCTGCTTGACGGCTTCATCCGTGATCTTTTGTACATCTTCGGACTTTTTCTTGTGATCGTCCTCGGAAATATCGTGATCCTTCTCAAGCTGCTTCAGGGTATCCATGCCTTCCCGGCGGATGTTGCGCACGGCAATCCGTGCCTGTTCGGCATATTTTCCGGCAATCTTTCCAAGTTCAAGGCGGCGTTCCTGGCTGAGTTCCGGAATCGGCACCCGGATCAGGCCACCATCCGCCTGCGGATTGAGGCCAAGCCCCGCATCACGGATGGCTTTTTCAACGGCCTTGGCAAGACCACGATCCCACACCTGCACCGTCAGCAGGCGCGGTTCAGGAACGCTGATGGTCCCCACCTGGTTGAGCGGCATGCTGGAACCATAGGCATCCACAACAATGGGTTCAAGCAAACTGGCCGAAGCACGTCCTGTCCGAAGTCCGGAAAATTCTTCATGCAAGACATCAACGGCCTTCTGCATGCGGCGCTTGAGATCATTCAAGTCAAATTCAGCCATGGATCAATCCCCCTTCACAAGTGTATAAATCCCATTTCCCTGCACCACTTCGGCAAGTCCGCCCGGGGTTTTCAGGGAAAAGACAAGAATGGGCATCCGCCCTTCACGGCAAACGGCAAAAGCCGCAGCATCCATGACCTTGAGTTCACGCGCAAGGGCCTCCCCATGCGTCAGCTCAGGGATGCGGATGGCTGCAGGGTTTTTGGCCGGATCACTGTCGTAAACCCCATCCACTTTTGTGGCTTTGCACAGCGCATCGCATTCCATTTCTCGGGCGCGCAGGGCCGCTGCCGTATCCGTGGTAAAGAACGGGTTTCCTGTGCCGGCCGCAAAAATCACAACCTTGCCCCCCTCAAGATGGGCAACAGCTTTCCGCCGGGCAAAACTTTCGCAAACAGGTACCATGGGAATGGCGGACTGGACACGGGCGGGAATTCCGACCTTCTCCAGCGCACCCTGTACCGCCAGAGCATTCATGACCGTTGCCATCATGCCCATGTAATCGGCTGTAGCACGGTCTATCCCGATATCCACCGAGCCCATGGCCCCACGGAAAATATTACCGCCACCAACAACAATGCAAATCTGGATACCAAGATCCA
This sequence comes from Alphaproteobacteria bacterium GWF2_58_20, assembly GCA_001768735.1. GTDB lineage: Bacteria > Pseudomonadota > Alphaproteobacteria > UBA1247 > UBA1247 > UBA12471. The sequence continues at coordinate 467,511 of MEMB01000002.1, read as the reverse complement.
CAGCCTGCTTGATGTCTGAGGCGACACGGGCAAGGGTTGCGGGATCAAGGCTGGCATCCCCGTCGCCCATCAGGGCCTCACCGGAGAGTTTCAGCAGAATGCGGCGAAACTTCGTGCCAGACATGATCCCGTCTCCCAATCTTACGCGTTACCGAGTGTCTTGGCGACTTCAGCCGCCAGGTCATCTTCCCGCTTCTCAACACCTTCCCCGCAGGCAAAGCGCACAAAGGCAGAGATTTCAACCGGGGCACCAATATCCTTGGCAGCCTCGGCGACAACCTGTGACACCCGCTTGTCGGGATCAATCACGAAAGCCTGTTCCAGAAGAACGACTTCTTCAAAATACTTGCGCATGCGGCCATCAACCATCTTGGCAACGATTTCTGCCGGCTTGCCGCTTGCGGAAGCCTGGTCTTCATGGATCTTGCGCTCGCGGGCAATCATTTCCGCATCAAGGCTGTCAACATTGAGCGATTCGGGACGCGCGGCGGCAATGTGCATGGCCAGCTGGTGACCAAGGGCCTGGAGCTTGCCCGCATCACCTGCCGACTTCAGGGCAACCAGAACGCCAATTTTGCCAAGCCCCGGCAGGAGCTGGTTGTGCATGTAACCAACAATGACGCCCGGATTGACAGAAATCTTGGCACTGCGGCGAATGTTCATGTTTTCGCCAATGGTCGCGATCAGGGACACGAGTTCATCCTGCACGCTGTGGCCAGAACCGTTGTATTCAATGGCCTTGAGGGCTTCAACGTCACCATTGCCCTTGATGGCAATGTCGGCAAGGGTGCGGACGAATCCCTGGAACTTGTCATTGCGGGCCACAAAATCGGTTTCCGCATTGACTTCAACGATGACGCCCTCTTCCCCCTCAACATGAATGGCCACAAGGCCTTCAGATGCCGCACGGCTTGATTTTTTGGCCGCGGCAGACAGACCCTTCTTGCGCAGCCAGTCAACGGCCACTTCAAAATCACCATTGTTTTCAACAAGGGCTTTTTTGCAGTCCATCATGCCTGCGCCGGTTTTGTCGCGAAGGGATTTGACGAGGGAGGCTGTAATTTCGACCATGGGATTGATCCTTGTCTTG
>MEMB01000002.1:213572-466407 GCA_001768735.1 Alphaproteobacteria bacterium GWF2_58_20 | reverse complement strand
CCGCCACTTCCCCGCATGTACCAAGCTTTATTCTGCGGCAGCTTCTGCAGCCGGCGCTTCTTCAGCGGCAACTTCAGCAATGGCGATTTCGTCAACGGCTGGCACTTCCGCCAGGTTGCCGATATCCACGCCGGCGGCCATCATTTCCGCCTTGATGCCGCCAAGGACGGCCTGCGAAAAGATGTCGCAAAAGAAATCAATGGCGCGCAGGGCATCGTCATTACCGGGAATCGGGAAATCAATCCCGTCAGGATTGCTGTTGGTATCGATCACGGCAACCACCGGAATCTTGAGCTTCTGGGCTTCCTTGATCGCAATAGCTTCACGCAGGGTGTCGATCACGACGATGATGTCCGGAAGGCCACCCATATCCTTGATGCCGCCAAGGGACTGTTCCAGCTTGTCACGTTCGCGGGTGTGCTGCAGGATTTCACGCTTGGTGAGGCCGCGGCCATTATCGGCCAGGATTTCATCAAGATTGCGCAGGCGGGAGATGGACTGGGAGATGGTCTTGAAATTGGTGAGCGTACCACCGAGCCAGCGATGGTTCACATAATACTGGCCGCAACGCTTGGCCGCCGCAGCCATTTTGTCCTGCGCCTGGCGCTTAGTGCCGACAAACAGCACGCGTCCACCATTCTGCACAACCTGCTGCACAGCTTCGAGGGCGCGATAGAGCATGGGAACGCTCTGTTCAAGGTCAATGATGTGGACGCTGTTGCGAACACCGAAGATATAGGGCTTCATCTTGGGGTTCCAGCGGCGGGTGTGATGGCCGAAATGGATGCCGGCTTCCAGCATCTGGCGCATGGTAAAGCTAGGAATGTTGCTCATTTTGGTTCCTTGTCCGGTTATTCCTGACGCAGGCATGGCCCTCCCCTTTTGAGGAAAGGACACCGGAGCGCCTGAAGGAATGGAAAAGCTGCCATCCCGCCAGAAGCACGCCCGCGTGCGGATTTGCTGCAACATTGCAGCGTCTGGGCTTGTAGCCCAAATACATGACCGATGCAAGCGCTTTTACATTCCGCCTTTATGGCCGGGAAGGTGCCGGTGCAGATGGTTTTGGTTTGCGCGGAGCCAGGGCCTTTTCCATGATGGGTTGGAGCAGTGCATCCTTCTCGCAGAACTTCGCGGCAAAGGCCTTGCGCTGTTCCGGTGTCTGACGGGAAAACACATCTCCGAACAGGTTGCGCAGATGGTCACCCCAGTCACGCAGGAGGGCCTTCCGTGCTGGTTCCGCCTGGGCAAGGAAACGTGCGCGGATTTTCTGGTGCGCCATGATGCGCACAAAACGGCGCGCAATCACTTCATCAACCTGACGCGTTTCCACCTTTTCCACCTTGTGGATGACTTTCCGGAGGCTTTCCAGCTGCAGGCCACGCCCCTCATCTACCACGCGGGCAGCAATCTGCAGGTCGGCCGTGGCGATGACATTCACATCCTGCATGCGCCTGATATCGGCCAGATGCGCCTTCAGGACGGTTTCTGGCGGATTCAGGAGTTTGATCAGGCTTTCCTGAGACTTGGCAGGGGCCATGAAATCCAGCAACTGTCCACTGTAACTGGAACGCGCATAATCACGCACCAGTTCCTGCGGACTGACCACAACAACAGGCCCCGCAATGGGAATGAGGAACATGCCGCCAGCGGCAAGCCGTTCCGGCTTCCCTGTCGTGGGATTGACAAACTGCACCTCCTCGACCACACGCAGGCCATCCAGGACCCTGTGGAAGGAGAAATTGTCCTCGACATTTTTCTGCGTCCCGGTCCTGTTTCCCAGGACAACCCTGGGGATGACCGGAGCCGCATGGCTCTGGAAGGTGGCGCAAAAGGCTTCGGCATCAATGATGGCCACGCCGTCATGGGCGCGCCCAAGAAACCATTCCCGTTTCACGTCGATATCCGGAAGCATCCCCTGCGGCAGGAGCTTGTCGCCATTCACAGGAGAAGAAATTTCCACCATGGCACCAGAAGCGGGTGTCGCTACCCTGGAAAAATCAATATTGACGTCCTTGCCAAGACGATCGAGAAGGGTTTTATCTCCTCCCGAAAGGGCGTGCGCCAAGGCATACTGGGCCGAAAGCTGGGGTTTCCACTGGCGACGGAAAAGGGTTCCGGCAATCTGCGCCCACGAGCCAAGGATGGCATCCCGCCTGTCCTCGCGCATGTCCTTGATGGCTGGATTATTGCCTTCATCCCAAGCCGAAACAAAACTGTTGCTGATGGCCAACAGGGACAATTCCTCGACAACAGGCGATCCACTCATCATTATTCGGGCGACGTTCCCCCCTACGCCCGAGAAAATTCGGTTTTCCACGTGCGCCTGAATAACCTCGCGGTTCAAGGGTTCCCCACGTGAAACGGCATGGGAAATGAGCGCGTCCGTCATTTCCTCAATACGCAATCCCATAAGGCACACAAGATCGTTCCGGTGTCCCTTTTCATCCGGAGGGATGCGCAGGAACTGGGCTGGCTCCATTTCTCCGCCGGCTTTTTTCCCCAGAACATTGCCGGAAGCTGTGGCCCGCAGGTAGCTTTCTTCAAAAGCCTTGCGGGAAATGCCTTCCACATGTCCTTCGGTATTGCGCAGAAGCACATCGCCGGGTTCAATGATGGTTTCCGTGCCATCCCGGGCGGTAATGACCAAACCTTCCTTCATGCGCAGGACAGGCAGCAGCCGATCTTTTGCGTTTTCCCGCACAAAAGGCAGAACATGCTGCAAATTTGCGGCAAAATAGACTTCCGGGTTATCAAGATAGAGATAAACATTCGTGCGCACGGCTTTTACCTCTCAGGTCTTTTAAAAAATATTTTCAGAACGGAGCCATGCTACACCAGCTTTCCCGACATGCAACATGCATTTTTTGCAACCCCTTATGCGCAGTGTGCATTCCTTACATTTCCGTAATGGTGGCAACACCCTCCAGAATGGAAATGGCAGCCTTGGCTGCGGTTGGGAATGCGTATTTCCCAGGAAGGTCAAGTTCCGCTTCCCGCCCCCCTCCCACAGGCACCAGCATGCGCAGCCGCCCCCTTCCGGCAGGCAGCCCGGCAACAATGTCCCGCAATTCTGGCAAGGCACGCGAATCCATAAGGGCGATATTGAGACCAACAGCTGTGCGCGCAACCGCATCTTCCAGAGGCTCCATGGAAGAAACGGTAAGGCGAATTCCTTCCTCCTGAACCTGGCTATCCACCTGCATGAATACGGCCTGTCCGGCTTCCAGAAGATCCCGGCGCGCAGCCAGGACTTCGGAAAAGACGGTCACTTCATAAACGCCAGCGGCATCCGAAAGCTGGACAAAAGCATATTTTGATCCTTTTTGGGAAGTCCTCACCCGGCTGCCCACCACAACCCCGGCCATGGGAACGCGCGATGAATCGCTGCGCCGTAGATGGCTGGCCAGATGGGTAGAGGAAACAGCACCCAAACGGCCCAGCACCTTTGAAAATTCATCCAGAGGATGGGCCGAAAGATAAAAACCGATGGCTTCAAATTCACGCCCCAACTTTTCCTGGGTTGTCCATTCCGGAACCTTGGCCACGGGAGGCATGGGAACCACCGCAGAAGCGCCGCCAAACAGGCTGTTCTGCCCGCTTTCCGCTTCCGCCACGGTGGCCTGGGCCACCTTGAGGATCCCGTCAACATGGGCCAACATGTTGGCCCGGCTGGAATTGAGGCTGTCAAACGCTCCTGCAAAAACCAGATGTTCCAGCGTTCGGCGATTGGCTTGCCGGGGATCAAGACGGCGGGCAAAATCCGCGACATCCTTGAAAGTTCCTTTTCCCTCACGCTCGGCCACAATTCCGTCCGTTGCGCTTCCGCCCACACCCTTCACGGCTGCGAGCGCATAAAGGATTTCCAGCACGCCATCCTTGCCCTTGTCTACGCCAAAGGAGGAAATGGAACGATTGATGTCGGGCGGAACGAGACGCAACCCCATGCGCCCGACTTCCTGACGGAACACGCCCAGCTTGTCGGTGTTTCCGGAATCCAGCGTCATGAGGGCCGCCATGTAATCCACCGGATAATTGGCCTTGAGCCATGCTGTCTGGTAGGCCACCAGCGCATAGGCTGCCGCATGCGACTTGTTGAAGCCGTAATTGGCAAATTTTTCCATGAGGTCAAAAATGTGGCTGGCCTGCGCTTCATCCACATTGTTGGCCTTGGCGCCTTCCGTGAAACGGACACGCTGGGCCGCCATTTCCTCGGGCTTTTTTTTGCCCATGGCGCGGCGCAGGAGATCGGCACCGCCCAGCGAATAGCCAGCCAGAACCTGACCGATCTGCATGACCTGTTCCTGGTAAACCATGATGCCGTAGGTTTCCTTGAGGACATCCTCCAGCATGGGGTGCAGGTAATCCGGTTTTTCCAGCCCGAACTTGCGGTTGATATAGGTGGGAATGTTGGCAATTGGGCCTGGGCGGTAAAGCGCACCGAGCGCGATGAGATCTTCAAAGCAGGAAGCTTTCATCTTGCGCAGATAGTCGCGCATGCCCTGGCTTTCAAACTGGAACACACCGATGGCATCCCCGTTTGCCAGCATGTCATAGGTTTTTTTGTCGTCAAGCGGCAGGGTATCAAGATCCACATTGATGCCGCGGGCAGCCAGCGTATCTACCGCCTGCTTGATGACGGTGAGCGTCTTGAGGCCGAGGAAGTCAAACTTCACAAGGCCGGCGCTTTCCACGAATTTCATGTTGTATTGCGTGACCGGCATGTCGGAACCGGGATCACGATAAAGAGGCGCCATCTCATCGAGCGGCTTCACGGCAATAACTACGCCTGCGGCATGGGTGGATGCATGCCGGTAAAGCCCCTCCAGCTGCATGCCGATATCCATCAGGCGATGCACAGCCTCATCGCTTTCATAAACCTGCACCACGGCTGGATCGGGCGGACGTTTGCTGCCATCCTTCTCTTCCTTGCCGAAAAGCAGGTTTTCAATCGTCAGCGGATCAGATGGATTGTTCGGCACCATCTTGCAGATGCGGTCCACCTGCCCATAGGGCATTTCCAGAACGCGCCCGACATCGCGAAGGACCGCCCGTGCCTGAAGTTTTCCGAACGTGATGATCTGCGCCACGCGGTCACGCCCGTAGCGTTCCTGCACATAGCGGATGACCTCTTCACGGCGGGTCTGGCAAAAATCCACGTCAAAATCCGGCAGGGATACACGTTCCGGATTGAGGAAACGTTCAAACAGCAGATTGAAGGGAATGGGGTTGAGATCAGTAATGAAAAGGGACCATGCCACCATGGACCCCGCGCCCGAACCACGCCCTGGCCCTACCGGGATGTCATGCGCCTTGGCCCACTTGATGAAATCGGACACGATCAGGAAGTAACCTGGAAACTTCATGTTGGAGATGACGTCGAGCTCGTATTCCAGCCTGTCCGTATATTGTTTTTCGAGTGACGCTTTTTCTTCCGCGCTCATTCCGGGCTTGAAGACCTGCTTTTCAAGCCGTTTTTTGAGCCCTTCCCGCGCATGCACACGCATTTCCTCATCTTCGGTGCGTCCGGGCTCCGTGGGGAAAGCCGGCATGATGGGGCCAATGGGCTTGAGCAGCCATGAACAGCGCCGCGCAATCACCAGCGTGTTGTCCACGGCCTCGGGCAGGTCGGCAAACAGCTCCCGCATTTCGGCGGATGACTTGAAACAATGTTCGCGTGTAACCCGCCTGCGGCCCGGTTGCGGCAGGGTTGTCCCTTGCGCAATGCAGAGCAGAACGTCATGCGCCTCATACATCCCCGGAGTTGCGAAGAAGCATTCATTGGTGGCGACCAGCGGAATGTCATGTGCATAGGCAAGATCGATGAACTGAGGCTCCACCCGATCTTCCATTTCCAGCCCGTGGCGCTGGATCTCCATGTAAAGACGTCCGGGAAACAGGGACTTGAGCTTTTCCAGCATCTCCACGGCCTGGGTTTTCTGTCCGGAAAGCAGGAGCTGGCCAATGGGGCCGGCCACACCGCCCGTCAGGCAGATGATGCCGCCTGAAAGCCCCTCAAGGACGGAAAACGGGATTTCCGGTTCAACCGTATCAACACTGTCAATATGAACCTTGCTGACAATCTTGATGAGGTTTTTCCAACCAGTTTCATTTTGGGCAATCAGCACAAGCTGATCGGGACGACCGGTGTGGCCACCAAGATTTTCAGGCCGACGGACATTGACCTGACTGGCAAGAATGGGCTGTAATCCGGCATCTGCCGCAGCCGTACTGAATTCCAGGGCGCCAAACAGGTTGTTGGTATCGGCCACGGCCACGGCCGGCATGGTGTTTTTCTTGCAAAGATCCACCAGTTTTTTGACCTTGATCGCTCCTTCCGAGAGCGAATAGGCCGAATGAACCCGCAAATGGACGAAATCAGCGTGCGGCAAGGCAACCTTCCTCAAGATGGACCACACGGTCCATGCGTGCGGCAAGATCTGGATTGTGGGTGGCGATCAGGGCGGCAAGGCCTGTTTCACGCGCAAGCCCCAGAAGAAGGCTGAACACATCCTCGGATGTATGAACATCCAGATTGCCCGTTGGTTCATCGGCCAGAAGGATTTCAGGCTCCGGAACCAGTGCCCTGGCAATGGCTACCCGCTGCTGTTCTCCCCCCGAAAGCTTTCCCGGACGATGGGACAGGCGATGGGTCAGGCCTACGCGGTCCAGCATGGCTTCGGCGCGTGCGCGCGCCTTGCGGGGAGATATCCCTTCCACCAGAAGCGGCATCGTCACATTTTCAAGTGCGGAAAATTCCGGCAGAAGATGGTGAAACTGGTAAACAAAACCGACCTGCCTGCGCCTGATGGATGTCCTGGCGCGATCCCCCAGCGCCATGGTGGGGCGGCCGTTGATGAAAACCTCTCCCGCAGTTGGCCGTTCCAACAGCCCGGCAGAATGCAACAGGGTAGATTTTCCGCAACCGGAAGGCCCCACAAGGGCCACAATCTCCCCTTCCGACAAGGAAAAATCCACACCACGCAAAACCTCCAGCAGAACATCGCCCTGCCGATAGGTACGAACCAGTTTTTCCATCCTCAGGACTTCACTCATAGCGCAAAGCCTCCACAGGATCGAGCCGGGCCGCCCGCCACGATGGGTAGATGGTTGCCGCGAAGGACAAGAGGACCCCCATCCCCGAAACCACCAGCACCTCATTCCAGTCCAGCCGGGCGGGCAAATGGGAGAGGAAATAGATTTCAGCGGAAAACAGGTTTGTGCGTGTCAGGGCTTCAATCCATTGCCGGATGGTTTCAATGTTGTCCACAAACACAAGGCCAAGAAAAAATCCGCCGATGGTGCCAACCACGCCAACGCTCGCTCCGGTGAGAAAGAAAATGCGCATGATCATGCCGCGCGTGGCACCCATGGTCCGCAGAATGGCAATATCGCGCCCCTTGTCCTTCACCAGCATGATGAGGCTTGAAACAATATTGAATGCCGCCACAAGGATGATGAGGGTGAGGATGAGGAACATCACGTTGCGTTCCACCTGCAGGGCGGTAAAGAAGCTCGAATTGGACTGCTGCCAGTCATAAATGCGGACATTCCGCTCCCCCAGCGCCTTCATGAGGGCTGGACGCATGTCAAACAGGGAATCCGGATCCTTGACCATGACCTCGATTCCCGTCACGCCCTTGTCGAGACCAAAAAACGCCTGCGCCGCAGAAAGGGGCATGAAGATCATGTTGGAATCATATTCCGACATGCCGACATCAAAAACGAGCGCAATTGAAAAAGAGCGTGTTCGCGGAATGGTCCCCATGGGGGTCACCTGTCCGCGCGGACTGATGAGCGGAAGGCTGTCGCCAATACCAAGCCCAAGCCTTTCCGCCATCTTCTTGCCGATGGCGATGCGGAACCCCTCAAAATCCCCAAGATTTCCGGCAATGATGTTTGAGGACAAAACCGGTTTGGTGGCAAGGTCATCGGGGGTTATGCCCCGGACAATGGCACCGGAAGCATTGCCATTGAGAGTAATGAGGGCCTGCGCCTCAATCGAGGGCGCTGCGCGGATGACCCCGGGAACCTCACCTAGGCTGGAAAGCATTCCGTCATAATCTTCAAGGAGCGCACCTTGGGCGGAGACAACCCCGAAATGTCCGTTGAGCCCCAGAATGCGGGACAGCAGCTCGTAACGGAAGCCATTCATGACCGACATGACAATGATGAGTGTGGCGACACCGAGGGCGATTCCAAGCAGGGAAAACCAGGCGATGACGGAAATGAAACCTTCCTGCCGCCGCGCGCGCAGGTATCGCCAGGCCACCATTCTTTCAAAAGCGCCAAAAATCATTCCGTCCCCACGGTTATACGGTAGGAAGGCAAGCTAGGATATTCCCCCCGCCTTGTCCAGAATGAAATGTACCTCTCCTTTGAGCGCGCGCATTTCTTTTTGCGTAGCACAAATTGGAGAGAACAGGTGACGCCTTATTGGTGGAACGGATTGGGTGCCGGATTTGCAACCATGAAGCGGCGGGCGTTCCGATTGTTTTCAGGAACGGAAATGCGGTGCCTGTGGCAATAGGATTTCAGTTGGCTCTCCGGAATTTGCGAGACAACGGTTTCCACAACACCTGATATAAAGGGATTCCCGTTTTTAATGGCATCAGGAATCTCTGCCAATGCCTTGTCCCTGATATCCTTTTCCTCCCGCTGCGCAACGGGCGCAAATTGGGCAAACACGGGACTGGCAAGACAGCAGTCGCTTACGCATTCCCCGCCCGGCAACGCGCTGGAATATTCCCGGTTTCGGATTGCCAGGGAAGACGGCACACAATCACGAATCACCATGAAGGTGTCGATATGCCCTGCCTTGGCAGCCAGATGCGCGGGTGTATTGCCCTGCTGATCCTGAAGATACATGAGTTCTGGCTGATGTTCGGCCAAATACCAAACGAGGTTCATTTGTCCAAGGGCAGCGGCAGCATGAGCCAGCATGCGCCCTTTGTAAAGGCGGATGCCCAGTTCAGGATTGCATTCAAACAGGCGAACGGCTTCCCCGATGTTTTCATCTTTCACAAAAGCATGCAGCTGTTCCAGGGATTTTTCCATTTTTTCCTCACAGATCCAAGAATCGGGAATATGCGTATGTCCGACGCTTTTCAAAATAGCAAAAGAGGCAAGGAAACATCCGTGTAAAAAACGCATGCCGCCATGCAAAAAACGCATGGCGGCATCAAAACAGGAAGCGGTTTTACCGTGCGACGTCAGATCCTGACAATATGAACGACCGTGACCGGTTTCTTGCCTGAAATATCCTTGATGCTGCGACGGACAGCCACGCGGATATGGTCTTCCAGGGCTTCATCACTCTGCAGGATGTCCATGCCCATGGTTCCCATGGCGGATGCAATGGATTCCGAAACTTCCTGTTCGGCATCCCAGCTAACATCATCCTCCACAACCCCTGTCAGCGTGACTTGCGGATCTTCCGAAAGGCGGCCTTCCCTGTCCACAACAACAGATACAAGCGCCATCCCACCGGACATGATGCGATTACGGTCATGCAAGGCTTCGCTTTCCAGCGGCACCAACCTTGTTCCATCAAGGGCCAGAATGCCGGACTGCACCTTGGCGACCACTTCCGCCTTCCCAGGTGCAAGGCGGATAACGCCACCGTTTTGCGGCAGGACAACCTGTGCAACGCCGCATTCCTTGGCCAGGCGTCCCTGCGCCTGCATCTGGACATATTCCCCATGCACGGGAACCACGATTTCCGGCTTCAGCATGGCATAAAGTTCGCGCATCTCATCTCGTGCCGAATGACCGGACACATGCACCAGCTCATCGCTGGATGTAATGATTTCCGCCCCCAAGCGCGCCAGCATGTTCTGCAGGCGGATGACGCTCTTTTCATTGCCGGGAATGGTGCGTGAAGAAAAAATCACGGTATCTCCCTGATGCAGGGCCAGAACCGGATGTTCTTCCTGCGCCAGCTTCCACATGGCCGAGCGCGGCTCGCCCTGACTGCCCGTGGCGACAAAAACCACTCTGTCCCGTGGCATTTTGACAGCTTCCTTGTCGGTCGGGAATTCAGGCACATCCTTCATGTAACCAAGCTTGCGGGCGGCCTTTTCAATGCGCCGGAGGGAGCGCCCGACCAGGGCCACCTTCCGCCCCACAGCCTGGGCTGCGCGCGAAATGGTGATCATGCGGCTGACATTTGAAGAAAAGCACGTTGCCACAATACCGTGCGGACATTTTTTGAAGATGTCCTCAAGGGATGCGTTGAGGTCGGATTCCGACCCGGAACGACCTTCCACAAGGATGTTGGTGGAATCGCAAGCCAGGGCCAAAACCCCTTTCTTGCCAATTCTCTCAAGTGCAGCCTTGTTGGTAAGCGCTCCCACGACAGGATTTGGATCAAACTTCCAGTCCCCCGTATGCACCACAGTTCCCTGTCCGGTGGTGATGGCCAGCATCATGGCTTCAGGAACCGAATGGGTCACGCCAACAGTCTCGATTTCAAAGGGGCCAAGAGAAAAATTCCCGGACTGTGGAATCTCGTGGATTTCCACATCCTCAAGCATTCCCTTTTCCTCAAGTTTTTCCCGCAGCAGAAGTGCCGCAAATGGTGTGCAGTAAATGGGACACTGGAGTTCTGGCCAGAGCCAGGATACGGCACCTATGTGATCTTCATGCGCATGGGTGATGACAAGGCCCAACAAATCCTGACGCCTTTCAGAGATGAAAGCCGGATCCGGAAACAGGAGTTCGGCACCCGGCGCGTCTTCTTCGGCAAAGCCCATTCCCAGATCCACCATGAGCCATTTCCCACCATGCCCGTAAAGGGTCAGGTTCATGCCGAACTCCCCCGTTCCACCAAGTGGCAGAAGATAGAGGGATTTTGGCTGTTGCTTGAATTTTCCTGGCAAGGCCGGAGATGATGGGGAGATTTTCTTGTTATCCTGATTCATGGTTCCTCATTAAAAAATATGGATCCGGCAGCAATACGCCGCTCGGCATTTCCGTTCATGGACAACATAAGCGCGCCCTGGGCATCCACGTCAAGGAAAATGCCGGAAACAGTTTCGTTTTCAAGGCGGGCGACAATGGAATCCCCAAGACCTGCGGCAACCTTGAGCCATTCCATGCGGATTTTCACAAAGCCGCATGTTTTCCATGTGTCCAGCCATTTTTCCATGCTGGCTGAAAGTTTTTCCAACAGGTCATTGGGGGTGGGCATCACCTCACCCGGTAGCGCAGCGGCCATGGACGTCGCTGGATATTCAGCGTCTTCCGGAAAATGAAGGATGTTCATTCCCATGCCGATGATGAGGGCATCATGGTCGGCTTCAATCAGGATCCCGCCAAGCTTGCGTCCATCAAGCAGGAGATCGTTCGGCCATTTAAGGGTAAGGTGCGAACGTTCTTCCCAGACCGCTGCGGCATCCAGCATGGCAAGCCCGGCGACAAAAGCCATTTCTCCTCGCCGATCTGGGGGAATATCCTCCCGCAGGAGCAAGGAACAATAAAGGTCCCCCGGCGGAGAAACCCACGTCCGCCCGCGCCGCCCACGTCCGCATGACTGGCTTTTGGCCGCAACAAAAACGCATCCTGGATGTCCGGCCTTTGCCAAGGCCAAGGCTTCATTGTTTGTGCTGGTGGTGTCTTCAAGCCAAAGGGATCCAAACCGGGTCATGGCGACATCAGGGCATGTGGCAGGAACAAAAAGCCTAAAAGGCCCGCAATGCAGACAAGTGTCATCAGGCGGATGGGCACAGACAGGGAAAATTGGCCAGCCATCGCATGTTCCTTGTCATCAACGCCGGCAAAAACACCTGAAAATGCCCGCATCTGTCCAACCGCAAAAAGAAAGGCCCCAGCAACCAGCAAAATGCGGACTGGCATTTCCGGCACTGCGTCCATTACGGCATAAAAGGCAACAAACCCGGGAAAGGGTGGCAAGAAGGAAAGGCTGCCTGCAAAGACCAGGAGAATCACGGCCAAAAGCGGATTCTGGTCTGCAAAGGCATGAATGTCGGTCATTTCATCCAGCCTGTCCCCATTGCGGCGCAATGCCAACAGCAACCCGCCCATGCCCGCCATCGCCAGCAGGTAAATGGTGCCATGAAGCGCCACAGCCCAGGCTTTCATGGAAACGAGCGCAACAAGGCCTATTCCGCCCTGTGCAATGATTGCGCCTGAAAGCAGCTTGTAAATCCGGGCCTGTCGTCCCATCAGAACCCCTGCTCCGGCCAATAGCACAGAAAGACCTCCCATAAAGCGCAGCGGCATTGCAAAAACCGGAAGCGCCCATGCAAGGGGCCCATGAAACAGGGAAAAAAGGACTCCAAAGCTGCTCAAGGGCAGCAGGAGGGCAGAAAGCAGTGAGAGGGATGCCGCCCCGGACTGCATGGCCACCACAACCCATGCATGAAAAAAAACAATTCCGCAAAAAACCAGAAGGCCACAAACCACAAAACTGGCTCCCAGCAACATGGCCGCGGTTGGCATGGCAAAGCCGCCGAGCGTTTGGTAAGACAAGGTTCCACAAGCCACGTACAGAAACATGAAACCAAAAGCAAGGCAGGCAGAAGCCATCCCCATGGCAACATAAAGGGTGGAGGATACCTGAAATGCTTTCTTTCGGCTTCCGTTCCCCTGATGAAGGAGTGCAAGGGTTGTCAGGGGCAGCCCCGCCAGAAGGCTTCCCATGACCAGAAAAAGGCCGTGATGTGTCCTGAGCATGAAAAGGCTTCCGAGCAGGCTGCAAAGAACAAGGCCCGGATATTCCGGACGCGGCATGTCTTCCTGTCCGGCATCCCCCGGCAGGAGGACAAGCGCCGCCATGGTCGCCATGCAGGCCAGAATGGCAAAGCGGGTATCAATATCCGTTTGCCTCTCCCCGGAAAACAGCAGAATTATCACGATAAAGGCTATCCCCATGGCCAACCATGCAAGATGGTTATAGGAATCCTGTTTTTTCCAGAGACCGAGAAACAGGAATACGGGCACCATTACGGCAAGGAAAACCTCTGGAATGAATGCCATGACATCAACATATTCAGGCATTGGAAAACTCCATGAGCAGTCCGGGGAAAAGGCCAAAGGCCAGAAGGATGAGCGCCAGCAGGGCCAAAACCCCATTTATCACAAAAGACGCCCGCGCATGTTTTCCCAAGGACAGGGGACGTTCTTCCCCGGCAATCCCCATGAGGGAAATCCCCCCCATAAAGACTGCAAGAAAAATGGGAACAAGACAAAAGAAGCTTGCTTGTGAAATGCTGCGCAACATGACCAGGCCGCCCCAAAACCCGGGCGTTCCGGGAACCAGCATGAGGCTGGCGGCAAAAACGCCAAAGATCAGCCCTCCTGACGGAGCAAGCAATGATCCAGCCCATCCCGCACACACGCCAGCCACCAACATGAATGTGGAATGTTCCGGCATGGGAAATCCTGCAAGAAAAGGAAAGGCAGCGACACCGGCCACAATCATGAGGATATGGGAAATCCTGCTGCGAACCTCATTCTCCCCCAGGGACAGGATGGCGCCAACAATCATGGAAACCAGTGCCCAGAAACCGAGAATCCCCCGCAAGGGAAATGGAAAGGATGGCGCAAGAAGCGGAAAAAACCTCGAAAGGCCATAAAGACCGGAAACAAAACCGACCATGGGCATCAGCAGGACAAGCGAGACATCCCCACGGCGAACCCCATCCCGAAACCAGACATGCAGCGGCCATAACGGCATGCGCGCACCAAAGGCCAAGGACAAAGCCAGAACCCGCCATCCTGTTCCGGGCTGCCCGCCCATGTCCAGTTGCCCAAAAATCCCTTCCCCATATCCTGAAAAGAGCAACAACATGGGAACACTGGCAAGCAGGGGAATCCAGAAAACCCGGAAACCTGTCCGCCGATCCCGCAGGGATGGGGATGCCGCAAGAATGGCAAATGGCGGAATTAAAGAGGAGAGGAAGAAAAAGGCAAAAAAGAATGTATTGCGGGCAAACAGCATTCCCAACAGGGCGGATTGCAAAAGCAGGATGGCCGCAAGCCCCCCCTTCCCCGTTTCAGGTTCCATATTCCAGGAAACCACAATGGAAACAAGGGTCATGATGGAAACAGCAACCGCGAGGCTCAACGAAAGGGGATCCGCCCCCATCCGCCACGAAAACCCCATGAACGAAAGCCACGAACCATGTTCATCCTGCGCTCCCCCCGAATGCATGCTGAATGCAATGAACAGGCAAAGGAGAAGTGCAGCAAGCGCTGTCCACAGGGCTACAAACCGTGCGTTTTTGAGGACATCTTCCCGACGTCCGGCAACAAGCAGCAAAAACACTGCGCCAAAGGCAGGAAGAAGAACCAGAAGACTGATCGCTGGCCACGCAACCATTTAAAAACCTCCCCATCCCCATGCCCAGAAAACAAGGCCAATAAAAAAGATGATCCCCAACAGTATGGAAAGGGCTTCATGACCAAGGTCCCGAGGCTCCCGCATGCCGGATGAAAAGCCTCCAAGGCCTTTTTCAATCCTGGACAGGAACGCACCAGACAACATGTCATCAAAATGCGCCAACTGTTTGGCCATTTCCAGACCTTCCTGTCTCAGGTGCCTTGGAACGGGCATCTCACACAAACTATCAATGGAATACCGCAACATATTGGGGAAAAACATAAAAATGAAACACACAATACACACAAAACCAAAAATCGTTCCCCATATGGCATGGCCCATCGGCGCTGCGCCAAAAAATGGTGACATTTGCCACAGGGCCCCAAGAATGACAAACAGGGAAGCAAAAGCGGCAACCAGACGCGCCAGAAAGGCTTCTTCAGGATTTTTGCCATGCGTGGATGCATCTGCCCAGGCCATGAGGCGAAGCAGGGCGGCAAATACCAGAAGAATGGCGGCGGGGATGGCATTCGGCAAAAACAGGGGGCCAAAATCAAGCCCCGGCCCCGAAGAATGGGAAAGGGCTTCTTTCAATCCAGAAAAACTCCCATCTCCTGCAATGTTTGAGGCCATCAGCGCAGAAAACATGAAAAGCAGGGAGGATGCCAATCCAAGCCCACGACAGGCCGGTTTTTCATGCCAATGCGCCATGAGCGCAGCCAATGCAAAACCGGACATCATGAAGGCCATGGCGGATTGCAGGATGTTGTTGGAAACAATCTGGAGCAGTATGGCCATGACAAGCGCGGAAAGCCATCCTCCCGCTGTTCCTGAACGTTCATGCGGAAGAAGGCGAAGCATGGCATCTGAAGCCAGGGCGGCCAAAGCCAGCAACAGCGGAGGAAGGAAAAGGGCCATGGAAGTACATCCAAAGCCGGGAGTTCCCCCATCCATGGGCCATGAAAGGATGGACACAGGATGACAGGAGATACCATGCACTTCCAGGAAAAACAGGGCAAACCGCAATCCCGCCAAAAGTGCTGCCACCAAAAAACACGCAGGGGGACCAAACCGGAGAATCCCATCTGGAATTGTCCGCCGCGCCAAAGGCAAGGCCCAAAGAACAGGCAAACCAACCAGGACAAGGATCAGTTTTTCCATGCATCCTCCCGTTCCGCATCCATCTCAGGTTCCATTTGCGCCATTCCCAAACCTGAAAGGGCCATGGCAGCCCCAAGACAAATGGAAATGATTGCAAAAAGCGGACTTCCCGCCCCATTTTCTCCCGCAATGGAAAGAAAGCCAAGAGCCGCGGAAACAAAAGCAACAAACAGGAAAGCGATCACCCGCCTGAAATCATTGCCACACGATGCCATTCCCCAAAGGAAAACCCCAAAAAGCAGGATGGCCAGATAAAGAAGGAATGCAGACAGGATCATGATTTGCTTTCCTCCCCTTTCGCAGAAAAAAGCACACGCGACGATGTCTGGCGGATTTGCCAGGCAAAGGGCTGGCGGATTCGCTCGGACCGACGCCCAACAGAAAGCGACAGGCTTCCAACCAGAACGGCAAGGAACAGCGGCAATAAAGCCAGCATGATTCCGGGCATCTGTTCAGAAAGCAGGAGGGACATGGCCGTCAGGTCAGGAATTTTTCCGGCAGGAACTCGGGGCAGCATGGCAGGAGCCGCATAAAGGAGCCATCCCACCACAACCATGACAGGGATCAGGCTGACAAGCAGGGGAATTGCTCTTTTGCGAAGGCATTTTTGCCCCGGCACAAAAGCCGCAAGAAAAACAGGAAGAAAGACAGAAAACACGCCCAGAATTGCGGCAGGCATCATCATTCCTCCCAACAGGGCAAGGACCGCTGCACTGGCCATGCAAAGAAACAAGGCCGCCACAAAGCCCCGAAAAGACGGAACAATCAGCATGCAAACGGCCCCGAACAAGGACAGGGCAACGAGAACGTCATAAAACAAAAAATCATGAATCGGCATGTTGGCCACCATACCCTGCCTTTGCTTCCCTGTCATCCTTGAAGTTCAGGCATTTGCACAACATTCTCATGCACAAAACACATGGCAGGGTTGCAATCTTGTATATGGTGCCTCCCGCTCGGCAAATGGTAATTTCAAGTCATCAACCAGAAAAAAGAGGTGCACCATGACAGCCCGCAAGCTTGAAAACCATGAACTGGCTATCCGCCTGTCTTCCTTCCGACCGGTTCGCACCATCGGCACCATGGCGGCCACCAGCCTGTTCGTGCTGGCAGGCATGTTCATGACCGGATGTGGTCACGTTGCAGTGGAAAAGCCCATCGTTGCGGAAGCTCCCGAAAAAGCCCCCCTTGTCGTTCCCATGCTGCGGGTGGTTGAGGGCATCAACGAATATGACATTTCCATCCGCGCCGAAAAAAATGACAAGGGCAAGTACACCATTGTCATGACGGAGGCCGCCTACGCAGCCATCATGACAAAATACCAAGGACAAAACAACAACACCCCTGCTTCTGACGTCCATACCGCCATGCGGGCACTGGACCAGCTGGATGAAGCCTGCCATACCGTCGCCCTTGTGCCATCTTCGGACATCGAACCAGAAACAACCCCTCTCTACAAGAGCGGCGTCCTCCTTGTCCGGGAAACGTTTGGCCGGGCGCAAGCAACAGCCATCCGCGAATCCCGGGCGCAGGCGGACGCCCAAAATGCCTGCACCTGTGGCCACGAACATAACAAGGATGGACACAAGCCCCCCTCCTCGCCCGACCTTTTCAAGGGCCTGCAACTGAACAGGCGTTGAGACAAGGCCCCCCTGAACATGACCGCACACAAACTTTCCATGAATGAAACCGCCGCCCGCCTTGGTGCATTCCAGCCCAAGCGCGTCAGCAGCAGCATGGCCTCTGCCAGCCTTTTCGTTCTGGCGAGCCTGTTCATGACCGGATGCGGCAACGCCTCGCCTATTGAAAAACTGCCCCTGCCAGTGCCAGCATCCATGTCCCCTAGCCAACAAAGCAAATCATGATGCGCAAACAGGCATTCAATTTCCGGGATCATTTCCGGCTGCATGATCCTCGCCATGTGGCTGATGGTTCTCTGCGGGACATTTGCCAGACATCCGGATTGACACCTGAAAAGCTGTGCCAGGCCATTACGGATACAGGTCTTGCCTACCTGCGCCAGAGGCAGGATATTTCTTCAAGCAAGGTGCCTTCCGATCGCCGTTCTGGATGGCTTTATGTCTATGATCCCGAAACCTTGCAAGCATTCCTCGACAAAAACCACGAAACCCTTGTGGAATCCGAATGGCCCACGCAGGCCGCAGATTTTGTCATCCACCTGGCTTATGTGATAGCGCCCGCCTGTACCCCGATTTTTGACCTGATCCACGAAGCCTATGGCAATGACAGCCAAAACGGCACCAATCCCTGGCTGCAATGCAACCAGCACAAGCTGTCTTCCCACACAATCGAGGCCCAGCGCCAGCGGGCAGAACAATCCCGGCATCGCTATATTAATACAAACCATCAAAAAAACAGGAGTATGTTTTCCATGCATAAAAACATTGCGCTGGCCGCGCTGTTCGCCATGGCTGCCAGTACCTCGGCCCCTGCCGCCATTCTGCCGGAGACCAAAAAGGTCACCCCCATTTCCCGCATGGGGCATGAAAAAGGCACGATGGGAATCGCGCCCGACAACTACAAGGCTGCGGTTTTCGAGATGCTCTGCAGCCTCCAGACCAAGGCGCAGAATGATTGGGAAATCGTCGTGGTTGGGAACATCCAGAAAGTCCGGAACATCAGCTTTCCGAAAGTCGCCATCGACATGCTCCGCGAAATCGGGCTGACGACCATCAAGGCCATGAACGCCATGGAAACCATCGAACTTTCCGAAAAGGTGCAAAAACACATCGAGGAAGAGTTCCGCAAGCAGGAAAAGGCCAAGGCCGTCTTTTCCATCCCGGCACACAAAGGCCCCAAAGCCCCTTAAGGAATCCACATCATAAAAAGCCAGAGGGTGAAATGCCGGCTCCCGGTTATATGAAGTGGATATGAACATTCTCTGGGAAACGCCAATGCCCCGCACGACACGACACATCCAGCCAAGACCGGAAACGCACCCATGAGGGCAGAAAATCTTGACCTTTACCGCCTCGCCCCGCTGCTTCTCGGTGGACACCGGGTAGACAAGCGGGCGAATGAAGATGCATCACCCCGAGAGCATTCCGCCTTGGTTGCCGAATTCCGCATACGTACGTCCGCTCTGCCAAGCGAATACAGGATTGTCGTCATCGACAGAACGACGGATATGACAACCAAAACAACCATGATGCGGGCCATCCGGAAAATGTCAGGGAGAAAAATCCATCTTTGCAAATCGGATGCAGAAAACCTGTGGATGAATGGCTACAACCAGCCAATGTGTGAATTTTTCCCTGATGAAAAAATCTCTTGTATTTTTCCAGAAAAGCCCGAAGAAAACACCCTCACGCAAATTTTCTTCTCGCAGCTTGACCTGAACGACATGCTGCCATCAAGAAAAACGTGGGCCAGAATGATGATGTATCATGAAACCTTCGGGCATGGAACGGAACCTGAAACACTTTCCCGCGAAACGGGCGAGCACTGGAAAGACCGCTGTAAAAGATACAATCAGGAATTTCGGTCAGACATCGCCGCAGTTGCCGGCATCATCAGGGATACAAAGGATTTCGGAGCCGCTCGGGCATGGGCTGCCATGAGGGATTGTTCCTCCATGAGAAATCCTCCCTTTTTTCCAGCACAAACCTATGCCAACGGATCATTGCTGCGTCAGGTTGTTCGGATCATTGAAGAAAAAGGGAATGATTTCTTCACCCAGGATGATACAAACCTGCTCAAATTCATCAATAAAACCTACGCACAGCTTGAAATCAGCATCTCCGCCATGGATAACCGGGATAACATGCTGCGCATGGCACATGACATCCTCAAAAACGCCCAAAACGGCACAGTCACCCCTCAAACGGATGAAAACAAGGATGCCATGGCCTACCTGAATGATTGTGCGGAATCCTTAAGCATGCTCTGCAAGGTGGATGCGCGCCAGCTCTGGAAAATGCCAGCCCCCAAAGCGCCCGTCCCCACCCCAGTTCCACAACCATACCCCCTTTCCAATAGGAAACCCATGAACCCGGAAAATTCCATCACATACCACCCCAAGCCTTCGCGTGGAGAGATCGACCTTGCAAGGCTGGCGCCGCTGCTCGTGTTCAATCTCCAGAAACTCCCGGAAAGATGGACACCCCCCCAAAACCCGTCCGCCATCCCGCAGGAGCTGAGGGCCGAACACATGGCGCTTGTTGATGAATTCCGCGCCCGCCTTGCCGCATGGCCCGGCCCCCGCCGCATCATCCTCATCAACCGCGCAGATGACATGGACAGCCCGGAGTCCATGATGCGGGCAATCGGGGGCGTCGTGCAGGACGGCATGGCCCGCTGGATGCTCGACAACGATTCACGATCCATGTGGATGCATTTTGGCCGGTCGGATTTCGCCAAGGCGTATATCCACGACATGACGAAAAGCATCATCGTTTTCCCCTTCGCGCCGCATGTCGAATTCATGGACACCATCGCGGGCCTTTCCCCCACCCTGCGCGAGGGCATCATGCCCCGGGCCGAATTCCACAGGCTCGCCCTCGCCCATGAGGTTCTCGGGCATGGCACCGAAGAGAAATTCCTTTCCCCCGCAAACGCCGAACTCCGCGCCGACATCGCAGCCATCGCCCTCATGGCGCTGGATACCGGAAACACCCGCGCGGCCCGCACCTGGGCTGCCTTCCGGGATGTCAACGCCATCCTGGAAATCCAGGCGGAAATCATCGAGGGGGACGGCCTTTCCGAAGATGCCGGGGCTCATGCGAACGGTGCTATCCTGCACCGTGTCATTGAAACCATCGAAGGAATGGGGCCCGCGTTCCACAGCCTTGATGACGCCGCCCTTCCCGACTTCGTGAACGCCCAGTTTGAAAAGCACAGGCTTGGCGAACAGGCCCCCGACAAGCGCATTGCCACACTCCTGATTGCGGTCAGCAGCATCCTTTCCGCATGCACTCTGGGAAACCAGGAAAAGCTTGAAGCCATAAAGGCACAAAAACCGCATCTTGTCGCGGATGCGCTTGCCCTCCTGGGCGACTGCGCAAAATCCATCTGCCATCTCTGCAAGGTGAATGCGGGAGAGATATGGAAAACGCCCGCCCCATGCGCGGTGCAGCACAAGCCTCCAGCCCCCACGCCGAAGCCCTGAAACAAAAAGCCGGAGATGGTTTCCCACCTCCGGCTTTTCTTTTGGCGTTATGGACGCGGTTTGACGTTCAGGGTGCAAGCTTCTTCTTCAGCAGATCGTTGAGCATTCCGGGGTTGGCCTTGCCACCCGAAGCCTTCATCACCTGCCCGACAAAGAAGCCAAACAGCTTGTCCTTGCCCGACCGGTATTCGGCCACCTTGTCAGCCTGCTGCGCCATCACCTCGTCAATCACCGCCTCAAGCGCGCCGGTATCGGTGACCTGTCGCAACCCCTTTTCCTCAACAATCACGCCTGCGGTCTTGCCGGTTTCCAGCATGAGGGCAAACACGTCCTTGGCGATGCGTCCGGAAATGGTGTCGTTTGACATCAAATCCACCAGATCTCCGAGTTGATCCGCAGAAATCGGGGAATCCCCAATATCCTTGCCAGACTTGTTGAGCGCCCCCAAAAGCTCGGTGATAAACCAGTTGGCACAGAGCTTGAAATCACGCCCCTTGGCCAGTTCTTCATAAAAATCCGCCCGTGCCTGTTCCGATATCAGGATGGTGGCATCATAGGCAGAAAGTCCATAATCCGCCATGAAACGCTGTTTTTTGGCATCCGGCAGCTCGGGCAGGCTCTTGCGGATATTTTCCACAAAACCTTCAGAAAGCATCAGCGGCGGGAGGTCGGGATCAGGAAAATAGCGATAGTCATGCGCGTTTTCCTTGGAACGCATGGCCCGGGTCTCGCCCTTCTTTGTATCCCACAGGCGGGTTTCCTGCACAACTTCGCCACCATCCTCGATGAGGGCAATCTGGCGCCTGGCTTCAAATTCGATCACCTGGAAAACATGGCGCACAGAATTGACATTCTTGATTTCGCAGCGCGTGCCGAATTCCGCATCTGGCCTGCGCACGGAAACATTGATGTCACAGCGCATGGAACCTTCTTCCATGTTACCATCGCACGTTCCCACATAACGCAGGATGGTGCGCAGTTTCTTCACATAAGCCGCAGCCTCTTCCGGCGAACGGATGTCGGGCTTGGAGACGATTTCCATGAGCGCGACGCCGGAGCGGTTGAGGTCGATATAGGTTTTTGTGGGATGCTGGTCATGCAATGACTTGCCCGCATCCTGCTCCACATGCAGGCGTTCGATGCGGATGGTCTTGGTGGAGCCATCCGGCAAATCCACCTCGATCGCGCCCTCGCCCACAATCGGCTGATCATACTGCGAAATCTGGTACCCTTGCGGCAAGTCGGCATAAAAATAGTTCTTGCGGGCAAAAACCGAGCGCAGGTTGATCTGCGCGCCCAAAGCCAGCCCAGTACGCAATGCCTGCTCAATGCAATAGGCATTGCAAACCGGCAACATGCCCGGCATGGCGGAATCCACCATGCTGACCTGCGTGTTGGCCTCGGCTCCGAATGCGGCCGATGATCCCGAAAACAGCTTGGAAGCCGATGTGATCTGCGCATGGACCTCAAGCCCTACGACAATACCCCAGTCTCCCGTACGTCCTTCATAAATCGCCATTTTCATTTCCTCCCCGGAAAACCGGCGGCCAGTTCAAGAGCCGCAGATGCCGCGAAAACCGTTTCTTCGTCAAAAGGCTTGCCAATAACCTGAAGCCCCAGCGGCAGACCACTGGCCGAAAGCCCCGCAGGCACGCTCATGCCGGGAAGTCCGGCCAGAGATGCCGGAATGGTGAACACGTCATTTAGGTACATGGTCACCGGATCGTCCGGGGATTCATCCAGCGCAAAGGCAGGCGTCGGTGCCGTGGGGGCCAGAAGGACATCGCATTTTTCAAAAGCCCTGGAAAAATCCCGGGCGATCAGCGCCCGCACCTTCTGAGCCTTGAGGTAATAGGCATCATAATAGCCAGCCGAAAGCACATAGGTACCAACAAGAATGCGCCGCCGCACTTCCTCGCCAAAGCCTGCGCCACGGCTCTTTTCATAAAGGTCATCAAGGTCATCCCCAGCTTCGGCAACCCTGAGGCCATAACGCACGCCATCATAGCGCGCAAGGTTGGAGGAACATTCGGCCGGGGCAATGATGTAATAGGTGGCAAGGGCCGCTTCCGTGTAAGGCAGGCTGACCTCGACAATTTCGGCGCCCTGCGCCTTGAGAAGTTCCGCCCCCTTTTCCCACATGGAAAGCACATCGCCATCCATGCCCGAAACACGGTATTCCTTGGGAATGCCAATCCGCAAGCCCTTAACGCCGCGCTTGGTCGCCGCCGCAAAATCCGGCACGGCCAAATTGGCGCTGGTGGAATCCTTCGGATCAAACCCTGCCATGGATTTCAGCATCAGCGCAGCATCCAGTGTGTTGCGCGTGAAGATGCCCGCCTGATCGAGTGATGAGGCGAAGGCAATGATGCCCCAGCGCGAACAGCGCCCGTAGGTGGGCTTGATACCGGTGATGCCGCAATAAGCCGCAGGCTGGCGGATGGATCCGCCCGTGTCGGTGCCAGTGGCCGCCATGGCAATGTTTGCCGCAACCGCCGCCGCCGAACCACCAGAGGATCCGCCCGGAACCAGAGGTTTTCCATCCGCCCGTTTCCACGGGTTTATGGCTGGGCCAAAAGCAGAAGTCAGGTTGGTCGAACCCATGGCAAATTCATCCTGGTTGGCCTTGCCAAGCATGACCACGCCATTTGCAAACATGTTGGCGCTCACTGTGGATTCATATTGCGGCACGAAGTTTTCCAGCATCCGGCTGCCAGCCGTGGTACGTACGCCCTTGGTGCAGAACATGTCCTTGATGGCGACGGGAATACCGTCCAGCGGCAGGGCATTGCCCGAAGCGCGGCGGGCATCGGAGGCCACCGCCTGCTGAAGCGCCAGATCGAAACTTTCCGTAATGAAAGCGCCAAGCTCCCGCGCATTTTCACAAGCGGAAACATGCGCCTTTGTGAGTTCAACGGCACTGAAATCCTTTTTGGAAAGGCCTTCAAGCGCTTCAGAAACTGTCATTTTGCAAAGATCGGACATGGCGCTCACTCCACAACCTTGGGAACCACAAAAAATCCGGCAAAGGATTCCGGCGCATTGGCCAGAACCGCATCCCGGCAATGACCGTCATCCACCCTGTCCTCACGCAGGCGCAGGGTTGTGGCCGACGCACTCACCATGGGTTCCACCCCTTCGGTATTGATGCTGGAGAGTTGCTCGACAAAACCCAGAATGCTGTTGAGGCCGGGAAGGGTCTTTTCCTGTACTTCCTGTGTCAGGCGAATACGGGCAAGACGCGCAATGCGCGTCACGGTTTCGTGATCGAGCGGCATGTTTTTCTCCATTGACAAAAATTGACCAAAAGGTTCTAACACCATCCATGCCCATCTTCAACCTGCAAGATATGAAAACACGCCTGAAACCGGGCACTCGGCTTGTGGGGCTCGATGTCGGCGACAAGACCATCGGCATTGCCATTTCCGATTCCGGCCTCACGCTTGCAAGCCCCGTCATGACCGTCATGCGGAAGGACTGGGCGCAAGACCTTGCCGCCATGGCAAAAGTTTTCAAGGACCGGCAGGTGGGCGGCATCATTGTGGGCCTACCGCTCAACATGGATGATTCCGAAGGCCCGCGCTGCACCCTCACCCGCAAGTTTGCAAACAAGTTTTTGGCCGACTGGAAACCCATGGGTTTTACCAGGGAGCCCCCCCTCGCCTTCGAGGATGAACGCCTCTCCACCTTTGCTGCGAAAGATTCCCTGATGGAAGGAACCAACCTCTCCCGCCGGAAAAAAGAGGGCGTGATCGACATGCTGGCGGCAACCCACATCCTGCAGGGCGCCATCAAGAAAATGCCATGAAACGATATCTGCCCTACCTGCTTTCGGCCTCCTTCAGTCTTTTGCCGCTTCCCCTTGTGTTTTCAGGGCAAGCATCGCCCTTTGACGTGATGGCTTTCTACTGGGTGGAGCTCATCGCCATCGGCATGGCCACCATCGTCCGCATGGGCATCATGGCCGCCAGCAACCTCGCCAAAAGGCGTTGGGCCAAAGCCGCCGAAGCCATTGCCGGCCTTCTTTTCATGCCCATCCATTTCGGATTTTTCATCATCATGATGTGCTTCCCCATCGGCTCTTTCCTGCCGGAAGGAACCCCGATGCGCATCCTCGACAACCCACTTGTGCCCTTTGAAATGGTCGTCTACCACGCAAACCTTTCCTTCGCCCTGCCGCTGGCGCTTGCCTGGCAAGGGGCCGACCTGTTTTTTTCCTTCCTTCTGCCAAAACGTTACAAGGAAACCGGTGGGGATTCCGGCCCAGCCTTTGCCTACGGGCAGCTGTTCGTCCTTTTTGTTGCCAGCCTTTTCGGCCTGATGCTGGCCATGCGTACGAATGAACGGATATGGGGCGTTATCGTGCTTGTCGGATTGAAAACCGTTTTTTCCCTTGGTGCCATCTCTATACGCGAAAACAAAAAGGCGGGACACTGATCCCGCCTTTTTCGATTATTTGGGTGCCGGTGCGGGCGCCTTTGGCTTCCTTGCCGGAGATTTCTCCTCCAAAAGCCGTTGTGCCTGGCTGATAAAAAAGCCCAAGGCTTCAGGATCAGCCTCGGCAAGACGGCGCGCTCCATGTTCGGTGGCTGAAAGAAGAACGCCCCCCTGCGATGCCTCTTCCATCACGAAATCAGGATCATGGCTTTCCGGTATCCCGAGACTGATGCAGCGCTTCCAGTTGGATTTTTCGCTCAATGACAGACTTCCCAAAAGGATTCCGCCAAACTGAGCTTCCGGAAACCCCATGACAATCCCTGCAACAACACTCCCCACACCAATCCCGAATCCCAGACGGCTCCGTTCCTGCCAGATGCGTTCCATCCGCGTTCCCATGTCGGGAATGGCACGGCACCGACGGGTGATGGCTCGCTGGAACACACTGGAAAGACGTTCGTTTTTGGCTGGAGGAAAGGATGCTTCCACATCTTCCGGCAGAACCGCCATGGCGCATGACATGAGCTTGGCAAGCCCATCTTCATTCACATTGGCAATTTCAATAACCGTTTTGCGATCCAGCAGAAAATGATGCGCCTGCGGGTATCCGTCTTTCCTTGCAAAACCATTTTCCGGCACCAGCCCTTCCCGTTCAATCACAAGAGCCCCCACGCCCGGCTCTCCGCCGCCAGCAAGAATGCGGGTGGACGCCATGAACAGGCCGCCAAGAATCACGCAGGGCACCGGATTTGCAAACAGGCCGCAATAGATCAGGAGGCTGGAAAGCGCCATCCCCAACTGACCCAGCGGATAATTGTCCAGCTCCGCCCCGACAATCCCTGAAAGGATTTCCTTTTCTTTTTCCCGACCCTTCCAGGCATGTGCAAGAAGATCCTCCACAGGCTTGAAATTCTGTTCGTCAAGATTAACCAGGATTTCGTTGTCTGACATTGCTTATCCCTGTTTTGGCGCGAGCTTTGGCGCCTTTTCCGGTGCGGCCTTGTGAACAAGCACAAGCCTTTGCGTTTCATCGACAAGAACCGACATGGCTGCAGGTTCGGCGGAAACCATACGACGGACACCATTCATGGTCAATCCGAACATCACCCCGCCATCCGGCAGGCGGCAGGCGGAAATGTCGGGATCTTTCGCAACCGGAATATCGAGCGCCGGATTGCGCAGCGGATTGGATTTCGGATAGATGGCGAGATAACCGAGAATCGCCCCGGCCGCCACCATGGCGAATACCCCTGCGATGCAGCCGGCCACCATCGCTCCCATGGCGACAGCCAGGCCCTCGCGGGAAATATCGGCAAGGATGTTCTGGGCAACCTGTCGGCTGCCGGCAAGATTGTTGCTCCGCAGAGCAACCGCCGCGGAAAACACCTTGGTCAGCTCCTGCCTTTTGCGGCTTCCGCCTTCGGTTTTTGAAGCCAGTTCGGAAAAAGCCCTTGTTTCCTTTGTGATCACATGGATGCATTCGACAAACCCGCCCCGCATCGCCGCAATCTCAACAGCCGCCTGGGGCGACAGGATAAGGTAATTCCGCCCGATGGGAAGGTCCGCCCTTGCCGCCACGCGGTCATAATAGGTTTCATCGCTTTCCACCGGCGCAAAAAAGGCGCTGCTGCGCTGGTCGGGCCCGAACATGACATCCCCCTTGGAAAACAGGGTGGGAACTGCGGCCCAGCAGGAAACGGCCATGGCTGCGGCAGAGGCGGCCACATGCCCTTCCATCGCCAAGGCGGTGGAAAGTGCCGCGGCGCCGCGCGCAACATCATAGTTGGCCAGTTCGCCCATGGTCTGGGTGTAAACGGGAGAAAAAGCTTCCGCATGGGAAACCCAGGCATCCCGCAACGCCTTTTTCACAACCGTTTCGGCATTTTCGTCAAAATATCCGGGCGTCTCTTTGCGATCCATGATTTCTCCTGTCAACGATACGTCAGGATGCCATGGGATTTGGTGCATCACCATTGCCGATATGGAATGTCAGCCCTGCGGTTTTTGCATGGCTTTGCGCAAGGTTGGATAGACAAGACGCCAAAGAAGCAGGATCGCAAGGATGACGGCCTGCGGCAGGAAATTGATATATCCAGCTTTGCCCGCCATGAGGGCATGCGCGATGGCCAGGATCGCCGCCACATAAGTAAGCTTGTGCAAAAGGCGCCAACGCTTGCCGCCAAGGGTTGCCATCATCTTTTTCGTGGAGGTGACAGCCAGTGGCACCATGACGAGGAAAGCCAGGAATCCCGTCAACAGGAAGGGATTCGTAAACATGCCTTCCATGATCGCGCCAAGATCAAGCCCCAGATCCATGGCACGCGCAAGCACATGCAGAATTGCGTAAAAGAAGGCAAAAAGCCCAAACGTCCGCCGCCACGGGTAGAGGAATTTCCAGTCAAACGCCTGCACCAGGGGCGTGATGGCAAGACAGGCAATCAGCATAGCCAAGGCTATCTCCCCCATTTCTCCCATGGCACGGAACCATGGCCGCGCGCCCAGCTGCCCCATCAATCCCTCTGCGACACTTCCCAAAAGCGGAAGCAGGCAGACAAGTGAAAGCAATTTTTGCCCGTGGCGTTTATGAATGCTGGCAATAATCGGGAAAAAGGAAAGAGAGGCTACGCGGGCATTAAATGCCTCAATCCAGGGAAACATCAGAAACTCCTCGCAAGGTCCATGCCTGTATAAAGGGACGCGACCTCTTCGCCATAGCCGTTGAACATGAGGGTTGGCCGCTGGCCGAATTCACCGATCCGGTGTTCCCGTTTCTGACTCCAGCGGGGATGGTCCACATCCGGATTGACGTTGGCGTAAAATCCATATTCATGCGGCGCAGATTTTTCCCATGCCGTTTCGGGCCGGGTTTCCATGAAATGCATCCGAACAATCGACTTGATGTTCTTGAAACCGTATTTCCATGGAACAACAAGGCGTAGCGGAGCGCCATTCTGGTTCAGAAGATCCTTGCCATAAAGCCCTGTTGAAATCAGTGTCAGCGGGTGCATGGCTTCATCCATGCGCAAGCCTTCCGCATAGGGCCAGTCCAGAACCGGACTCTTTTGTCCGGGCATCTGTTCCGGGTCATAAAGGGTTTCAAACGCAACAAATTTTGCTTTTGAAGTGGGTTTCAGCCTCCGGATGATATCACCCAGCGGCACCCCGTTCCACGGAATGACCATGGACCAGGCTTCCACACAGCGCATGCGGTAGATGCGCTCAACCACATCCCTGGGCGGCACCAGGTCATCCACAGCATAAATGCCAGGATGTGCCACCTCACCCGAAACTTCCACATGCCAGGGTCTTGTCACCATCCGCCCCGCATGTTTGGCGGGATCTCCCTTGCCCAAGCCAAACTCATAAAAATTGTTGTAAGTGGTGACGTCTTCATAGGATGTCTGCGTATCTACCGGGAGGGCACTCCCACCTTCCCTGCTTCCGCCACGCCCCAGGAGGCGCTCAAGAAAAGCCGGCATGGCGCTTGCACGCCCGGCGGACACACCAACGCCCGCAACAGCTCCGGCCATGGCCAAAAACCGCCTGCGTTCCTTGTAAACGTTCTCGTCCGTTATGTCGCTTTCCCGCAAGTCATGCGGCTTCAATATCTTGAACAATGTTAGAAAACCCGTCTGAAATCAATAAACCCGCCATCCACTTTTATCTTGTCCAACCTGACGCGCACATGGTCACCAACATCGATCCCGTCATGTCCGGACAGCAGTTTTCCCTCGGCCATCGGGTCGGAAATCCGAACCCAGGTTCCCTTGGAAGAAGCCGCAGTCACAATGCCATCAAACACTTCACCTACCCGTTTTTCCAGCAGCAGGGCAGCCGCTGACTTGGAAACCTGACGCTCCACCTTTGTTGCGTTATGTTCCTGTTCGGTACAGTGTGCAGCAATGATTTCAAGTTCCTTGCTGGCATAAGGCGATTTTTCGCCCGCAAGGGCCGCCTTGATGAGACGGTGCGCCACCAGGTCGGGGAAACGCCGGTTTGGGGCCGTGGCGTGGCTATAATCATTGACAGCAAGGCCAAAATGCCCCCCCACATTCTCTCCCGGCACCTCAAGGACATATTCTCCACGCCCCAAAAGCTTCACAATCGAAACAGAAAGATCAGAAAATGTGTCTGGAGATGCCTTGCGGCGTTTGGCAAGAAACAATTCCAGCGCCTTGCCATCCGGCACGTTCGGCAAACGAACATGATATTCAGCTGCCAGACTCACAATCCGCGACCAGCGTTCCGGTGAACGCAAGACACGGCGCAGGGATGGAAACCCCTTGTGTTCCAGAAAGCGGGCCACCACACCATTGGCCGCAACCATCAGGTCCTCGATCAGGTCTTCCGCCCGATTGTTCATGGACGGCTTCAAGTCATCCAGCAACCCCTTCTTGAAGACCGCCCTTGTTTCTGCTGTTTCAAGGCTCAGTGCGCCACGGGAATGGCGCAGGGCCTTCATTGCGGCAGCAACCTTGTCCTGAAGCTTCACCTGGTCTGCCAGATCAGGCGCTCCCTGAAGTTTTTCCGGTATATCTGCCTTGCCGTCCAGCCAGTCCGAAACGGATCCATATGCCAGCTTGGCCTTGTTGCGCACCATGGCCCTGAAAATGCCGGAATCCCGTATGTCGCCCTGCGCGTCCACCAGCATTTCAATCACAATGGCCAGGCGGTCTTCGCCCTCATTCAGGGATGTCAGGTTGGTGGAAAGTTTGTTTGGCAACATGGGAAAATTACCGGCCGCCGTATAAACCGAAGTGGTGTTGGTCTCCGCAAACCGGTCAAGCCACGAACCTTTATGCACGAGGGCATCCACATCGGCAACGGCCACCATGATGCGCACATGCCCGTCTTTCTGTGCTTCAGCCACAGAAAGCTGGTCAAGATCGAGAGAATCGTCATTGTCGATGGAAACCCATGGCATGTGGCAAAGATTCGCGATGCCGTTTCCTTCCCCCCTGGCGGGTTCATGAAGGTTTTCCACCTCAGCCAGGAGGCGTCCAGGATATTCCGCCAGAAGGTCATACGCTGCCATGGCCCGATGGGCTGCCACGAGGAGCCGCCGATCCACATTTCCACTATTTTTATGGGACATTTTTTCCCTTCCCGACCATACGGAGCACAAGCGCCTTCAGACTGTGGCGCAGGAGGCGCGAAATGCGCCAGGACCGTTCGCTGGCATAATACACCACCCGCGGAAAAAGCATGAACTTTAAATAAACCGGCATGGGACTGCGCCAGAGAATGGAAAGCGACATGCGCAGGAAATCCCGCAAAAGGACCGCCTGATCCTTGAGTGTCTTGGGTTTATAGCGCGCCTCTGATGCCTTTGTGATCCGCTGATAGAAAACCGCTTCATTCGCTCCCGCAATCCGGCCAGACAGCAGGAAAGGCAACAGCATGATGAAATCATTTCCCCAAGCATGCCCATAGGCCATGAGTTTTTCCCAAGCAGCAATCTGTGCAACGCGATCATAAAGGGCATAATGCCAGGCGCTGCGCACATGGCGAAAAAGCGCAAAAATACGCAAAAGGCCGGAATGGTTTTCCATGTCTGGATGATAAGGGTAACTGGCAAAGACCTCCCCATTTTCATTCATCAGCTGCACTTCCGGCACGGCAAGTTGAACGCCCGGATGACTTTCTGCCGCCTGAAGAAGCGCTTCCACATAATTTGGGGAACGCAAGTCATCATGGGCCGCAAACATGAACCAATGGCTTTGCGCATTGCGGATCAACCAGTCAAAATTGGCCAGCGCCCCCATATTTTCATTCTGGAGGTGATAGCGGATGCGCCCGTCCTTTTCCATCCACAGGGCAACGATATCCCGCGTAGCATCCGTCGAGGCATTGTCGGACACCAGGATTTCCATGTCCTTGCAGGTCTGCTCCGAAAGGGATTTAAGGGCGGCATCCAGATAATCTGCCGCATTGTATACGGGCACGCCAATCGTGACTTTTGCCATGTTTTTCTCCCAAAAACAAAAAACCGGAGCAAAGCCCCGGCCTTTGTTTTGGTGAGCGCAGTGGGATTTGAACCCACGACCCTCTGATTAAAAGTCAGATGCTCTACCTCTGAGCTATGCGCTCAACGCCCGCGCAAAATACGGGCAAAACCTGCTCACGTCAACCAAACTTGTCGCCCGCAGGCGATTTTTTTTCAAAAACTAGAAAAGCGCGTGCAATTTGCGGGCCACAAGAGGAGGAACGAGCTTGGAAAGATCCCCTTTGTGCCGGGCAATTTCCCGAACCATGGTGGAAGAGACAAACGTTGCACCAGGATGCGCCCGCAGGAAAACCGTTTCGCAATTTTCATAAAGAACGGCGTTGGCAGCCGCCATGCTCATTTCATATTCAAAATCCGCTGCCCCCCGGAGCCCTCGCAACACCGTCCGTGATCCGCAGCTTTTCAGGAAATCAATCAGCAGGGTTTCAAATACGACAACCTCAACCTGACCAGAAATCCCCATGTCCGCAATTTCCGCCCGCAGCATGTCCGCGCGTTCCTCAGCCACAAATATGGGGCTCTTTCCCGCGCCGCCACCCTTTGCAATCCCCACCACAAGACGATCACAAAGCGCCGCGCCGCGGGCAATGATGTTGAGGTGGCCAAGTGTCACCGGATCAAAGGTGCCCGGATAGACGAAGACCCGACTGTCAGGAAACTCAGCTTTCGCTTTCCGCATCAACGGCGCTGGTTGCACCATCTGGTTCAGCTGTGTTTGCACTGATGGTTTCTGGTGTTTCCTCGTCATGCTCCATTCCTTCGTTGCCATCTTCATTTTCATCAATCAGCGATGCGGCTGAAACAACCTTTTCGCCCTCGGCAACGCGGAACAGGGTAACACCTTGTGTCTTGCGTCCGGCAACACGAACCTGCTTGACAGGAGTACGGATCAATTGCCCGCTATCCGTCACCAGCATGACCTGATGGTCATCGGTCACGGGGAAGGTTGCGACAACTTCGCCACCATTCTTGTCTGTCAGCTCCATGTTGAAGATGCCAGATCCGCCACGACCGGCAACCCGGTATTCATAAGCCGAACTGCGCTTGCCAAACCCGCCACAGGCAATGGTCAGCAGGAATTGTTCCGCAGCAGCCAGTTCCGCAAACCGCTCTGGTGAAAGCTGGCCGATATCAGCAATGGCTTCATCATCTGAAACATCCACAGCGGCATCATCATCGGAAATGCCCTGCGCCCTGCGAAGTTCTGCCGCCGCCTTGAGATAGGCCGCACGTTCTTCCGCGCTGGCTTCCACATGACCAAGGATGGACATGGAAATGACCTCATCCCCCTTGGCAAGCCGGACACCGCGGACACCCGTCGATGTACGACCCGCAAACACGCGGACATCCGTCACCGGGAAGCGGATGCACTTGCCAAGCTTTGTGGCCAGCAGAACATCATCATTTTCCGTGCAAAGCTTGACACCAATGAGCTGCTCTCCGCTTTCCTCCAGCTTCATGGCGATAAGGCCATTGGAACGGATGTTTGCAAAATCGGAAAGCTTGTTGCGCCGCACACCACCAATTGATGTGGCAAGCACGAGGTCATAATCGCTCCAGGTTGTCTCATCCTCCGGCAAGCGGAGAATGGTGGAAATCTTTTCATCCTGTTCCAGCGGGAGCAGGTTGATGAGGGCTTTCCCGCGCGATTGCGGATTTCCAAGGGGCAAACGGTAAATCTTGGTCTTGTAAACCATGCCGCGTGTCGTGAAGAACAGCACTGGTGTATGGGTGGAGGCAACAAACAGGTCGGAGACAAAATCCTCGTCCTTCGTCGCCATGCCGCTACGGCCCTTGCCCCCACGATGCTGGGCACGGTAGGTGGAAAGCGGAACCCGCTTGATGTAGCCGGTATGGCTCACCGTTACCACCATGTCCTCACGCTGGATAAGATCCTCAATATCAATCTCGAAATCAGCCACCTCGATGCTGGTGCGGCGTTCCGTCCCAAACTTCGCCTTGACCTCAAGCATTTCATTCTTGAGGATGGTCAGCATCTTCTCGCGGTTGGCCAGGGTTTCAAGATGTTCCTTGATCTCGGCCGCAATCCCGGCAATTTCTGCCGCAATCTTGTCGCGCTCAAGGCCGGTCAGGCGGTTGAGGCGCATTTCAAGAATGGCCTTTACCTGATCTTCCGACAGGCAATAGGTACCATCCTCATTCATGCGGTGACGCGGATCGTCAATGAGTGCAATGATGGGCGCGATATCCTTGGCCTGCCATGCCCGCGAAAGCAAGCCATTGCGGGCTTCCGCCACATCGGCGGCATTGCGGATGACCTTGATCACTTCGTCAATATTGGCAACCGCCACCACAAGTCCTGCCTGGATGTGGGCGCGATCACGCGCCTTGCCCAGAAGGTAAGTGGTGCGTTTGGTGATGACTTCCTCGCGGAACTCCACAAACGCCTTGATGATTTCCCGCAGGTTCATCATCTGCGGACGGCCGCCATTGATGGCCAAAGCGTTCACGCCAAAGGACGTTTGCAGCTGGGTATGCTTGAAAAGCTGGTTCAGGACAACTTCCCCGACAGCATCGCGTTTCAGCTCGATGACAACCCGGATTCCGTCGCGGTCGGATTCATCGCGAAGATCGGATATCCCTTCAATGATCTTTTCATTCACCACCTCGGCCATGCGCTCAATCAGGCGCGACTTGTTCACCTGGTAGGGAACTTCAGTGACAATGATGGCCTCACGATCCTTGCGGATCTCTTCAAAATGGGTGCGGGCACGCATCAAGACCGATCCACGCCCTTCGTGATAGGCAGAGTGGATACCGGAACGCCCCAGGATGAGTCCCCCTGTAGGAAAGTCTGGCCCCGGCACAAAGACCATGAGTTCGTCGATGGAAATCAATGGATTGTCCACATAGGCGCAGCAGGCATCAATGACTTCGCCAAGATTATGCGGCGGAATGTTGGTGGCCATGCCCACGGCAATGCCGCCCGCGCCATTGACGAGAAGATTTGGATAACGCGCCGGCAGAACCATCGGTTCCTTCAGGCTTTCGTCATAATTGGGCTGGAAATCCACCGTATCAAAATCAATATCGGCCAGAAGCTGCTCACCCGCCTTGTCCATGCGCGCTTCCGTATAGCGCATGGCAGCTGCCGGATCACCATCCATGGACCCAAAGTTTCCTTGCGAATCCACCAGCGGCAGACGCATGGAAAAATCCTGCGCCATGCGCACGAGGGCATCATAAATGGCCGAGTCACCATGCGGATGGTACTTGCCCATGACATTGCCGACGATGCTGGCCGATTTCTTGAACGGCTTGTCGGAACTGTGCCCAGCTTCGTGCATGCCGTAAAGAATACGCCGATGCACAGGTTTCAGGCCATCCCGAACATCCGGAAGGGCGCGGGCCACAATCACGCTCATGGCGTAATCGAGGTAGGAGCGCTTCATTTCCTCTTCGATGGTAACGGGAGCAAAATCACTCATGGGACGTGGAGTTTCGTCAGTCACGGACAATCCTCATTCCTTGAATTAATGGGAGCAAGCTTCATGTTCGCAAAGAAGCTTCAAAACGGGATATCGTCATCAATCCCTGCGGGGGCGGAAGATCCCGTCCCTGAAGACGCAAAGGATGTTCCCCCGGAAGATGCGCCAGAATCATCCATGCCCGGGGCAGAAGCCGGAGCCCCCTCGCCGCCACGGCTGTCCAGCAGGACAAGCTCGCCACGGAAACGCTGCAGGACAATCTCGGTGGAATACTTTTCCACTCCGGACTGGTCCGTCCATTTGCGGGTTTCAATCTGGCCCTCAAGATAGACCTTGCTGCCCTTGCGCAAAAAACGCTCGGCCACTGACAGGATGTTTTCATTGAAGATGACAACGCGATGCCATTCCGTCTTCTCGCGACGCTCGCCACTCACCTTGTCTTTCCAGCTTTCGGAAGTGGCCACGGTAAGGTTTGCGACACGGCTTCCGTTCTGCATGGTGCGGATTTCGGGGTCCTTGCCAAGGTTGCCGACGAGAATAACTTTATTGACGCTGCCAGCCACGATGATGTTCCTCATGTTTTTGTTGCGAATGAAATGCCCTTTTAAAGGCACGTGCAGAACCCTAGAACATTTTACCCTCCGATGGAAGCTTTTTTGCATTTTCTCCCTGACAAAACCCCTTCCGGCAAACATACAAAACAGGGCCTTTTCCACAAAGCGGAACAAAACGCGATTGACGCCCGACAATTCCCGGCGTTATAAGCAAAACACTCTCAATCTTTTTTCAGCCGTTACACCCGTAGGGATCCCCCCTCCATTGAAGCAATTTCTCGAACGTTCATTCTGGTGGTTTATCGCCCTTTATGCATTACTTGGCATCCTGTGGATCCTCTTCTCCGATGCTGTATTGTCTCTGCTGATAAAAAGTCCGGTTCCTGCCTCTGGCTGGCAGCTGGGAAAATCCTTCACGTTCCTGCTGGTTTCCACATTTTTCTTCATCTTCATCTGGCGCTTTTTTCCCAATCGCCACCACACATCCAGCGCTTCCCCCCAGGATTCTTCCCGCAAGCCTGCCTTTAAAACCATTCCCCCGCTGATTGTTTTCCTGATTATGGGCACCTCTTTCTTCGGGATAGGCATTACCACATATCGGCAACATCAAACAATCATGGCCAAGCAACAGTACGTGGCCCTTGAAAACCTTGCCAAAACCAGAGCTGACAACATTGCCCTGCGTCTGGACAGCCTCCGCAAGAACGCCCAGCTTTACAGCAAGGATTCCCTTCTTTCCCAGGATTTCCAGAAATGGTTGTCCGCTCCCCCCAAAAAAGACACTCCGGAATCACGCCAGATTTCCGACCATTTTTCCCTGCTGCGCGACATCTTCGGGTACAAGGACATAACCCTGCTTGATTCTATGGCTACGCCCATTGCAGGCACAACCATGGACATCAAGCACCTGTCAAAAGACAAGCTTAAACATCTGGTGACAAAAGCCATCAGGCAACACCGCATCATCTTTGCTTCTCTCAAGAACGATAAAATCACGGCAGATGTCCACCTGAGCATCATCGTCCCCATCTATCCATCACAAAACGGCCTTGAAGATTCAAAAAATGCGATGGCTTATGTTGCCAATCTGCCAGCCAACCTTTTCCTGAACGACGTCCTGACAGCTCCAACACCAGACTTGTTGGATGCCAAAACCCACCTCATTTCCCTAACATATTGGGAAAAAGACCTTTGGCCTTCCCTTGCTGAACGCCTGAAGCTGATTATCGTTGATCAGGATTCTCCCCGTGAAGAAATCCTCGCCCCTGAAATTCCCGCCAAAGATCTCAACGTTCCCCTGGAGGCTTTAACGCCCAAAGGCATCCCCATGGTCGCCGTGGCTGCTCCAGTGCAGGAAACAGACCTGGTTATCATGGCCAGCATCCCTCAGGATTCGCTTTATGCGCCCCTGAAACAGATGTCGATATCCACCCTTCTTTTCCTGGTGGCCATTGTGGCGATTGGCGCGTTGATTATTGGTCTGTGGTGGCAACAGAAGCTTGCCAGCATTCGCGCACAGCAATACCGAAGCGATCTTGAGCAGGAAAAACTCCAGAAAAAATATGATTTTTTAAGCCAGTTTGCCAATGATGTCATCCTGATTGTGGGAATGGACAACACCATCATTGAATGCAATGAGCGCACAAACGCCATTTATGGCATTCCCCGCGAGGATATTCTTGGCACCCCCTTGAACAGTCTTAGTTCCAACGACAACAAACCTCTTGATATCGGGCGCATCCTTGAAAAATCGACAGAAGATCAAGGCGCTGTTTTTGAAACCGTCCACCGTCACCGCAATGGCCATACATTTCCTGTTGAAATCAGTGTCCGTCGCGGCGACATGAATGGACAACCTGTTTACCAGTGCATCCTGCGAGACATCAGTGAACGCAAACAGTATATGGATGACCTGGAAAAGGCCCGTGATCA
This sequence comes from Alphaproteobacteria bacterium GWF2_58_20, assembly GCA_001768735.1. Taxonomy (GTDB): domain Bacteria; phylum Pseudomonadota; class Alphaproteobacteria; order UBA1247; family UBA1247; genus UBA12471. Next base: position 429,398 of record MEMB01000002.1, on the reverse strand, counting down.
CTACCGGCTGCTGCTGGAAAAATTTCCGACCCCGGTCTGGCTTGCGGATACAACAGGGAAATGTAACTATTTCAATGCGGCCTGGCTGGATTTTACAGGCAAGAACATTGAATATGAACTTGGTGAAGGATGGCTTGACGGTGTCCATCCAGACGATGCCGGAACCTGTCTGTCCACATACAAGGACGCCCTCCGACGCCAGGATCCCTTTGACATGGAATATCGCCTGCGTCACCGGGATGGAACTTACCGCATCATCCGCGACTGCGGACGGCCCCTGCACGATTCTGACGGGCACTTCATCGGCTATATTGGTGCATGTTATGACATTGATGACATCCGCGCGGCAGAAGATGTCATGCGTCAGGCCAAGCTGGAAGTTGAAGCCCTAAACCTCCAGCTGGAAGGAGCTTTGCGCCAAGCCCGCGCCGCAACCGCCGAAGCTGACCGCGCAAGCCGTGCCAAGAGCGATTTCCTGGCCAACATGAGCCACGAACTCAGGACCCCGCTCAACGCCATCCTGGGCTTTGCGGAAATGATGGACAAGGGCATTGGCGGCACCATTGAAAACCTGGCCTACAAGGAATACATCCACCACATCTATGCCAGCGGCTGCCACCTGTTGGAAATCATCAATGACGTATTAGATCTTTCCCGCATTGAATCTGGACGGATGCAAATCATCCCGGAATCCATTGATCCGGAAGGCATCATCCGGGAAGCCAGCCGTTTCCTGGAACCCAAGATACGGAAAGCCGTACAGAACATCAGCATCAACATCGCGCCCGACCTGCCCCCCATATGGGGTGAACCCCGCTATATCAAGCAGATTCTCATCAACCTGCTTTCCAATGCCAGTAAGTTCTCTCCGGCGGGTGCAACCCTGACGGTTTGCGCCATACGCGCCCAGGATCCCAACATGCTTGATCTTTCGGTCGAAGACCCCGGTGTTGGCATGACGGCCGAACAGATCAGCATGGCGGTTCAGCCCTTTGCCCAGCTGGAACATCATATGAGCAAATCGCATGAAGGAACGGGGCTGGGTCTGTCGCTCGTCAAGAGCCTTGCGGAAATCCATCATGGCTGGATCCGGATTGACAGCTCACCAGGACGCGGTACCATAGTCCACACCTTCCTGCCGCTACTGGTCGTTCCCTCTGTGGGTCAATAAGGCCACACACCACCCCCACACCCGCTACGCAGTCCCTGCTGCGCCCAATATTCCTGAAAAGATGGCAAAGCCTTTCCAGTCAGGCAAATCCATGTCTCATGGGGATTCCCTTGCCCCAACGCACGAGAAAATCCCCTGCCGGGAAATATTCTTCCTTGGCAGGCATCTTGAACTTTGATTTTTATGAAAAGGCCCCAACATGACAGGGGTTGGAGCATTTAACGTTTAGATTGAACAATTCCTGTTGATCTTGGGACGCGCCAGCTGCAAGGCACCTGCCCGCACCATCATTCAAAGGACGCAACACAGCGGATGGCCATCAAAAGGCAACAGGAATATTCCAAAGGCTCTCACGTCACTTCATGCGCTTGCGAAGAGCCACAAGTTCATCCCGGATGGCAGCCAGCTCGGACATATGTTCCTCAAGAAACCCTGAAGATTCCGGTTTTTTATCAACGACATCCGGAGCCATGGCAGGAAGTTCCGGTTCCTTGACTGCAAAGGTGGATGGTTCCAGACGGACATCATCTTCGGTTGAAACCCGTGTCTCTTTCGTTTCCGCAACAGATCCTGAACTGCGCAACATCTTCTGCGCACCGCGGATTGTATAGCCCTTATTGTAAAGAAGGTCGTTGATCTGTCGCAGAAGATCTATATCTTCCGGACGGTAATAGCGCCGTCCGCCAGCTCTCTTGAGGGGACGAAGCTTGGTGAATTTTGTTTCCCAGAAACGCAGGACATGCTGAGGCACCTTCAGCTCTTCTGAAACTTCGCTGATGGTCAGGAACGCCCCGGCTGACTTGCCGGTTTTCCCCTGTGCTTCAGTCATGCTCATGAAATCAAACCCCGGTTACGCCAAAACTTACTTGGCTTTGGACTTACCAACCAGGTAATCCTTCAGGACATGGCTTGCCTTGAAAACAAGCACCTTGCGCGGAAGGATCGGAACCTCTTCCCCGGTTTTCGGGTTGCGGCCAATCCTTTGTTTTTTTGCACGCACGGAAAAGCTGCCGAAAGAGGAAATCTTGACAGTTTCCCCCTGCGCCAAGGCTGCCATGACCTCATCCAGCACCATATCGACAAGATCCGCCGATTCACTACGGGAAAGACCAACTTCCTGGTAAATGGCATCCGCCAAATCCATACGGGTAACAGTTGCATTCGCCATGGAGCCTCCTTCATGCGCCATTGCAAGAACTCATCAACTGAAAACCATATTGCCGTATTTTTCAATCAGTTGCAATAAAAAGTTGAGGGGTCACCAACGCAGGAGCGCTGAGCCCCATGTAAACCCGCCCCCCATGGCTTCCAGCAACAGCAGCTGTCCGGCTTTTATTTTCCCGTTTTCTGCCGCTTCGCAAAGGGCCAGAGGAATGGATGCTGCCGATGTATTCCCGTGATGCTCCACCGTAATGATCACCTTTTCCTCGGGAATTCCAATCCGCTCGGCCGTACTCTGCAAAATACGGATGTTGGCCTGGTGCGGAACCAGCCAATCCACCTGGTCTGGAGAAATCCCGGCTTCCTCAAGAGCGAGGATGGCTGATTCTGCCATGCGCTGAACAGCCCAGCGAAAAACTTCGCGCCCCGTCATCTGCAAATGCCCCATATCCTGGGTGGAGGATGGCCCTCCGGTCATGCAAAGGAGTTCATTCTTGCTGCCATCGGCATAAAGACGGGAAGACAGGACACCGCGATCGGCCATTGTCCCCTCGCCTTCGGCAGCCTCAAGCAGCAACGCGCCGGCGCCATCACCAAAAAGAACACAGGTGTTGCGATCCGACCAGTCCAGCAGACGGGAAAATGTTTCGGCGCCAATCACCAAGACCCGCCTGGCCTGTCCACACCGGATAAAACTATCGGCGATTGACAGCGCATAAACGAATCCGGAACATACGGCCTGCACATCAAAAGCCGGGGCCGTATCCATGCCCAGAAGCCCCTGGACACGGGTTGCCGTTGAGGGAAAGGTCTGGTCGGGCGTTGTGGTGGCAACAATCAGCATATCCACACTGGATGCAGGAACACCCGCCTTTGCGAGCGCCCTCTGTGCAGCCATGAAAGCCAGCGTCGATGTTGTTATGCCCGCATCTGCGATATAGCGCTGCCGAATGCCTGTGCGCTGGGCAATCCACGCATCCGATGTTTCAACGCCACGCGCCACCAGATCATCATTGGTGACCGGATTTCCGGGAAGCTCGGCTCCCCATCCAACAACAACAGACCTGATCACGATACATCCACCTCTTGAGCAAGACTTTCCTCTGCAATGCTGGCAAGACGTTCACCGATCCGGTCATTGCAGCGGTTACGCACAAGGTTTGCAGCAACCTTGATGGCCTGTGAAAAACCATAAGCGTCTGTTCCGCCATGGCTTTTGATGCAAACATGCGAAAGCCCCAGAAACAGTGCGCCATTGTAACGACGGGGGTCCATTCTTTCCCGCAAGCGGTTCATCGCCCCTCTGGAAATGAGGTAGCCAATACGGGCTACAAGACTGGAGCGAAAAGCTTCAGAAATGAACTGTTTCAGGAGGCGCGCCGTTCCTTCAATGGCCTTGAGGGCCACGTTGCCGGCAAACCCGTCCATGACCACGACATCTACCGTGCCGGCGCCAATGGAATCGCCCTCCACAAAACCGTAAAAACTTCCGGGAAGCGGTGTTTCACGCAAGAGCGCCGCCGCTTCGCGCAGCTTTTCATCGCCCTTCATTTCCTCGGCGCCCACATTCATGAGGCCAACGGAAGGCTTTTCCTTGCCAAGGATGATTTGTGCAAAAACACTGCCCATGATGGCAAATTGCACCAGGTTGAGGACATCGCAGTCGATGTTGGCCCCGAGATCAAGAACCACGCTGGCATCCTGTGCATTTGGCAAAACCGTTGCAATCGCCGGACGATCGATTCCCGGCAGGGTGCGCAGGACAAACTTGGCAATGGCCAGCAAAGCCCCGGTATTTCCGGCAGAAATAATGGCCTGGGCCCGCCCGGCCTTCACCGAGTCAATGGCAAGACGCATGCTTGATGAACGCCTGTTGCGCAGGGCAACCGACGGCTTATCATCGGCAAGCACCATGGAATCCGTATGTTCCATGGAATAGCGGCCAACCAGCGATGTTTCTGCAGCCAGCATGGGACCAGCAACATTTTCATCCCCAAAAAAGATGAAATGGAGTTCAGGATCATGCCGGGCAGCCAAAGCAGCGCCCTGAACGATAACGGCAGGCGCAGAATCGCCGCCCATGGCGTCCAGGGCGATTGTCAGTTTTTCTGTCACGAACAGAGCAGCCGATTATTCTTCCGAAGCCTTGGCTTCTGCGCCGGGCGCAAAAACCTGGCGGCCATCATAATGGCCACAGGAATCGCACACGTGATGCGGACGCTTCTGTTCGCCACAATTCGAGCATTCACCATGGGCCTTGACGGACAAGGCATGATGGGAGCGGCGCATGTTGCGAACCGACTTGGATGTTTTCTTCTTAGGAACAGCCATTGGAATGTCTCCGTTTCAGGGGAAATACCGACTTTTCACAAGCCGGTATCCAAAATCTCGTGAAGGCGCTTCATAAAACAAAATCATTCTGTCTGCAAGCACAGAAACGCATCTTCGGCATTTATCACGGCATCCTCATCCCTTGGATATGGATTGAGGGTAAGGGAAAGCTGTTGCGCCACCATTTCTCCCAGATCCAGCTTTCCATCCACAAAATCGAGGGGCTCGCGGTCATCATCAACCGAAATGCCGGCTGCCTCCTCCATGGGTTCATCTGTAAAGACAATGGTAAAATCCTCATCCACCACTTCAGGAACCGGATTCAGGCTGACAACACAGCTCTGGACAACATCCGCATGAAGATTCCCCAATACCCGCAGGCGCGCATTTTTCCCCTTCATCCGGCGCACGCGCACAAGCGCCGTAAGAGCATTTATTCCCAAAAGGCCCAATCTTTTGGCCAAGGCTTCCCGTTCAACGGAAGAAGCTTCCATTTTTACGTGGATTTCCGCACCTCCCGGTGATAGTCGCTGCGTATCAAACAGATGTGAAAATTCTGGTGGAACAGTTTTTATGTTTTTATGATTGCGCATGAACCGCACTCCCGATTACATTCACCTTCCTCCATATATCCCACAACGGACAAAAAAGAACCATGCCTTTTCCAAAAAACAGCATCGTTTTCGCCCTTCTCCTTTCCGCATGCACTCCCGTGCTTTCCACGGAAGGCAACTTCATTGAGGATGAGCGTCTTTCCCTTCTGAAAGATGGTGTATCCTCACGGCAGGATGTTGCAGAAACCCTGGGATCCCCCAGCATGGTTGGAACTTTTGATCCTTCCGTCTGGTATTATGCCGGACAGCAAACCAGGCAGGTATCCTTCCACAAGCCGGAGGTTACCAACCGGCGTGTCATTGCAATCCATTTCGGTGACGATGGCACCATCGCCTTCATTGATGAATTGGGGCTTGATGAATCCCTGCCTGTTACGCCTGTGGATCGGGAAACCCCCACTTCAGGGCCTGAAATGAACATCGTTCAGCAGCTTCTGGGCAACATAGGAAAATTTTCCCCAAAAACGGGAAACCCGTAACGTTCAAATCCTCCTACAAGGAAAGCCTCGTACACAGCCCTTGACAAGGGTGGACGATTTCACATCATGAGAATTTCCAGAACGCTTGCAAATTTCATGAGCAGTGGCGCAAAAACAACAGCCACAACAGACATCAGCTTGATCAGGATATTGATGGAGGGGCCTGCCGTATCCTTGAAAGGATCCCCCACCGTATCCCCAACAACGGACGCCATGTGTGCCGGACTTCCCTTGCCCCCTGCATAACCATCCTCAATGTATTTTTTGGCGTTATCCCATGCCCCGCCGGCATTATCCATCATGATCGCAAGCAACACCCCGGTAACCAGGCTCCCGGCAAGCATGCCGCCCACAGCTTCCCGCCCAAGCACAATCCCCAAAATCAGGGGCGCCGAAATGGCCAGGAAACTGGGCAGGATCATTTCTTTTTGGGCTGCAATCGTGCTGATGGTAACGCACCGGGCATAATCAGGGTTATGTATCCCTGTCATGATCCCCGGATCATCATGAAACTGGCGACGCACCTCTGTAATCATCAGGTAGGCAGCCTTTCCAACAGCCTGCATGGCCAGAGATGAAAACAGGAAAGGCAGCGCCCCTCCAATAAAAAGCCCGGAAATCACTGAGGGTTTCATGACATCAATGCTGGAAAGCCCAACGGCCTGCGCATAACTGGCAAAAAGCGCAAGCGCCGTCAGGGCAGCGGAACCAATAGCAAATCCCTTTCCAATCGCCGCAGTTGTATTTCCGACCGAATCCAGCCGGTCGGTAATCTTGCGCACACTGTCAGGAAGGCCTGCCATCTGGGAAATCCCGCCTGCGTTGTCGGCAATCGGACCATAAGCGTCCACGGCAACCGTCATGCCAGCCGTTGCCAGCATCCCAACGGCCGCAAGGGCGATGCCGTAAAGACCACATGTCGCAAAAGCCACAAGAATCCCGCCTGCAATCACCAGAATCGGAAACGTTGTGGAACGCATGCCAATCGCAAATCCACCAATGATGGTGGTTGCAGCCCCCGTTTCCGACTGATGGGCAATTTCCTTCACAAAGCGGTAATCGGCAGATGTATAAATTTCCGTCAATTTTCCGATCAGGATACCAACAATGATCCCGGTCAGCACTGCCACAAAAGGACCATAACCAGAAAAAAGCCAGCGACTCAGAAAAAAAGCGGCCAGCAGGGCGGCAGCACCACTGGCATAAATTCCTGTATTCAACGCCCTCTGTGGATTGTTCCCATGCAGAAAACGAACAATCCTGCCTCCAAAAATGCTGGAAAAAACACCCGCCGAGGCAAGAAGCAACGGAAACAGGGCCGCATTGGCTCCATCTTTGCGGAGCAGCCCAAGGGCAATGGCGGAAACCATGGCACCAACATAGGATTCAAAAAGGTCGGCGCCCATTCCGGCAACATCGCCGACATTATCCCCCACATTATCAGCAATAACCGCAGGATTGCGCGGATCATCTTCCGGAATCCCCTCTTCAACCTTTCCCACCAGATCGGCCCCGACATCGGCGGCCTTTGTATAAATCCCGCCTCCCACACGCCCGAACAGCGCTATGGATGAAGCGCCAAGGGCAAAACCAAAAATGGATTTGGATGCTTGCAAAAGCGGCATTCCAGCCTGCAACATTCCCCATAAAAGTCCGGCAACCCCCAAAAGGCCAAGTCCCGCCACAGAGAGCCCCATGACTTCCCCACCGCAAAAAGCAATGGCCAGGGCTTGCCTTTCTCCTTCCAGCCGTGCGGCATTTGCCGTACGAACATTGGCCATGGTGGCGGCACTCATGCCGATAAAACCAGCCAAGCCCGAAAACAAGGCGCCCACCAGAAAACAGGCGCCGGTCATGGGAGAAATCCCGATGACAAGAAGGATGGCAACCACAAGCGTGAAGACGGAAAGGGTTTTGTATTGGCGGGACAGAAAAGCCATCGCGCCATCATGAATGAAGCCTGCAATTTCCTGCATGCGGGGCGTTCCGGCATCCACCTGATGGATGCGACGCATCTTGGCAAGCGCCACAAAAATGGAAAACACCCCAGCCATGGCTGCAAGCAATATCCAGCGCAAAGACATGCGATTCAACCTTTCCCGTCCATATTTTCAAAAAATCCAAACTTTTCCATCAAATCCATTGAAAGGAAAAACACAAGATACAAGAGAATCCGTCGCAACGAAGTCCTGCGTTTCCCATAAAAAGGATCAGATGATGACGTCGTCGCTCCCGGAACCGATGGCTGAACCGGAAAATCTTGGTTCCTTGCGCCAGGCATCAAGGGATGCAAGGGATTTTTCCACCATGCGGGGCAGAATGGGCAAAAGACGCGTCAACTCAGGATGATTGACATCCTGCGCCGCCTTGTCAATGGCCAGAGCCAGTTTGGTGAGATGCCTGAGGCCAAGGTCGGCCGCTGCGCCTTTCAGCATATGGGCCGTTGAAGCCATCTGCGGAATTTCATTGTTTTCATAATGTCTGACCACATCACGCCCAGCATCTTCCACCGTGGAACGCCCCAACTTGAGGACAACCTCGATTTCCTCATCACTCATCACGGAAATCAGGCGCTTGAGAGCTTCCTCATCCAGAAGCTCCACATCTTCCTCATTGGCGGCAATCCGCATGGTGAGGCCACTATGCTTGGCCCAGGCCCGCTCCATCGCGGCCTGCATCACGCGCGGATCAATCGGTTTTGGCACAAAATCGTCCATTCCGGAAGACAGGCAGTTACGAACATCCTCCGGCGTTACACTTGCGGTAATGGCGACAATCGGAATCCCCGCTTTTTCCTCATCCCGCATGGAACGAATTCGCCGGGCAGCTTCCAGGCCATCCATGCGCGGCATATGCACATCCATGACCACCATGTCAAACCGTTCGCCGCGCACAGAATTGACGGCTGTTTCACCATCTGCGGCCACAGTAACCGTGTGTCCGTTCCGTTCAAGGAATGCCTTGGCCACCTTCTGGTTGACCACGTTGTCCTCAACCAGAAGCACGCGCAGGGGAAGCAAGGCTGCGGGCACATTGATCATTTCCGGAATTTCTTCAACCATTTGGCCAATATCGAAATGCACAGAGAACCAGAAACTGCTTCCCTGCCCAACCGTGCTGTCAATCCCGATATCCCCCCCCATCGATGTCACCAGCCGCTTGCAGACAGAAAGGCCAAAGCCAACCCCTTCATATGCCTTTGTAAAACTGGAATCTTCCTGGTTGAACGGCTCAAACAGGGTATGGGCAATATCTTCTGGAATGCCAATTCCGGTATCCATCACATCAAACCGCAGAATAACCCCTTCATCATTCAGGTTTTGCACGGAAACCTTAAGGGTTACGCTACCCACCTCGGTAAAGCGCAAGGCATTATTGATGAGAGTCATCAAGACCTGCCTCAGGCGAACCGTATCCCCATGCAGGATTTCAGGCAGGTTTTCCGCAACCTCGGAATAAAGGACCAATCCCTTTTCCTGTGCCTTTGGTTCCATCAGGGTAACAATTCCATCCAGCAGTCGATGCGGTTCAAAATCAACGTGGACATGATCCATCTTCCCGCTTTCCATGCGGGAGAGGCTCAGGACATCATCAAGGATTCCGATCAGGGTTTCGCCAGATTGCCGGATGGTATCCACATAATCCTTCTGAAGCGGAGACAAGGACGTTTCACTCAAAAGGCGGGACATCCCAAGAACTCCGTTCATCGGCGTGCGCAACTCATGACTGATGCTGGCCAGAAATTCCGACTTGACCCGTGCAGCCTGTTCCGCATGTTCCCTTGCCGAACGCGATTCTTCTTGTGCATGCTGGAGCGCGCTTTCCACATCATCAAATTTCATGCGCATCCTGATGGATTCCATGGCCGCATCATGATTGTTGCGCGCAAGAAACAGAAAGCCGCCCAGGGTCATGAGCAGGAAAACGCTGGTTTCAAAATGGATAGCCCCCCCCAGGATGGCGGTCCAGAGAATCATCGGCATCAACACCGAAACCAGGAAGGAGAACACATAATCCATGGAAACGGACTGGTAGATGGTCGCCCCGGCAGCGACAACAACAAGCGCCATGGGAATAAAAAATTTGGCGGATACCGCAATGGATGGAGGGAAAATAAAAACAGCGCCGCCCCCCCAGGCAATGCCCGCCATGAAGGCACCAAAAGCCAGAATACGCCCCCACAGGTCAGCATCATCGGCTTCTCCGGTTTGCTTCAGGTAAATGAACCGGATAATCAGGCTGTAAACAGCCCCAACAGATACGGCAAGAAAAAAACCAAACAGGCGATTATGCGACACGATGTTGCGCAATGAAAATACAATGATGGCTGCAAACAGGATATTTATGAATGCATATATTGGCGGAGTTGAACGAACGATCATCTCGTTGGTTTCAAATTTCAGCCTTTTTTCCACTGAAACATCAGCCACGTAAAACCTCCTTTAAATAAAGACATTTTCATCATATCCCAATTTTGCGCACAAGAAAAGCAAAAGGGCGTTTCCCACAGGAAACGCCCCTTCGCATAATATTCCAGCAAAAACCGGAGACTTAGCGCTTAACCCACTGGTTTCCACGACGAGCCTTGCGTCTGCCGTACTTCTTGCGTTCGACAACGCGCGCATCACGTGTCAGCAGGCCGGCCTTCTTGAGAACCGGACGCAGACCCGGCTCAAAATCCACCAGAGCCTTCGTGATGCCGTGCCGCACTGCGCCAGCCTGGCCAGAAAGACCACCGCCAACAACCGTGCACATCACATCAAACTGATTGGAGCGCGCCGCAACAATAAACGGCTGCCCAATGATCATGCGCAGGGTGGCCCGCGCAAAATATTCTTCAATCGGACGGCTGTTCACAACCACACGGCCGCTGCCAGGCTTTACCCAGACACGAGCAATGGAGTTCTTGCGCTTTCCGGTTGCATAGGCACGACCGAGATTATCAATCTTCGGCTGGGCCTCAGTCTTCGCCGCCTCAACCTTGGCTTCTGCCAAGTCCTTGAGGTCGGAGAGAGTTTGCGTTTTCTCCGTCATGGCGCTTACTTCCTCTTGTTCTTCGGGTTCATGGCGGCGACATCAAGCACTTCTGGCTTCTGTGCCTCATGCTCATGGGCGGAACCAGCAAACACATGCAGATGTGTCATCTGGCCACGGGCCAGCGGGCTGTCCTTCGGCATCATGCGCTTGACGGCGCGTTCGATCAACCGTTCCGGGAAGCGGCTTTCAAGAGTTGCACCCTTGCTGATTCCCTTGATGCCACCAGCATAACCGGTGTGCCAGTAGAAGATGTCGTTCTTCTTCTTGTTGCCCGTCACCGCTACCTTTTCGGCATTGATGATGATCACGTGGTCGCCACAATCGATGTGAGGCGTATAAATCGCCTTGTGCTTGCCACGCAGACGCATGGCAACAATTCCGGCCAGTCGGCCAAGCACAACATCACTCGCATCGATGACAACCCACTTCTTCTCCACATCGGAGGGTTTTGCTGAGTAGGTCTTCATGTCCGTTTATCCGTTTCCCTCGGTTTTTTGTATTAATCAGATTTGGTGTTGGGCTTATAAGGGACGCACCACCTCTTGTCAATACAATTTTATCTTTATAAAACAATGCGTTATAAAATAGGTATCATTTTACCACATCATGTTTGGTCATAAAAACCATGCATCCCGGGTCTGTCAGGATGGCTTTTCTTCTGTATTTTCAAGGGTGGCAAGGGCGATCTTGCGTGCAAAATAATAAATGCGCCGCAGCCGATCCACCACTTCCATTTCACGGCTATAGGTATGGAAACGGTTTGGATCATCGCTCATTAGGCGCTTCACGCCATGTTCGCGGGCATGTTCCCCCAAACGCGACATTTCCCCCTTCATTTCCAAAAGTGCCTGCGCCGCCGTTTGATCCCCCTGTCCAGCCGCCGCAATGGCAAACCCCACGGAGTCATGGACCTTTTGCGCAACCTCCTTCAGAAGAGCCTCGGTTTGCGTGCTCACAGTGATGTTTTCCTCAAGCCTGTGACGCCCGACCGCCACCAGATCCAGCTTGACCACATCGCCAATGCTCTCAAAATCTCCAACCGCCTCCATGAGCCGCATGAGCATGCGTCCCTGCACAGCATCCAGCTCATGACGTCCAATCCGCCTCAGGTATTCCACAATAGCTTCATAAAGCGCATCCACATCTCCATCTCGCATAACCAGCCTGTCAAGATCCCCCCTCGTTCCGTGCAGGATGGCTGGCAAGGCGCCCACCACCATTTCCGACACCATCTGACCGAGACGTCCCACTTCCCGTTGTGCGGCAGCCAGGGCCAGCGCCGGTGCCTGCAGGAGGTCTTCCTCAAGAACCTGCGACAACACCTCCCCCTTCTTTTCAGGAACCAGCCATTTGAGGAACAAGGCCGCAGGTTTGATAAACCAGATGAAAACAAACAGGTTGAGAACATTGAAAAGCGTATGGGCATTGGCAATCTGGCGCGGCAACACTTCGGAGGGTGTCCCGTTTGTGGGGGAAACCATAAGGACAATCTTTGCCAGAACGCCAATCAGCCCGGCCCATATCAACACCCCCACCACCTTGAAAGCTACATGCCCCAAAGCCGTGCGCCAGGCTTCCCTTGACTTGCCGATGGCCGCAAGAACGGCCGTAATGCAGGTTCCGATATTGGCACCGAAAGACAGGGCAATACCGGTTTCAAGACTGATCAGCCCGCGGGATGCCAAGGCTACAACCACACCCATGGTGGCGGCTGACGACTGGACCATTGCCGTAAAGAGGGCACTAAAAACAATGGCAAAGCCCATGTGGCGCATTTGCCCCATGACATCCATGAACCAGGCGGAATGCTGCAACGGCTGCATGGCTCCGGCCATGACAGACATGCCATAAAACACAAGACCGATCCCCATGGTGATGGCCCCCGCATGACGCATGCGATCTGCACGGGCAGAAAACCACATGGCAAACCCGATGGCGACCAGGAGAAGCGCTATTTCATGCACATTGAAGGCTACAAGCTGGGTGGTGATGGTTGAACCAATATCGGCCCCGATAATCACCCCGAGTGACTGCTGGAGTGTCATGAGGCCTGCGCTGACAAAACCAACAAGAAGAACCGTTGTGACAGAGGAAGACTGAACCATGGCGGTTACAACGAGACCCGTTCCCGCCGCCTTGAGGCGGTTCCCCGTCAGCCGTGCAAGCCATATCCGCAAATTGTTTCCGGCAGCTCCCTTGAAGCCATCAGACATCATGTCCATGCCATAAAGGAAAAGCGCAAGGCCGCCGACAAATCCGACAAAGGCCGACCAAACCCCAGGCTGCGCGACTGTTTCCATTATGAGAGAGTCTTTCTTTTCCTTGTGAACAAAGCAAAACGCAAACGCATGATACCGAAGACCATCCAAAAATGAAACGGTAGAAAAAAGGCAAAAAAAAGCCTTCCTGCAAGAGGAAGGCTGGAAAAATTGGTCGGAGCGGCGGGATTTGAACCCGCGGCCCCCAGCACCCCATGCTGGTACGCTACCAGACTGCGCTACGCTCCGACCTTTGCGCGATTCCTGAAAAGACAAGCTCTCCATTTACCGCGGGCGGGACTATAAACACATCCCCCAAAAAAATGCAACAGGGGATTTCAGTGCAGGCAGGGCAAGCGGCTTCCCTTGCGGAAACGATTGTTTTTGCCTATCATGCAGGCATCCTTCTTGAAAAACCATGGTGATGCATGCAAACCCTCGCCTACCTCCTTTACCGCGCCCTCGACATATATTTTTACATTGTCATTGCTGCCGTGCTGATGAGCTGGCTGGTTGCCTTTGATGTCATAAACCTGCGCAACAAAATTGCCGCCCGCATCACGCAGGGCATCATCGCCATGACCGAACCCGCGTTTGACCTGTTCCGCCGCATTCTGCCCCCCATTGGCGGACTGGATCTTGCGCCCTTTGGCGTCATTATCGTCATCTCCCTCCTGCAGAGCCTGCTCCTGCGATGATGTTCACGCCTACCAACAACGGCCTGCGTTTCATGGTCAAACTTACCCCCAAGGGCCGGAAAAATGCCCTGTGCGGCACCATATCCTCGCCTGAAGGCGGAGAAATCCTCAAGGCCAGCGTGACTGCCGCCCCGGAAGATGGCAAAGCCAATGAAGCCCTCATCCGCCTCCTGTCTGACAGCTGGGATATCCCCCGCGCCACATTCTGCCTCACCTCTGGCGCAACATCCCGCCTCAAGGGCCTTTTTATCTCCGGAAACCCGCAAGCCCTCATCGGACAGGCTGAAGGGTGGCCAAAAATTTCCCCTGGTTCCAAAAGGAAGTGATTTCATGACACGCGCCCGCATCATTGATGGGAAAGCCATCGCCGCAAAAATCCGCAACCATATTGCCCTAAAAACAGCCACCCTTGCACAAAAGCATGGAATCACCCCCGGCCTTGCCGTAATTCTCGTGGGGGAAAACATGGCCAGCCAGACCTATGTTCGCAACAAGGCGCGCGCCACCACAGCAGTTGGCATGGAAAGCTTCGGCCATCTCCTGCCGGAAGAGACAACGCAGGAAAACCTCATCGCCCTTGTTCACAAACTGAATGCCGATGCAAGGGTTCACGGTATCCTTGTCCAGCTTCCCCTGCCCGGACACATGAACGAAGCCGCCGTTCTTGCCGAAGTTACCCCGGAAAAGGATGTGGACGGCTTTCATTTCGCCAATGTCGGCAAGCTGGTTCTCGGCCTGCCCTGCCTCCCCCCCTGCACCCCCTCCGGCATCCTTGCCCTTTTAAAGGAAACCCTCGGCAATCTTGATGGGTTGAGGGCGCTTGTCATCGGGCGATCAAACATTGTGGGGAAACCGCTTTCCATCATGCTCACCAATGAAAACTGCACGGTCACCCTTGCCCATTCCAAAACACGCAACATTGCTGCCGAATGCGCCCGCGCGGACATCATTGTATCTGCTGTCGGAAAACCGGAATTCCTGCGGGGGGAATGGATCAAGCCCGGCGCAACTGTCATTGATGTCGGCATCAACCATGTCCTTGTCCCGGAAGACGCCGGAGGGGACGGTGAAAAGAAAAAACTCGTCGGGGACGTCTGTTTCAACGAAGCCCTTGATGTGGCAAAAGCCATCACCCCTGTTCCCGGCGGCGTTGGCCCCATGACCATTGCCATGTTGCTGGAAAACACTCTCAAGGCCGCCTGCATGCAGGCCGGCATTTCCCTTCCTGAAGAGGATCCACAGCCATGATTACCATCTGGAGTTATGATCACCAGAAGGCTGCAAAGCAGCAGCTTCTTCCAGGCCAGAAACTGCCTGCGAACACTGTCTGGATCGACCTTTTCTCTCCCAGCGAAGAAGAACGCACCCTTGTCCAGTCGCTGGTGGGATTTCCCATCCCGACCATGGCCGACATGCAGGAAATTGAACAATCCAACCGCATTCGCGTGAATGCGGGTGTTTTCACCCTCACCATTCCCGCCGTTACGCTGGAAGGCGACACCCACCAAAGCGGATACATCACCTTCGTCCTTTCATCCAAACTCCTGACAACCATCCGCACCATTGATCCCAGAGGGCTTTCGGGAAACAGTGACCCGACGTCACGCCAGATCAGCAACATCACGACCCCCGAAGAGGCCTTCCTGACCATTAATGAAAGCCTGATTTCGCACACGGCCGACGCCCTGGAACGGGTGGAAAAGCAGATTGAATCCCTGACCAGCTCCATTTTTGCAAAAGTCCCGGCCCAGCAAAGCCGCATCGAGGAACTGGGCGGCATGAGCTATGTCATGCATACGCTGGGGCAGAACGGAAACCTCGTCATGAAGGTCCGCCACAGCATTGAATGGCTGGAACGCATCCTGAATTTCCTGAAAGCGGAAGCGCAGTACCGTTTTACCCCTGAGGAAATGAAGCGGATCGACATTGATATCCGCGATCTTCACTCTCTGGCCAGCCATACCAATTTCATCGAACAGCAGGCCAGCTTTGTGCTGGATGCCGCGCTGGGCATGATTGAAATTGACCAGAATGAGAGCATCCGGTGGTTTACAGTCATTTCCACCGTTTTCATGCCGCCAACCCTCATCGCCAGCATTTACGGCATGAATTTCCACAACATCCCGGAAATTGCAAAGCCATGGGGGTATCCCATGGCTTTGGTGCTCATTCTCGGTTCCGCAATATTTTCCTTCCTGTATTTCCGCAGGAAAGGCTGGGTGTAAGCCGGTTTTAACGGAACTTCGGCGTATTTTCAAGCTCCGGCGAAGGCAGCGGCATCCAAGCATTTCCATTCTTGGCTCCGGCCAGTCGCAGCAGCTTGTAAACCTGCGCATCCCCCTTGCTGCGCGCAACCTCGACAACCGGAACCCTCATCTCCTCCACATCAGGATCGGCGCCATGCGCGAGGAGCAGTTCCACCATCGCAACGTCGCCGCCGGAAACGGCCAGCCTCAGCGGGGCAACCGCCCCACGCTCGAGACCGCTCGGGCTATAGCCCCTGTCAAGCCAATAACGGACGCCATCGACGTCTCCCGCCCCGGCCCGAAGCGACATCATCCGGTGCGCACCCAGCAGTTCCCCCTTGCGGAGGGTGGCCGTCCTTTCCCATGACGGAAGCGTATCGCCGACATATGACGCCAGCGCCCGGACGTAATGGGTTATTTCGCTCAGAAGCACCGAGCAGCACCCGGGATCCCGAGCCGAGCAGGCCGCCCACAGCGCACATACACCGAATGTCAGGATGGCCTCGAGGGCTGTGGCCTCACGAACCTCATCCCCCGGCCCGCACGGCATAGCATCCGGCTTGCGGATGGGATGGCTGCCCCGCACGGGATTATGTTCCACGCTTTCGTTGCGCACATTGTTCATGACCGAAATCCTCTCTTGTGGCATCAGGAGCGCCCCGGAGCTGGCACCGGAAGCTTTTGCAAGGGATAGCGGGTTTTCCGCTCCCATGTAATCCGTTTCTGGACATCAGGACGTTCAACAAACATGGCATCCTCGATATCTGGCTGAGGCGCTGCAACAGATTTCGGTTCCTGCGGATCGGCCACGAACAGCACATCGCCGTCCTGCCGGATGATATGATATTCCTCAAAAGCCTTTCCCGTTACCCCGGCATCCGTCCGGTGATCACGGAACACGGTACCATCATCCCGGGCGCCCGCAAGCACGAGCGCGCGGTAAATCCGCATGTTCTTTTCCCACTCCCGGGCGTGGCGCGCAGGCGGGTTTAGAACATTTTCCGGATTGGGATCGGCGCCATATTCCAGCAACACATCCACCATGTCCGCATGGCCTTTCTGCACGGCCAGCATAAGGGGCGGCGGCGACCTCCATGCCCCGTCATACCCGCTGGGGCTATGCCCTTCCTCCAGCAGGGAACGGGCCTCTCCCAGCCTGTTTCCGTCCACGGCCGAGAGCAGGCTTTCATGTTTTGCCCGCAACTGGCTCCTGGCCCGCTCCAGCGCATTTTCCCGGACACCGCACCTGTCATGCAGGAATTTCCCGACCGGAAAGACCTGCACGAAAAAATCCAGCATCGCCATGGCGACCGGGGGAGAGAGGAACATTCCGGAAAACGCCCCCAGAATGGCGCTCCCCGCACAGGCGGCCCACTGGCAAAACAGGGCAAACTCCGCCGCATCATCCACGTTTTGCGGAACCGCATCCGGCTTGCGAAATTTCATTGTCGTCATGGCTTCAACTCCGGTTTGTTGTGTTCTTGCGGCACGTTTGCGGTTGTTTTGTTCCGCACGAGCGGCAACTTGACGGATGGCATTGGGATTTCAAAGCTGGATTTTGGAAAACCATATGTCTCCACCTGCCTGGTTTCATCTTGTTGCTGACGTTCTCCCTCCCGAACCAGTCCATGCGACAACACGCGTCCCGCAGCATAAGCAGCAACACACGAAACAACAACCTTGAACATGCCCATAACTGTCAGAAGAGATACAGAACCTGATGCCATGGCAAGAATGCTAAACGTCAACAACCCCAGAAAGGCCAGCGCGCTCTTGTTCTGCACGGCAAGTGTTCTCGGCAGAGATGGAGAAACCGGATACAAATCCTCCACAATCATCCTGTTATCCAACACATTCCTGATACGGACGTTGTACGCCCCATCACTTTCCCCGGGATTGCGGGGGTGCGCTTGCAGCAGTCTGCCAAATTCCGACGGCCCATCATCTCTCGGCAACACAGGCGCAACATGGCAGCGCGGCGGCGGAAGAATGGCCATATCTTCCCCATCACGGGAATCCTTTTGCACGGATTCCGGCGGTCGGCGGTTTTTCAGCTCTTCAGCCATTGTTCACTCCAAAAGTTACTTCTTGTCCAGATCGAGTGTCGGTACCTGCGGCTGAGCCTGGGGATTCACGTTCCTGGAATGCCCGAGAGGTTGCGGCACATCCCCTTCTCTCGACGCCGACTTGTTTTCCGGTGACAGCCCGGGAGCCACCTTTGGCATTTCAACCAAAACCTGCGGCTTTTCCTCAGGAAAATCCCGCTGCACTCTCAACAGATTCTGGGTATTCTGTCCATCAAGAAAAGAGTGGTGCCGGTGCGTTTTTTCATTTTTACCATACATATTTTTTTTGGGATACATGAGGAGCGCCCCCCCACAAACAACAGTTCCGACCAAAAAACCTACACACAACAAAGGAAACCCAAAGGCGTTTGAAACAAAAGCCCCTAATGCCATGACACAAAGGAAAACATTATTATTTTTCCATGCAGGATTGTTTCGCATGCCAATACATATATCATTTTGAGAAGACGCAACAAATGCAACCTTCGTGGCCTCGTCATCCACTTTTACGCAATCAACCGGACGCTGGCCAAAGATATTCTGGAAGGTCTCGTCAATCCCCGGCTGGTTACGCAGGAGAGTGACCATCGCGGAATGACCTTCCCGGGCGACGACATGCAACGGTGTGTTGCCATGCTGGTTTTTCGCGTTGATATCCACTCCAAGCGCGATCAGTGCCCGCGCTTTCTCCACATCACCAGTCAACGCCACGTCATGCAGCGTCAGATTTTTACCGCCATCTCCCATATTCCGGATACGACAGCGCGGCAGCGGAAGAATGGCCATATCTTCCCCATCACGGGAATCCTCTTGCACGGATTCCGGCGGGCGGCGGTTTTTCAGCTCTTCAGCCATTGTCCACTCCAAAAGATTATTTCTTGTTCATATCCAGCGTCGGCACCTGCGGCTTGGCCTTGGGCTTCACGCCCCTGGAACGCCCGAGAGGTTGCCGCACATACCCTCCTCTCGACGCCGACTTGTTTTCCACAACCAAGCCTTCTTTAACCGGCTCTTCTTCCTTAAGCAGGTGCAGGAACTCCCAAGCCGTTCTTCCCGCCTTGTTGGGAATACCCATATCCACGCCACGATAGCTCCGCAAAACCTCACGTTTTGGGGCGGGTTTCCTGACTTCAATCTCTTTCATATTCTTCAAAATATATTGCCCCCCGAATACAAAACCAATTGCACTACCAGCAAACATCAAACCATTTCCAACCAGAAATCCCAGCAAGCCAGATGCAAAAACACACGCAATAATAACTACAGATTTAGCAATGAAAACAGCAGCAGACAAAGTGGTGATTTCCTTGCCATAAACATTCTTCACTTCATTACGTTCCGTCATGTCATCTTGTAAACAAAAGGTGGGCTTGCAATCATTTTCCAAAAACACGGTTTCCTGTTTTTGGGAAACAGATTCTGCCGGAAAAATATCGGCTGTCTGCGCATCCAGAACCCTGCGGATCCGGGCATTGTAATCTGCATCGCTTTCATCCGCTTCCTTTGGGTTGGCTTCAACAAGTGATACAAATTGCGGCTTTGCCTCTCCATCCCCTTCCTTCTTCACGCGGCAGCGCGGCGGCGGAAGAATGGCCATATCTTCCCCATCACGGGAATCCTCTTGCACGGATTCCGGCAGGCGGCGGTTTTTCAGATCTTCGGACATGGATGGACTCCCTGACATTTAAATTTTTCCAAGCATCCTCTCTTGAAGGACAAACAACAATTGCAAAAACCGCATGGCAGCCCTGCAAAAAACAAAGGGCTTGAAAAACGGAAGGCAAAGCCCCACATTCCCCTTGTCCATTTTGCATTCCTGAATGAAGGAGGTTTCCATGACCCGCAACAACGACATCATCGGTGTGGTTTCGCAAGGCACCAGCATCAACGAAGGCCTGCGCAGCTACATGCTCAAGATTTACAACTACATGGCGGGCGGCATTGCCGTCACAGCGCTTGTCGCCATGCTGGTGGCGGGAAGCCCTGCCATGATGCAGGCCATTTTTGGTACACCGCTCAAATGGGCTGTCCTGCTTGCGCCCTTCATCCTTGTGTTTTACATGAGCGCAAAAATCACCACCATGAGCAAACAGGCCGCCCAAACCTGCTTCTGGGGCTATTCCGCCCTCATGGGCGTCATGCTCTCCAGCATCATCGCCCTTTACATGGGCATGGGTTCCGGTGCCATGCTGGCCCGCGCCTTTTTCATCACCTCCGGCACATTCGCCGGCCTCAGTATTGTGGGATACACCACAAAGCGTGACCTCACCGGCATGGGATCCTTCCTCATGATGGGCCTCTGGGGCATCATCCTTGCCTCGCTCGTCAACATGTTCCTGAAATCCAGCGGGCTTGAGTTTGCCCTGTCCATCATCAGCGTCCTGGTCTTCACCGGCCTCACCGCCTTTGACACCCAGCGCCTGAAGCAGCTTTACCTGCAAACAGGCGGCAGCGTTGCTTCAAACGAAAACATCGCCATCATGGGCGCGCTTCGCCTTTACATGGATTTCATCAACCTGTTCCTGGCCATCCTGCGCATCATGTCGTCGGCCAGCCGGAGATAACACTTGACCCATTTCCTGCCGCAGGAAGTCATTCGCAAAAAGCGCGATGGCCTGTCCCTGCCCTCTGAAGACATCCAAAACTTCATCAGGGGCGTTACCGACAACAGTATCGGCGACGGGCAGATTGCCGCCTTCTGCATGGCCATTCTCCTCAAGGGCATGACCATGGATGAACGCGTGGTCCTCACCCGGGCCATGGCGGATTCCGGCAAGCGCCTGACATGGGATCTTGACCGTCCTGTACTGGACAAACATTCCACTGGCGGCGTTGGCGACAAGGTGAGCATGATCCTTGCCCCGCTGGTTGCCGCCTGCGGCGCGGCGGTTCCCATGATTGCCGGACGCGGCCTTGGCCATACCGGCGGAACCATCGACAAGCTGGAATCCATTCCCGGGTTCAGGACGGCCCTTTCCATCGAGGATTTCCAAAATATTGTCCGCAAGGAACATTGCGCCATCATGGCCGCAACACCAGACATCGCACCCGCTGATCGCAGGATGTATGCCGTGCGCGACATTACCGCCACGGTGGAATCGCTTGACCTCATCACGGCTTCCATCCTCTCCAAGAAGCTTTCCGCCGGACTTGACGGCCTCGTGATGGATATCAAGACGGGCTCCGGCGCTTTCCTGCCCAACCCCGAAGATGCCAAGGCTCTGGCCGAAAGCCTTGTTTCTGTTGGATGTGGCGCGGGCATGCCCACGGTGGCCCTCATCACGGACATGAATCAGGTTCTGGGGCTTTCCGCTGGAAATGCGCTGGAAATCTCGGAATGTGTGGATATCCTCAAGGGCAACGTATCCGAAGGCCGCCTACTGGAAGTGACACTTGCCCTTGGCGCTGAAATGCTGGTTCTGGGCAAGCTTGCGGAAAACACAGCCCCAGCCCGCGTCATGCTGCTGCGCGCCCTGACCGATGGCCGCGCAGCTGAATGTTTTGCCCGCATGGTTACCATGCAGGGAGGCCCTGCGGATTTCATGGACAAACCTGACAGCTACCTGCCAAAAGCGCCCATCCGGCGCGCCGTGCGCCCAGATAAAAGCGGCCATGTTTCCCATATTGACGTCCGCAAAATGGGGCTTGCCATCATCGCCCTTGGTGGTGGACGCACCAGGGCTGGAGAAGCCATCAATCCGGCCACAGGACTTTCTGACATTGCGGCCTTGGGAACACCTTGCAGCCCGCAAGGCTCCCCTCTTTGCATCATTCATGCAAAAACAAACGGGGATGCGGATGATGCCGAAGTCCTCGTGCGGGAATCCCTGACCATTGGCGCTCCCCCCTCCCCTCAGATCCTGGTCTCCCAGCGCATGATTCCGTCACATGAACAATAAACATATTCTCATTGTTTTATTGGCGATTTTTGCCTTCATGGCTTTTCTGCCCGGCCTTGGCAGCCTGCCCGCCATGGACCGCGATGAATCCCGTTTTGCACAAGCCTCCCGGCAAATGCTGGAAAGCCATGATTTCATCGACATCCGCTTCCAGGATGCTCCGCGCTACAAGAAGCCCGTCGGCATTTACTGGATGCAGGCTACGGCCACAACCCTTGCTGGCGGAGAAAGCCTGTCCAACCCCATTGCCACTTACCGCCTCCCCTCCCTGCTGGCCGCCATTCTTTCCATTCTCCTGACCTTCTTCCTGTCCATGAAAATGACAGGCTCACGGGAAAAATCCCTTCTCGCCGCCCTTCTGCTGACATCCTCCCTTATCCTGGGGGCTGAGGCACGCCTTGCCAAAACCGATGCTGTCCTGCTCGCCACAACCCTTGCCGCCATGCTGGGCTTGTGGCAGATTCGCCATGAACCTGAAAAACGCTGGTTTTTCCTCTTCTGGTGCGCGCTGGGGCTTGGCATTCTGGTCAAGGGCCCTGTCATCTTCATCCCGACAGGTTTTGTTCTTCTTCTGGACGGAGATCGGACGCTCTTCCGGAAAACAAGGCCTCTCCCCGGCCTGCTGCTTCTCTCCGTCATCGTCCTGCCTTGGCTGGTGGCCATCACCCTCGCTTCCCACGGGCATTTCTGGCTGGAATCGGTTGGAGCTGACATGCTGGCAAAAACAGCTTCGGCACAGGAATCCCATGGCGCTCCGCCCGGCACCTATCTCCTGCTTCTGCCGCTTTGCCTTTGGGCCGCCTTCCTGCCACTGTGCCTTGGAGCGCGCAACATCCTTCGGCGCTGGCGGGAGCCGGGCATCCGTTTCCTTCTTGCATGGGCCGTGCCTTTCTGGCTGCTTTTTGAGGCCATGCCCACCAAGCTTGTCCATTATATCCTGCCGGTTTATCCGGCACTGGCCATTCTGGCAGTGATTGCAATCCCGACAACCTCCCGCAAGGTTGAAGGGGTCTGGCTTTTCCTCTGGGGACTGGCGGGCCTTGCCCTTGCGGCCCTCCCCATCTTTTTACCCTTGTATTTTGATGGCCGGATTTTGTTGCCAGGCCTCCTTTCCACCCTGACGATCCTCATGACTATCCTTGCAGCCTTGATCGCCTTCATTCGCCGCAGGCCCTTGCCTCTCTCCGGCATCGCCACCTCCGCCACCCTTGCCATGGCGCTCATCTTCGGCTTTGTACTGCCCGGACTTTCCTCCCCCTTTCCCAGCAGAGCCCTGGCGGCAGCAACGCGGAACATCTCCCCCCCCATGAGCCGCATGGTGCTTGTTGGCTATCATGAACCCAGCGCTGTCATGACCCTGGGCACAAAAACCCGCCTGGCCGACAGCCTGGCCGAAGCGGCCAACATCCTCGGCGAGGATTCCCTCGCCGTAACGGCCATTCCCGACAACGAGGAAAGTGCCTTCATGGCAATCATGCCCACAGCGCAACGCATTGGCACAGTTTCCGGATTCAACTATTCCAAAGGCAAGCCCATTAGCCTCATCCTTTTGCGGAACAATGCCCCATGAGCCGCCGAACCTTTCTCATCGCCGGCATCTCCCTTGCCCTCCTTACGCTCATGGCCTTTCCGCTTGACCACGCCATCGCTGCCGCATGCCGCAACATCCCCCCCGTCTTCCTGCCGACCATCCGTTTCATTACCCATCTCGGAGAATCGCAGTACATCCTTGTTCCCGCCCTCCTGCTCATGCTGGCTTTCCGGAAAACCCGCACAGCCCCCACCTTCATTGCCGCCCGGAACACCTTCACCTGCGTTGCCGCAACAGGCATCATCATCCAGATTCCCAAATACCTTTTTGGCCGGGCACGCCCGAAAGCCTTGTGGGACAGAGGCCTTGACGGTTTTCATGGCATCACATGGGACACCTCCCTCACCTCGTTTCCTTCCGGCCACACCGCCACAGCCGTGGCCTTGGCGCTTGTCCTTTTCCACCTGTTCCCGAAAGCCCGGATTCCCTTGTTCCTTTATGCTGGTTTTGTTGCCCTGAGCCGCATCCTCCTGCTGCAGCATTACCTGAGCGATGTGCTGGGCGGTGCATTTATTGCTCTTTTGATCACAATTCCTCTAGCCAAACGGCTTGAAGTGCGCGTATAAGCGCCTCATGAAAATGAGAAATATCGCCATTATCGCGCACGTTGACCACGGCAAGACAACCCTGGTTGACGCCCTCCTCCGCCAGAGCGGATCCTTCCGTGCCAACCAGCAGGTGGCCGATTGCGCCCTTGATTCCAATGATCTGGAACGGGAACGCGGCATCACCATCCTGGCCAAATGCACCTCGGTGCTCTGGCATGACGGCACCCGCATCAACATTGTGGACACCCCGGGCCATGCCGATTTCGGCGGTGAGGTGGAACGCATCCTTGGCATGGTCGATGGCGCAATTGTCCTGGTGGACGCTGCCGAAGGCCCCCTGCCGCAAACCAAGTTCGTGGTAGGCAAAGCGCTCAAGCGCGGCCTCAAGCCCATTGTCGTCATCAACAAGGTGGATCGCCCTGATGGCCGTCCGGAAGCCGTGCTGAATGAGGTCTTCGACCTCTTCGCCGCCCTTGGTGCGGATGATGAACAGCTCGACTTCCCCATCCTTTACGCATCCGGCCGCCAGGGCTGGGCCTCCACCAGCCTTGAAGCTGACATGGAAAAGGGCATGACCCCGATGTTTGACCTTGTGGTCAAGCATGTGCCAGAACCAAAGGTGGTTCTGGATACACCTTTCCGCATGCTCGCCACCATTCTTGAATACAATCCCTACCTTGGCCGCATCCTGACAGGACGCATCACCGAAGGTTCCATCAAGTCCGGCGCCCCCATCAAGGCAATCTCCTATGATGGCAGTATGGTGGAACAGGGCCGCGTCATGAAGCTCCTGTCCTTCCGTGGCCTGGAACGCGTTCCCGTGGAAGAGGCCCATGCGGGCGATATTGTCGCCATTGCCGGCCTTTCTGTTGCGACGGTGGCAGACACCCTCTGCGCGCCGGAAGTGACCGAAGCACTTGAGGCCCAACCGGTGGATCCTCCCACCCTGTCCATGACCTTTTCGGTCAACAACAGCCCTCTCGCCGGCCGTGAAGGCTCCAAGGTGACTTCCCGCATGCTGCGTGAACGCCTTCTGCACGAAGCCGAAGGCAATGTGGCCATCAAGGTTTCGGAATCCTCCGACAAGGACAGCTATGAAGTCGCCGGACGTGGCGAACTCCAGATGGGCGTCCTGATTGAAACCATGCGCCGTGAAGGCTTTGAACTTTCTGTCGGACGTCCGCGCGTCATCATGAAGGAAGATCCGGAAACCGGCTCCCGGCTCGAACCTATCGAAGAAGTTCAGGTGGATGTGGACGAGCCATATTCCGGCATCGTGGTGCAGAAGATGTCGGAACGCAAGGCCGAGCTGACGGAAATGAAACCATCCGGCGGCGGCAAGCTGCGCCTCACTTTCCTGGCCCCGACACGCGGCCTTATCGGCTATCATGGCGAATTCCTCACCGACACCAGGGGAACCGGCATCATGAACCGCATTTTCCACAGCTGGGGCGCTTACCGTGGCCCACTGGAAGGACGCCACACCGGTGCCCTCATTTCCGTATGCGATGGATCTTCCGTTGCCTATGCCCTTGCCAACCTGGAAGCGCGCGGCCCCCTCTTCATCTCACCGGGCATACAGGTCTACGCGGGCATGATCGTCGGTGAACACACCCGCGAAAATGACCTTGAAATCAATGTCATCAAGGGCAAACAGCTTACCAATGTGCGTACCCACTCGCATGATGAGAACATCCGCCTCACCCCGCCAGTGAAGATGACACTGGAACATGCCATTTCCTACATCGCGGATGACGAGCTGGTGGAAGTGACCCCGAAATCGATCCGGCTGCGCAAGCGCCTGCTGGATCCCAATGAACGCAAACGGGCCTCCCGCAAAGTGACCGAGGACACACCTGCATGAGCATTGCTGCTGACCCGAGGGGCTATTACGCGCTCCTCGGCGTCACTCCAGACGCATCTGCTGAAGAAATCAAGTGTGCTTTCCGCAAGAAAGCCAAGCTCCTGCACCCTGACCACAATCAGGAAACGGATGCGGGCTCACGCTTCCAGGCCATTACGGAAGCCTACCACAACCTCTCGAACCCAACCATCCGCGCATCCTATGACGCCCAGCGTTTCAGCGAGGAAATGGATGAACCGGTTACCGCGCATGAGGCGCATGAGGCCCATGCACAACCCGAAGCGCACGGACTGGACGTTGCGCCTGTGGTTTGCTCCCGCTGCGGCCATGTCACGGCCCAACCCCGCTACATCATTTTCTGGCAGGTCATCAGCTACATTTTCCTGACCATGCGTTATCCTGTGCAGGGCGTCTTCTGCCGCAAATGCGCAGACCGGACAGCCCTCATTGCCAGCTTCAAGACCTGGCTTTTCGGCTGGTGGGGATTTCCGTGGGGGCCGCCATATGCGCTGGATGCTTTGTTACGCAATATCCGGGGCGGTGACATGCCCGTGGATGCCAACGCCCATCTTTTGCGTCACCAGGCCTTTGCCTTTTTTCTTGAACAGAAATTCGCCCTGTCCCGCGACCTCATCGCCCAGGCCATGACCTTTGCCCGCGGTGACATGATGCTGCGTCAAAAACTGATGGAAATCCAGAATGCCATGCCGGGAGAAGCCCGTATCCACCACCGACTCAAGCGGCGCTGGCACACGATTACCTGGGCAACCCTCCTGCAAACCATCCCCTTGCTTGTGCTTGCAGGTACCTTCTTATGGCTTATCCTGAAATAAGGGCATAATGGTCAAAATGTGTTGCTATTTCAGGTCTTGGCGAGGAGATTTTTGACCATTTTCTTCCTTCTTCCGGCCTGCGCAACATCGGTTCCGGTTGACCTTTCCCCCATCCATTCCAGCCCGGTTCTGCATTACAATCCATCGACGTTACCTACCTGAACCCCATGAGGAACAGATCCCATGCCACATCGGAAAACCTTGTCTGGCACGCACAGGGGAATTGGGGAATCCTCGGCCGGGACACCTCCGAAAACGAAAGCATCCTGCACAACAATTGCAAAACGGCAGATCAATCCTGATAGATAAAAACCGCCCCGGCATTGTTGGGGGGAGCCTGACGCGCACCAATGATGGCGGTACTGCCGCGCAAAGCCACACTGGTGGCAAATCCCGGAACGGTTTCAGAAACCGAGAGAACCGCCCGTTCTCCCCAACCCTTCCCAACATTTTCAAAAATGACGGCTGGAGCCATGCTGCAGGCGCGCGCCGGATCATCACAGAACCGGTAACCGCCCACCAGGGCTACATTGCCTGTCAATGCCACACTGCCACCATAACCATCCCCTGCCCGAGCCTTTTTCGGAACCAACTTTTTTTCAAAGCCCCATCCGGAACCATCGGCCTTCCGCCGGAAAAGATAGGCAGCGCCGGAATCTTCGCCTTTTTCATCATGGTTTTTGGCTCCGACAAGAACCAGATCCCCGGAAATGGCCACCCGGTCTCCAAACACATCACCGGCTGCCCCATCAGGCGCAAGCAGTCGGGCTTCGGAGCGCCAAACGCCATCTTCCCCACGCACATAAATATGGGCGGCACCGCTGGCCCGTCCATGATCGTTGGCAATACCATCGCCGATCACCGCACGTCCCGCATCCATCGCCACGCCACGAAAGCCATGGAAAACGGTTTCATCTCCCCGCCGGAATTCACCAATGACCCGCTGGATTTCCTCAAACTTTCGTCCGGAACGGCGGAAAAAGAACACCCCCGTGTTGCTGCAAACAATGGCATCATTTCCGGAAATGGCCACGCCCCCCGACCATCCAAACAACGCTCCATTGGATTCATCAGAAGGCTTGAGCTTGGCTTCCTGCTGCCATCTCCCCTCGGCATCCCGCAGGAACACATAGGCCGCTCCACTGCCATCTTCGGCATTTTGCGCGCCAATAATGGCTTCATCGCCAGAAATGGCGACACCACTGCCAAACCGGTCACCGGATTGCATATCCTCCGGAGAAAGACGGGCTGCAAGGGTCCAGCCATCCCCCCCAAGATGATAGATATAAGCCGCATCCTTGCCAATGGCACCCACCACCATATCGTCTCCAGAGACATCCACTTCGTTGCCGAAATAGGCATCAAGCACAAGAGACTCCGGAGGGCCAAGCCGTTCCACCAAAGGCCAGGCAACGATCCCGCGGGATGGATGCAAAAGCTCAAGGTCGGCCATGCGATAAATGGGTTCCCGCGTTTCGGGATAAAGAATAAACATCCCGCCAAGCCCAAGGAAAACAAGGGCGGCGGCAACCCTCCGTCCCCGGGAAAGTCCTGTCAGTATA
This sequence comes from Alphaproteobacteria bacterium GWF2_58_20, assembly GCA_001768735.1. Lineage (GTDB taxonomy): Bacteria > Pseudomonadota > Alphaproteobacteria > UBA1247 > UBA1247 > UBA12471. The sequence continues at coordinate 401,040 of MEMB01000002.1, read as the reverse complement.
TCCCATATGCGATGGCAGGCAGCGCGCACCTTACGCCCCATCATTCATGTGCTCCAGGCCGGTTTTCATGTAGGTCCACCCTGTATATACAGTCAGGATGGCTGCAAACCAGATGCCAACAAGCCCAATTTCCATGTGGGGAAAGGGAATGTGTGTATAAGGAAAAAAATCAGGGCCATATTTTGGTCCCACGATAAGGAAGCCCAGCGCAAACATCTGCACCGTGGTTTTCCATTTTGCCAACCGGCTCACGGGAATCGTTATCCCGGATGGGCCCAGGAACTCACGCAGTCCAGACACCATGATTTCCCGCATCATGATAATGGTGGCGGGAATGACGGAAAACCACTGGTCAAGCCTTCCATTCCAGGCAATGAGGATGAGCAGGGCGGCCACAAGCAGCTTGTCTGCAATGGGATCAAGGAAACGTCCCAGGGGAGAACCGGCATTCAGCTTGCGGGCGAGCCATCCATCAAAAAAGTCTGTTATGCATGCTGTGGCATAAACGATGAGTGCCGTCCACATGGCCCATGAGGCATCCACCATCATGAGCGCAACAAAAAGGGGAATGGCGGCAATTCGCCCGAATGTGAGGTAATTTGGGATTTTCTTGAGCATTTTCTGGAACCTGTGTCTGAATATGGTTTTTTATGCCGCATTTTTCACAAAAAGAAAAGCAGAAATCAGGCATGGAAATGGTTGAAGATGCGCTGCGCCATCGCAGCACTGATTCCAGGCACCTGAAGCAGGTCGGCAACACTGGCCCGAGACACCGCCTTTATAGACCCAAACCGCTGGATCAGCGCACGTTTGCGGGATGAACCTATACCTGGCAAATCATCAAGGGGGGACGTCATTGCCGTTTTTGTACGCCGCTTGCGCTGGCTGCCAATGGCAAAGCGGTGCGCTTCATCCCTGAGCCGCTCAACAAAAAAAAGCAGGGGATCGCCAGGCGGAAAAACAAGGGGAGTCTTGCGTCCCGGAATGAAAATGCGTTCATGCCCGGCATTCCTGTCCGGCCCCTTGGCAATAGCCGCAACAAAGGGGCGTTTCCCTTGAAGGCCCAGCGCCCGCAAGGAATCCTGCACGGCATGAAGCTGTCCAAGCCCTCCATCTATCAGGAGCAGATCCGGAAACGTGGAATCCTTGGGATTGGAATCCCTAAACCTGCGGGAAAACACCTCACGCATCATGGCAAAATCGTCATTTCCTGCCGCTTGCCGAATATTGAACTTGCGATATGAGGATTTGGCAAATCCTTCCGGCCCTGCCACCACCATGGCACCCACAGGATCTGCCCCCATGAAATGGCTGTTGTCATACACCTCTATCCGACGGATGGAATGGGGGCATGAAAATGCCTTGCCCAACTTTTCCAGAAGCCCTGCCTGCGTTGCGGCATCAGCCACATGGCGCCCCCATTCCTGTCGCGCATTTTCCCGGGCAAGCGCCACCATGTCCTTCCTTATGCCACGCTGCGGCAGGACAATCCGCGTTCCAAGGGCTGTGGCCACCAGGTTTCCTTCATCCACAGGAACGCTCACAAGAACAAGGGGGGGCGGCACCTTCCCCTCATAATACTGGGGCAGGAAAGCGGCCAGCCTTCCCCCTGGCTCCATGTCATCCCCACCTTTCGGAAAAAAGGAGGCATTGCCATAATTACGTCCTGCACGAAACACGAAAACCGAAACGCATCCCTCATGAACAGCAAACACATCCGCATCCAGAGGACGCGATAGATGAACGGCCTGTTTTCCCTGAACAGCTGCAAGGGCCTGCAGCCGATCACGCAAAACGGCCGCCTTTTCATATTCCTCGGCATCGCTGGCTGCCTGCATGCGCCGGAGCAGATCTTCCTGAACATCGCGGCTTTTCCCTTTCATGAAGGCACGCGCGCCCTCAACCTGCGCCGCATAATCCCCCCTGGAAACCATCCCGACACAAGGTGCCGTACAGCGCCGGATATGGTATTGCAGACAAGGCCTTGTCCTCTGGCCAAAAAAGGCATCGCTGCAATTCCTGAGCATGAAGGCCTTCTGGAGCGCATCAATGGTTTCATTCACAGCAACCGTCGAAGCAAAGGGACCAAAATACTCCCCCGGATCGGAACGTACGCCGCGATGCTTCAGGATGCGTGGAAAATCATGCTGGGTTGCAATCAGGATATCGGCATAGCTTTTATCATCCCGCATCAGGATGTTGTAACGGGGTTTCAGTGCCTTGATGAGGCTGGCCTCCATCAGGAGGGCTTCCGCTTCGCTGCGGGCCACGGCAAAAACCATACTCCGCGTCCGGGCAACCATTCTCTGGATGCGGGCAGAAAGCCGATCTGTCCGCGTATAGGCCGCCACGCGTTTTTTCAGGTTGTTGGCCTTGCCGACATAAAGGACTTCTCCCACAGCGCCAAGCATGCGGTAGGTGCCTGGTGCAGATGGTAGGTTGGGCAGAATAGCCGCAATGACTTTCTGACCTTCCAGCAAAATATTTTTTTCAATGTCCATCATGTTGATTTAACTATTGTTTATACCAAAAAAACGCACTATCCACCAAACCTGTGGATAACCCTGTTGATATTTTGCACACGGCCACCAAAAGTGCAAGGCAAAGCGCGCCCTCAGCAAGGAGTGCCCAAAAAATAGGCAATTTCACAAGTTATTGAAAACAAACATATTAACTTCCAAACGTTTTTCAAACATCCAGATAAAAAATCATTTTTTCCTTTTCGCCCCCCTTGACAGATACCCATCAGAAGTGGCAGCCCCCTGTGGATAACATCCCTGGAAAATGACAAAAATAACGAAATCATATTTTTCAATGAGTTACATACAGGAGTTCGTGTAACACATAATGAAAACTGGAAAATATACGAAAAAATCCTGAAAATTCGTTTTAAAACAACACCATAGAAAACGCGCATGTTTTATTTACCATCCATACACGCTGTTTTTTTAGAGTTTCCTCACCTTCTTTGAACCCTTCCACCGAATCGGGAAAACGAATCTGGAACACAACCTTTGAAAAGCCTTCAATCTTCAGGCGAATCCATCCCGGAAAGGGAGAGAACCTGCCCGGAAACCTCTTGTGAATCGATAAGGAACCGCACAGCCCGACAAACATCTTCCGGTGTGGTTTTTCGGTGAATAGGCAATCCCTGCCGAAGGCTGTCAGTCATATCCTTTTCAACACCATCAACGCAGGACGCTGCGCAGGCAATGCCATTCACGCGAACCCTTGGCGCTAGGGCCTGCGCCATGTCTTGTGTCAATGAGGCCAGGGCTCTCTGGCTCAGGAGATAGGTCATCTCGCTGGCACCAGACCTCAGGATGCGGGCATCCAGCATATTGATGATGCAGCCATCCTCCCCTCCCGGCAGGGCACGGGCAAAATTCTGCATCAGGACAAAAGTCGCCCTCAGATTAAGGGCCATATGGGCTTCCCAGTTTTCTTTTGTTGCATCCAGCGCCATATCCGGCATCCTGACAAACGCATGGTTTACAAGGCAGGAAACCGGCCCCATTTCCTGAACAACCATCCCCATGAGGGAAGAAACCCCATCCTCATCCGCAAGATTGCTCTGGAATACGGCGGCATGCCCACCTTCCATCCCGATGCGCCGCACGGTTTCATTTGCCCCATCAATGGAATGGAAGCAATGTACGGCCACACTCCATCCTTCCCTGGCAAGAGTTTCCGCAATGGCCTGACCGAGCCCGCGCCCCGCCCCTGTCACAAGAGCCACCCTGTTCCGGATTTCCGTCATCTCTCCAATTCCCCCATTTCCAGTTTCCGGATTTCATCACGGAAACGTGCCGCATTTTCAAAATCAAGATCCGCCGCCGCCGCCCGCATTTTCCGCGAAAGTTCCGCAATCCTTGTAGCAAGGGCCCGGCCAGACAGGAGTTCCTCTTCCATCGGCACTGTGACATGATCCTGTTCATAAACACTCTTCATGACATCCGTAATCGCCTTCTTCACGCTCTGCGGCGTAATGCCATGTTCCATGTTATAAGCCATCTGTCGGGCACGCCGGCGATCCACTTCGGAAAAGGCTGCCGCCATGCTGTCTGTCACCCTGTCCGCATAAAGCAGAACCCGCCCGTCCACATTGCGGGCCGCCCGTCCCATGGTCTGTATGAGGGCCATGCGTCCCCGCAGGAAACCTTCCTTGTCCGCATCCAGAATGGCCACAAGCTGGCATTCCGGGATATCCAGCCCCTCGCGCAGCAGGTTGATGCCTACAAGAATGTCAAATACGCCACGCCGCAGATCCCTTATGATCTCGATCCGCTCCAGCGTATCCACGTCCGAATGCAGGTAACTCACCTTCATGCCGTTTTCGGCAAAGTAACCACTCAGGGCTTCCGCCATTTTCTTGGTCAGCGTGGTTACCAGAATGCGGCCACCCATTGCCATCACCTTGCGGCATTCATCCATCAGGTCATCCACTTGGTGCTGCGTGGGGCGAACCTCATAAAGGGGATCCATGAGCCCTGTGGGCCGCACCACCTGCTCAACGAAGGTTCCTCCTGCCTGTTCAATCTCCCACACGCCTGGTGTTGCCGACACAAAAACCGTTTGTGGCCGGAAACGTTCCCATTCCTCAAACTTCAATGGACGGTTATCCATGCAGGATGGAAGGCGAAATCCATATTCCGAAAGCGTTTCCTTGCGCTTTCTGTCACCACGATACATCGCATGCAGCTGCGGCACCGCCACATGCGATTCATCCACAAACAAAAGCGCATCCTCCGGCAGGTATTCAAAAAGGGTTGGCGGAGGATCGCCCGGTGCCCGTCCGGTGAGGTAGCGCGAATAATTCTCGATGCCAGAACAAAATCCCGTGGCCACCATCATCTCAAGGTCAAACCGTGTCCGCTGTTCCAGACGTTCGGCAGCCAGAAGCTGGCCTGTCCCACGCAGTTCCGCAAGCCGGCTTTCCAGATCGGCGGCAATCTGCTTGATGGCTGTAGCCATGGTGGGTTTTGGCGTCACATAATGGCTGTTGGCATAAAGCTTGACCGAAGACAATTTCCCAAGCTTGGCGCCAGTCAGGGGATCAACTTCCCACAAATCCTCGATTTCATCACCAAACAGCGACAGCCGCCACGCCCTGTCTTCAAGATGCGCCGGGAAAACCTCAACCACATCGCCCTTCATGCGAAAACGTCCCCGCACAAAATCCATGTCACCGCGCTTGTAATGCAACTCGACAAATTTGGCCGCCAGCACTTCCCTTGTGATTTTCATGCCGGGTGCAAGCGTCATGGTCATGCTGGAATAGCTCTCTGGCGACCCGATGCCATAAATGCACGATACCGATGCCACAATCACCACATCACGCCGCTCCAGCAGCGACTGCGTGGCCGAATGGCGCATGCGGTCAATCTGTTCGTTGATGGTGGATTCTTTTTCGATATAGGTATCGGTGCGCGGAACATAGGCTTCCGGCTGGTAATAATCATAATAGGAGACAAAATATTCCACGGCGTTTTCCGGGAAAAACCCCTTCATCTCGCTGTAAAGCTGAGCCGCCAGAGTCTTGTTGGGGGCAAGAATGAGCGCCGGGCGCCCCGTCTGCGCAATCACCTGCGCCATGGTAAAGGTTTTGCCGGAACCGGTAACCCCTAGAAGAACCTGATTGCGCTCTTCCTGTCCAAGACCCTCCAGAAGCTGGACAATGGCCTGCGGCTGATCTCCGGCAGGCAAAAAAGGTGATGTCAACTTGAAGGGAGAGGTCATGACATGTCCCGCAAAACGAGGGGGAAGTGGTGGGCCCGGCAGGATTCGAACCTGCGACAACACCGTTATGAGCGGTGCGTTCTAACCGCTGAACTACAGGCCCCCGTTCCTTCCTTGCCACAAAACGCAGCAAAAAGCAAAATGGATTTCAGCAAAAAGGGCGGAAATTCCTTGGAAATCCCGCCCTTCCCGCATTTCATGCCTTATCCGGCATCAGGTATCAAGGAAACTGCGGAGCTTGCGCGACCGGCTGGGGTGTTTGAGCTTACGCAAGGCCTTGGCCTCGATCTGCCGGATACGTTCGCGCGTCACCGAGAACTGCTGGCCGACTTCCTCCAGCGTGTGGTCGGTGTGCATGCCGATGCCAAAACGCATGCGCAGCACGCGTTCCTCACGTGGGGTAAGCGACGCCAGGACGCGTGTTGTTGTCTCACGCAGGTTGGCATGGATGGCCGCATCAATCGGCAGGATTGCATTCTTGTCCTCGATGAAATCCCCAAGATGGCTGTCATCCTCATCCCCCACCGGAGTTTCCAGCGAAATTGGCTCCTTGGCGATCTTGAGGACCTTGCGCACCTTGTCAATCGGCATCATCAGGCGCTCTGCCAATGCTTCCGGTGGCGGCTCGGACCCTGTTTCATGCAGCATCTGACGCGAAGTCCGCACCAGCTTGTTGATGGTTTCAATCATGTGAACCGGAATGCGGATGGTCCGCGCCTGGTCCGCGATCGAACGGGTAATCGCCTGGCGGATCCACCATGTGGCATAGGTGGAGAACTTGTATCCGCGCCGGTATTCAAACTTGTCCACGGCCTTCATCAAGCCGATATTGCCTTCCTGGATAAGGTCAAGGAACTGGAGGCCGCGGTTGGTGTATTTCTTGGCAATGGAAATGACAAGGCGCAAATTGGCCTCCACCATTTCCTTCTTGGCCCGGGCCGCTTCCTTCTCGCCCTTCTGCACGGTCGCCACAATGCGGCGGAATTCCATGACAGGCAGACGGGCCTGAGTGGCAATATCCGCCAACGCCTGGCGCTGTGCCTGAACATGGCCGCTTTGCGTTACCGCCAGTTTAGCCCATCCACGGCCAGGCAACCTTGATACCTTTTCAAGCCAGGAGGCATCCATTTCGGAATCAAAATAATGGGTCAGGAAATCTTCCCGCGAAACCCCGGATTCCATGGCAAGGCGCATCAACTTGCCATCCACCGCCATGAGCTGGCGATTAAGGTCCAGGAGCTGCTTCATCAGAAGCTCAATGCTGTTGTTGTTCAGGCGTACATTGTCCATGAGCAGGACCAGCTGCGACTTCAATTTGTGATACTTCTGGTCAACCGATGCCGGAGCGGGCTTGCCCTTCTGACTGTAGGATATCCGTTCTTCCTGCACCTTGTGCATTTTCTCATAAGTCGCACGGATCAGGCTGAAGGTTTCAAGAACCTGAGGCTTCAGCACCAGTTCCATGGCGGAAAGGGACATGGCGGTCTCATCGCCCTCAACGTCCTCACCATCCTCGGAAACGCCCTCACCGGGCACAGCCCCTTCCTGTAGGTTTTCAGGAGCCGGAGCAGGAACGGAAACCGGTGCAGGAACAGGCGCCGGAGACACAGGGGCAACAGAACCCGCTTCCGCACCCAAAGCGTTCTCGGGAACAGCCCCTTCCATCACGGCTTCATCAACCCCGAAACCATAAGTGGCATCCAGATCAATGATATCACGCAGGAGAATGCGGTTTTCCCACAAGGCATCATGCCAGCCAATGATGGCAGCAATGGTGAGCGGGCTTTCGCAGATGGCGCCAATCATCGCCTCGCGTCCGGCCTCTATCCGTTTGGCAATGGCAATTTCGCCCTCGCGGGACAGAAGTTCAACCGATCCCATTTCCCGCAGGTACATGCGTACCGGATCGTCCGTCCGGCCAACTTCATCATCGCCAAGATTGCCGGATGCGCGCCCGGAATCTTCTTCTTCATCAATACCGAGCATCCCAGGTTCCTGGGCCGAATCTCCAGGTTCCTCCATGTCGTCGCCATCAACAACATTAATTCCCATGTCCGAGAGCATGGCCATGACGTCCTCGATCTGCTCGGACGTCACCTTTTCGGAAGGCAGGACACGATTGATTTCATCATATGTGATGAAACCTGTTTCCTTGGCCTTGGCAATCATCTTCTTGACGATCGCCGTCATGTCACGAATGGTGTCTTCGCTTGATGCGCCAGCAGCGCCGGAATCCTTCGCCTGCTGTTTTGTCGCTGTCTTCTGTTTCGATTTTGATTTCGTTTTTGTGATCATCAGGTCCATCACTCCTCGCCCACAAGATTACGACGTCCCAAAGCCATCAATCTTTCCTCGACATCCCCATCATCAGGCTCTCGCTTCAAATCTTCAGCCGCCGTGCGAATTTCCGACGCAAAATCCCTTTGCCGGCCATGGCCCAAAAGTTCAGACATGCCATCACGCGCCTTGTGCGGCGGCGAATCAATGCGGCAGGAAGGATTTTGTTTATATACAGGCGATGCCTCCAAGTCATTCAAAATCTTTTCCATTCCACGGTTTTCAAGATGCAGGCGCAATTCCTTTGCAGAAAGCTCATCCCCGGACATCATTTCATCCACAATGGCGTCGCGCAGATCACGAAAGATTCCGGATGGCATATCCATGGCCCCAAACATTTCCCCAAACTCGGAGAAGAGCCATGGATGGTTGAACATGGTGGCAACCACCAACATCTCGCGACTCTTTTGTGCCCCTCCCGCACCAGGGCGCTTGCTGATCCTGACCTCGGGAGCAACAAAGCCCCCGGTTCCAAAACGCCCCGCCTGAAAACGTCCCGTCTGGTATCGCCCCGGCTGCCCCCTCTTGCGTTCCCCTCCACCAAGGGCGCACACCCGCCGCCGGAAATCGTCAAGATAGAACCCCTGCACCACAGGATCCGCAATGCTGCGGGCTCTCGCAGAAAGGGAGGAAAGAAGGCCGGCCCGAGCTTCAGGTGTTTCCAGCCGTCGTCCGGAAAGCTCGGTTTCCCAGGTAAAATCCACCAGGGATCTGGCACCGGAAAGAACCCCCTCCATGGCAGCAGCTCCCGCCGAATGGATCAGGTCATCAGGGTCCTGCCCTTCAGGCAAAAAGGCAACGCGAACCGATTGTCCCGCCGCAAGAATGGGCATAACCACATCAATGGCCCGCACCGCCGCGCGGCGACCGGCCCCGTCCCCATCAAAGCACAGGATGGGCGAACGCCTTTCTTCAGGGGCCAGTTTCCAGAGAAGCTGCACCTGCGGCGGAGTCATGGCCGTCCCCATTGGCGCAACAGCTCCGGAAAATCCGGCCTCCACCATGGCGATGACGTCCATATAACCTTCCACCACCACAAAATCCTGCCCCTTGGCCACAGCCTGGCGTGCCCCATGCAGGCCATAAAGGATATCGCTCTTGTGGAACAACGGATGTTCCGGGGAATTGATGTATTTTGGGCCATCGCCTTCCATGAGGCGCGCCCCAAAGGCCACCACACGTCCTCTCCGGTCCGACACCGGGAAAATGACGCGATTGCGGAAAAAGGCATAGGTTCCCCGCCCCGCCTGCTCGGATTTTCGGAGAAGCCCCAGATCCAGCAAATCTTCCTCGCTGGCTCCTGCCTTCATGAGCGCCTTTGCAAGCGCCTGCGCATCCGCCGGGGCATATCCCAGCCGGTGCCGTGCAATCACCTCATCCGAAAGCCCTCGCCGACGGAAATAAGCCAGCCCTTCCTTGCCGTGGGGCTCGTATAACTGTTTTTCAAACCAGGCCGTGGTTGCCTCAAGGACATCAAACAGGGACAATTCCCGTTCATAACGCTTCTTTTCTTCGGGCGTGGGTTTTGGAACTTCCATGCCCGCCTCGGCGGCCAGACGCTCCACCGCTTCCGGAAACGGCAGGTTTTCATACTGCATGACAAAGCCAATGATGTCGCCATGCGCACCACAACCAAAGCAGTGGTAAAAACCCTTCTCGTCATTCACATGGAAGGATGGTGTTTTCTCTTTGTGGAAGGGACAGCACGCTCCCATCTCCCGCCCTGTGCGGCGCAAGGGAATGCGGCGGCCAACCACCTCGGAGATGGAAAGCCTTTCCCGCAACTCCTCAAGAAAACGCGGAGGCAGGGGCATCCGTCATCAACCCCTGGAAGTTTCAGCTGGAACAAGCATCTGCTTCACAATGGTTCCGGCAACAGAAAAATCCATACTTCCAGCATGTTTTGCACGCAGTTCAGCCATGACACGCCCCATGTCCTTCAGGCTGCTCGCCCCCAGCTCGCGGATCACGTCAGCCACCACCTTCTGCAGGGCTTCCCCATCAATCTGTTCAGGCAGGAAGCTCTTCAGGATGACAATTTCCGCTTCTTCCTTTTCCACAAGGTCAAGCCGTCCGCCCTGTTCATAAAGGACGATGGAATCCTTGCGCTGCTTCACCATGCCCTGGATCATGGACATGATGTCGGCATCTGCAATGCCATCCATGTTTCCCTTGCCGCGTGCTTCAATGTCACGTTCCTTGAGTGCCGCCATGATGAGGCGAACCGTGGACAGGCGCAGCTTGTCCTGCGCCCGCATGGCTGCCTTCATCTCCGCTGTCAATGTGTTCCGAAACATGTTTATCCCCTTTTCATTAGCCACGCGTCATCCCAGACGCTGTTCGACCATTTCCCGTGCGGTCACATAGTCAATCTTTCCACTCCCCAGAACCGGAACCGAATCCACCACCATGATGAGGGCTGGAATCATGAGGTCTGAACAGCCCTGCTCACGCATATAGTGAATGATGGGTTCCCGTGCGGCATCGCCTTTGTCGGTCATCAGGACAAGTTTTTCCCCCTTGCGACTATCCGGCAGGTTGACAACAATATGCCGATTTCTTGGCCACAAGCCGCCAACGACCCCCTCCACAGCCCCAAGGGATACCATCTCCCCCCCAATTTTGGCAAACCGTTTGGCGCGTCCGGCAATGGTCAGGTAACCATCCTCGTCGATGTTCACGATATCACCCGTATCATGCCATCCACCAAGAGGCGGCTGGATGTATCCCGGCGCATCGGAAAGCATATATCCAAGCATGACGTTGTCGCCCTTGACGTAGAGCCTGCCACCTTCTTCTATGCCAGGCACTTTTTCAAGGCGCGTCATCATGCCGGGCATCATGCGCCCAACCGTGCCGCTGCGGTAATGCATGGGCGTATTGATGGAAATGACGGGAGACGTTTCGGTTACACCATATCCCTCAAGGATGCGCAGGCCAAACTTCTCAAACCACGTTTTGCGGGTTTCTTCACGCAGCTTTTCAGCGCCCGCCACAACGTACCGAACGCTGTAAAAATCATACGGGTGTGCCGCACGGGCATATCCGGAAAGAAAGGTGTCTGTCCCGAAGATGATGGTGGCATTGGTATCATATGAAAGTTCAGGCACAATGCGGTAATGCAGGGGCGATGGATAGAGGAAGGTCCTGATGCCGGAAAAGATTGGCAGCAATGTGCCCGCCAAGAGTCCAAACGAGTGGAACATGGGCAAGGCATTGAACACGACGTCCGTTGAGGTAAAATCAATGCGGGCACTGATCTGGTAATAATTGGCCAGCAGGTTGCGATGACTCAGCACCACCCCCTTTGGCATGCCTTCCGACCCCGATGTAAACAGCACCACAGCCGGATCATCAGACCTTACATGGCGCCGGTTGAAAAACATGCGTCCGGTCAGATAGGTGCGGAACAATCCGCGCGCCTTATCCAGGCTGGTCACACTCTCCTTGATGTCCTCAAGGAAGATGATCTGCAAGCGTTTTTCAAGTTCTGCCACCACATCCTGGAGACGCGCCTTCTCCACAAATGAACGCGACGTGATGATGGCGGAAATCCCGGCGGTATTGCAAGCCGACAGGATATTTTTCAACCCAAAGGTAAAATTGATCATGGCAGGTACGCGCGCATAGGCATGCAGCGCAAAAAAGGTCACCGACATGGCAATGGAAGTGGGCAACATGACGCCAACATACCCTCCCGGATACGCCAGGCGCTTGAGCTTGCGTCCCATGATGAAGCTGCTGGTGATCAGCCGTGCATAATCCATTCTCTGGAAAGCAACATCTTCAAGGATCTTGCAGTTTCCCCCATGCTTGTCCCGCGAATCGAGCAAAGCCTTGAACAATGGACGGTCTGTATCGCAGGTTTCAAAAATCATCCCCGACATGACATCGTAGAGCTTGAGGCCAATAAGGTGGCGACGGGCATGCCCCACCACACTGGGCGGAATTCCAACTCCGCGCGGTTCAAGAATGGTCAGGGTGATCTTGGGAAACAGGTGACGGCGGCGAACCTTTCCGGACAACCTTGAAAAGCGGGAATACTGGGCGCCTTCAATCCGGATCGGCACGATCTTGGCATCCGCCATGTCGGCAATCAATCCCGGCCCCTCATAGATTTTCATCAGGGAGCCGGTAACGGTAATGCGGCCTTCGGGAAAGATGATGCAGGGACGTCCGGAACGCACCATGCGAATGAGCGACTTGATCAGCAGCGGCTTGGTCGGGTCCATGGGGACAACCTTGACCAGACGCAGGAATGGACGCACCCACCATTTGCGCGCCATCTGCGTATTGATGGCGAAAACCGGCATTCCCGGCAGAAATGTGGCCAGAAGCGGCGGATCGATGAAGGAGGCATGGTTGACCACAATCACCACCCGGTCACCCGCCTTTTCAAGGTTTTCCATACCGCGCACCTCAACCCGGCACAGCACCCGGAACACAATACGCATGATATTCTTGAGCAGAACCTCGGGAAGCAGCCCTGTACTATAGAAAATCACAGGAATGTTGATGAACGCCACAAGGAAGAAAACCGCCCGCGGCGTAAATCCAAAGTGCAGAACGAGTGTGATAATGGCTGCCGAGACCACCATGAACAGGGCATTGACAATATTGTTGGCGGCAATCACCCGGGAACGATGGCTTTCCTCGCTGCGATGCTGAAGCATGGCATTGAGCGGAATGATGAAAATTCCGCCAAAAAGGGCAATCATCACCAGGTCCACAAACACCCGGATTCCTCGCGCGCGGGACAGAAACTCGACAATCCCGACCACATGGTCATGCATGCTGGGAAAATGGCTGGAGGCAAAAAAGAGGTCAAACCCAAAAACGGTGATGCCCAAAGCACCAATGGGAACATAAGTCGCCACCACCTTGCCCCGCAAAATCCGGTTGCACAGCAGGGCGCCAGCGCCGATCCCAACGGAAAATGCAGACAGGAACAGGGTTGCCACCATTTCCCCGCCACCAATGATGTTCTTGGCAAAGGTTGGAAATTGCGACAGGAAAGCGCTTCCGATCAGCCAGAACCAGGAAATACCCAGGATGCAAAGATAAATATCGTCCCGCTCCGCGACAAAACGCAGCATGGATGCAATTTCACGGGGGATATTCCATGAAACATGGATATTCTTCGCGCGCGCAGGCGTATATGGAATAAAGAGGCTCGCCCCCCAGCCAACAATGGCAAATACCACAACAGCAACTGCGGCAGCCTTCATGCCCTCAGGGAAAACGGTCACAAAACCACCCATGATGGTTCCCAGCAAAATTGCAATGAACGTGCCGGCGCTGATGAGCGCATTGCCACCTATCAGTTCATCATCGGCAAGATGTTCAGGCAGGAGGGAATATTTCAAAGGACCAAAAAAGGTGGACTGGGTTCCCATCAGGAACAGGACAAAAATCAGGAAAATCGGCAACTTGAAGACAAGACCGATAGCTCCAAGTAGCATGCAGAAGATTTCCGCAACCTTGATGATGCGGGTCAGGCGGGCTTTCTCGAACTTGTCCGCAAGCTGCCCGGCCGTTGCTGAAAAAAGGAAAAATGGCAGCATGAAAATACCGGCCGCAAGCGTAATGAGCTGGGCCGCATTCAAACCATGGATTGCCTGGCCTTTTGTCGACGTGAATGTGATGAACATGACAATTGCTGTCTTGAAGAAATTGTCATTGAGCGCGCCCAGGAACTGGGAAACAAAAAGCGGCAGGAACCGCTTTTTACCGAGCAGCGCAAACTGGACTCGAGCCATGCAGGATTGTTCTCCGTTGACAACAATGAGGCGCTTCTTTTAGCGCCACGGGCTGCTTCTGTAAACCCTCGCCTGCAATTCTCACCCTACAAAGAGGGAACCATTGAAAAAGGCAAAGAAAAGACCAGCGGCTGCCACAGCCACAACAAAAAGGACCGCCATGGCAAAAAAGACGATCAGGTTTCCGGGGGTCAGCAGGGGAAGCTGCTGGCGTTCAATCTTCCGGCGTTCGGGGCTGCGCTTTTCCTGTCCGGCAATGATGGCCAAGAACATTTTCTTCCCAAACATGGGAAAGGTAATCCGGAAATCCACCGGATAACGTTTTTCACGCTTGATCTCCGGACGGTCGGTCCGAGCAAGGATGCAGGCGATTTCCGCCCTTTCCTCTTCGCTCATGTTTTCGGGCAGAACAGGCTGCCCATTTGTTTGAATATCCTCTTCCATGACGTCACTCTAGCACAGGACACCTGCGCGCGAAAATACCTTTTCTTTTCCCGCGTGAAGGTTTTCATGAAGGCCCTTGGGCAAAAAAACATTGACTTGAGCGAATTTGCATATATTTTCAGCCGCGTTCCCACAACAACATACAACATCAAGCGAGGTCGCCATGCAGGACACCCCCCTCAAGGGCAAGAAGGTCGCCATCCTCGCCGCCAATGGCGTGCAGGAAAACCACCTGACCGATTCGCAGAAAAAACTTCTCTCCGCTGGCGCCACCATTGTCATGGTTGGCGTGGAAAGCGGTGTCATCACCAGCTGGCAAGGCAAAGGCTGGGGCCATCATTTCGCCATCGACACCCCCATATCCACCTTTCTTGCCTCTGACCATGACATGCTGCTCATTCCCGGCGGAGAACGTTCCACCGACACTTTCCTGAAAACGCCGCACACGGCCCGCATCATTGACAGCGTCATGGCCTGGGGACTGCCTATGGCCATCCTTGGGGAAGGCGCACAGATGCTGGCAACATCCACCAGAGCCAAGGGCTGTGTCGTGGCCGCTCCGGACAGCATCCGGGAAAAGATCGTGGAGGCTGGCCTGGAATGCAGCGAGGACGCCATCCATGAAGACCGGAACGTTCTCTCCTTCGATGGCGTTGGCAACCTTGATGAATTCCTTGACCGGATGATCACCTTTTTTGCCAATCCCCCGGCGTCCCTGGCGGTAGCCGAGTAATCCTTTTTCCCCCGGGAGAATTTCCATGCGTGCAGAAACCCAGGCAGCTGTGAGCGAAATCAAGCGCTCGCTTGATCTGCTGAGGAGGCATCTTTAACTGGGATGTCGCCCTTTTCCGTCTTGATGAGCTGAACGCCCTTTCTGAAGATCCAAACCTTTGGAACGACCAGAAAAAAGCACAGAAAATCCTTCGCGAACGCAACCAGCTCGACGGACAGGTTGGTTTTGTCAAAAAGCTGGAACAGGACCTTGCCGACAACCTCGAACTCATCGAACTCGGGGAATCGGAAGACGATGCCCAGGTTGTCACTGAAGCCGAAAAGGCCATTTTTGCCATACAGGATGAAGCCCACAAGAAGGAACTGGAAAGCCTTCTTTCTGGCGAGGCCGATGGCAACGACTGCTTCCTTGAGGTGAATGCCGGCGCGGGCGGAACCGAAGCCCAGGACTGGGCCGAGATGCTCCTGCGCATGTACACCCGATGGGCGGAACAGCATGGCTACAAACTGACCCTGATTGAAGAAACCCGTGGGGAAGAAGCCGGCATCAAATCCACCACCATCCAGATTTCCGGCCCCAACGCCTACGGATGGCTCAAGGCAGAAAGCGGCGTCCATCGCCTTGTACGCATCTCGCCTTATGACGCTGCCGCACGCAGGCACACCAGTTTTGCGGCGGTCACCATCTCCCCCATCATCGATGACAACATCGAGATTGAAATCCTGGACAAGGATCTGCGGGTGGACACCTACCGTTCAAGCGGCGCCGGTGGCCAGCACGTCAACAAAACCGATAGCGCTGTGCGCGTCACCCACATTCCCACCGGCATTGCGGTGGCCTGCCAGCAGGAACGCTCGCAACATCAGAACCGCGCCAAGGCCATGGAAATGCTCAAGGCCCGCCTTTATGAACGCGAACTGCAAATACGGGAAGCGGCACAAGCCGTGGTGGAAGATTCCAAGACCGACATCGGCTGGGGTCACCAGATCCGCTCCTATGTGCTGCAACCCTACCAGATGATCAAGGACCTGCGTACCGGCGTGGAAAAAACGCAGGCACAGACGGTTCTGGATGGCGACATCGATGATTTCCTGCAGGCCTCCCTCGCCCATAAACTCAAGGGGCTTTCCAAGGAAAGCGAAGAGGAATAATCGCCCTTCCCGCTTCCCGACACATCCCAACAAAAAACGGCACCTTCGGGTGCCGTTTTTTTCATGATGCTTCACCGGAACTTCGGTTGCGGCAACGGGAGATGTTTTTGCGGAAAATCTTGCACCGGAGCCACGCACAGGCCGCCCTGCGGCACATAAAAATAGCCATGAAACTGCGTAAAACGCCCACGGTCGCAGTTCCTGGGATCCCGGATGGTCATACCTGCGCCGTCTTCACGGGTGGGAGGATTTTTCCCCGGCTTGTGTGACCAGAAACCATCTGCATCCTGCCGGTACCAATGGACGGAAAGAACTTCCGTCTCACGCGAGGTTCCCGGCCAAAGCGTCAGCGGTTCTGCCGATGCCAGCGCCACAAGGTAAAATCCGGTGCGCGGGCGTGGAAACGGCGTCCATGAAAGCTTGTCGATCCCGATGCAATGCCGAAGTTGCGGAAAGGTGAGCTGAAAATATGCCTTTCGGGAAAGGCCGCCCCTTCCACCCGGCTGGGGTGGTGCGACCGGAAGGTTGCGGCAATCCACAGCATAGGCATAGCAGGTATTGGCCTCGCAGAATTCCCCCATCCACAGCCACGGCGCCCATTGCGGCGCAAAAGGATTCGGTTTTGGCATTCTCTTTCCCATCATTCCCTCCTCACCGGAATTTCGGTTGCGGTAACAGGAGTGGCGTCTGGGGATATTCCTGTGTAGTTTCCACCCGGAGACCAACCTTCGGGACATAAAAGAACGAAACAAACCTTTCATACAAGCCACGGTCACAGGTGCGTGGATCCACGATCCTATCACCGCTTGCATCTCTTTTCATAACCGGATCATTTGCATCCTTGTGTGACCAGAAACCATCTAAATCCTGGCGATACCAGTGATAACAACATGGCGCCCCAGACATCGAGCTTTCCTTCGTGACTGCCAAAGCCACCAGATAACACCCCGGTTTCGCCACTGGCAAAAACGCCCGTATCAGGCCATCCCGCTCCGCACACCAGATAAGCTGCTGCACATTACGAAGCTTGTGTTGCTGATCGGAAAGACCACTTTTCCCACCCGGCTGCGGAAAATAAATCCTCCTGTACGGCCTCCGATCGTTCACCGCATAGGCATAACAGTTATTGATCTCCCTGACCTCGCCAATCCAGAGGCCAGAGCAGTATGCCGGGGCATCCGGGCTGGGTTCGGGGGGCATTAGATGTTTTTTGGCCATAGCGGCTTCCTCATCATATGATAAAGAAACCTAACACATCCCGACGCCATCATGCCTTGCAAAATCAGAATACACGCCATGCACCTGGCGCATGGATCAGGCTTTTTGGCACATCGCCTGCAGGGGCGCAAAAATCTCCCGGATCTTTTCCGCAACAGCGCTGGCACCATGGGCTGACACAAAGGCTTCCCCCCCATCGCCCGAAAGCGCAATCACGGGATCCATCGGAATGGCCCCCAGAAATGGCACCTGCATATCGAGTGCCATTTCGCGCCCGCCGCCCGCCGGCAGGATCTGCGTTACCTCACCGCAATGCGGGCAGGCAAAACCGCTCATGTTCTCGACCACACCCAGCACCGGCAATTTCAGCTGCCGGCAGAAAGAGATGGACTTGCGCACATCCACCGACGCCACCTTCTGCGGCGTGGTGACGATGACCGCGCCATCCAGCCCTTCCACAACCTGGCAAACGGTGAGCGGCTCATCCCCGGTGCCTGGCGGGGAATCAATCACGAGACAATCCAGCTCGCCCCATACCGTTTCCTCGACAAACTGCTTGATGACACCCATCTTGACAGGCCCACGCCAGACCACCGGACTATCAGGATGCGGCAGCAGGAAACCAATGGACATCACCTTGATACCGTTGCAATCCACCGGATAACGCCCCTTGTCATCCCCTTCCACCTTGGACGCCTCAACCCCCAGCATGGTGGGAATGGAGGGCCCATGGATATCCACATCGAGCAAACCGACCTTCAGGCCGGAAGCCGCGAGCGACGCCGCAAGGTTGACGGCCACCGTGCTTTTACCAACCCCGCCCTTGCCTGACAGCACCACGATCTTGTGGCGAACCTGCGACATGCGCGAGAGTTTCTGGCTACAGGCGCTTGTCTGCTCTGCCTGCCCGCGGGAAGAACATCCTTCAACGGAACAGGAAGAACAGGGCGAACCGCCGCTCTGAGAATCGGGATCATGCATCTTGTCAGCTCCTTGGATTTGCAAAACGGGGGCATGATAGAGCCCCCGCCTTGCTTTGTCATGGGCAAATTGCCCTTTTATACGCAACCGCGGCCACGTCCACCGCCGCATCCATTTCCACGCGCACAACCACGGCCTCGCCCCATGCCCATGCCAGCACCAGCAACCTGGTTTTCTCCTGACGCGGCACTGGCAAGATTGGTATTCCGTCGCCTCCGAATCTGCGCCCCACAACCACCAACGCGGTTGAAGTTTTCACCGCCACATTCGGTACATTTCTCGGGACGGCCGCCACCATAGGCAAGCTCAAATTCCTTACCGCAATCCTTACAGGTAAATTTTCTCACATTTTCAATCATGTTCTCATGTCCTTCGTTGATAGAAAGGGATTTGGCATGAAAAAGGGCATCAGAGACCTTTTTGCGGGCTGAAAGCAGGATCCGCGCAAAGGTTGGACGGGAAACCCCCATCACCTCGGCTGCCGCATCCTGGTAAAGCCCTTCAAGGTCCGCCAGGCGCAAAGCTTCCAGCTCATCCGGGAAAAGAACGACTTCCCCCATCTGTGGCACATCCTGCGGCGCGAAACGGCGGCAAGCAGGCTCCATCCAGACCCGACGGGAATTTTTTGGCCTTGCCATCTTGTCCTCCTTCTGTTGTTGTGGTCATATGCTCATAATATCCCTTTGTCAACCAGAAAATTTTCAGGCCGCGCGCAAGGTTGGTATCGGAAACCCCTGAACCGGGCGCTTTACCGGTTTGGCCAGCATGGCATCAACCAAGCGAAAGACATTCTCCACAACCCGATCCATCCCTCCGGCCCCGGAAACCTGTTGCCATGCGGGATGTCCCTGCCAGGCTGCCCGGGTTTTGGCATCGAGGGCGGCCGCTTCTTCCACACTCTCAAAACGAACCTGGTTGGATGCCGTTCCATATAGATGGGGCGCACACACCGCCACACTTTCCAGATGGACGATCCGCGCATAACGGGCATGCGCCGCCGCCGTATCCAGACCAAACTTTTCCTGAAAAGCGGGCAACCCGCCTTCTGTATAAGCCGCACCATCCAGAAGTCCCCGGTCACACACAAGGATTTCTGCCCCATTTTCCCGCGCCGCCAACATGCAGGCGTCTTCCAGCGCGCACTGAAGGGAACAGATGGCCTTTTGCAAGCATTCCTGCCAGGCTGGCGACCATGGCAAATCCCTCCCCGGCATGGGGAACCCGCTTCCCATCAGCATGGTCGCCGCTTCAGGCACCACCATGACCTTGTTGCCATAACGCTGCTTCAAGGCTTGAAGGACTGTGGATTTTCCGGCGCAAGGTCCACCCGTCAGAACAATCTTTTGCATGCATCTTCTCCCTTGTTTTAAAGGCATAAAAAAAACCGGCCCCAATGGCCGGTTCCTGACGCAAAATAAAAGCCCCCGAATGGGGGCCCCGAAAACCAGAAACAGATCCGGCGCTTTTTTCCCAGCCGGATTTTGAATTCATGCTGCATCAGCGCATCCTGTTTCAAGATTTATGTTTTATAACACACCCCCTTTCTCCAGACAATAAAAAAGGCGCCAGCCTTTCAGCCAGCGCCTTTCCCTGCACGAGGCAGGATCAATCGGCAACGATGATATCGACAGCACACATTTTGCCATCGCGACCCGCATCCAGCTCAAACTGAACTGACGCACCTTCATTGAGGGCAGTCAACCCTGCCCGCTGCACGGCGGTCACATGCACAAACACATCCTTCGAGCCATCATCCGGGGTGATGAATCCATAGCCCTTTGTCGAATTAAACCACTTGACTTTACCACTCGGCATGCACTGTCTCCATATTTTCTTGGGGGAAAAACCCCTTGATTGATTTGTAGTGGCCTACATTTCCAGCGAACCATCCCCCCCGGAGAGGACGAGGAACCTGCAAACCGGAAGACACCATATGCGTTTTCCGAGTTGCCGTAAATCCTTTTTATGGCAAAAGTTAAAAAAATATTTACCTAGTTGCAATGAAGGATTCATTGAGAAATCCGGTTTTCCCATAACGCAGGGGCATTCCGTCCAAAGTACGAATCCCGCATCCAACCGATTCAAGGATGGCCTGTCCGGCGGCCGTATCCCACTCGCCAGTTTCCCCAATGCGCACATAAACATCGGCTTCACCTGCGGCAATGGCACAAAACTTCAGGGCTGAACCAAGATAAATCCGCTCTGCAACATGCATCCCCCCAAGAATGGCATCAAGCGCATTCCCATCTGAAAAGCGGGACCGTGACAAGGTTGCAAACACCACCGCACCACTTTCCGGAATTGAACGTGGATGAATTTCGTGACGGATTTTCCCGCCGTCCCGCAAACAAAAAGCAGGAATACCTTTCCCGCCTGCATAAACAACATCCCGTGCGGGACCTGCAACAACGCCAAGAACAGGATACCTGTCCGAGACAAGCGCGATATTGACACTAAAATCATCCTGTCCAGAAATGAACTTGCGCGTTGCATCCACGGGATCCACCAGCCAGAAGGTTCCCGTCATATCGGTTTTCGCAAGGAGAGGGATATTTTCCTCACAGACAATGGGAACGCCTGGCAACAACGGGGAAAGGCGGGCCGATATCATTTCCCCGACTGCAACATCCGCCTGGGTCACCTGCGACCCATCCGCCTTCAGGGAGGAGACAAGCCCGGCTGCCCGCAAGGACAGGGCCATACGGCCCGCATCACCTGCGATCCGGCACATTTCCTCCAGCAGACATGACAAGTCACCTCGCGGAAGCGGGTTGCATGAAGGCGCGGATTGTGGGATGAACGTCATGAAATCTTCCTCCACAAGGATACGGACTGGGGGAAGGAAATGGTGGGCGCGACAGGGATTGAACCTGTGACCCCATCCGTGTGAAGGATGTGCTCTCCCGCTGAGCTACGCGCCCGTAACAGGGCGCTATATACAGGGCGACAAAACATGGTGCAAGGGATAATTTCAAAATCCGTTTTCATCCTCCTCCTGACAGTCCAGGCTTCCCGTGCGGAATCCCTTGTCCAGGAATGGAAAATCCGCATGGCAGGACTTCCGGCCGCCCAGGCATCCCTTACCTTCAACATAACTCCCACAACCTATGTCCTGCACATGTCAGCCCGCATGGCGGGGCCCCTCAGCATGTTGTTTTCCTGGAAAAACGAAAGCGAATCATCCGGGCTCATCACCCGTAATGGCATTCTGGTCCAATCCCACGGCATTTCCAACAAATGGCAGGACAAGACTTCCAACTTTTTGCTGAATTACAGCCTTGAGGGAAACCTGACCGGGCGCGTGGACACGCCGCCCCTTGCGGAAGCTCTTCCCCCACCTGATCCTGTCCTCGCCTCAGGAACGCAGGATTTTCTGTCTGCCCTTGTGGCAGGAGGGCTTTTCATTTCCAGGAATGATGCCTGCCCAAAAGTCATGCCTGTCCATGATGGCCGCCGACGTTATGATGTTGCCATTACAGATGCCGGCATGGACAATATCAATGGCCAACCCGCCCGCCATTGCCGCATGGACATATCGCCTTTTACCCCTGAAGGCGGGAAACGCCCCAAAGGCTGGTTCTGGAAACGCAATGGAAAAGGAAAAAGACCAGACCCCATAAACATCTGGATGGCACAAAACCCGACAACCGGCATCGCCGTTCCCGTAAAATGCACTTTCACCAGCGATGTGGGCGATGTCGAAATGCTTCTGAACAGGCAGTAAACTACCCCTTCGAATCAATCTTGGGGCATTGCCTCAAGGGTTTGGCGCACCACACGAACAATGTCTTCCCCATCTTCATCCCCAACCGGTTCACAATTTGAATTCGCGGCAACGACAGGAAGTTCCACCCCGGTGGTTGGGGCATAATGGACAATATCGGACAGAAGCGAATCAGGCAGGATTTCCAACTTGTCCTTCCCACACGCCTCGGCCCGGCGCACACGCCAGACATCAAGCGCCGCACCAATGGCCATTTCAATCTGCGCACTTTCCTCCTTGTGCCGCATGTCCTCATAAAACACGAGAACATGCCAACCATCGGAATCATGAGCCGTTTCAATACGCTGGGGATTGACAGATTTCAGAAAAGAAGACAGGGACGCCTCATCCTCTCTCCGAAAATCCCCCTTCCGCAAAAGAAAACTGCATACCTCGTTCATGACATCCTTCTTTGTATGGAGGATGTTTTTGCAGGCCATTCTTAATTTATGGTATGGAAAAACAAATATAAAACGTGCTAAACAACAGGTTCCCCATTATGGCCCCTTGGCGGAATTGGTAGACGCACGCGACTTAAAATCGCGAGTTCCGTAAAGAACGTGCCGGTTCGATTCCGGCAGGGGCCACCACCAGCAAGGAATGATCACGAGGAGACCGCTTTGCCCTTACGCAAACACACAAGCAATATTCCCACCTTTGCGGAAGACGGTTTTGCCGGCATGCGCGCTTCCGGACGCCTGGCTGCCGAGACCCTTGATTTCATCACGCCCCATGTGGTCCCCGGTGTCAGCACCGAATACATCAACAGTCTTTGCGAGACATTCATTCGCGACCATGGCGCCATTCCCGCCCCCTTGGGCTACCGTGGCTATCCCAAGGCCACCTGTATTTCCGTAAACCACGTTGTCTGTCATGGCATTCCGGGTGAACGCATCCTTGTGGACGGAGACATCGCCAATATTGACATCACCACCATCCTTGATGGCTGGTATGGCGACACCAGCCGCATGTACCTTGTGGGCGACAACCTTTCCATCAAGGCGCGACGCCTTGTTTCCGCCACCTATGAAGCCCTGATGCGCGGCATAGCCGTCTGCAGGCCGGGCGTCACCGTTGGCGATATTGGCGCCGCCATCGAGGACTACATTCATCCCTTGCGCTTTTCCATTGTCGAGGATTTTTGCGGCCATGGCCTGGGCCGCGATTTCCATACCCGGCCCAACATCCTGCATTTTGGCCGCAAGGGCACCGGCGAAATCATGCGTCCAGGCATGTTCTTTACCATTGAACCCATGATCAACGCCGGACGCAAGGAAGTCATTACCCTGGCCGATGGCTGGACTGCCGTCACCCGCGACAAGTCCCTTTCAGCCCAGTTTGAACATTCCATTGGCATCACGGAAACCGGCTGCGAAATCTTTACGCTTTCTCCAGCCGGATTGACCCAGCCTCCCTACAAGGTTCCGGCATGACCCCCACGCCTTCCCTGAAGGAAGCCAAGTCCTCACGCCCTGGCCATGAGGGACACAGGGCACGACTGCGCGCCCGCTTTCTTGGCACGGGGCCGGACAGCCTGGCCGATCATGAACTGATAGAACTGCTTCTTTTTGCCGCATTGCCGCGCCGGGACACCAAGGCCATTGCCCATGACCTGCTTGCACGCTTCAAGACCTTTGCCGCCGTTCTGGCAGCTTCCCCAACCGACCTCATGAAAACCAGAGGACTTGGCGAATCCGGAACCACAGCCCTCAAGGCCGCACAGGCCACGGCCCTGCGCCTCATGCGCAGCGAGATCATCAAGCGCCCCATCATGTCCTCCTGGAAACAGGTCATAGACTACTGCACCGCCAGCATGGCCGAAGAACGGATTGAACTGTTCCGCATTATTTTTCTGGATCGCCAGAACCAGCTCATTGCCGATGAAGTGCAACAAAAAGGCACGGTGGACCACACCCCCGTTTACCCTCGTGAAGTGGTCAAACGGGCCCTTGAACTCAGCGCCACCGCCTTTGTTCTTGTTCACAACCACCCGACCGGAGACCCCAAACCCAGCCGCGCCGACATCGACATGACCCGGGCCATTGCACAGGCCGCCGCGCCCCTCGGCATCACCATCCATGACCACCTGATCATAGGCCGCAAGGGGCATTACAGTTTCAAGGCTACCGGCCTGCTCTAAAACCAGAGCCCGGCGGCATGCACCCGACGCATGGCCGGATTGCGTTTTTTGCGCTCCTCATCTCCAGCCATTTCCCTTATCCTCCCGGGAAATCTGCCCATCCACACACCATGAACAGGAAACCAAAAACATGAAAAACCCCCATCTTGCCCCCATGCTTCTTTGGGTTTTCAAAGAAAAGATGAAAAACGGCGAGAAGGATTACATCCAGAAGACCATGGACAGGGAACCGTCCCTTGTTCATGCTCTCCGCGATGAAACCAGTGGCGACACCGTTGCGCACCTCGCACTTCGCTGGCAAAAAAATGGGGACACCGATTCCCAGGCATATCTTGATGTCCTGAAAACGATGGCGGAAAAAGACTCCAGCATTCTCCTCCTGAAGAACGGAAACGGCAAAACGGTGGCTGACATGGCCATCGACAACGCCCTGCAGGAAAACAATCCCCGCATCCTCAACGCCCTTCTGGACAACGTGCCGATTCTTTCCGGAACTGGCGCCAAACATCCGGAAAGTTACATGGAAGCGCGCCAGAGAATGGCTATCGCCCTTCTTTTTATCAGCCCTCCCAAAAAACTGCCGCACCCGGCGCTCATTCCCGGTGTGGAGTTCTGATTCCCCAAAAAAACAGCGCCTTTAACGTTTGGATGGAACAAGACCTGTTGATCTTGAGCCGCGTCCGCCGCAAGACGCCGGCCCGCACGGGCTATGCGGGCATCCTCCAAAGGCCGAAAGCACGGCAAATGGCCGTCGCAAGGCAACGGAGGGGAGGCAAGAGGAACGCTCAAGGCTCTAAAGGCTCCAAGATCCCCACGAAGACCGTGGAAAATTCCCGTGGCCTTTTCCCTTGCTTTTCGGTGCGCGCGCCCAAAAGAGGCGGAAAATCCCCCACGTTCCCGTATCCCATTGCTAAATCTGTTTGCCTTGCACGCTCTCTTGGAGTAAACAGGCACAAGCTTTCCCTGTTTTCGGAGATGAAGACGTATGCGTTCATTCAGGATATTCGCCCTTTCCCTTCTTGCCACAACCCTTTCCGGTTGTGCCCAGCAGCCCCCGCGCTTCCATCATGCCGGCCTGGCTGAAGACTACCAGTATGGCGAGTTTGATTATGTCGCAAACCGCAGGGACATCCGCCTTGCTGTCATTGGCTATCCCTTCACCGCACCAGAAACCAAAAAATCCTTTACCCGCATCATCGAAACATGGATATGGGGTAAAAACCAGGGTCCCAAGGGGCATTTTACAGCCAACCCGGGCCCCAGCCATCGGCTCCCCTACTCCGTCGTCATGGTTTTCAATCCAGATCACGCCATGAGCCCGCGTGAACTGTGCCTTGCAAACGAAAGCAACACAAAAACCATGGCCCCAGGGACAACCAGCCTTGTTTCCATCCAGGCAGCCTTCTGCCGCGGCGACAAGCCCCTGTCTGTCACCAGTTCCGCTCGGGAAGACATCAGTTCTCCCCTTGACGAAACCTTTGGGCTCCTCATCTCCGATACGGCTTATATCCTGTTCCCACGCCCGGTTGCGAATTGCGCTTCCGGCGGCGCTTCAGGAGAAGAACCTGACTTCGGCAAACTCAACCACTGAAACAGATTGTAAAAAACGAATGACATTTTTGGACCTTGGCCTGAGCGCCAGCGTCCTGCGCGCAGTAAGCGACGCAGGTTATGAAAACCCAACCCCCATCCAGCAGCAGGCCATTCCCCTTGTTCTTGCCGGGCACGATCTCGTCGCCTGCGCACAGACGGGCACAGGAAAAACCGCTGGATTCACCCTTCCCCTGATTGACCGTCTGGCCGCTGGCCGGGCCAAGGCGCGCATGCCGCGTTCCCTCATCCTTGAGCCAACCCGCGAACTGGCCGCCCAAGTTGAGGAAAGTTTTACCAAATACAGCAAGTACCACAAGCTTTCCACCGCCCTGCTGGTTGGCGGCGTCTCGGCCGATGACCAGCTTGCCAAGCTGAACCGCGGCGTTGATGTCCTCATTGCCACACCGGGCCGCCTGCTTGATCTTTATGAACGTGGTGCCATCCTCATGAATGACGTGCGCATCCTCGTTCTTGACGAATGCGACCGCATGCTGGACATGGGTTTCATCCCGGATGTCGAAAAAATCGCCTCCCTGATCCGCCCCGACCGGCAGACCCTGCTTTTCTCGGCGACCATGCCCCCGGAAATCCGCCATCTTGCCAAGAAATTCCTCACCAAACCACTTGAGGTTCATGTGGCCCCCCCGGCATCCCCTGCCAAAAACGTGGAGCAGGCGATCATCAAGACCGCAAGCCTTGGCAAGCGCGATGCCCTGCGCACACTGATGGCCAGCGAAACCATTTCCAGCGCCCTCATTTTCTGCAATCGCAAGCGCGATGTAGACATCCTTTACCGTTCCCTGCAGAAACATGGATTCAATGTTGGCCGCCTGCATGGCGACATCAACCAGTCCATCCGCACGGAAACGCTGGATGCCTTCAAGGAAGGCAAGATCACCCTCCTTGTTTGCAGCGATGTGGCAGCCCGCGGCATTGACATCAAGGGATTGTCCCATGTGTTCAATTTCGATGTCCCCACCCATGCCGAGGATTATGTCCATCGCATTGGCCGAACGGGCCGCGCAGGCCTTAAGGGCAAGGCCTTTACCCTGGCCACCGCAGGGGAAAAGAAATTTCTTGATGCCATTGAAGCGCTGATTGGTGACCCCATCCCGGAAAAAACGCTGGAAGGCATCGTGCCGCAAAATCCGGCAGACGCCAAAAGCACAGACCTCCGTGACAACCGCCGTGATGGACGGCGTGGCAGTGGACGCAGTCGCGGCCAGAAACCCGCCCCCGCTCCGCACAAGACACCAGAAACCGGAGCAGTTTCCCCAAAAACCAATACACCCCCTGAAACAACCACGCCCGTTCCGCCCCCGGCTTCTGCCGAAGCGCCTGTCGTCCAGCCAGCGCCCCCAGCTCCTGCGCACAGGAAACCGGAAGAACGTGATCCCCAACAGCGGCAACGCGATTCCCGCAGGCATCACCATGGCGGAAACGATCGCCGGGAACATGCCCAACCCAAACCTGCCGAAACCGTAGCCCCCACACGGGAGCCCGCTTCCCAGGAAAAACCGGAACATCCCGTACGCGACCACAACCATGGACGTACGCCTGATGCTGGACGTGACCAGAACCGGGGCAACCGTGATGACCGGGGGGGACGCAATCGCAACGATCGCAACCGTGATCACAGCCAGAACCGGAGTGACCGCGAAGTCCGCGACAACCGTGGTGAACGGCATCACCGCCGTGATGAGGACGACAATTTCCCCAAGGTCAAGGGATTTGGCGACAACATCCCCGCTTTTCTGCGCCATCCGCGCAAAGCCTGATGCGGCGGGCGTGCTGCGCCATCGCCTTTTTCCTCTCCGCCCAGGGCATTGCTTTTGGCGCGGATGAGGATGCGCAGCCCCTCAATCTTGTTGCCGATACACTGACTTATGATCGCCAGATTGGCATCGCCCTTGCCGAAGGTCATGTGGAAATGCAGGATAGGGATCGTTTTCTCTCCGCCGATTCCGTGACCTACAATGAAAAGACAGGGGCCGTTACCGCTTCCGGAAACGTGATCTTGACCCAGGAATCCGGCGAAGTGATTTTTGGCGACCACATGGAACTTGAAGACAACATGTCTTCCGGCTTCATCAGCGAAGTGCGCGCCATCATGGCCGATGGCGCCAAGCTGGCCGCACGGCGCGGCGAAATCGATGGCCCCCGCAGCATCCGCCTGCGCAAGGCGGTTTATTCCCCTTGCGCCGTATGCACATCCAACCCGGACAAACCTCCCGTCTGGCAGATCCGCGCGGAAGAACTGGAACACAACAAGATAACCCACGACATTACCTACAAGAATGCCAGTCTTGATGTGGCCGGATATACCGTGGCCTATATCCCCTATTTCAGCCATCCGGATTCTACGGTCAAGCAACGTTCCGGTGTCCTTGCCCCCAAATTCGGATGGAACAGTGAACAGGGTTTCCTGTTGCGAACCTATTATTACCATGCCCTGGCCCCCAACAAGGATACGACCTTTGAACTTTCCTGGGCGGGGAATGATGGGCCGCTGGTGGGCGCGGAATACCGCGAACGCTTCAACCATGGCCAGATGCATCTTTCCGGAAGCCTGACAACGGGCGACCGCCCGAATGACTCCAACGCCAGTATCACCGAACATAACCGCATCCGCGGCCACGTCTCGGCGGAAGGGCAGTTTGACCTCACAAAATCCTGGCGCGGCGGCTTCACCTTCACCAAACCCACCGACAAAACCTACCTGCGTACCTACGACTATTCCGATGACGATGTCATCACCAACAAGGCCTGGGCCGAAGGCTTCTTTGGCCGCGGCTATCTTGCCGGAAACGTCATGACCTTTGATGACCTTCGGCCCGGCACCATCGCCCAGCAACCTGATGTCATTCCCATGCTGGAAGCTTCCCTGCTGGGTGCCCCCGGCTCTGCCCTTGGTGGCCGCATGGCCTTTGATGCCGACTTGGTAGGCCTGTCCAGAACCCGGGGCCAGGACGTGGCCCGCATGGGCGCAATTGCCTCATGGGAAAGGAATTTCACCAGCGATCTTGGCATCGCCACCAAAACCAGCGCATCCCTGCGCGGCGATGTGTTCTGGATCAATGACTACGATCCTGCGGAATATCCCGCAGGCGCCCCGCGAGAACGTTTTGTGGGCCGGCTATTCCCGCAGCTTCACGTTGAAAGCAGCCTCCCCCTGGCCAGAACAGATGGAACAGCATCATCCCATCTCGAACCGGTTGTTGCCCTGACCCTTGCGCCCCGCATGGGTAATGATGCGCGTATTCCCAATGAAGACAGCCGCGACGCAGAACTCAGCGTAACCAACCTGTTTACCCCCAGCCGCTTCCCCGGCAGCGACCGGATTGAGGGCGGCTCCCGCGTTACCTATGGCATGCGGGCTGGGGCTTATGGTGAAAACGGCGGTTATTCGAACATATTCCTTGGCCAGAGTTACCGCCTCACCAACGAACGCCTCTTCCCCATGGGATCAGGGATTGAAAACCAGCGTTCCGATATCATCGGCCAAGTGCAAATTTATCCTTCCACCCCTTTCAATCTGGACTGGCGCTTCCAGCTGGACAGCGAAGACCTCTCTTCCCGCCGGCATGAAATTGCCATGAACGCCGGAGATGAAATCCACAGCCTTTCCGCAAGCTATCTCTACACCCGGGAAGTCGCCGGCACCGGCATTGGGGAAGATCGCCAGGAACTCAGTTTTTCCACATCGAACCAAATTGCGCCGCAATGGACATGGGCATTTGATGCCAGAACCCGCCTTGGGTCCGGCGGCGGCCTGCTCAATGCCGGCATGTCTTTCCTGTACAAGGATGAGTGTTTCTCCTTCCTGATGCGTGGCGACCGCGACCTCACCACCAGCCCGGGAAGCCCGGGAGACACCTCCGTCTATTTCCAGTTCGGCTTCAAAAACCTGGGGGAAATCAGCACCCCGACAATCGATATCCCAACCACTACAGCTTCCGAATAGCCATGCACCCGGCGCAACCCTGACCTTTAAAAACAGCATTGGTTGGGCCGGAGACGGCATGACATAATAATCTCCATGAAAAACATCTGCTACAACCTCCCCATAGGCAAATGGAAGCTCTCCATGACCCGAGAGGAAATCTCATGGGTTATCGGCTTTTCTGAACTAATTATCCATTCCCCAAAAGGAACAGAGCTTTGCCGCCAAGCTGGCGGTGCGGGATACTCGCTTGTTTTCCAAAAAGTACCGTCCACCTGCCTCGGCTCCGTAAACCATGACTCAAAAATGATACGGATCGACTCCCGCATCAGCATCCCTTCCATGGCGAAAGTTCTTATCCATGAATGCTCCCACGTGGAACAAAAACTTCTTGGCCTCGAAAATTCCCCAAAAAACCAGACCTTCTCCGATTATATTCTTGGAGAAAGGATTGCAGAAGCTGCCACCCGCGTCCACGAACTCGAATCCTCATGGGACATGAGTACGCACTCTACCGGCATGTGGGCAAAAACCTATTTTTCAACCCCTCTCCTTTCCCTCAACATGGATTTTCATCTTGCCTCAGGCGACTCTACGGAAAACCGTGACAGGGCGCGCGCAGCCATGTTCAAGGCGTTTTTCAGCGACCAGCTGGCGGAAATATATGAAACAAGTCTTGTCAACCATATTTGCGAAATGCTCCCTAGGAAAACGCTTCTCCTTATGGGACGCGCACCAAAACGAAACCCCGATCAATACAACAGCATTCTTGAGCTTCATGGCATCAGGAACCTGAAGCGTTTCCTGCCGGAACTTGACTGGGAAAACCCATTCTGGTGCGGAATCCGCACAGCCAATCATGAGCGACTTGAGGAAACACTTTATCATCTTTGCATCCCCACATATTCCCTCCCCCCAGCCAGCTACAACATTTCCCGCACCCTGGCTCCTATCTATGCTCCCATCAACGCCGCCAAACTTGTCATGAACAATGTTCAAAAACTTACTCCCTACATCAAACCTCTTTTATAATAAAAACCTCATGGAAAACATCTACGCCCACTTACCCTTCGACCATGAGTTCAAAAGCATGCTTGACGTGCTGGCGCGTTTAAACAAGCCAAGTCTAGATATCATGTCTCAATAGATTGTTCCCGGATAGACGGGATAAACCATCGTTCCCCCCCGCAAGAAGAGCGTCAAAGGCGGTTTTCCATCTCCCGGCGAAAACCATCCTTCAGGGCATCCCCCGCAGCAAACGCTTCCTTCGCCTTGTGAAAATCCAGAAGACCGATCCCCGGCATCTGCGGAGCAAGGTAAACATCCGGCCTTGCGAACTTCATTTTTTGTGAAGTCAGCGCTTTCTGCATGGTATCAAAAGACAGGCTGATGGTTTCCGGCACTCCCGGGACATATTGCCTTTTCCCTGTCCGCCCGGATGAAGACACATCCACAGCCACCGAAATATCACAATACGGCATCACCAATTCATAAGGCAGGGGGTTGACAAGTCCCCCATCCACCAGCACGCGACCATCCTGTTCCACCGGGGCAAACACTCCAGGAACCGCCATGCTTGCCCGCACGGCCTGAGCAAGGTCACCGTCCTGCAGAACAGTCTCTTCGCAACGCCAGAAATCGGTAGCTACAAGAAAAAGCGGGATATCCAGATCGGAAAACCTTTTGTTGCCAAGCCTTCCGGAAAAAAACGAGAGGATTTTTTCTCCCTTTATGAGGCCGCCACGCCCGAAATTGATATCCATGAGCGCCAGCGCCTTCCGCCAATCCGTATTTCTCAGGCGATCAAGTGGCGTCCCTCTGGTGGCAAAGAACTCTTCTACCATCTCCCGCATTCCGCGTGCGGAAACGCCGGAAGCATAAAGCGCAGCGACAATGGCCCCCATACTGGTCCCTGCCATGATGGACGGACGCAGACCCATCTCGTCCAGAACCTCAAGAAGGGGAATATGGGCAAGCCCGCGCGCGCCACCTCCGCCCAAGGCCATGCCTATGCGGCGTTTCATGTCAGGGATGACTGTTGTTGTTCTTCCGCACCCACTGGCCTTCCTGCGGCATGACATACTGGCCTTCCGGCGTCATCTCGATCAGCTTTTCACCAGCAAGCCCCTGCACGGCCTGAAGCTCCAACCGGTTGCGCTCGGCAATCGCCTCATAGCGTTCCAGCCGCTCATTGTTGATGCTCTCAATGGAAGGCAGCATGTCTTGCGGAACATCCTCCCGCACAGGTGCAACATAACCATCATAGCGTTCCCCGACAAGCCCCTGCACCTTGGCGTCATCAAGGCCATCCCAGCCACGCGGCGTCATGTTCTGCGCCATGGCCGGCGCAGACAGCAGAAGAAAAACCCCGGCCAATGCCATCATTCGTTTCATTTCGCACCTTCCTTCCCGACAGGAATACCAAACAGTGTGGGGTCCGACATGATCATGTCGCTGATCTCCCGATCCACCTTCACGCGCACTTCCTGCTCGATCCTGATATTCATGTTGATGACAATCGGCTTGTCCGGCGCTTCCACCTTGATGGTGGGCGAACAGCCCGCAAGACCAAGGAGCAAAACGGCCCCCACCCTTATCCTTTTCATGGCTTCACTTCTCCCCGCATAAGGTCTGCCGCAGCCTTGCCCTGAAACACCATGGCGTCCAGCGCGCCCGACAGATCCAGATTCCATTCAACAGCACGTCCATCATACACCTGCGGATTACTTCCCTCAACCCTCAGCCGCAGCGACTGCTCTCCCCCAAGCGTTCCGGACATTTCGCCGGAAAGGTTTGTATAATGAAGGTTTTTCAGGATTTCCCATGTTTCTTTTGTGCGCGGGTCATTTTCCTGCGCCTGCCGCACATAATGGATGATCCCATTCCCCTGCCCCTGCACATGTCCGTTTTCAATCGATAGCCTATCCTTTTCAAAGCGGAACGGCATGCGCGCATCGACCCGCCCTTCACCGGAAAGGCCTTTCATCCCAAGCTTTTCAAAAAAACTCGACAAATCCAGACCCAACACGACAATTTCCCCGGATGCGCCGGGTTTCGCCATGTCAAGTTCCAGGCCTTGAAGGCGGACATCCCCCCCATACGCCCTTGCCGAAACATCTGTTGCCGCAAACCTTTCCTTGCCGTAATGCAAGCTGGCCTGCCCATCAGTTAAAGAAAGGAGGCCCATTTGCAGGACAAGGCCGGAAACAGAACCTTGAACATCTTGCGTCCGCGCATCCGCCTGTCCAGAAAACCCTGCCGAAAATGCCTTCGAACCTTCCATCCCGACCGCTCCGGAAAAGAGGATGTTGGAAACATCCGTGGCCGAAGCCCGGCCTGAAAGGACAACATTGCCCAGCTTGGGAATACGGCTTCTGGCCCGCGTCAGATCCGCCGTGATTTCCCCGCCAGAAAAAGCGCCCCGTCCCAAGATGCTTCCAATTTCCAGCCCCTTCGCCACAACAAGGTTCCCCCCATCGGCTCGGACACGGAGATCCTGGATCTTTCCGGAAAGCGTTGCGGAAACCTCCCCCCCCATATGGGGCGTACGCCCTCTTGAAAACCCGGTCTCCGGAATCTGGAATGAAAGGGAGACTGTTTTCCAGTCCGTCCGCCCTTCCCCGGAGATTGGAAGATCAAGTTTCCAAAGCGGCGGCAAAGCCCTCATGGAAAATGTTCCCTTTGCGCCCTCCTTGTCCCCTGCAAGGCTTGCCCGGACATCCCTGAAAGCAACGCCCTTCATCTCCGGAAGTTCCATCTGCACGGATTTTGCCGAAAAGGTGCGCTCCCCAAGGTTCAGATCCATATCATCCGCATTTGCCCGCACAATCCCCTGTGGCATTTGCAGGCTTCCCGTCATACTCCCCGCAAGAACCTGACCGGTTTCCTTCTTGCGCAACCGACCTGAAAGCTGACCGGAAACTTTCCCTTTCATTTCAAGATCAAAGGTCATATCCCGCAGATGTGGCGCAATGTCCGCATGCATGGAAACATCCTGTACCATCATCGGTAAACGCACTTTCGAGGAAATGGCATATCCCAAAGCCCCGCCATTCCCTTCCAGCCCAAAGGATTCAAACGCTTGTCCCAATGCCGTTCCCTGCGGACATGCGAGCTTTCCCAAAAGCTGCCATTCCGGACCATTCATGGCCTTTTCCAGCCGGGCAGAGAATGTCATGCCAGGCACATCCAGGCCATAACCTGAAAAATTTCCCCGTCCATCGCCATGCACCTGCAACATACCGTCATGGCGAAGGTTTCCCGAAAAGGAAAAACGCATGCCGGTATTCTCATGATTGAGGATACCGCTTCCAAATGCGTCCATCCGGCCTGAAGATGGGACAAGCGTTGCGGAAACCAGGCTTCGCACCAGGCCAGCAGGTGTTTTCACCACCACGTCCACATCCGATGCAACAATCTTTTCCACCGGAAGGAAGGGCAGGGAAAACCCGCCACCGGAACGCAGAGACAGCCCCGGCAGACGCAGTTTTCCATTTTCATCCATCGAAATTTCCAGATGCGCGCCGGACACCTGAATGGAATCCAGACGCAATTTGGCCAGGGACGAAAGCGAAACAGGCAGGCGGATGCGGGAAACCCGGCTTGTCCCATCCAGTTGCAGGCCGTGCAACACAAGCGCCCCATTCTGCCATGACAGATATTCCAGCCTGCCCTTGGAAAAACCTGCCGCATGCATTCCTGCCCCCACCATTCTGGCAACAAGAATCTGGGGAGGAATCACCAGCGCCATCAATCCTCCAACAACGCCTCCGGCCAAAACAGCAAGAAATATGCGGAACACGGCCTTCATCCCGGCTGGCCTTTCCGCTGTATCTGATATATAAAACATCTCAATCGCATATATCCTCCCTCCCGTGGCGCATCATAGCATGAATTACAGACATATCTACCATGCCGGCAACTTCGCCGATGTTCTCAAGCATGCCGTTTTGGCCGAAACCGTCCGGCGGCTTCTGGAAAAACCCGCGCCCTTTTTCGCGCTGGATACCCATGCCGGCATTGGCATCTATGATCTTGAGGATGAGCGGGCGCAAAAAACCGCCGAGGCTCAGGCGGGAATCCTGAAGCTCATGGCAGAAGCAGAGAGCTTGCCTGAAGCCTTCGCCCCCTATCTTTCCGCGCTTGGAAAGCTGTCATCGCGCTATCCGGGATCGCCGCGCATTCTGCGCCGTCTCATGCGGACGGAAGACCGCCTTGCCTTGTGCGAACTGCATCCGGAGGATTTTGGTACACTCAAAACCCATTTTGCACAGGATCGCAACACCTCGGTGCAGCAGATGGACGGCTGGAAGGGGATAGCCGCATTCCTGCCACCCAAGGAAAAACGCGGCCTCATGCTCATCGACCCGCCTTTTGAGCAGCCGGGAGAGCTTGACCGCATGGCACAGGCGGCGATCGCCGCACACAAACGCTGGCCACAAGGCATCCAGATTCTCTGGTATCCCATCAAGGATATGGCTGCCATCTGGAATTTTCATGAAACGCTGGCGCAATCCGGCATCCCCGGCAGCATTCTCGCGCTCAACCTGATGCTGCACGCCCCCAAGGATACCGCACACCTCAACGGCTGCGGGCTGGTGATCATCAATCCACCATGGCAGGCCGAGGTCGCCTATGCCGAAATTCTTGCCGCCTGCGCCCGCCTCTTTGCGGATTCGGACGCCCCGGCCTCACGCCTGTCCTGGATCAGCCCGGCACTTTAGAGCCTTGAGCGTTTGGATGGAACAATTCCTGTTGATTTTGGGACGAGTCCGCCGAAAGGCAACAGGGGTATTCAAGATGAACGTTAAATGCTCTAAAGGCTCTATCCCTTTATCAGCTGGGCAAGGAACAGGTATATCTTGCCAATATCCGATGTCATGAACACAGAGGTCAGCAGGTCGCCATTATCAAGGGCCACTGCTTGTGCCAGATTTTCTTCAAACTGCCGCACATAATTCTGGACAACCGTCCGGAACGCGGCATTTTCCTCATAACGGTCCCGGAATTTCTGCGTAGCCCCTGCTTCATATTTCATGGAAACCAGCTGCTTCACAAAAACGCCGGTTTCTCCGTGCAGGTAGGCTTTCCACTGTTTTTCCGGAACCTCGCCTTCCAAAAGCCGCACCATGTCCACCGACATGGAACGCAGGTTTTCCAGCACAAATTTGGCCGAATTGAGGAAAGTTTCCCGTTTGCTGCGGAATTCTGTATTCCTGAGGATTTCAGCCTGTTGCAAGGCTTCTCTTGAAGCGGAGGTCAGGTTTTTGGCTTGCTCCCCGAATTCAGCCGCAACAGCCCGCGCCGCCACAAGTTTTTCTCCAGCCGATCCTACAAAACGTTCAGCTTCCTCGGCAAGACCTTGCCGGGCGGCCTCCATCATTTCCGAAACACCCTTTGTTCCAAGACGGATGGTTTGGAGCTGGAGTTCCATCTCATGGGTTGCCGCCTGCGCCCCGGACACGGCCATGCGGGCCGCTTCGGCAAAGGACGAGGCATCCCCGCCAATTTTTTTCTCAACCTCTGAAATTTCCACAAGAGCCTGGGCCAATTCGCCACGTATCCGCCCCATGGCGGTTTCAATGCCACTTTCAGCAATATTGAGGGTATCAACGGCAGCCCCCGCTTCCACGCCAAGGCTGGCCATTTCCTCGCGAACATGTTCAGCGGCCGACATCATCTCGGCTGCCGAATGCGTCACCGCATCCGCAAGCCCTGAAGAGACTTCGCGTGCCATTTCTGCTGCGTGACGAATGTTTTCCACGATTTTCGGCGCTTCCTGGCCAACATCTTCCATGCGGATGCGGAAAAGACTGCCGACCTCTTCCAGATGCGCCGTCGCCCGCGATGCCGCTTCCAGCACATCTTGCGCCTGCCTGGAAAGAGCTGTCCGTGCATTTTCAAGAACACCGGTGGCGTTTTCTGCGCCTTCACGCAAACGGTTTTCCTGATCCCTGAGTTCATCCCCGGCCCCCCGTATCCGCAGCGCCCCGTCTTCCGCATGCTGGGCCACCTCGGCCGAAGCCTGGCGCAAACTGTCCGCCATGGAGGAAATGAGATGTCCGGCGACCACAACGCCCTGTTGAAGCTCGGCAAGCCGTCCCGCAAAAACATCCGCAGCCCCACCCGCACGCGTTTCAGCCTCCTGCGACATGCGCACAAGTTCAGAGGATAAAAGATGCAGCCGTTCTGCAAGCCCCCCCAGCACCAAACCCATGCCATCCGCAGCCTGGATCACCTGTTCATGACGCACAGAGAACGCTTCGCCGGAAGCCGTCATTTCCGTCTTCATGTGGGAAACGGCATCCAAAATGCGGCGCTCCCCATCCTCAACCAGAGAAACCGCAGAAGACAGGTTTGTCCCAACTTCGGAAGAAACTGCGGCCAGGCTGGCACGGCCAACCTCCAGCCGCCCCACGGCAGCCCCCAGGACCTCGTCCAGCCCACGGGCCTTTTCCGCAACATCGGCCGCCTTGTCGCCCAGTTTTTCAGAAAGCCCTTCAATCCGGGCCATTCCTTCATCAACAGCGCGCACCAAGTCTTTCCCCTGATGAAGGGCTTCACTGGTCAGCTGTTTGGCATCCTGCGCAAATCGTCCGGAAAGCCTGGATATTTCAGAAACCGAACCGGAAATTGCCGTACGCAGGCCTTCCGCACGCTCCATGCCACGCTCACCTGCGGCAAGCAGGTCTTCCTTCTTCCTGTCAAGACGAACCAGAAGCGCTTCCAGTTTCCCGGCAATCTGTTCCGCTGTCTGCGCCATGCCGGAAAGCCGGCCAGAGAACCCTTCTTCCGCCTTGGAAGCCCGATTTTCTGCCTCAGACAGCATTCCCGAAAAATGCCCAGCCTGTGCCTGAAACCGGTCTGATGCCTCCGCACAACGGATGGAAAGGGCATCTGCCGCATTGACCCTGGCGTCCAGTTGTTCCCCTGCCACCTGGAGGTTCCTGAGCAGCCCATCAAACTTTTCCTCAACGCCTGACGCTGAAACGGAAACGGAAAGTTCCGCATGCTTTGCCGCCGTTTCCATCACGGCAGACATGGATTGCAAACGCCCTTCCATGCCGGAAAGGGTTTCCGCCGCCTGGTTTCCAATGATCTTCGCCGCATTTTCCATGCGCCCGGCGACAACGCCGGCATCCGCAACCAGACCTTCCCCGCCCTGCACGGCCACATCAACCATCCGGGACAATTTCTGGAAGGAATCCTGCAGGCTTCCATCAAGACGGAGGATTTCCTGGGCAAGTTTTTCTCGAACCCCCTCAACCTTCCGCATGTTCTGGGCAACATTCTCATCCAGCAGGTGCGCCTGCACATTGATGGACGCCAAAGCCCCTTCCATCCCGGAAATCCTGTCCCCAAGCTTTTCCGGTGTCAGCCCAATGCGAAAAAACAGGTCTTCCGTCACCACGGCAAGATCGCTCCGGCGCATCACCACCATCACCATCAGCCATACAACAACAAGCGGCAGGAATGCCGCTATGAGGAAAACCACCATTTCTCCCGGAAGAAGGCTGGCAATCCTTTCAAGGCCAACCGATGCGGCACCATAACCGGAAGCCATGGCAACCCATCCGACCGAAAGCAAAACCCCGACCTGAAGGGGGACCGGCATGTCATGATGTTTTTGCGGCTTTTTTTTCTCTTCCAGAACAGCCGGGGGAATGACCACCATACCTTCCGGGATGGGCAATGCTGAAGAATCGCCATTTTCAGGTGTCGCAACGAATGCTTCTGGGGTTTCTGACGGAATTTCTTGCATCAATTCAGCCTCACTCGTTTTTGAACACCATCGCAGAACGGGAAGGTGTTGCCGCAACACAGGCAGGAACCTGTTGCCGCGCGCCTGCCGCAAGCCGGGCAACATACTGGCGCACGCCATCAGAGGAAAGCGCAAGCAGATCCCCCACAAAAAGCGCATTGGCCTGGCAGTAGGCCTTCGGGCTCATGAATGCTGCCCGCCGGGAAACATCATTGGCGATGTTGGTTCGCAGGGCATGAAAACGCTCAACCCCCACCCTCAACACAAGGTTGTTTTCCGCCTGCCGCAAAAGATTGGCATTTTCAGCCGTGAACTTCTGGTATTCGGTATAAATATCGGAAGGCTGGCGATAATATTTCTGGCAGGTGAGCCCAATCACCATCAGTTCGGAATGCAGGCGCAAGGCCTGCTCCGCCTCAAGGTGCGCCATGGATGGACACCTCTCCCCCGCACGCAGGGAAGAGACAGACAAAGCCAGAGCCACCACAAGGATTACCGCCTTGATGAAACCATATCTCATGAAGGAACCTTTAAAAGGTTACGGAGGAGGATGCGCAGGTATGGACGATTTTCCGGCAAATATCAAGCGCACCGTTTTCCCCTTGCCTTCGCTGGCGCCCTTGCCCAAAAACTTCTTGACATGCCAGCCCGCCGGGACAATCCATGAAACCATAAATCCCCCGCAGGAGACCGACACCCCATGCATCACACCCATGTTTCCCACACACCATCTTCTTCCACAAGTCCATCACATCTGGCCCTGGCCTTCTTCCTGACGGCGGGATTCATGGGGATTGAGGCTGTTGCCGGATGGATCAGCGGCTCCCTCGCCCTGCTGGCCGATGCGGGGCACATGCTTACCGACGCGGCTTCGCTGGGAATCGCATGGGGTGCTATCCTTTTTGGAAAAAAGACGGCCGACCACGCCCGTAGTTTCGGCTACCGCCGGGTTGAGGTTCTGGCGGCATGGATCAACGGCCTGTCGCTGGTCGCCATCGCCTTTTTCATCTGTATTGAAGCCGTCCGCCGCTTCATGGTTCCTGTTGCCATAGAGCCCCGGATCATGCTTGGCACTGCCGTCATCGGCCTTTTTGTCAACATTATCGCCTTCCGCATCCTTCATGCTGGCCAGAACAACATCAATGTCAAGGCGGCCCTCATGCATGTTGCGGGGGACATTCTGGGATCCCTGGCCGCCATCGCTGCCGCGATTGTCATTTCCCTGACCGGTTTCATGGCCATTGATCCCATTCTCTCCCTGCTGGTTGCAGCCATTATCGGCTGGAGCGCATGGGATATCCTCAAACGCACAACCCATATCCTGCTGGAAGGATCCCCCGACGGATTCAATCCGGCTCCCATTGCAAAGCGCCTTGTCGATGCCGTTCCCGGCATTGCGGGGGTACATCATGTCCACGCATGGTCCATCACCCCGGAAACACCCATCCTCACCCTCCACGTCCGCCTTTGCGAAGGAGGAGACATGCAGGAATCCCTTGCCGCGGCAAAACACATCCTTGAACATGAATTCGGGTTTGCCCACACGGTCATTCAGCCGGAAACCCAGGATTGCATGGAAACCCGCTGCGTGGCCGATCTTTCAGCCTGAAGGTTTCAAGGGGAGAGCTTTTTCTCCCTCGCAAAAAGCGTGGAAACCGCTATAATGCCGCATCAACGCTTGCAGGCACCAACTTCGGACACACCTCATGAAAAACCCCATCATCCTTATCCCCGCCCGCCTGGCCGCAACAAGGCTTCCCAACAAGCCCCTTGCCGACATCTGCGGCCTGCCCATGGTGGTACAGGTGCTGCGCCGGGCGGAAGAAGCCGACATTGCTCCGGTGGTTGTTGCCTGTGCCGAACAGGAAATTGTGGAAGCCGTGGAAAAGGCCGGGGGACGCGCCATTCTCACCGATCCTGCCCTGCCGTCGGGTTCCGACCGTATTTTCTCGGCTCTTGGGCAAATTGATCCCGAAGGGCTGCACGATTGCGTGATCAACCTCCAGGGCGACATGCCGACCCTCGCACCCGACCTTGTAAAGCAAACGTTTGACCTGCTGAAGGAAAGCGGCGCCGACATCGCAACCCTTGCCTCC
The DNA here is from genome assembly GCA_001768735.1 of Alphaproteobacteria bacterium GWF2_58_20. Classification (GTDB taxonomy): domain Bacteria; phylum Pseudomonadota; class Alphaproteobacteria; order UBA1247; family UBA1247; genus UBA12471. Next base: position 360,382 of record MEMB01000002.1, on the reverse strand, counting down.
CTGTTTGAAACAGTGGAGGAAGCGGAAAACCCGCATGCCGTCAAGGCCATCCTTGACATTGCCCATGATGCCACTTCAGGCCGCGCCCTTTATTTTTCGCGCAACATCGCGCCTTCCGGAGAAGGCCCCCTTTTCCACCACATCGGACTTTATGCCTACACGCGGGAAGCCCTGGCCCGCTTTGTCAGCGCGCCGCCTTCGCATCTTGAAAAACGTGAAAAACTTGAACAGCTGCGCGCCCTGGCCATGGGCATGCATATCGCCTGCGGCATCACCAATGCCATTCCCTTTGGCGTGGACACTTATGACGACCTGCAAAAGGCCCGGATCCTGCTGGCACAAAAATAACCCTTTGACGAGGGGCGTTCCATCTTTATAGTAATGCCCGGAAGGGCGGGCCCGGACGGGCCGCCCGCCAACCAGGCCAGGGCCGAAAGGCAGCAACCGAACGCAGGTTTGGCACGGGTCGGCGCCCGCCCTTCCACCTCCCCACGATTCCCAAGGAAGGCTTACCTTAATCCATGACTGAAGCTTACCGCGTCCTGGCCCGCAAATACCGCCCTCAAACCTTTGCTGACCTCATCGGCCAGCAGGCTTTGGTGCGCACCCTTTCCAACGCCATGGAAACCGGGCGCATTGCCCATGCCTTCATGCTCACGGGCGTGCGCGGCGTTGGCAAAACCTCCACAGCCCGTATCATTGCGCGCGGCCTCAACTGCACAGGAAACGGCAATACAGGCCCCACAATCACCCCCTGCGGCACCTGCGATTCCTGCCTTTCCATCGCACAGGACCGCCATGTGGATATCCTGGAGATGGACGCCGCCTCCAACACCGGCGTGGACGACATCCGCCAGATCATTGACAGCGTGCGCTACGCCCCTGTTTCCGCACGCTACAAGGTTTACATCATCGACGAAGTGCACATGCTCTCAAAAGCGGCCTTCAACGCCCTTCTCAAGACCCTTGAAGAACCGCCGGAACATGCCAAGTTCATCTTCGCCACCACCGAAATCCGCAAGGTTCCCGTCACAATCCTCTCCCGTTGCCAGCGTTTTGACCTGCGCCGGGTGGACATTTCGGAACTCATCACCCATTTCACCCGGATCGCCGCGCTGGAAAAGGCCCCCGCCGATGCCGAAGCCATTGCCCTCATCGCAAGAGCGGCCGATGGTTCCGTGCGTGACGGTCTCAGCCTTTTGGACCAGGCCATGGCCTTGGGTTCCGGCAAGATCGACCTTGGACAGGTACAGGACATGCTGGGTCTGGCTGATCGCACCGTGGTCTTCGACCTCATGGAAGCGGCCGTGAAAGGCCAGGCGCAGGATGCCCTGTCCATCATGGAAGCCCTGCACAAGTCCGGCGCTGATCCTCTGGTGGTGTTGCAGGACCTTCTGGACCTCTCCCATTTCCTCACCCGCATGAAACTGGTTCCGGCCCTTGCCACCTCCACATCCCTGCCGGAAGCCGAGCGCGTCCAGGGCAAGGTGCTGTCCGAAAACCTTTCCATGGCCAGCCTCACGCGTCTCTGGCAGATTTTGCTCAAGGGCATTGGCGAAGTGCAGTCTGCCCCGCAGCCACAGCAAGCGGCCGAAATGGTTCTCATCCGCCTTGTCTATGCGGCGGACATGCCTTCCCCGGCCGACCTTGTGCGCCAGCTGCAATCCGGCGGACACGCCTCCACAGGCTCCACGGAGGGCGGAACACCAACGCCATCCGCGCCCATGCAGATGTCTTCCTCCATGCCCCCCCCCGTGCAGGGCGCGCCAACAGCCAGCGCATCCCCAAAGGCATCCGCCCCCATGGCGATCCTGCGGCAAAACACTTCCACAGCGCCCGCGCCCGTGTTGGCACCACCTCCATCCGCGCCAACAGACATGCCTTCCCCCGCTCTTGACAGTTTTGAAAAGGTGGTGGGTATTTTCGCGGAAAAACGGGAAATGCTCATCTGGGGCCATCTGCGCAGCAGCGCCCATCTTGTCAAGTTTGAGCCCGGCCACATTGAACTGCGGCTGGATCCGGACGCACCGAACGACCTGGCCGGAAACGTTGCCAAATACCTGAATGAATGGACAGGCCGCCGCTGGATTGTCGCCATTTCCACAACCGCCGGGGAAAATACCCTGTCGCAAAAGGAAAGCGACCAGAAAGCCCTGGCCATGGCGGATGCCGAAAAACATCCGCTGGTGCAGGCTGTCATGCTGGCCTTTCCTGGCACAAAGCTTGCCGCCCTGCATGATATTGCCGCAGAAATGGTTTCCCAGAATGCAGAAGATGCTTCCGAAACATCGGAAGCAATGCCCGCCATGGAATACGACACCCTTTCCGACCCCGAAGGAGAATAACGATGCAAAACATTGGACAAATCATGAAGCAGGCGCAGCAGATGCAGGCCCGCATGAAGGAATTGCAGGAAAAACTGGCTGGGGTGGAAATCTCCGGACAGGCCGGTGGTGGCCTTGTTTCCGTGGTCCTGAACGGCAAGGGCGATGCCCGCAAGATTTCCATCTCTCCGGCAGCGGTTGACCCGTCGGATATCGAGATGCTGGAAGACTTGGTGCTGGCCGCTTTCAATGATGCCAAGGCCAAGGTTGAAGCCCACATTGCCGGAGAAACCCAGAAGATCATGGGCGGTATGGGGCTTCCAGCTGGCCTTCCATTTTAACTTTCAATTTCAATAATAAAATTGAAACTCCTAACCTGGAATATAAATTCTGTCAGGCTACGCATGCCCTTGCTGGAACGGATTGTTTCCGAGCTTGCGCCGGATGTTGTCTGCCTGCAGGAAATCAAGACGCCTGAGGAACATTTTCCTGTCTCCGGCATCGCGGCTATGGGGTTTTCGCATACCGCCGTTGCGGGCATGAAAAGCTACAACGGCGTGGCCATCCTGTCGCGCCTGCCTCTGACGGACATCTCATCCCGCAACTGGTGCGGCCGGGAAGACGCCCGGCACATTGCCGCAACGCTGCCTGATGGCACCCGCCTGCACAACCTTTACGTGCCCGCCGGCGGCGACCTGCCTGATCCCGATGAAAACGACAAATTCGCGCACAAACTGACCTTTCTTGAGGAAATGGCGGAATGGGGACCGGAAGCGGCACGACATGAACGCCGTATCCTGGTGGGCGACCTCAACGTGGCGCCCTTGCCTGAAGATGTGTGGTCGCACAGGCAGATGCTGGGCGTTGTGTCGCACACGCCCATGGAAACTGATCGATTTGAACGGGCGCAACATGCCGGTGGCTGGGTGGATCTGATGCGCCGGTTTACGCCCCCGGAACAGAAGCTCTACACATGGTGGAGCTACCGCGCGCGGGACTGGCAGGCATCGAACCGGGGCCGGCGTCTCGACCATGTCTGGTGCAGCCCGGAGGTGGCAGACGAGGCCACATTTTGCCTCCCCATTCCCGAGGTACGAGGCTGGGAACGCCCCAGCGACCATGTGCCCGTCCTCACAGAATTCCGCACATAACAAGCCTTTCCAACCCATGCATGGCGTGCAGGGCAGGATTGCAGAATAAGCACTGCTGATTCTTCCAAAAGCGTTTTACAATCCGATCCTTATAAAAGGACGGGATTGACAGGCGACCCATCCCATCAAACAACACTTTTTTTTTGCAAAACCTGAGCAAGCAACAGGATCTTCCTCATGGATTCAAACGCCTCTTCATCTGTCCGAAAGCTCTGACGCCCAAGGCAACAACATCCTGCATGTCATTGCTGCCTGCCCTATCCGCAAACTCTCCGAAGAGGAATGCCAAAGAATCAATGCCGCGATGGAATACCCAGATTCCGGATACGTATTGAACTATGTTATAGAACGATGGAACGATGCCACAGCACAGATCATCACCCGCCACCCCGCCCTTGCGCTGGAGGAAAACATGGAAGGCCTGCGTCCCTCCGCTTACGCTGATAATCCGGACATGCAAAAAATCCTTTTGAAGGCAGAAGAAACTGCGAAAAGGCGCACATCTTCAACATCCCCGGCACCGAAACCCAACATCTCCTGATTTTCAAGAAAAGACGTATCTTAAAAAGCTGCGGCACCCCCGCAGCTTTTTTATTCCCAAAACGACCACCCTCACACAACAAATTACACATAAACCACAATAAAACCCTTCCATATTTATGAAAAAATAATTTTTTACATGTCTTATTAAAAACATCATCCCCCATTGGATCCAGGAACATGTTGTGCTGTCTCCTGATTTTGGAAGTGAAGGCCCTCCATGCCAAAAGAAAAAAAACATCTTTTCATCAAATTTTACTCAAACAAGAAAAAGAGCGGAAAGCGCGACACGGCGGACATCCTTGAAAAGCCCGGCATGCTTCAGGACGCCATTCTCAACAACCCAAATTTTGCCATTGTCGCCACCGACCAGAACGGCCTGATCCAGACATTCAACAGCGGCGCGGAACGCATGATGGGATGCAAGGCCTGCGATGCCGTCAACAAACTGAACCTTGTGGATTTTTATTTTCCTGAAGATCTTGTCTTGCGCACAGCCGCCCTGAACGAGGCGTTCAACATGTGCCTCCCACAAGGATTTTCCACCCTGTCTTTCAAAGCTTCGCGCGACATTGAAGACATCCATGACATGACTTGCGTCTGCAAGGACAATACGACTTTCCCTCTTATCGCCTCCATAACCGCCCTGCACAACGCCCAGAAGGACATCATTGGATATCTTTTTGTTGGAACGGACAATACAGCCCACAAAAACGACCAGGAAGCGCAGAAACTTCTCGATATCCATCTACAGGACCAGCAATTTTACACACGTTCCCTGATTGAAGCCAACAACGACGCGATCATCGCCACGGATCCTTTCTGCATCATCACGGACGTCAACCATCAAATGGAATTGCTGACCGGTTGCACCCGCAACGAACTGATCGGCGCACCCTTCAAAAATTTCTTCACCGCTCCCGATCTGGCCGATATCTTCATTAAGGAAACCCTCAACACCAACAAAGTCAAGGATTACGAACTGGTGGTGAGAGGCCCGGAAGGAAAGGAAACCGTTGTATCCTGCAACGCCAGCACTTTTCATGACAGAACCAGGCATCTGAAAGGCGTCTTTGCATCCGCCCACGACATCACAAACCGCAAGTTGCTTGAAAACAAACTGAAACAGGAACAAAAATTCAAGGACGCCCTGCTGGAAAACATCATGGATGCCGTTGTGGCATGCGATGCCAACGGCCGGCTGGTCCTCTTCAACCGGATTGCCCGGGAATGGCATAACCTTGATGTTGCCGCCTCCCTTCCACAGGAGGAATGGAGTTCACACTACAACCTTTACCATGAAGACCAGAAGACCCTCATGAAAAAGGATGAAATTCCCCTCGTTCGCGCCTTCAACGGGGAAATCGTTGAAAATGTCAACATGGTCATCTGCACAAAGGGAAAAGCCTGCCGCCAGGTTGTTTGCAGTGCCGTCCCCATTTTTGATCATGCCAGCCACAAGATGGGCGCCATAACTGTCATGCGCGACGTTACCGAGCAAAACAAGGCCAAGGAAAAAATCCTTCAGGCAAACCAGAAGCTTGAAAAGGCCAACATGGCCAAATCCGATTTCCTTTCCAGCATGAGCCATGAATTGCGCAGCCCCCTCAATGCCATCCTGGGATTTGCCCAGCTGATGGAATCAGACATCCCTCCACCATCCCCCACGCAGAAAGAAAGCCTGTCACAAATCCTGATTTCCGGAAGGTACCTGCTCAAGCTGATCAACGACATTCTGGATCTTGCCAAAGTCGAATCCGGAAAGGTTCCCATGTCGCGGGAACCCGTATCGCTTTCAGAAACCATTCTTGAATGCCAGAGCATGATCGAACCTCAGGCACAACGGCACAACATCACGATGGTTTTCCCAAAAATCGAGGACAGCATCTTCATCCATGCCGACAAGACCCGCATCAAGCAGGTTATCCTCAACCTGCTTTCCAACGCCATCAAATACAACCACGAAGGTGGGACTGTAGAACTGGCCTGCAGCAAGGGCAAAGCTCCCGACATCATCCATGTGAGCATCAGCGACACGGGAGAGGGAATTTCCCCCGAACACATGAAAAACCTTTTCCAGCCCTTCAATCGCCTGGGACGTGAAGATAGCGGCATTGAAGGAACCGGCATCGGACTTGTCCTCGCCAAGAAACTTATTGAGCAAATGGGGGGAGAAATCGGCGCGGAAAGCCAGCCCGGATCAGGAAGCACCTTCTGGTTTGAAATCTGCAAGGTGCTTGAGCCAACCCTGTCCCAGGCAGGCAACGACATAACGCCCACCCCTCCAGGGGCTCTGCTGGATGAAACAAAAACCTACACCCTGCTTTATGTGGAAAACAACGCCGCAAACCAACACCTGATCGAACAGCTTATCTCACGTCATCCAAACCTTCACATGATCAGCGCCCTGAATGGCGCGCTTGGCATCCAGCTTGCCCAGGAGCGGCATCCAGACGTCATTCTTATGGACATCAACCTTCCAGACATCAACGGCCTTGATGTCCTCAAGATTCTCCATGACAACCCGGAAACGAAAAACATTCCGACCATTGCCATCAGTGCGAACGCCATGCCTTCCGACATAGAAGATGCCCTAAATGCCGGTTTCTCCCATTACCTGACAAAGCCCATCAGGATCGTAGAACTGATGAAAGCCTTGGAAACCTCACTCTCCCCGCCGGACATTCCTTCAAAGCGGAAAAACAGGGAACGGCACATTCCATGATAAAATCCTCCGACATCCTTAACGGAAAAATCCTGATTGTTGACGATCAGGAAGCCAATGTCTGGCTGCTTGTCCGCATGCTGGTCTCGGCGGGATACACCTCCGTCACCTCCACCATGAACCCACGCGAAGTTTGCGACCTCCACCGCAAAAACCACTATGACCTGATCCTGCTCGACCTCCTGATGCCTGAAATGGATGGGTTCCAGGTCATGGAATGCCTCAATGAAATTGAAAAAGACAGCTACCTTCCTGTTTTGGTCATTACGGCCCAACCCGACCAGAAACTCCACGCCCTGCGCGCAGGCGCGCGTGATTTCGTCAGCAAACCTTTCGACCTGTCAGAAGTGCTTGCGCGTGTCCAAAGCATGCTGGAAGTTCGTCTCCTGCATCGGGAAACCAAAAAACTCTATGACCAAGTTCTGGCAGAACAGAAAATATCGGAAAGACTGTTGCTCAACGTCCTTCCCCATCCCATTGCCGAACGCCTGAAAAGCCGCGAGGAAATGGCTGCGGGCAGTTTTGAGGAAGTTATTGCCGACAGCTTTGACGATGTGACTGTCCTGTTTGCCGATATTGTTGATTTTACAAATTTTTCCACCAACATGCCGCCAGAAAAACTGATTATCCTGCTCAACGAGATTTTTACGGATTTTGACAATCTCGCCGACAGGTATGGGCTGGAAAAGATCAAGACCATCGGGGATACGTACATGGCGGCCTCCGGCATTCCCGTTCCTGTCAACAACCATGCCGAACAGGCGGCCAACATGGCCATTGACATGATGGAAGCCCTGGAGAAATTCAACCAGCGCAATGGTTATGGCCTGCAAATGCGTATTGGCCTTGGCAGCGGCGCGGTTGTTGCCGGGGTTATTGGAAAACGAAAATTCATTTATGATCTCTGGGGAGACACCGTCAACACCGCCAGCCGGATGGAATCCCACGGAGTGTCCGGCCGCATCCAGATGATGGATTGCACACGGCAAAAGATTGACAAGACTTTTGTTTTTGAAGATCGCGGCTTGATTGACGTCAAAGGCAAGGGCCAGATGCATACCTGGTTCCTGAATGGCCGCCAGACAGCGGCAGTTTCCGGAAAAACACAGGACAGCAAAGACAAAAAAGGGCATCACAAGAACTGACGCCACGGGCATCGTCCAAGGACTGAAAGCGCGGGGGGATGGCCGCAGCAAGGCAACAAGGTGAGCAAGAAGAACGTCCAATGCTCTCATCGGCCCATTCTCATGCGCCATGCAAGCGGCGCATAACCGGGTTGCAAAACAAACATACCTGCCAAAGAAAAAAAACGGTTAGGATCAGGCATTCCATAACTCAGGAGAATGTTCATGACCTCGAATCTGACCCAAGCCATTCACGCCTATGACAAAGCAGAAACCCGTCGCCTTGTGGAAAGTGGCGCAAAGATTTTTGAACCCGGCGCTTTGGGCGAAACCCCGGTGGTTGCCGCTATCGCGCAGATGGTTTTCCACACCTGGCCGACCGACAACACCAGTGCGTTCCTGGACATCATCGAGGAAACCCACCCGAACATCCTGATCCAGACGGACGCCAAGGGCCGGAACGTCATGCACCAGATTGCCGAAAGCCGTCGCTGGAGCATGATCTCCAAGCCGGAAGAGTTTGCAAAACGGTTTCCGATTCTCAAGCAAGTGGCGAAGCACATCAACCGCAAGGACGCCAAAGGCGTAACCCCGCTGGAACTCGCCGCCCGCAATGGCCACACGCAAACCGTGAATCTCTTTGTTGAACTGGGCGCACAGATCAACCAAAAGGTTGTCATGGAAGCCGCCAAAAATGGCCATTGGCAGTGTGTTTCCGGCATGCTCTCCATGAATCCGGAAACCTATTCCGCAGACATGCTGGATATCATGTTCTCCGCCAATGATGGGCGCAGCAATCCCTGGAAGGCTGAAGGCGGCAAAGATGTCCGCACCAAGATCATCGCCCAGAATTACACCCTCAACCGATAAGACCGGCCTTTTTCAAAAACCCCCTCCAGCATTGGCTGCGAGGGGGTTTTTCTTGCCTGAAATAGACAATGCGGCTTGAAACAATATCCATTATGGTGCCTTGCACCAGGTGCCCCGCGCATTTCCGGCATAAGGACGGACAAGATTTCTGGCCAACAGCACCTTGGCCACATCCTGCCCCCCGGCATTTTCAACCCGGGCCAGAACGCGTCCCCCATATTTGTCTGACCGGACATCATAAAGATTGAGTAGGCCTCCCCGGACAAGATTTTTCATGGCCGAGGTAGCCAGCACGCCGCCCTTTTCCTCCGCCGGACAACGCGCTTGCTTCCCCGCCTCCGGCGCATCAATTCCCAATATGCGCACCAGGGTTTCCACGTCCTGCCGCACCCATATGCGCGCACGAACAAGCAGGGTATCACCATCAACAACCCGGACAACCGAAGCCGGGACTGGCCCAGGAACAGAAGATGTTCCTGACCCAAAAGCCAGGGAAGGCAGAAAGGCAAAACCAAAGGCCAGAAATCTTGAAAACCTGTGCTGCATGATACGCCCTCTCCCCTTCAACGATGCACGCCCATCCTGTTTTTCCTGATAGCACGAAAAAGAGAACAAAACAAGAATATTATCTTGTTCACACCAAAAAGATAAAAACCACAGGCCACCGCCTTTGCGGTTTTTTATTGTACAGCCTGCCGCCTCCCTGTATCCTGCCGCCGTTTTCCGGGTTTTATTCCCCCGCCCTTTCATGGAGATCCCCTTGTCCAGCGACACCAACAATGAAACCAACACGCGCACCATCGCCCTGAGGATCTTCTCGAACGTCCACCGGCAACACCAGCCCCTTGACGCGGCTCTTTCCCTTGATGCCGGGTGGAAATCCCTCGCCGTGCGCGACCGGGCCTTTGCGCGCCTGCTGGCCACCCACACCCTTCGCCATCATGGGCAATGCAGTCTTCTCATCAAAGGCTGCCTCACGCATCCCGACCAACCCCTGAACGAGGATATCCACGACATCCTGTGTCTTGGCATCACGCAAATCCTTTTTGCGGGCGTTCCCGCCCATGCTGCCGTCAACAGCACGGTTGACCTTGCTCCGGAGAAGTTCCGTCCGCTTGTCAATGCCATCCTGCGCCGCATCGGGCGCGACAAAATGCCCATCCCGCCCGCATCCGCCAACTTCCCCGGCTGGATGATGTCCATGCTCCGGAAGGATTGGGGCGACAAGGCCGAAGATATTGCCAAAGCCAGCACCAATGAAGCTCCACTGGACATTTCCGTCAAGGAAAACCCCGAAGAATGGGCAACAAAGCTTGAAGCCACGCTCCTGCCCACCGGAACCTTGCGAAAAACCAAGGCCGGACTCATTCCCGACCTGCCCGGCCACACGGAAGGCGCGTGGTGGGTTCAGGATCTCGCCGCTTCCCTGCCCGTTCGCCTCATGGGAAACCTGAAAGGCAAACGCATTTTCGACCTGTGCGCAGCCCCTGGCGGAAAAACGGCCCAGCTGGCTTCCCGCGGAGCAAACGTCATTGCCATCGACCGCACCCCGAAACGGGTTGCCCTGCTTGAAAACACCCTGTCGCGCCTGGGCCTTTCGGCTGAAACCGTTTGCGCCGATGCTGGCCTTTGGACAACAGGTGAACTGGCAGATGCCGTTTTGCTTGATGCCCCCTGTTCCTCCATCGGCACCATCAGGCGGCACCCCGACATCCTACACCTCAAGCAGCCCACCGACATTCCGCACTTTGTCACCATTCAGGCACATCTGCTGGCCCATGCTGCCGAGCTTGTCCGCCCAGGAGGCTACCTCGTTTACTGCACCTGCTCCATGCTCAAGGATGAAAGCGAATTGCAGGTTGCCCGCTTCCTTGAAAACCATAAAGACTTCAAACGGTTACCTGTTCTTGCCGGAGAAATTGGCGGTCTTGCCGAAGCCATCACCCCGGAGGGCGATGTCCGCACCCTCCCCTTCATGATGAAGGAGGCGGGGGGCATCGACGGCTTTTACATCGCCCGCCTGAAAAAAACCGTCTCTCCCCCCACCAAGCCTGCTTGAGGTCGCCTGGGGGAAATGTTATCTTTCTCCCATGAAACAGACTTTACGCATTGCCCCCTCCCTTCTGGCCGCAGACTTTGCCCGGCTTGGGGAGGAAATTGCCAAGGCTGAAGCCGCCGGGGCCGACATGTTCCATCTCGATGTGATGGATGGGCATTTTGTTCCCAACCTTACCATTGGCCCTGCCGTGGTGAAATCGCTGCGGCCCCACACCCAAAAACCTTTTGATGTCCACCTCATGATTGCACCGGCAGACCCCATGCTGGCTGCCTTCTCCGAGGCTGGCGCAGACATCATCACCATTCATCCGGAAGCGGGGCCCAACCTTTCCCGCAGCCTGCAAGCCATCAGGGCCATGGGGAAAAAGGCGGGGATCGCCCTCAACCCGGCCACACCGGTCTGCTGCCTGGACCACATCATGGACGAGGTTGACCTCATCCTTGTCATGACCGTCAACCCGGGTTTCGGTGGCCAGGAATTCATTCCGCTGGATGACAAGATCCGCGCCGTGCGCCAGCGCATCGATGCCTCAGGCCACAACATCCTGCTGGAAGTGGATGGCGGCATCACACAGAAAACCGCCCGCCAGGCCATTTTTGCCGGTGCGGACACCCTGGTGGCGGGAACCGCCATTTTCATGCAACCGGATTACGCCGCAGCCATTGCTGCGCTGCGCAGCGCAGGCCAATAAGCACCATGAACAACGAGCATCCCCTTTCACCGCTCAGGGTCCTGCGCCGGGCATTGGGGACGCTTGCCTACAAAACCCCATTTTACGACCTGGCCCTGAGAGGAAACATCCCATCCGCCCTGGCTTTCCTTCCTCCAGACCCATGGCCTGGAAATGCCGCCACCGGCCGGGCCATCATCGCAGGACAGTTCCACACATCCGGTTTTTCCTTTTTCACGGCTTATACAAAAACACTCTGGCATGTCGATGCCGGCATGGGAGAAGCCCCCCTGGCGGCCCTCCACAGCTTCTCCTTCCTGCATGACCTGCGCGCTGCCGGAGGCGATGACGCCCGCATCATGGCCCGCAGCCTTGTTTCCTCATGGATTGATGCCCATGGCGGGTGGCAGGAGCGCACCTGGCGCCCTGACATCCTTGCGCGCCGCATTTCCGTATGGATCAGCCTGCATGATTTCTACTGTGCTTCGGCCGATGACGCTTTCAGGTCACAGGTTTTCCTGTCCCTCTCCCAGCAATTGCGACACCTTTCCCGTGCGGCCGCAGACTGCCCCCCCGGTATCGCCACGCTGAGCGTCATCAAGGCCCTTTGTTATGGCGGCCTCTGTTTCCCGGCTGAAGAAGCCAGGCTTGTCCAGGGCCTTCGCCTGCTTGAAGGTGAACTGCGTACACAAATTCTGCCGGATGGCGGTCATGTTTCGCGCGATCCGGAACAGCTCCTCACCGCCCTCATTGACCTCATCGACATACGCACCGCCTTGCGCGCAGCCAAAAGACCGGTTCCGGAAACCCTTGGACATGCGATTGAACGCATGGTTCCCGCCTTGCGCTTTTTCCGTCACGGAGATGGCGGCCTTGCCCTTTTCAATGGCGCAAACGAAGGCATGCCCATGCTGATTGATATGGCCCTTGCACAGGCAGATATCCGCGGACGTCCTTTGCGCAGCGCCACAGCCAGCCACTTTGAGCGCATCAGCCTTGGCAAGACACTGCTCCTGGTTGATACAGGCGCCCCTCCCCGCATTCCGGCCGCTTCAGGTGCCCATGCCGGCACCTTCAGTTTTGAGATGAGCATTGGCCGCCAGCGCCTGATCACCAACTGCGGTAGCACCAGCCTGCCTGGGGAATGGCCTCTGGTTTTGCGTGGTACCGCCGCCCATTCCACCCTCATCATGGCGGACATCAACTCCTCCTCCATCATGCCGGGCACCCGAAAACCCGCCTCCACACAGGTGCGGCGGGAAGATGCGGATGGAATCATCACGCTTGAGGGCAGCCATGATGGCTACAAGCGTCCTCTTGGAATGATTCATACCCGCAAGATCATCCTTGAAAATAGCGGGGAAACCCTTTCTGGCGAGGACACCCTTGAAGGCCCGATCGGCCAGCCCTTTACCATCCGCTTTCATTTACACCCGGATGTCATCGCCTCATCCCTGACAGGAGGAGACGTTCTCCTGCGCCTGCCGTCCGGCATGGGATGGCGTTTCCATTCAGAAGGCGTCACGGCGGAAATCGAGGACAGTGTTTATTTCGGCGCCCCGGATTCTCCCCGAAAGACACACCAGATCACCTTGTCCGGCACAACCGGACACAAGGAAACAAAAACCTTCTGGCGGCTATCACATGAAGCCCGAAAACCAAAAACGGAGGCAGGCGAATGATTTGGGTCAAAGGCATTTCCGGTTTCCTTTTTGGGTTTGTCTGCGGCATGGCGCTCATGGCCTGGGCCTTGCGCAAGGTTCCAAAACAACGCCTTCTTTCCGATTCCAACCTAAAAACCGCAGGGTCTGCCCTTGTCTGGGTCATGGCGGCCGTTTTTTCATACATTGCAACCCGTTTTTGACCAACGCAGCCTGATCCTTTTGCCGCCCGAGCAAAATCCGGCCCGGAACGCCATAAAGCCCAAGGCAATTCCCCGCACCTCGCCAAAAATCGAAACCTTTTCTTGCAGAAATCCCTTGCCGTTGCTGACAGGACGGCTAAACTGGGGAAAATGCCTTTCGTCCCCCTTTTCAGGAAAGCCCCCAAGACATGTCCCTTTTCAACCAGACCTGGCGCGCAGAATGGAATGGCCACACCATTGAAGTCATGAACCATGGCAGCTTTTCTCCTGCAAAATCCAAAACAACCATTCTGGCTGATGGAAAGGCCCTGAAGTTCAACACTACGGCGGGGGTCAATTTCTCCCACTTTTTTGTCCGCATCAAAAAGGATGTCGCCGCGCATAAAATCCGCGTGCGCGATGCCATCCGCCTTGCCATCCACGCCAGCCGCATGGGAGCAACCCACCAGGCCATCTGGCGCGCGGACAAAACCCGCCACATCGTGACCGTCTCCATCAAGCCCCACGGTCTTGCCGGATTTGCCTGCCTCATCAAGGTGGATGATGTCATTATCCATGGCGATGAAACCCTTTTTGCCACGCCTGCACAAGGAAACACCTGATGCGCCGGATTTCTGCCCTTTGTCTTGCCATCCCCCTGATTTTCACCTCCACCTCAACCGTCCGCGCCGAGACGGCATCCACATGGCTCATGCACCATCCCGTAACCCTGTGGGACTGGGGCATGAACGCCCTTGCCCGCCGCACGGAACAGGCCGCAGAAACCCTCTCCCTGCAGATGAGCGCGCCACTCATCGGACGGACGAACTATGTCTTTGATGAAAACCGGATCGACATTTTCCTGATAGCTGGCGAAGGCACGGGCAACGCACAAAAAACTTGCGAAACCCTGCGACAGGATTTTCTGGGCGCCCTTCTCAAATTCAATGATCCGGAAAGCCTTGCGACATTTTCCGAAAATTTCATGCAGGATTCCTTTTCCCATGCCGGTTATGCGGAGAAATCCCGCCCCAAAACCATCGCGCGCGACCTGGTGAACATCACCCGCGTTCATGTGGCCATAGCCGGAACCCCACCGGAAAAATGTTCCGCCCCCCTGTCTTCGTGGAGCATCCCCACCAAGAAATAAAGGACCAGATACCAACCTCATGCGCATTCTCTACCATGTCCCCGTTTCAGCTCCCTGCCACAAGGTGCGCATTGCCTTGGGGGAAAAAAAGCTTGCCTATGAAATGAAACTTGAAAAAATCTGGGAACGCCGTCCGGATTTTCTTGCCATGAACCCCGCCGGCGAAGTTCCCGTTCTGGTGGAAGCTGATGGAAAAACCCTGTGCGGCAGCCAGGTCATTTGCGAATACCTTGATGAAACCCAGCCCGAAAACAGCCTTCTGGGAACAGATGCCCTGCAACGGGCGGAAACACGTCGGCTGGTGGAATGGTTTGACCACAAGTTTTATCATGAGGTGACCGAAAACCTGGTGGGCGAAAAACTCATGAAACGCATTTTGCGCCTTGGTGAACCCGATGGCTCCGCCATAAGGGCTGGCCTCACCAATATCCATTACCATCTTGACTACATCGCCTTCCTTACGGGCCACAGGACATGGCTCTCCGGGGATTTTTGTTCGCTGGCCGACATCACCGCCGCCGCGCACCTCTCCACCATCGACTATCTTGGCGACGTTCCATGGGACCGGCACCCGGAAGCCAAGGACTGGTATGCCCGCATGAAATGCCGCCCCTCTTTCAGGCCCCTGCTGGCCGAGCGCATCCCAGGATCGCCGCCCCCCAAGCATTATGACGACCTCGACTTCTGACAAAACGGAGCATCCCATGACTGCAAAACCGCTTGATGGCATTGTCGTTCTCGACCTTTCCCGCGTCCTCATCGGCCCCTTCTGCACCATGATGCTCTGCGACATGGGCGCCACCGTCATCAAGGTGGAAAACCCGAACGGCGGTGACGACTCCCGTGCTTTCGGCCCATTCCTGGAAGGCAAGAGCCTTTATTTTGCCAGCATCAACCGCGGCAAAAAATCCATCACCATCGACCTCAAGAACGAGGCCGGAAAGAAACTCCTGCTTGATCTGGCTGCAAAATCCGATGTTCTCATGGAAAACTTCCGCCCCGGCACCATGGAAAAGCTGGGACTTGGCTGGGACGTTCTTTCCAAACACAATCCGCGCCTCATTTATGCCGCAGCATCAGGCTACGGACACACCGGCCCTTACAGCACGCGCCCCTCCTATGACATCCTCGCCCAGGCTGCGGGCGGCATCATGGGACTGACCGGCTGGCCCGACATGCCCCCCACCCGTGTGGGGGTTTCCATGGGCGATCTCGTGGGAGCGCTCTTTACCGTCATCGGCATTCAGGCCGCCCTTGCCATGCGCGAAAAGACCGGTTGTGGCCAAAAGGTGGACATCGCCATGCTCGACTGCATGGTGGCCCTGCTGGAAAACGCCCTTGTCCGTTACCAGGTGGATGGAACATCCCCGCAGCCGCTGGGAAACCGCCACCCAACGATCACCCCGTTCCAGGCTGTGGCGGCCAGCGACACACACTTTGTCATCGCCGTGGGCAATGACGTGCTGTGGGAAAAGTTCTGCAAGGCCATCGGCCATGAAGGCCTGCTCTCCGACAACCGTTTTGCCACCAACCCCGACCGCACCCAGCATATCGCCGAACTTGACCGCCTGCTGGCAGACATCTTTGCCGGCAAGACCGCCCGCGAATGGCTTGATGCCCTGGAAGCTGCCGGTATCCCCTGCGCTCCCATCAACAAGGTGGCCGACATCATGCAGGATCCACAAATCGCTGCCCGCAACATGATTGTTTCCATGCAAGATCCAGATATTGGCACCGTACAGCTCGCTGGCTCCCCCCTCAAACTCAGCGGCGTTGAGGATGAGGTTACCCGTCCATCTGCCCCACGCCTTTCCCAGCACACGGATGAAATCCTTGGTCAGGTTCTGGGGCTTGATGCCACGGCCATTGCGGCATTGCGGGAACAAGGTGCGCTATGATCTCTTTTGCCGCCCCCCTGCCGGAGATGGGGGATGACCTCATGGCCTTTGTTAACGCCCTCTGCGACCGGATCGAGGCGGTAGAGCCGTATATCCATGCCCTGCTGCCGGAAGAAGGGCGAAGGGCAAGACTGCTGGCGGATGCCGCGCGCCTGTTGTCCACCTATCCAAACGCCGGTGTGCGCCCTCCCCTGTTTGGCGTTCCTGTTGGAGTCAAAGACCTTTACCATGTGGCTGGCTTTAAAACCCGCGCTGGCTCCCGCCTGCCGCCCGAACCCCTGACGGGCGCGGAAGGACCAGTGGTGCGACGGTTGAAGGATGCCGGAGCGCTCATCATCGGCAAAACCGTCACCACCGAATTTGCCTACTTCTCTCCCGGCCCCACCTGCAACCCCCACAACATCACCCACACGCCGGGCGGTTCCTCCAGCGGCTCCGCTGCCGCCGTGGCGGCCGGAGAATGCGCGCTGGCCCTTGGCACCCAAACCATCGGCTCCGTCTCCCGCCCTGCTGCCTATTGCGGAGTATTCGGCTTCAAGCCAAGTTTTGGACGCATGTCGGTGCAAGGCGTCATCCCCTTTTCCCCGCGCGTGGACCAAATGGGCTATTTCGCCCCGGACATGGCCGGAATCCTGGGCGCAGCCCCCGTCATGTGCGACAAATGGAACACGGAAACGCCACTCCCCGCCGTGCGCCCCCTTGTGCTGGGCGTGCCGCAGGGCAAATACATGGCGCAGGCCGATGACACCGTTCTTGCCTTTTTCAAGGCACAATGCGAAAGGCTGTCAGACCTCGGCCACAAGCTTATCCCTTGCGATCCGTTTCCCGACATTACCCGTATCAATGCCATCCACCGCACACTCAATGCCTTGGATCTCGCCAAAGTTCATGCCGCATGGTTTGCCAAATACGAAGCGCTTTACAGCCCGCAAACCCGCGCGCTCATCCTTGAGGGACAAACTGCCGACGATACGGGCGCAGATCAATCCATCGCAGGCTTGCGCGCCAGAATGGACGGCATGATGGAAAGCCTTGGCCTTGACCTCTGGCTGGCCCCCGCCACAACGACGCCTGCGCCCGAAGGCCTCTCGGCCACCGGCAGCCCGCTGATGAACCTGCCCTTCACCCATGCGGGTATTCCCACCTTGGCCGTACCTGCCGGAAAAACAACCAGTGGCCTGCCACTGGGCCTGCAACTGGCAGGATGCTTTGGCCGGGATGAAGATTTTCTGTCCCTCGCAGCAAGCCTTGCCTGAAAGGAAAATCCCGATAAACAAGAAAAGGGCGAGGACAATAATGTCCCCGCCCTTTTTTCAATCAAGCGTTTCCCTCTTATTGGGTGATGGCACAGGTGTGTGAAAACCCCGCCACAATATTCAAAACACCACTTGCCATGTCCGTCACCTGGACAGGACTCGACTGGTGGGTTGTATTACCATTTCCCAAACGTCCCTTGCTGTTGTACCCCCAGCACCAGGCCGATCCATCCTCCTTGCGGGCGCAAAGATGATAGCGACCCTCGGTCCACTGGGAAACCGTCATTCCTCCAGCCACCAGGACAGGGGTTTTACTGGATCCCGTCACACCATTCCCGAACTGGCCATAACCGTTTCCCCCCCAGCACCACAACCTCCTATCCTGAGTCTTTACACAGAAAGTATACTCTCCATTGTAAATGGATTGCGCATTCCCTGGCTGCACCGTCAACGGTTGGGGAACCAGGACATCGGAGGTCGATCCCGTTCCGAGGTAACCGCTGCTTGCATTCCCCCAGCACCATATACTGCCATCCGTCTTGATCGCACAGGTTTGCCTGCCGCCTGCTGCAATCATGGAAACGCTGCTTTCCATGCCTGACACCTGCACGGGAACATTGCTCATGGTGGTGGAATTGTTGCCAAGCTGGCCATATGTGTTTTCTCCCCAGCACCAAACGCCTCCATCCTTGATCGCGCAGGTATGATCATACCCGGCATCCACGGAAGTCACGCCGGAATCCATTCCTGAAACCGTGACAGGCACCTTGGTACTTGTGGTAGAACCGGTTCCAAGCTGGCCATACTGGTTGAACCCCCAGCACCACAGGGAATGGTCGCTTGCAAGCGCACACACATGCTCGTAGTACGAGGCAACATCCACAAAAGTTTTTCCGACATCAAACACTTCGGTTGGCACAGCACTATTACTATATGTGTTGTTGCCAAGCTGCCCCCAGTTGTTGGATCCCCAACACCAGATTTTCCCCGCCTCATTCAGGGCACAGACGCTATATGAACCCGTTGTCATTCTGGCCACCTTGCCGACAGACCCTGCCAGCGCCCTGACAGGAACGCTGCTGAATGTTGTCCCATCTGCAAAGGTGCCTACAACCCCGGTTCCAAGCTGCCCCATGTTGTTATCCCCCCAGCACCACATGGCGGTAAAGCCATTGGCCGTGCCTGCAAGCATCACCTTCCTGAAACCGCCCGGTGCCGCCAAGATGGACAGCTCCCCGGCAAAACTGCCATTGTCCGACGCCTTCAGGCGAACCTTCAAGGCACAGCTCTGCCCGCCAAGAAGGGTGGAACATGCGCTGGCATCCAGTTCAAAATCATCCACATTGGAGAGGGATGCGGAAATGGAACCCGTCTCCTGGCCACCTTCATTTTTGACGGTAAAATTCTTCCAGATTCCGGGCGACACACCATCGGAAATGGTCACCTCCCCTGCCTCTGGCGAAACAGCAATGGATGCCCCTGCCCCTGAGGTTGCCCCAGGCACAAACCCCGGAATGCGCTTGATGAACATGTATTCATCCGCAGCCATCGCGGAACAGGACAGCCCCATGCAAAAAACACCCGTCCAAAACCATCCCTGTTTCATCTTTTCCTCTAACATGTTTTTAAAATTCACTTTTAATATATAACCTATAATTCCAATGAAAAAAACAAAAAAGGCAGACGATTGATCCCCCGCCTTTTTTGTCCACCAAAGGTCAGATCCCAGGTTGAATCCCCAAAACCTGTTTCGGATGCCGCTTTGGACGGGCCCCCACATGGCCAACAACTTCTGCGGCCAAAGCTGCACCCCATGCCCCTGCCTGCAGGACATCCATGCCGTCAAGCAATCCATTCAGGAATCCGGCGGCGAAACTGTCCCCTGCTCCCGTGGTATCCACCACCTGGCTTGCCTGGGATGGAATGGTATAAATGGAACCGCCGGAAACCACCACGGCGCCTTTACTCCCTTGGGTAATGACCACTGTCTTTCCCATTTGTTGCCAGATGGCCAGCGCCGAACCAAAATCCGGAACATCAAGGAGCGCCATCACTTCAGCCTCATTCGCCAGAACAATGTCGGCGTGGTTTTCCACAAAATCCATCATCTCCTTCTGGTTTGCCGCAGCGCACCATGCAGCTCCAACGGATAGGACCACCTTGCCGTCCCCTCGCCTTGTCGCAGCCGCTGCCTTTTGCATGACCGCAATGGCTTTTGGAAAGGAAAACAGGAATCCTTCGCAGAAACACAAACGGGCCTGTTCACACAGACCCGCCGGAATGACTGTTTCCGAAATATCCCCGCTAATCCCGGGGCTTGCAACCATACTCCTGTCTCCACATGGAGGCACAAACACAAGGCACTTGCCGGTATCCCCTCCCGGAACCGTATTATGGAAACAGAAAACCCCGGCATCCGCCATTCCCCTGTGGAAGGCGATCCCCGCCGCATCATTTCCCGTGGGGCCAAAAAAGGCCACGTTCTTGCCAAGCCTGCCAAGGGTTGCCGCCGTATTGGCCGCCGAACCACCGGATACATACGACACTCCCCCCGATTCAGCTTCAAGTTTCCTTGCTTCTTCCGGCACCACCACCTTTGCCCCGCCGGGCTCAAGCCCGTTTCTTTCCATGAAAGCTTCATCCACCACGGCACAGGCATCCACCATCGCCTGTGCAATCATGACCATGTCAATTCCCATGTTTTCCTCCGTTTTTTTTAAATTGCGCCCAAACGAAAACCGGCCAGGGGTTTCCTGGCCGGTTTGTTTTGTATCCTGAGCATTCTGCCCCCAAGAAGCGCCCCCGCCTGCTGCGGGGTGGAAAAGGCATATCCGCCTGCCTTTTGGGCAGTTGGGGCATTACCATCTCCTCGTCGTCTTGAAGGAGCGAAGTTTCTATACCTCCCGGTGATTCGTGTCAAGAGGCCGGCAATATCCGCACCCATGACGCCCCCGAGGAGGTATCATTGACCTTGATCCCGTGCTGATGCAGCAACACATCCCGCAAACGGTCGGATTCTACCCAATCCTTGCGTAGCCGTGCCGCCTGCCGCTGATCCACAAGATCCCGCTCCTCGGCAGACAAGGCCTTGCCGACAGCATCAAGCAGGTTAAGCCCCAGAACCTGGTCAAACCCATGCAGAAGGTTCCGTTTTTCAGGATCCGCCAAGCGTTCATCTCCCAGGACACTCCAAGCAATGGAGAGTGCCCGGGGGGTATTGAGGTCATTGCCCATGGCCTGCCAAAACGCCTCTGCCCATTCAGCCCCTATCCGGCTTTGCGGAAAACCTCCCTGGTCCGGCCCCTGCAGGCGCTGCATCTTTTCCAGCATGTTCCCATAGGCTTTTCCGGCTTCCTCTAGGGCCTCGAAACTGAAACGCAAGGTGGTCCTGTAATGGAATGTGAGCAGGAAATAGCGGTATGCCAGGGGGTGAACTCCCTTTTCCACAAGACGGTCCAGTGTCAGGGAATCCCCCCTGGACTTGGCCATTTTCTCCTGGTCCAGCGTGAGGAAAGCCGCGTGCATCCAGTAATTCACCCACGTCTCGCCATCCGGCAGCAGGCTTTCCGACTGGGCAATCTCATTGGTATGGTGTACCGGGATGTGGTCGACGCCACCGCAATGTATATCCAGCTTTTCACCCAGATACTTCATCGCCATGGCCGAGCATTCGATATGCCACCCAGGAAAACCCCGCCCCCACGGGGAATCCCACTGCATGATCTGGTTGGGGAATTTCGATTGGGAAAACCACAGCGCAAAATCCACCTGACTGCGCTTCAAATCATCAAAGGCTGCCCGGTCCGTCGCCCGCGCCCCTTTCATGTCCAGACGCGCAAAATCGGCATAGCGTGGAAATTTTGAAACATCAAAATAGACATTTCCGCCGGATTCATATGCAAACCCCAGAGCCATCAGTTTTTCGACAAAGGCGATCATTTCGGGAATGTGTTCGGTGGCGCGCGCCACGACATGGGGACGCATGATCCCGAGCATCTCGGCATGACGGAAAAACGCAGCTTCGTAAAACTGCGCGATCTCCCATGGCGAACGCTGCTCCCGCAGGGCTGCGACCATCATCTTGTCATCCCCGCTGTCGGCATCCGATTGCAAATGCCCGACATCCGTCACATTCATGACATGCCGCACAGCATAGCCTTCGCGCGCAAGCATGCGCCGCAGCACATCCTCAAACACATAAGTGCGGAGATTGCCAATATGGGCATAGCTGTAAACCGTCGGGCCGCAGGTATAAAGGCCGACCTTACCAGCAATTGCGGGAATGAAAGTTTCAAGTGAGCGCGTGGCGGTATTGTAAATCTGCATGTTTCACCAAAAGGAAATGGGATACGGAAAAAAGCGGACAGGAATCAGCAGCACCGACAACAGGCGGTGCTGCATATACAGATTTCCAGCTTTTTCCAGACCAATCCAGGAAACATGGACGCAGTTCTTTCAAAAAACAAAGACGACAATTGTCGTTTATCTATCAGTTTTCTCATACACTAACAAGCGCATGCTTCAACGACCATAAAATTTAGAGGGTTGGCTTGCAGTTCGGATCCCAGGATGGAGCGATGGCCTGCATCCGGGTTTTCAGGAACATCCTGAGTTCAGGATCCTCACACAGGTCCACCGGCAGGACGCCAGGATGGCAGCCGGGCACGCCATCACTGCGCACAAAAAGGGTGTCGGGATTGAGACCAACAACCTTGTATGCAACTTGTTTCCAGAATCCGGCCAGATCCTGAAAGACACTTTTTGCACCAAGAGCCCGTTTGACCCAGATCAGGGCAGCGGAATGATGACTCACAACATGATGCAGGAATGTTTGCCCGCCAAGCCCCTGCATGGTGAGACAGGAAGGCCTGTCCTCTATATCCGGCCACATGGTCTTGACGTTGCTGAACCGGGTAAAATCCACCGCATCGACAAAGGGCAGGTATCCTTGCTTGTTACGGATAAACAACGCATGCGGATACGCTTCAACCAGATAGTCAAACAGGGCGGAACTCTCCCGCTGCCGTTTTGTGTCGCCAATATCCCCGGAACTGCCCTTGCCGATCAAGGCATGCAGCGGCGCATTCCCCTCATGGTCCACAACACCGCTAACCCAGTTGTTTTTCTTGCACAGGTCCAGGGCCAGTGCCGGATATCCGAGCTCAATGGCGATATGCACAGACGTTTTGCCTTCGTTATTTGGACGGGTGAGCGCATTGGAATCCATATCGGCAAGCGCGAGGACGACCGGAAAATCCTCCGCCCCGCGCACCATGCGGACAACCTGGTGCAAAATGTTGTCGGCGTTTTCATTCAGGGGTTTTCGCAGCTGCATGGTCTTCATGCCCCTCTCTCATTCCATTATCAACGGCGACACTACCGGTCGCATCCGTTATTTTTCACCGCATCGCAAGGATTTCGGGGCCTTATGCCCCACCATCGGCAAGGTTTTCCGGTTACTTGTCATCCCCCATGCGCAGGGCTTCGATGAAAGCCGACTGCGGAATGTCCACGCTGCCAAACTGGCGCATGCGCTTCTTGCCTTCCTTCTGCTTGTCAAGCAGCTTGCGCTTGCGACTGATGTCGCCGCCATAGCACTTGGCCAGCACGTCCTTGCGCATGGCCGCAATGGTTTCACGCGCAATCACCTTGCCGCCAATCGCCGCCTGAATGGGAATTTTGAACATGTGGCGCGGAATGAGGTCCTTAAGCCGTTCGCACAGGTTGCGCCCGCGCCGCTCGGCTTGTCCGCGGTGAACAATCATGGACAGGGCATCCACCGGTTCCCCGTTGACAAGGATCCCCATCTTCACGAGATCGCCTTCACGATATTCCTCAATCTGGTAGTCAAAACTGGCATAACCGCGGCTGATGGACTTGAGCCGGTCGTAAAAATCAAACACCACTTCGTTGAGCGGCAGCTTGTAAATGAGCATGGCGCGCGCGCCCGCATAGGTCAACTCCACCTGCTCACCCCGACGTTCCTCCGCCAGTTTCAGCACACTGCCCAGATATTCATCCGGCACAAAAATGGTGGCCTTGATCCACGGTTCGGCAATGCTCGCAATCCGCACCACGTCAGGCATGTCGGCCGGATTGTAAAGTTCCATGGTGGATCCATCCGTCATGGACAGCTTGTAAACAACCGAAGGCGCGGTGGCGATGAGGTCGTGATTAAACTCGCGTTCCAGTCGCTCCTGAATGATTTCCATGTGCAAAAGGCCAAGGAACCCGCAACGGAATCCAAAGCCCAGCGCCGCTGAGCTTTCCGGCTCGTAATGGAAGCTGGCATCATTGAGCGCAAGCTTGCCCAAGGATTCCCGCAAGCGCGAAAACTCGGAACTATCCACAGGAAACAGGCTGCAGAATACCACAGGAATGGAGGGTTTGAACCCGGCCAGCACCGCCTCGCAGGGCTTGCGGTCATCGGTGATGGTATCGCCCACATGGGTTTCCGAAATTTCCTTGATGCCCGCCGTGATAAACCCTACCTCGCCGGGGCCGAGCTCCGGACACATGACCTTCTTGGGCGTAAAGAAACCAACCTGTTCCACATCATGAACCGTACCATTCGACATGAAACGCACCTTCATGCCCTTGCGGATGGTACCATTCACCACGCGCAGCAGGATGATGACGCCAAGATATGCATCATACCAGCTGTCAACCAGCAGCGCCTGCAGCGGTACATTTGCCTCGCCCTTCGGCGACGGCAGGATGGTTACGATTTTCTCCAGCAAATCCGCAACGCCAAGACCACTCTTGGCTGAAACCATGGCCGCATCGCTGGCATCGATTCCGATCACGTCCTCAATCTGCTGCTGGACACGTTCCGGCTCTGCCGCCGGCAGATCTACCTTGTTGATAACAGGCAGGATTTCATGGTTGTTCTCAATCGCCTGATAGACATTGGCCAGGGTTTGCGCTTCCACGCCCTGCGTGGAATCCACCACCAGCAGGGACCCTTCACACGCAGCCAGCGAACGGCTGACCTCATAGGCAAAATCGACATGCCCCGGCGTGTCCATGAGATTGAGCTGGTAAACGCCGCCATCTTTTGCCTTGTATTCCAGCCGCACCGCCTGCGCCTTGATGGTAATGCCGCGTTCGCGCTCAATATCCATGGAATCGAGCACCTGCGATTTCATTTCGCGCATTTCAAGCCCGCCGCAGGTTTCAATGATGCGGTCAGCGAGGGTGGACTTGCCATGGTCGATATGTGCGATGATGGCAAAATTGCGGATGTGTTTAAGATCTGTCATGTCCTAGCCAATAGCCGAATCCGCGCGCGCTTGCAAGCCCGTGCTCGCGTAATGGCAAGTGTTATGCAAAATGCGCATGCCAGACATGCAAAAAAAGTCAAAATTCGCCCTATTTTTGCCATATTCCGGGTGCAAAAACCCTTTCATGCGGCTTGCTTCCCTCCTGATGCCCTTGTGGCTCGGAGCTTCTCCTCCCCTCCCTTGGAAGCAAGCCAATCGGGAAACCGCCTTCATCGGCGGACTTCCCCAAAAGGTCGCCTCTGCCCCCTCCCCCAACACAAGGCAGCGGCGACCTTTTCATTTTCTGTTGAAATTCTTTCAGGACACAACGCCAATAGCCTGAAACAGGCTGCGCCAGTCGGCAAAATCCACGTTCTCGGCCTTGACAAATGACACCAGGCGCTCAAATCCTCCCCGTCCTCCCGGCGGCGGAAACAGCACGACATTCATTCCGCCCTTCCTGACCGTGCTTGGATAGGCAATGCCATCAACCCCCTCACCTTTCGGCGTCCTGAAAACCTTGGCGAAATATTCCGAAACGACCTGGGATGGAACATAATCCACATGCTCCTGCCTGTCCCGTGCAACCGGGCGGCAGACTTCCGCCACAAATTCTTCCAGGAAAAGAATGACTTCCCGCTCAAGACGATGATCCACATCAAACACTGAAGGCACCTCCGGGAGACGCCCAAGATCAAGAACCCTGAGCGGAAAAGCAACCTCGAAACACCCAAGCCCAGCCTGGCATGGCGGACGCCCAAGAACTTCCGCAAGCGCCGTTTCCCTTTCGTGAGCCAGGTAAAGGTATCCAATCCCGGAGGGGTTCATGCGGCGCGCCCGCACTTTCTCGCTGGGAGGCACCCCAAGTTCTTCCGCGCAAAGCTTCCAGTTATCCCCATCCTCACGGTTTCTTACCCGGAAAAGCCTGCTTCCCACGGGCAACTCCCGGACAAGACCAAGTTCACAGGCCAGCCTGCCAATGGTCGCCAGCAATTCCGCCGGAACAAAACCTTCAGGTTGATCCTGATCCACCACAAGGGTGGAAAAGAAAAAACGCACCTCGTGCTTGACGGTATGGACAAACCGCTGCCACGCATGCCCCCAGGAACGGCTTGGCGAAGAAGACAGCCAGCCCTCCTCATGAGCAGGTACCCATCCCCGATCCCCGAACGCTTCAAGTACATCTTCCCTGAGATGGTCGGAACAGGAAAACCCGATTTCATCAAGAGCCTCTTCCGTGGAAAGTGGCCGCAAGACAAAATCCCCTTCATTGCAAGGAACACCGCCAGAAAGTGGATCACAAAAGGAATATCCGAGCGCACCGGCAAGACTGTCCAGAAGCACGGAAACCGGCGCGGCAATCGGGGTATCTGCATGTCGTCCACAATAATTGCAGGTTCTGGATACCAAATTTTGGGACAAAAGCGTTTTCAGGAACCCATCAGCCACACAATCCGGACAGACATGGTGATCTTGTGGCGCAGAATCCCCATATTCTTCCGTCCCTACAGCTTCCTGTTTGCCCAATTCCAAACCGATCTCCTGCCAAAGTCCACTCAATGATTGAGCAGAACCTCATAAACTTGCGCATTTTCAAGAACGCGCTGGATGTAATTCCGGGTTTCACCCATGGGAAGCTTTTCCACCCAATCCACCACATCAACCCCCTGCTCCCGCGGATCGCCAAACCTCTTGACCCATTCCCGCGCACGGGTTGGCCCAGCGTTGTAAGCCGCAAGGGCCAGAACCGCAGACCCATCAAAATCTTCCATCATGTTCTTGAGATAGGTACTCCCAATCCGTAAATTGGTTGCCGCATCATCGCGCGCGGCAATGCCCAGCTTACCCGCAACCTGCCGGGCCGTAGCCGGCATGAGCTGCATCAATCCCCGTGCTCCGGCAGGGCTCCTCGCATCCTGGTCAAACCCGCTTTCCTGCCGGATGACTCCATGAACAAGAGAAAGAAAAGAGGAAGCCGGAGTCGTCACGCCAGCCAGGCGCGGATATCCCTGCGGCACCAGCTGAACCCCTGTCCGCACAGCCCCATCCCGGGCGACACGGACAGCCGCCCCCGGCTTGCCAAGACCATAACACATTTCAGCAAACAAATTATATTCATATGGATTTTCAACGTGTTCCAGCATTTTATTCACAAATGACATCACATCGGTTTCTGCACCAACTTCATGCAAAAGACGCAATGTCGCAACCAGTTCACGGGACTGGAATGCTGTGGCATCAACCCCGGGACGGACAGCTGCCTGACGAAGTTCATCTTCAAGCTTTCCCCCCAGCCGGGCAATCGCCATTTGGCCATAATAGGTGGTTGGCCAGATGGCTGCCTTCCGGTACCACACAACCGCCCTCGCCCCATTTCCTGAAGCCTCATCCGCACGTCCAGCCCAATAAGCCGCCCTTGAAAGGGATTGCGGCGTGGATACCCCCTCATGCAACCGTTCAAAATGGCGGATGGCCTCTTCAGGTTTGTCAAGCCCACGCAAGGCTATCCACCCCTGGAGCCACTCCGCCTGTGCCCAGTTTGCGCCGCTGACAAGGCCATGTCCGGACAGGATACGCGCCGCTGTGGCCCACCTCTTGCCCTCAATGGCCTCCCGGGCAAGGAGATGCCGTTCATTCCAGAAATCCTCCGCATGACTGCCCATATGGACATGCGGCAAAAAATCAATCGCGGACTGGATCATGCCTTCCCGGCGACGCCAGCGCAGCCGTTCATAGGCAAGACCGGGATCCCCCACAAGCTCCGCCGGAACCTTGCGCACAAGCGCGCTCGCATCCTTGCGCCTAAGCGCAAGGGCAATCCGGGCGGACATGAGGGCTTTCCGGGATTTGGAAAGCTGGGGCAACAAGGCTTCCGCCGCCGAATATTCCCCGCGCCAGACAAGGGCATCCACACGCCCCGCATAATCCTTTTCCTGCAAAAACCGCCCGTAAAGCCGCACATATTCCTTCTGGCGCGACACGGGGAGCCCACGCGTCGGGAAAAAGCGGCGCACAATACGCCCGGCTTCCTTCGGGCGCCCAAGCGATTCAAGCGCAGCAGCATCCAGCAGGATACCTTCCATGGACAGCGGAGGATAATTTTCAAACCACGCAACGACCTCGGCAGGAGGCCGATTCTTTGGCATCAGCCGTTCCACCTGCCTACGCAAGGCATAAAGTCCTGCCCATTCGGGATTTTGCTGAATGAAGGTTGCAATATCCTGCCAGACACGGGAATCATTCGTCTTCAGGAAAAAATGATGGGCGAACGCCTTGGCAAGAAGGGGATTTTTCCCATGCGCAGCAAAGGCGCGCGCAGCTGCCTCATCTCCTTTTTTGAGGGCGGAGAACGCTTGTGTCCAGATGGATTTTTCCGCAATCTCAAGCTCCGAGGCCATTGCGCAGGGGGATGCGAAAATGGCCAGCGCCAGCAATGCCGACTTGAACATCCGGCAAAGGACAGGTATGGTGCGCTGCATCATGTCCTAAGGAATAGCAACGGATACCCTCCCATGTCAACGTCCGGAGAACGAAAGAACGTCGCGGTCAACAGAAAGGCCCGCCACAATTATTTTATCGAGGAGACACTCGAGGCTGGCCTGCGCCTTTTTGGCACCGAGGTAAAATCCCTGCGTCTTGGCAAGGCTTCCATTGCAGAGGCTTATGTAGGCATCAAGGGCGGGGAACTTTGCCTCCTGAATGCCCAGATTGACGAATACAGCCAGGCCGGGCGTTTTTTCCAGCACGAACCAAAACGTTTTCGTCCCCTTCTTGTCCACGCCAAGGAACGCTCCCGCCTCATGGGCCTCATCAAGCGGGAGGGGGCTTCCCTCATCCCCCTGGCCATTTATTTCAACCCGCGCGGCTTGGCCAAGCTTGAAGTCGGCATCGCAAAAGGCAAGCGCATGGCTGACAAGCGGGAAACCGAAAAAAAGCGTGATTGGGAACGCCAGAAATCCCGCCTCCTGCGCAACCGGGGATAATTTTTTACCCCCCGCCGCATTTTCATGCTGGACATGAACTTCATTTTTGCTTATGACAATTCCCGCACCACGGTGCCCAGGTAGCTCAGTTGGTAGAGCAGAGGACTGAAAATCCTCGTGTCGGCGGTTCAACTCCGTCCCTGGGCACCATTTTTATTTTAAATCTCCCGCACATCACAAAAAAATGATCGGCAGCCTCCATGAAACTTGGTGTCTGCCCCCACATACCCATCACTGGCCCGAAGATACCTTGGCTGTTGTATAGGCAATTTCTGCCCCCCCCGGTAACGCAAAACCACAAAGGCCAGGCGCTTGGCATATTCCATCCTTGGCGACAACATACCATGGCAGCGCGGGGCAATGCGCCATGGCTGCTGCGCGCACACTTTCTTCTCCGCCCTCTGCAGCGCCGCCATTACCATCCCATCTCAATTGAATCCCTCCTGAGCCTGACAATGACTTTTAAAGCCATCCCCACTTGCCGGGCTTGCCGCCTCCCTATATAGTTTGAAACCTCATGCGCAAAAACCTGACAGGCCACAAAACAACCATCCTTGTCGCCCTTGCCATTCTGGCGGGCGCCGTGGCCATTCGTCTTCACCAGCCGGAATTCCTGCGCCGGATGCAGGCCAGCACATTTGATACATACAACCGTTTATGGCCACGCCCGTTCAATCCCGGCATCCCGGTGCGCATTGCCGATTTTGGCGACGACACCCTTGCCCGCATGGGCCAGTGGCCATGGCCGCGTGACCGTATTGCCACATTGGTGGATCGTCTCTCGGAAATGGGCGCTTCAGCCATTGTCTTTGACATGGTGTTTGCCGAACCAGATGCCAGATCGCCCCGCGCCCTTGTGTCCAGCCTGGCGGAAACACCAGAAATGGCTCCCTTGCGTGCACTGGCTAAAACGCTTCCCGACACGGATGCCCTTCTGGCGCTAAGCATCCGCAAGGCGGGCAATGTGGTGACCGGTTTCAGTTTTTCAAACAGGCGCGAGCCCACAATTCCCATCAAGAAACGCGGGTTTGTCGTACGGAGTTCCGCCCCCAACCTCATTTCCCGTCTCTCCGGCCTTTCCCTGCCCAGAAACATGGAGGCCATCGGCGGAAAAATCTTCACGTTCCCCGGCACCATCAACAATCTTGCAGAAATTGACGAAGCCGCTGCCGAAAACGGTCATTTTTCACTTTCCTCCGACGATGATGGCGTTTTGCGTACATACCAGCTTCTATATGCCGTAAAACCCCCAGAAACCCAGCAGAAATCCTTTTACCCAGCCCTGGGACTTGCGGCCGTTGACCTGGCTGGAAACAAGGAAAGCATTGAAGTGCGCGGGCTTGATCCGTCTGCCACCTCCGGAGGCCTTGGCGCCATCCGCAGCATCCGGGTTGGTACACGCGTCATCCCCACAACGGAAGATGCCGGAATGCAGCTTTACTTCAGCGGACACCGCCCGGAAAGATTTCTCCAGGTGGCTGATATCCTTTCAGGCAAGGTTTCCGAAGAGGATATTCGCGGGCGCATCATTCTCATCGGTACGTCCGCATCCGGCCTCATGGATCTGCGTTTCATTCCGCTAAGCCAGCGCCAGGTACCGGGCGTGGAAATCCACGCCGAAGCGATTGAACAGATTCTGGACGGCACATTCCTCCAGCGCAATCCCCTCACGGAAACCGGGGAAATCCTGGGCATGATCCTCGCGGGCCTCCTGCTCATATGGCTACTCCCAAAGGCAGGGGCAATGACCTCTGCCGCCATTGGCGCCGCAACCATCATCTCCGGCCTGGCCATCTCCATTGCGGGATACCGCCTGGCAGGCCTTCTCATTGACCCGGTGTATCCGGCGGCCGCAACCCTCCTTGTTTACATAACCTGCCTCTCCCTTGGATATCTCAACGAAGAACGCAAACGGCGGCAGATCCGCACAGCTTTTGCCCATTATCTCTCTCCGGACCTCATTGAGGAACTTGCTGAAAAACCGGAAGACCTTCGCCTGGGCGGCGAAGTCCGTCCCCTGACCGTCATGTTTTCAGACATCCGCGGATTTTCCGCCATTTCCGAAAACTTCTCCCCGGAAAAACTGACGCAAACCCTCAATGATTTCCTGACCCCCATGACCCGCATCATCATGAACAACAAGGGAACCATCGACAAATACATTGGCGATGCGATCATGGCCTTCTGGAATGCCCCCCTTGCAAACGAAAACCACGGACGCGATGCCTGCATGGCGGGCCTTGCCATGCAGGACGCCCTGGCTGAACGCAACCGGCTTCCTGAATATGCCAATGCTCCACTTTTCATCGGAATTGGCATTAACACGGGGCCATGCTGCGTTGGCAACATGGGGTCTGACCAGCGGTTTGCCTATTCCGCCATTGGCGATGCCGTCAACCTGGCTTCTCGCCTTGAGGGACAAACAAAAACCTATCATGTTCCCATCATCATTGGCGAAGCCACACGCGATGCCATCCCGGATTTTGCAACGCTTGAAATCGACCTCATCACCGTCAAGGGCAAAACCCGTCCTGAACGCATCTTTGCCCTGATTGGTCTCCCTGAAACCGCAGAAACGGAATCCTTCGCTGCCCTGAAACACGCCCACACCGAAATGCTTTCCGCTTATCGGGCACAACGCTGGGATGAGGCAAGGCAAGCCATGTCCGCCTGCCAGAGACTGGCCCCCGCACGCATTTCCGGCCTTTATGAACTTTACGCACAACGCATTGATGCTTTTAGTAAATCCACTCCAGGAACAGATTGGGATGGCGTTTATATCGCCTCTGGAAAATAACCCCTTTTCATTCCATTTTCACCGTGTTACGGTTCACCAGAATCGTTTTAGCGGAGGAGCTTGAAACTTGGAATTGCTTCGCTTTCGCAAAAACGCGGTCGAGGAAATGGGCAAGCTCATGCAGGCCTTCACCCCGGCAGCCACAGAAGATGGAATGACAGCCTCTCTTGCCATGGATGCAAGACGGTTGGCTGAAGTCATTGACAATTTTGATACCAGCATCACAAACAATGAACTCCGCAGTTGCTTTGCCAAGGCTGCCATAGCCCTGCAAATCCCCTCTGCCCCTGAAGAACAACGCATTCTTGCGACAACGATTCTCCGCGCGGGCCTCACCTACAAGGCTGGGCTGCCCCTGACCAATGTTCTTTCCGCCATGACCCGCAGCATTGAAATTGAGCAGGAACTGGACAAATGGTCCGGTTATCCAACGGCCACCGACATTCCTCCACCCCTGACAGAAAAACAGGGGGGGCATGACGAGGCGGAAATCATCCTTGGTACGGAGAAGGATTCACGCACGGCCTGCATTTATGCCTTGCTTGATATTGGCGCCATGGTTGTTGATGAAGAAAACAGAGCCTTCCGGCTAACGCCCATTGGCCACGCCCTGCTGGAAACCATGACCACTCCATCACACGTTTTCCCGCCAAAGCAATCCAACATTTTCCACATCCCTGTTTAAAAACTTTATCCAAAACAGGCAAAAAACAAAAATCCTTCTCTCAAGGACATGATTCATTAACCCGGCTCTCTTAGCATAACACACTACATGTTTGGCATATAGCCTTATGCAAAGAAGGATGGACCCAAAATGAACATGTTTACGCATTTCAAAATCAGCACCCGAATCCGAACCGGATTTTTCAGCATCCTCTTTCTGTTGGCCCTTCTGGCCGCCAGCGGATACACGGAAACTTCAAAAATCCGTGAAAACGTGATGAATTATGCACGCACGGCAGACCTCACCACAAAAACCCTCACGCTTGACAGCGAAGTCGCAAAGTTCCGGCGTTTCATCCTGACCTTCCTTTATTTCCAGAAACCCGAACAGGCCGAAGATGCAAAGAAGGCAGGGGAAAACACATTGGCCCTCCTTCGGGACGTTGTGAAGGATCTGGATGACAAATCCCTGCAGGAAAAAAACGCCCGGATGCAGGATATCATGGCGCGCTACATCAAGGATTTTGATACCGTATCCTACAACATCCTGACCAGAAACGACATTATCACAAAAACCTTTGAACCTTCCGGCACCTCCTTACGCAAACTCCTGACGGACCTGATCGATGAAAACCAGAATGATCAGGAAAGCATGATGGCTCTTGTCAAGATTCAGGAAAATTTCCAGCTGGCACGCACGTCAACATTGCGCTACCTGCGCAACAACAGCACAGACGAACTGAAAACCGCCAATGAGCGTTTTGCAAAAACCGGGGAAATCCTTACAGATGCCATCAACCGGGAAAAACACCCGGAAGGACGAAAAACCCTTGAAAAGGCCCAACAACTGCTTGAAGAACACCAGGCGGCCTTCTCAAAAATTTCCGATCTGGCCTACATCGACATCATCACGGGCAGCATGGTAACCCTCGGAACCGATTTCACCAGCCTTTCCGCCGAAGTTGTCAAAACCCTTGATGAACAGATGGATTCCATTGAGGAAACCCTCTTCCTCATCATTGGCCGCACCATCATGACATCCATTTTCCTTGCCGTTGGCGCCATCCTTCTTGGCACCATCCTTGCCTGGATCATCGCAGGCGGCATTGTGAAGCCCATCCAGAAGATGACATCGGTCATGGGCGAACTTGCCAAAGGCAACAAAACCATTGACGTTCCCTCCCTTGATAACCGCGATGAAATTGGTGACATGGCCAAAGCGGTTCAGGTGTTCAAGGAAAACGCCATTGAAATGGACCGCATGCAATCCGAGCAGGCGGAAATGAAGAAGAAAGCCGAAACCGAAAAACGTGTCACAATGAACCGCATGGCGGACGAGTT
The DNA here is from genome assembly GCA_001768735.1 of Alphaproteobacteria bacterium GWF2_58_20. GTDB lineage: Bacteria > Pseudomonadota > Alphaproteobacteria > UBA1247 > UBA1247 > UBA12471. Next base: position 326,726 of record MEMB01000002.1, on the reverse strand, counting down.
TGAATCCTCCGTAAAGGGGGTTGTGGATACGGTTTCTGCGGCCTCGTCGGAAATGCGTTCCTCGGCAGAGAGCGTTTCTGCAGTGGCAGAGGAAGCTTCGCGCCAGGCCACGGCAGCGGCTTCCGTGTCGGAGCAGGCAGCCGCCAACGTGCAGGGCGTTGCTGCGGCCACGGAAGAGCTGTCCAGCTCGGTGACCGAGATTTCGCGGCAGGTATCGGAATCGGCTTCTGTTTCGGCACAGGCGGTGGAACATGCGGGCCGCACGAGCGTCATTGTGCAGAGCCTGTCCGATGCCGCCCAGAAGATTGGCGACGTGGTACGCCTTATCACCGACATTGCCAGCCAGACCAACCTTCTGGCCCTCAACGCCACCATCGAAGCGGCACGTGCCGGGGATGCCGGCAAGGGCTTTGCGGTTGTAGCGGGTGAAGTGAAGACGCTGGCCGGACAAACCGCCAAGGCGACGGAAGAGATCAGCCAGCAGATCACTTCAGTGCAAGGCGCAACCAAGGAAGCGGTATCGGCGATTTCGGAAATTTCGAAGATTATCGGTCGCATCAGCGAAATCTCCAACACCATAGCCGCAGCCGTTGAGGAACAGGGAGCATCCACCAAGGAAATCTCCCGCAACGTACATGAAGCCTCAATGGCGACCAAGGAAGTAGCGAGCAACATCTCAGGTGTCAGCACGGCGGCGTCCGAAGCCGGCAGTGGTGCACATCAGGTGCTGGATGCTTCCGGGGAACTCGCCCACCAGTCCGAGGTCCTCAGGAAGGCTGTGGATGATTTCATCGCCACCATCAGAAAGGCCTGACCCACTCACTTCCTTCCATATAAAACAAAGGCCCCGCAAAACTTGCGGGGCCTTTGTCCATATTCAGGCTCGCAATCCTTTTCAGGCGGAAATGGCATCGTCCAGCAACATCTCGACCTTTTCCTTGCCACTCCAGTCATCCAGTTTAAACCGCCCGGCAATATGCCAGGTTCCGCCTCCCGCCAGCAGGCTGCGTCCCAGATCGGATTCGACAGAACGAAAGGCCATGGCCTTGATGCGTGCGCCCGTCAGCGGGTCCGCAAAAATGCAGCGTACATGTTTTTCCTTGATGATGTCGGAACGAACCAGTTGGGCTCCGGATACCCAGAACCTTGGTTCCGGATTTCCCGTACCATAAGGTGCCAATTTCTCAAGGTGCCCAAGCAACCCAGGCGTTGCACCCGCAATGCTAATTGCGCCATCCAGATGCAGCGGGGGAACAAGCTCCGCCTCTCCCACCTCATCATCCAGACGGGATGCCAGGAATTCCGCAAGCTCCGCACATCTTTGTGCCTCCACAGTAAACCCGGCAGCCATAGGGTGTCCACCGCCGGCAGATACAATCCCCGCCTGCCGGGCGGCAATGATGCCTGCCCCGATGTCAAACCCGGCAACAGAGCGAGCAGAGGCCTTTCCCACGCCATCTTCCAGCGCAACAACGCAGGCGGGCTTGCCATATTTTTCCTTCAGGCGGGAGGCCACAATCCCCACAACGCCGGGATGCCAGCCTTTTCCGCAAACAAAAACCAGCCGTCCGAAAAGCCCTTTTCCCTCCTCAACCTGCGCTTCCGCCTCAACCTGTACCTGCGCCTCAATCTCGCGTCGTTCCGTATTGAATGCATCAAGCCTGGCAGCGATATCCTTGGCTTCATCCTCTTTTTCCGTTGTCAGGAGCTGCACGCCAAGCCCGGATGTTCCCACACGCCCCCCCGCATTGATGCGCGGCCCCAGAACAAACCCCATGTGATAAGCGGATGGCTTTTCGCTCACCCGCGACACATCCATGAGCGCCGCAATTCCGATATTGCTCCGCTGGGCCATGACAACAAGCCCATGCTGGACATAGGCGCGATTGAGTCCGCGAAGCGGCACAACATCACAAACCGTTCCAAGCCCGGCAAGATCCACCCATGAAAACAGGTTTGGTCCCTTTCCATTGCCATAATGGCCATCCTTGCGCAAAATCCTGTTCACCGCAACAACCGCAAGGAAAACCACCCCCACAGCCGCAAGCATGGAATATGCGCCATCCTCATCGACCCGGTTTGGATCCACCACAGCCACGGCTTTTGGTAAACGCGGCTCACAGTCATGATGGTCAATGACCACGACATCAATCCCGGCATTGGCCGCAACATCCAGGCTTTCAAAAGCTGTTGCCCCGCAATCCACCGTCACGATCAGGCCAGCACCTTTTTCCCGAAGGCCCAGAAGCGCTTCCGGATTAGGGCCATACCCTTCCTCAAGCCGATCCGGGATATATGTCATGGCCTTCCCACCGGCGGCACGAATAAAACGGTACAACAGGGCTGCCGATGTAGCGCCATCCACGTCATAATCACCAAGAATGGCAACAAGCTCTCCCTGACGGATGGCCTGCGCAATACGCATGGCCGCCTTGTCCATGTCCTTGAAGGTGGAAGGGTCCGGCATCAATTTCATGAAACTGGGATCAAGGAAGTCTTCCGCTTCATCAAGGCCAACCCCCCGCCCCGCCATGACACGCGCCATGATTTCCGGAATATCCAGCTTCTGGCTCATGGCCAAGGCAATTTCCGGATCATGCGGACGCAATACCCAGCTTCGCCCGGAAAGACCTTTTGATGGAATGGGCGTTTGCTGCGACATCAGTAATCGAGGAAGATTTCCGTGCGACGGCTATCTTCCTCGGTTTCATCTCCTCCGGGAAGATTCGCGGGCTCGCTTTGTCCCTTGGCGCCAACAAAGATATGGTTGGCGGGAACGCCCAGCTTGATCAGCTCTGCCGCAACCGCATTGGCACGATCGATCGAAAGGGAGAAATTGACCATCATCTCCTTGAGGGCATCAGGAGCATCCACCTTGCGGCTGGCATGCCCAACCACGCGCAAATAACCGCCCGTATCCCTCTGGATGCGCGCAACATCTGCAAGAACCCGGCTGTAATCAGAAACGATTTCCGACGAGGAATAATCAAAACGCACCACTCCGGACAGGAGACTCACGGACGTATCGCCAGAAGTATAATCCTTCAGGGCGCGCGGCATGTCTGGATCATTATACACAACCCCGTCAACGCGCGCGGCCTTGGCGGCCTTTTCCAGGACATCACTCATTTCGGCGGTGGGCTCGTGAATTGAAACGGGGCTTTCTTCAATCACCACCGGTACATTCACAACAACATTTGCGGCCGGCACATCCACAACAGGCGCCGCGGCAATTTCATCCTGCGCCGGGGCAATCTCAAGCTGCGGAAGGGTAGCTTGAGAAATCATGTCGAGGCCTTCTTCATGATCGGTCTTCATCATGTCCCGCAAAAGGATTTCACGTTCAGACAGCGCTTTTGGCGCCTCAGGAACACTACCAAGGCTGGGATACCCCTCCGCCATTTCCATGTCCCTCTTGCCTTCTGCCTTCAAGGCGGCCTTTACCTTTTCACCATGCGAAAGGAAAAACAAGGGCGTTCCCGGTTCAGCCGGAATTTCCGGAGCCGCCCCAAACAGCAGGCTCCCTCCCTTTTTCGCTTTTGGCGCAGCAACCGCAGATGGCTTGGCCGCAACAACAGGTTTGCTACTGGCAACCATGACCTCGGGAAGCGCGGGAGTCGCCCGGATGGGTTCTGGCGTTGCAAGCACTTCAGGCAATTCAGGAGAAGGTACAATCGGCTTGGACACGGCAAGGACTTCCGGAATGCCGGTATCCACCAGCACAACCTTGTCCGCTCCCTTTTTCGCTGCATTCGCGGCCGCTGTCACAGGAGACAATTCTTCTTCCACCGCAGCCACAACCACGGGCGCGGGTTCTTCCACCACAACCGCCGGGATTTCTTCTTCCACAGCTGCCACAACCACAGGCGCGGGTTCTTCCACCACAACCGCCGGGATTTCTTCTTCCACCGCTGCCACAACCACGGGCGCGGGGTCTTCCACCACAACCGCCGGAACATCTTCTTCCACCGCAGCCACAACCACGGGCGCGGGCTCTTCCACCACCACCGACGGAATTTCTTCTTCCACCGCAGCCACAACCACGGGCGCGGGTTCTTCCAGCACAACCGCCGGGATTTCTTCTTCCACAGCTGCCACAACCACAGGCGCGGGTTCTTCCACCACCACCGCCGGAATTTCTTCTTCCACCGCAGCCACAACCACGGGCGCGGGTTCTTCCACCACAACCGACGGGATTTCTTCTTCCACCGCTGCCATGGTCTGCTGCTGACGAATAGCCAGAGCCGCAACACGTTCAGCCCATGAAGAGGGCCCCTTGAGCGATTCCGTCACAGGCACAGCTGTCGCCACGACAGGGGGGGGCGTTTCCATTTCCGCAACCGGGGTCGGCGCAACAGGTTTTGCTGCAGCCATTTCCTGGCCCGGCGCAGATTCTTCCACTGGTTCCGGAGGAACAGCGGCCACACGAATTCCTTCAGTCAATTGCTTTTCGGTAACCACATCAACCTTGCGGCCTGCGGCCATGCGCAATTTCTGAACCCAGTTTGAGGCAATCATGCCACCAGCGGCTTCATTCCCTTTATCCAGCGGCACAATCTGGTCCAAATCAGAAGAAACGCGGTTTTCTTCGGCTTTTTCTTCTACGGCTGGAACAGGTTGATCTGGAGCGGATGAATCGGTCTCCGCAATTTCCATGTCCTCGGGAAGGACAGGCTCGGCTGGCAAGGGTTCGACGTCCGCATGAACCGTTTCTTGCGTTTCATTGGATTTCCGGACAGCAATCGCGGCAGCCGCCTTTTCTGCAAAGCTGGATTGCACCGCATATTCTGTTTTTTCCGCAACAACCGACTGCGTCTCCTCCAAAGCCTTTGGAGATTCCGCGGTTTCCTCTTCCTTAGAGGCCACCTTTTCCGCGTTATCATCCCCAGGAATGAGGGGGGCCATCAGGCTTTCCAGCATGGATTTCCTGCGGGACACAACCTTTTCGGCAAAGGTTACGCCAGGACGCGGCGATGACAGCGGTACTTCCGCCTTTTCCTCAACCTTTTGCTTTTCCTGAGCCCGCGCCTGAAGTTTCTCAACCCATGGAGACGGTGCTGGCGCCGCAACGGTTGGAGCAACCTCCCCGGCATAAGGAACACCATCCGACAGGAGCGAAGTTTCAAGCTTCTGGGTGGATACGCACCCCCCCACCATCATCGCTCCCGCCATGAGCGCTCCAACAGAAACATGCTGGAACAAGCGGGTTTTCGTGAAGGCATAGCCCCTGCAGGGTGTCTTGACCATATCGTCAAACTCCGAAATTAAAAAGACAGTTACGCTAGCGAATATAGGGGAAGCCAAGCCATCAGACAAGAGTTAAGAGAGGGCTTGAAGGGTAACAATTTTTGCCATAACATTCCTGCATGACACAGGAAACCCTCCCACAAGCGTCCCTGGCCGTGGCCATTCTTGCTGCCGGCAAGGGTACGCGAATGAATTCAGACCTTCCGAAAGCCATGCACATACTGGCCGGAAAACCCCTCTTCCGCCATGTTCTTGATACGGCTCTGGCTCTACAGCCCGCCCGCATTGTTGCCGTCATCGGCCCCGATATGGACATGCTGGCAAGGCAGGCCCACCCGCACGACGTTGTCGTACAGAAGGAGCCGCTTGGAACTGGGCATGCAGCGTCCACAGCCATGAACGCGCTTGCCGGTTTTTCAGGCGACATCCTCATCCTTTATGGGGACACGCCACTGATAACATCAGAATCGCTTGCCCGCCTGCTTTCCCGGCGCAGGGAAAATGATGCAGCCATTGCCGTCATGGGTATGCGCCCGAATGATCCTGCCCGCTATGGACGCCTCATCACAGATTCCAAGGGAAACCTTTTGAAAATCACGGAATATGCCGACGCTTCCGATAACGAACGGGCCATTTCCTTCTGTAACAGCGGCATCATGGCGGCGGATGCCCGGCTCCTGCCCGATCTTCTGTCCACACTCTCCCCACGCAACAACAAGGGGGAATATTACCTGACCGACTGCGTGGAACTGGCCCGCAAGGCTGGCCATGCCTGCATTGCCGTGGAGGGAGATGTTTCAGAACTTTCGGGTATCAACACCCGCAGCGAACTGGCAACGGCCGAATCCCTCCTGCAAAACCGCCTGCGCCAGGCGGCCATGACAGCTGGCGTCACCATGCCCTCTCCGGAAACGGTTTTCCTGTGCGCCGATACACGGTTTGGCCGGGACATTGTCATCGGCCCCCATGTGGTCTTTGGCCCCAGCGCAATTGTGGGGGACAATGTGGAAATCCTTTCCTTCTCCCACATTGAAGGCACCACCATTGAAAAGGGCGCGCGCATTGGCCCGTTTGCCCGCCTGCGTCCCGGAAGCATGGTGGGAGAAAACGCCCATGTCGGCAATTTTGTCGAACTCAAGAACACGACACTGGCCCCCGGTGCCAAGGCCAACCACCTCACTTACCTTGGCGATTGCACTGTTGGCTCAAAAACAAACATCGGCGCTGGCACCATTACCTGCAATTACGACGGTTACCTCAAGCACAAAACCATCATTGGCGCGGGAGCCTTCATCGGCTCGGATGTGGCGCTTGTTGCGCCCGTTACGGTGGGTGATGGCGCCATCATCGGCGCTGGCAGCGTTATTACCCATGACATTCCTGCAGACGCCATAGCCATCGCGCGAAGTCGCCAGGAAATCCTTGCAGGACGCGCTCCAGGTTTCCGGGCAGTCAAGGCAGAAGAAAAGCAAAGAAAACTTGCCAAATCCCGCGCCGAAGGATAAAAAAAACAGAAGATATCCCAAACAGGGGAAAAAGCATGCCCATCATCAGCGTAAAAGATCTCATTTTTGACTATCCCGACAAACGTGCCATCAAGGGCATCTCCTTTGAACTTGAACCGCAGAGCATTACCGCCATGGTGGGGCCAAACGGTGCGGGAAAAACCACCATCCTGCGCAATATTGCCGCGCTTGATACCCCTTTTTCCGGTTCCATCTCCATTGATGGCATCGATGTCCTGTCCAATCCTCGGAAAGCCCATGAAAAAATTGGTTTCCTGCAGGATTTCTATGGCCTTTACGATCTTCTCACTGTTGCGGACTGCCTGAATTATTATGCCAGCGCCCACGGTGTCCCTTGCAGCTTGCGCAAGGAACGCATCCTTGAAACCGCCCGCATGCTGGGACTTGAAGACCGCCTGAACCAGCAAGCCGGAAACCTTTCCCGCGGACTGCGCCAGCGCCTTGCCATTGCCCAGGCCATCATCCACCGCCCAGCCATCCTGCTGCTGGATGAACCTGCCTCCGGGCTGGACCCCGAGGCCCGCATAGACCTCTCCCGCCTGCTGGTCAGCCTGCGCGACAGTGGAATGACGATCCTTGTTTCTTCCCATATCCTTGTGGAACTTGAGGATTACTCCACCCACATGATGATCATTGATAACGGCCATCTTGTGGATTTGCGCGAAATCCGCAACTCCGCGGCCACCCATCGCAGGTGGCGCATGACCATGCCCATGGAAGCCCCGGAAGTTGTTGCCAAGCTTATCCATCTGGTTGATGTCACCGCCATTTCCCTTGAAGGCCGGGATGCCACCTTTGATTTTCATGGTGATGACAACGCTGTCAGCCGTCTCATCGCCCGCATAACCGCTGCACAAATCCCCTTTTGCGGTTTTGCCGAAGACAAGCCCAACATCCAGTCCGTCTACCTTGAGAAAATGTCAGCCAAGGCTCCGCCTCCCCCTCAAGTTACCCCCGGCAAAAAAGAGGCTTCCCCGGACGCTACATCCCCCCAGAAAGGCGCATGATGCTTTGTTTTCCTCTTCCCGGCGACAGCCCCATTGAAGCCAACCCGGAATTCCTGCGCAACCTGCGCCTCGAATTTTCCCTGCACCGCCTCATCGGCCTCCCCCTCATCATGGCGCTGGTCCTCATAGCAACCCGCCTGGCCACTGAAACAAACACGTCCCTTGGTGCTGCAGCCTCCATCATGGCCTTCATCCTCCTCATCCTGTGGGGAACCCGGATGAGCGCCGAAGCCGTCATGTCCGAAGTGGAAAACCTGACCTGGGATACCCAGCGCCTCAGCTCCATGACGTCATGGGGAATGACCTGGGGGAAACTCATAGGCAGCACTTCCTTTGCCTGGTATGGTGCCCTGTGGCTTGTTCCCATCATGGCCTTCTGGCCCAAAGACGCCATCATGAGTGCCGGCGAAATGGTCATCACATCCATTGCCGCACAAGCGGCCTCCATGCTGTTCAGCATGCTGTTCCTGCGCCTCAATCCCACAGGAATCCGTGGACTCGTCACCTTCTCCCAGGTCATTGGGATCGTGGTTGGCCTGGGGGTTCTTGGATCGCTGTTCCCGCTCCAATCCATCACCTCCCATATCCTCTGGTATGGCATCAGCTTCGAGGCAGACCGCTTCACCTTTGCAAGCCTTTGCATCCTTGCCGCATGGACCATCGCCGGAATCCACCACCTCATGCGCGCCGAACTGAAATATGCCGATCCACCTTATGTCTGGAGCGCCTTCCTTATTTTTTCCATTTTCTACAGCGCCGGCTTTGCCGAAATGTCCCCCTTTATGACCATTGAAGCGCCAGGCCTTGCAATGGCCATGACCATTGCTTTCACCACATCCGTTCTGCTCACGGAACTTGTCGCCTTGCTTGAACCCAAGGGATTCCTCTCCCTTCGCCTTTGGCTGACCCGTCTTTCAGAAGGCCATTCGGAAACCGCAAATACGGCAACCCCCTGCTGGTTCATATCCATCATCACCACTGCCGTTTTATGCCTTGCCGCCGCGATGTTCCACATTGCCAGTCAAAACCCGCAAGCCCTTCCGGTCCTTGCTGCCATTTTCCTGTTCCTCCTCCGGGATGTCGGCCTCATCATTTTCTTTACCCTCTCCGGACGTCCGTTCTCAGGAACCCTCACCAGCCTTGTCTATCTCGGCATTCTTTATCTTTTGCTGCCCGCCCTGCTGCTTTCAGCCAACCTTGAACGCTTTCTGCCCATCTTCATTCCGGACATTGCCGGAAATGGGACCTCCCCGCTCATGAGCCTTGCTCCTCCAGCCCTTCAGGCTGTCTTTACATGGAGCCTCATGGCCTGGCGCTGGCGGAACATCCGCATCAAGATTACCAGCGAAACCTGAAACGTCCTTTTTCTCATTCCTTTTCCCAATCCTCACAGGACTGACAAAAGCCATGCCAAACCAGATCCGGATCGCCCTTGCCCAGTTCAACCCGACCCTTGGCGACATCTCCAGCAATGCGGCACGGATTCTTGAAATCCGGGAACGGGCCGCACGCATGAATGCAGACCTTGTTGCCTTCCCTGAACTTTCACTGTGTGGATACCCGCCGGAAGACCTGATCCTGAAAACCGCATTCCTCACCCGCTGCGAAGAGGAAATCCGTACCATGGCGGCAGCAACTGCGCGGGGCCCTGCCCTGCTGGTTGGCTCCCCGTGGCGGCAGAATGGCCACCCATACAACGCCGTCATCCTGATGGAAAACGGAAGCATTTCCGCAATCACCCTCAAGCATGACCTGCCAAACACCGGCGTTTTTGACGAAAAACGCACCTTTACATCGGGTCCACTGCCCCGCCCCATTTCTTTCCATGGCGTAAACCTTGGCGTTCTCATCTGTGAGGACATGTGGCACACGCCTGTATCCACGGCACTGAAGGAAAGCGGCGCGCAAATCCTGCTCGCCATCAACGGCAGCCCTTTTGAAGTCGCCAAGGATGACCTGCGCCATCGCCATGCACTGGCCCGCATCAACGAAACCGGCCTCCCCCTCATTTACCTCAACCAGGTGGGTGGCCAGGACGAGCTGGTGTTTGACGGTCAATCCTTCGTCCTGAATGCTGATGGAAGCGAGGCTGTTTCCCAGCCTCTTTTTGCAGAAGACCTGTGCCTGACCACCTGGACAAAGGGCAATGATGGTACCTTCACCTGCGCCGAAGGCGAGAAGGCTCCCTCCGTTGATATTCTTGAATCCATTTACCTTGCCCTCATGATCGGCCTGCGGGATTATGTCGGCAAGATCGGCTTCCCCGGCGTCATCCTCGGCATGTCGGGCGGGATTGACAGCGCCCTGTCCGCAGCCATCGCCGCAGATGCCCTTGGCGGCGACAAGGTCTGGGGCGTCATGATGCCCTCGAAATATTCATCCGAAGGCAGCGTGTCCGATGCCGAGGAAAGTGGACGACTTCTGGGCATGAAAATGACCTCCGTTCCCATTGTTCCGGCTGTGGAAGCCTATGCGCAGATGCTGAAGCCCGTTTTTGAAGGCAAGGCCGAGGACGTGACGGAAGAAAACATCCAGGCCCGCATCCGCGGCATGATCCTCATGGCCATGTCCAACAAGTTTGGGCCCATGGTACTTTCCACCGGCAACAAATCGGAAATGTCGGTGGGCTACTCCACCCTTTACGGCGACATGTGCGGCGGCTATTCCGTCCTCAAAGATGTTTACAAAACCACTGTTTTCGCGCTTTCCGAATGGCGCAACAGCCACAAGCCAAAGGGCGCCCTTGGCCCTGACGGCATGGCCATTCCGCGCAGCTCCATCAGCAAGCCCCCCTCGGCCGAGCTGAAACCAGATCAGGTGGACCAGGACAGCCTGCCGCCCTACCCAGCGCTGGATGATATTCTGGAAGGCCTTGTCGAAAAGGAAATGTCTGTCGAGCAGATTGCCTCGCGCGGGCATGATGAAGCCACCATCCGCCGCATCTGGAAAATGCTTGATCGCGCAGAATACAAACGCCGCCAATCGCCGCCCGGCGTGAAGATCACGAAGCGCGCCTTCGGGCGAGAACGCCGGTATCCCATAGTCAACAAGTTCAAGGCGTAAGGAAAAATGGGTGGCATTGACAACCCCATCCTGCTTGATCTCCCCGTTCCCATCCGTACGAAGCGGTTGACCTTGCGCCCCATGCAGGCGGGTGATGGCCAGGCCATGAACGAAGCCATTGCGGAAAGTGCTTCTGAATTGGCGCGCTTCCCGCCATGGGCCACCCCCCTCCCCACGATCAGCCAGAGCGAGGAACGGGCCCGGCAATTCTCCGCGGATTTCATCCTGCGCAAACTTCTTGCTTTCTGCATCATGCGGGAAGGACGGATGATCGGGCTGTGCGGCCTTCACAAGATTGACTGGAAGATTCCTTCGGCGGAAATCGGCTACTGGCTGCGCACATCGACAACCGGCCACGGCTACATGACCGAGGCTGTGAACGCGCTTTCCCTTTACGCCTTCCGCGTACCAGGGCTGCGCCGCCTCGTGCTCGGCTGTGATGATGACAATGCAAAAAGCGCTGGCGTGGCCGAGCGTCCTGGCTTTGCGCTCGAAAGCAAGGCCTTCGGCAAACACCTCAAAAGGGACACCGACGAGCTTGCAACTTCCCGCATCTATGTCCGCTTCAATGCAGACGGCCTTGATGATACAGGTGTGTCATGGGGGGCATAGAAAACCCCATCCTGCTTGATCTCCCCGTGCCCATCCGTACGAAGCGGCTGACCTTGCGGCCATGCCGGGCGGGAGATGGACGGGCCATTTTTGAGGCGGTTTCCGAAAGCATGCAGGATTTCGTCCCGTGGCTCGAATTGGCACAAGGCACGCCAACACTTGAAGAAAGCGACGAAAAAGCACGCAGGTTCGCGGCCGACTTCATCCTGCGCAAACACCTTTCCTTCGCCATTTTTGCAAGCGACCGCTTCCTCGGCATGATCGGGGTTTACGGCTTCAACTGGAAAATCCCTTCGGCCCATCTTGGCTACTGGCTCCGTACCTCCGAAACCGGCAAGGGCATCATGACGGAAGCTGCCCGCGCCTTGACCCTTTACCTGTTCCGGCACGTTGGCCTGCGCCGCCTCGCCATCCTCTACGACGAAAACAACACCAAAAGCGTTGCCGTGGCCAAACGTCTCGGCTTTGCGCTCGAAAGCACTTCTCCCATGGCCGACATCCACCCGCTCACCCACGAGCCCACCACCGAACTCACCTTTGTCCGCTTCCATGCGGATGGTCTGGATGATACGGATGTCTCCTGGGGGTGAAGCGAAGCCCCTTGAACCGCCATGTGCATCATGCTAAAGCCATTTCCTGGACTTTTCAGGAAAGGACAAGACCATGACAACCTTGCGCATCCACAACACACTCACCCAGAAAACCGAGGATTTTGCCCCCATCGACCCGGGCCATGTGCGCATGTATGTCTGTGGTCCCACCGTTTACGACTTCGCCCATCTGGGGAACGCGCGCCCCGTAGTGGTGTTTGACATCCTCTTCCGCCTGCTTTCCAGACTTTATCCAAAGGTCACCTATGTCCGCAATGTGACGGACGTGGATGACAAGATCATCGCGGCCGCCAAGGAAAAGGGCGAAAGCATCGGCGACCTCACCCAGCGCACTTATGCCCAGTACAAGGCGGACATGGGCGCGCTTGGCGCACTGGACCCAACGGTTGAACCCAAGGCCACCCAGCATATTGGCGACATGATCGCCATTATTCAGGTGCTCATGGAAAAGGGCAACGCCTATGAGGCGGAAGGCCATGTACTCTTCCATGTTCCCTCCATGCCGGATTATGGCATGCTTTCCAAGCGCAGCCGCGACGACATGGTGATGGGCGCACGTGTGGAAGTGGCCCCCTACAAACGCGATCCGGCTGATTTTGTACTCTGGAAGCCCTCAACGGACGAACAGCCCGGCTGGGAAAGCCCGTGGGGCCGCGGCCGGCCCGGCTGGCATATCGAATGCTCGGCCATGTCCGCCAAGCATCTCGGCATCCCGTTTGACATCCATGGCGGCGGAATCGACCTTGTATTCCCACACCATGAAAACGAAATTGCCCAAACCCGCTGCTCTTGCGGTTCGGACAGCATGTCCCGCTTTTTCATGCATAACGGACATCTCGGCGTGGAAGGACAGAAAATGTCCAAGTCGCTGGGCAACTTCATCACTGTCCACCAACTCCTGGATGAAGGCATTCCCGGCGAGGCACTGCGCTATTACCTGATGACCGCCCACTACAGCCAGCCGTTTGACTTTACACGCGAAGGCCTCACACAGGCCCGCGCCGCACTGGACAAGCTCTATATCGCCCTGCGCGGCGTGGATGCCAACGCGGGCGCCGACATCCCCGACAGGCTCCTGAACGCCTTGTGTGACGACCTCAATACTCCCAAGGCTCTGGCCGAATTACATAAGCTGGCCAAAGAAGCCAACAAGTCCGGCACGGTTGAGAACAAATCCAGACTGCTTGCCGCTGGCAGGTTCATGGGCCTTTTTGCAACCGCTCCTGAAGAATGGTTGCGTGGAACTGCGGAAGCAGACGGCCTGTCCGACGCCGATATTGAAAAAATGATTACGGAACGTTTGGAAGCCAAGGCCGAAAAAAACTTTGTCCGGGCCGATGCCATCCGCAAGGAACTCACGGATGCAGGTCTTATCCTCGAGGACAACCCCACCGGCACCACCTGGCGGCGGAAATGACATCGGGCACCAATCCCCGTATGCCAAGCCTCACCGGCGGCCCGGTTGTCATCCTCGACCGTCCGCAGATGGGTGAGAACATCGGCTCTGTCGCACGTGCCATGCTCAACTGTGGCCTGACCCGGCTACGGCTGGTTTCCCCGCGTGACGGGTGGCCGAATGAACGCGCCATCCCCAACGCCTCCGGTGCCACCTGTGTGCTGGACGGGGCTGAAGTATTCGGGACCCTGGCCGAAGCCGTGGCCGACCTCAATTATGTGGTGGCCACCACCGCCCGCCCGCGCGACATGGTGAAAGAAATTCTCACCCCTAAGGGCGCGGCCATGTCCCTGCGAGAGAAAACCGCATCAGGCGCGGCCTGCGGCATCATTTTCGGCTGTGAACGCACAGGCATTGAAAGTGATGACCTGCCGCTGGCAGACGACATTGTCACCGTTCCGCTCAACCCTGCCTTTTCCTCGCTGAATTTGGCGCAGGGCGTCCTTATCATGGCCTATGAGTGGTTCCAGTCCGGCCTTGACATCCAAAGTGCCGAGCTACACACGGGAAAATCGGAAGTGGCGGACAAAAAACAGCTCATGGGCCTGTTCGGGCGGCTTGAAGATGCGCTTGAGGATGCGGGGTTTTTCACCAGCGTCGAACAAAAGCCTTCCATGCAGTGCAACCTGCGCAACATGCTCCAGCGCGCACGGCTTACCACCCAGGAAATCAATACTTTCCACGGCGTCATCTCTGCCCTTATCGGAAAGCGCAAACCCGCCGCCCAAAAACAGGGACATGAAAAATGAACAACAACGATGCCCGCATGCTTGCCGACAAGCTTGTCATGGCCACCCGCTTTGCCAACTTCTCCCGGGCGGAAAAGCTGCTCACCCAAGGGGCTGCCCTTGAGCACCGCGACACCGGTGCCATCCACTGGACGGCCAGCCACGGCAATACGGATTTCCTGAAAAAGCTGCTGGATGCCGGCGCATCTGTCCATGACAGGGATCTCAACGACGCCAAGCCCATCCATTATGCCGCATGGAACGGCCGCACCGAAACCATCCTCTTCCTGCTGGAAGAAGGTGCAGAGCTTGAGTCCCGCACATGGGATGGCCAGACGCCGCTTTTCGCCGCCACCATGCATGGCCACCTCGAAACCGTCAACCTGCTGCTCGACGCAGGCGCCAACCCGCATGGCGCCCGTGATGGCCAGATCAGCCCTCTCAACTGGGCCAAAACCCAGATGAAAAACGACGCCATCGCCAAGCGGCTGGAACAGGCGACAAAGGATTGGGACAGCAGGGGCTATGCGGGAAAACCGGAAAGCCCGAAACCCGCGCCGCACCCATAAACACACCTTGTCCTCCTTCGATGAGGAAAAGAACAGGAGCCGCGTGGCCAAAGCCTTTCTGATCCATCAGATAGGCAACATGCCGCGCCACGCCCTTTCGCTGCGAAAAAACCGTTCAGGCCATAACGCACAGCACGCTGTCTTCCAAACACCGGACACAAGACGCGTCTGGCGTTTTTCATGGGCATGAAAATGGCAGTTTTGCATTTAACGCCTTGCATTCGCCATCAGCCTTGTCATAGCATCTTCCCATGCACATGCTGGATCTTCACAGGATTGAAGATTTTCTGAAAGCGCTCCCCTTGCTGGTCGCGCATGTAGACGACGCTGCTGAATCAACCGCAGACTGGCAGGCCAAGCGCCTTGAAGCCCTCTTTTCCGGCATTCCCTTGAATGAACGCGAACAGGAACACAGTGCGCTGTCATGGGAGTTTCAGAACCGCGTGCAGCATCTATTCCCGAAGCGCATCTTCATTGTCATTAACCGCACGCAGGACGACCTCTCCTCACCCAAAAAAATCCAGGATACCCTTACAAAAAAGTACCGCACCCATGCGCCGCCGGGAGATTCCAGCCGGCTCAATGGCAAACGCGCAAAAAGCATGTTTGAGGGCATCCGCTATCCATCCTGCGATATGATCTCCCGCACGGATGGAATGAAACAGACCTGCATGGTCATTTATCCCAGAAACATCAACAGTGATCCCGTTATTGATTTCGCCTCATGGTTCAACGCTTCTGCAAGCCACCTCAAGTCCTTCATTCCTGTCTCCGGCAATGAGTTCGACCGCATGAACCTCCACCACGAAACTTTTGGACACGGAACCGAACCCCTTGAAAGCTGGTCTCCCCTGCCCGCCTACAAGGCCCGCGACTGTGAGTTTCGCGCCGACATAGCCGCCATGGCAGGAATTCTGCATGACACGGGAAACAGGAATGCGGCAAAAGCCTGGATGTTTTTCCGGGAACTTTACGCCCTGCGTGCGGATTTCCAGAACACTTCCCTGAATGATGACATCCTGCTTTACGCATATAGCTCCCAGCTCAGGAAAGCCTTTACCGAACTTGAAAAAACTCCCAACATCCAATCCATGGACGATGTTGCCCTCGTAGCCCTCATCAACAGGGTCCACGCCCCGCTAAGCATCACCCTACAGGAAAACAGGCGCCATAAAACCGCCCTTTCCCATGCCCGCACCATCATCCGCGATGCCACCCAAGGCCATGACACAACCTTTCATAAACTTTCCAGAAAAAACCCCGAACAACTCATGGATGCTGTGGAAATCCTGAAAAACGCCATGGAAGCCCATGCGTTTTTCATCAATCCCGCCCCCCACATGCAAAAAACACACAAACCGGGGCCACATCTGGTTCCCAAATCCCCCATCTGATATCCGGAACAATTGTCTTTTTCCTAAAAACTCGATATTCTTTCCTTCAGAAAACAACCCTTGAGGTATTCCATGAAAAACCCGAACATCCTTGCTAAAGGATCCGAGGAAGATCAGGCCCGGATTGAAAGCATTATCGAAACCCTTCAGGAAGGTAACCCGAAGGTTGTTTCTGCCATCAGCCAGTCCTGCACCATCACGCTGGGGGAAAACAGCATGCCCGAGCATGCTCCAGCAACCTTTGACAAGGAATCCCGCATCATTACGGTGCGCAGATCCCTTTCCAACAGCGAACTCATGAATGCGCTCAGCAACCACCTCAAGCTGGCCCGCCAGATGGAAGATGCGCCTGAGGGGGCCACGTCCCCCAAGGTGAACCTCACGCCCGGCAAGATGCACCTCAAATAAAGCAAACACGCATTCCGCATATAAAAAAGCCGGCCGCAAGCGGTCGGCTTTTTTGCTGCCTTTAGCCATGCCTTACCTGCATGGCTGGCTTGCAGTTTTAGCGCATCTCCTCCCCGCGCATGCATGTTACTTTTTCTTCCATGCAGGAAAAACACATCCAAAATCTTGAAGCGTTTCTGGCCAGAACGGGCGTTCTGATCCGCCAGATACGCACAATCCGCCCCCCAAGCGTTCCCGGAAACGAACCCCTGCACCATGAACTGGCACAGGAATTTTCAAGACGTCTGAATGCTCTTGGCAATGGCCGCACCTACCTTGTTGTTGACCACACGACGGACAACCTGTCCGACTGGGATGGCCTTGTTGATTGCATGACGGAGAAACATGCAAGCCTCACAGGCAGCAACGACAACAACCAGTTTTGCCCTTCCATGGAAATGGCATATGAGGATTTTGAATATTTCCGGGAGCCAGGTTGCCAACGGATGACGGAAGATCATGGTCTTGCGGACAATGTGTTCCTGATCACCCCACAATCACCAGAAGCCTGCCAAGACTTGCTCTTCAGCGCCGTCCTGCTGACCGATATGTTCCGCATGGCAAAACAGAATGTCCTTTTCCTTGAAGATTATGCCCGCATAACTCTTTACCATGAAGGTTTTGGCCATGGCACAGAACCGAACTGGCTCCTTGATGGATTTGGAGGAAACAACACCACAAATCAGGAAATGCGCGCAGACATTGCCTCCATGGCCGGAATCCTGCGGGACGGCGCATCCATAAAAACCGCACACGCCATCATCCATCTACGCAACCTTTCCTCCCTGCGCCAAACCGCCCTGCATGCGGATGCATCGCAACTCACCGCTTCCCGCATGGGGGGAAATGAACTGAAAATTGCCCTAAAAGACCTTGAAGCCACCCCGAACCTGACATCCATGCCGGATACGGAACTTGTCAAAACCATAGACCGGATTGCCCGCCCCCTCATGCTCGATGAGCCCGGATTTGCCCGCCGTGTCCAGACACTGGAGGATTCCCTTACCCTTGTCCGCGACACCCTGAATGGAGAAGATGAAACCTGCATGCGGCTTGCGGAAGAAAATCCGGAAAGGCTGGATCGTGCAATCTCATTCCTTCAGGATTGCATGGAAGCCCACGCCCTGTTCCTCAGGCCAGAAAACAAGTGCAAAGCGCCAACCCCAAAGGTTGCACCATGAAGAAGCCCGATCTTGTAAAGCTGGAAGAATTCCTGAGCCGCACGCCCGTGCTTCTGGAAAGCGTTGAACACTTCCCAATCCCCTTCGAAAAAGAAAGCGGGCGCCGCATGGCCCTGCTCGCGGGGGCTCCCAAAAACAATACCGAAATTGCGCACAGCAGGCTTTCGCGTGAATTTGAACGCCGCCTCAACGCCCTTTCAAACGGAATCGTTTATATTGTCCTCGACTTCACGCGCGATGACGTTTCATCCCTTGATCCCCTGACGGAGACCGTCAACAGGAGATATGCGGAAATTGCCGGAAAAGACAACGCCAGCAAGCTTACCAAAAGAGCCTCCCTTGAACTTCAAGAAGGAAACAGCATGTTTGAGGCATGCGCTTTATTCCTGGACAGGGAAGACGGTTTTTATCCCCCTTGCGTTCTTGTGGTGCAAAAAAACCTCACGCCCTGCATTCACGAAACCTTGGCCAGCTGGTTCCACGTCCCTGTTTCGCGCATAGCAGAACCCCCTCCCATTTCGCGAGCGGAAGAAGATCTCATGACCTGCCATCATGAAGGCACGGGACATGGAACAGATCCCGCGTCATGGAGGAGGAGTTCCCATTACAGCAGGGTCAACAAGGAGCTTCGGGCAGACATCGCCGCCATGGCCGGAATAATCCGTGACACAGGCAATAAGGAAGCCGCAAAATCATGCATCTTCGTAAGGGACCTGTGTCTCCTGAGGAAGGCATCGACCCTTTCTGAAATCACTAAATCGAACCTGACTTATGCCATCGGGGAAAAACTTTGCAAAGCTTTCAAAATCCTCCAAAAGGACAGGTATCTTCGCGGCGCGAAGGATCGCGAACTTGTGAGCACGGTCAATTCCGTGTTCTCCCGTGTTGCCATAGACCCTTACACTTTTGAGGAATACGAGAACACGATCGGCAACGCGATCAGCCTTGTGAAGGACGCCCGGGACGGATGCGGGGACACCCTCAACCGCCTTGCCCGCGAATACCCCACCCGCCTTGCGGATTCCATAAAATTTCTCGAACGCTGCATGGAAGGCTACAACTTCTTCATCAAGCCCGATGCACCTGCGCCAAAGGCCGTCTCCAGTCTGACCCTCACTCCGAAAGCGATGTCATGAACGAAGCGAATATTGAAAAACTGAAGGCGTTCCTCGCCAGGACACCTGTTCTGGTGGCCCATATTGACACACAGGCCAAAAACGTCATTGAGGCGGCACATTGCGAGCGTCTAGCCAAAGTCCATACCGGCACCCCCATGACGGAGGAGGAAAGGCAGATCAGCGCGCTTTCCGGAGAGTTCCAGAAACGGATTGAAACCCTTTGCCCCACCCGCGCCATCGTGGTGCTCGACCGCTACCACGACCATCTGGATTCTTTTCAAAACATTGATGCAACCATCACCAGCAAATATCTCGCCAGGTTCGGGAATGATGGCAGCCGGGCAAAACCGTTCGTGGCCATTTCCATCATGGCATACATCACAGACGCCGGCGTCTACCATTTGGGCCCGCAGGAAGGTTTCCAAAACCATATTTCGTATGTTTTCCCGGAACCGGCCTATCCATCGGCAAAAGCCATGTGCGCCTTTTATCTCCGGATTCCCGAGGAAAGGATCAGGGACGACCTTCCCTTTTCCCGTGCCGGCATTTCCAGATTGACCTTGGCACACGAAGTGCTCGGACACACAACGGAAAGAACGGTGGTTCATCGCACAAACAATGAACTTCGGGCCGATATTGCCGGCATGACGGAGAGCTTCCGCGTGAGCGCCAATCTGCATGATGCAACATTTGACATGTTGCACAGAAACTTTGCCGAATTGCGTGATTTTGTCCAAAATCCACAAAAAAATGCGGATTCCTTGACCATCTACGGCAACAGCATCCCCCTTAAAAAGACATTCAACAAGCTGGCGACCATGCCCAACATCCATCAGATGGATGACCATTCCCTTCTGGCGCTTGTTGACGCAACCCATGAAGACATCATCCTTTCAGACGCGCCCCTCCAACACCTGAACGTTCTAAAAAGTGCCCAAGCTCTTGTCCATGGCGCACAGAAAAACGACTGGTGGCACCTTGAAGAGCTGTTTTGGGAAAACCCGAAGCGCCTTGGGGACACCATCGCTTTCCTCGCCTCCTGCATGGAAGGCTATAATTTTTTCATAAAGCCAGAAGCCCCGGCGCTGAAGGCGGACTACAAACTCCCAACCCCAAAGATATCACCATGAAACACCCATTCATTATCATGCACGGCAGTGCTGCCGAAAAAGCCATGTGCGAGAAAAGGCTTGACGAAGCGCAGAATATCCCCCAGGGCAAAAAGGTGCTGGACAGCATCCGCAAGCCGATGGATGTGCATCTTTCCATCCTGCCAGACGGCGCATTTTCCCGCTACCAGCCCAAAAGCGGAAAGGTTACGGTCAATATCGCCCAATGCTCGCCCGAAATGCTGATTGTCATCCTGCATGGCATGCTCATGCGCCAGAACACCGCACAGGAAGCGCCCCGCCCTACTCCGTAAGACTTATGCCAAAACTGGCATAAGGGCAGGCGGGATAGCGGCTGCAGCGGAAAATCTCGCGCCCCGCATGTTCGCCTTCGCGCAAAATTTCCGACACCATGCCAGCCCCGCATTTCGGGCAACGCCCCGGCGCATGGTTTCGTATGACCATAGTCGTCGCGTTTTGCATTGCATCAATTTCACCGCTTGGCCCACGTATCCGTTTTTGCAACGCATCCATGACCTGCGCCATTTCCGGCCCTGTCAGCACATGGCCCACCTGCGCCCGCACATAGGGCAATGCGCTTTTGAGCAACACTGTATCCGGCAGGGAACCCGCCAACTTCACGTCCCCCGTCATCACAACAAGCCCCCGCAGGTGTTCCGGAGAAAGCCCAAGCCCGGCTGCCAGCGCCTGCAATTTTCCTGCATTTTCCATGAGTGGATTGGCTATCACAGCCCGTTGTCCATCCGCACCGGTGAGATGCCATTCGGCAGAGCTGGCCACACCTGAAAGCATGCCGTCTCCGCCTTTGGCAAATACGGCAAACAGCCCTTGCTGCGCAACGATCATCTCATCCACAACAAGTGGGCCTTGCCCGGTTTGCAGAGACAGGTTGTGCAGGACGCGCATCCCCGCATCCCGCACATGCATGGACATTCCCATTCCTGTCGTATCCGAAACCTGTGTCATTCCTGCTCCACGAAAAAGGGCGCGGCGCTGGTTTCCCGGCCCTCCGCGCCCTTTCCCACGATCAACGCTCTACCGCTGGTAAGCGCGCTTGGTGCTGTAATGCGTATGCAGCAGGTGATGCGCCTTTTCACTGAGCGGTTCGCCCAGGAATTCGGCATACACCTTCTGCACATGCGCGTTCTCACTCGATGTGCGCTGCGCGCATTCGGTGTCACACTTGTAAAGCCCCGCCGCCCGCTTGGAACGCAGCTCGTTGGTCACACCGTAGGGCTGGCCGCCGCCGCCGACGCAACCGCCGGGACACGCCATCACCTCAATGAAGTGATAGGGCAATTCACCGCCAGATGTCTTGGCCGCACGCACCTTGTCCAACACCTCTTCCACATGCTTGAGACCATGGGCCACCGCAATGCGCACTTCCTTGCCCGCAAGGTCGATCTTGCATTCCTTGATGCCTTCAAGACCACGAACGGCTTCAAATTCCGGCTTTTCCGGAACCTTTCCGGTTACCATCCACACCGCGTTGCGCAGCGCCGCTTCCATCACGCCGCCGGTCGCGCCAAAAATGACGCCGCCACCGGTGTAGTCGCCAAGAATGCTGTCCGCCTCGCCATCGGGAATGTTCACGAAATCAATGCTTGACTGCTTGAACATGCGGGCAATCTCGCGCGTGGTCAGCGAAACGTCCACATCCTGGCAACCGGAGGATGACATGTCATTGCAGCGCCGGATTTCATATTTCTTTGCCGTACAAGGCATGATGGAGACCATGTAGATCTTTTTCGGGTCAACCCCCATCTTGTCGGCGTAATAAGTCTTGGCGAGCGCCCCAAGCATTTCATGCGGGGATTTGCAGGTAGAGAAATGCGGGATCATGTCCGAATGGTATTTCTCCATGAAATCCACCCATGACGGGCAGCAGGTGGTGATGAGCGGAAGTTCCCCCTCACCCTTCGTGAACCGCTTCACGAACTCGGCGCTTTCTTCCATGATGGTGAAATCCGCACCAAAATTGGTATCAAACACGGCATTGAACCCCATGCGGCGCAGGGCCGCATACATCTTGCCTTCCATGTTGGTGCCAATTGGCTGGCCGAACGCCTCGCCAATTGCAACCCGCACCGCCGGCGCGATCTGCGCCACGCAATAGGTTTCCGGATCGTGCAGCTTTTCCCACACAACATCGGTTTCCTCATATTCGACAATCGCGCCCGTGGGGCAATGGGCCGAACACTGGCCACAATTCACGCAAGGCGATTCCGCAAGGCTGATGTCGCCCGCCGGCGCCATGCGGGTATCAATCCCGCGATTGAGGAAGGACAGCGCCCACACATCCTGCATGTTCTGGCAGACATCGACACAGCGTCCGCAATTGATGCACTTGCGCGGATCCAGCACGATACATTTCGTGGAATCATCCTTTGGCAGGTCAGGAACGATATTGGGCAACGTTTCCCGCCGCACGCCAAAATCGGCACACAAGGTCTGCAGTTCGCAGTTCTGGTTGCGCGCGCAGGTCAGGCATTCGTTGGGATGACGCGAAAGCAGAAGGTCAAGCACGGTTTTCCGCACCTCGACAATCTCCGCATCCTCCGAAAGGAGGTCCATGCCATTTTCCAGCGGCGTGCAACATGAACGCAGCATGCGCCCGTTGGCCTTGTTGCGCACGACACAAATGCCGCAGGCGCCCGTGGCATCAAGATCAGGATGTTTGCAAAGCGTCGGGATCTTGATCTGCACCGTACGGGCAGCGTCCAGAATGCTGCCGCCTTCCGCCACTTCCACTTCAATGCCGTTGATGGTGGCCTTGATCATTTTCTTTTCTTCCATGTTCATCTCGCTTGTCATGGCTTACCCCACCAACCGTTTTGTGAATTCATCCTCAAAATAGCGCAGGGCCGACATCACCGGATTTGGCGCTGCCTGTCCAAGCCCGCACAGCGATGCCGTCCGCATCGCCCGCGCCAGCTTTTTCACTTCTTCAAGATCTGCCTTTGTGCCCTTGCCGTCCGCAATCTTGTTGAGGAGGGTCAACATCTGGCGCCCGCCAAGACGGCACGGCGCACACTTGCCGCAGCTCTCGTCAACGCAGAAACCAAGGTAGAACCGTGCAAGTTCCACGGCATCATCAGTTTCATCCATCACGATCATGCCGCCCGACCCCATCATGGAACCAAGCTGCTGGAGGTTTTCATAAGTCACTGGTGTATCGAGCAACGATTCCGGAATGAGGCCGCCCGCCGGGCCGCCCGTCTGGATGGCCTTGAGCGGCTTGCCGGTACTGGTGCCGCCACCGTCCTTCATCACGATGTCGCGCAGCTTCGTTCCCATCGGGATTTCCATGAGGCCTGCATACTTCACCTTGCCGGTGACCGCAAACACCTTTGTCCCCTTGGATTTACCTTCACCAACCTTCGCAAACCAGTCCCCGCCACGCAGAATGATCTGCGCCACGTTGGCCAGCGTTTCCACGTTGTTGATCATGGTAGGCTTGTCCCACAATCCCTTTTGGGACGGATAGGGCGGACGCGAACGCGGCGTACCGCGCCGACCTTCCACGGAAGCGATCAGTGCCGTTTCCTCGCCGCACACGAATGCGCCAGCGCCAAGACGGACCTCGCAATCAAACGAGAATTCCGTCCCGAGAATGTTCTTGCCAAGCAAACCGGCCGCACGCGCCTGCTTGATGGCTTTTTCAATACGCTCCACCGCCAGCGGATATTCCGCACGGATGTAGAAGATGCCTTTTTCGGCCCCGATCACATAGCCGCCAATGATCAGGCCTTCCAGCACGGAATGCGGATCAGCCTCAAGGATGCCGCGATCCATATAAGCCCCCGGATCCCCTTCGTCACCATTGCAGATGATATAGTGCGTATCGCCCTTGGAAGCCTTTGTGAACTTCCATTTCATGAATGTGGGGAAACCCGCACCGCCACGGCCACGCAGGCCGCTCTTTTCCAGCTCGGAAACCACATCGTCCTGCGACATGCCTGAAACCACCTTGGCCAAGGCCTGATAACCATCACGGGCAATGTATTCTTCCATGCTGTCCGGGTTGATCAACCCGCAATTCCGCATGACAATGCGTGTTTGCAGCGGACGATTAACGGAATCCGGCTCGGGATCCCCCGGAAATACTGCCATTTCCTCCAGCGAGGGAATCCGGCATTCCTCAACCGGAACGCCGCCCGAAAGGTGGCTTTCGATGATTTTTTCCGCAAGCTCAGGGTTCACATTGCCATACATGACGGATGGCTGGCCCGGAACCCGCACTTCCACCAGCGGTTCGCGACTGCACATGCCGGCGCAGCCAACCTGGCGTACAACAACGCCCGGCAGGTTCCTTGCGGCAACCAATTCCTGCAAGGTCTTGAACACAGGGGTAGCCCCCGCAGCAATGCCACAGGTACTCATCCCCACGGAGACGAAAGTTTTGGCTTCGGCCGCGCGCAGCTGGTCACGCAGGGCGGAAAGGTCATTTGGCGTCAACCGTGTCATGATGCATCTCCCTTGCCTTCTTCCTTGCCCTTGCAGGCGGAAAGATGGTTTTCCAGGTCTTCGGCGCGAACCTTGGCGAGCAGTTCCTCGTTGATGGTGACCACCGGGGCCAGGCCACAGCACCCAAGGCAACGCGCCACCTGAAGGTGGAACTCGCCATCCGGCGTGGTTTCCCCCGGCTCAATACCCAGGGTTTCCTTTGCCTTTTCAAGGAGCTTCTCGCCCCCCTTCATGTAGCAGGCCGTGCCCATGCACACAGACACCACATGCTTGCCCGGCGGTTCCAGCTTGAAGAGATGATAGAAGGTAATGACCTCATAAATGCGGGCAAGGGGAATTTCCATCTGTCGCGCCAGTTCAAGCGCAGCATCACGCGGAATGTAGCCAAACCGGCTTTGCAGGTCATGCAGCGCCATGATCAGGCTGCCTTCCTTGTTTTTCCAGCGTTTCGAGATGATTGCGATATCATCCACCAGTGTTTGTTCAGCCACAGCCACTCTCCTTGCCGCGTTTAAAATTCCAAGGGAAAAACTTATCCTTTATCTTTAAGGCCCATCTGGTTTATAATTCCTTATTCTCTCAGGCGCAACGCCTGATTTTTCCCAAAAAAAATCATATCGACATGATACATTAGCATGTGTATAATATTCCATGATTCATTCAACCGGAATATAGCCCCATGGATGCAAAAACCCTCTGTCTTGGTGTTCTCTCAAGAGAACCCGCCACAGGATATGATATTCGGAAAGCTTTCCAGAACGGACCTTTCAGCCATTTTTGTGGTGCCGGTTTCGGCTCGATCTACCCAGCCCTGCGCAAACTTTCGGAAGATGGCCTGATTGAGGAATGCCCTTCCTCCCCGGACGTGCGCGAAAACAAAAAAATCTTTTCCATCACGCCTGCGGGCCGGAAAGCCCTTTGCGATGAGCTGGCAAACCCTGCCCCCCTCGGCTTTGAAATCATGCGTTCCGAATTCATGTTCCGTGTTTTCTTCGCCCACATGATGCCCCAGGACCGTATCCAGGCGCTTTTCAATGAGCGCAAAGCGCTTTATCACGACAAACTTGATATCATAGACAATCTCTTGAAAAAAAATTCCATTTTGCCCGGAGAAAAATTTATTGCGGAGATGGGCAAAACCCTTATCACGGCGGCCCTGCAATTTCTTGAAAAAAACACCGAAACCCTTTTTGCCCTCACATCCCCGGAAATAGGACAACAGCCATGAAACGTTCCCACAGCATTGCCGGTGGGCTTGCCCTGCTCTCCATCCTCTGGGTCACCAGCGGCACTTTCCGCCACGCCATCCTCGTCAGGGCTGAACCCCTGCCGGTACAGGACGCCAATGCCCCGGCCCGCGTGCGCGCCGTCCGCCTCAAGGCCGAAGATGCTCAGGACACCATTACCATCAATGGCCAGACATCCGCCAACCGCATCGCCAACCTGTCCGCAGAAGTTGCCGGACAGGTAAAACGCATTGTTCTCCCTGAAGGTAGTCCGGTCAAAACGGGAGATCCCATCATAGAAATCGCTGTGGAAGACCGTGAGACCTCCGTTGCAAGCGCGCGCGCCCTTGTGGCCCAGCGGGAGAAGGAATATGCCGCAGCCCTGCGACTCAAGGACAAGGGGTTCAACTCCGACATCAGCCTGAAAAACGCGGCAGCACAGCTTGAAACCGCAAAATCCAACCTGCGGCGGACAGAAATCTCACTGGACAAGACCGTTATCCGTGCCCCGTTTGATGGCATTTTCAACATGCAGTCGGTTCATGTTGGTGACTTTGTCACGGCCGGCACCAAAATGGCCAACGTGGTGGACCTTGATCCCATCAAGATTGTTGGTTATGCCTCGGAACGCGCCCTGAACAGCCTTACCACAGGACAGGAAGTTGATGTCCGCCTCATCACCGGCACCACCTTCAATGCCAACATCACCTATGTTTCGGCCAGCGCGGACATCGCCACCCGCACCTTCCGCATTGAAGCCGAAGCTCCCAACCCCGATTCCATTTCCGACGGCATGACCGCCGAAATGCGCATCACGGGGGCCTCCCGCAAAGGCTACAACATCTCCCCTGCCATCCTGACCCTATCCGACAGCGGCGAGATGGGGCTCATGATCATTGACGAGAAAAACATCGCCCGCTTCATGCCCATTGAAATCCTTTCCGCAAGCCCGGAAGGCATCTGGGTGGGGGGATTGCCGGACACGGTCACCCTCATCACCACCGGACAGGAATATGCCATCCCCGGTGAAAAGGTGGATCCCGTTTTTGAAGAACCCGCTGGGAAAGCCGCCCAATGACAACCATCATTTCCTTCTGCCTTGGACGCAGCCGGGCTGTCATTACAGCGCTCATCTTCCTGCTCCTGTCTGGATGGTCGGCGTGGCAGTCCATTCCCCGCGAAGCACAGCCCGACATCGACATCCCCTATGTCTTTGTCTCGGCCAACCTTGAAGGCATTTCCCCGGGAGATTCCGAACGCCTGCTCATCAAGCCGCTGGAAAAGAAGCTGCGCAACCTGACCGGCGTCAAGAAGATGACGTCCACCGGGTATCTGGGGGGCTGCAACGTTTTCCTTGAATTTGAATCCGGGACCGACATTGATCAGGCCGTACTGGATGTGCGCCAAAAGGTGGATGACGCCAAACCAGAACTTCCGACGGAAACCAAGGAACCCATTGTCCAGGAAATTTCCTTCAGCAATTTTCCCGTCCTTGTCGTTACCCTTTCGGGAGATGTTCCGGAACGCACCCTTGTGAATGTGGCCAAGACCCTCCAGGATGAAATTGAAGCGATTGATACCGTCCTTGAAGCAACCCTGACCGGTGACCGCGAGGAAATTGTCGAACTTGTCGCCGATCCTGTCCTGATCCAGAGCTATGGCCTCAACGGTGCAACCCTTTCTTCCTTCTTCGCCCGCTCGAACCGTCTTGTCGCTGCCGGAAACCTCGACAATGGCAAGGGGCGTTTTGGCATCAAAGTGCCCGGCATCTTTGAAACGGTGGATGATATCTGGAACATGCCCGTCAAGGTAAGTGGCGACGCCGCTATCCGTCTCAAGGACATTATTGAAATCCGCAAATCCTTCAAGGACTCCGAAAGTTTCGCTCGCGTCAATGGAGCCCGCGCCATTGGTCTTGAGGTCAAAAAGCGCACGGGTGCCAACATCATCGACACCATCAGAAAGGTTCGCTCCGTTGTTGACGAGCAACAGGCATCATGGCCTTCCGGCATCATGGTTACCTATTCGCAGGATCGTTCGGAAGACATCAAGTCCATGCTCTCCGACCTCACCAACAACCTGGCGTCGGCCGTCCTTCTGGTCCTCATCGTCTGTATCGGCGCCCTGGGCGTGCGTTCCTCCATGCTCATCGGCATCTCGGTTCCCGGCTCATTCCTCATCACCATGCTGGTCCTGAACCTTCTGGGCCTTACCCTCAACATCATTGTCATGTTCTCGCTCATCCTTGGCTCAGGCATGCTGGTGGACGCCTCCATCGTCATCACCGAATATGCCGACCGCCGCATGGCCGAAGGCGAGACGCCAAAAGGCGCCTACAGGGAAGCGGCCATCCGCATGTTCATGCCGATTTTTGCCTCGCAGCTCACCACCATTTCCGCCTTTCTGCCTCTGCTCTTCTGGCCGGGAATTGTGGGCGATTTCATGAGCTTTCTGCCCAAAACCATCATCATCCTGCTGCTCTCCTGCACCCTGATGGCCACCATTTTCATCCCCACCATTGGCACCCTGCTGGGCAGGCCGGGATCGGTGGATAACCAAACCCTCAAGGCGCTGTCCGATTCCGAAACCGGCAACCTTCTCCGCCTCCCCGGTTTTACCGGGCGTTACATCCGCATTCTTGACCGCGCCCTCAAGCGGCCAGGCAAGATCGTCCTGATCGCCATTGCCACCCTCATTCTTGTCCTCATGGCCTATGGAAAATGGGGAGAAGGCGTTTCCTTCTTCCCGGATGTGGAACCGGATACAGCAACCATTTATGTCCATGCCCGCGGCAATCTCTCCATCAAGGAGCAGGACACCCTGATCCATGAAGTGGAAAACCGCGTCCTTGGCACAAAATACGTCACCACCGTTTACGCCCGCACTGGCGCGGCATCCGCCAGCGGCGAAGGCACCGCCAAGGATGTCATCGGCTCCATCGCGCTTGAATTCACCGATTGGGACACACGTCCTCCAGCCTCCTATATCCTGGCGGAAATCATAAAGAAATCGCAGGACATCCCCGGCATAAAACTGGAAAGCCGCCAACGCGAAATGGGCCCTCCGCAGGGCAAACCCATCCAGATTGAAATTTCCGCAGCCAACCCGGACCTGCTGATGCCGGTTGTCACACGCCTCTCCAACGTCATGGAATCCATCCCCGGCCTGCGCGACATTGAAGACAGCCGTCCCCTGCCCGGAATCGACTGGGAGCTGACGGTTGACCGCTTGCAGGCCGCCAAGTTCGGTCTTGACCTCTCATCTGTGGGCGAATCCGTCCGGCTGGTCACCAATGGCGTCAAGGTGGGCTCCTACCGTCCGAATGACACCGATGACGAGGTAGACATCCTGCTGCGTTATCCCCTGTCCTACCGTTCGCTCGAACAGCTTGAAAAGATCCAGATCGAAACGGCATCAGGATCGATTCCCATCAGCAATTTTGTTCACCTGACTCCCATCCCGAAGGTGGAACAGATCGACCGCATTGACAGCAAGCGCGTCATGACCATCAAGGCCGATGTGGAGGAAGGTATCCTTGCCAGCGCAAAGATCGCCGAACTCAAGGCCATGATTGAACAGGCAGATCTTCCAAATGGTGTGTCAGCCCAATTTAGCGGCGAAGATGAAGACCAGAAGGAATCCAGCAACTTCCTCAAAGGTGCTTTCCTTGGCGCACTCTTCCTGATCGCCGCCATCCTCATCACCCAGTTCAACAGTTTCTATTCCACCTTCCTCATCCTGTCCGCCATCATCCTTTCAACCATTGGCGTGTTTGTGGGGCTTCTCATCATCCAGCAACCCTTCAGCATTGTCATGACCGGCATTGCCGTCATTGCACTGGCGGGCATTGTGGTGAACAACAACATCATCCTGATTGATACTTATGACCAACTGCGGCGGGAAAATCCGGATACATGCGTCAAGCAGATCGCGCTGCGTACCTGTGCGCAGCGTTTGCGGCCCGTACTGCTGACCACCACCACAACCATCCTGGGCCTCATGCCCATGGCCTTCCGCACCAACATCGATTTCTTCACGCCATCCCTTGCCGTCAATGCGCCTTCCACCCAGTTCTGGTTCAACATGTCGAGCACCATGTCCTTTGGTCTCGCCTTTGCAACCATGCTCACACTCGTTGTCACCCCTTGCGCACTGGTGTTGCGCGGCAATTTCATTGATGCGCTGAAACGGATGGCAACAAGGCTTCACAAGCCCCTGCACCACAAGAGGAAAACTTTCACCCGGAATTAACGCCGACCCTTCATAATTCACAGGATATTTGCCAGCTTTCCGGAGTGATGCCGCATGAAGCCCCCTCCATTCTCAAATCTTCCTGCCCTGCGGGCATTGGCCATAACGGGCACTGAAGACCCCTTTCTGTGCCTCAACAACCTTGAGGTCAACACGGATGGCGTCATGCAAATTTCTGCATCTCCCCGCCCATCCAAATGCCAATTCCATTTTGGGAACACCCTTTACAACATATCCATCTCGCCAGACACTCCGGGATGCGCCTACAATCTCTGGGCCGTTCTGGGAACCCTTCCCTACACAGCTGAAAATTTGCAGGCCCGGCAAAACCTCCTCGCCATTCTCAGGGGCAGCCGCAAATCCAGCAACGACATCAAGCTGGCCATCACCCCCCAACAACAGATTGTCCTGCTGGCCAACCGACATTTTGACCACCATCTCTCCGTTCAGGATTTTCTCACGGAAACCATGTGCATTTTCCTGCAAACCCGTTCCATGCTCAGCCTTCTGCATGACCATATTCCGGGATAATGCGCATTCACTCCTCGCTTTTGTCATGGGAATCATGTTATCCATGCCATGCTTTGAAAAGGTTTAGGCGCAGGACAAGCTGTCCAGAAAGGAAGAACATGCCGGAAATCCGTTCGGTTTGTGTTTATTGCGGTGCTTCACCAAATGTACGCGACATCTTCAAGAATGAAGCCACAACTTTGGGAAAAAAGTTGGCAGAAGACCATTTCCGGATCATTTATGGCGGCGGAAAAATGGGCCTCATGGGCATTGTGGCTGACACAGCCCTCAAGGCAGGGGCTGAAGTTGTCGGCATCATCCCTGAACACATCCAGAATCGTGAAATCGAGCATCTGGGCCTCACCGAACTGCTGGTGGTGGACAGCATGCACACCCGCAAGCGCCTGATGTCCGAACGGGCCGACGCTTTTTGCATCCTGCCGGGCGGCCTTGGCACACTCGATGAATTTTTTGAAATTGTTGAATGGAAGCAATTGGGGCTTCACAAAAAGCCCATCATCATCATCAATACCGATGGCTTCTGGAGCAACCTGGTGACCCTTGTGGAACACACCATTGCAGAAAACTTCTCCCGCAAGGAAGACCGAGAGCTTTTCCATGTGGTAAAAAATGCGGAAGAGGCGGTTGACCTCCTCAAACAAATGTATGCCGCCCAAGAAAAAAAGGTGGACGCCATTCTGATGGAATAACCGTCTTCTCCTTACAAAAAAATGCCGGGACATGTGCCCGGCATTTTTTATGCATGATGTCCGGAAAAAATCCCCGCATCATTTTTTCTTGCCGCCCCCAGGTTGCATGGTCTGGTATGCCAATCTGGCATGTTCCTCACAATAAGGCAGGTTTTCCATGGTCGGGTGGCCACAAAATCCAAACCCGTCATTCTTTGGATCTCCAAAGGGCCAGCGACACATGCGCTCAGAAAGATCAAGGATGCTGACGACCTTGCCCTGCGGCTTGCCCTTCTTTGCCTTGACCGGCTTTTCCACCTCGACCACCACAACGGGCGGTTCCTGAACCTCATTTGCCTGAACCGGCAATTCCGGAGTTTTCACCTTCACGGACGGCGACTTGTCGGCCTTGGTTTTCGGAGCCACAGGTTTCTTTGCCGATTTTGCAGAATCCGCCAAGGGTTTTTTATCCTTTGCAGCATCGCCTGTCTTGACAGCCACTTTCTTCTGGGCGGGCTTGGCGGATTTTCCTGAAGGGCTGGCAGGCTTTTTGGAAACCTTCCCATCCTCAGCCTTCCCCTTGATGGGAGAAACGCGCCCGGACAATCCAAGGCGATGCGCCTTGCCAATGACCGCATTGCGCGTCAGACCGCCAATCGCTTCCGCGATTTCGCTGGCACTCTTGCCCTTGGTCCACAACTCCTTGAGACGCCTAACCCGTGCATCCGTCCAGAAAATATCTTTTGCCATGCTGCCGTTTTTCCCATTGTTCCCGATCCATCACGGATCTCTTCAGGATGATAAATAACCACAGTCTGCATCCTGAATCAACATCCCGCTTGCATTTTCCTTTCCATGGCCCTATAAGCCCCGGCATGTATCCTGCATGCGCGCGGTGGCGCATACCGCTGCCACACGCCCGTGCCAACACTGGAGCCGCACATGAAGAAAGACATCCATCCGGATTACCACAAGATCACTGTCGTCATGACCGATGGCACATCTTACGAAACCCGCAGCACCTATGGCAAAGCTGGTGATTCCATGCGCCTTGATGTTGATTCCATCTCCCATCCGGCCTGGAATGGCGGCAATCAGCAACTTCTTGATCGCGGCGGCATGCTTGCCCGTTTCAACAAGCGCTTTGAAAGCTTCGGTCTGGCCAGCGCTTCCGGTGCCAAGAAGGCAACGGAAGAAAAGCCTCAGGAATAAGTCTTTTCTTCAAGGAAACCTAAAATGGATGGCCCCGCGCCATCCATTTTTTTATGCATCAAACAGATCTTCCGGCAGCCTGAGGGCAAGCGGTGGGTCTCCGCGCATCTGTTCATCAAGCCTTTTTACCCGTTCATAAAGAATCCTTGACTGCCGCATCATGCCCCTGAATCTTTCGGGAAGAGATTCGTCCTCCTCCCCTTCAGCGCTGGCACAGACGTCCAGGTTTGACAACGCAAAGGCCGGGGACAAGGCTTGTTCAGGCGTCATCTCACCGGAATCCGCCGCTTTCTGCGCAAGCAGCCAGCACATGACCTCGGAAAGCCGGGCGGCAAGACGCATGGACGCCGCGTGAAAGCCCATGCGCCTGCCTTCTGTCAGGCTTTCTTCCTCCCCAGCTTCCACACGCGCAAGAAACACCCGGGATTCCTCAAGAAGCGTCATGGTTTCAGACAAACTGCGTTCC
The DNA here is from genome assembly GCA_001768735.1 of Alphaproteobacteria bacterium GWF2_58_20. GTDB lineage: Bacteria > Pseudomonadota > Alphaproteobacteria > UBA1247 > UBA1247 > UBA12471. Next base: position 293,816 of record MEMB01000002.1, on the reverse strand, counting down.
AGAAACATCATGGTCCTGTTTCCCATCATGACACCATCACGCTCCCCTGTTTCCTTGTTTGAACAAAATCCGGCACCGAATCAGGATGGTTCCTGACCTGAAACTGTCTTGAAAAGACCTTCAATCCCGGCCCTATGAGCCTTTTTGGCCGCAATGACCGCTTCCGTGCGGACAATTTCCGCCCTGAGCGCACCGATATATTCCTCAAGCTCCACAATCCCGAGATTATCAAGCGGCTTGGGCTGTTTTTTGACCTTGCGGCCATCATCTTCTTCATCAAGCAATGCCATTTTCCCTCCAATCCATTGTTTTTTTCTCGTTCCGGATGATTTTGCTGTTCTCATCACCTTCAAGTTTCATTATAAGGAATGCGTTCCAAGATAAAAGGAGTATCCTGATGTCACAAACCAATCTGCCATTAATGCCGAAAGCGACCGCTGTCTGGCTCGTGTCCAACACCGCCCTCACCTTTGAACAGATCGCGGCCTTCACCGGCATGCACATCCTTGAAATCCAGGGAATCGCGGATGGCGAAGTTGCTCAGGGCATCGTCGGCCTTGATCCCATGACCAGCGGCCAGCTGACCCGCGATGAAATCACCCGCTGCGAAGGAAATCCGGTCGCACGCCTGATGCTGACAAAACCGGAAGTTCCCGTATCGGCCTTCCGCACCAAGGGGCCGCGCTACACGCCTGTCGCCAAGCGTGGCGCCAAGCCGGATGCTGTCGCCTTCTTCCTCAAGAACTATCCCGAACTCATGGATACGCAGATTGCCAAACTCATCGGCACCACCAAGGAAACCATCGCCAAGGTGCGCGACAAGAGCCACAGCAACACAGCCAACATCAAGCCGCGCGATCCGGTGACCCTGGGCCTTTGCAAGCAGACTGAGCTGGATGCCGCCCTTGCTGTCGCCCGCAAGGCCAAGTCGGATGCCGATATCGCCAACCAAATCCTGACATCGGCTGAATAACATCCAGACAAACATGCAAAGAAAAAGCCCCTCTGGCCTTGAAAGCGGGAGGGGCTTTTTCTTTTAAAGGATTTTGGTCATGTGGATAAGGTCGTGATAGATCGCCCCCACCCGCATGGCATCCTCATGCCGTCCATCCTCGATAAAGCCCAGCTTGCGGTAAAGCCCGATGGCCCGTTCATTATCTGCCCGCACATCCAGATGTATCCCGTGAAGGTGCAATTCCCTGCCTTTTTCGAGAATGGCCAGCATGAGGGCACGCCCCATCCCTTGCCCCCAGAAATCCTTCAGGATGGAAATTCCGGTAACGCCCATGTGACCACACCGCGGATGGGAATTTCCCGATAGGCTGGCAGATCCAACGATCCGGCCATCAACCTTGGCGAAAAACAGGAACAGATATTTCCCCTCTGTTGAGGGATTGGCGAGAATCTCCCGTTCCTTTTCTTCGGTCAGGCTGAAATTTTCCGGACTTGTCTTGAGATAATCGGTTTCCCCACAAGCCTGCCGCATGCAATCCACCGCCCCGGCAGCGTCATCCGGAACGCCCAGCCTCACTTCAAAATCCACCATGGTGTCCTCCACATAAAAAGGGGGCGGGAAAACACAGCCTCCCCCCCCCTCTTTCATTCAAACAGGAAACCGCTTATTTCTTGAAGCTTTCCATTTCTTCCTTGATCTTCAGCTTCTCGTGCTTGATCTGGTGCAGCTTGGCCTCATCCGGCAGGGGACGCGCCTCTTCATGACGGAGGGCTTCCTCAAGATCATCATGCTTCTTCTGCAGGGTAGCCAGATGCGCTTCGATATTCATGTTGAAACCTCCATTTTTCTTTTTGTTGCAAACACATGAAAGGATAAACAAAAATCCTCGGTGGGTCAATCACCCAGACAGATGCCAAGGCTGCGGGCAGATTTCACCATGGGGCCATCCACCTTGACGCAGTGGCAGCTGTGAACAACCTCTTCAATATCGACATCAATCACCCGCCGGTTGGTCCATCCCACCATGCGGTTGGTCTTGCCCTGAAGGATGAGGTCGACCGCATGCGTCCCCAGCACGGACGCCAGGATACGGTCCTGCGCGGATGGCATACCGCCCCGCTGCAAATGCCCCAGCACGGTCACCCGCGTTTCCGCCCCCGTGATCCGCGCGATATGATCGGCAATATGGGCACCGACCCCATTCATGCGCTTCTGTCCATCGGCATATTCCACAAAACTCTTCGTGCCATCTGCCATCTTGACGGCCTCGGAAACCACAACAAGAGAGAAATTTCGCCCGCCATCGCGGATCTCGGTGATCTTGGCGGCAACCTTTTCAATGTCATAGGGAATTTCCGGGATAAGGATGACATCGGCCCCACCCGCAATGCCGGCGCTCATGGCAATATGCCCCGCATCACGCCCCATGACCTCCAGCACCATGACGCGATCATGGCTGGCCGCTGTCGGCTGCAGGCGATCCAGCGCCTCGGTGGCCACGTCAACCGCCGTATCAAAGCCAATGGCTTTTTCCGTAAGCCCGACATCATTGTCAATGGTCTTTGGAATGCCTATGAGGGGAATGCCGCCCTGCTTGCACAAACGGTTGATGATGGAAAGGCTACCATCACCGCCAATGGCCACGAGAACCTCGACGCCAATCATGCGCAGGCCTTCAATGATCTCCTCCGAACGATCCTTCTTGCTGCCATCCGGCATGGGAAAGGCAAAAGGATCTCCCTTGTTGGTGGTACCCAGAATCGTGCCGCCCATGCGAAGCATGTTGGCGTCACAACGTTCAGGTGTCAGGATTGCATAATTCGGTGGCCGGCTAAAAAGCCCCGCTGTGCTGTGAACAATCCCCAGCACCTCAATATCGTTATGGCTGGCTGCATGCACCACCGCGCGCAGCGCCGCATTGAGGCCGGCACAATCGCCGCCGCTGGTCAGGAGTCCGATACGCTTCACCATGAAACCTCCATCAAGGCCAAAGACCATACATTTTCCCACCCCATCCCACGTGAATGAGGATTGCACCAAAAAGCTGAATATTGTAATAATTTCTCCATGATCACACAGAAAAAGCTCCACCATCAGATCGCCGCCCTCAAGGCGCAAAAAACCAAAATTGAAACCGAGATGCAAACCATCTCAACCCAGCCCATACGCAACGACATGGCGCTTCATCGCCTCATGACCCGGAACCGCCAGCTGGATGAAGACATTAAAACCCTTGAAAGCCACCTCATTCCGGACATCATTGCATGATCCAAAAACATTCTGTCGTCATCTCGGGACACGCAACCAGCATCAGCCTTGAAACAGCCTTCTGGCGACGTCTGAAAGCCATGGCCGAACGGGACGGAATCTCCTTGGCCGCCCTCATCGCCCATGTTGACGCCTCACGCGCGACCACTGGCGGCGGCCTTTCCAGCGCCCTGCGCGTATGCGCACTCGAAGATGCCCTGAAGGACAAGCTTTCGTGAAAACACCTATCCAGAAAACATCGCATTCTGAAACCACAAACTGGAGATAAAACCATGACGGATTTTCGTGAACTGCGTTCCGAAGCCCTCAAGGATGGCGGCACACTTGCCAAGGCTGCCCCGGAAACCATCAGGGCCTTTTCCGCCCTTTTGCAGACAACAACAAAGGATGGCGCCCTCTCCCACAAGACCAAGGAGCTGATCGCTTTTGCGCTGGGCATTGCGTCCCACTGTGAAGGCTGCCTTGCCCATCACGCCCATGCGCTTGTCAAGGCGGGCGCCACCCGTGAGGAAGTGGTGGAAGCCATCGGTGTGGCCATTTCCATGGGCGGCGGGCCTTCTTCAGTTTATGGCGCGCTGGCCCTCAAGGCCTATGACACGTCTGCCCAAGGCTGATCAGGAAAAACAGGGGACGGATTTTCCCGCCATCCATGTTTTTTCGATTTTTGGATAACCGAAATAGTAGCCCTGCAGGAGAGTGACGCCTTGCCGCACGAGCTTCTGTGCAACATCGGCATTTTCCACGCACTCCGCCACCGTCTTGATGTTCATCCCCTGCGCAAGCTCCTGCAGGGTATGGACAAACAGCTCATCATGGCGGCTCTTGGGCATGTTGAGGATATAAGATCCATCAATTTTCACAATGTCCGGATCAAGTGTGCGGATATGGCGGAAGGATGTGTACCCCACGCCAAAATCGTCAATCGACACCTGGCAACCCAGCTCATGCAGGCGGCGTGAAAACGCCATGGAGATCCCCATGTCACTCATGGCCACGGTTTCCGTGATTTCGACAATCAGCCGCTTGGCAATTTCAGGGCGGGTTCCAACCAATTCCACAAGATGCTCAAGCCATGAACCATCACTGACTGTAATGCCGGAGATGTTCATGGCAATGGAAAGATCTGGAGATTCCTCAAGTTCGCGTACAGACATGTCCAGGACATAGCGGTCAATCGTCCGGGAAAGGCCCAGGCGTTCAATGGCGGGAATAAAATCACCGGCACCAATGATCTGCTTGTCTTCCCCGATCATGCGCAGCAGGGCTTCATAAAAGGTAGGCGTGCCCGTTGTCGCATCCACCACCGGCTGATAAGCCAGCAGCAAGCGTCCATCCTTGAGCGCCTGAAGGGTCTGTTCCCCCATTTCCACGTAACCACGCTGCACATCATGCTGGAAGGTTTCATCCTCCCATGGGACAAACCGGTCACGCCCCTGAAGTTTTGCGGCATGCAGGGCGCTTTCCGCCCGCGTCATGACGTCACTGGCACCAATGCCATTCATCGGGAAAACAATGCCGCCAATGGATACCGTAAAGTGGAATGCCCCCTGCGGCGTTTCAATGGGACTTTCCCGGAAGGATGCCAGGATTTTCTCGGCCACCTTGGGCATATGATCATCCGAACAGCTTTGCAGGATAATCCCGAACACGTCCCCACCCATACGCCCCAGCAGATCGCTGTTGCGCAGCAGGTTTTCCAAACGCTTTCCCGCACCGATAATCGCTTCATCAGCTGCTTCGTGGCCATATCCCTCATTAATCAGGGACATGCGGTCAATTCCGATACAGAGATACCCGCCCGCACTGGAATAGCGTTCCGATTGCGTAATGATTTCCTGAAGCGCCGAATGCAGGCGTTCACGGTTGTAATGGCCTGTCAGGTTATCAAAGCTCGCCGCATAGGCCAGATGACCTTCCTGCTGCTTGCGCTGCTCGATCATGCGGATAATGCCCCGCATGCGCCGGGGCTCCCCATCTGCCGAGATTTCCACGCGCCCCTTGTCATGCACCCAGCGGAAAGACCCGTTGGCCATGTGGAGGCGATACTCACATTCATAAAGGGAGCCAGACGTCCGGTAATGTTCCTCAAGCGCGGTCCTGCGCTGGGCAGCATCTTCCGAACTCACAAGTTCCGAATAACTTTTTCCAAGAGCAATCCGGGTTTTGAGACGCTCGCCAAAAAATTCATCTGTCGGCCCAAACCAGCGAACATTGTCGGAAAGAAGGTCCCACTCATAGGCAAGATCCATGGATGCCGCAAGAATACGCGCCAACGCCCCATCCCCGATCGTGTCCGATCCCCATGGCAAAAAGGCGTGATCGATATGGCGGAATGCCTCCATAGCCTACTCCTTCGTTGACGTTATCTTTGGTTAAATTCCTTAATGAATACATAACAAAAAGGAATATCACCCAAAGAAGAAACATGGTTAACGAACAGGCAGGTTTTCCAGCTTTGGCACGGAAAGTCCCGTTTGCTTTTTCAGTTTACCGGCAATAACAGCAACCTCGGGCCATTCCCTGGATGGACGAATGCCAAACTCGCCATCCACACGATCAGGATCCGCTCCTGCCGCGAGCAGAACTTCCACAGCCATGGCGTTGCGGTTATGCGCAGCCAGCCAAAGCGGTGTTTTCCTGAAAAGATGTTCCTCTTCCAGAAGATGTGGCGCATGCTTGACCGCAAGGATCATGTTCCTGTGCGACGAACGGCATGCCGCCATATGAACAACCGTTCGCCCGAGATTATCTCTCCGGTTCACATCCGCACCCGCGATCAGCAGAATATCCACCATCTTTTCGTCATTGTTCAAAATGGCTTCCATCAGGACCGTTCGCCCATCTGCGCAGGAGGCAACATTCACATCCGCCGCCCCCCAGAACATGCGCGCAAGATACCCAGGATTGAGCAACCCACGGACCTTCTCATGTTCCTTGGCGGTTACAGCCTTGAACAGCTGGGCGTTTACATAAGAAAGATTTGCAGTATCTTCCCGGTTGCGGCGCATCTCATGCACATCGTCAAGCTGCGGCCAAATCTGTCTTGGGGTTTGGCCCCGCACATCCGGAACATCGATGATGTCCTTTTTCCCCCACAGGACAAGCATGGACGCCATCCTGACATCCCGCCTCAGCGCGGCCAGATGCAGCGCCGTTTCCCCCTTGCTGTTGGGCAGCGCGGGCGAAACGCCACAGCGCAGCAGGAAATCCACCATCTCATGATTCCCGACAGACACCGGCCACATCAGCATTGGCCATCCATCCTTTTCATCCACAACATCCATGCGCGCATCATGCTGGCGGAGAAGGCGGGCAAGATTCATGTCTCCCAGCCGCACGGCATGGTAAAGCGCCGTCCGTCCATGCGCATCCCTGGCCTCCACATCCGCGCCACGCCACAAACAAGTTTCCACGTCCACCATATCCCTGTTCACGGCTGCCGCCAGAAGGCGTTTGTCATGTTCATGTGTCATTTTTACGCTATTCCTGTCAGAATTTTCCCAGAAATTTTCCGGGATCAAGGGGTTCCCGCCCCTTGCGGATTTCAAAATGCAGCTGCGGCGTATCCACAGTTCCGCTACTGCCAACCGTTCCCAGGCTTTCTCCCCGCGCAATGCGGGCGCCCTTCTTCACGAGTGTTTTCCCAAGATGGGCATAAGCTGTGGTGTAACCACCGCCATGACGTACAAGAACAAGGTTTCCATAGCTCTTGATGCCATCATCGGCATAAGCAACAACGCCATCCGCGGCTGCCCGAACCGGTGCGCCCCGCGCCCCTCCGATATTCAGGCCATCATTCTGTCCACCACCTGTTTTCTTGCCAAACCCGGACAGGATCTTGCCCTGCAAAGGCCAACTGAACCGCCCAGGATCGGAAAGGCCGGAGGTGGAAACAGGCTGGACGGGTTTTCTGACGGGGCTGGGTTTGGCCGCAGGAGACACTGACGCGCCAGATTTTACAAGGGACCGCACAGGCGCTGCAGGTTTCTGCAAAGCCACCCGCTCATGCCCTTTCCCCGGCAGGCGCAGCACCTGCCCTGCAGGCAGGGCATATGGCGGCTTCATGTCATTGAAGCGCACAAGCTCTGCCGCACTCACGCCAAACATGCGCGCAACGCTGCGCACATCATCGCCCGGCATGGTTTTGTAGGTGGCCGGAAACGGAATCTTGAGACGATCCCCCACATTCAATCCATAAGGGGGAAGCAAGGCGTTGGCATCGAGGAAGTCGCGCAGGGAAACCTTGTTGCGTTGGGCGATTTCCCATGCCGTATCACCGGGGAGAACCGTAACCATCATTTCACCACGGGGCAACCTTTGCGCACCACTATGGGTTACCGGTGCCGGCCCTCCGGAACGAGAGCACCCCGCAAGAAGGACGACCGCCACCAGCGCCACGCAACGCCTCATGGTCCCTCCCCTTCATTGGCCACATTTGGCAGCAGCGGCACAAAACGGACGGGCCACAAATCCTCCCGCGAAAACCCGGTTTCCGTCCGGCGGAAACGGACAATGCGTTGCGTCAGCGCATCCATGCTGAGCGGCATGACCATAACGCCGCCAATGGCCATCTGCTCCAGCAGCGCGGGCGGTGGCTCCTCCCCACCCGCTGCCGTTGCAATGATGCGGTCAAACGGTGCCTGGGCGGGCCATCCCTTCATGCCATCACCGCAAATGGCAGTGATGTTGTGAACACGCATTTTGACAAACCGCTGTTCCGCCATCTTGAGCAAGGACTTGATGCGCTCGATGGTATAAAGGCGGCGACACAGGCAGGACAGCACTGCCGCCTGGTAACCGGACCCCGTTCCCACCTCCAGAACCTTGTGCTGCGGATGGATTTCCAGCGCCTGCGTCATCAGCGCCACCACCAGCGGTTGACTGATGGTCTGGCCATAACCGATCGGCAGGGCCACATCTTCCCATGTCTTGTCTGAAAACTCTTCCGGCACGAACACCTCGCGTGGCACCCGTTCAATAGCCGAAAGCACATTGGTATCCACAATCCCGGACTTGCGGAGATGCATGATGAGGCGGATTTTCCGGGCATCAAAATTCATGCAAACACGCCCTCAAGCCCTTTCATGGCTTCCTCATGCGTCCAGTCCAGCCGGAGGGGCGTAACCGAAATCCCCCCTGCATGCACATGGGTTACATCATCATCCCGTCCATCAAACGCGTCCGGTGCCTTTCGGCGACCCGCATTCCAGTAATAGGAATGTCCACGAGGATCCTTGCGTCCCTCAAAACTTCCCGCATAGCTCTCCACACCTTGCCGCACCACCTTGACCGGACAGGGCACGTCTCCAGAAACAGCCGGAAAATTGATATTGAAACAGGAACCGTTCGCGCCGCCGGCCTTGAGAAGGGCCCGGACAATATCTGCCCCCTGCTTTCTGGCCACCGCCCAGTTCACGGGCTCTCCCCCAACAATGAATTGGCTGAGGGCCATGGCTGGAACCCCAAACATGGCAGCTTCCATCGCCGCGCCCAATGTTCCTGAATACACAAGGTCATCCGCCAGGTTTGGCCCCATGTTGATGCCGGAAAGCACCAGGTCCGGCTTTCGCCCATCTGTCATGCCCACAAGCTCCAGCAAGGCAATCTGGACACAATCCGCTGGCGTTCCCGTGATGGAAAACCGCTTTTCATCATGTTGATGAACCCTGATAGGCTGGCGCAATGTCAACGCATGCGATATCGCCGATTGCTCGGTTTGCGGCGCAACCACCCACACGTCGTCCGACAGGGCGCGCGCGATTTCCTCAAGCACCGCAAGGCCGGGGGCGGAAATGCCGTCGTCATTCACCAGCAGGGTGCGCATTTTTCGGGCGTCAAAGCTCATACAAACACTTTCTCCAGCGCCGCAATGGCCGAAAGATGCGTAAGATCAAGCGAAATTGGGGTTATGGAAATCCCCCCCGCCTGCACCTGCGCAAGGTCGGTGTCCACTTCCGCCGCGAGGATATTGCGGCCACCCGCATTCCAGTAGTAGATGCGCCCGCGGGGATCCTCCCGCTTTTCCACCTTGCTCGAAACAAAACGGTTTCCCTGCCGCACCACTTTCACCGGACATTCCCCATCGCCCGCAACCGCAGGAAAATTGACGTTGAGCAGCGTTCCCTTGGGAACTCCATTTTCCATTATCTTGCGGATGATGCCGGGCCCCTGCCTCTTTGCCACGTTCCAGTTTATCTCGCTTCTTGAAACCCGACACTGGCTCAAGGCAATGGCCGGAATGCCTACAATCCCGGCCTCCATGGCCGCAGCCACTGTACCGGAATAGAAAATGTCCGAAGAAATGTTAGGCCCCATATTGATGCCCGACAGCACAAAATCTGGCATTTTTTCCACCATGATCTGACGCAGGGCCAGAAGGACGCAATCCGCCGGAGTGCCGTCCACCGAGAAATGCCGCTCATCGTGCTGATGAATGCGCAATGGCCGATGCGTTGTAAGGGCGTGCGACATTGCCGTTTGCTCGGTTTGCGGCGCGACCACCCAGACATCATCCGTCAGTTCCCGGACGATTTCCTCCAGCACGGCAAGGCCTGGCGCGTGAATCCCGTCGTCATTGACCAGCAGGATCCGCATCAGCGGATCACCTCGACACCGCCCATGTAGGAACGCAGAACTTCCGGCACCACAATCGATCCATCGGGCTGCTGGTAGTTTTCCATCACCGCAATGAGTGTGCGTCCAACCGCCAGACCTGAACCGTTCAGGGTATGGGCAAACTCGCCACCCTTGGCACCCGCCTTGCGGAAACGCGCTTTCATGCGCCGCGCCTGGAAGTCCCCGCAGTTGGAACAGCTGGAGATTTCGCGGTAGCGCTGCTGCCCCGGAAGCCATGCCTCGATATCATAGGTCTTGTTGGCCGAAAAGCCGGTGTCGCCGCTGCAAAGCACAATGGTGCGGAACGGAATGTTCAGCTGCTTGAGGACTTCCTCTGCCGCCCCGGTCATGCGTTCATGTTCGGCGCAGGACTGCTCCGGCGTAGTGATGCTTACCATCTCCACCTTCCAGAACTGGTGCTGCCGCAGCATGCCGTGCGTATCCTTGCCCGCCGCCCCGGCTTCAGCACGGAAGCAGGGCGTCAGCGCCGTCACCCGCAGGGGCAGAACGCTTTCTTCAATAATGGAATCCGCCACCATGTTGGTGAGCGAAACTTCTGCTGTGGGGATCAGCCAGCGGCCATCCGTGGTGCGGAAAAGGTCTTCTGCAAACTTTGGCAGCTGGCCCGTACCAAACATGGTGGCATCGTTCACCAAAATGGGCACCGAACATTCGGTATAGCCAAATTTGCGGGTATGCAGGTCGAGCATGAACTGGCCCAGCGCGCGTTCAAGCTGGCAGAGCGCTCCCTTGAGGATGGTAAACCGCGCGCCGGCAAGCTTGGCTGCAGACGCAAAATCCATGAGGCCCAGTGCCTCGCCAAGTTCGGCGTGGTTCTTCGGGTTTTCGATGGCGCGCGGTTCGCCCCAGCACCGCACTTCCTTGTTATGGCTTTCATCCGGCCCTTCCGGAACATCATCCGCCAACAGGTTGGGCGTGGTGGTCAGAATGCCATCCAGTTCCTCTCCCAGCGATTTGTCCTCGGCCTCAAGCTCTGGCATACGAACCTTGAGCTGCGCCACCTCTTCCATCAGCGCAGACGCATCACCGCCCTGGGACTTGATCTGTCCGATTTCGCGCGAGGCCTCGTTGCGGCGGGCCTGCATTTCCTGAAAAGCCGTTTGCGCCGCACGGCGTTTCGCATCCAGTTCCAGCAGGGTTGGGGAAAGCGGGGCGATCCCCCGGCGGGCAAGGGCGCTGTCAAAAGCCGTCGGGTTTTCGCGGATGCTGCGCATGTCGTGCATGGTTCTCTCCACCATAAGGGGTTGTTATGCTTCCTTATACTCCCGCCGACATGATTTTTCTACCCTGTCTATGGCTCTTATGGCTCTTTTTTTATGCCCATTGCATGACGTTTTTCTTGCATCCGAATCATGGCGATGGAACCTTCAAAAAGCAGCCACATCGGCAGGGCAAGGCTGACCTGGCTCACAACGTCGGGCGGCGTGAGGATGGCAGCCACAACAAAGATGAGGAGAATGGCCACACGCCTGCGTGACGTCAGGGACTTTGCGGAAATGAGCCCGGCCCGGGCCAGCAGCAGCAGGACGACAGGAAGCTGGAAGGCGAGTCCAAATGCAAAGACAAGCGCCATCACCAGCGACAGGTATTCACCCACCCGCGCCTCAAGCTGGATGGGAAGCCCGGAAACCGTCCCGCCTTCAAAGGACAGGAAAAACTTCCAGGCCACGGGAAACACGAGATAATACACAACTGCCGCCCCAATGAAAAACAGGACAGGCGTGGCGATCAGGAAAGGAAACACCGCGCGCCGCTCACGCCTGTAAAGGCCCGGGGCCACAAAACGCCATGCCTGCCCCAGGATGACGGGCAGGGTAATGCAGGCTGATGAAAAAAAGGAAACCCGCACATAGGTGAAAAAGGCTTCCGTCAGGCTGGTGTAAATGAGCCTGCGATTTTCTCCCGCCATGGTTTCTGCCAGCGGACGAACCAGGAAACCATAAATGAATGGCGCAAAATAATAGCAACCCGCAAAAGCCAGAATCCCCACAACGGCAACCACCAGAAGGCGGTTGCGCAACTCCTGCAGGTGCACTGCGATGGGCTGGCTTTCAATGGTCGTGGAACCAAGCGATTGCGCCCGCGACAGGGGTGCGGTTTTTTGCGCATCCCCTCCGGATTTCGGCCGCCCGGCTTTCCGGGGGGGAGATTTTTCGGCATGTCCGGCAGGACGTATGGATTTTCCATGCGTCATGACGCCTTTCCTCCGGCTTCAGGCGGATGAAAGTCCGGTTCATCTTCCTCCATCGCCGGTTCAGAACAGGGAATATCCCCCTGAACCTTGCCCTGCATGGGATCATTCCCGGTCAGGCCACTCTCCGCCTCGGACTGGGCAATGAACCCGTCCAGCATGACTTCCAGGGAATGGCCGAAGCGTCGCACCTTCCCCATCAACACCCCTGCGCTGCGCATCAGGCGAGGAACATCCTCTGGCCCCGCCACCAGAAGGGCAACGACCGCGCACAGAAGGATTTCGCCCCAACCAAGATCAAACATGGAAAACCATGGGACTTATTTCACAACATCATCTGGCAGGGATGGCTTTTTGTTTTTTTCAGCTTTGACTGGCGCATCGCCTTCCTTCATCCCCTCGCGGAATCCTTTGACCCCGCGTCCCATTTCACTCATCACCTTCGGCAGCTTGCCTGCCCCGAAAAGGATGAGGACAATCACCAGCACAATCATCAGTTCCGAAAAACCAAGTCCCATTTTTCATTCCTTCCAATCAACCAAGAGCCATGCCATGCAGGCGCGCAAGACTGTCCATGCGCATGGGGGGGATCGCAGCCGCCACCTCCTGCATTTCTTCCATTTTCCCGTTGCAGTGCAGGACAACATCCATGCCCGCAGACAGCGCGGCTGAAGTACGCTCCGCCAAATTTCCGGACAACGCTCCCATCGAAAGGTCATCGCTGATGAGCGTTCCCGTAAACCCGATATTTTCACGAATGACGTGCCGCACGATTTCCTGCGAAAGCGTTGCCGGCTGATGCGGATCCATCGACGTATAAAGCACATGCGCCGTCATGGCCCATACATGCCGCCCCCAAGGGCGCTGCGCCACGGCTCGGAAAGGCGCAAAATCCACCACCTCAAGCAAAAACGGGCTTTCATTGACGCGCGGAAGCTCGGCATGGCTATCCACCAGAGCCCGTCCATGCCCCGGAATATGCTTGATCACCGGAACAATCCCTGCGGCAAGATACCCTTCGCAGGCGGCAATCCCCAATTCGGAAACCAGGGATGGATCAGCTCCAAACGCACGGTCTCCAATAATTTCGTGTGCATCAGGAACCGGAATGTCCAGCACGGGCGCACAATTGACATTGACCCCCATGCGGAGCAACAGGAAACCGATTTCCCGGGCGTTTTCAAACACGGCACGCCGCGCCGCCTCACGGTCGCGCATGGCCATGTCACCAAAATACCGGGCGGGTGGAAACTCTGGAAAACCGGGGGCTTTCAAGCGGGCCACACGCCCCCCCTCCTCGTCAATGAGGATGGGTGTCATCGGGCGGCCCGTCAATGCCCGCAACTCTGCCGTCAAAGCGGAAACTTGCGTTTCCGTTTCACAATTCCGCGCAAAAAGAATGAACCCCAAAGGACGCACCTTTTGAAAAAAAGTGCATTCCTCAGGGCTCAAAACCGGACCGGCCATCCCGAAGATGACCGGCGCCGGCTTTCTTTCTTCAACGCTTGACAACAAGGCAGCCACCAACACCGGACTTCAGGTCCGCGCAAGTCTGCCGCGCCGCACTTTCCGACAACGGTCCGGCCTGGATGCGGTAGTAGATTCCCTTGGCACCGAGATCAACCTGCTGGATATGCAGTTCCAGATTGCCCAGCTGGCTGGGGAACTTCTTCTGCAAGCGCACCCATTCCTGTTCGGCCTTGGTCCGGCTGGGCAAAGACCCTACCTGAACAAGATAATCCCCCGCAACAATGACACTGGCGCTGGATGGCGCTTCCCTGACAGGGGCTGCCACAACGGGTTTCGGCGCTTCTTCCCGCACAACAACGGGGGCCGCCGGCTTCGGGGCTGGCACAACCGCTTGCGGCTTTGGCAGCACCATCGGGACTTCCGGTGGCGGAAGCAGGTTTTCAACCGGCGCCGGGGCATCATCGCTTTCAATCTGGTTATATACCAGGCTGTCCTGGCCAGGAATGTTCACGGAAGCGGCATCACCTTCCGGCTTCACCTTGAGGGCGCCATCCTCAGCCGAAACCACAGGAATCCCGCCTTCACCTTCCAGCGCCTCATCCGAGCGCCAGGCACCCGAAAGCAGCATGACAAACGCAATGAAGGCCACGGCCGCAATGCCGATCATCACCGGCTTCTTGGCAAGGATATTCTTCTTCACGCCATCTTCCACGCGGACACGAAACTGTTCACGCACATTGGGATCAATTTGCAAAGTCATCAACGCATCTCCTCAACAGGGACAACACCCATCACATCAAAACCACAGGCCAGTACCGTCTGCACGGAGGCAAGCAGTGCCAGATGGGCAACTGTTTGCGGCATATCATCCGGATACAGGAACCGCAGATTGGCATCTTCTCGTCCTTTTGTCCACAGGGCATGGAAAGCTGCCGCAATTTCCATGAGATAGTATGCAATCCGGTGCGGCTCATGCGCTTCCGCAGCCGCCTCCACCATGCGCGGCCAAAGCGCCAGCTGGCGCATCAGGGCCAATTCTTCCTCTGATCCCAGACGCCCGACGTCCGCCTTGGCAAGCTCTGCCGCCGACACGTCAAGCCCGGGAAACATCTCCGCCGCATTGCGGATCACCGAACAGCAGCGCGCATACGCATACTGCACGTAAAACACAGGATTGTCGCGCGACTGCTCCGTAACCTTCGCATAATCAAATTCCAGAGTCTGGTCATTCCGGCGGGTCAGCATGATGAAACGCACCACGTCACGCCCCACCCGGTCGAGCACATCCCGCAGGGTGACAAACGTCCCTGCCCGCTTGCTCATCCTCACGGGAACGCCATTATCCAGTGTGGAGACCATCTGCATCAGCTTGACATCCAGGCGCGCCTTGCCGCACGAGATGGCCGTCAGGGCGGATTGCATGCGCTTGACATAACCGCCATGATCAGCCCCAAGCACGTCAATCTGCTCGGAAAACCCCCTGCAATATTTGTCAAAATGATAGGCGATATCATTGGCGAAATAGGTCCAGCTGCCATCCGACTTCTTGAGGGGCCTGTCCACATCATCGCCAAACTGCGTGGCGCGGAACAGGGTTTGAGGACGCGGCTCCCAATCCTCCGGCGTCTTGCCCCTGGGCGGTTCCAGCACCCCTTCATAGACCAGACCCATTTCCACCAGCGTAGCAAAAGCCTTTTCCACCGCGCCGCTTTCCACCAGCGCGCGTTCAGACGTAAACACATCATGGTTTACCCCCATGGAAATGAGGTCTGTCTTGATTTCCGCAAGCATTTCGGAGATGGCAAAACCACGCACCAGCGGCAACCATTCCTCTTCCGGCAAGGCCTTGAGCGATTCCCCGTGGGCCTGCGCCAGCTTTACCCCGATTTCCTTCAGGTATTCGCCCGGATAAAAGCCCGGCGGAATTTCGCCAATATCCTCGCCCAGCGCCTCCTTGTAGCGCAGAAAGGTGGAACGACCGAGGATTTCCACCTGCCGCCCGGCATCATTGACATAATATTCCTTGGTGACATCAAACCCGGCCTTCTGCAACAACCGCGCCAGCGCATCGCCAAACACCGCGCCGCGCGCATGGGCCGTATGCATGGGCCCTGTGGGATTGGCCGACACATATTCCACATTCACATGGCACCCCGCCCCCATGGTGCTGTCGCCATACCGAACGCCTTCAGAAAGGATCCCGCGCAAGGCATTTTGCCACACCGAGGGCTGCAACTTAAGATTGATGAACCCAGGCCCTGCGATATCAACCGAAACCACCCGTTCATCCTTGGCCAGCTCCACGGAAAGGGCACGCGCCAGATCAACCGGCTTGCACCCTGCCGCCTTGGCCAGAACCATCGCCGCATTGGTGGCCATGTCGCCATGGGAAGCCTCACGCGGCGGCTCCATTGCAATGCGCGAAAAATCCAGCCCGGATGGCAAGTTCCCCGCCGCCACCATAACTTCAAGTGATTTTACAACAACTTCTCTGAACTCATTGAATATATTCATATCATACCTTTGGATAAGGATAGGAATGGAACATCTGGTCATAATCTTCAAGGATGGAGCGATCCGTCATCCCGGCGAGGGCATCCGCAATGAAACGCGCCCGCTGGTTTCCTTTCAATGCCACAGCTTCCGGGGCAAGGCAATCAGGGTTTTCCATGTAGAGCGAAAACAGATCACTCACCACCTGCTGGATCTTTGGCCGGATACGGTTCACGTGGCGGTTGCGATACATCCGTTCATACAGGAATCGGCGAAGCTCATTCACATGCGCGCGCATCCCCTCCGAAAAGGCAATGACCGGATGGCCCGCCAGCCGAATATCATCCACGCCAACAGGGTTGAGGGCCAAAATCCGGGCATGACTTTCCTCGACCACGTCTGACACAAGCATGGAAATCAGGCGCCGGATCAGCTCATGACGGAGACGCACCTCCTCCAGCCCCGGATGCTGTGTGCAAATCCCCTCCAGAACCGGTGCCACAAAAGAGATTTCCCCAAGTTCGGAAACATCAAAAAAGCCCGCCTGCAAACCATCGTCGATATCATGCGTATTGTAGGCAATATCATCGGATATCGCAGACGCCTGCGCCTCCGCAGAAGCAAACTTGTCCAGCTCAAGCGGCCAGGCCGCATCAATGGCCGCCGTGGCCGGGGGCAACACAGCATCCCCTTCCAGGGGCAGGAGCGGACCATTATGCTTGGCAAGTCCCTCGATGACCTCCCAACTCAGGTTCAGCCCGTCAAACCCCGCATAGCGTTTCTCCAGCACACCAACAACCCGCAAGGCGTGATCGTTATGGTCAAACCCGCCATAGGACACCATGCATTCATCCAGCACCTCCCCGCCCATATGTCCGAAAGGGGCGTGACCAAGATCATGCGCAAGGCCAATGGCCTCCGAAAGGTCTTCATTCAGGCCAAGATGCCGCGCAAGGGCGCGCGCAATCTGCCCAACTTCAATACTGTGGGTGAGGCGCGTACGGTAATAATCCCCCTCCATGCTCAGGAGCACCTGGCAGCGGAACTGCATTTTGCGGAATGCGCCGGAATGAATGATTCGATCACGGTCGCGCGCAAAACAGGTGCGTCCGTCATCATCCTTTTCAAAATGAAAACGGCCACGCGATTCTTCAGGGATACAGGCATAAGGTTTCAGCATGGCCGAACCATACAACCCCTCGACAGCCCGCCGCAAGAGCTATATCGTACCTGTCATGAACAAGATCACCATCGCATCCTGGAACGTCAATTCCGTCAGGGCCCGCATGCCCGTCATCTCAAAATGGCTGGAAAGCGCCGATGTGGATGTTCTCCTTTTCCAGGAAACCAAGGTTGAGGATTTGGATTTTCCAGCCATGGAATTTTCCGCCCTTGGCTTTCCGCACATCGCAACGCTGGGACAGAAAAGTTACAATGGCGTTGCCATCCTCTCCCGCCTGCCCCTCCGTGATGTGCAAAAACACCTGCCCGGCGAAAAAGAGGCCACGGAAGCCCGTCTTGTCTCCGCAACCATCGCCGGCATCCGCATGGCTTCGGTTTACGCGCCCAACGGCAACCCGCCAACAAGCGAAAAATTCATCCGGAAAATGGACTTCATGGGCAGGCTTGCCGCACACACGGGAAACATGCTGGCGTCCGGGCAGGATTTCATCCTTGCTGGCGACTTCAACGTCATCCCGGAAGACTTTGATGCCGCCACCCCCGCCCGCTGGAAAGGAGATGCCCTCATGCACCCGGACACACGTGCGGCATGGCGCCAACTTTGCTTCATGGGGCTAACTGACGCTTGGCGCACCCTGCACCCGGAAACGCCCGGCTACACCTTCTGGGATTATCAGGGCGGCGCATGGCAGAAGAACGATGGCATCCGGATTGACCATGCCCTGCTCTCCCCCCGTATGGCTGACCGGCTCATATCCTGCGAAGTGGACAAAACCCCACGCGGCATGGAAAAAGCCTCGGATCACACACCGCTTCTCATTTCCTGCAAAACCCCATAAAAAAAGCCCCGGACAGACCGGGGCTTTTTTTGCATCACCGCATGGACAATCATTCGCGTCCAGGAACCCTGGGGCGGTACGTCGCAGGCTTGGTTATGGATAGGCGGGGATGCTTGAGTGGCTTTCCATTCTTTACCGAAGAATGGCTATTCCCCGGCGCTTCAGGCTTGTAACCAATGGGCTTGCGGGGTTCGGGCTGCCCAACCATGTCTTCCGGCAGGCTTTCCACCCAGGGTAACGTTTTGTGTTCAACTTTGGCGCCAATAACCATGGATGAAAGATTCCCCAGCATGGCTTTCAGCCAGAGATCCTCCACATCAACCATGCATCCACTTGAAATGGCATTTGCCGCATTATAGAAGGTTTCAAGCACCGGGCGCTCATAACTTGGGGCAAAACAAATTCCGGCGCTTTTGCCGATGGATGCCCTGGAAAACTCGAAATCCCCCTGGCGATTGCGCTCAAGCTGGATATACAGCACCGGCCCAAGATTAATGGATGGATCAGGCTTCATGCCGATCTTGGCGGGATCAACCTTGCCAAGGTCAATCTGCCAGTTGCTGACAATAAGATCCATGCGGTGGTTGTCGCCACAAAGGTGAACTTCCGCCTTCATGCCAAAAAAAATGTTCCCTTCCTTGTTCATCCCTTCGCAGGCACAAACAACCGGACGCCCAGGCTTTAGCCGGAACGGCAGGCCGATTTCGGAAGCAATCTTGTTCTCGGACCAAGCCATCTTACACCTTCTCTACTTATTTTTTTCAGGAACCATGGAAGGCGCCGAAGAATGCAGCTTCTTTTGATTCATGGAACGCAACTTAGCCTTGAGCGGATGAGCCTTTGGCTTATTAACCCTCTGGTGCTGCAAGGCTTTCTGTTTAAGTGATTTTTCATTTACGGGCTTCTGGGGTTTGAACCCGATGGATTTCTTGGCCGCCTTCCCGAAATCCTCCTTCAGGTCCATCCCCGTTTTCAGGGTGGATTTCCATTGCGGCTTCTGTTCCATGTCCTGTCTCAGGCGATGGGACCAGACCTGACAGTGGATCGCCGTAAAATTACTAAATTTCCCTTCTGATATCTGGGTGGCCGAATAACGGAAAGCCGTCAACAGGTCTGCCATCTGCGCATCGTCGAAATCCTTGTTGTACATGGTCGCCGTCTGGGCCATGACAAATACTTCATCATCAACTTCCTGCGCCACAATAAAGCATTCCACATCACTGAACATGCATTTCTGCTGATCTATAAAATCCTTTGTTTCTTCAATAATCTGGTCCGCCATGGAGATCATCAATCCCATTTCATCCGGATCAGCTTTTCCCGCAAGAATGTTCCTGAGGTAGCCGGAAGGAAGCACAACTTCGGAAAAGGCGCATTCAAAAACCTGGGAAATCGGAAATGGCACATAATCCGCAGAGAAGGCGATCGGCATATCCGTCGGAGAGCCTGCTTGGGCAAAGAAGGTTTCAGCGCCAGAAGAAAGCTTGGCGGATCCCTCTGTTTTTTCCAAAATTTCCAGGAACATTTCCACCGGCATGATAACAGGAAAACTCTGTTCACCGTTTTTTTTCAAGGACCTCTCGATCTTCTGGAAATCCTTCATATCCGCATCATCTTCAGAACCAGGCTTGATCTCCCCGGCATCCTTAAGTGCGTGAAGTTCATGAATGGTTTCCTGGATTCCTTGTACAAAATTCCAATTAAATTCGCCCTTGCTGGCGGCTTCCTGTATCCGGCCAATTCCTTCCTGGGCCATTTCCAGCTTTTCAGTCACGATCTTCGCAGAAATGATGGTCCCGGACGTCCCTTCCATTTGCTTGATTTCAGCATAGGACCTCCTCTGGACACTTTCCAACTTCCCTGTTTCGGAAAGCTCCCCGGACACCATCTCAACCATGATGCTTTCATCGTCCCCAAGGTTGGTATTCTCGGCAGCGCCAAGGTTGCGCAGAAGGTCCTTCTTGCTGAATTTCATTCAAAATCTCCAGATTCATATAAAGAAAGGGGGATGAGTGTGAATGCACGACAGGAGGCAGTATTCACAAAAGGGACAATGATGTCCATGCCCTTTTTGGTTTAAAAACGCATAACGCCATGCATGAAACGCATATCTCGAAAAAGAGACAAAAAAAAGCGGTTTACCCGCCTTTTTTTTCTCAAACAGCGCACTCGAAACTCACCACTTGCGGATGGGGCCGCTGTCAATATGGATAAAATGGTGCGACGGATAATAGCCGACGCCGCCGCCACGGATGGCCAATGCCACCTTGCGCACAAAGCTCAGCTTCACGTCCGGCAGGCGGAAATCCACCGCACGGCCCAGCAGGTGGTAACTGTTCTTGGCAACACCATCCATGGTTTTGCGCAAGCGGTCATTGGTGGCTTTTGAGCGATAACCGGAAATGACATGCAGGGGTTCATCCGAACCGGAACGCGCATGCACCAGATACATGTAATCCAGAAGCTTTGGATCTATCACGTGCGCTTCGCCCGTGCGGTGGTCCCGCATGAACCAGGCCAGGTCATCCATCGCATCGGAAAGATAATTTTCCCCATCATGATAAGGAATGCGGATGCGATTCTTCCGCCCTTCATCATAAAGGCTGAGAATCCGCTTCACGGGGGGCTTGCGAACAGGAAGCGGGATTGCGGCAAACGCCGGCATGGCCGACAGCATGGCTGCCGAAGCCACAAAAAGCGACCCCTGTTTCATGAATGCGCGGCGACTGGAAATGTGATCAGCTGCGCCATCTTGAGTAATGAACATGCATCCTCATTCACTATTTGGCCGGAGCAGCACCATGACACAACAACGTTGAAAAATGGTGCTGCCGCAGAGATTTGAACTCTGGACCTCCCCCTTACCAAGGGGGTGCTCTACCCCTGAGCTACGGCAGCGTGGCTCCAAACCGAAAGTGGCGACAACATACACAAGCCCCCAAACCCTTGCAAGCGCATTTTTATCCTTTTTTATCCATTCCCGAAAGCCCCTTGCGTCATGCGGAAATGCCGCTTATGAATCCTTGTCATGAGCCATTTGCAAGAACAGCCACCGCGCAAGGACCCCGTCGCAAAGGATGCGCGCCAAAAGCGCCTTGCTGCCGCCTTGCGCCAGAACATCGCACGCCGCAAGGCCCAACAGCAGGGCCGCGCGACAGGACAGCAAATACCTGCCAAAAAAAAGGATTGAAACATGGACCAGCTGAGAATTGTTGGAGGAACCCCGCTCAGCGGCACCATCCGGATCAGTGGTGCCAAGAACGCCGCCCTTCCCCTCATGGTGGCAAGCCTGCTCACCGATTCTCCCCTTGTCCTTGAAAACATTCCCGACCTTGCGGACATCCGCACCCTTTCAAAACTCCTGGCCTCCCTTGGTGCCACCATCTCTCCGGAAGACATGGGCGAAGGGGCTGGACGGGCCCTTTCCTTCCACGTCCCCACCATCACATCAACCCTTGCGCATTACGACCTTGTCCGCACCATGCGGGCCAGTGTTCTTGTCCTCGGCCCCCTGCTTGCCAGATGCGGAACCGCCACGGTTTCCCTCCCCGGCGGCTGCGCCATTGGCACCCGCCCGGTGGACATGCACCTCAAGGCGCTTGAAGACATGGGCGCCACCATCACCATCAAGGATGGCTACATCAAGGCAGAAGCCCCTTCCGGCCTTTCCGGAGCCAGAATCATTTTCCCGAAGGTATCTGTTGGCGCCACGCAAAACATCCTCATGGCCGCCACCCTCGCCCACGGCGAAACCCTCATGGAAAACGCTGCCCGCGAGCCCGAGATTGAAGACCTTGCCTCATGCCTTGTTTCCATGGGAGCCGACATTTCCGGCATTGGGACAGACACCTTGCGCATTCAAGGGAAAACAGCTCTTTCCGGAGCACGTCACCGCGTCATGCCCGACCGGATTGAGGCTGGAACCTACGCCATGGCAGCCATGGCAACGGGTGGCCGCATCACGCTGGAAGGCGCGCGTGCAGACCATTTGCAGTGCGCCCTCGGCAAACTTGTCGAAGCAGGCGCCGATATTGAAATAACGGCGGATTCCATTACCGTTGGGCGCACCAGTGGCCCCCTTCTGGGCGTGGACATCATGACCGAGCCTTACCCAGGCTTCCCTACCGACCTGCAAGCCCAGTTCATGGCGCTGATGACGCTGGCGGAAGGGGCCTCCATGATTACCGAAACCATTTTTGAAAACCGCTTCATGCATGTTCCGGAGCTCATGCGCATGGGTGCTGATATTACCATCCACCAGTCATCGGTTCTGGTGCGGGGCGTACCCAAACTTTCCGGTGCCCCCGTAATGGCCACCGACCTGCGTGCATCGTTCTCGCTGGTGCTGGCAGCACTTGCTGCGGAAGGTGAAACCACCATCCGCCGCATCTACCATCTGGATCGCGGTTATGAAAATGTGGTGGAAAAATTACGGGGATGCGGCGCAAATATCCATCGCGAATCGGACAATCAGGACACACCCGACTTGTAAAACCAGCCCCCCAGCACCTGATCTGTCTGCCTGATGCGCCTGACCAACGGGAATTGTTCCATGACAGAGAAAAAGATTGATTTTTTGCGGGAGATGGCGCAATAACCCTTCATACTCCCATCCATTCCCACACCCAGAGTGTATATCCATGGCAAAAGAAGACCTTATCGAATTCAGCGGCATTGTGACGGAACTCCTTCCCAACGCCATGTTCCGCGTCAAGCTGGACAATGACCACGAAGTCCTTGCCCACACCTCGGGCAAGATGCGCAAGAACCGCATCCGCGTTCTCGCCGGCGACCGGGTCACTGTTGAAATGACCCCTTATGACCTGACAAAGGGCCGCATTTCCTTCCGCTTCAAGTAACCCCTCCCATGAACGCGCTCATCCTCGCCTCGGCTTCCCCTCGGCGCAAGGCCCTGCTGGAACAGGTTGGCCTTGTACCTGCCGCCATTGATCCCGCCGAAACGGATGAAACCCCCACAAAAAACGAAACACCCCTGGCGTATGCGCGCCGGATTGCCGAAGAAAAGGCAAAGGCTGTGGCCCCGCGCCATTCAGGCGATTTCATCCTTGCCGCCGACACCATTGTTGTCTGCGGTCGCCGCATGCTTCACAAGCCTGAAAATGAAAAGGATGCCATCAAGCGCCTTCGCCTGCTTTCCGGACGACGCCACCGTGTTTATACCGGCCTTTGCGTCATGGCGCCAGATGGCCGCATGAAAACCCGTGTCGTCCAGACCACTGTTACCTTCAAAAACCTGTCCGAAGCCGAAATCGCCGATTACATCGCGAGTGGAGAAGGCAACGACAAGGCCGGCGGATATGGCATTCAGGGCCGCGCAGCACGCTACATCCGCTTCATTTCCGGCAGCTTCAGCAATGTGGTTGGCCTGCCACTCTTTGAAACCACACAGCTCCTCAAGGGGCTGGGTTTTCCTGGGTTGCCGTGAGCATTCTTGCCATCGGAACATACCGCGGCGCACACATGGCCGCCATGGTGGAAAGGGGGGGGTACATCACCGCACTTGAGGTTGACCGCCCCGGCCAGCTCCGTTTCGGGGCCATCCTTTCGGGCCACATCCGCAACACGGACGCCGCAGGAACCTTCATTGACCTTGGCCCGCACGGCGAAGGCTTCATGGACGCCAGCAAAGCCCCGGCAGGCCTTCCTTCAGGAAGCCGCCACATCGTTCAGGTCAAGGCTGAAGCTTTCCGCAGCAAGCTGCCCAGCCTTTCTTCCAGCCTTTCCCTGCCAGGGCGTTTCTGCATTCATCTTCCCGGAGAAAGCAGCATTTTCCTCTCGCGGCGCGCAAAAGACATCCCCGCATGCGCCGGGAGCAAAACCATTCTTCAGGAATCCGGACTGCCCGGCGGTTTCATTCTCCGCGCACAGGCCAGCCAGGCAACGGAAGCGGCCCTTCTGGCAGAAGCATCCTTTCTGTCGCGGCTTGGCCAGAATATTCTTGAAAAGGGCCAATCCTTTTCTGGCATGAGTGCGCCGATGCGCATCATCACCGATGTTCCCGCCACGCCGGAACAGATCATATCAACCCTGCCAAATCCCTTTTTAAAGGACTGGCTGGAAGGCATGGCCCCTGACCTCTCCAACCGCCTTGTTTACGAAAGCGCAGGAGAATCCTTTTTTGAATCCCTGGGGCTTTGCGACAGCATCGATGGCCTGCTTGCACGCACGGTTCCCATTCCCGGCGGCAACCTTGTCATCGAACCCACCGAAGCCCTCGTGGCGATTGACATCAATTCCGGGGCTGCCCCCAAAACCGCCTTTTGCATGGACGCCGCCCGGGAAATCGCCCGTCAGGTACGTCTGCGCAACCTCTCCGGCATGATCGTCATGGATTTCCCGCGCCTGCCCGCCAAGGAAGATGCCCAGCGCATCATGGAGATCCTCAGGCATGCCGCCGCCGAGGATCCCTGCAACTTTGATATTGCCGGTTATTCCCCCCTGCGCCTGCTGGAAGCCACAAGAACCCGCAGGACCCCTTCCCTTTCGGAGTGCGTTGCATGAAAAAAGAATGTCCCATCTGTGGCCAGCCCGCCGCAGAAGGTTCTCCTTTCTGCTCCTCCCGCTGCGCTTACGTGGACCTTGGCCACTGGCTTTCCGGCTCTTACCGGATTCCCACCAACGAGGTTCCGGAAGAAGACGTTGACACGGACACACAAAACCCTTATACGGACGGCTCCTCCCAAGAAAGCGGACGGTGAGGCTGAAAGGCCATGTCGTCCCGCCCGGGGACTTTCATCCGGGACTATTGGGACAATGTGAAAAACAAGAGAAGAGGAATCTCCCATGACCGGAAAACGGCATGAAGCCAAACACAAGATTGACCGCCGCATCGGCGCCAACCTCTGGGGCCGCAGCAAATCCCCCGTCATCAAGCGCGAATACGGCCCAGGCCAGCATGGCCAGCGCCGCAAGAAGCCGTCCGATTACGGCACGCAGCTCCGCGCCAAGCAGACCCTCAAGGGTTTTTATGCCAATATCGGCGAACGCCAGTTCCGCAGGTATTATCAGGAAGCCGTCCGTCGTCGCGGCGACTCCTCCGAGCAGCTGATCGGTTTGCTCGAGCGCCGTCTGGACTGCGTGGTTTACCGCATGAAATTCGTTCCAACCATTTTCGCTTCCCGCCAGTTTGTGAGCCACGGCCACATCCTCGTCAACGGCAAGCGCTGCAACATCCCGTCACGCCTCCTCAAGGATGGTGATGTGGTGCAGGTGGTACAGAAGCTCCGCGAAGCCCCCATCGTCCTTGAAGCTGCGACTTCCGGTGAACGCGATGTTCCGGACTACATGGAAGTTGACCACAAGGCCATGAAGGGAACCTTCCTCCGCACCCCGAAATTCGCGGACGTTCCCTATGCCGTGCAGATGGAACCAAACCTCGTCATCGAATTCTATTCGCGCTAAACAGCCCGAAAGACATCACGACAGGCAGCAGGGCGGGAAATATCCCGCCCTGCTCTTTTTCGTATGCACCCACCGCATACCTGATATTCCAAATAGGTATTTCACAAACGCAAAGCCGCATGGGATAACCCCCCATCCAACAAACAAAAGGAATCACAAATGTCATCCCTGAAAAAAGTTTTCAATGGAGTTTGCGCCTTTGGCTATAAAACGGATGCCACCCCCATCATTGCCATAACTGCCACTGCCTATGCCGTTGCCCCCATGACCAGCATGACCAGCATCGCCACCGCCGCTGCCGCCATCAGCGCTGGACATGTGGCCGACGCCACCATTGGCAAGGCCCACAACGAGGACATGGCAACCCGCACTGGCAGGTATGTCGCTATTTTCAGCCTAATGAAAACAATCTCAACGTATCAACAAAACATACTTCCCTTGATTATTGGTTATGGCTTTGTCTTGATGGCATGTGAAGCCCTGGGCAAGGAAATCGATAAAAAACGTATGGAAATCCGCAAGGTTGCGGAAACTGCCGCACGGCAGAAGATCGAAAATTCGCTCCCGCCCCTGTTTGTTCCAAAAAAGAAGGCAGAAAACCACGCAACGCCCCTCCTGGACAAACCCGTCCGCTCTCCGCAGCAACGCCTGCCCATTCAGCCACACACCAGCATCAGGCAGGCACGGAAGGGGTATCCCGCCCCCCGTCCGCGGATTTCCGGAAACCGCTAAAATCCCATTCCCAAAAAAACCAACAATCCATTTCCAGACGGGAGTTTTATCATGTCATCCCTGAAAAACAGCTTCAACAAGCTTGCCGCCATTACCTACAAGAACGATTTTGTTCCCATCACCGCGATTGTCGCCACAGCCTATGCCGTTGCCCCCATGACCAGCAGCATTATCTTCACTGCCGCTGCCGCCATCAGCGCTGGACATGTGGCCGACGCAACCATCGGAAAGGCCCACAAAGAGGACATCTGCACACGCACGGGACTTTATGCCGGATACTTTTTCTGCATGAGCGCCATCGGAACCTTGCCCTATGCGATGATCGCCGCACCTCTTGTCCTGAGCGGCCTTTTTGTTGCCGGGAATATCATGGACAGGATCCGTACAAAGGGCAACACACCCGTTCCCGCACCCAGGATTTAAGAAACCCTGTTTCAAAAAGCGCGGGAAGGCTTGTTGGCCTTCCCGCGCTTTTTATTTCCACATCAACAAATCTTCCTTACATGAAACAGACAACCCCCACCACAGCCAAAACAGGCGCGAGGATCCCCAACGACCATAGCATATAACCAAAGAAACCGGGCATTTTCACCCCTCGTTGCTCGGCAATGGCGCGCACCATGAAATTGGGGGCATTGCCAATATAGGTGAGGGCTCCCATGAACACCGCCCCACACGAAATCGCCACCAAAACCTGGGGATGCTCCCACATGAGGACATCGGCATGCCCTCCTGCCAGGTTGAAAAATGCCAGATATGTCGGCGTATTGTCCAGAAACCCCGACAGCATGCCGGTCATCAGGTAAAACAATCCCGGCCGGAAAGAATCCCCTGTCGTCACCAGCCGTTCGACCGCACCAAACGGACCGTTTACCCCGGCCTGAAGCATGGCGATCACAGGAACCATGGTGATAAAGATACCCGCAAAAAGCTTTCCAACCTCGATCATTGGTTCCCAATGAAACTCATTATGAATTCGGGTTGACATGCCTGTCAGCGCCCAGGAGAACATGGCGATGGAACACAGGAACAGATCGCTCACCACATACTCAACCGCAATGTCCGTACGTCCAATGGTAACCACAACGCCGCTTTTCCACATTCCAGGCAGGATGACCGACCCGACAATCAGGGCCAGGAGCAGAATATTCACTTTGCCTTCAAGCCCCAGTTTTCCGGTAAAAAACTGTCCATCTTCGAGACTGTGGTTTTCATAAAGCCATAAAAATGTATCCACAACAAAAAAGGCCACCAGCAACAGGAACGAAGCCACCAGAAATGGCTTCATCAGGAATACGGTTGGCCAGAAAAAAGAAACCCCCCGCAAAAAGCCCATGAACAATGGAGGATCCCCGAGTGGCGTAATGATCCCCCCGATATTGGAAACAAGAAAGATGAAGAAGACAACGATATGCGCCCGGTATTTGCGATGGCTGTTGGCCTCAAGAATGGGGCGGATAAACAGCATGGAAGCACCTGTTGTCCCCATCCAGCCGGCTGCGATCAACCCGAGCACCAGCATCGCGGAATTTGACACCGGATTTCCCCGCAAATGCCCAACAAGGCGGATCCCTCCCCCAACCACATAAAGCGCCACAAGCAACGCCATGAATGGCATATAATCGGACACGAAGATGTTCAAAACCTCATAGACCGCCCCCCGCCCTCCGAAACGGAGCGCAAATGGCAAAAGGAATGTCATCCCCCAGAAGAAGGAGACCTTGCCATAATGTCTTTGCCACAAGACCGGGGCCAGCATGGGCAGAAATGCAATGGAAAAAAGAAGGCCCGCAAAAGGCCCGGCCCAACCGATTCCAAGAGTCCCCCCATCCAGAACATGGGGAGCGATTGCCCGCATGTGCATGATGCCCGCAGCCTCCGCAATGGAAAAAACCACCACGGCAAACAGCAACACCAAACAAACAATCCGGGCAAGCATGGACTTGGGCACGTTGACACCTCCTGCGCGCAGTTTATGGCATTCCCCTGATAAAGGAAAGATAGTCCCTGCCCCTGATTCAATCAGGCAAACAACCTATGCAAGAGACAGGTGGCGGGCAAAGAATACATCCCGCAGGGTTTCCGGCGCATCCGTCATGAGGCCATCCACCCCCATATCCAGAAGACGTTCCATCTCCTCCGCCGCATCAATGGTCCAGGCATGAACCGCAAGCCCAAGACCATGCGCCGCATGCAAAAAATGCGGTTCAAGCACGGGAACGCCCAGCCAGTGCAGGGGCACCTGCGCACAGCAGGCATCCGTCTTGTGCAGCATACCAAGCCCCAGTGCCACAACTTCCCGTGGTCCAAGCGCTGTACAAAGGGCAGGCCCGGCAGCCTTCCGAAGCCTGCGGATGCGGGCATCCGAAAAACAGCCAACACACACACGGTGCAGGTTGCCCGCAAGCTCTCCCACCAACAAACCTGCAGCCGCATCGGTTTTGGGGTCAATATTCACACGCGCTTCCGGAAAAGCCCCAAGAAGCTCTTGTAGATGAACAAGGCCGATCCGCGCACATTCAACAGAATCCAGCGTCTCAACCGGTCTTGTATCACCAATGATCCGCCCAAGACTGGCATCATGGGCAAGCACAAGATGCCCATCCGCACTCGCCCGCACATCTGTTTCAAACCAGCGGAACCCCATGTCATGGGCTGCCTGGAAAGCTTCCATGCTATTTTCGCGTTCAACCGACTGCCCGCCACGATGAACAACCGCCAGGGGACCTTCATGCTCAAGAAAGGGATGACACGTCATGTTCAGGGTTCTTCCTCTTCCAGGTAAAGGGCTTCCTGGCCATGCTGGAGCCCCATATTAAGTGCAATGAACGAGATAACGGCACGATCGACACCAAACGCATAAAGGTTGTTGTGGCCGGCCCCAGGAACAAAAAGACCTTTTCGCGCCCCCTTTGCAGCACCAAGAAGCGTCCTCCCCTGATGGACGGGAATCACGCGGTCATCTTCGCCATGAACAATCATCACCGGCGCATCCACAAACGGCATTTTGGCAAGGTTGTCATACTTGTCCATCAGCAGCCATTGCGTGCCAACCAGAGGATACTGCCCCCTGGCCACCGCAGCAGACGAAGTCAGGGGCGCTTCAAGAACAAGAGCCGCTGGCGTCACTTCCACTGCCATCTGTGTCGCAACACCGGAACCAATGGATTCCCCATAAAAAACCATGCGTTCAGGGCCAATCCCCCGACTGGCCAGCGCCAGAAGCGCTGAACGCCCATCCGCATAAAGTCCTTCTTCAGATGGCTTGCCCGGATTTCCACCATAACCGCGGTATTCAACCAAAAGAACCCCAAGTCCAGCTGCTGCAAGCGCCTGCGCCTTGAAAACCCGTCCCGCCCGATTGCCTGCATTTCCATGGAAAAGCACCACAACAGGTTTGTTCCCATCCTTGGGCGGGTAATACCAGTGCAACAGGGGCAGGCCATCCTGCGTTGTGGACAACAGGTCGGAAGCCCCAGGAAATGCTTGGGAAACCGGCCCCGGACTACTGACATCCGGAAAATACATGAGCCTGCGCTGCAAAAGGAACAGGACCCCGACAACAACTGCATAACCGAGAACAATCCCGGCCATGACACGACTGAGAACAGCCCCCATCTGGATCATGGTTTTTCAGTCTCCTGTTGGGAAAGCTGCAATCCATAAAGCCGGGCGTAAACACCACCTTTTTGCAAAAGGGCCTCATGATTGCCTGTTTCCACAAGGCGCCCCTCATCCAGCGCGCAGATGACGTCGGCATCACGGATGGTGGAGAGCCGATGCGCCACCACCAGTGTGGTTCGGCCCGCCCGCAACCGACGGAGCGCCGCCTGCACCAAACGCTCGGATTCCGTATCCAGCGCCGATGTGGCCTCATCCAGGAGCAGGATCGGCGCATTGCGCAGCATGGCCCGCGCAATGGCTATGCGCTGCCGCTGCCCCCCCGAAAGCTTGACACCTTGCGCCCCCACCTGGGTGTCATAGCCATTCTGCATCTCCATGATGAAACCATGCGCCGCCGCCGCCTTTGCAGCCTCAATAATTTCTTCTTCCGATGCTCCTGCCCGGCCATAGGCGATATTCGCCCTCACCGTATCATCAAAAATGGCAATTTCCTGACTGACAAAGGCAAGATTCCCACGCAGGCTATCAATCGTGGCATTTCGAATATCCATGCTGTCAATCAGCACGCGCCCTTCCTGCACATCATAAAAGCGGGGAATAAGGTTCAAAACGGTTGATTTTCCAGACCCGGAAGCTCCTACCAGCGCCACGGTTTTCCCTTCGGGAACCTCAAGCGAAAAATCCTTGAGCGCATGCGTGCCATCTTCATACCAGAAATTCACATTCTCAAACCGGATGCAGGGATGTGTCACGAAAATTGGCACAGCATCCAGCTTATCCAGAATGGCTGGCGGCATGTCGAGAATCCCCATCACCCGTTCGGATGCGGCAAGCCCCATCTGCACAACACCATTGAGCTTGGCCATGCGCTTCATGGGATCATAAGCCATGAGGAACGCGGTAATGAAGGAGAACAGGGCGCCAGTGGTTGTTTCCCCCCGCACCACACGTCCGCCACCGTAAAGCAGGACGACAACGATGGCGATTCCTGAAAGGGTTTCGGTAATGGGCATGGCGATGGAAGAAATGCGAACACTTTTCAGCGCAAGACGAAACAGGTTTTCGATAATTCCGCCCGTCCGCTCCTGTTCATGCCCTTCCATGCCGTAGGCCTTGACATGCCGGATGCCTTGAAACGTTTCCGCCAGAACAGATGAAAAATGCGCCATTTCCGCCTGGGTGCTGGCCGAATTGCGCCTGAGGCGCTTCCCGAGATTGGCCACCAGCAGCGAAGCCAGGGGGAAAACGATAAAGGAGGCGATGGCCATCCGCCAGTCCTGACGGAACATGACAAACACAAGGAAGATCAGGGTTAGCGTACTGCGCCCCATCCCCGTCAGCGCCTCAGACACCGTATAGCGCATGACCGAGATATCCGATGTCATGCGCGACATCAGCTGTCCAGGCGGGTTTTTGTGGAAAAAGGCAAGATCCGCTCCCAGGAGGTGCGCATAAAGCTGGCTCTGGATGTCGGCCACAATGCGCTGGCCAATATAACTGGTGGAAACCTCGTTGCCATAATTCGCAATGCCGCGCAGCACAAACACCGTCATGACCGCAATGCACACGGGAATGAGCGCCGCCTGTTCATGCGCTTCAAACAATTTGTCGATCATCGGCTTCATCAGGTAAGCCAGCGCCCCGGTCATGCCCGATGAAACAAACATGCACAGTGCGGCCAGGCCCAAAACAGAAAGATAGGGCCGCAAATAAAGGGAAAGAATGCGGCGCAGAAGCTGCAGGCTGTTTGCCGGCTTGTCTTTTTTATCCTTTTTCATTCCGTCCTGCCTTCCGCAAACGCTTCAAACCATTCCGTTGTCAGGGCAAGCCCTTCCTCTACGGAGAATGGAGGTTTCCATCCTGTCCGCTGACGAAAGAGGGTATCATCCACCTCAAGGTTTCCGCAAACCTTCTCCCACAAATCATGACGTCGTGCAAGGCGAGCCACCTGCTCAAGAAGCCAAGGGGAAAACCTGAAAATGCGGGCCTTGCACCCCATGGCATCAGCCACGCGCCCCAGAAGCTCCGTCGTGGACAGGGCTAAACCATCACAGACATGGTAAATCCCCGAAGGAATATCCGGCTGCTCCACCGCCGCCAGAACCGCCGCCGCCAGATTTCCGACATAAACAAGGCTGCGCCTGTTATGCACAGATCCCAAGGGCAGGGGAATCCCTTTCCGGATGACTTGCATCAGGGTGCGAAAATTTCCCTTGACCCCGGGACCATAAACCAGTGGCGGACGCAGGATCACGGACGATATCCCCGAAAGGGACAAAAGGCCTTCCTCAGCCTCGCGCTTGGATTGCCCATAAGGCGTTTCAGGATGGGCCAGCATGTCTTCGGCAAGAGGGAGATCCCCGCTCCGCTCCGCTGCCGCCTTGACAGAACTCAGGAAGACAAGGCGGGAGATTCCGGCATCCCGTGCCGCACGCGCCAGCGCCAGCGTACCATCCCTGTTGACTTCCCGGAATGCGGACAGGGGATCCGTTTCGGTTTCCGTCATCACATGGACACGGGCTGCCATGTGGATAACTGCATCCACACCGGAAAGGGCTGCCCGCCAATCCGTATCCGGGCTCACCTCTCCCACCACCACGGCATCAGGAAAAACCTCTGAGGGCTGCCGGACCGCCAGCCGAACCGCATATCCCCGCGCAACCAGCAAGGGAATGAGCGTCCGTCCAACAAACCCTGTTCCGCCCGTCACAAGGATGGTTTTCATGCCTTGTCCCCGGCTTTTTCCGATTTGGCAACTTTTTGCGCCATGGGCCGTGGATGGGAGAAAATCCACATCAGCGCCACAACCGGCACAAAGGCAACCAGCAGGGCAATTCCCCCCAGCCAGATGGCCATGACAGAAATCCCGATCAGGACCAGGGTTGTGAACATGACAAGGGAAGACACCCAGGCATGGCTACGGCCACCAATCACCGCTTTCTGATAGAAATGCTCGCGGTGCGCCTGCCATATCTTCTCACGCTTCAACCCGCGCCGGATCAGTGTCACACTGGCATCCATCACAAAGTAAAGCGGCAGGATGATGGCCGAGGCCAGCTGGCCATGCGAGGCCAGCACCAACAGGAGCCAGCCAAGGATATACCCCAGCGGAATGCTCCCCACATCCCCCATGAACATTTTCGCCGGATGCCAGTTCCACACCAGGAAACCGAGCGCCGCACCGGCAACCACCAAGGAAGCCAGAACAAAAGGTTCACTTGCCCCCGACAGAATGCCGACAACGGCAAGTCCCAGCGCAACCAATGTTCCCTCCCCCGCAGCAATGCCATCAATACCATCCATGAAGTTGAACAGGTTGATGAACCAGAGCCAGCAAAGTCCTGCAAGGATGCGGTCAGGCACCAGAGGCAGCAAGTTTGCGAATACCATGCGGTCATGCGGCATGAACCAGAGGGGCAGAACCACAGCAACCATTTGCACCAGAAGCCGCACGCGCACCGGCAGCCCCTTGCGGTCATCCATCCATGAAACAATCCCGACCCCAACACTTCCCGCAATGGGAAGCCATGCCGTCCAGCCCAGATGAAACATGAACAGCAGCATGATACCGCCAAGAACCATGGTTTTGGTGATGGCAAGCCCCCCACCGCGCGGCGTGGGCAGCACATGGCTGCTGCGTGCGTTCGGATGATCAATCACATGCCATTTGCGCAAAAGCGGCAAAATCATGCGCCCCAAGCCACAGGACAGGGCAAAGGACAATCCGAATACCCCCAAAAGATGCAGCCATCCCGTCATCATCTTTCCACGCGCTCCTTCATAACAGCCTCATAAACCCTGGTAATTTTCCGTTTGACATTCTGTTCCGAAAACTCGCCTTCCGCAAGTCTGCGTGAAGCCTCTCCAAACCGCTGCCGAAGGGCAGGATTTGCAGCCAGATGCGTCATGGCGTCCGCCAACAGGGAAACATCCCCAGCCGGAACCAGCAGGGCATTTTCTCCCGCAACCGCAATCTCGCGACACCCGGGAACATCGGACGCAATGATGGGCCTTCCACAGGCCGCCGCCTCCAGGAGGCATTTTGGCAACCCCTCACGCAGCGACATCAACACGGCGACATGCGCGCGTTTCCAAACCTCGCGCACATCGGACACCGGCCCCAGCCAGGAAACGCCCGGCAAGGCCTTCCATCTCTCAAGTTCTGCCGCAGGAACAGCTGTCGGATTTTCAACATCTGCCGGGCCCGCAAGCAGAAGCCGGATCTGCATTCCATCCTGCCAAAGCCTTTTCTGGGCTTCAACCAGAGTACGCACCCCCTTGTCCCCAAGCATGCGCCCGACATAAGCCATGGTTACTGGCCCTTCCGGCTCGGAAAGGGACCGGAAACGTTCCGTATCCACGCCGGAACCACGAATAACCACGGCCTTTTGTGCCGGAACCATCCCTGCCCGGATCAGCGCCCACCTGTCATCCGGATTCTGCAAAACCAGCAAACTGCCACGACGGGCAAAAATGGCCCGCATGGCCAAACGCACGGGAATGCGCATCAGGCGAACCGAAAGCTTCCCGGAAATGAAAAGATGTCCCATCCCCGCAATCGCACTGACAATCCCCGGAACCCTTGCCAGAAGCGCCGCAATCCCGCCAAGGACAACCGGCTTCATGGCCACATGATGCACCACATCCGGTTTTTCCCGCAGGTAAAGCCTGCGGATATCCGCAATGGCCCGCAATGCTCCCAAGACCGTGGTATCGCTTCGTCGCCATGACAGCGGATGCACCCCGAACCCTGCCCCCCGAATGCTGTCCATGCCTTGCGCCGTGCAGCGGCAGGCCACAGACACGTCAAATCCTGCCGCCTGCGCTGCCTTCGCCATGGGCAGGCGGTGCGAAAGGAAATACCAGTCCTCGGTAACGAGATAGATGAGCTTCATCTGTTTCAGGAAACCTTGTAATAATCCTTGTACCATTCAATGAAGCGCGGAATCCCATCGGATACCGGCACTTTCGGCTCATAGCCCAGCACCGCACGGCTGAATTCGATATCGGCGTAGGTGGCTGGCACGTCGCCTGGCTGCATCGGCTTCATCTCAAGCTCGGCCTTGCGACCAAGTGCCTTCTCGATCGCGGAAATATATCCCATGAGATCGACCGGATTGCCCTGACCGAGATTAAAGACCCGGTGCGGCACCTTTTCCTCTGATGGCTTGTCCAGCGCGAGCAGGATGCCCGCCACGATATCATCCACATAAGTAAAATCACGCTTCATGTTGCCATTGTTGAAAACCGGCAGCTTGCGGCCAGACACAATGGCATTGGCAAACAGGTAGGCGGCCATGTCCGGCCGGCCCCACGGTCCGTAAACCGTGAAAAAGCGCAGACCCGTCTGCGGCAGGCCATAAAGGTGGGCATAGGTGTGGCTGATGAGTTCATCCGTGCGCTTGGTGGCGGCATAAAGGGAAACCGGGGTTTCCACCGCATCTTCCACCGAAAACGGCAGCTTGGTATTGCCGCCATAAACCGATGACGAACTGGCATAAACCACATGCTTCAGCCCCTTGTCGCGCAGAAGGCGTGCCATTTCCAGCACCACCACATGCCCCATGACATTGGAGGTGATGTAGGTGTAGGGATTTTCCAGCGAATAGCGCACACCGGCCTGTGCCGCGAGGTGAACGATCCCGGACACATCGCCAAGGCCTTCGGCCAACGCAAACATCCTGTCCTTGTCGGAAATGTCAATCCGGTGGAAAGCAAAGGAAGGATTGGCCATCAATTGCGCCAGCCGCGCTTCCTTGAGGGAAGGATCATAATAATCATTCACACAGTCGATACCGATGACCTGTTCGCCCCGCGCCAGAAGGGCCTGCGAGACATGAAACCCGATAAAGCCGGCTGCGCCGGTGACAATGATGGCCATTTCAGGATACCCCTTATTGCCAAACGGAAAGACCTCACGCATAGTAGGTAGCGGTTACCACGCCTTCCTTCAAGCGGATTCTGGGAGAAAAACATGTTTGAAAACGCAGAGCTTGGGCACAACATCTCCAAAGAGGACTACAAGGCCCGGCTTCCGGCCTTGCGCCAGGCCCTGCTGGATGCCCAGTCCGAGCTTGCAGAAAAGCATGGTTTTCCAGTCATCATTCTGGTTTCCGGCATGGACGGTGCAGGCAAGGGCGACACGGTCAACATCCTCAATGAATGGATGGATCCCCGCCTGCTGCGCACCATCGCCATGGAAGAAGCCCCCACAGAAGAAGAACGCGAACACCCCGCCATGTGGCGTGTCTGGAAAGCCCTGCCGCCAAAAGGCCGGGTCGGCATCTTCATCGGTTCCTGGTATTCTCCCGCCGCCCTCCGATATATCCATGGCGAATCTTCCGATGCCGACCTTGCCTCTGAAATGGAAGACATCCTGCGTTTTGAAAAGATGCTGGCCGATGAAGGGGCGCTGGTACTCAAGTTCTGGCTCCACTTATCCAAAAAGCAGCAGAAGCACCGCTTTGAAAAACTGTCCAAACACAAGGAAACCTCCTGGCGCGTCACCGAAACCGACTGGCACCGCCACAAATCCTATGACCAGATCAAGGCGGTGGCCGAAACCACCATCGGCATGACAAACACCGCCCATGCCCCCTGGATCATTGTCGATGGCTCCGACAAGCATTACCGCGACATCACGATAGCCGAAACCATTCTTGATGCGCTGAAGACGCGCCTTGCGACCCCTGTCCCAGCCCCGTCTGCGCCCGCCATCCTTACCCCGCGTCCCCACCAGGACATTAATGTCCTCAGCGCCATGGACCTTTCCAAATCCATTTCCCAGGACACATACAGGGAAGATCTGGAAAAATGGCAGGGACGGCTTAACCTGCTCTCGCGAGATCCGGATTTTGCCAAACATGCCGTAGTGGCTGTCTTTGAAGGACAGGATGCTGCCGGAAAAGGCGGCTCCATCCGTCGCATCACCCAGGCCCTTGATGCCCGGAGCTATCATGTCATATCCATTTCCGCGCCATCGGAGGAAGAACGGGCCCAACCCTATCTTTGGCGTTTCTGGCACCAACTCCCCCGCCATGGCAAGTTCACCATCTTTGACCGCTCATGGTATGGACGCGTCCTTGTGGAACGCGTGGAAGGATTCTGCCGGGAGAGCGATTGGATGCGTGCCTACAGCGAAATCAATGATTTTGAGGCTGAATTAACCCGCAGCGGCGTCATCCTTGTCAAGTTCTGGCTCCAGATTGACCAACAAACCCAACTCGAACGGTTCAAGGAACGTGAGGCAACCGGTTTCAAGCGCTTCAAGCTGACCCCGGAGGACTGGCGCAACCGTGAAAAATGGGATTCCTACGCTGGTGCCATCTGCGATATGGTGGAACGCACCAGCACCTCCCATGCCCCGTGGACCATGGTGGAAGCAAATGACAAGCACTATGCCCGCATCAAGGTGCTGGAAACCCTCTGCCACGCCATAAAATCCCGCTTGGACTAAACAAGGCAAGCAAAAACAAGACACTCCTCCCGGCTTGACATGGCGCGCGGGAGCTTTATGCTGGGGCCACCCATTAAATAAGGATTCCCGCCCCATGCAAAAGTTCAAGGACATTCTTGCGTCCACACTGGACACCCTTGTTTTCCGCCCCCTTGAATGGACCATCCACAAGATTGACCACGCCCTCAACAACATGGCGTGCTTTCTTACCATCGTCCATTCCAACCCGCGCGTCATGCTGGATAGATCCATCCACCTCAACACCCCGTTGATGACCCGCCTGGCCGTCTGGCGCGGCGCAAAATTCCGCAACGAATCTTATCCTTACGACAATGCCGTGGATACGGCTGTCTACCGGCGCAACTGGGAGATGCTGCGCCTTCTGGTCGAGCTGGGTGCCGACCCGAACCCTCCGCCCGGGAAGCAGGATATTTGCGACCTGACCATTGACGATGTGCCCCTCTTTGCGGCCTTGTGTTCCCGCGACGCCCCCGCCGACCTTCCCCAGTTCCTTGTGGACAAGGGCGCCCGCCTTGATGATATCCTCATCAACGGCGACACCCTGATGGAAGTGGCCACCGAAAACGACATGCCCAACATCATCCGTTTTCTTGCCAAAAACCATGCAAAACCCGTTGCCCGCATTGTAGATCGCAACCTGCTGGCCGTTGCCGTTCAGGCACGTCATTTTGAATGCGGCATCGCCCTGATGAAGGCCGGCATTCCCCCCGACAGCGAACCGGGCAACACCTTCCGGCATCTCTACAACCATTCCCACATCCTTCTTGCAGCCTGCAACAGCAACCATCCGCAGGCCCACACCTTTGTGGAAACAGCCATCAAGCATGGAAACAACCCCATCGTGCGTGACGCCATGGGCAACACTCCCCTGCACATCGCAGCAAGAATACGCAACCTCGCAACCTGCCATGTCCTGCTGGAAAGCGCAGGCACAAGCCTTGCCAGCGAACGCAACAACAAGGGGCAAACCCCCATCGAAACCGCCTTCAGCGACAACTGGCTCGAAGGTGCGGAACTCATGCTCGCCCACAAACCCGCCATGCCCAACGCCCTGCACCGCAATCCCCCCTCCCCGGAAGGCGTGACGCTGATCCAGAAACACATTCCCGGCTGGAAGCCAAAGCCACAACTTCCCACCTGACAGATTTCCCCATCATCCAGAATTGGTTTGTCATGAATCCTGCATTTTTCCCAAAATCTCCCAACCGGACGGACGTCAGCGTGACGGACATGGCCCGGCTTTTTTTCAGCGATCCCGAAACCCTTCTGGCCATGGGAATCCACCTTCAGCGTCCATGGCTTGTTCGCCTGGCGCTATGGCGGAACGCAAATCCTTCCACCTATTCCTTCGAAACACAAAAAGACCTTGAGGCCAACCTGCCCACCTCATCCATTTTCCTTGAGCTGGGACGCTTTTCTCCCCTGCACCATGCTGCCTACAAGGGAAATGCGGCCATCTGCGAGCTTCTGCTTGCACAGGGCGTCTCCCCGAACACACCCAACAACATGGGCATCACGCCCCTGCATGTCGCAACACTGAAAAATGACACCTTATGTGCCAACACACTTCTCTGCGCAGGTGCAAAACCCGATCAGGCAGACCATGAGGGCTTCACCCCCCTGCACCATGCCGCCATGGCCGGAAACATTTGCGAAAGCATGTTCGGTTGCCTCATGGTTGCAGGCAGCGATCCAGACCGGGTGGACAAAAACGGCTATTCCCCGCTTTACATGGCCATCCATTACAGGAACGAACACGCCGCCCGTAGCCTTCTCAAGGCCGGCGCCAGTCATTCCCTGCGCACTTGCAAATCCAAAAACACCGCCCTCCACCTGAGCGCAACCCACGACGACATGTCCGGCATCACCCAGGAGATCATCAACAGGGGCGCGCGAATCAACGCCGAGGACAAGGATGGAGTTTCGCCCCTCATGCGGGCTGTCCAGAACCGGTCCGGGGAAAACGCCCGTATCCTTCTGGAAAACAGCGCAAACCCAAACACACCCGACCATGCGCGGAAAACACCCCTGATGGCGGCAACCTCGCCAAAAATCGTGGACCTGCTGTTGCGCCATGGAGCCAACCCAAACCTTGAGGACACGGACGGCTTTACCCCACTCATGCACCATTGCAGACAGGGACATGAACAGCAGGCCCTGCAGCTTGTCCAAGCTGGCGCACGGATCAACCATGCCGCAAAGAACGGCCAGACTCCGCTCATGCTCGCCTGCCAGAACATGGCGCATGAAATCGTGGATCTTCTGGTTGAAAACCATGCCGATACCGAGGCGCTGGACGCGGAACACAAGACCGCTTTCGACCATCTTTTCACCGGCGTCCTGGAAGGCATTGCCTCTTCCCTGCGCAAAAAACCGATATTGGTTGTTGCCCCGGCTCCAGCACCGAAGGCACCGTTTTGATGGAAGACATGCGACATCACACGCCGCAGCCTCCCAATGCGCAAGCCAGCGCGGATAGGGATATGGGCAAGCCGCAAATGAACGCCATCACCAAATCCCTGCCGCCGCAAACCGAGGGGGAGACGAATTTCGCCTATCTCTGCAGGCTCGCCGACATCTACGACACCTCCTCCTGCCCGCCCAAACGTGAGGACGGGGAAAACGAAGCCGCCTACAAAGCCCGCCTGACCGAACATTTCAACCGGCAAACCATGGAAACCCTTGGTCTGGACATGACACCGCGCATCAACTCCGTGCGTGATTATCCGCGCGCTTTCGCGGCCCTTGCCGCCACCATGGTGGTTGCGGGCGCCCTGACAGGCTGCCCCGGCCTTGCCACCCTTTACGTTGTTGCCAAGGCAACCACACTCCTCATGCAGCATGACCGGAACATGGCCGCCGAGAAAAAGCGGCGCGACGCCCAGAACTTCCTTTTCTACCACGCCAAGACCGGCAACCTCGCGGAAATGAAAAAATGCCTGCGCCGGGGTGCGGACATCAATGCCTGGCACCTCCCCAACAAAGACCATCTCGTTTACACGGAACATGGCATCTGCATCCGCGATGAATATTATGATTACCGCTACACCATGCAGAAGGCTGACATCGGCAAGACGGCGCTGATCCTTGCCGCCGAAAACGGCCACGAACACCTAGTTTATGCGCTGGTGGCCCAAGGCGCGAACAGGTCCCTGCGGTTCAACACCCAAAAGGCGACCTGCATGGTCACTGCCATGCACCACCACAAGGACACGGCGGCCGATTTTGCCCGCAAAAATGGCCATACGGACATTGCCAACTGGCTGGACAGCCTTGACAAGCCCTTGCAAACCCAAAAGCCGCTCCCCTTCCCAAAACCGCCTTCTCCCCATGCGGGTTGACAGCCACCTGCACCTTGCCGATGACGCTTTCGCACACGACCTTGAGGCCGTGCTGGAACGTGCGCACACTGCGGGCGTTACCCACTTTTTCACAAACAGCACATGCGAGGCGGATTGGGCATGCACGGCAGACATCGCCAGCTCCCATTCCGGCATCATTCCCGGTTTCGGTATCCATCCATGGTTTGTGGGGGGCCTTGCCCCCGGATGGGAGGAACGACTGGAAGCGCGGCTGCTCTCCTGCCCCTCCTTCCTTGGAGAATGCGGCCTTGACCGCGTACATGCGCCCCGCGATGAAGCCTTGCAGGAGAAGGTCCTCCGCACGCAGGTCATGCTTGCCAAAAACCTGGGGCGTCCGCTGGCTATCCATGGCGCGCGCGCCTGGGGATGGTTGCTGGAAACACTAGAAAACCTGTCACCCCTGCCGCCCTTCCTGCTGCATTCCTATGGCGGCAGCGTAGAAATGGTGCCCGCTTTTGCAAAACTGGGAGCACATTTTTCCTTCTCCGCCGCCATCCTTTCCCCAAAAAACACCAAAATGCGCATCAGCCTTTTAGCCATTCCGCAAGACCGCCTGCACATGGAAACCGATGCCCCCGACATGTCCCCGCCAGAGCATTCCGGTCGCAACGAACCGGCCAACCTGCCCCTTGTTCTTGCGCAAGCGGCCCAGCTTCTGGGACGGCCGGAAGAAATCCTGGCCGGGCAGCTTTCTGTCAACGCACATGCCTTGTGGGGAGACCTTCTTCATGGTTGAAGAACGTTTCACGCGACTGGCCCGCCTTGTGGGCGAAGACGGCCTTGCCCGACTGAAAAATGCCCATGTGGCCGTCATCGGGCTTGGCGCTGTTGGCAGCTATGCCACAGAAGCCCTTGCCCGCGCGGGGGTTGGCCACCTGCGCCTTGTTGATTTCGACATTGTTTCAGACAGCAACATCAACCGCCAGCTTTACGCCCTGCATTCCACGCTTGGACAACCGAAGACAGAACTCGCCAAGGCCCGCGTGCTGGACATCAACCCGGAGTGCCGGGTGGATGCGCTGCGCTGCTTTGTGAATACGGACAGCATGGATACGGTTCTTGCACAACCGCTGGACATGGTGGTGGACGCCATCGACTCCCTCAACCCAAAGACAGAACTCATCACCGCCTGCCAGGCACGCGACATCCCCTTCATTTCCTCCATGGGCGCAGCGCTGCGCACCGATCCCGCCTTCATCCGCACAGGCCCGCTTTCCGGCGCAACCCACTGTCCGCTTTCCGCCATCCTGCGCAAGCGCCTGCGGCGGCGCGGAGCATCCTGCGATTTCCTGTCAGTTTATTCTACCGAACCCACCAGCAACTTGCCGGAAGATGCCCTTGCCCCCGCAGAACCCGGCCTCATTGAAGGTGGACGCCCACGCCGCCCCATGGGGAGCCTGCCCACCATTACAGGCATCTTTGGCCTCATCCTTGCAAATGAAGT
The DNA here is from genome assembly GCA_001768735.1 of Alphaproteobacteria bacterium GWF2_58_20. Lineage (GTDB taxonomy): Bacteria > Pseudomonadota > Alphaproteobacteria > UBA1247 > UBA1247 > UBA12471. The sequence goes on along the minus strand of MEMB01000002.1, from coordinate 251,721 downwards.
CATTCGGTGCCTGTCTGGCGAAAAACCCGGAATGGTTTCATCCAAACATTAAAGGCTAACCCTTTTCAGGCATTTCCTGCATGGAAGGCAGAGGAGCGGCTTTTCCTTCCACATGTGTGGGCTTGAACGACACCCGGATTTCCACCCGACGGTTGTGCGCACGGTTTTCCGGCGTATCATTCGGATTGAGCGGCTGTGTATCGGCATAGCCTTCAACCGCCACATTGCTCTTGTCAATTCCTGCCGCAGCCAGAAGTTCATGCATCACGGAAACCGCCCGTGCCGTTGAAAGATCCCAGTTTGAACGGAACCGCGTATTGGAAATGGGAATATTGTCGGTATGGCCTGCCACCCGGATTTCCGCCGGAACCGCAGCCACGATTTCAGCCACTTGGCGGATGGTGGGCATGAACGCTGGGGAAAGATCGGAACTACCTGAGGAAAATGCCACCTTGTCCGGAAAGGTGACGAGAACGCTTGTTCCAAGGTTGGCAAGCTTGATATCCGCCTGCTCAAGCGCCTTTTCCAGTTCGGATTTCAGGTGTTCATAAAGCCCGGCACTCTTGCGTTCGGCTTCCTGCTCACGCTCTGCGGCCTCGCGCGCCCGGATTTCTTCCGGGGTATCCACTTCCTGGATCATGGATTGTGGCGCCGGACGGACAATCTCCTGTCCCTTCAGGCGCAACGTGATGGTTTCGAGGCTTCCCGTCATGAAGCCGTCCCGCATGGATTTCGAGACTTCCTCATATTTCTTGGCATCAATCTTGGCGACACTGAGCAAAAGAATGAAAAAACACAGCAGCAACGACATCATGTCGGAAAAGGTACACATCCATGCCGGTGCGCCTGCTGGCTTCTTTGCCATTTAGGCCCCCGCAGCGGCTTGGGCCGCAGCACCGCCAGGGGCTTCATCCTCATCATCGCGCGGGCGCTGTTTCTCCGGCAGGTAGGACGCCAGGATTTCCTGCATCAGCATGGTGTTCTGACGCGCCTGAATCTGCAGCACGGCCTCGATGATCATGGTCTTGTTGAGCCGGTCCTGCGCCGTGCGGCGTGCCAGCTTGTCGGCAATAGGGGAGGCAATGATGTTGGCGATCATGGAACCATAAAGGGTTGTCAGGATGGCCACGGCCATGGATGGCCCGATGGAACTGGGATCCGACATGTTGGCCAGCATCTGCACAAGGCCCACCAGGGTGCCGATCATGCCGAAGGCCGGCGCCACATCGGCAATGGTCCGGAAAATCGTCTCGCTCATGTCGTGCCGTTCCAGCATCATGTCACGATCAGCCGACATCGCCTTGCGGATGAAATCCGGCGTCTGGTTGTCCACGCACTGCTGAATTCCCTTGGCAAAGAAAACATCCTCGATCTGGACGCTCTGCAGGGCAAGCACGCCACCGGTTCGCGCACGCTGTGCAAGATCAAGTGCAACATCAATGATTTGGCGCGGCGTTATGGGATCCGGCGTCAAGGCAACCTTGATGGCGGTCGCCATCGCCTTCGGCAACGCCTTGGCAGGAAAGCGGACCAGCGCCGCCATGGTCGTACCACCAAAAACAATGAAAATGCTTGGAATATCAATAAACAGGCTAAGCCCCGATCCCATAAGAATCGCCACCAGCACAACCCCAAAAGCTCCCACGAGTCCCAGTACAGCGCCTAATTCCATTTTTCTCCAGCCTCCCGCATAAAATGATGTGCCAAAATGGTTAGCGCGCGGTTAACCCCTTCCGCAAAACGCACAACAAAAAACCCCATGACGGGGCGGACACCAACCTTTGCAATATAAGTGAAAAATGGAGCGGGTGAAGGGAATCGAACCCTCGTCGTAAGCTTGGGAAGCTTCTGCTCTACCATTGAGCTACACCCGCATGTCTCGTCCGGGTGGTTCTATCAAACGAAAACGAACCTTGCAAGCCTCATGTTTTTCTGTTGCATAAAATCATGTATTGGCGCTAATAATAGAATGGTTTTTTTGACTATCATATACGGGAGAGTTAGCACACATGACCACGCGTCACATCATGACCGCCGTTGCAGCGGTTTCACTTCTGGCCGGCTGCGCCGGTCTCACCAGCAAAACACGGGTTGACGAGCTGGAAAACGCCCAAAGCAGGGGCAGCATGTTCACCCAGGTCCTAACCCGCGAATACACGGCAATTGCCAAATATGAGCAGGTGGACATGTTTGATTATGTTGACGCTGAATATTTCGCCAAGAAGGGCCTCGCTGCCGCTGAAGGCAACCCGGTCATGCCGGAAGACCTCTCCAACTGGAACCTGCCGGACAACATGGTGCCCGAACTGGAATCCGCCCACGCCCGCCTGCTGTCCGCCCTTGGCAATGGCGCCCGCGAATCGGCTCCGGTAGAAGCTGCCCTTGCCCAGAGCCGTTTTGACTGCTGGGTTGAACAGCAGGAAGAAAACTGGCAGGAAGATGACATTGCTGCCTGCCGTGGCGACTTCATGAATGCCATGGCCGCCCTTGATGGCCAGATGGTCAACCGGACCCCGGTCGCCAAAGCCCAGCCAGCGAAGGCTCCTGCGCGTTCATCCACCGTTCAGATGAATGACGCCGCCGCCGAGCGCGATGCCATGTTCCTTGTCTTCTTTGACTGGAACAAGTCGGGCATTTCCCAGGGCGCAACCCAGGTTCTGGATACAGTAGCCACAGAGATCCTGAAGCGCAATGAGCAGAAAATCATTATTGTGGGCCACGCCGACCGCAGCGGTCCGGACGCCTACAACATCAAGATCTCGCAGAAGCGTGCAGAAGCTACCCGCAAGGGCCTGATCGACCGCGGCGTTCCCGCCGAGCGCATCATCACCGAGGCGAGCGGTGAAAGCAACCCACTGGTGGAAACGCCGGACGGCATCCGCGAGCCGGCCAACCGTCGCGCGGAAATCCGCTTCCAGTAATTTTCTGGCAGCAATCCTTAAAAAGGCTGGCTTCCCAAAAGGGGCCAGCCTTTTTTTACATTTCCTTCGGGTGGCATGCACCCATCACATATCAACCATTCCATTTTTGCATTTCCCTCCCCGCAGAATCGCACGTATCCTCCCGACATCACTTCCCCTTGGGAGCTTTTGCAAAAGCCTTCGCTTTCCCCTTCCTTTCAAAAGGAACCCAGCCATGGACGAACACCTTTACATCATCCAGAAATTTTCCTGCCAGCGGACACTTTCCCCCATGGAAAAAAGCGTAGCGCGCGCCCTGCTGAAAGAAGCCCCGGAACGTGGCGGCACAAAAAACGCCGCGGGGGAATCCCCCATCCATGTGGCGGGCGAACACGGCAACCGCGATCTGGTAGAAATTCTGCTGGATGCCGACCCTCGGCTTGCGGAAATCCACGACTTTTTCGGCAACACCATCGTCCACACCGCCACCGTCAGGAAAGACTTTTCCATCCTCGAAGCCTGTATCAAGGCCAACCCCCGGTCGCTTCTTGTCCGAACCCTTTACAAGGGACAGAACACGGACACCGGCCTCCTCCCCGTCGAACTTTGCAGGGATCCGCAAACCATTTCGTGGCTCAAAAACCAGATGAAGATGCTTTCTGAATTCGGCAGGGAACCGTCTTTCTCCCCCTGCCATCCCTGACCGAAGACGAACGCCGATCCTGCGGCAACATCCGCTTCCAGTAATTTTTCTGGCAGCAATCCTTAAAAAGGCTGGCTTCTCAAAAGGGGTCAGCTTTTTTTCGCGATTTTCCAAGAAATGGCCGCCTTCGCCCTTCTCGCCCTTCACCCCTTCCTTATTCTGGAAAGAAGGCGTATATCCACTTTATCCTGAAACCTGTTTTGTTGAGGTGCCCATGCTTGTCATCGATTTTATCTGCCAAAAGGTTCACGATTTTTTCCAAGCGATTGAGGACAGGGATACGGATTATATTTTCCGCCTATCCTGCCAAAAAGACCTGACCGCCCGGGAAAAGGAAAAGGCCGAATCCATTCTGGAAAGGCATCCGGGGTATCTTCATTGCACAAATCTATTTAGATATTCCGCCATGTTCATTGCAACGGAATGCGGCAACAAGGACATGGTCGGCATCATCCTGTCCGTTGACCCCAGCCATGCCACGGATAATATCATCGGAGATGGCATCACGCCGGGACACATCTCAGTCATTAACAACCATACGGACATCACGCAAATACTTGTTGATGCGAATCCTGATGTCATCACGGCACAAGATTTCCCGGGTCTGGATACCATGGGGCATCTGGCGGTACTGAAGAACAGGAGTAAGCATGTCCAGATCATTATCCAGGCAAACCCTGCCGCTGCTTCCATGAGGAATAGCCATGACGACACCATGGAAAGCTTGGCCATCGCCAACGGAAATGATGAAATAGTGCGCCTTATCAAGACCGCCCGCATTATCCGGGCCGTAAAGGCCAATACACCAAAACTGACATTTGGCTAAGAAACACTACAGGCATAAAACAATCGGAAACACGGAGCAGGCATGTCCATTTTTAGCAAACTTCATGAACTCTACGAGAGCTACAAGTTCCGCAACGAAGCAAAACCCTTATGGAACATGGCGCAGCAGGAAACCTTGCCTCTGAAGGAACAAGAAACGGCCAAGGCGCTTTTGGCCCCTGCCAGCGAAAACACGGGGAGCAACAAAACCCTGCAAACCGGAAAATTCCTGCTGGCACAGGTGAATATATTGCGCGCCATAACGACCATGGACCCCGACAAGACCGCACAATACCTCCACAACGCATGGATGTGGGATCTGAAAGCCCGTGCCGCCTGCACGCAAAACCTTGCAAAAAACTTCACGGATTTGGCTGCAATCCAGGACACCCAAGGCAACACGGCGGAATCCCTTGCAGCCGCCAGCGGCAACGAGGACATGCTGCGCATCATCAAGGCCGCGCGCGTCATCCGCGCCATCCAGATGGCGCCCCACCCTTCATATATCTCATAAAAGCCTGCCCAACAAAAAAAGGGATGCAGCCTGCATCCCTTTTTTTCTGTCTTGCTCCCGCCATCAGGAAAGCGGAGTTTCCTCCGGCATGTCACCAACAACCCCACGGACGAGGGCCTTCAACGCCTCCATATCCGAAGGATTCGCAAAAACCTTTCCAAACAGGGCATATGTGGTGCTGTCATTTCTTTGCAGCCAGGACAAGGCTTCTTTTCCGCCAGAAAACCTCTGCGCACGCAGAAGGAAATACATTTCCGGAAGGGATTCCAGAAGGCATGCCCGCCGATATGCCCCTTCCACGCCGCCTTCTTCCACGCGCTCCAGCATCTTCCATCCCCAGGAAACCAGAGCCTGTCTTTCATCCTCCGGTAACACTGTCACGGGACTTGCACATACCTTCCGAAGACGTCGCAAAAACCTGTCACCATAACTTCCTTCCGTAAAAAGCAATTCTGCCCCGCGCAGATGGACATGATCTTCCCCCAGCCTCCGGAGATCCTTCTCGGGAAAAACAAACACATCCAGCCAACAGCCATCCAGCTTGCGTGCAATCCGAACCTTTTCCCCAGCCGACCTAACCCCCATCACATCGTAATCGCTTTTGGCCGTTGCCGTGCCTTTTGCGCGTGATCCATAAAGGATCACCGTATGACAATGATGGTCATCCACCAAATGGCGGACAATCTCGTCAAGAACGGGGTCCCCGGCGTTCATCCTGTCAATACTCGCCCTTCACGCTGCGGGGAAGTTTTTCCCGGAGCGCTTGCTCCATCGCCCGGTCAAGATCCCCCATCATGGCGGAGGTCATGTGTCCCCAGGCCATTTCCCGGTCTGACATGGACGCGCTTTCCGGCACGGTCACGGAACGTTGCGCCACCACCTGTGCCGTGCCCAGATACTGGGCTGACGGCTTTTCCATCTTGACCGCCACTTCCAGCCGCCCGGTATAACGCACATCCTGCTCGTTGGTGAACAAGCCTTCAAACCCGCCCTTCTTGGGCAAGACTTCCTCAACCACACCGGCATCCAGAATAACGACCTCCATGCGTCCATCGACTCCATCGACCATCAACCTGTCCGACACCCAGTCATGGATGGCCATGGTCGGCGTTTTGGCAAACATGTGATCGACATGCGGCGGCGCAAAAGGCGCAATGTAGCGATCCACAACCTCGATATCCGATACATCCAGATGTATCCGGTCAATGGTGTCATACCCGCGGCCCGCTTCAACATAATGACCGCCCAAAGGCATGGCACATCCCCAAAGGGCCAGCGTCGCCACTGCAAAAAGCATCTTTTTCACAATTAAATCTCCTTTTTGGAAAACGTGTATGTCTTGCCGCAAAATGAACATGTCACGGAAATCTCTTCTCCGCCAGCCCCTGGTCTCTCCTCTTCCGGCATGGCCTTGAGCATGTCCAGAACCCGCTTGTGGCTGCACCGGCACTTTGCCTCCAGCAGCATTTCCGGATGAAATGTGGGATCTTCCTCATGGAAAAGCCGAAAAACAACCTCAGAAGGGGACAAGGTTTTTGACACCAGTTCCTGAGCCCGCACCGTGGACAAGAGGATCCCCACGCGGCGCCAGTCTTCTGCTGCCGCAGCCGCATCCCCTTCGCCCTGACCGCCTTCCCGCGGCAGGCGCTGGATCATGATGCCGCCAGAGGACACGCCATCCCCATCCCGTACGGAATGAATGGCAAAATCCGTATCAACCTGTTCCGACTGCTGAAAATAATGCCGGGTACAGGCTGCAAGGGTTTCCCCCTCCAGCGCCACAACCCCCTGGTAACGCTCCATGCCATCTTCGCCCGGATCCAGAGAGAGAAGCATGTCGCCCTGCCCGCAAAGCCCCGCAAGGTTTTCAGGAACACCCGCCAGCACAGCTTCATCAAACCGGGCATAGGCACGCATATGGCCATCATTGGTTACCTGCGCCACCAGCAGTGACACCGGGCCATCCCCACGCACCTGAAGCGTGAAAACGCCTGCAAATTTAAGCATTCCCGCCAGCAGCGCCGACAGCGTCACAGCTTCGGCCAGCAGACCTTCCACCCTTTCAGGATAACCATGCCCGGCCAGAATGGCTTTCAGGGCACCATCAAGGCACACCATGCGTCCGCGCACCTGTGGCCCTGCCAGATAAAAGGGCTGGAGAATATCCCTAGCCATGACGACATCCTTTTCCTTATACTGCGACAGGAACATAACAACCCCTTTGGACATAAAATGTCAACAAGGCAGCCCAAACGCATCTCCCCGGACTACCTCCACAATGCAGCCTTGCATTACCTGGACCGCTTTGCCTCGTCCAAAGAGAACCTGCGTCGCGTGCTGATGCGCCGCGTGTTGAAATCCTGCCGCTTTCACGGGGATGATCCGGAAAATGGCCGAACTCTTGTGGATAGCGAAGTCATCCGGCTGGAAAAGGCGGGGCTCCTCAATGATACCGCCTATGCCGAAATGAAGGCCCGCAGCCTGCGCCACCGGGGAACTTCCACCCGTCTCATCCGCCAGAAACTGGCGCTCAAGGGAATTTCTCCGGGCGACGCGGGGGCCGCTCTCGACAAGGCCGGGGAAGAAGGTGAGGACGAGATGTCCGCTGCCCGAAAACTGGCCCGAAAGCGCCACCTCGGCCCATGGCGGGCAAAGGAAATACGTGACGAAAACCGCCAGCGCGACCTTGCATCCCTTGCGCGCGCAGGATTTTCCTACGATACCGCCTGCGCCGTTGTGGATTCCGATCTGGAAGACGCCGGCCCCATGTAAACCCGCACATGCGGATAGGGAATCTCGATGCCGATTTGATCAAACCGGTTCTTGGTCCGGCGACGGAATTCACGCGAGACCGCCCACTGGCGCCCAGGCAGGGTCTTCAACCGCAGACGCAAAATGACCGCACTCTCTGACAACGCCTGGACACCAAGGATTTCCGGAACGTCGATGATATCCGCCTGCCAGGCCGGATCCTGCCGCATGGCTTCCGCCAGCAGGCTGATTTCCCCCATGGCACGATCCACATCTTCATTGTAGGCCACACTGACATCCAGAACAGCGCAGGAGAAATCCCGCGTCAGGTTGACAAGCGTCCGGATTTCGCTGAAGGGTACCGTGCAAAGCGCGCCATTGAAATCCCGCAGGTGGATGGTTCTCATCCCCACATTTTCAATCGTGCCGCAAATACCTCCGGTTTCCACCACATCGCCCACCACAACCACATTCTCGGCCAGCATGAACATGCCGGTGATGAAATCCTTGATGAAGCTTTGCGCACCAAAACCCAAGGCGATGCCGATAACGCCAACGCCTGCCAGAAGATGGGTTGGATCCACCCCAAGCTGCACAATCCCGATCATGCCGGCAAAAATGCTGATGACCACCGCAGCAATCTTGTGCAGGATGGGCATGAAACTGCGGGCGCGCGGCGAAGGTTCTCCGCCCGGACGACCATCGGCCATGGCATAATCAATCAGCGCCGCAGTAATGCACCAGACAAACCACGCCATCGCCATCACCATTCCAACCGATGTCAGGCGCTCAAGAAACACTTTCAGGGAATTGTCCCCTCCCAGCACACGGATATCGATTTCCCACACGCGCAAGAGCGCCAGCAGGGCAAAAACCCATACCAGGGCAAATACAATCCGGGAAAATGTCCTCTCATGGCGGGCAGCGCGCTTTTCCAGCTCCGGAAAACGATGAACAACATCATGGGACAACCGGAACATCCGGTGGATCAGGAATTTCATCACAACCAGAAAGACCATGGCCATAACAAAAACGGCCAGAGTCATGATGACAACGGTCAGTGCCCGGAAATTTCCGGTTTCCATATCAAGAAGGAACACGCCATAAATGCTAACAACGGACGCCACCGCAAGGATGTGCCAGGTATGGGCAAGTCGGTGCCGCCCTTTTTTTCCGCCAGCAAAAAAAGCCGCGACAGGTTCACGATTCTGCATGACGAATGTGGACAGGAGAACGGTAATGGTGAGACCGATAAGATTGAAAACCGCCATCCGGGTATTGCCGCCAATCCCTCCAAGACGCAAAAATTCAAGCGCCAGCCAGCCATACACCATGGGAATGAGCAAACGCCGGGTCCAGATGAACAGGTAATACCCCGTTTCCGGTTTTACGCCGAGCTCACAAACAAGGGGAGAAAAGAGTTTTGGATCATCCGCCACCAGGAAAAACCGTGCAATCATCCGTGCGCCTTCGAGAATGCAGATGGCCCAAACAATGGCCACCCCAACTTCACGCGCCGGAATTTCGGCTGGCATGATGGACAGGACGCTGGCCGTCAGCAGAAGGAAAACAACAAGAACGACAATGTCGCCTCCAGCCACAATGGTACGCAGGATGGCAAGCGACGGTTTCCAGTGCCGCCCCCAGGCCCGCAGACGGAAGAGGATGGTGGGCCTGAGACCCTTGAAGACCAAAAAGGAACTGCCCACAACCCACGAAATGACAAAAGCCCCCAGCGCCAGGCGCCGCCGTTCCATCGGATTGCCCGTCATGTCCCACATGCGGGTGAGGATTCCCGGCAAGGCCAGGAATCCCCCCACCATGACCTCAATCAGGGAATAAATGGCACGGGAAAGATATTGCGACAGCCGCGTGACCTGCTCGGCCGAACGCGCAACGGCAGCTGCGCTGTTCGTTGCCAGCGTCATGGTGGCTGTTTCCGCAAGACCGCTTGGCGTTGCCGAGGGCACTACGGCTGGGGCCACAACCACCGCTGGCGCTACGGCCGCAGCTGCCGCTGCGGCTTCGCCAGACTTTTCAGCTGCATATGCCGGAAGAGCCCGCAACAGCGCGGCAATACCAGCCACCATCATGGAAAGGTTTTTTTTCATAAGAGAATCCGATACACTACCGCGAGAAAAATGACAAGCGCGCGCAGGAGAAACTCCGCCATGATCATCGTCCAGCTGTCCGACATTCACCTCACCCGTCCCGGAGAACGGACGTTTGATGGCACCCACGATTCCGAGGCCAGCACCCGCGCGGCCATTGCCCATATCAACAACCTGAGCCCCCAGCCGGACCTCATCCTCATCACGGGGGACATTGTCCATAACGGCACGCCCGAAGAATACGCCTTTGCCAGCCAGCTCCTGTCTGGCCTGCGGGCTCCCTTCTTTGTGGTTCCCGGAAACCATGATGACCGGACCCTGATGGCCATGACTTTTTCCCCCATGGGCGCCCTCCCCCCAAATCACCACGAAGACAGTGAATTCCTGCAATATACCATTGAGGATCATCCTGTCCGCATGATCGCGCTTGACACCAGCATTCCGGGAGAGCCCCGGGGGAACCTATGTCCCCGCCGGACGGCATGGCTGGCAGACCGTCTTGCGGAAGATCCTGATCGTCCAACCCTCATTTTCATGCATCACCCGCCCATGCGCACGGGCATTCGCATCATGGACAACTGGCGTTGTTTTGGAACTGAGGGCCTGTCTGACCTCCTTTCCCTTTATACCAATGTTGAACTCATCCTGTGCGGCCATCTCCACCGATTCGCAACCAGCGTCTGGAACAGGCACCCGGTTGTCATCGCACCCAGTTCTGGCGTTTGCGTGGCCATGGACCTCGACAAACGCGACCATCTCAGACTTATCCAGGAACCGCCGGCCATCCTCGTCCATCTCTGGGAACCCGAAATTGGCTTTGTCACCCATGTCAGCCCCATCGGAGACTTCCCCATCAAGGCACTGGAGCCTGTCTTATGACATCCATCGCCTGGTTTACAAACGACCTGCGCCTGGCCGACAACCCCATGCTGGCCATGGCAGCCGCATCCGGACCTGTTATCCCGCTCTTCATCCTGGATGATGAAAGCCCTGGCCCATGGAAAACCGGCGGTGCATCCCGCTGGTGGCTCCACCATTCCCTCAAAGCCCTGGCTTCAAGCCTTGCCGCCCTTGGCGCGCCCCTCATCCTGCGCCGAGGCCCTGCCCCCCAAATTCTGGCCGATCTTGTGCGCGAAACCGGAGCCAAAAGCGTTTTCACCGCCCACATGGTGGAACCCTGGGCCAGACAACGTCTCCTGGACTGCGGAAGCGCCCTGCGTGAAACATCCGCAGCCCTTCACACGACTCCGGGCAACCTCCTGCTTGCTCCGGGAACCATTTCAACAGCCTCAGGAAATCCTTTCCGCGTTTTCACCCCATTTTACCGGAAATGCGCAGCCCAACTAGGCATCCTGCCCCTCCATCCGACACCCACAACCCTTGTTCCGCCTTCAGTCATGCCCAGCAGCGATCCACTGTCTTCCTGGTCTCTTGTTCCAACCACCCCAGACTGGGCTTTCGGTTTTGGCCCAGAATGGAAACCCGGAGAAGCCGGGGCAGCCACCAAGCTGGAAAGTTTCATTTCAGACGGCATGGCCACCTATCCGGAAACCCGTGACAGACCAGACTTTTCAGGCACATCAAGGCTTTCTCCCCATATTGCCCACGGCGAAATCAGCATCCGGCAGGTGTGGAATGCCGCCGGGGATGCCGCCGGCAGCGAAACTTTTCACCGGGAATTGTTGTGGCGTGAATTCTGCCAGCATTTGCTGTTTCATTTCCCGCACATTCCCGAATCCCCCCTCAATCCCCGTTTTGAAAACATCCCATGGCAGATGCCCGAAAACTTCCTGGCGGCCTGGCAACAGGGGAAAACCGGCTATCCCATTGTGGATGCCGGCATGCGCCAGCTCTGGAAAACCGGTTTCATGCACAATCGCGTCCGCATGATTGCCGCATCCTTTCTTGTCAAGGATGGACTCGTGTCGTGGACACTTGGGGAAAAATGGTTCTGGGACACCCTTGTGGATGCCGATCTTGCAAACAATGCCGCAAGCTGGCAATGGGTGGCCGGATGCGGCGCGGATGCAGCGCCTTTCTTTCGCATTTTCAATCCCATGACCCAGGGTCAGCGATTCGATCCTGACGGCCTCTACATCCGCAGGTGGATTCCTGAACTTTCCCGGCTTCCCACCGTCTATATCCATGCACCATGGCAGGCCCCGGCAGATATTCTGGAAGCCTCCGGCATTGTCCTTGGTGAAACTTATCCCAATCCCGTCATCGACCATGCGGAAGCAAGAAAGCGCGCCCTCGCGCTGTTTCGCGGCCTTCCTGAAGCCCAGACAAGGAAACCCGGAAGAAAAACCTGAGGGGATGGTTGATTTTTAAGCAACACCGTGATAAAAGCCATATCGATTTCATATTTGTTTCACGAGGTAGAAAAGCATGCCACACGTCGTTACTGAAAAATGCATCAAGTGCAAATACACTGAATGCGTTGAGAGCTGTCCGGTCAGCTGTTTCCATGAAGGCCAGAACATGGTTGTCATTGATCCGGATACCTGCATTGACTGTGGCGTTTGTGAAACGACATGCCCGATTGGCGCCTGCGTTGCCGACAGCGATCCGCAAGCTGCTGCCTTTGCCGACCTGAACCGCGAATATGCCGCCAAGTGGCCCTCCATCTCCAGCAAGAAGGCGCCCTTTGATGACGCCGACGCCTGGAAGGATGTCCCCAACAAGGCCAAAGACCACTTCTCGCCGGAACCTGGCGAAGGCGCATAAACCCCGCCCCAAAACGAGCCATGCACGCATTGCAACCCTGCCCCGTCAGGGTTGCAATACTCATTGCGGCAAAACAGGCGTATAACAAACCTGCATGGGCAACAACATGCAGCCCGCCAGATACAAGATACGAAAAAACCACAACCGCAATCCCGCGGGGTGCAGAGAGACAGGAAGGACAGGACGATGATGGCAGCCATGGCGCAAAAGCTTGATTTCGCAGCCGGTGACTATGTCGTTTATCCAGCCCACGGTGTGGGCCGAATCGAAGGCATTGAAACCCTCAAGATCTCTGAACAGCAGATCAGCCTTTATACAGTCTGTTTTGAAAAAGACCGCATGCGGCTAAAGGTGCCGGTTGACAAGGCCCACAACTCCGGGCTGCGCCGGCTTTCTTCCAAGGAACGCATCAAGGCGGCCATGGAAACCATTCAGGCAAAGTCCAAGTCACGCCGTTCCGTGATGTGGAGCCGCCGGGCCCAGGAATATGAAATGAAGATCAATTCTGGCGATCCGGTTTCCATTGCCGAAGTCCTGCGTGACCTCAAGCGCAGCCCTGAACAGTCTGAGCAGTCCTACAGTGAACGGCAGATTTTCCAGTCAGCGCTGGAACGCCTGGCCCGGGAACTGGCCGCCGTTGAAAAAATTGATGAAGCCAAAGCCGCCAGCCAGCTTGAAGCCGCCTTGTCGGCAACGGCCTAACCTTTCCACGGGAAGATCTATTTTCTTCTTCCTGACCTGAATTGCGAAACCGGGAATACGTGGTGCGAGCGCATTGCACTGCTTGTCTGTCATCCTGTTCGCAAACACTGGGCTGCCATGGGAAACCATGGCAGCCATTTTTTTTGTTTTAAATGCCCTCAAAAGTGATCCAAAACATTTGAATATACGTATTATGAGTTGTACAATCGGAAATACCCCATGATCAAGAAGACACACATATCCATTGAACAGCTCTTTCATGACCGCCCCCCGCTTTCAGCCGAGGAGGAGCGTACCCTTGCCTGCCGCTGGAGTACAGGGAAAGACCTGCTGGCCCTGCAGGAAATCGTGCTGGCGCATGGGCGTCAGGCAATAGCCATGGCACGGGAATACCGCCGTTTTGGATTGCCTGAATCCGATCTTTTGCAAGAAGCCTGCCTGGGCCTTCTGGAAGCGGCCTACCGGTTTGACCCGGACAAGGGCGCTCGCTTTTCCACCTATGCAGCTTTCTGGATCCGATCAACCCTGCAAAAATATGCTTTTGCCAACTGGTCCATTGTCCGCCCGCTGGCCACAAACAACCAGAAATCACGTTTCTTCAACCTTTTCCCCGGACAGGTGCCGGATCTTTCCCTTTCTCCGCCAGCCAACGACAAAGAACCTTCCCTGGAAAACACCCTGAGCGATTCCCGCCCTACCCCGGAAGAGCATTATGCTGAACATGAGCAGCAGGAACAGCAGCGCAAACAGCTGGATCACGCCCTTGCCTCCCTGGCGCCGCGCGAGCGTGAAATCATTCGCCTGCGGCATGTTTCAAGCCCTTCTCCGACCCTTGCCGCAATTGGAGAAACCTGGGGCATCAGCAAGGAACGCGCACGGCAGATTGAAAACAGCGCCCTGAATAAACTCCGCCAAGAGCTTATGGCTTGGGAGGCCCCTGACCCGTCAGGATTTCCAGCGATTCCTTGTGGGAAACCTGGATTTGGGGACCATAACGGGAAAGCACGAATCCCCGCACACGGACACGCTGGCCGGAAATCCCTGAAAAACCGTCAAAAAACTTCCATAATTTCTTCGGCACAACAATCGTGAAATCTTTTCGGTAATCCTCGCCAAAATCAAGGAATGCCATATCACGGCTTTTCCCAACCCGCCGGACAATGCCCTCCACGACCACATATTTGCCAACAGGAACATCCCGCGTAGTGGAAAGGATGGAAAATCCTTTTCCCCAAGCGCCCCTGGATTCCTGCCGCGCGGCTTTTTCCGCTTCCAGGAAATTGGCCACCTCACGCGCGGAAAGCCCTGATCCTGGCATGAAAACGGCCATGCCTTCCGCAACCAGCCGCACCGCAAGGTTTTCTTTTTGCGAATCCACAACCCTTGCAGTTTTTCGTCCATAACGATCCATGCTGGCCGAAAAAAGCGTAAAAGGCTTCCGCACCTGTAATCCCAGACTCTCAATGGCAATGCATCTGCGCCCCGTTCCAACCGGATAAATTCCATTCAGGACAATCCTGTCCTGGCCAGCCTGCACCACGCCATCACATGCAAATGGACCAAGCGCAACAGAATTTCCGGCAGCCAGGGCTTTGCCGCTGGACAAGGCCACCAACAGGGTCATAAAATTGAAAAACTGTTTTGGCGGACGGAGAAATCCCATGGACGAATCATCCCTTTACCCGGACATCGAACCCTACCAGAGCGGGTGGCTCAAAGTCGATGACCTTCACGAAATCTACTGGGAGGAATCCGGCAATCCGGCAGGCGTTCCGATCATCCTCCTTCATGGCGGCCCCGGATCGGGATGTCGCCCATGGCACCGCCGCCTTTTTGATCCCAGCCATTACCGCATTATCCTTTTTGACCAGCGGGGCGCCGGAAATTCGCGTCCTCTTGGCGAAACCCGCGCCAACACGCCCGATCTGCTCGTATCCGACATGGAAGCCCTGCGCATCCACATGGGAATTGAAAAATGGATTCCCTGCGGAGGATCCTGGGGCAGTACACTGGGCCTGCTTTATGCTGAAACCCACCCGGAACGCTGCATTGCCCTTGTGGTTCGCGGTATCTTCACCATGCGCAAGAGCGAACTGGACTGGCTTTATGGCCACGTCGGAACCATTTTCCCAGATGCCTGGCATGAATTCACAACCCTTCTGCCCGAACACGAACGTGCAAGCCCTGTATCTGCCTATCTTGCTCGCCTGATGTCGGAGGATCCGGCTGTCCACCTGCCCGCCATGCGGGCCTGGAACGCCCTTGAAGATTCCTGCGCAACCCTTTTACCTCCGGTCCCACCGCAGGCGAAGATGACGGATGACGAACGCGCCCATGCCCTGGCCCGCGCCCGCATTGAAGCTTTCTATTTTGTTTATCATGGTTTCACCCCGGACGACCACATCCTGCGCAACGCCCACAAGCTGGCTGGCATTCCAGGCATCATCATCCAGGGTCGGTATGACATGATCTGTCCCTTTACCACAGCCTGGGAACTTTCCCGGGCTTGGCCCAATGCCCGCTTCATCATTGTGCCTGATGCCGGCCATTCCATCAGTCATGACGGAATCCGCATGGCCCTCATGCGCGGCATGGAAGATTTAAGGAAATTGTGCTAGCTTCAGCCACATTGACAACCCACGGAGGGAAAAAATGAGCAGCTTCAACACCATCGCAAATCTTGATGTCACCGGAAAAACGGTTCTTGTGCGCGCTGACCTCAACGTTCCAGCCAAGGATGGCAAAGTCACCGACACCACCCGCATCGATCGTTTCGTGCCCACCGTCAAGGCCTTGACGGAAAAGGGAGCAAAGGTTGTCATCCTGTCGCATTTCGGCCGTCCCAAAGGGGGCCCGGATGCCCAATTTTCCCTGCATGTCGTGCATTCCGCCCTTGAAACGGCCCTTGGGTGCAAGGTTGCTTTCGGAAATGACTGCATTGGCCCTGAAGCCGAATCCGTAGTGCGCGCCCTCAATCCCGGTGAAGTCGCCCTTCTGGAGAACCTCCGCTTCCATCCGGAGGAGGAAAAGAATGATGCAGATTTTGCCAAAAAACTGGCTGCCCTTGGCGACATCTATGTCAACGATGCCTTTTCCTGCGCCCATCGGGCCCACAGCTCCACCGAAGCCATTGCCCACCTGCTGCCCAACGCCGCAGGCCTTTTGATGCAGGCTGAACTGGAAGCCCTGGGCAAAGCCCTTGAACATCCTGAAAAGCCGGTCATTGCCATTGTGGGAGGCGCAAAGATTTCCACCAAACTTGACCTTCTGGGAAATCTTGTCAGCAAGGTTGGCGTTCTGGCCCTTGGCGGCGGCATGGCCAACACGTTCCTGTTTGCCCAGGGCGTTTCTGTCGGTGCATCCTTGTGTGAAAAGGACATGGCAGACAATGCACGGGCCATCATGGCCAAAGCCTCGGCCTGCGGCTGCCGCATCCTCCTGCCTTCAGACGCGGTGGTTGCCACAACCCTTGCAGAAGGCGTCCCAACAGAAACCGTCTCCATTTCCGCCATCCCTGAAAACCAGATGATGCTGGACATTGGCCCGGAAAGCATTGTCGAATTCAATTCTGTCATTTCCGAATGCAAGACCTGCGTCTGGAATGGCCCGCTTGGCGCTTTTGAAACCAAGCCTTTTGACGCAGGAACCTTGGCTGTTGCCCGCCATGCCGCAGACCGGGTGGCGGTAGGCGCGCTGCTGGCCGTTGCTGGTGGCGGAGATACGGTCTCGGCCCTCGCAAAGGCCGGAGTTGAAGACAACATGAGTTATGTTTCCGCAGCGGGCGGAGCTTTCCTTGAATGGCTGGAAGGCAAGGAACTGCCCGGCGTAAAAGCCCTGGCAACCTAAAAAGAAACATTCCCATACATGCGAAACCCCGCCTTCAGGCGGGGTTTTTGCTTGAAAAACATGCGATCCAATCTTGGTCTTACTGCTTGGTCCCCGACAGACTGCGCATGACCGATGAGGGATCCTTGCGCCAGCCTTCCACCATGAGCGTGGCAAAATCCGGCGCAATACGTTCAAAAATATCAAGGAGTTTGGAAAGGCCATCCGCCGAAACCTTTTGCCCTCCACTCCAGATGACCCTGCCAAAAATATAAATCGAAACAAACTCGGCCTTGTTGAAACCAAGAGACCGGCAGGCAATGGCCAGGCTTTCACCGCCACGCTCAGTCATCATGGCATTGATGCAGGACCTGTTCACCCGCAGGGCCCGCTGCATCAATACCTTGAAAAGACCATAGCGCGCACGGCGCAGGGCCTGGATCATCAGGGAATAATCCGCCACCCCTTCTTGCAAGAGATTGCACGCAAATTCCTCATTGGATTCCGGATTGTCTTCGGAGCCATCAATACGGCCAATCTGCTGACCAAGAACTTCCATGAAAGCCTGATCCAATCTCTCGGGAGAATAATCAAACTTCTCCCGCAAATGGGTGCGCAACTCCATCGAAACCCACCAGTAAATGCGCAAACCAAGATCAGATTCCATTTCCTTGCGTTGGACGAGGGCTGGCCGAAGGGAGGGGAAACCGATGGAAACATCCACCATGATTTCCATAGCGGGAGCAGGAATCTTTGCTCCCATATTCTGGGCCAGTGTCAACAGTGTTTTCCCGTCATGCGTTTGTGCCAGCTCCATGCTGACAACCTCGGACACATGACGACGCCCCGCAATGGCCTGCCAGTGTCCTTCTTCATGCGCAATCACCAGCGCCACGAGATCTTCATCTGTCAACAGTTCAGAAAACGCCAGAACCGGTTCAGCGACCACAATCTGGTCCTGCGCCAGCATCAGCAGAATGTCATGGGGAACATTCTTGTCGCGGGAAAGGCGCCGGGCCAGTTCCTGACGGATCTCGAGCTCCGCCTTGCCAACCATTTCCCGCAAAATTCCAAGGGCAATCTCACGCTCGTGATTTCCCAGTTGCATATTAAGGAAATCGCCGATATGTTGCGCCAACGTTCCCCAGTTTTCGGCTGTAGGGTTGCGGGCGAGATCCTGCAATTGGCTCACGTTCATCATGGCGAAAACCATAACGCCAAAGGATAAACGAATCCTAAAAATACAACCGGAAATTGGCTAAGGATTTTATTAACTTATCTGCCTTGTGGGTTATTCAATGACAATCGCCAACACCACCAGTTACAATGCATTCACTGCCCTGTCCGCCGCACTTCAGCAAATGGAAAAGGCTGCCGCAGCCAAACATCCGGGCACCACACAGGGCACCCCCCGCAAGATTGAGCGCATCCTTCCGCAAGTCATTGCACAGCCGCAACCCATGACACAACCTGAAGGTGGTTTCCGCATGGACGCCCCGCGCGGAACCTACGTCAACATCAGCGCCTAGAGCCTTGAGCGCAAGACGATGCTTTCCGCAGGCATCCTTCGTCACGCCATACATGCTCCTTGGAAAATCAGTCTTCTCCCATGATGGCTTGCGCAAGAACCTCAGCAGAAAACGGCTGAAGGTCATCCACCCCTTCGCCAACGCCTATGGCATGAACCGGAAGCCCGAACCGTTCGGCCAGCGCAACCAGGATACCGCCCCGCGCCGTCCCGTCAAGCTTGGTCATCACAAGACCGGTGAGGGGAACAAGCCCGCCAAAGGTTTCAACCTGGGCAATGACGTTTTGCCCCGCCGTCGCATCCAGCACCAGAAGGGTGGCATGCGGGGCAGACGGATCCACCTTGCGCATCACCCGCACCATTTTTTCAAGCTCTGCCATCAAGTCGCTGCGGTTGTGCAGCCGTCCAGCCGTATCCACAAACAGAACATCCGCCTTGTCCTGACGCGCCTTCTCGATCGCTTCAAATGCAACGGCCGCCGAATCTGCACCAGCCTGCTTGGCAACCACCGGGCATCCTGTCCTGTCTCCCCATATCACCAATTGCTCGATGGCCGCTGCCCTGAAAGTATCTCCCGCCGCCAGCATTACCTTGTGCCCTTCCTTGCGGGCATTGTGGGCCAACTTGGCAATCGTGGTGGTTTTGCCGGCCCCGTTGACGCCCACAACCAGAACCACAAATGGCTTTTTGGCGGCATCCACCACCAGAGGCCGCGCAACAGGTTCAAGAACCCGGATCATTTCTTTCATCAAAACCTTGCGCACTTCAGGCCCATCCACCTCCATCCCCCGATGGCTTTCCGCAAAGGAGGCAACAAAACGCGCGGCCATGCGCGGCCCAAAATCTGCGCCAACCAGCATATCCTCAAGCTCTTCCAGAACCTCATCATCCAGCATTCGCCCCTTGAACAGGGCAACAATTCCGCCCCCCACACGCTGGGATGTCCGGGAAAAACCCGCACGCAACTTTTCAAAAAAACTCATGAAGTCATCCTTCCTTCTGCCATGCCTTCATGCACAGCCTCAATCCTCACCCGCACAAGACGACCAAGTTCGCATTCCCCATGAATCCGGACAGGCATGAAATTCTCTGCATGCCCACGCATTCCCGCTTCCACAATCACCATGACTTCACGCCCAATCATGCGGGCCATGGCCCTGGCATGCACATCCATGCCAAGCGCCCTGAGCCGCGCAGCCCGCGCACGGCGCACCGCCTTCTCTACCTGCGGCATACGCGCCGCTGGCGTTCCTGGACGTTCGGAATACGGAAAAACATGCAGGAATTCAAGTCCGGCCTCTTTTACAAGATCAAGGGTATTTTCAAACATCTCATCGGTTTCCGTCGGGAACCCGGCAATCAGGTCCGCCCCGATAGCCATGTCGGGCCGGACAGCGCGCAACCGCTGGCAAAGCTTCAGGACATCTGTCCGCCGATGCCGCCGCATCATCCGCGCCAGCACCATGTCATCCCCGGACTGGATGCTCAGGTGGACATGCGGCATCAGCCGTTCTTCAGACATGAACAATGCTTCAAGCTCGGGTGATACGGCCATGGGATCAAGCGAGGAAAGCCGAAGGCGCGCAATCCCCGGAATTTCCGCCAGGATGGTTTTGACCAATGCGGCCAGATCTCTGGAGGGCAACAAATCCTGCCCCCAGGATGCAATATCCACCCCTGTCAGCACAACCTCCAAAAAACCTTTCCCAACGACGGCCTGCATTTCACGCAGGATTTCAGAAACCGGGAAAGACCGGCTTTTGCCCCGCGCCATGGGAACAATGCAATACGTACAGCGATGATCGCAGCCCTCCTGAACCTGGACAAACGCCCGCCTTCTCCCCTCCATCCCCACCACAAGGGGTTTGTATCCGGATACAACCTCTTCATGAAAAACCGGCTGCCATGCCGCCACATCGAGTTTTCGGGCATTGCCAATCACCCGATCGACCTCCGGCATGGCAGCAAAACGGCCTGGTGCAAGTTCGGCAGCACATCCCGTGACAACAATCCTGGCCTCAGGATATTCGCGGCGCGCTTTCCGGATTCCCTGACGGACCTGGCGTTCCGCTTCCGCCGTCACCGAACAGGAATTGACAATGACGACCTCCCCCATGCCGCTTTTTTCTGCAAGCTGGCGCATGGCCTCGGATTCATAAGTGTTAAGGCGGCATCCAAATGTAAGGACATGAACCCCGCCCGGCGTTTTTTGCTTCTTCATGCTACATGGTTATAAAGAGGCTATTGCCTCAGGACAATCCTTTTACGTCCTTCAACCGCGCCCCGGAAAGATTGCAGCCCTGCAAATTGGCCCCTGTCAGGTCTGCGCCGGAAAGATCCGCATTTGCAAGGTTGGAGCCGGAAAGATCCGCATCCATCAGGCAGGCTTCCGTTAAACGGGCCTGAGTGAGGTCACATCCCGCAAGGCAGGCCTTCTCAAGTTTCACCCGATGCATGTTGGTCGGCCACATCTGGCAGGCTGCCCCCCGTATGGGCATGGCCCCGAGATTGGCATCCCTCAGGTTGGCGTGGCTGAGGTTGGTGCGTTCAAAAGAGGCTCCGCGCAAATCGGCTTTGACAAGTTTGGAAAACCGCATGTCACACAAGGCAAAATCTGCCATTGCCATGGCCGCCTGCTCAAGATCGATTCCCCGCAGGGTGGCTGCATGCAGAACAGCCGCTGACAGGTTGACGGCTCCCAACTTCATGTCGCTCATGTCCACAGAAGCCAGGTTGGCACGTCGCCCTTCCTTGCCACCACTCTCCACCCATTTTGCGTGCTGGGAAAGCATCTGGGCAAGCCCGGAAACGCCCCCCGAGACAACCTGCGCCGTCACGGCATCGGAAATGTTGGTATGGCTGAAATCCACATTTTCAAGAATGGCCCCCAGCAACACCGCACTCGACAGGTTGGCCCCGTCAAGAACGGCCCCCGACAGGATGGCGCCGCTCATCTGCGCGCCTGTCAGGTTGGCATGGTCCATCACCGCATCGCGCAGGTCGGCGCCTACCAGAACGGCCTTGGTCAGATTGGCGTTGTTCAACCGACAGCCGCGCATCACCGCATCCGTCATGTCTGTTTGCAGGATGAAGCCGTTGGAGATTTTGGCAAGCGACAGATCCGCCCCGCGCAAAACCGCGCAAGTCAACTCTGCGCCAACAGGCCCCTGTGGAACGACGGCGTGCAGCTCTCCATCATTGGCCTGGGTTGCCAGCGTGCCATCGCGGATATCGGCATTCATCAGCATGGCCTTGTTCATCTGCGCCCCGCGCAGGCAGCATCCACGCAGATCCGCCTTCTGCATGTCAGCCCTGTCAAGATTGGTCATCCGCAGGTCGGCCGCATAAAGGACAGCCCCCACCAGCTTGACTCCCACCATGCGGGCACCAAAAAGCCGGGCGCCGGTAAAATCGGCCCCACTCATGTTGTGATTTTCAAAATTGAGGTGTGACAGGTCGCAAAGCTTGAGGTTGGCACGCATCCCGTTGGGACGCCGTTCAACATAAGCCTCGTGGGATAAAATGATCTCGTTGAGTTCTTGCTGGGTAATGCTCCGCAAACGCGCATCCTGCCCCGTGCTGGGCACGACGCTTGGATGATTCATCAATGGAGCATCATTCTCTTCCATACCTGAATAAATGACGCCAGATTGGCGAATATTTCGTTAATCGCCTATGCAGACTTGTCTTTCCCGAGGAAAAAACATCAACGGAAAATGTTTCCTGGCATCACGCCCATACGCTTCAGGATTTTTGCCAACGGGCAAAAACCGCTAAAGGCCGCCTGAAGCAGGTTTGCTCCCACAAATGCAGGAATCAGCAAAAACCATGCATTGAAAAAAGCGCCCATAGCCGTACCAAAAAGAATGAAGCTTCCGGCAAAAACAAGCACCATGCGATCAGTTGTCATTTTTTTCTCCCTTGCAGAAATGCCCCCGCAACGTATCGATCATCTCAACAACCGCCGGGCTTGCCAAATGGTAATAAACCGTTTGCCGGGTCTTGCGGCAGGAAACAATCCCCGCCCCGCGCAACCGTGACAGGTGTTGCGAAAGCGCTGATGAACTAAGCCCCACCAGATGCGCAATCTCGCCAACACACCTCTCCCCCCCAAGCAGAAGGCACAAGACCTTGAGTCGTCGCGTATTGGCCATTTCCTTGAGAACAAGGGCCGCACGTTCAAGGTCATCCTCGTTGAATGTTCCATGTATTTTCATGCTTGCTAAATTAGCGAATACTAATTATATGTCAAGGGGTGAAAAACAAGCGAATCGAAAAAAGAGGTTTTCCATGTTCCGCACACTCATCCTTGCCGCAGCCCTTCTTGTTCCCTTGAAAGCCATGGCAGACAACCAGACCATGACAGCGGGCATGGTTCGGGTTGACGAACTCAAGGCTGTTTTCGCTACGGTTGAAAGCGCAAACATCGCCCAGGCACGCGCCCGCATTCCGGGAACCATCAAGACCATTTCCGTTGATGAAGGGGATATGGTCAAGGCCGGACAGGCCATTGCAAGGATTGAAGATGACAAGCTTGTCATCCAGCTCCGGGCACTTGACGCGGGCCTGCGCTCCCTTGATGCGCGGCTTGAACAGGCCCGGCGTGAAAAGGACAGGGCTGTCCAGCTCAGAGAAAAGGGAACCATTGCCCAAGCGCGCCTTGATGACGCGGCAACAGCCCTCGACATGACCATGGCCCAGCTTGATGCCGCAAAAGCCGAACGCGCCATGGTCGCCCAGCAGATGGCCGAAGGAACGGTGGAAGCCCCCCGCAATGGACGGGTGACCGCCGTGCATGCCGTTCCAGGTTCGGTTGTCATGCCGGGCGAAGCCATTTCTACCATTGCCGAGGACGATTTCATCCTGCGCCTGGCCCTGCCGGAACGGCACGCCAACGCCCTGCATGAAGGCACCAAGGTTTTTGTTGGCAACGAGGAAGATGCTTCCGGGGAAACCCGGCGCCTTGGCCGTGTGCGCCAGGTTTATCCGGAAATGACAAACGGCCAGGTGGTGGCGGACGTCACCATTGACAACATCGGCGACTTCTTTGTTGGCCAGCGCGCCCGCATCTGGGTCAGCGTTGGGCACAGGATGGCGCTTCTCATCCCCCCGGCATATCTTTCCACCCGCTTTGGCCTGGATTACGTCAAGGTGCGCGCACGGGATGGAAGCTTCCGCGACACGGTCGTCCAGATTGGCCAGCCGCTTGCCTTCCCCGATGGAAAACCGGGGGTGGAAATCCTTTCCGGACTGATCCCCGGCGATGTCATCGCCACGCCCTGACCCATTTCCAAGGATAAAGCCATGAAACTCGGCATCTCGGGAACCATCACCAAAAACTTCATCTCCGCAAAGCTGACACCGCTCCTGCTCCTGGCGGCGTTGCTCATCGGCACCATGGCGCTCATTGCCCTGCCCCGCGAGGAAGAACCGCAGATCAGCGTTCCAATGGTTGATATTTTTGTCTCCGCCAACGGCCTGAATGCGGAAGACGCCATGGAACTCGTCACCAAACCGCTGGAACAGATCGTTTCCGGCATTGATGGGGTGGAACACACCTACAGCCAAACGAGTGACGACAGCGCGCTGGTCACGGCCCGTTTTTTCACCGGAACCAATTCTGACGACGCCATCCTGCGTGTCCATTCAAAAATCCGCGCCAATTATGATCGAATGCCCATGGGCATTCCCGAACCCCTCATTGTCGGACGCGGCATCAATGACGTGGCCACCCTTGTCCTGACCCTTTCCCCAAAGCCATCAGAAGCCGCCCGCTGGAATGATACCCTGCTTTACAAGCTGGCCGGGGAAATCCAGTCTGAACTGGTCAAAACCAGAGATGTTGGCCTGACAACCCTTGTGGGGGGACGCCCGGAAGCCATCCGCATCGAACCCGACCCGGAGCGCATGCAACTTTACGGCATTTCCCTCAACCAGCTCATTGAAAAAATTGAAAACACCAACAGGTCTTCCCATATTGGCGCCTTGCGCGACGGCGGCCTCTCGGTTCCTGTGTCCGTTGGCGACACCCTCAAGGGGCCGGAGGACATCGCCCTTCTGCTCATGGGAAGTCGTGACGGCCGTCCGGTTTATGTTTCGGATGTCGCGAAAATCGTTTCCGGCGCTTCCCTTTCTGAAAAACGGGTTTTCGAACTCATTCCCCAAAAGGATGGCAGCCTGTCCAAAACACCTGCCGTCTCGATTTCCTTTTCCAAGCGGGCCGGCGCCAATGCCGTAACCCTTTCAGAAGACCTGCTTGCCCGCCTGAAAACCCTGAAGGGCGTTCTTATCCCGGCCGACATCGATGTCACCGTCACGCGGGATTATGGCAAGACCGCAAAAGACAAGGCCAACCACCTCCTGACCGACCTCCTGAGCGCCACCATCACCATTGTCATCCTGATGACCATTGCTGTGAGCTGGCGTGAAGGCGCCGTGCTGTTCATCGTGGTGCCCACCACCATCCTGCTTACCATGTTCTCATCCTGGATCCTTGGCTACACCATCAACCGCGTAAGCCTATTCGCCCTCATCTTCTCCATCGGCATCCTTGTGGATGATGCCATCGTGGTGGTGGAAAACATTGACCGCCACTGGGCCATGCGGGATGGACGCTCCCGCACTCAGGCCGCTTGGGAAGCCGTGGCTGAAGTAGGCAACCCCACCCTGCTTGCCACCATCATGATTGTGGCCGCCCTGCTCCCCATGATGTTTGTTTCCGGCATGATGGGACCCTACATGAGCCCCATTCCTGCCAACGCATCCATGGCCATGATGTTCTCCTTCCTGGTGGCCGTCATCATCACGCCTTGGCTGATGATCCGCCTGCACAAGGACAGGGGAGAATATGCTTATGAGGAAGCAGAAGGATCCGGCGGAAAACTTGGCGCCCTTTACCTGCGCATGGCCATCCCCATTCTCAAGACCCGCCGTCGCGCCATGGGATTCCTGATTGGAAGCGGCGTTGCCACGCTCCTTGCCATTCTCCTCGTTCCCATGGGGGCCGTCAGCGTCAAGCTCCTGCCTTATGACAACAAATCGGAAATGGAGGTTCTCATTGACCTCCCCGAAGGCGCGCCGCTGGAAGCCACGGAACGCGCCCTGACGGATGCAGCCCATGCCATGGCCTCCATCCCTGAACTTTCCAGCATGGAACTTTACGCAGGAACGGCAGCCCCCTTCAACTTCAACGGCCTGGTGCGCCACTATTACCTGCGCCAGAGGCCGGAACTGGGCGAACTTCAGGTCAACCTTCTCCCCAAGGAAGAACGCAAGCGCGCAAGCCACGACATCGCCCTCGATATCCGCAAGAGGCTTTCAGGCCTGGAACTGCCGGAAGGCAGCGCCATCCGGGTAGCGGAAGTTCCGCCTGGCCCGCCCGTCCTCGCCACCCTGCTCGCGGAAATTTATGGCCCCGACGACCCAACCCGCCGGGCTGTTGCGGAAAAGGTGAAACAGGCCTTTGCCTCCGTGCCCTTCATTGTGGACATGGATGACAGCTGGGGCACCCCAACCACCCGGCTGCGCTTTACCCTGAAACAGGACAGTCTGGAGTTCCACGGCGTGGAACAGCAGGCTGTGATCGATACGTTGGGCGCCCTTGTCGGTGGCGTTTCAGTGGGCTATTCCCACCGGGGGCATGGCCGCGATCCGATCGCCATTTCCGTGAGAATGCCGAAAAACGAACAGGCCCTCACCGAACGTCTTCTCGCCACGCCAGTGCCCGGCACCAAGGGCAATGTCGATCTGGGCGATCTTGTCAACGTTCGCAAGGAAAAGACTTCTCCGGCCATTTTCCGGCGCAATGGCCGCAACACAGACATGGTGATGGCTGAACTCGCAGGCGAAAAGGAAGCCCCCGTCTATGGCATGATGGCCGTTGAAAAAGCCATCAAGAATATGGATTTCGGAAACCTTCCAAAACCCGTCATCCGCTATCATGGCCAGCCTCTGGATGAAACCGTTCCAACCCTGCTCTGGGATGGGGAATGGGAAGTGACCTACGTTACCTTCCGCGACCTTGGCCTGGCCTTTGGCGTAGCCCTCATGGCCATTTACCTCATGCTGGTCGGGCAGTTTGGCAGCTTCAAGCTGCCGCTGGTCATCATGACACCCATTCCGCTCACCCTGATTGGCGTCCTCACCGGGCATGCCCTGCTCGACGTGCAGTTTACCGCCACCTCGATGATCGGCTTTATCGCTCTCGCCGGCATCATCGTGCGCAACTCCATCCTGCTGGTGGATTTCATCCGGCAACGCCAGAACCTCGGCATGCCCCTGCATACTGTTCTCATGGAAGCGGGCGCCATCCGGTTCAAGCCCATTTTCCTGACGGTGGTCACCTCCATGATTGGTGCCGCCTTCATGCTCAAGGATCCCATCTTTCAGGGGCTTGCCGTCTCGCTGCTCTTCGGGCTGGCGGCCGCCACCATCCTCACCGTCCTTGCCATTCCGGCCGTGTACATGGTGATGCGCGGCGAAAGGAAATGATGCGGCTCAGGCTACCTTCTTGCGAAACATGAGAGTGGCCAGAGTCAGCGTTGCAACCCCGATGGCAATGATGGGCCACAAATAGGTCCAGACCACGGCAAATGGCATGTCCTTGAGGAAAATGCCATGAACAATGACCATGAAATGCTTGATGGGATTGATTTGCGTCAGCATCTGAATGGAAGGCGGCATGTTTTCCACCGGCGTTGCAAACCCGGACAGGATCATGGCGGGTGCCGAGAACAGGAACAGGCCCAGAAGCGCCGCCGTATTGGACTTGCGCCCATCAAGGCCGCCAAAACAGCCACGATCACCACAATGCGAATTTTTGACATAGCGCCCCCTCCCTTGGTGGTCCAACAAGGGCAGGATACATCCCCCATGGCCACAACTAACATGGCATTATCCCGGCATTTTATGCACCTGGTCTGGCAAACTTTCCCCACGCGCAAAAGCCGCAATATTGCACATGGTTGTCCGCGCAATGGCCTCCATGGCCTCCTTCGTGAAGAAGGCCTGGTGCGCCGTCACCAGAACATTGCTGAAAGTGAGGAGCCGCGCGAGAATGTCATCGGTCAGGACATCGGTGGAATGGTCTTCAAAAAAGAACTGGCCTTCCTCCTCATAGACATCAAGCCCCGCCGCCCCCACCTTGCCGCTCTTGAGTGCCTTGATCAGCGCATTCGTGTCAATGAGGCCGCCGCGTCCGGTGTTGATGATCATGACGCCGGGCTTGGCTACCGCCAGGCATTCCTCGCCCACCAGATGATAGGTGTCCTTCGTCAGGGGACAATGCAGGGAAATGATGTCGGCCTTCTGGTGCAACTCGCACAGATCGACATACCGCGCCCCGATTTCGGCAGCAAATGCCTCATCGGGATACGGATCATGAAGCAGGACATCCATGTCAAACCCGCGCAGGATTCTGGCTGCGATTTTGCCGATTTTCCCGGTTCCCACAATGGCCGCAACCTTCCCCGCCATGTCAAACCCCATCAGGCCCCGGAGACTGAAATTCCCCTCCCGCGTACGGGTATAAGCCTTATGGATCTTCCGGTTGAGGGACAGCATCATGCCAACGGCATGTTCGGCGACCGCAGATGGCGAATAGGCAGGAACATGTACCACGGGAATGCCGCATTCTTCGGCCACCGCCATATCCACATTGTTGATGCCCGCGCAACGCATGGCGATGAGTTTTACGCCCATTTCCGCAAGCCGCCGGATGATGGGTGCGGAGAGATCATCATTCACGAACGCGCAAACAACGTCACACCCGGAGGCCAGCGGCAGCGTGCTTTCATCCAGACGTCCGTGGCTATGGTGAAACCTAAACCCATGCGCCGCATTTTCCATATCAAAGAAAGGCCGTTCATATGACCTTGAATCAAAAAAGATAACGTGCGTTTCCATTTCCCCCCACCCGTCATGTTTGTTTACAGGTACAAACCTGTCCACCTTATCCAAACTTGATATCCGGACGATTTCCCGCTGCAGCGGCTTCTTCTTCCGGAAGCTCGAAGAACTCGGCCGAAGCGAAGTGGAACATGCCCGCAACAAGGTTGCTCGGGAACATGCCGACCTTCTGGTTGTAAACCCTGATATTGCCGTTGAAGAACCTCCGGGAAGCCGCCAGCTTTTCCTCCACGTCCGCAAGCTGCTTTTGCAGGTCGAGGAAATTGGTGTTGGCCTTGAGGTCTGGATAGGCTTCCGCCACCGCCAAAAGACCGCGCAGGGCAGAAACCAGCCCGCCTTCCGCAGCCCCGGCCCTGGCTGGTGAAGCCCCTTCAGCAGCCGTCGCTTCCGCCCGCGCCTGCACCACCTTTTCAAAAGTGGACTGCTCGTGTTTGGCATACCCCTTCACGGTTTCCACCAGCATGGGAATGAGGTCGTGCCGACGCTTGAGCTGCACCTTGATATCGCTCCAGGCTTCCCCGTTGTTCACGCGCATGCGGAACAGGTTGTTGTAGGTCATCCCCACATAAAGCGCGATCAGGGCAACAACGCCCAGAACAATGTAAACATTCTGCATTTTCATTCTCCGTTACACGACATTACAAAAAACGTTTTCTCACCAGCCACCGCCACCGCCGCCACCGCCGCCACCACCGGAGGAGCCACCGCCACCGGAACCACTGTGCGATGACGGATCCTGCGCCGAGCTGGACAGGGTGGATGGAAGGTCGCTTGAAAGGCCGGACACCATGTCACTCAGCGCAAAGGCCCCGATGCCGGAATACCAAAGCGGCCGGTATCCATTCCCGGTCTGATCCATGACCTCACATTCCTTGGCAAAACGTTCTGCCCATTTGTTCTCCACGTCAAGCGCCATGGCCCAGGGCAAGCCCTGTTCGAACCGCTCCGGCGTCATCTTCGGTGGATGCACGAATTCCAGCCGTTCCTTCTCCGCCATTTGAAGATACAGCTTGTAACCAAGGAGATGGCGGCGCAGCTCCTGCCCCGCTGTCGTCGGCGCCTTCATGAGGCGCGCAAACACCTGCATCATGGCGACAATGACGAAGACATCCAGAAGCTCCAGCACCACCAGCGGGTCCACCCCGGAGAGGAGATCATCCAGCTTCAAACGAGAATCTTTCAAGCTGAAATAGATCAAAAAAGCGCCAACGCCCCAAAACAAAAACAATCCCGGCTTTATTTTGGACCATCTGCCCATGAGCATAAGAATGATGGGATAGATGACCAGCGCCCACACGAGAAAACCGAGAAGACCAACGGGAATGAAAAGCAGGGTCACCTCCGGCCCGAACATCCAACGGATATGGCCGAAAAAGGCGATGGCAGCAATGGAGGCCAGCGCTGTCAAAACGCCGAGCACATTTGCCTTCCCGTTCTTGCTCATGTACTTGCCATGCATCTGGCTGAGCACAACCTGCTGCTGCCCGGTCTGCGCGCCCTTGACCTCTTTCCAGTGTTTTTGCGACACGACGAAAGTTTCCCCCTCGCGCGCCACATAGCTGGCCAATTTTTTCTCATCCATCTCCAGTGCGGTTTCACTCTTTTTGCCGATGAACTGGTATTGCTTGGAAAACAGGACCTTTTCGAGCTTAATCGCAAGCCAGCCCTTGACCGCGAGGCTCACAACGCCAATGGCAAAGATCTTGTCGTCCCAGTCCATATTGAGGAGATACCGGGCGGAAGCTGCCGAAATCCCTTTCGGCGGATCATATTCCGGAACAATAACGCCCATTTCCGGATCGCGCCCCACCTTCTGCCAGACATGGTAATAGACAAAAAATGTCACCAGAACGCCCAGCAGACCGATAAAATCGAGTAGCCGGACACGCGACAGGGGCGATGGTTCGGGTAAAACGCCTTTGGTAAACCCGACTGCGACCGTCAACCCTTCCCCAACGCCGAAGGGACGGGTGGCAACAAAATAGGCCCCCCTATCCGTTGTCTGGCTGTCATAAGCAGCTTCCTTGCTGCCAACCTTCCCCGTATAGGCATGCGACTGCATCGTGTTGGCCCCTTCGGGCAGGATCACTTCTGCCGAGGCGCGGTCAATCGGGAAGGACCAGAAATTGCCAGTCACATTCCAGTAAATCTCATCGTAATCCTTGAAATATCCAACCAGATTGGCCGTTTCATAATGAAACTGGTAGCGATGGGGACCGGGCGTCACCGTGGAACTGGGAGATCCCGCGTAAATGCGCTGGCCACCAGATATCGCCTCAACCCGGAAAGGTTCATCGCGACCATCCCGTTTTACGCCCAAAACCTTGAAAGGCACAACACGGGAAATGCCATTATCCGCCTTGTATATCGTTGGAAAATCACGATAGATCCCATGGTTGATGTTCTTGTTTTCAGAAATGACATCAATGGTTTCCAGAACATCAATGCGGGCATCCGGCAAAACCTCGATACGGCTGTGATAATCCGTAATGCGTTCCTCGGCCTGCACCGGAAGAGAAAGGCAAAACAGCACACAAAGCAGGGAAAGCAAACGTTTCAGCATCCAGCATTCCTCACAAGAAATACACACACACAACAAGCTAACATGAAAGGAGCCCTCTTACCAGCCGCCACCGCCGGACGATCCGTCGCCACCGGAACCGGTGCGGGAAGATGGATCATGCGAACAATGCGACAGGGTGGACGGCAGGGTGGCGGTCATATCCGAAAGCATGTCGGAAAGGGATATATCCCGATCCTTGGGATACCAGCTCGGCTTGTAACGGTGGCCTTGCCTGTCCGCCACCTGGTAACAGGGAATATTCAAGATGAACGCTCAAGGCTCTAACAAAAGAACGCCCCCGGAAACTCCGGGGGCGTTCTTTCAATCTCGCGCCAATTCCTGATCGGAATTAGTGCGTGCTGTGTTCACCAGCAGCCCGTTCCTCAAGAACCGCATGCGCCGCAGCAAGGCGGGCAATCGGAACACGGTACGGGGAGCAGCTGACATACTTGAGGCCAATGCGATGGCAGAACTTGACGCTTCGCGCTTCGCCGCCATGTTCACCGCAGATGCCAAGCTTGATGTCGGGACGGACCGAGCGGCCCTTCTCGATGGCAATCTTCATCAGGCTGCCAACACCTTCCTGGTCCAGCGTCTCAAACGGATTGCTCTCAAGGATCCCGCGAGAGACATAGCTGTTCAGGAACTTGCCTTCCGCATCGTCACGGCTGTAGCCGAAGGTCATCTGCGTAAGGTCGTTGGTGCCAAAGCTGAAGAACTGCGCGTATTCCGCAATCTTCTCGGCCGTGAGCGCCGCACGCGGGATTTCGATCATGGTCCCGAAGGCGTAATCCACCTGGATCCCCTTCTCGTCCATCACCTGCTGCGCAACCGCTTCCAGCTGCTCGCGGGCCGCTTTCAGCTCGTTCACATGGCCGACCAGCGGAATCATGACTTCCGGCTTCACGTCCACGCCTTCCTTCTTGAGGTCGCAGGACGCTTCAAAAATCGCGCGGACCTGCATCTCGTTGATTTCCGGGAAGGTCAGACCGAGGCGGCAACCGCGCAGACCCATCATCGGGTTGGATTCGCGCAGTTCCTCAACCTTGGCAAGAAGAACTTCCTTCTCGGCCAGGAGGTCAGCCTTGTGGCCACGAACCCTCAGCTCGATCACTTCCGCAAGAAGTTCATCGTGGTTGGGCAGGAATTCGTGCAGCGGCGGATCAAGCAGTCGAACCGTCACGGGCAAGCCACCCATGGTTTTGAACATTTCGTAAAAATCCTGGTACTGGAACGGCAGAAGCTTCGCCAGCGCATTGCGACGGCCTTCTTCCGAACCCGCAAGGATCATTTCCTGCACGACTGGCAGACGTTCCTGCGCCATGAACATGTGCTCGGTGCGGCAAAGGCCGATGCCACGCGCGCCCAGTTCAATGGCCTTCTTCGCATCTTCCGGCGTATCGGCGTTGGCACGAACGTCCAGACGCTTGATGTCATCCGCCCATTCCAGGATGGTTTCAAGGTCGCCACCAACCGCTGGCGGAACCGTGGAAATGGAACCGGCAAAAATTTCACCCGTGCCACCATCGATGGAAATGATCGCCCCCTTCTTGAACACTTGTCCGTCCGGAGTCGTCAGGGTTTCCTTTTCGAGGTCGATCCGGATGGTTTCGGCCCCCGCAACGCAGGGCTTGCCCATACCGCGCGCCACAACCGCCGCGTGGCTGGTCATGCCGCCGCGCGAGGTGAGAACACCCTGCGAGGGGATCATGCCATGGATGTCGTCCGGGCAGGTTTCAATGCGGACAAGAATGATTTTCTTGCCGGCTTCGCCCATCTCGGCGGCTTCCGCAGGATCGAACACGATGGCACCGGTGGCCGCACCGGGAGAAGCATTGAGGCCCGAACCCAACAGCTTGCCTTCATCCTTGGCAACCTTCTTGGCAGCATCGTCAAAGCTGGGCAGCAGCAGCTGGTAAAGCTGCGACGGATCGACCAGCTCAACCGCGCGTTCGCGGCTGATGAGGCCTTCCTTGTGCATGTCCACCGCAATCTTGATGCCGGCGCGGGAGGTACGCTTGCCCGAGCGGGTTTGAAGGATATAGAGCTTGCCGCGTTCCACGGTGAACTCCATGTCCTGGATGTCCTTGTAGTGCTGCTCGAGCTTCTGCGCGATGTCCACATACTGATTGTAGATTTCCGGCATTTCTTCGGAAAGGCGCGCGATCGGCTGCGGCGTGCGGATACCCGCCACCACGTCTTCGCCCTGCGCATTCGTCAGGTATTCGCCATAAAACACGTTTTCGCCGGTGCTGGGATTGCGGGTAAAGGATACGCCCGTTGCCGAGGTATTGCCCATATTGCCAAACACCATGCTCTGCACGTTCACGGCCGTGCCGTATTCGTGCGGGATCTTGTAGTGGTTGCGGTAGGCAATGGCGCGCGGAATGTTCCAGGACTTGAACACGGCTTCAATCGCCAGAAGCAGCTGGTCCATCGGATCCTGCGGGAAGGGATTGCCGGTTTCATCCGCAATCAGCTTCTTGTAGCTCTCAACCGCTTCCTTCAGGCCTTCAACACTCACATCGTTGTCAAGACGGACGCCTTCGCGCCCTTTAATGGCATCAAGGATGTGTTCAAACTTGTCACGGTCAATGTGCAGAACAACACTGCCGAACATGGTCAGGAAACGGCGATAGCTGTCATAGGCAAAACGTTCGTTCTTGGTCAGCTTCACCATGCCATGCAGGGTATCGTCATTCAGGCCGAGGTTCAGGATGGTTTCCATCATGCCCGGCATGGACAGACGCGCGCCGGAACGCACGGAGACAAGCAGGGGGTTGGTGGCATCGCCGAATTTCTTCCCAGCTTCCGTTTCAACAACGGAAAGCGCTTTCCGTACATCGTCCATCAGGCCCTTCGGCATCTTGTGCCCGGCCTTGATGTATTCCATGCATGTGTCGCTGGTGATGGTCAGGCCCGGAGGAACCGGAAGCCCCGCATTCGTCATCTCCGCGAGGTTGGCACCCTTGCCACCCAGCAGATTCCGCATAGAGGCATTGCCTTCCTTGAACAGCCATACGCGCTTCTCAGCCATGAATAATTCTCCATTTTTCGTTTTATGACAAGGCGTTAGAAACAAAACCGCCTTTAGGGTCGCGCGAAGCTATAGCACAAGCCCGCTTTTACCTCAAGCGGCTTTCAGAAAACCGTATGCAGAAATTCCCGTCAGGAGCCATCATGCCTGCCCCCTCATAGGGAAACCAAGTTTCAAACGAAAGAGCCGGATGTTGCTCAAGGAACTTGTCCTGCGGCAACATCCGGAATTTGCATTATCTGCGGGCGCAGCGAACGGAAATTTTTTGGATCTTGGCAAAATCTCCCTGACAGCTGACGTTTTCTCTTTGCCCCCATGCATTATATTTTCCAAGATACTGAGCTTCATAACACTCTGATGAAGACCAATATATATTAGGGTATACATTACTCAGATCAAAGCCGCCAATCAACGCCCCATTGTTGTACATGATAATCAACTCGGCGCGGGCTGGCAGATACCAGTCATCCTT
Source organism: Alphaproteobacteria bacterium GWF2_58_20 (assembly GCA_001768735.1). Classification (GTDB taxonomy): domain Bacteria; phylum Pseudomonadota; class Alphaproteobacteria; order UBA1247; family UBA1247; genus UBA12471. Next base: position 217,157 of record MEMB01000002.1, on the reverse strand, counting down.
GCCATGCATATCCAGGTTCTGGCAGTACTTCGCCGCCAGAGTATCACTTAGGGCCGCCAACGCTGCCGTATTCGCTTCGCCTGTGTTAAAGTTGGTTATATTCGTTGCCGTTCCAAAAGTTCCCCAGCTCATGACCGACCTTGTCCCCGCACATGCAGAACCATCCCAACTCTGTCCCGCATCGCAACGCGTCACATACATGGGCAGGTTACCATCCGGTGAAATCCCTGCATAGACGGTACCATCCGCGCAAACTGCACCAACGGAGGGATTTCCAATACAGGGATCGTCAAGTGTCGTTACCGTCCAGCTGCTGGAAACCGTGCCAATTGTCAGCGTAGTGGTGGTTGCCGTATTGAGTGCTGCGGAGCTTGTTTGCCGCACTGTAACCACCTGCCCGGCATGAATAGTGCCGGGTGATGTGATATAGGAACCTCCATCAATATTGTAACTGCCTCCTGCTACGGAGATGGTGACGTTACCTGTAATCCCGGCAATGGCCACAGCATTCGAGGTTTGCACCGATGACAACGCAGCCCCCGTCACATTGTTGAAACTGAAAGCATTCGGGGTGATATCCTGCACCACCATATCAAAGCTGCGGGCATTGTTTGCACCAAGATTATCGGAAACCATGATGGTGAAACTGAAATCACCCGCCCCTGTAGGCGTGCCTTCCAGAACATTGCCATTCAGGGCAAGCCCTGCCGGCAGACTTCCCGCTGCCACAGTGTACGTCACGGGGACGTCCGTATCATTTGCCACAAACGTAACAGGAACAATCCCCTGCCCCTGAATAAAGGTACCGGAAAGCGTACCTGCCGCAGGAGATGCCCACACAGGACCATCATTGGCAAAAATCGAGATTGTAAAGTTCTGCTGTGCGGTTTTAAGCCCATCGGAAACTGTCAAGGCCACTGTGTGGTTCCCAATATCAGCCACTCCCGGCGTGCCGGAAAGTGTTCCCGTGCGATCCATATGATCGGTAAAGTCCAGCCATGAAGGAAGCGTGGGTGCTGCAATGGCAAGAGTATCTCCGGCATCAGCATCAGCAACTGTCACCGAATAGACATAAGCCAGGCCTTCACGACCTTCCGTAATTCCTGCGCTGGAAAAACTTGGGGCAGGATTGGCAGCAACCGTGATGGTAAAGGACTGAGTGGAGGATTTGAGCCCATCGGAAACTGTCAAGGCCACTGTGTGGTTCCCCACATCGCTCTCCATGGGCGTCCCTTCAAGACTGGCCATGCGATTTTCATTGTCTGCCGTAAATATGAGCCACCCAGGAAGTGTTTCCGGCGTGATGGAAAGCGAATCTTCCAAACTGTCATCCACCATCGCAAAATAACTGTAAAGTTCGCCTTCACGCGCCTGCGTAATAATGGAACTGGTGAATACGGGAGTGCCATTGGCGGCAACAGCAATGGTAAAAGCCTGTTCAGCGGTTTTTGTACCATCCGATACCACCAGAGCAACAGAAGTTCCTCCCACATCATCTTCCTGCGGCGTTCCCCAAAGGGTAGCTGTACCATTGCCGTAATCATCAAGATTCAACCAGGCTGGCTGCGGGCCAGAAAAAGAAAAAGACAGGGTGTCGCCTTCCACATCCTCAGCTGTTAAAAAATAACTGTAGGGCGTCCCTTCCATCACAGAAGAGAGAGGAAGGCTGGTAATGCTGGGAGCGTTATTCTCGATGGTCTCAAAACTCCACCCGGAAACAGCAACCGATGCATTTCCCCGAGCATCTTCAAATGCGCCCGTTGGCACCGAAACGGCATAGGTCTTGCCACGCGCAAGACTGGACACCGGATCAATGGTTGCTTCCTTGCCGGAAACCAGAACAGCACCTGATAAAACCGCAACACGCTCAAATTCCACACCACTCTCGCTGATAACAATATCGCCAGAACCCTTATTCACATTTTCGTCAAACACCAGATGCACCAGCGCGCCTGTTGAAACGCCTGTTGCTCCATTTTCTGGTGAGCGCGACACAGCCTGCGGCCCGGACACATCCACATACCCACTGGGCGCAAACCCGGGGAGGTGTTTGATGAACATGAATTCCGTACCATCTACACTTGCAGCAATCGCTGCAACAGGCAGAACAAGAGCAATAACAACAAGAAACCGTTTCATGGGAATTTTCTTTCCAAAAAGGATGAATTTACGGAAGAATGACCGGATCTGCGCTATCAAAAAACAGCATTATTAACGCAGCAAATACATTATATGGTTTTTCCCAACAGGGCGATTCACAGGAAGAAAAACCGCACACACACAACGCCTTTAGGGGCGCGTGAAGCTATAGCACAAGCTGCGCACGCCCTCAAGCCGGAACACTGCATGTTTCCGACACAACAAACTATTGACACAAAACAATAATCAGAACAGCATTTATACGTATTCAGGTATTGCCATCATGAGGCCCAGCATGACAAAAAACGCCGCGAAAACAATCTTGTTTTCCACAGCAATGTTTTTCTCAACAACAACTTACACACATGCTTACAATAACAATCATTCTTTTAGGATCCGGAAGCAGATTTGCGATTACACGTCTGATTCGTCCTGCGTTGGTTGGCAGACAGGCCAATCTTCATCCGAAGAAGAAGGATTCAGCCTCTCTTTTCCATCGGTCATGTCTCTGGATCCCATGGAAATCGTTTCATCAGGAAACAGGGCGCTCACCGGCCTGCCTGAACCCGCCATGGCATGGATCGAAGCCCCTGAGAGCGCAGATGCCGCCTTCGTCCTCGATGGAACATGGCACATGGTCGGGGATGATCCGGTTCCTGTGGATAGCACCACCATCCTCATGCTTTCGGCCACAACCCCCGCCACACGGGGAACCGGCTTTGACATCACCCTGCATGTCGGAAGCTATTCCGCCATCTGGCATATCCGCACCATGTCCGAAGATGGCATCATCTTCACATCCATACCCACAGCCTTCGCCTATCAGGGACAACCCTACACCTATCCCATTGCCACCTACTCCGCAAACATGGAGGCCATCCCGGTCATCAGTCTTCTGGAAACGGCAGACTGGCTGACCCTTGCTTGGGAAGCAGATTCCTTCACGGCCACCCTTTCCGGCATCACGCCGGGCAGCATGGCCGTATTTGAACCCGGAGACACCCCCGCTTTTGCCACAACCGGCGGAACCTCCTCAACTTACGGCAGCCATTACAGCTATGACCTTGAAGCCACCACAGACAGCAGCGTTGGTGCATGGATGGAATATGTGTCCGGTCCCGCATGGCTTCGTCTGCGCCATCTCGGTTCCACCAATGTGGGTGCCTACAAACCGTTTGGGAATGTGGTGGCTGATGCTGGCGGCGCGCGCGTAGCACAACCCACAGACCTCTTGACCCTTTCCGGCGTACCGCCATGGCCGGAAAATTTCATTGCTGCCCCGGAGGCGGGCGATCCACCCGACATCACCACCAGCGGCGGCACATCAACCCATTACGGCAGCCATTACAGCTATGACCTTGAAGCCACCACAGACAGCAGCGTTGGTGCATGGATGGAATATGTATCCGGTCCCACATGGCTCCGCCTTCGTCATCTCGGCTCCAC
>MEMB01000002.1:24417-213561 GCA_001768735.1 Alphaproteobacteria bacterium GWF2_58_20 | reverse complement strand
TGCTGGCGGCGCGCGCGTAGCACAACCCACAGACCTCTTGACCCTTTCCGGCGTACCGCCATGGCCGGAAAATTTCATTGCTGCCCCGGAGGCAGGCGATCCACCCGACATCACCACCAGCGGCGGAACATCCACAACCTACGGCAGCCATTACAGCTATGATTTCGAGGCCACGACCCATGACAGCCTCAGCCTCTGGATGGAATATGTGTCCGGCCCCGCATGGCTTCGTCTGCGCAATCTTGGCTCCACCAATGTGGGTGCCTACAAGCCGTTTGGGAATGTGATAGCTGATGTAGGGGATCCTTCCGTTACCCAGCCTACAGACCTGCTGAGCCTATCCGGCATTCCGCCGTGGCCTGCACCGATGCCGGACACCAGCAATGCAACCCCGGCCTTTGTTGCGCCCACACCCAGCCAGGGCAGCACGGTTGCCACCACGCCCGATTTTCTCATCGACATCGCAGCGGAAGATGCCGACCCGGTGGACAGCCTGCTGCTGGAAACCATTTCGTCCCTGCCCGCCGGCATGAGTTTCACCTACAATGGAAACGCCACGCGCACGGCCTCCATCGAAGGCACAGGCGTTGCCAATGGCAGCTACAGCATCACCCTCACCGCACGCGACGCACGCAGCGCGTCCGCTTCACGCAGTTTCACCATCCAGGTTTCCAATTAAAGGAGTTTTTCCATGAACAAACGTTACATCATCAGCCTTTTGGCCCTGCTGGCTCTTTCCGCCCCGGCCTCAGCCGAGGACCACACCATCACCCTCAAGGTGCGCGACCAGTTCGGACAGGAAGACACACAGACCTACACCCTGTCGGTGACTGCCGGAAATCCGCAGGACAACCGCTGGGTTTACGTCCCCCAGAACGGCACTTACGAAAAGGCGGCGGCTGTGCCTGCCTTCTGGGTCAGCAAATATGAAATGACCGGTTCGCCCGCATCCCCGGCAGCGGGACAGGTGTCCGCCACCTACTCCTGGGCACAATGCCGACTGGATTGCCAGGCACTTGGCCCCGGCTACGACATGATCAAGGAAAGCCAGTGGAACCGCATCGCCCATGAACTCCTCAACCAGCCGGAGAACTGGACCGGCGCGAGCGTTGGCTCCGGCAAACTGTTTTATGGCATCACCAACGGCGCTTATCTGGGCGGCAGTACCGTTGCTTCCTCCGCCGATGACACGGATGGGTATTTGAGCGCAAACACGGTTGCGGACGGCTACCAGTATGAACGCCGCACCATGATGTTGGAAAACGGCCAGGTCATCTGGGATTTTGCCGGCGGCCAAGCCGAATGGACCTATGCGGACGATGGCCGCACCGGAGTGACAAACGGCTGTCCAACAACTTATGGAAGTTATACAAACGTCTATAGCTTGCTTACAGGAGTGGAAATCAACACCGTAAACATTCCCGCCAGCAATGCAGACATCAAGCCCGGCGGCAGCTACACTAATGCTGGCCACAATGTGGGCAATCTGTTCCAATATCAAATCAGCAACACCTGTATCCGCAGAGGCGCACCAGCATCTGCATCCAACGCAGCTTATGCCGACGTTTATGGTGGCCGCGGCATTTTTAAATACAGTTACACCTACAACCCAACAACTCCCAGCGGCTGCCGCTGCGCGCTCAATCTCAACCAGTAAGACTAACAACGTATCCCGCAAAAAAGGCTCCGGAAAATTCCGGAGCCTTTTTCATTCCACAAACACAAGCACCTACCTCACCTCAAGCGACAGGGCTTCCAGTGCGCTATCAACGGGGATGAAGAAGTTGATGTTTTGCTGGGCATTTCCAGCCGACTTGCCCGAAACGCAAAGGGCCACCGCGCGCCCTTTGCCATCCACCAGCGGACCGCCACTGTTTCCATGGTTGGTGGACACGTCGCTTTGCAGATACTCCAGGCCATCATCCTTGTCCTTGCGCCAGGCACTCACAATGCCACGCATCAGGGTTCCCGCCATATCCTCCCCCAATGGCGCGCCAATGGCATACACGTCATCGCCCACGGCTGGCCTGTCCTTGCGCAGGAAAAGGGTTGGAAAGGCGCGCCCCTCCACCTTCACAAGCGCCACATCGCGCACCCGGTTGCGCCGCAGAACCTTCCCCACAAGTTCAACTCCGGAAAGCAGGCGCACCCCGACTTCATCCGCCTCCTGCACAACATGGTAATTGGTCAGCAGATAACCGTCCGGACTGATGAAAAATCCGCTGCCATGGCCGCCCCGAACAAGCATTGTCACCACCCCCGGCGGGGCATCCGACGGCTTTGAAAACACGTCCTTCGCGGCAGAAACTTTCATCTGGGGCATTTTCTCCCCTTCCGCAACACGCTCTTGCACCTCCGGATTTTTCTCCCCCATGACCAGAGTGCGGAACCCCTCATCCGCGAGAAGATTGGTTGTGGCCGCCACAAAGGCATTCACCACAATATCATCCATGCCGGAGACCCCATCGGAATTGGTATCGGAGGAACCCGCCGTCACCACCTCATGAACCACCTTGCGCTGGAGCACGTCATATACCTGCCAGCGCACATGCACATAGGCATCGCCGCCGCGGAAACCATAAAGGGCAGACCAGCACATGTTTCCCTTGATGTCGTCAATCATGGCACCCACAACCAGATCTGCCCGGGATGCGTTCTCATCCCCAAAAATGGCATCCGGATTTCCAGCCACGTCAAAACCGTTCCGCGTCACTTCCTTGAGAAACGCATCCGTAAAGTCATTGTCCGACATGATGATGCGACCGGAATCCCATTGCAGCTCCCCGCGCGGAATACAAAGCGCTCCTTGCTGCAGGTTGCCGATTACCTGTCCGCGCCGCACCTTGATGACAATCTTGTCCAGCGCCAGTTCCTTGAGCTTGCTGCCCATGGGAATATCCGGAATCTGCTGGACACTCACCTTCGGGATGGACTCGGCCACACAGGCTGCCAACAGCAGAGTCACCAAAAAAAGAACAATAGCGTGCATGCCTTTCATTTTTTCTTTCCCTTGATTTTCTTTCCCTTGTCCAGGCGAAGAACCAGTTTCGGCGGCTGGAGGCCTGAAAGCAGGGCGTTTCCACGTCCCGACAGGCTTGGATTGTTCATGAAATAGGTGTTGGCACAAAACGGGTTCTTCCCCGGCTTCACCCGTTTGTATGCGCCGTCCGGCAAAAGCTCCCAGCTTTGCAGGTCATCTTTCAGGTTTGCCACCATGATCTGTTCAAGAACCTGCCGCTTGACCGTGGCATTTTCCAACGGCACCATGGTTTCAATTCGCCGGTTGAGGTTGCGGGGCATCCAGTCGGCCGAGGAAATGAAAACCTTTGCCTTTTCATGCGGCAAACCATGCCCTGCCCCGAAACACATGATGCGCGAATGTTCAAGAAAACGCCCCACGATGCTTTTGACCCGGATGTTTTCCGAAAGATCGGGAACCCCTGGCCGCAGGCAGCAAATCCCCCGAACCACCAGATCAATCTGCACACCTGCGCTGGACGCCTTGTAGAGCGCATCGATGATTTCAGGATCCACCAGCGAATTCATCTTGGCCCAGACCTGTCCCGGCCGACCGTGCCGCGCATGACGGGCTTCCTCGCCAATGAGGTCTAGAAGTTCGTCCCGCAACAATGTGGGGGCAATCACCAGCTTTTCCAGATGGTGTGGCCGCGCAGATGCTGTCATGTAATTGAAGATGTGCGCAGCATCCCGGCAAAGTGCCGGATCGCAGGTAAAAAAGGAAATATCTGTATAAAGCCGCGCCGTCTGCGAATGGTAATTCCCGGTTCCAAAATGGGCGTAGGAACGCATGCCGTGGCTTTCACGCCGCACCACCAGCGAAACCTTTGCATGTGTCTTGAGCTCCATGAATCCAAACACAACCTGAGCCCCGGCCCTTTCAAGGTCGCGCGCCCAGCGAAGGTTGGCCTCCTCGTCAAAACGGGCCTTGAGCTCCACCATGGCGGTCACCGACTTGCCCGCCTCCGCCGCTTCCATCAGCGCCTTGACAATGGAAGAATCCTTGCTGGTACGGTAAAGCGTCTGCTTGATGGCCACCACATCGGGATCACGCGCGGCCTGCTTCAGGAACTGCACCACCACATCAAAACTCTCATAGGGATGGTGGATGACCATGTCCTTCTGGCGAATGGCGGCAAAACAATCCCCGCCCACTTCACGGATCCGTTCCGGATAACGGATTTCATGTGGAGGAAACAGCATTTCCGGTGGGGCAACTGAAATCATCTGCGCGAGGTCAGCCAGGTTCATCAGGCCCGTCTCAAGCACCACATCTTCCGCCTGAACCAACAGCGCATCCATCAGCGTATCCCGCAACCCCTTCGGCATCCCATCGCCCACAAAGAGCCGCACCACGCTCCCCCGCTTGCGGCGCCGGATGGCATTTTCAAAGGTCTGGAACAGATCCTCCGCATCATCATCCAGTTCCAGCTCTGCATCGCGCAGGATACGGAACATTCCCGCCCCCCGGCATTCAAACCCCGGAAACAGGCGATCCACATGGCGCAGGATCACTTCTTCAAGCGGCACATGCCGCCGCTTGTTCCCCGGCAGACAGATAAACCGTCCCGCCTGTGACGGCAGAAGGATCACGGCATCCAGGGTTTCGCGTCCCCGCAACTGCCGAAGGCGTAGCGCCAGCCCCATCCCCCCAGACAGGATAAAGGGAAACGGATGCGTTGGACCAATGGCGATTGGCGTCAGCACAGGATAGAAATCCTCAAGAAACCGGCGCTCTACAAAGGCGGCATCCTCACTGGAAAGCGTGTCCGCCGAAACAACCGAATATCCTTCCTTGCCAAGAAGGCGTTCCAGGGTTTTCCATTGCCGAAGCTGCGCCTTGCGCAGGTCTTCCACCTGGAGACACACCTTTTCCAGAAGCTGCGCCGGAGCCAGTCCATCTGCTGTTGTGGCCAGCACTCCGGCTGCCACCTGCGCCTTGATTCCCGCCACCCGAACCGACATGAATTCATCAAGGTTTTTGATGGAAATGACCAGAAACCGCAAACGCTCCATCAGCGGATGGATGCTGTTGTCCGATTCCTTCAGAACACGTTCATTGAAAGACAGCCATGACATCTCCCGGTTGAGAAACCTTTCGGGACCGTTCACGGTATCGTTTTTCATGTTTTTGGCGTTTTCCGTCATGCTTTTTCTGTTATGATACCCTCAATCAATGATTCGCATCATTGCACCAGCCTGCGGAAAGAATCCATGAAAAAACTCTTCCTTCTCCGCCACGCCCGCGCCGGCAGCGCCCCATCGGGAAAATCGGATCTAGACCGTCCCCTGACCGAAGAGGGCGAAAAAGCCGCCCATCACCTTGGCAAAAAACTGGCACACAAGGACCTTTTGCCGGATATGGCCCTGTTTTCAACCGCGCGACGCGCCGAATTCACCTGGACCAATCTGGTACAGGGGGCCAAAACACCCCTGCCCGCTGAAGGCTCTGACTGGCTCTATCACGCCACTCCGCACGACATCATCACCCATCTCCGCCACCTGCCGGACACCTTTGATTCCATCATGATCATCGGACACAACCCCACCCTGCACAGCCTTGCGCACGACCTTGCCAAAAGCAGCGATCATGCCAGCAAGCTGGCTGGTTCCTTTCCACCCGGAACCCTTGCCATTTTCCGGTTTTCCATTTCCTCGTGGCAGGAAATTTCCAAAGACCGCGCATCCCTTGAACACATTTTCTTCCCGGAGGAATGACCGTGGGACAGGAACAGGAAATTGAACTCAAGTTTTCCGTCCCGCAGGAGGCCATTGCAAACATCGCAAGCCATCCGGCCATTGTAGCGATCCAGTCCAAACCTGCCACAAACCGTCATTTCCGCACCACCTATTTTGACACACCTGTCTTGGCCCTGCGCACCCAGGGAAGCATTTTGCGCGTCCGCCACGATATCCGCCACAACACCACCATCCAGACCATCAAGATGCCGGAAGCCGCCCCAAAGGCCACCGCCATTTCCCCGCGCCGGGAATGGGAATGGAAAATTTCCGGGGAAACTCCTGACACGGACGTTGTACGCACGGCGGGCATTCATGCCCTGCTTCCAGAGGGCGCCCTCGAAGCCCTCACCCCCATTTTCACGGGTGACATCCATCGCACCGAAATCCTGCTTGCCCCCCCGGGAGGATTGGTGGAACTTGCCATTGACCATGGAGAATTGCGTTCCGGCGCATCCGTCTCTCCGGTCTGCGAAATCGAGCTGGAGCTGAAAGAAGGTCCCCGCACCCTCATCTATGACACGGCCCTTGCCTTGTGTGCGGCAGGGCTTCCCTTGCGCATATCCACCATCAGCAAGGCCCGCAGGGGATTTTCACTGGCCATGGCAACCCCTCTTGCCGCCCCCCTTGTCCTCCCGCCTCCGGCCCTGTTGGAAAACATGCCGGCAGGCCAGGCCTTCCGGATGCTGGCCGCTGCCAATTTATCCCTCATCCTTTCCAACATGGAGAGCGCCCTTGATGGCCGCGACATTGAAGGTGTACACCAGATGCGCCTTGCCCTGCGCCGCCTGCGGTCCATTTTTTCCTTTTTCCACCCCATCCTGCCACGGGACGTCCTTCCGGACATCCGAACCGGCCTGAAGCACATGACACAGGTTCTGGGCCCCGAACGCGACCTCGACGTATTCATTGCCGAAACCCTGCCACGCCTGTCCGGGGAAAAACCGCCAGCCCTGCTGATGCAGCGCGCGCGAACGCGGCAAAAAGCCATGCATGCAAAAACAGAAGCCCTTCTGAAGGATACCGCGACCACCATCATCCTTCTCAAGACCTGTCGTTTTCTTGAAGATGAACGCTGCATGAAAAAGGAGGCTCAACGCTCCCTTTCCACCTGCGCTCCGGCATGGCTGGACAAGATGCATGCCAAAATCCTGCATGCCGGACGCCATTTCAGCCATCTGCCGGAAAAAGAACTGCACAGCCTGCGCACGCGCATCAAGAAACTGAACATGGCCATAGCCGCCACCCAGACCCTTTTTGCCAGCCCGGAGGCGGAACGCTTTGCCCTGGCGGCCAGTACGCTGGGCAAGGCGCTGGGGCGTTACAACAACGCCTGTTTTGCACGTGACATGCTGAAAAAGCTTGCAGGAAAGGGGAAGCCCCCCGCCCTTCTGGCAAACCGCCTTGCCCAACAGCTTGCCACCCTGCGGGAGAAGGATGCGCCGGAAGCGTGGAAGACCTTCAAAACCACCCGGCCATACTGGGAATAAACGCCAACGGAACGCATTACAAATACCCGTGCGACAGGGGGTTCAGGTTTTCGTCCAGCTCATAGACCAATGGCTGGCCGGTGGGAATTTCAAGGCCTGCGATCTTGTCGTCCGAAATCCCGTCCAGCTCCTTCACCAGCGCCCGCAGCGAATTGCCATGTGCAGCGATGATCACCCGTTTCCCGGCCCTGAGTTCCGGCCATATCCTCGTCTTCACAAACGGCATCACCCGTGCGCAGGTATCCTTGAGGCTTTCGCCCATGCCATTTTTGTCTTTCGGCGGTGGCACGTCAAAACTCCGGCGCCACAGATGCACCTGCGCCTCCCCATATTTTTCTGCTGTCTCCGCCTTGTTCAAGCCTTGCAGCGCGCCATAATGCCGCTCATTCAGCGCCACATCCCGCACCACCGGAATGCCCTCCTGCCCCAATTCCTCCAGAATGATGGAAAGTGTGTGTTGCGAGCGTTTGAGGATGGAATCAAACGCCATGTCAAACACATGGCCCGCCGCTTTCAGTTTCCTTCCCGCTGCATGCGCCTCTTCCACGCCCTTTTCCGAAAGATCCACATCCATCCAGCCCGTAAACAGGTTCTTCCGGTTCCATTCACTTTCGCCATGGCGCACCAGCACGAGTTTTGGCATGTTCCCCTCCAGATTTTCCAGGGTTCCACCCTACCCCGCCTCCATGAAGGATTAGCTAACCGGAAGCCATTGACACACCTTTGAAAGCTTCCTAGGATGCGGCCGTTTCAGGTTTCCCCTCCCCATCAAGACAGGTAAGCCCCATGTCCATCCGCGACCAGATCGCCGACCTCGCTTTTCCAAACGCCAACATCGACATGCTCCAGGCGCTTGAAGAAAAAATCGCCACCCGCAACCTTGCGCCGGGGCAGATGGTCACCCGCATGGCCCCAAGCCCCACGGGTTTCGTGCATCTTGGCTCCATTTACATGGGCCTCATCAACACCACCCTCGCCCGCCAGTCGGGCGGCGTGTGCATGCTCCGCATCGAGGATACCGACCAGAAGCGGCAGCTTGATGACGGCATCGCGCAAATCCTTACCGCCTTTCACACCCTGCACATCCATTTTGGCGAAGGCCCGGTGCTGGAAGGCGCGGAAAAGGGAGATTTCGGCCCTTATATCCAGAGCCACCGCAAGGACATCTACCAGGCCTACGCCAAGGCCCTCATCCGCGACGGCAAGGCTTATCCCTGCTTCTGCTCCTCCGAGGAGCTTGACAAGGTACGCGATGAGCAGACCCTCAAGAAGGAACGCACCGGCTATTATGGCAAATACGCCCGCTGCCGCGACCTTTCAGACGCGGAAATCCTGCAAAAACTTCAGGCTGGCGCATCCTTTGTTGTCCGCATCCGCTCGAACGGAAGCCACGAAAACCGCATGGACGTCAAGGACATCATCCGCGGCACCCGCAGCGTGCCGCAGAATGACATGGACGCCATCATCATCAAGGCCTCGGACGGCTTGCCCACCTACCATTTCGCCCATGTCATCGATGATCACCTGATGGGCACAACCCATGTCCTGCGCGGGGATGAATGGTTCCCCTCCCTGCCGCTGCACATGGAGATGTTTTACATCATGGGCTGGAAAGCGCCCAAATACGCCCACCTCTCCCCCATCCAGAAAATGGACGGCACCGCCAAGCGCAAGCTGAGCAAGCGCAAGGACCCGGAAGCCAACATAGAGTTCTTCCTCGAACAGGGCTATCCGGTGAATGCCATCCTCGAATACCTCCTAAATCTCGCCAATTCCGACTTCGAGGACTGGCGCAAGAAAAATCCGGCCCTGCCGCTTGCCGATTTCGCGCTCGACCTCAAGAAAACCTCCCCCTCGGGCGCGCTGTTTGATCTCGACAAGCTCAACAGCATCAGCCGGCGCATCATCTCCGAATACAGCAACACGGAGGCCTACGACCTGGCGCTGGCATGGGCCGAACGCTTCAGCCCGGCCTTCTATCCCCGCATGGCGAACGAGGCCAGCTACATCAAGGCCATCCTCAACATCGAACGGGAAAACGTCCGCAGGCGGAAGGACATCACCCGCTGGGGCACGCTGCAGGATGACATTTCCTATTTCTTTGACGACCTGTTCACCGCGCCCGACCTCGCCACGGTTACAGGCAAGAACCCCGATGTCCTCAAGGCCGTTCTTTCAGGCTTCATGGGTGCGCTGGAACACGCGACTGACCGCGATGCATGGTGGGAGGCAACCAAAGCCGCCACGGATGCCGCTGGCTTCTGCTCCGACACCAAGGCCTACAAGGCCAATCCGGACGCGTTCCATGGCAGCATTGCCGATTTCATGAAGATTGTCCGCCTCGCCCTCATCGGGCGGGAAGACTCCCCGGACGTCCATGAAATCATGATGGTCATGGGGCTGGAAAAGGTAAAAACCCGCCTTGCCAAACACATGTAAGGCACGACAAACGCCTCAATCAAAAAGGCCTTGGTTCTCCGCGGAACCAAGGCCTTTTTTATATTTTTACCTTCAAACAGCAGGAAGGTAGGACAGCATTTCCTCGATGCTCATGCCTCCCAGCAGATGGCGCACCAACCACAGACCGCCATAAATGGACATGAACCAGACAAAATACATGTTCTCGATCTGCTCGACACTCTTCTCGGGATATTTTTTCGAATCAATTTCAAGCATGATTTGCCAGAACAGAAACTGGATCATGATCCATCCACAGACAGGCACGATATGGGCATACCAAGGAAAATTGGCAAGACCGGAACCAAAAAGCCTCAAAAACCAATCCAGCTGGCTTAAAGCAGCAAAAATCCCCAACAGGGAATTCCCCAAGACTGCACGAACCCGTTCTGCACCAAAAAAACTTACATACAACCGACCAAAAAAAATCAGTAAAAACGCCCCAATGAAAAAATTACGAAAAAATCCATACAAACCATCAAACGAAAAAAATATATATGGGAACACAAAGATAAAAATAAAAACAAACAACAAAAATAAAAAAAACAAAGGAATAAATTGACCTATAGACACATCATCGCCTTTTTTGTAACGATGATGATTAATCTCTATATCCGAATGAATTTTTATAAGTTTTCCCTATCTGGATTTTTCCGCCAGTACATCGCGGGCAAGAGGGATGGTGATGCGGCGGGTTTTGGAAAGCGCTGCGGCATCAAGGCTTTCCACCAGCGCCTTCACGCCGGCAAAGCTGCGCTGGATACGCGGAAGGACATATTGCACCACGTCCGCATCAACATCCACGCGCCGATCGGCAAACAGCTTCAGGAACACCCCTTCCAGCAGGGCGTCGTCCGGAGCCTCTATCCCGGCCACCTGCGCTGCCAGAAGGCGCGAGCGCAAATCGGGCAGATGCACCCCCCATGCCGATGGAGCGGTATCGGATATCATCAGCAGAGAACTGCCATTTTCCTTTTGCAGGTTCATGAGATGGAACAGGAAGCGTTCACCATCCGGGTTGCCGGCCAGCTTGTCGGCACCTTCAAACACCACCGCCCGGCTTTCATGGATGAGGAAAGCCAATACAACCTCGTCGGGAGCGGACAGGACCAGTGCCCCGCTGCGCTCCACGAAGACATGGGCAAGATGCGTCTTGCCGCATCCTTCCGGGCCGTAAATTACAAGATGGGGATACGTCCATGAAGGCCAGCGGTCAATCCATGCAACGGCATCGGCATTACAGGCCGATACCAAAAAATCGCCACGCCCCAGCGCCGGACGAAACGCCAGCGGCAGGGGAAGCTGAACCTTTTCAGGGCTTGCGGATTTCATAACCGTTTTCGCCAAGCGTGAGCAGATACCCTTGCGCAACCAAGGCCTGCTGAAGCTTTTCAATATTTCCTGTCACCGTCAGGCTGCCGCGAACATACCCCGCGCCGAAAGCCACCGTAACAATCTTTCCAATCCGCGGTTCCTGTTGCAGCACCTTTTCCAGCGCCTGCCAGTCAGCCAGGGATGAAACAAGGGCCATGACATCAATGTCGCGGGGCGCAATTGGCTCAACCGCCGTTTCCGCCTTCCACGCCAGCCGAAGCTCACGCAGGACAGCCGCCGTCGCCTTTGCCATCAGTGCCGCATCATCCTCATTTGCGCTGCGCAGCACATCCAGGTTACGCACCGCCACATCGCCCCCCGGCGCCATGCGGATGATCTGCATGGCCAGACGCGCCAGCGGGTCATCCTGAGGGCCGGAAGCCACCGCAATGGCCACCACGGCATCCCCGCCCGCATGATAACGGTCAGCCATCTTGCGAATGATGTCATTGTCTCCGGATATGGCTTTTTCAGCACTCATGCCTGCCACATCGGCAATGTCACCCAGCGGCACCACCACCGGCATCAGCTCGGTACCACTTCCGGAAACCTGATCCCACGCCTCACGCCACGGATTTTCATCCTCCCACAGCATGAGCCGCCCATCCTGCCAGAACACCGGCAGGATCAGCATGGGCTGGCTGCGGGTCTTGATGAGGGAGACCGCATGCTCCCGCAGGAAAGTGAGTACCGCAGCTTGCGAAAACCGCACCGTCAGGCTGCCCACATAACGTACAGGCGAGGTTTTTTCAGAAATGACCTCGAAATTCTGCACAAACCCGGAAATATCGTCGTCCGTGAGTTGCGGCAATGCCGCCCGGTCCTCGGGGATGGTCATCCGCGCAAGAACCGTGTCAAACGCATCCCGCTGCGCCTGCGCAATCGCCTGCTCCTTTGCGGCCGCCGCACTTTCCGCCGTCACGTCCACCGCAACCGGCGACACGGTAAACGACGCATCGTCAGCCCGGGCCGCAAGTGGCGCAAGGCAGAGCCAGGCAAGGAGCAGGAAACGCTTCATTGTTACTCCGCAGGTTATCAGCCCGTGATTTCCACGGCTGCAAAGAAGAAGGAAATCTCGCGCGCGGCGGTTTCCGGCGCATCGGAACCATGCACCGAGTTTTCGGTCATCGACACGGCGAAATCCTTGCGGATGGTACCGGCATCGGCCTTTTCCGGATTTGTCGCGCCCATGATCTCGCGGTTGCGGGCGATGGCGTTCTCGCCTTCCAGCACCTGCACCACAACCGGGCCGCTGGTCATGTATTCCACGAGGCCATCATAAAACGGCTTGCCGCGATGCACATCATAGAAACCTTCCGCCATTTCCTTGGTCATGCGCAGGCGCTTCTGCGCCACAATGCGCAGTCCACCCTTTTCGAGGCGGTCAGCCACCGCACCGGTGAGGTTGCGACGGGTCACATCGGGCTTGATGATGGAAAAGGTACGTTCAATCGCCATGTTTTTTCTCCCTTTTATGGCCATATACAACTGGAATGGCCGGGTTATACATCCCTGCCCTTCCTTCCGCAACCATCATCTGCAAAAACATGAACGAACATAACAAGAACACTTTTCAAAAAGAAGTCCTTGCGCTATGATGGGGGCATGGAACAGAAATTCATCAGCATAAGAGGCGCGCGCCAGCACAACCTCAAGAACATTTCCCTCGACATCCCGCGCGATTCGCTCACCGTCATCACCGGGCTGTCCGGCTCCGGAAAATCCTCCCTGGCGTTTGACACCATCTATGCCGAGGGCCAGCGCCGCTATGTCGAAAGCCTCTCCGCCTATGCCCGCCAGTTCCTGGAGCTGATGCAAAAGCCGGATGTCGATTCCATCGAAGGCCTCTCGCCTGCCATTTCCATCGAGCAGAAAACCACCTCGAAAAACCCGCGTTCCACGGTGGGTACCGTTACGGAAATCTATGACTACATGCGCCTTTTATGGGCACGCGTGGGCATCCCCTACTCCCCCGCCACCGGCCTGCCGATCGAAAGCCAGACCGTTTCCCAGATGGTGGACCGCATCCTTGCCATGCCGGAGGGAACCCGCCTCTACCTCATCGCCCCGCTGGTCCGCGGCCGCAAGGGCGAATACCGCAAGGAACTGGATACCATGCGCCAGCGCGGCTTCCAGCGCGTGCGCATTGACGGCGAGATGATGGATATCGATGACACACCGGAGCTTGACAAGAAGCTGAAGCACAACATCGACATCGTCGTGGACCGGGTGGTGGTGCGCGAAGGACTGGCCCAGCGTCTGGCCGATTCCATCGAAACTGCCCTTGCCATATCGGATGGCCTGCTTTACGCCGAGGATTCCACATCCGGCACGCGCACCACCTTTTCCTCCCGGTTTGCCTGCCCTGTTTCCGGTTTCACCATCTCGGAAATCGAACCCCGCCTGTTCTCCTTCAACAACCCGTTTGGTGCCTGCCCGGAATGCGACGGGCTTGGGCAGAAGCTCGACTTTGACCTTTCCCTCATCATCCCGGATGACAGCCTGTCACTGCGGGAAGGTGTGCTGGCACCATGGGAGGGCACCTTTTCCGAATATTACCGCCAGACACTGGAGAGCCTGTCTGATCATTTCAGCTTTTCACTGGACACCCCCTGGAAAGACCTGCCGGAAAAGGCCAGGAACATCATCCTTTACGGCTCAGGAAACAAGGTCATCGCCCTCAAGTTTGAAGGCGGCACCTCCTCCTTTGAAACCCGCAAACCCTTTGAAGGTCTGGTACACAACCTGGAGCGCCGCTGGCGGGAAACCTCCAGCAACATGGTCCGGGAAGAGCTTTCCCGCTTTCAGAACACCACCCCCTGCGCCGCGTGCCACGGTCTCCGTCTCAAGCCCGAGGCATTGGCCGTCAAGGTTTCCGGACTGACCATTGTGGATGCGTCCGACATGTCGGTCATTGCCGCACGGGAATGGTTTGGCAATCTCTCTTCCAAACTCTCCGAAACGGCGCAGGAGATTGCCCGGAGAATCCTCAAGGAGATCAACGAGCGCCTGCGCTTCCTTGCAGATGTCGGGCTTGGCTACCTATCGCTTTCCCGCAATTCCGGCACCCTTTCCGGCGGCGAAAGCCAGCGCATCCGTCTCGCCTCACAAATCGGCTCCGGCCTGACCGGGGTACTTTATGTGCTGGATGAACCCTCCATCGGCCTGCACCAGCGCGACAACGACCGCCTGCTGGAAACCCTCAAGCACCTGCGTGACCTTGGCAACACCGTGCTGGTCGTGGAGCATGATGAAGACGCCATCCGCACGGCGGACCACCTCATTGACATGGGACCCGGAGCTGGCGTGCATGGCGGCCATGTGGTGGCGGCCGGCCCTCGCGATGAGGTTCTTGCCAACATGGCCAGCCTCACCGCGCAATATCTTTGCGGCCAGAAGCAGATCCCCGTCCCGCCACTGCGCCACCACGCCACAAACGGCAAAAAATGGCTCGAAATTGAAGGTTGCACGGTCAACAACCTCAAAAACGTATCCGCCAGGTTCCCTGTGGGCGCTTTTTCCTGCATCACCGGTGTATCGGGTTCGGGAAAATCCTCGCTCGTTCTGGACACCCTGTTCCCGTCCGCCTCCCGCGCCCTCATGAAAAGCCGTGAAACACCTGGGCCACACGGAAAAATTGAAGGCCTTGGCCATTTCGACAAGGTCATCGACATCGACCAGTCGCCCATTGGCCGCACACCACGCTCCAACCCCGCCACCTACATTGGCGCCTTCACCCCCATCCGGGACTGGTTCGCAGGCCTGCCGGAAGCCAAGGCGCGCGGCTATGGTCCCGGCCGCTTTTCCTTCAACGTGAAAGGCGGACGCTGCGAATCCTGCCAGGGGGACGGCCTGATCAAGATCGAGATGCATTTCCTGCCTGACGTTTATGTCACCTGCGACCAGTGCAAGGGCCGGAGGTACAACCGCGAAACGCTTGAAGTCCTGTATCGCGGAAAATCCATTGCCGACGTGCTGGACATGACGGTGGAAGAAGCGGCAGAGTTCTTCAAGGCAGTCCCCAGCATCCGGGAAAAACTCGACACGCTGGCGCGGGTCGGTCTTGGCTACCTGCATGTGGGCCAGCAGGCCACCACCCTCTCGGGCGGCGAGGCACAGCGCGTCAAGCTGGCCAAGGAGCTGTCACGCAGGGCTACCGGCCGCACCCTCTACATTCTTGATGAACCCACCACGGGGCTGCATTTCGATGATGTGGGAAAACTGCTCGAAGTACTGCACGCGCTGGTGGATTCCGGCAATACGGCCCTTGTCATTGAACACAACCTGGAGGTCATCAAAACCGCGGACTGGATTGTGGACATGGGGCCGGAAGGCGGCGACGGTGGCGGCGAAGTCATCACCATGGGCCCGCCGGACACCATCATTTCGGAAACAAGAAGCTTCACCGGAAAATATTTGGCGGAATATAGACAGCGGCACGGCGTACTAACCACAACCACGCGCGAGGTAACGCGGAAAAACACCAAAACGGAAAAACCTGAGCCGCACAACCTCAAGGGGCGAAAGAAAAAATGAATGAAACTGAACCCGAAAGCATTATAAAATTCTGGAACGGATTTGAAACGCCTTCCCCGCCTTTTATTCACCCACAAGACATGCAAGTTTCTCCAAAACTATCCGCGCCTGTGTATGACGGATTTAGCGATTACAGGAACAAGAACCCGTTCCCCGAACAAACAAACACAATCATCCAGCCCTCGCTTTTGCCGGTCCCTTATATCGGCAACCTTGCAAATGCCAAAATCTTTATCCTCATGGGCAATCCGGGTTTTTCAGCCCATGACATGCTGGAACGGGAACCCGCCCCCCTTTTTGAAGCCTTCCGGCAGGATGTCATCAAAAACCTTCATCAGGAATTTACCCCAAAGGACGACTTTCCCTTTTTCTATCTCAACCCCACACATTCCTGGCACAACGGCTTCATCTACTGGGAAAGCCGGTTCCGGGAGATTGCCAAACAGCTACAAAAGGATGGAGGTTTAACGTCATGTCGCGACGCTCTTTCCTTCATGGCAAAGCACATTGCCGTTCTCCAGCTCGTTCCTTACCATTCCGCAAAATTTCCCAACCGTGCCGCAAAACTTCCGTCCGCACAAGCCATGCAGAAATGGGCAGACATGAGGCTTTCTGAGGACACAACGCCAGCCATCATCGTCCGGCATGAAAGCAAATGGGCTATATCCCGCCAAAAAAAACGTTATCACATACAAAAATCATGAATGCCATTCGGCACGCTTTCTCTTGAAGGGAGAAGGCGGTCAGGCCATTTATGAAGCCCTTTTGCCATTTATTCCTGTTAAGGAGAACACATGAACAATGAGGATTTCCAGCTTGTTGTCAAAGCACTGCATTTTGCCACCCAAAAACACAAGAACCAGCGGCGCAAGGGAGCGGATGCCATCCCTTACATCAACCACCCGGTTGACCTCCTGCACATTCTGGTGAATGAGGCGGACATCGTCGATCCCGTTGTGCTTTGCGCCGCCTTGCTCCACGACACGGTAGAGGACACAAGCACATCCCCGGATGAACTCCGAAGCATATTTGGGGACGAGATCACGAATGTTGTCCTGGAAGCAACCGACGACAAGCGCCTGCCCAAGGAGCAGCGCAAGCAATTGCAGATAGAACATGCCGCACATGCCAGCCCACGCGCCAAACTGGTCAAACTGGCAGACAAGATCTGCAACCTTCAGGATAT
Source organism: Alphaproteobacteria bacterium GWF2_58_20 (assembly GCA_001768735.1). Lineage (GTDB taxonomy): Bacteria > Pseudomonadota > Alphaproteobacteria > UBA1247 > UBA1247 > UBA12471. The sequence continues at coordinate 196,761 of MEMB01000002.1, read as the reverse complement.
GGCAATCTCTCCCCCAGCGGGGTGGTCCGATGAGCGGATTGCCGCTTATTTTGATTGGGCCAGCCAGGTTGTGGAGAAATTGCGTGGAACCCATCCGGTGCTTGAAAACATTTTTGAAAAGGCCCATGACATGAAAGCATCCCGCCTGAACAGAACATAGGCACACCAAATCCCCCGACCTTTATCCCTAAGAAAAAACCGCCCATGAACAGCGCACTTCTTGAAGAATTGACCCAGCGTTTTGAAAACCTCTACCAGCAGACCGAGGTGCCGGAAGCTCTTTCCTACCTCAAGACACTCAAATACCATCACACCTTTCGCGTCCAGAACTTTTGCATCCGGATTGCGCGGGATCTGGACTGGACAGAGAGCGCAACCACAACTGCCGCCGCCATCGGCCTCCTTCACGATGTCGGGCGCTTTCCCCAGCTGGCGGTTTATGGTCACATGATGGATGAAACAAGTCTGGATCATGCCCAGCGCAGCACGGAGATCGTCCGGGATGGGAACTGGCTGAGCACATGTCCTGAAACAGAGCGACAGATTGTGCTGACCGCCATCACCCAGCACAACAAGAAATGGCTGGATCCAAACCTTTCCGAAGAAAGCCTTCGGTTTGCCCGCCTCATACGCGATGCCGACAAGCTGGATATCCTCGACCGGATTTTTGATGAACTGAAAGAAAAGTTTGCCACTGAGGAGCGCACGCCATCTCCTGCCCTGGTCGCTCAGGTTCTTGTTGGACAAAAAGTGGAAAACCTTGACATCACGTCCTTCCCGGACCTGCTGATGCGCTGGGTGGTCTGGCCTTATGAAATGAATTACCGGCCTTCCTTGCGTATTTTAAAAGAAAGCGGTGCCATGACACGCATTTTTGATTTCCTGGCTGAAACGGATGATATTCGCCACATCCGCAGCGAAGTCATGGCCTTCATGGACCGAGCCTGAAATCTTCCAGTAAAAACAGACCTCAACCTGCGGGCGAGATGTTCCGGGCAGGCGGTTGCATCCTTGACGCGATTGGCTCTGATGCTGCCTGCTGCTCAAATTCCCTGATCAAGGCTTCAACCTCTGGCCCGTGGTGAAGATCCAGCGGAGTGAATTTATGGCTATTCTTGCGCGTCACGTCAGCCCCATGCTTCAGCAGAAGTTTCAACAAGGGCTTGTCGGCTTTCCGCCCACTGTGCGCCACTGCAAAATGCAGGGGAGTATTCCCCTTGAAAATCGGGGCGTTCACATCCGCGCCATGCTCCAGCAAGATGGCCACCTGCCGTAAAGCCTGCGGATTACGCGGCAGGCAGGCCAGGGTATCGGGATCATATTCATCCGTCATGTACACGCGCAACGCATGTGACAGGACGCTATCCCCGTGTCCATCACAGGTATTGACATCAAAGCCGGAATGAAGAATTCCCTCGAGCTTTTCCGGAGCAACCTCTTCAACAATCCGAAGCACAACATACACATCTGGCATGGGATTTATTATCCTTCACCTGTGAGCCACGCAATAACAGCTCATATGCCTTTCAAAGAAAATTGGCAAGGGGGTATAAACATAAGCTTTTTACTTATGTTTTCAAGGAAAGCTGTCATTTTCCCATATCATATTATGCTCGTTTACCGCAGCAAATGGCGGAATTCACACCAGTTTCAACCGCAGGAGTTTTGCGAGCGCGATGCCGGTGAGCGTAAGGATCACAAGGCCAGACACCGCAAAAGTCGCCGAAAGACTCCAGCCATCAATCATGAATTTGAGGGTAATCATGGCCACGCCGTTGAACGCCTTGCTGAACATGGAACTGACAGAAAGCACCGTGGCCCGTTCATCCGACCGGATGCGGTGGTTGATCATCGAACTTGTGACAATACGCAAGGAAATCTGCGATGCCGCTGCAAAAGCGACCAGTACCAGCAGGATATAAACAAGAGGCCGGAACCTCACCTCTGGAAGGGCAACAGCCGCAGCAAGCCCTGCCATCAGAACGCCGAACAGCAGCAGGGAAAAGCCTTTCGTTTTAAACCTGTGAAACAGGCCGTGCGCAAAATGCGAAAACCCCATACGGAAAAACTGGTTTATCCCGACAACCACACCAAACAGGAAAACCGGGACCTCCGCATGCTTCATCAGCGGCTGCATCCCCCACATGAGAATAAGCGTTCCCGTGCCAAAGGTGGCCGGATAAAGCATGAGCCACTTGATTTCCCTGTGCGTTGCCGCATATTTCGAAATATCGAGGATATCCTGCCACTTGCTCTTGCCTTGGGCGACCACCCGCTGCACCTCTGGAACATCGGGCAGGAAAAGGGCGAGAACAACAGACAACCCGGCCACGAAAACTGTCAGGAGGGCCGTGAAGTCCGGCCCCATCCGGTCATAGATGATACTACCGGTAAAAGTGGCGAACACCATCCCCGCCAAAGACCAGGTATTGAACTTCCCCCATTCCTTCAGGAAAGAATCTTCCTTGCCCTGCTTTTTAAGAACATCGAAAACATAAGCTTCCCCGGTGCCTGACAGCAGGGCTGCGGCAATGCCAAAAAGCAGCTCACCAAGAAAAACAAAGAAAAACCCCCTAAAAAGATACCAGACAAAATAGCCGGCGCACCAGAAAAACAGGGAAGCGACAATGACCTTCTTCCGCGAAAAAAGATCGCCAATATACCCCGTGGGCACCTCAAGTACAAAGACGGCGAAAGCAAAAATGCCCTGAAGGAGGAAAAAGTCCCCTGTGGTCAAGCCCTTGTACTGGTAAAAAAGGACAACGACTGGCAACACGAACATGAGCGTAGATATGGCGCGCGCAATACGGAACAGCGCAGGCGCATGTTCAAGGGTAACGGGTTTGAGAATGTTCATGGAAAATCTCCTGCCCGGAAAGCTATATTTCATGACGCAAAAAAACAACACAAACTTCTCTGTCCGGCATCCCGGCACATGCCTGACCATTGTTCCCAACACAAAAACTTGGTATCCTGGTCGGGATCCTGATCTTTTTTTCCATGATTCAAGGACAAGCTGTTATGCCCCACACATGCCATAACCAATCCCAACATGTTCCCACGCAGGGGCATCACGCCCATCATCAGGCCATGGTGGCAGATTACAGGAAACGCTTTATCATTTGCCTGATCCTGACACTGCCCATCCTCTTTTTGTCCCCAATGGTTCAAAAGACCTTGCATCTGGGCTGGCGCTTTCCCGGCGACCAGCTTCTACTCTCCCTGCTCGCCAGCGTGGTGTATTTTTATGGTGGTCTTCCCTTCTTCCGGGGCGCGCTTGCAGAACTTAAAATCCGCCTGCCTGGCATGATGGTGCTTGTCACCACAGCAATCACCACGGCCTATATTTACAGCGTCGCCATTGTTCTGGGGCTGTCCGGAACGGATTTTTTCTGGGAATTGGCAACCCTGGTGGACATCATGCTGCTGGGGCACTGGATTGAGATGAAATCGGTCATGGGAGCAGGAAACGCACTGGAAAACCTTGCGCGTCTCCTCCCTTCGGAAGCCCACAAATTCATGCCGGACGGCACCCTTGCAGACGTTGAGCTGGAAGACTTGGCCCCGGGCGATCACGTGCTTGTCAAACCCGGCGAAAAAGTGCCCGCCGACGGCCGCATCATCGAGGGGAAAACCTTCCTGAACGAAGCCATGCTGACAGGAGAATCCACACCGGTCGAGCGGACAATGGGTGCCGATATCATTGGCGGTGCCCTGAACGGGGATGGTGCCATAACGATTGAAATCACCAAAACCGGGGAAGATTCCTTCCTCTCCCAGGTTGTAACCCTTGTCCGAACCGCGCAGGAAAGCAAATCCCGAACCCAGGACCTGGCAGGCCGGGCCGCATTCTGGTTGACCATGGCCGCCCTTTTCATTGGTGCCATGCCCCTTGCTGGCTGGCTTGTTTTCAGCCAGATGCCCCTGGCCTTTGCCCTGGAGCGTATGGTGTCTGTCATGGTGGTTGCATGCCCCCACGCCCTAGGCCTTGCCGTACCACTGGTTGTCGCCGTCTCGACCGCACTTGCCGCCCAAAACGGGCTTTTGATCCGCAACCGCAGTGCCTTTGAAATGGCCCGCAACATCCAGGCCATTGTTTTTGACAAGACGGGAACCTTGACCAAGGGAGAATTTGGCATCACCGACATCCTCCCCCTTGATGATAAAACCTCTGAAAACGATCTGGTTGCTTATGCCTCCGCCCTTGAGGCCCATTCGGAACATCCTATCGCCCGGGGAATTTCTGCATTTTCCGCCCCCCACAAGGCTGTCGAAGATGTTTCAGCCATCCCGGGCGTAGGGATCAAAGGCTTGGTGGAAGGCCGCGAATTCAAGGTAGTCAGCCCCGGATATCTGGAAAGCAAGCACCTGAACGTTGAAGATTCCAGAATCACGACCCTGAATGCCGAAGGCAAAACCGTTGTGTTTGTACTGGAAAATGAGCAGATAATGGGCGCCATCGCCCTGACCGACATCATCCGCCCTGAATCCCGAATGGCCATCCAGCGCCTGAAAGAGATGGGAATCTCCTGCATCATGCTGACAGGAGACAACCAAAAGGTTGCAGATTGGGTGGCCCGTGAAACTGGCCTGGATGAGGCCATTGCCGGAATCTTGCCTGGACAGAAATCAGAAAAAATCAAGGAAATCCAAGAACGAGGACTGATTGTGGCCATGGTGGGAGATGGTGTAAACGATGCCCCGGCGCTTGCACAGGCTCAAGTCGGCATCGCAATCGGCGCAGGAACCGATGTCGCCATTGAAACCGCAGACATCATCCTTGTCCACAGCAATCCCCTTGATGTGCCGGCCATCATCCATCTGGCAAAGGCCACTTATGGCAAAATGATCCAGAACCTCATCTGGGCCACCGGTTACAACATCGTGGCGATTCCCCTGGCAGCCGGTGTTCTTTATGCCCGCTTCGGCATTGCGCTCAGTCCGGCGATTGGTGCCATTCTCATGGCTGGAAGCACCATTATCAGCGCCGCCAATGCCCGCACGCTGAAACTCCGGAAATAAGATTTCAACAAACGCATTTTCCATACATCCTGGATTGAAAAAGCTGGGCGGGTGCATTACAAGCAATACGTTTCCCGTTTTTACCCGCTTTCAAGGCCGCATGAAAAAAACCTTTTCGCTCATCGCCAAACTGCTTGTATCCTTGCTCCTTGTCGGGATATTACTGCATGCAGCAGACCCCGCCCCTGTTCTTGACCGCATGACGCAGGTGAATGGGCCCGGCATCCTTGTGGTGCTTTCCCTTGTCCTTTTCCAGATCACGCTGGTGGGCTGGCGCTGGCAGCTCATTACCCGGACATGCGGAACAGGGCTTTCTTTCAGGGATGCGCAGGTTCTCACCTTCATTGGCCAATTCTTCAACCAGACCCTGCCCTCCACCATTGGCGGCGATGTTGTGCGGGTGGTGCTTGCCACCAGGGCCGGAATGCCCGTAGCCCGGGCCACCTCCAGCGTCCTTGCGGATCGCGTGGTGGCGCTTCTGGCCCTCATGCTCATGGCCGCAGCCACCCTGCCCCTCTTTTATACCATCATCCTGAGCCATGCCATGCGCACCGCCCTCACGCTGCTGGTTGCTGGCGGGCTTTGCGGTTTCGCCCTCTGCCTTCTTCTGGGGGAATGGATGGCCCGTTTCATTCCCTTCAAGAAACTTTCCATCTTCATGGCCGAATTCACGCGCGACATGCGCTGCATCATGCCCACCAGCCGTCACGGCGGGCTGATCATGACCCTGTCCATCCTCACCCATTTCATGACCGTCGCCGTCATGTTCATGATGGCCCGCATGATGTCCATCCCGCTGGGATTCCTGGATGCCATGGTTCTCATCCCGCCCGTCATCCTGCTCACGGTTCTGCCCATTTCCCTTGCCGGATGGGGCATTCGTGAAGGCGTCATGGTTTTCATTCTTGGCAAAACCGGAATTGTGTCCGCCGATGCCCTTGCGTTATCGCTGGCATTTGGACTACTCATTTCATTTGCAGGACTCCCGGGCGGAGTCCTCTGGATTTTACGAAAAGGAAAAGCGCCCCATGCTGGAGCCACAAACACAGTCAGTCCATGACTTTTACGATGCACGGGCGGAAGATGCCGGAATATGGGCTGGGAAAAACCAGTATTTCCATGACGAGGATGCCCGCTACATGCGCTTCCTTGTGCCGGAAGGCCTCAAGGTTCTCGACCTTGGCTGCGGCAATGGCGACATGCTGGCGGCCCTGGCTCCAAAAACCGGCATTGGCGTTGACATCTCTCCCAAGATGGTTGCGCTGGCATCCTCTCGCCATGAGGATATGGACTTTCGTTGCGGCGACATTGAAAACCCGGACTTTGTGGCAGACCTTGCCAAGGATGGGCCTTTTGACATCATTATCATGACGGACTGCATCGGTGAGCTGCGTGACGTGCAAAAAACCTTTGATGGTCTGCATGGGCTCTGCTCGCCGGATACCCGCATGATTGTGGCCTACCACACCCCCTTGTGGCGCCCCATCCTGACCTTTAGCGAAAAACTGGGCATGAAACGCCCATCCTCCCCCCAAAGCTGGCTGTCGGCTGCCGATATCGGTGCCATCCTCAGCCTCTCTGATTTTGAGGAGATCAAGCATGAATGGCGCCAGATCTTCCCCAAACATGCCTTTGGCATCGGCCCCTTCCTCAACAAGGTTTTTGCCCCACTTCCCTTCATCCGGGGCCTCTGCCTGCGCTCCTACACCGTTCTGCGCTCAAGGCGTCAACCGCCCCTTGGTGAACTTTCCTGCACGGTTCTGGTGCCCTGCCGCAATGAAAAGGGCAACATCGAGGCCGCCATCACCCGCACTCCCCGTTTTTGCAAGAACATGGAAATCCTGTTTGTGGAGGGCCACAGCAGCGATGGAACCCTGGACGAGATCAACCGCGTCATCAAGGCCTATCCGCAACTTGACATCAAGGTTTCCGTCCAGCCCGGAAAAGGCAAGGGCGATGCGGTACGGCACGGTTTTGGCATGGCGCGCGGCGACATCCTCATGATCCTGGATGCCGACCTGACCATGCCGCCGGAAGACCTGCCCAAATATTATGCTGCCATCACCTCGGGCAAGGCCGAGTTTGTCAACGGCACCCGCCTTGTCTATCCGATGGAAAATGAAGCCATGCGATTCCTCAACCACATGGCGAATGCCACGTTTGCATGGATTTTCAGCTTCCTGCTCAACCAGCGCTTCACAGACACTCTTTGCGGCACCAAGGTTTTGCGCAAGCGCCACTATGACCAGATCGTGGCTGGCCGCAGCTATTTTGGCGACTTTGACCCGTTTGGCGATTTTGACCTGATTTTCGGTGCCTCCAAACTCAACCTCAAGGTGGTGGAAATCCCGGTTCGCTATCAGGCGCGCAGCTATGGCAGCACGCAGATTTCACGTTTCCGCCATGGCGTCCTGTTGCTGCGCATGGTTGTCTTCGCCTACCGCAAACTCAAGGCCTTCTAAGATGACCAACACGGATGAAAGGCTGGATATCTACCGGCATATCTGGGAAAACAAACCTGTCCTGCGCGAGATCTACACCGATCTCTACCAGCGCATTGCGGCCCAGCTTGCCCCCGGCAAAACCCTGGAAATCGGCAGCGGATGCGGCAACCTGAAAAACTTCGCTTCCGACGTCATCACATCCGATGTCCTGCCCGCCCCATGGATTGACGTGGTGGCCGATGCGCAAGCTCTTCCTTTCGAGGACGGCAGTTTTGCGAACATCGTTCTTTTTGATGTCCTGCACCACATTGAGCGCCCCCGCCTGTTCCTGTCCGAAGCCATGCGCGTTCTGCGGCCCGGCGGGCGGATTGTCATGGTGGAACCCGGCATCACGCCGGTCAGCTGGCTGTTTTTCAAGCTGCTGCATCATGAACCCGTCATCATGGGGGACGATCCGCTTGAGGAAGGTGCGCCAACCCCCGGCAAGGATCCTTACCTTTCCAACCAGGCCATTCCCACCCTGCTCATGGGCCGCTGGCGCAAACGCATGCTGGCGGCATTCCCCGGCATGCGCGTGGTGACCTCCCGGAACATTTCCCTTTTTGCCTATCCGCTTTCCGGTGGCTTCAAGCGCTGGTGCCTCATTCCGCTTGGACTGATCCGCCCCCTGCTGGCCATGGAAAAACATCTGGAACCTCTCATTGGGCGCCTTTGCGCCTTCCGGCTGCTTGCCGTCCTTGAAAAGAAAACCGAAACAGGAGCCCATGAATCATGACCCGCAGCGAAAACGAAATCCGTCACGGACAATATCTGGCCAGCGGAGATGCCATTGAAATCTGGGGTTGGGGAACGCCCGCCGGACGGAAACGCGCGGAACGCAGGGCCGACCTCATCCGCGAGGCGGCCGGGCTCGCCCCCAACATGCGCGCCCTTGAAATCGGCTGCGGCACCGGGAACTTTACCGAAAAATTCCTGGAATCCGGGGCCAGCATCCTTGCCGTGGACATCTCGTCCGACCTGCTGGCCATCGCCAACGACATGAAAACCCGGCGCGGGTTTTCCGACGAGAACGTGAAATTCCTCAACCAGCGGTTCGAAGAATGCAACGTCAACGAACCCTTTGACGCGGTCATCGGATCATCGGTGCTGCACCACCTGAACTGCGACGAAGCTTTCCGCAAGATCCGCGACCTGCTGAAACCTTCCGGAAAAATGGTTTTTGCCGAACCCAACATGCTCAATCCGCAGGTTTTTCTGGAACGGCATTTCCGCACATTTTATCCTTATGTTTCCAAGGATGAGACGGCCTTTGTGCGGTTTCCCCTTGCCAAACAACTGGAAAGGGCCGGGTTCACGAACATCCGCATCATGCCGTTTGACTGGTTGCACCCATCAACCCCGGAACACCTCATTCCCTTTGTGGACAAACTGGGCGCCATTCTTGAAAAAACGCCGGGCCTGCGGGAATTTGCCGGTTCACTGCTCATCGTCGCCGAAAAGCCGTCCGCATAAAAATGGGCGTGCAAAAGAATCTCATGCGTCTGGCATGGGCAGGGCTTGTGGCAAGCCTTTTCGTTTTTGCCATCAACTTGGCCCTGTCCCTGCCGGCGTTCCATGTCCACCGCGCTATCCCGGCCAACGCTATCCGGCATGTGGACGGTTTCGCCTATAGTGTGGACATGCGGCATCTGGAACATGATGGGCTCAAAAACATCCCGGGAATGGGCTTCTACGATGACGATCTGCAGACACGGGGTAATTCATCCCTCCAAATCCTCGAAAACAATATCTCCCTTCCTCTTCCCCACAGACTGCATGGCGAAATCCTGAAACTGGGAAGTGGCCGTTTTTCCCACTGGAAACAAAACCTGCATTTTTCGTCTTCCGACAATACAGATCCACGCACAAACGGAAAATCCTACACCCTTTCCGGAAGCCTTCGCCTTTCCAGGGCGGGAAAATTTCTGGCCACAAGCATCATTTTCCTTTCCATTGCACTCATGTTGGGAACAACAATTTTTTCCCACCTACCAAAATCCTGGCGCCTGCCCACCCTCCAATCTCCCCCTTTTCCCGTCCCCGCCCCACAAACGGAAAAAGGCGGGTTTTCCGCCCCAGCAATCGCACTTCTACTGGGAGCGATAACCTTTGTGATGCTCTGGCAATTATGCCCGGACCAGTTCCAGCACGCCTTTGAAGGCGACAACAATATCCAGAGGGTAAAAATCTTCACAGATTATCTGTTTGAAGGGCGCCCCTTGCAAAAACCAATCCCAAGCCCTTACCTCGACGGATACTACATCCTGCATGCCCTTGGCGTTTTGGGATTGAGGGGCGTAATGTCCATATCCCCTTTTTTCCATAGCCTCTCCGGTCTGGAAAGCCAGACCAATTTCATGAACTGCCTCACCAATATCCTCTCCTGGTCGGCTGCCGTATCCGTTTTTTACGGTGTCTTTTCAACATTCGGCGGCTCCAGGATTCTTTTGGCCGTCCTCTCGCTCATCCTAGCAACATCCCCAAAACTCTTTTACCACGTCAACATCCTGCGTGTGGATCACCTGATCGCTCCCTGCCTTGTCATCCTGCTGTCTTTTGCCACATTCCACGCCTCGGGAAAAAAATCTTCATGGCTTTCCGCCATGGCAGGCATTGCCATGGCCCTTGTGATCACAACAAAAATCACAGGCATCGTTTTTGTCCTGATCCCCGCCATCCCCATCCTGATGTGTCGCCGTAAGCACCAAATGCACCCGCAGGCATTCATTTTCCTATATACGACAGCCCTCTCGCTCGCCGTACTCATGATGAGATACATCATATATATTGATGATTTTTTCAAAACATTCATCGACAGCATCACCAATGTCGGAGACTGGGGCGACATCATCGGGTTCTTCCCCATATTTTATTACAATGCACAACAATTCCATGAATTCGACATCCCCCTGTTCATGATGTTTCTCGCCGCTTTTCCCGTCGCCATTTTTTTCGCTGCCAAACAAAAAGACAAAACGTCGTCCGCCCTGCTTGCCATCCTTCTTGTCTTTTCCCTGCTCGGAATGATCAGCCCGAAATTCCCGCGTTGGGGATACCACATTGCCATCATGTACATTTTCATTGTCGCCCATGTTTCCCAAAAAGTGTTTTTGGAACTTAAACAAAGCAATCGCCTTTTTTTCAGGAGAAGTGCTGCATGGGGAGTAGCTTTCGTCTCGCCCTTGCTTCTGTTTTCCTACGCAAGCGCATATGGAGATGTTCACGCATCAACAAGGCAGCGCCATCTTTCGGAACAAAAGGTGCAGATGGCCGGAAAAGCATGGCTGGAAAGGCAGGCCCAGGGAAATGCGTCCATATGCATCATGAAGCATGCGGAGTGGCAACTGCCTCCCCTTGCAGACGGCCTGCAATACACATCCGAACTCCTTGACTTTCCTTATCTAAACAGGAAATCCATGTCCAGATTCCCATTCCCCGACATGAAAAACATCCACAAGACCTGCCAATTCATGATCCTGAACAGCTACCATGAACAATTCTATGGGGACATTTTTGCAAGCGTTGGCCGCCGGAAGGAATGGCAGCAATTCATAAACAACCTCCGCAACAAAAACCCTCCCCAACGTTTTGAATACCTGCACGAAGGCAGGGAAGACTGGATGGAAATTTACAAAATAAACCCGGAATACGTCACCGAGGGAACAGAATGAAGAAAAAAATCCTCATGGCCCGGATTTGCCTTGCTGCCGGAATCCTCATTTTCCTCGTCGAGCTGACGTTGCAGCTACCGGCGTTCCATGTCCACCGCACCATCCCGGCCAGCATCATCCGGCATGAACAAGAGCATGTCTATAAAATCGACCTGAGGCAGCTGGAAAGCCGGGAAAAGGGCAACCTGCCCTTTGTTGTTTTTGCAGGAGACGGCTTGGAAAACAACGACCGGTCCCTGCTCAAACTTTATGAAGACGGTGTTCTGCAAGAAATGAGGCACAGCGTCCACGAAAGCCTAATGGCGATCGGAATGGGACGGCATTCCCACTGGGGAAAATACCTGATCTTTTCCACATCCGACAATTCAAACCCGATTGAAAACGGACGCACATACAGCATTTCGGTTCCCTTTTCCATAAACCAGGAAATCCTCCAGCTTATGGCCATAATGCTGATCGCATCCCTGTTGTTCCTGATGGGCGGGGGAAGTTTCCGCCCCCTCCCAAAAACCGTTGCGGAAATCTGGACATCATGGCGAAAACCATGCATTCCCCTGGCTTCTCCATCCCCGTCCTTCCCCAACCTGATGGCAGTCATAGCCGGAATCCCGCTGGCATGGGCCATCATGTTTTTCTGGGGAACTTCCATACCGATATTCGAACACGGCTTGATGAACCCCATCCTGCAGTCCGGCCTTGTCATCATCCCTTTCCTCATGGCTGGCACCATTGCCGGGAAACCCCATGAAAAATGGACCATCCCCATCCTGCTTTGCCTCGCCACCGTCCTCTTCCACCTCCCCCTGCTCGACAACTGGCGTGGCGAAAATTCTTCGTGGGGATTTTTCATCCCCACCTCTGATGCCAACGCCTATTATATGGGAGGACTGGGCGTTCTGGAAACGGGACACCTTGATTTCTGGAACCAAAGGCGCCCCATCACGTCTGTCCTGACAGCCCTGCGTCTCTGGCTGTCCGGAGGCGACTTGCGCATGGCGCTTGCCCTGCAAGCCTCCCTTATTGCGGTCGCCGTCCTGTTTGCCGCACAACAGCTAAGCCGGAGACTTGGTTTAGCGGCAACAATGCTCTTTGTGCTGTTGTGCGGCGTTTTCATCACTCCTTACATGCCAACCACCCTTTCCGAAACCACAGGCTTTTTCTTTGGGGCCATGGCGCTGGGATTTTTATGGCGCGGACTTGAGGACAAATCTCCCAAAGTGTTTTCCTTTGGCATGTTTTGTCTTGCCCTGGGACTTTATGCCAGGGCGGGAACATTTCTGCTTTTGCCTGCGGCCCTGGCATGGGCATTCCTGTTTCACAAGGGGCGCGACCGACTGACATGGTGTGGCTACGTCCTTGCAGGCATTGCCGGTGCCACAATCGTCAACTGGCTTTACCTGAAAATCCTGGGAACGGGCGCAAACATTCCCAACAGCAATTTTTCCACTGTTCTTTATGGCATGTCACTCGGCGGCAAGGGATGGGCACAGATCGGGATGGACCATCCCGAACTCACGCACGAAACACCCGAAAATGTCCGGGCCATCTATGACCTGGCTATCGCCAACATCCTGCAACAACCCAGCCTTTTTATCTCTTACCTGTGGCGGCAGCTTGTTGCTGCCCCGGGATATGTCATGCATCTGCCCGGTAAGAATATTTATGCTTTTTCCATATGCGGCCTTCTTTTCCTGCTGGCCACCGCTCTGGCCCGCAAAAGCGCCTTTCTCATTTTCATGCTGCTGGGCATCATCTTTTCCGCCCCCCTCCTGATGCAGGATGGTGGCAAGCGGGTTTTTGCCGCCAGCATTCCGATCCTGGCTGTTTTCCCAAGTATTTCCATATACTTCATCCAAACCATGTTAAAGAAGCTTCGACATGCGGATTCTCCCATCACAATCCATGCCAAAACCTCAAAAAACATGGATCTTTATGCGATCTCCATCGGTGTCGCAGGCTATGTGCTGATCCCCCTGTTTTTTGCAGGCGGCGTACAAAAAATGCAGAAAATTGCGCCCGATTCCTGTCCATCCGGACAAACTTCCGTCCCTTTCATCCGCGAATACGCAACCATCCTGCGCATTCATGCCCCGGACAAGCACGTCTTCAGTTATGCGCCGGATGTTGATGTGGATGTATATACCAAGAACTGGAAATCATCTCCAACGGATGATCATACCCCACCATTTTCGATCATAAGCTTCTACAGAAACATGGAAAAAGGCATGCCATACAACCAAGGTGTCCTGGAAAATTCCCTGTGGAAACCCGAGAAAGGCAAGACCTACGTCCTCTGCCTGGATGAGATGAACTTGACAACGCCTTCCAGCCTCCTCAAGATCCTGTCCATTCAGGAACTCAGGGAATAAGAAAAAACATGAAAAAGCACATCCTCATCCTGCTGGGGCATCCAGCCCTTTCCCGCAAAAGTTTCTGTGAAGCTCTGGCTCTGGCCTACCAGAAAGGCGCACAGGAAGCTGGGCACACCACCGAACTTGTCAACATCGCAAAACTGGATTTTGACCCCATCCTGCATGAGGGGTATGAGGGAGACCAACCGCTCGAGCCCGACCTTGCCAAAACACAGGAGCAGATCCACCAGGCCGATCATCTCGTCATTATCTATCCCATGTGGGAATACATGATGCCGGCCTTGCTCAAGGGATTTTTTGAACGGGTATTTACACGGGGTTTTGCCTATGACCTGAAATCCCGAAATCCTTTGAAGAATGGCCTGCTTCAAGGAAAATCTGCCCGCATCATCCAGACCATGAGCATGCCGGCCATCATTTACCGGCTGTTTTTCGGTGCCCATGGCATCAAGGCGCTCAAGAGCATGCTGGGGTTCTGCGGCCTCAGACCTCTCAAAGCCACCTGTTTTGGCATGATAATGGAATCCCGGGACAAACACCGCAAAGCCTGTCTCGCAAAATCCGAGGCCTTGGGACGAAAAGGCATTTAGTTCCCCCCTTCACTTCCGGAAACCGGTTCAAACCGGCATAGCTTATTGCCTCATGCCTCCTGCTTCGTTGCAACAGGCGAACATCTGGAGGTATAGTGTCCCGCATTGTTGACAAGCTCACAAAAAACGGGGGAAAATTCCATCATGTTGCGCATTTATACAACAACATCCAGATCCAGCGCCTACCGGACATTCCTGATGATTGTCCTGACGCCGATATTCCTCTTGGGCTTTCTCCTGACAATGGGAATGTTGCTGGCCATAAACCTGCTGCTCATCCTGATGGGAACAATCATGGGAAAGGCAGGCCAGATATCCCCATCCACCATCCCATTCCTGAAAAGGCTCTGGATGAGAATACGAACCCTCCACACAAAAAATGAAAAGCATGTGGTCGAAGAAGGGGTTTTTGAAGGTGAAATCCTGCCCCCCCTTGATAAAAACCGATAACATTTCAGCACGTGGTTTTCAGGTCACCTGTTCAGGAAAATCATAATAAATGCGTCCGTTCTGATAACTTTCAACAGAAAGCCTGCACATGTCAAACAGGGGGGACGGCAAGGCATCCAGCGCATACCATCCCCAGCCTTCCGACTTTTCCGGCTCCATCACAACAGGCTCCCCGCCTTGCCACTGGGCCAGCAAGGTCAGGTGGACATAATGCTTGGGCGCATATTTCCGGACATTGGCCACCAGCAGGAATTGCGGTTTTGAAACCTGGAAATCCGCGCCGCATTCTTCCGCAAGCTCTCGCAAGGCGCTGTCCGTAAAGGATTCCATGTATTCGAGATGCCCGCCGGGAAACGCATATTCCCCGGTGCCATGCGATCCCTTGCGCTTGCCCAGCAAAACCCTGCCATCTTTCAGGATCATCAGGCCAATACCAACTTTAGGCGCCTGTCCTTCCATCTGTCATCCCCCTGTTTTTAGAAGAAACTTCTGCAAAAAATCCTGCCATTCCGGCATATGGTTTTCCTCAAAGAAGCGGTCAAGAAAATCCACCATGACCTGGTGACGCTTTTCCCCTTCTTTTTTGGCGGCCTGCGTATGGAACATGCCCCGCAAACGCAGCAACTTGTCAAAAAAGTGATTGATGGAGGTATTGCCTTTTCTTTTGAAATCGACATACCGATCATGTGTCAAATCCGAAACCGGAAACACATCGGGATCAAAGATGAGCATGTTCTTGTTGCCGCTCAACGCAAAGCACCTTGCTATCCCGATCGCACCAACGGCATCCAGCTTGTCGGCATCAGACACAATTTTGGCTTCCAGGCTTTCAAGCCGCAATTCCGGCGTGTCGATGGTCTTCACATATCCAATACCCGAAACAACATCGAGAATGGCCTTGATATCCGCTTCAGACAACAGGAACCTGCCCAGGAAAGCTTCCACCTTCCCGCCTTTCTCTCCGGGTTTCTTGCCTGTTACCTTCCAATCCTCAATGTCGTGCAAAAGGGCGGCCATTTCCACGACAAACCGGTTTCCGCCTTCTTCCGCCACAAGCTGACGGGCATTTTCCCACACACGCCGGACATGATGCCAGTCATGACCGGACCCATCCGCCGCCAATTCCTCCCGCACAAATTCTTGCGCCTTCAAAAGGATATCATCGCGGTTCATGCATCATGCCTCTCTCAAAAAAAAGATGCAGGCAGAACAAAACCGGCCCTGCCTGCCCAACCTGGAAAACAAACGTTCAGGAGGGGGATTTCATCTTCGTGATTTCTTCCTCGACTTCCTCAAAACCTTCCGCATAAAAGCCCTTTTCATCGGGATCGAGTTCATAAAGCAGACGCAGGAATTCTCCGGCATGGACGCGCTCTTCATCCGCAATGTCCTGCAGCACGGCTTGCGCCAGCTTGTTGTCCGTGGATTCGGCCAGCTGCATGTAAAGCTGGATGGCTTCATACTCCGCTGAAAGCATGAAACGAATGGCCCGGACGAGTTCCGCATCCGTCAACTTTCGGTCATGAGCCAGCCCGGCAAAGGGGGTTCCAAAATCCGGCATCTCTTTCTCCCTGTCCATGTAAAAACCGCCTGGAAGTTAGCAGCTTGGGAGCAGGGTTACAAGCTTGCCCGCTGGATTGACGAAGGACGTCACAACCCCAGCTTCCTGCTCCTTTAAATTTGCTCTTCCGTAAACCGTTTCCTCATCGTCTGCTCCTTCCCTCCCATTATGGGAGTTCCTTGGTTCAGACTCTACCTCAAACGGGAGGATATTCTGGGGAGCAGGTCAATGCTTCATTGATTTTTTTTGGATAGCTGATGGAATCGATGGGGTCATTTTAAGAATGAACCGGCATTCCCAGCGTTTGTTGCTTTGTAGATTTATTTGTAGGTTAAAAACAACCCTATGAATAATACCAATAAAATCAATATATTACAAGGATAACTGGCGGAGGGAGGGGGATTCGAACCCCCGATACAGGTTGAAGCCCGTATAACGGTTTAGCAAACCGTCGCCTTCAGCCACTCGGCCATCCCTCCGCATTGCTTCCATATGGCGGAAACAAAAGCACCGCTTTCACGGGCGCATTACTGATTACAGGCGCGCCCTTTCCTTGTCAACTCCATCTTGTAAATCCGGGTAAAAAATCACATCGGAACCTGGGTCACATTCTTGAGGAGGACATCCTTCACAACCTCATCCCCAAGAATCTCTTGCGCCTTTTTCTCGATTCGGCCCTTGATGGCCGACACATCCAGAAGTTCCCGTCCCGTGCCTGGGGAGCGCAGGGCCCCATAAAGGTCCTGAATGAAGGCATCCGCCAGGCGCGGCTTCACCTTCTCGACCTCATCGGCCGTTTCCTTGCCATCCACTTCAATGACCACCGTCACGGAAATGTTCTGTTCGATACCGCGCTTGCCAAGAACCGGAAGGAAAATGGGGCCAACCTCCACAAAATCGCCAACCTCGTAAACAGGTGGCGGCAACTTCTGGCTGACATCCACAGCCGCAGGCACCTTCGTTTCAATGGAAGCTTCTGCCTGGGCGGTCAACAACCGGAATGCGAAAAAGCCGCAGGAAGTCGCAACCATCAGCCCTGAAACCCCAAAAATGACGACCCGTTTTCCCATATCCCTATAATCACAAAACATGGTGTATAAAAGGTAAACGATTTCGCGCTTTTGCACGGATCTCTTGACCATGGGCTGCCGGTCTGCTAATCCCTGCGCATGTCCCTCCATTCATGATCGGAAAGGCACCCCATGAGCGCCAAGGAACGCGTCAGCGAAGATCCAAAAGTCCAGAACATCATCGACGAGATTGAAGAGGATATCCAGCGCGAACGCCTCAACAAAATCTGGGAAAAATATGGCAACCATTTCATTGCCGCAGCCGTGGCCATCGTTATCGGGACAGGCGCCTTTGTCACCTGGAAAAGCTGGATACAGACTCGCAATGCGGAAAATACGGCCGCCTTCATTGCGGCTCTTGATACCGCTCAAGCCGATGACACGCAAAAGGCCATTGACGCTCTTGCGGCTCTTGCCAAGAACACCCCGGAAATCCAGGCAGCCCTTACCAACATCCAGCTGGCCGCCCTCAAGGTGCGCCAGGGAGATCAGGAAGCTGCCGTTGCCATTTATGACCGCATGGCTGCAAGCCCCCTACCCCAGGCTTACAGAAACCTTGCCCTGTTCCTCTCCATTCAGGCACAAGCAGATATGGGCGATGCCGATTCCCTGCTGGCCCGAATCGCCCCGCTGACCGATACGGAAAGCCCATGGCGCAGCCTCGCCCGTGAACTGGCGGCCACCATCCACCTTCGCAAGGGAGACAAGGTGGCTGCGCGCGCCCTCCTTGAAGCCAACATTGATGATGCTGACGCCTCTGCCCTTCTGCGTGGCCGGGATGAAGCCCTCATCAAGAACATGGAATGATGGCATCCCGGATGCACAGGCACATTTTCATCCTGCTTGCGGTTCTTGCGCTGACCGCATGTAGTTCGTGGATAGGCGAAGAAGAGAGCGCCACACTGCCAGGAGAACGCACATCCATTCTTGACGGCGGAGATCAGCTTGTCCCCGATTTTGCCCTTGCCTCCCGTTCCGCCCTCCTGCCGCCGGAACAGGACATCGCAAATTGGCCCCAGCCACGTGGCAGCGCCGACCACAACCCAGACCACCCTTCCCTTCCTGCCATCATCCAAAAAACCTTCTCGGAAAACATAGGTAAAGGCGACAGCAAAATCCGCCGCCTTTCGGCTGAACCCATTATCGCAAACGGCAGCGTTTTCACGCTTGACGCCTCCGGAAAAATTTCTTCCCTTGATGCCTCCAGTGGTCACCTGAACTGGCAAGTGCGGATCACGCCTCCGGAAGAGGCCCAGGAAACCCTCGGCGGTGGATTGGCCTTCGATGATGGCCGGCTGTTTGCAACAGCGGGGTATCGCGGCCTCATGGCCCTTGATCCCGCCAATGGCGGCCTGATATGGAAATTCATGGCGCCCGCCCCTCTGCGAGCTGCCCCTGTCGCTTCCAATGGACGGGTTTTCATCATTTCCCTGGCCAATGAACTTTTCTGTCTCTCCACCACAGATGGCCAGGTTCTCTGGAAGCATGCCGGCATCAGCGAAACCGCCACCCTGCTTGGTGGCTCAACCCCTGCCATAGGCCCAGACCTTGTTCTGGCCGCCTATTCTTCAGGCGAAATCTATGCCTTGCGGGTGGAAAACGGCCGTGTCCTGTGGTCGGACAACCTTGCCTCCGGCAAACAGACCGGCGGTGCTGGCATGATGGCCGACATCCGGGGCTTGCCTGTCCTGGATCGCGGCCTGGCCATTGCCGTCAGCAATGCCGGCCGCATCATCGCTTTCGACGACCGGAGCGGCGCACGCATCTGGCAGCGTGAAATTGGCGGCATGCAAACACCTGTGGCTGCGGGAGACCATGTTTTTTTTCTGACCTCCGGACAGATATTATCCAGCCTTGACCGCGCCTCTGGCCGTGTCCGCTGGTCCATCCAGCTGGACAGTTTCGAGGACATGGAAGATCCTGTGGATCCCATTTTCTGGCTTGGCCCAACACTTGCTGGCGGAAGGCTTTTTGTTGCCAGCAGCGATGAACAGCTCCTTGAGATTTCCCCCATGACGGGCGACATCCTTCGGCGTCACAAGCTCTCTTCCCCCCTTGCGGTTCCCCCGGTCGCGGCTGGCGGAACCCTATATCTCCTCCACCGCGACGGAGATCTTTCCTCATGGCGCTGAAAGTTGCCATCATTGGACGGCCCAATGCGGGCAAGTCCACCCTCTTCAACCGTCTGGCCGGACGCCAGCTGGCCCTGGTGGATGACACGCCAGGCGTTACCCGCGACTGGCGCAGCGCCGATGCGCGACTTGCGGAAATGCACTTTGAAATCATTGATACTGCCGGACTCGAAAATATCACAGGAACTTCTCTGGAAGCCCGCATGCGCCAACAGACCGAAATGGCCATGCGCCAAGCGGATGTTCTCCTGTTCATGCTTGATGCCCGGGCAGGCGTTACCCCGGATGACCGCCATTTTGCCCTCTGGCTGCGCAAGCAGGAAAAACCCGTCATCATCATTGCCAACAAATGCGACAGCAAGGCTGGCGAAGCGGGCATGTTCGAGGCTTATGAACTGGGCCTTGGCGAACCGGTGGCCTTTTCCGCCAGCCATGGCCTTGGCATGTCCGATCTGGCTGAATCCCTTCGTCCTTATGCTCTTGCCGTTGAAAAGGCGGAAAATGCCGGCGAACGCGAAGATTGCATCAACCTTGCCATTGCTGGCCGTCCAAATGTTGGAAAATCCACCCTGCTCAACGCCCTGATTGGCGAGGAGCGCATGCTCACCGGTCCGGAACCCGGCATGACCCGCGATTCCATCGCCGTCAAGTGGCGGCACCGGGGACGCCTGTTCCAGATTTCAGACACCGCCGGACTGCGCAAAAAAGGCAAGATTGACGAAAAGCTTGAAAAGCTGGCCGCATCCGACACCATAAGAGCCATAAGATATGCCGATGTGGTGGTTCTCGTGCTGGATGCCACCGCCAACCTGGAAAAGCAGGATCTCTCCATTGCCCGCCATGTGATTGAGGAAGGCCGCGCGCTCGTTATTGCCGTCAACAAGTGGGATCTTGTGGAAAACCACGCAGAAACCCTCAAGAACCTGCGCGAGCGCATTGAGGAATCCCTTGCCCAGGCCAAGGGCGTTCCAACGATCTGTATTTCCGCCCTGCGCGGGGAAAAACTGGGGCAGATGCTGGATGCCGCCCTGAAGGCCTACGAAACATGGAACCTGCGCATCAGCACCTCGCACCTCAACCGCTGGCTGGAGGATGCAACCGCCGCCCATCCGCCCCCGCTGGCCGCCGATGGACGCACCATCAATATCCGCTACATGACACAGGTCAAGGCACGCCCGCCAACATTTGCCCTGTTTCTGGCCAAAGCCACCGAAATTCCGGAAAGCTACCTGCGCTACCTTGCCAATGGCATGCGCGAAACCTTCGGCATGCATGGCGTTCCCATGCGGCTTCTGGCCCGGAAAGGCAAGAACCCCTACGACGACAAAACCAAGCGTCCCAAAAAACTGACCAGATCCGAGACAAGGACCAAAAAGGCAAAGGGCTGATTTAGAGCATTTAACGTTTTCTGGATGTCTTCATGTCCAGATTTTTCCACCTTCCATATGAACGCGTCGGCAAGATGACAAAAAAATACTGGCTCTTGGTGGATTTCGATAACACCATGATGGAAACGGAGCCGTTTTCCGTTTCCACCTTGGTTGAACGATTCAACCAGCTTTACGGAAAAGAAATCGAACACCCATTCACGCTTGCGGAATTCCAGGAACATTTCCACGGCCAAGCACGGGAAAACCTGTGCGAAAACATGTCCCGCCATTTCGGCATCAAGGTCGATTATCCCACCCTTTTCGAGGATCGGGAATGGCGCATGATGCAATACTTGAAGAATGTTCCTGGAGGCATTCCCATGGCGCCGCATATCCTGGAAGCCTTTGCCAATTTGGAAAAAAAGGGATTCGGATTTGCCTTCGTGTCCAACAACCCCATCCAGCGCGGGCTGGCAACCATGCGTTATGCCGCAGGCGGACGCGGAATGGAACTGGCACGGGTTTTCGGCCACAACTTCTTCGAATCGGGACCAACCCAGAAACCAAAACCCGATGTTTACCTGCACGCCATGGAGCAGATCGGCCTAAAAGCTGAACAATGCTTTGCCATTGAGGACAGCGCAACCGGCGTGGGAGCATCCGTTACCGCTGGCATCCGCACATTCGCTTTCACCGGTTTTGCCGACAATCCGAAAAAAATGGCGGGAAAACTCATCGGCATGGGATGCGTTGCAGCGTTCCACGACTGGGCCGATTTACCAAAGATGCTTGCACCTTACATCGAGACGACCTGAAACGGGCCTGAAAGGTATCTCATCCGAAGCCCTGACGAAAACCGGGGCGAGGCGGTACGGCCACACAATCCTTCACCATCACCACGCCCGAGAGCCTTTAACGTTTAGATTGAACAATTCCTGTTGATCTTGGAACGAGACAGCCGAAAGACACCTGCCCGCACGGGAGATGCGGGCATCGTCCAAGGGCCGATGCGCAGGGCAGATCAACAGAGAATTTTTCTTGCAACCACCGAATTCATTAATTATTTTTATTAATTACATTCCAAAAGCCTATAGAAAAAGCTCTCTCGGCATTCCGACATCAATTCCCCCCCCCGTGTGTCTTTCAAGGAACTTGCACCATGCCGCATGGCGCAATCTTTATGAATTTAATTTCACAAAAAAACATTGACTGTAGCCAAAAAAAAGAGTGAGTTTCCATTATCGATCATAAAATTCCTTTTTCAGAATGAGGCCCACCATGTCACTCAAACAGCTCCTCCTGCCCGTCATCCTGCTCTCGATCCTTGCTGGCCATGAAGCCGCAGCAACAGAACACCGTTATCTTATGCGCAAGCGAATCCGAGAAACTTCATCTCCCTCTTCTTCATCCAGTCCAGAAACACCATCCGATCCCTCCTATTCCAGCAACCTGTCCTTCACCAGCACGCCTCTCACCAATATCGCCGTGGGCACCACCTACAGCTATACCGCCACCGCAGGAAGCCCCTTCCCGGAAGAAACCCTCTCCATCTCCGCCATCACACTTCCCGCCTGGCTCTCCTTCACCGACAACGGAAACCGCACCAGCACACTTTCCGGTACTCCCACCACTGCCGGTGCCTACCCTGTCACACTTAAAACCACAGATGAAGATTCCCAATCTGTTCTGCAAAACTTCACCATTACAGCCACTCAGGCCGTCAACCCTCCCCCCACGGTAGCCATCCCGCTTGAAGACCGACAAGCCACCGCCAGCTATGCCTGGGATTTCACCATTCCCTCATCCACCTTCAGTGACACTGGCGACTCCCTGACCTACACCGCTACCCTTGATGATGGCGGGATTCTGCCCGAATGGCTTTCTTTCACTCCGGAAACCCGCCGCTTTTCCGGCATTCCCCTGAGTGGAGACATCGGCGTCCAGACCATCAAGATCACGGCCACCGACAGCATTGGACAGTCTGTTTCTTCCAGTTTCATGCTGACCATCAATACCGCCACCGCAGCCCCCGCCCTGGCCAGCGCCATACCTGAGCAAGGCGCTACAATTGAACGGGATTACAGCTATACGGTGCTGGCAACCACCTTCAATGGTGCCGTTACCAATTACGCCGCAACCCTTGCCGATGGTTCCGACCTTCCCGAATGGCTTTCCTTTAATCCGGAAACCCGCACATTTTCCGGCCACCCCACCAAGGAAGACCTTGGCGCATGGTCTGTCCGCGTGCGCGCCTATGATGCCAAGGGCCAGTATGCCGATGCCACCTTTGCCATGGAGGCCGATTATTTCCCCAGCGACGATGGCCGCCGAGAATATATGAATACATGTGCCACAACCGGCACGCAAATTTATGGATGCCTGCGATCAACTTGCAATGCAGCTTATCCCCGAGGATTCATCCGCTGGAACACCACCGGCTGGCCGGAACAAGTTTCCAAAACCTACGCCCGCTTCACCCATCCCGCCACCGGAAGTACCTGCTATTCCGGCTGTTCCTCCAATCATTACATTTTCCCCATCACCTCCAGCTGGAGCGAAGCTACCTTGTGCGCCTCGGCGCCTTCTTATGGTCCCTACATCCTTGGCCCTTACTACATCACCGTCAACATCCCCCTCAGAATCCGGGATTATGACATCACCAACAGCTATCGGGGATGGCGGCAAACCGGGCAAGACTATGGTATCGCCTTCTGGTCCACCACCAGCGCATGCGCCAATGCGTCCCCCATGTTCGTGATCTATTCAAGGGAACATCCCATCGTCAGCCAGCGTCCCCGGCTTGTCATCATTGAAAACTATCCGCCCAGCTTCACCAGCACCGCCATCACCGAGGCCACTCCGGGAGGTGTTTACAGCTATGACATTGCCGCAACGGATGAGGATGGCGACCCGCTTACCATTACCGTCCCCATCAAGCGCCGCTGGCTAGAACTCACCAGCACAGGCGATGGAACGGCCACCCTTTCGGGCATAGTTCCAGACGAAACCGGCACCAGTTACGACATCACGCTGGAGGTTTCCGATGGCCGGGGCGGTACGGCCACACAATCCTTCACCATCACTACGCCCTGATACGTGAAAAGGGCCGGAAACTGAAAAACAGTTTTCGGCCCTTCTTTGTTTTATCCGGGATTCTTCAGTTTTTGATATCCTGGGTTACCCTTGCAACAAAATCCCGCGCAAAACGCCGGATATCTTCCCAGTTCCGGGCATCCACATCCAGTTTTTTGCGCACAAAAAACAGGATAATCCGCTCAAACAACGACGGATGGACAAGATTTGCCGTTGTCATTGTGACCGCTCCGGCAAATGCTCCCCGCACAATGGGAACAATCCCGGGAAAATCCAGTTCCAGACGATCAAGATAATGTTCCCCGCGATCACAGATTTCCGGATCTTCGCTTGCCAGGCTGAGACACACAACGAACATGCCGACCAGCAACTTTTCCAATGCCTTTTCATGCCCCCGCACCATGCGCAGGAATGCTGGATGCAACTGCCCTGCCCATATGCTGCTGCCCAGAAGAACCGCCTGATAAGGAGAAAAATCCTGCAGGTCCTTGACGTCCACGACATCGACATCGACATCGACATCAACGCCAGCCCCAAGCATTTCCTGCGCCATGACGCCAGCGATTTCCGCAGTCACCCCGCCCCGGCTTCCATAAGCGATCAGGATTTTCATTCTGCCATCCTTACACAAAAAAACAGGGCCGTCTTGAAGGCGGTCCTGTTTTTCAGGTTGTCATGTGTTCATTAAAATCAACCACCAGAAGCCATGCGCAAAGCCAGGCCACCGACTGCCGAAAGAAGAACGGCAACAACCATCGCTATCCAGAATGTCTTGCTTTCCATAGGAAACCTCCTGCATTTTATTCGTATGTTTTATATATCACGCCCTCCATAAACACGCAATCCACGTTTTTACATCCCTCCCCTGTTTGAAGGCTTGACAAAACCGCGCCTTCCCTGATAAAACCTCCTCGTTTTCCGTTCCCATGGCCACTTCCAGGCGCCTGCGGGGGCACGCCAGTCAGCGAGTTTCGCCCACTGGCGCAACATTTGTTTTGTGCTTTTTTTCAAAGGGACCGCATGCTCGATAACCTCACCAACCGTTTTTCTGACATCTTCGCCCGCCTTCGGCGGCGCGGAGCATTGACGGAATCCGATGTTGGCGAAGCCCTGCGGGAAGTCCGTGTTGCCTTGCTTGAAGCCGATGTCGCCCTTCCCGTGGTAAAGGATTTTATTGCCCGCATCCGTGACCGTGCGGTGGGCACGGACGTCCTGCAATCCATCACCCCCGCCCAGCAGGTCATCAAGATTGTCCATGACGGTCTTGTGGACATGCTGGGTGCCGAAAGCGCCGGCATTGACCTGACCGCGCCCGCGCCTGTTGTCGTCATGCTGGCGGGCCTGCAAGGTTCCGGCAAGACCACCACCGCGGCAAAACTGGCAAAACGCCTGACCACGCGCGAAGCCCGCAAGGTTCTCATGGCCTCGCTGGATGTGCGCCGTCCTGCCGCGCAGGAACAGCTCCGCATTCTTGGCGAAAGCACGAACGTTGCAACGCTCGCCATCATCCCCGGACAGGATGCGGTGACCATTGCCCAGCGGGCGCTTGACGAAGCCCGCAAGGGCGGTTTTGACGTCCTTATCCTTGACACCGCCGGACGCCTTGCCATTGACGAAGACATGATGGCAGAAGCCGTTGCCGTGCGCGATGCCGCCAAACCCCACGAGATCCTCCTTGTGGCTGACGCCATGACCGGACAGGATGCCGTGCGCACAGCCGAAACCTTCAATGCCCGCCTTGGTCTTTCCGGCATCATCCTGACCCGCATGGATGGTGATGCCCGTGGCGGCGCCGCCCTTTCCATGCGTGCCGTCACCGGCTGCCCCATCAAGCTTATTGGTACCGGCGAAAAGATCGACGCGCTTGATTCCTTCCACCCTCAGCGCATGGCTGGCCGCATCCTCGACATGGGCGATGTGGTGAGCCTTGTGGAAAAGGCTGTGGAAACCATTGACGCCGGAGAGGCTGAAACCTTGGCCAAGCGCATGCAGGCCGGCATTTTCACCCTTGAGGATTTTGGAACCCAGCTCCGTCAGCTCACCCGCATGGGTGGCATGGGCGGCCTGCTCAAGCTGCTTCCCGGCATGCGCGGTGCACGCCAGCAACTTGCGGAACTTGACCCGGAAGGAAAACTGGTTCGGCGGCAACTCGCCATCATCGGCTCGATGACCCGGAAAGAGCGCCGGAAGCCGGAAATCCTCAATGCGTCCAGGAGACGCCGCATTGCGGCCGGATCGGGCGCCAACGTGCATGATGTCAATGTCCTCATCAAACAGTTTTCGCAGATGCAGGACATGATGAAACGGATGCGTAAAATGGGCGGGAAAGACCTTTCCGGCCTGGCATCCGGGAATTTTCCTCCCGGCGGAATGGAGAAACTCCTCGGCCGGATGAAAACGTGACTACCCAACAACCACAGACCACCAAACGAAGACGAAAGGAAGACAAACCAACATGGCACTGAAAATCCGCATGGCTCGTGGCGGCGCCAAGAGCCGTCCCTTCTACAGCATCGTTGTTGCCGACTCGCGCAGCCCGCGCGATGGCCGCTTCATCGAAAAGCTCGGCAGCTACAACCCGATGCTTGACAAGGACAGCGGCAAGCGCACCGTCCTGAACGCCGACCGCGCCAAGTACTGGCTCTCCGTTGGCGCCATCCCGTCGGACCGCATTGCACGCATCTTTGCAACCCAGGACATCATGGAAGCTCCGAAGTGGAACGAAACCCCGAAGAAATCGGCTCCCAAGGCCAAGGCCCAGGAACGCCTGCAAGCTGCTGCCGCCGCTGCGGAAGCTGCCCAGGCTGAAGCTGCGGCCCCCGCTCCCGAAGCTGCCCCGGCTCCTGAAGCTGCCGCAGCCGAAGAAGCCTGATCCTTCCAGCCAAAGGTTTTTCCTCCCCCATGAACAGGCCGGCAAACACCATCTGCATCGGAGAAATCGGATCCGCCCACGGAATCCGCGGACTCGTGCGCGTGAAAAGTTTCACCGTCGATCCCGAGGATTTTGGGCGCTACGGCTCCATGACAGATGAAAACGGCCAGCACCATTTCCGCCTTGACCTTGTCTCCCGCCACAAAAACCAGTGGCTGGCCAAGATCGAGGGCGTAAGTGACCGCAATGCCGCCGAAGCCTTGCGTGGAACACGCCTTTTTGTCCCACGTGAACGTTTGCCAGCCCTGCCTGAAGGGGAATACTACCACACCGACCTCATTGGCCTTACCGCCATGACGCCTGCGGGCGACATGCTTGGCGAGGTTTGCAGCATCCTCAACTTTGGAGCTGGCGACATTCTGGAAATCAAAAAGGAAGACATGTCTTCCCTGCTTGTTCCCTTCAAGGGAACCTGCGTGGGCGACGTCAACCTTGGTGAAGCCACCATTGTCGTAATGCCCCCGGAGGAAGCTCAATGACAGGCACGCCGTGGCATGTTGATGTCCTCACCCTGTTCCCGGAAATGTTCCCGGGGCCCCTTGGCCACAGCCTGGCCGGGAAAGCCCTTGAATCCGGGATATGGAGCCTTGAGGCCACAAACATCCGCGATTTTGCGCATGACCGCCACCGCACGGTGGACGACACTCCCTTTGGCGGTGGTGCCGGCATGGTGATGCGGCCTGACGTACTCGAGGAAGCCATCCGGGCGGTATCGCCTCCCGGACGGTGCATCTATCTCTCCCCGCGCGGACGCCTGCTGACCCAGGCTCTCGTAAAGGAACTGGCTGCGGAAGAACATCTTGTTCTCCTGTGTGGCCGTTATGAGGGGGTGGATGAACGTGTCCTTGAGGCTTGCAACATTGAGGAAGTCAGTGTTGGTGATTATGTACTTTCCGGCGGAGAACCAGCCGCGATGATCCTCATGGACGCCTGCATCCGGCTGCTGCCGGGTGTCATGGGCAACACCGAAACGCCCGATGAGGAAAGCTTCGAGGACGGCCTTCTGGAATACCCGCACTATACGCGGCCCGCAGAATGGACAGATGCTTCCGGGACTTTGCGCCCGGTTCCGGACATCCTGCTTTCGGGCCACCACGCCAACATCTGTGCATGGCGGCGCGCGCGGGCGGAAGACATTACAAAAACCCGACGTCCAGACCTTTGGCAAAATCATTCACAAGCGACCACCACCAGAAAGATAAGGAAACAGAAATGACAACCATCCAGAAACTTGACCAGGAGCAGATTGCCAAGCTCACTTCCGGCAAGACCATCCCGGCTTTTTCCGCTGGCGACACCCTTCGCGTCAATGTGAAGGTTGTTGAAGGCACCCGTGAACGCGTGCAGGCTTACGAAGGCGTCTGCATCGCCCGCCGCAACGCTGGCCTCAACTCCTCCTTCACCGTGCGCAAGATCAGCTACGGCGAAGGTGTGGAACGCGTGTTCCCGCTTTACAGCCCGAGCCTTGATTCCATCGAAATCGTCCGTCGTGGCGACGTTCGCCGCGCCAAGCTCTATTACCTGCGTGACCGCCGCGGCAAGTCTGCCCGCATCAGCGAACGCACGACAGGCCATGACATGGCTGACGGTCGCGAAATCAAGCCCACGGAAGACTAAATCGTCTTCCAAAGACCAGCTTTTTGTTGAACCAGCACCCACCGAAACGCGCCGGAGAATTTCCGGCGCGTTTTGTTTGATTGACGTTCCACCCAAAATATGGGAAAAATAAAGGGATAACAGGGGGCGTACAGACCGGATGAGTGATCCTTCCAACATCTCTTTTGTCTTTCAGGGCGAAACCTACACCTCGGCACGCGCATTATGTCAGGCTTTCCGCCAGAAATGGCCTGAAGCGCAGGACGAGGTCCGCTCCGGCCGCCTGCGGGCGTGGGCCGCATCCACAGGACAGGATGCGCTACAGGAAGCCCTTCTCAAGATTGAACACACATCCGATCTTTCCGAAGACCAGAAACTTTTCCTGTCTCTTGCACAGATTGATCCTGATCAGCCCCTGTGCTGGAAACAGGTTTGCCTCGCTCCGGCAGAAATTGAAAAATCCGCCCGCCTGGCCCTTGGAGGGGCCCCTGATTCCGAAAAAGCCCAAACGGCCCTGCTTGAAGCCCTGCGCGACAATGTCATTACCTTGTCCCTGCGCGTTTTCCTGCCGCATAAAAGCCAAGCAGCCCTTGATGCCTTCATCAAGCTTCAAAACGATTTCCTTCACCACATCAACCTGTATTCGACCATCTTCCATCTTTATGAAAAAAAGGTGACGCGCCACAACGTCTATTACAACCATGACGCGGCCGCCCTTGACGTCCTGCTTTTCCTGCTGTCTTCCGAACACGTTTCGGAGATGAAAGAGCAGGCCAAAAGCATAGCCACCAAGGAAGCCCTGAGCTGCCCATGGTACAAACACCTCAACCAGACCGCCGAGAAGGAGCCTGTCCTTCTCCTCTTTGTGTTGATGCTCTCAAGCGTGGCACAGGCTGAAGCGCGCCTGGACACGGAATGGGCTGAACTTGCCAAGGCCCGCGAAGGCACACAGGAAAATCCCCTTGCGCCTGTCATGGTTCCCATCCGGACCGAGGGGCCATCGCTGCGGGAAAGCCTGTTCCTCATCGGAAAATACCCGATAACGGTTGGCGAATACACCAAATACACAGGCATGATCGGCCATTCGGCGGGTGAAGGCTGGACCTATCCCGGCTTCCTGCAGGATGAAAAACATCCTGTTGTCAACATCACATGGGAAGAAGCGGTTGCCTATGCGGAATGGCTCTCCAAACTCACGGGGCACCCATACACCCTTCCCACCGAAAAACAATGGATCGCCGCTGCCGGGCCATCGCTTGATCAGCGGGAAAACCCGGACGACTACGGCACATTTCACAGGGCAGGCGGCCAGCCGGTGCATGGTACAACCCCTGTGGATGCCCATCCTGCCAACCATCAGGGCGTCAGTGACATCTCCGGCAACACATGGGACTGGCTTATGGACCATGGCCATGCCGAAGGCACCCACCTCCTGCGCGGCGGCGCCTGGGACCAGACGATTGACCAGCACCATCTCCACCACCATTCCGAATCCGCCACCGAAAACAACACCATCGGTTTCCGTGTCGTACGCCTTTATGGTGTCTATCCTCCCGAAGAACAGGACACCCGCCTGTTCTATCTTCCTTCCGTTCTGAAAACCCTGAATGTCGGCGCACTTGAACAGGGTTCCCCAAATGATTTCTTCAGCCTGGCCGAGATGTACCGTGATGGACATAACGTCCCGCAGGACCGCGATGAATCCATAAAATGGTTCCGCAAGGCTGCTGAGGCAGGTCATCTTCCTTCACAGCTCCACTTGGCCCAGCTTTACAGTGAAGGCCGTTTTGTTTCGAAAAATGAAGCGGAAGCCGCAAAATGGTTCCTCATGGCGGCGAAACAGGGGCATAGGGATGCCCAGATGTCTTATGCCCTGATGCTGGAAGAAGGGCATGCGTTCAAAACGAACCCGGAAGAAGCCGCAAAATGGTTCATGGCCGCCGCTGAACAGGGAAACCCGGAGGCCCAGCATCGGTTGGCATGCATGATGCGCGATGGCCGGGGCGTTGAAAAAAACCAGCAGATGGCTGCAACCTGGTTCCAGAAAGCTGCCGAAAACGGACATCCAGTTGCCCAATACGATCTTGCTTGCGCCCTCCGCGACGGAATTGGCTTTCCCAAGAGCGAAAGTGATGCCCTGACCTGGTTCAGTACATCGGCCCTGCAAGGAAACCTGCGCGCCCAAGTAGCGCTGGCCGAACTTTACCGCGATGGCCGCGGTATCGAGCAAAACGAAAAAGAAGCTTTTCACTGGTTCATGCAGGCAGCCAACCGGGGCGACATTGAAGCCCAATACCATGCAGCCATCATGCTGGCCGGTGGACGTGGAACCGTCCGCAACGAGACAGACGCCCTCAAATGGTTCCAGATCTCTGGCCAGCAGGGCTATCTTGCCGCCCAGTTGCAGTCCGCTTTCATGCACAAGGAAGGCCGCGGCTGCCAGCGCGATTGGCCTGAAGCCATGCGCTGGTTCCAGATGGCCGCCGAACAGAACGATCCGGAAGCCTGTTTTGAACTCGCGGAAATCTACTGGCTGGCGCCCGATGAAATGCCCCGCCGGGAAGCGGAAGCCCTTTCCCTTTTCATGATGGCAGAAAAGGCAGGCCATCCGGGCGCCCACGAACGCATCTCCGAAATCCTCGGTGCGCGGAAACACCGCCGCCACATCCGTATCGCCATTTTCACCATTCTGGGGCTTTTCATCCTCGGGGGCCTCATCGCCACGTACATGTCCATCATTGCCGGACGTTTTACCGTACTTGTCCAGCAGCGTGGTTATGAAGGCGGAGAAGAACGGGTTCTTGTCATCAAACGGATTCCCGGACTTTCCTTCCTGGAAAGCGCTGATTCCATCTGCCTGCACGAAACCAGCGGCGCAGGACCGGAATGCAGGCAGTTTGTCACCGACCAGCTCATTCCACGCGCCACCATCATTGCGGAATTCGGTTATTCCGATTTCATCTACGGCCTGTCCATGGACGGCCGGACCTACATGAGTTCCGGTGACCGGCAGGACCGGTCGGAATTCACCTCATCCCCACCGCTTTTCGTGCGCATGAACGAGCCTTATGTTTACAACATCGCCACATCAGGATCAGGCTTCCGCAACATCCTGGTATTGCAGAAACCCTCTTGGTTGAACATTACGCGCAGCGATGTCCGCCACGGGACACTTACGCTGGAAGGCATGCCCATGGAAGAGGATAATGCGACCCCAGGAACCTATAAAATCCATCTCAGACTGGATGACAATTCCCTGAGCCTGCTTTACCAGGACCAGGTTTTCAACATCAACGTTATCAAGAATCCTGACAAATAGAGCATTCAACCGTTTGAATTGTTCAATCTAAACGTTAAATGATCTAAAAGCTTTAAAATCGGCTGGTTTCAAAGGCCGCCCGGAAGAGCTCTTTTGTATAATCCTGTTGCGGGTGGGAAAAGATCTCCGACACCGCGCCGCTTTCCACCACGCGCCCGTCCTTCATCACAAGGATATGGCTCGCCATGGCCCGCACCACACGCAAATCATGGCTGATGAAGACATAAGCAAGACCATGCTTTTCCTGAAGGCCACGCAACAAATCCACCACCTGCGCCTGCACGGAAACATCCAGCGCCGATGTAGGCTCGTCCAGCACCACGAGTTTTGGCTTGAGGATCATGGCACGCGCAATGGAAATGCGCTGCCGTTGCCCGCCGGAGAACTCATGCGGATAGCGATGCCGGGCTTCCGGATCAATCCCCACTTCCTCAAGAGCGTTGATGATCAGTATCTCACGTTCTTCACGGCTTTTGCCAATCCTGTGGACGGAAAGTCCTTCCCCCACAATGGCTCCCACCGACATGCGCGGCGACAGTGAACCAAAAGGATCCTGGAAAACAATTTGCATGTCCTTGCGCAAGGGACGCATCTGCCCAATGCCATGGCCGGAAATGTCCTGCCCCTCAAACTGGATGTTGCCGTGACTTTCCAAAAGCCTGAGCAGCGCAAACCCCAGCGTTGTCTTACCGGAACCGGATTCTCCCACAACGCCAACGGTTTCTCCAGCCCGAACAGAAAGGGATACCCCATCCACCGCCTTGATGGCCCCGGTTTGTCGCCGGAACAGCCCCGTGCGGATGGGAAAATGTACCCTGATATCTTCCCCGCGCAGGATTTCCGGCGCATCCGGATGCAACACAAGCGCCTCTCCCTTGGGTTCAGCCGCCAGCAGCGCCTTCGTATAAGGATGCGACGGGTCAGAAAAGACGTGCGCGACCTCCCCGGCTTCCACAATCTCGCCGTTGTTCATCACACAGACCTTGTCGGCCACGCGGCGCACAATCCCAAGGTCATGTGTAATCAGGATGAGCGCCATGCCCAAACGGCGCTGCAAATCCTTGAGCAACTTGAGAATCTGCGCCTGCACGGTCACATCCAGGGCCGTTGTCGGTTCATCGGCAATCAGGACATCGGGATCATTGGCCAGCGCCATGGCAATCATCACGCGCTGGCGCTGCCCACCCGAGAGTTCATGCGGATAGGACCCCAGCCGCTTTTCCACATCCGGCAGCCCCACAAGTTCGAGAAGTTCCAGCGTACGGGCGCGCGCGTCCTTGCGGCTCATCCCCTTGTGCAGACGAAGGGTTTCCCCCACTTGGCGTTCAATGCTGTGCAGCGGATTGAGGGAGGTCATGGGTTCCTGGAACACCATGGAAATCGCTCCGCCCCGCACATGATGCAGGACATGTTCCGGCGCCCCCATCAGCTCTTCCCCCCGCAGGCGGATGGAACCTGAGGGATGCTGCGCCATGGGATAGGGCAAAAGCTGGAGGATGGAAAGGGCTGTCACCGACTTTCCGGATCCGGATTCGCCGACAATCGCCAATGTTTCTCCCTTGGCCACCGAGAAGCTTGCGCCGCGCACGGCATGAACGGTGTGACCAGGCAGACAGAAATCCACCGACAGGTTTTCTACCTCAAGGACAGGAACGCTCATTGGCCAGGCTCCTCACTGGTATCCGGGCTGGTGCCCATGGCCAGCTTTTCGGCAATCGGGCCGCCTTGGGTAACAGGCGCTGCCACATGTTTCCGTGGATCAAACGCATCGCGCACAGCTTCCCCAATGAAGGTGATGATGGTCAGGGTGAGGGCAATGGCCAAAAAGGCAACAATCCCCAGCCAAGGCGCCTGCAGGTTGTTTTTCCCCTGCGCCAGAAGTTCGCCCAAGGAGGGCGATCCCGGCGGCAATCCAAAACCGAGAAAATCGAGGCTGGTCAGGGTGGAAACCGCCCCCGCCAGCATGAAAGGCAGGAAAGTCAGCGCGGCCGTCATGGCATTCGGAAGCATGTGTCGCCGCATGATGACATGCGCGGAAACCCCAAGGGCCTTGGCCGCCCGAACATAATCAAAATTGCGGCACCGCAGGAACTCGGCCCGCACCACCCCCACAAGCTGCATCCACGAAAACAGCATGAGCAGGAACAGAAGGCTGAAAAACCCCGGCTCGATAATGCTGCCCATGATGATGAGCAGGTACAAGACCGGCATCCCGGACCAGATTTCCATGAACCTCTGGAACAGGAGATCGACAATCCCGCCAAAATAGCCTTGCACCGCCCCAGCCAGAACGCCCACAACCGCACTGACCAAGGTCAGGGAAAGACCAAACAGGACGGAAAGGCGAAACCCGTAAATGAGCCGCGCCAGAACATCGCGCCCCTGATCATCTGTCCCTAGCCAGTTCTCGAAAGATGGCGAGGATGGCGCTGGTCGGGTGAGGTCGTAATTGATGGTATCCCAAGAATAACGGATGGGCGGCCAGACCATGAACCCTTTTTCATGGATGAGGTCTGCCACATAGGGATCACGATAGTCTGTGGCAGTTTCAAACTCGCCGCCAAAGGTGGTTTCCGGATAATCATGCAGAACGGGCGCATAAAACGCGCCATCATAGCGCACCAGCAGCGGTCGGTCATTGGCGATCCCCTCCGCAAACAGGCTGAGGGTAAAAAGGACAAGGAAAATCCAGAGGGAATACCAGCCCCGACGGTTACCCCGGAAATGCAGCCAGCGACGATGCGCCAGCGGAGAAACAGGAATGCCGAGGATGCGGTTTTCCATCACACCTTCCTCGATTCAAAATCAATACGCGGATCCACCAGCACATAAATGATGTCGCTGAGCAACCCCAAAAGCAGGCCAACCAATGTAAAGACAAACAGCGTGGCGAACATGATGGGATAATCGCGCCCAATGGCCGCCTCAAACCCCAAAAGCCCCAGGCCATCCAGGGAAAAAATGACCTCGATGAGGACAGACCCCGTAAACAGGATATGCAAAAGCGCTTGGGGAAACCCGGCGATGACAATGAGCATGGCATTGCGAAACACATGGCCATACAGCACCTGCCGCTCGGAAAGACCCTTGGCGCGCGCCGTCACCACATATTGTTTGTGGATTTCTTCCAGAAAGGAATTCTTGGTAAGCATGGTAAGGCTGGCAAAGCCCGATACCACCAAGGCGGTCACCGGCAGGGTAATGTGCCAGAAATAATCCAGCGCCTGTTTCCACCACGGCAGATCCGCCCAGCCATCCGACACGAGCCCCCGCAAGGGAAAAAGCTGCAAGAAACTGCCGCCTGCAAACAAAACAATCAAAAGCACCGCAAACAGGAAACCGGGAACGGCATACCCCACAAGGACAATTCCACTTGTCACCGCATCAAACCGGCTGCCATCGCGCACCGCCTTGCGAATTCCCAGCGGAATGGAGATCAGGTACACAAGAAGCGTTGTCCACAGCCCAAGGGAAATGGAAACCGGCAGTTTTTCTGCAACGAGATCAATCACCTTGCGGTCGCGGAAATAGCTTTTGCCAAAATCCAGCCGCAGGTAATTTTTCATCATCATGATGAAACGCTCATGCAGTGGCTTGTCAAAACCGAATTCCTTTTCCAGCTCGGCAACAAAAGCCGGATCAAGCCCTTGCGCCCCCCGATACTTGCCCTTGGGCTGCACCGCGCCGCCATGCTGTCGGGTCACATCGCGCTGGGCATCAAGCCCGCCGGAATCGCCCCCCGTCCCTCCGCCAATGCGCGAAGTTGCATCCACGCCAGTGCCCTGCATTTGGGCAATCATCTGTTCAACCGGCCCCCCTGGCGCCAGCTGCACAATGCCGAAGTTCAGCACCATGATGCCAAACAGGGTGGGTATGATGAGCAGCAGCCTGCGCAGGATATAGGCAAACATGGGCGCCCCCGCTCAGTGTTTTATGGGGGGGGCAGCTTGCCACCATGTTGCCGGAAAACCGACTGAATACCGTGCCAGATGCTCCGGATGGCCAAACTTGTTCCAGTAGGCCAGCCACAGGCTGTCATTATGCCAGTGTGGCACCACATAATTGCCCCAGAGAAGCACCCGGTCAAGCGCGCGACTGGCTGTCTTGAGGTCTTCAAGGCTTTTGGCGGCAATGACTTTTTCAATGAGGGCATCAACGACCGGGCTCTTGATCCCTGCCCAGTTGCCGGATCCCCCAATGTCCGCCGCCGCGCTGCCATAATAGGAACGCAACTCAGGCCCCGGGGGCGGGAAGAAATTCGACTTGAGCATGATCATGTCAAAATCCAGCATTTCCAGCCGCTGCTGGTACTGCGCCGAATCCACCACCCTTATGGAGGCATCAATGCCGGCCCGCTTCAATGTATCCATGAAAGGCGCTGCAATACGGACAAAGGTTTCATTGTCAAGCAGCACCTCAAGCCGCATCTGCTGCCCGGCCCTGTCCTGAAGCTTGCCATCCTTCAACGTCCAGCCCGCTTCCTTGAACAGCTGCAGGGCCCGGCGCATCTCGGCGCGCAGATTGCCGCTCCCATTGGTTTTGGGCGGCAGGAAGGGGCCCATGAACATCTCGGCTGGCAGATCGGTTCGAAACGGTTCCAGCAACGCCAGTTCCGCGCCTTCAGGCGCGCCTTCCGACCCATATCCATCACCAATGAAATAATTGTGCGACCGCACATACTTTCCATAAAGCAGCATGCGCTGGACGGCCTCAAAGTCATAAAGGCCAACAAAGGCCTTGCGGATGCGAAGATCCGAAAACGGCGCACGGCGCAGGTTGAAGAAGAACCCCTGCAGCCCCTGCGGTGTTTCATCCGCCACCTCCCGCCTGATGATGGCGCCCGACTTCACCTCCGGCAGATCATACCCCGTGGACCAGCGTTGCGCCTTGTTTTCCTGACGGAAATCAATCTTTCCCGCCTTGAAGGCCTCAAACATCACCGTATCATCGCGGTAATAATCATAAGTGATATGGTCAAAATTTTTGAGACCACGGTTCACCGGCAAATCCCGTCCCCAATAATCTGCAACCCGCTCATAGGTGATGGAACGCCCGGCATCCACCACCGAAATTTTATAAGGGCCGCATCCCAGCGGCGGGTCCAGCGTGGTTTCATCCACCTTGCGGTTTTCCCAGTAATGACGCGGCAGGGGCGACAACCCTGCCACCGCCATCAGCGGCTTCATGCTATCCCTTGTCTTGAATGTAAATTTCAACCGTCCATCCGGCAAGGATTCCGCCTTTTCCACATCATCGTAAAAGGCCCGCAGGAAAGGACGCCCATGCGCACGGATAACCTCCAGCGCATAGATGAAATCATCTGCCGTGATACGCGCGCCGTCATGCCAGCGCGCTTCCGGACGCAAGGTAAAAAGGGCCCAGCTTTTGTTTTTTGGATATTCCACGCTTGAAGCAATCAGGCCATAGGCGGCAAACAGTTCATCACCCGATCCCGTCATAAGACTGTCGGAAATGAGGCCCAGACCAGCCGCTGGCTGGCCCTTGAGGATATAAGGATTGAGGCTGTCAAAGCTGCCATAGGAACCGAGACGGATCCTGCCGCCTTTCGGGGCATCCGGATTGGCATAGGGCCAGTGGGTAAACCCATCCGCATAAAGCGGTGCGCCAAACTCGGCGATGGCATTTGTACGGGTTATCCCTTCAGGGACGGCCGTTGCAACCCTTGGAGCAATATTGTTTTGCCCACCATCATGCGCAGCTGCCACTTGACCGGAAGAACCTGCCGCCATGGCGGAGGACAACAGGCCCCCCGCCAAAAGAACAGCAAACACATAATGTATTATCTTTACAGGGTCACGCACAGACTATTCGCCCCCGCCACCGATTTTATCGGCCATGGAACCAATCTGCTTGGCCTTTATTGCGCCAACCCTCGACTTGGTTGCGCTCTTTTCCAGCGCGCCAGCACCCTTCTCCATGCCTTCCTTGGTGGCACCACCAAGAGCCTGGGTCGTACGGTAAGCCGAACCAATGTTGGAATCGAGACCATACTTGATGCCACCTTGACCAATCCAGGTCAGGATGTCGTCCGGAATCTTGTCAATCAGCTTGAAGCACATGTTGGCCAACGTATAGAGCATGGAAGTATAAATCAGCAACGCTCCAAGCGAAAACAGGAATCCCGTGATGGGATTGCTGGTGTTGGCATAATTCCCAATGGCCAACAGAAACAGAAGGTTGATGATGCGTACGGTAACATTGAACACCAGAAGGCTTCCCACCAAGCCGCAGATAATGAGGATTGGCCGCACAAATATCTGCAGCAGGAAGATATAGGACTTGAGCCCCATGGGGCCAGCAAGCCCCGCACCATCCGTACGCAAATGGGCGAGCGCGACCACTGGCACCGCAAACACCGCCTCCAACACAGCAAGGAACCATGCCGTAAAGGCAAACAGAAACCGCAATGTAGGCAACAACGGCAGATACACCGCCAAGATGATGCCTGGAATGAGGATGACCAGTGAAAGCATGGAAATGATCTTGGAACCGGAAGTCCCCAGCTTCTTGAACCCCCATTTAATGCCCGCGACAACACCTTTCCCAACAAGGCTTATCCCTGCGAGAGGCGCACCGACAACAGCGCCAACCCCTGTCAAGGAAGAAGCCGCCCCAGTCGCCAGACCAACTGTTGTTATGGAATCCGCAGCATCCAGAATAGCTACTCCCGCCCCTGTCAACCCAGCACCAATAAGGCCTGCAATCGCCATGTAAATCAGCGCCCAGCCAAGCGACGTCGCGGCCGTGAAGGGATCGCCATTACCGCCAAGATAATTCATCATCGCCTTGGTGATATAGAAACGCTCTCCAAGCACCTTTTCAAGTGATGATTCAGAGGCGTTCGCACTTGAACCGCCGCCTTCGGAAACATCTGACTGCCCTTCTGCAGCCAAAGTCCACGACACAGCCTTTTGCACCACACTGAACATGGTGCGTTCAGGCGATTTTTCTGAAAAATTATTATCCACGGAAAGGGTGCCTTGCGGATTAAGCCCATCCGGAAACAGGTTCACATTTACCATGGAAGTAATTGCTTGCTCAGCCACGCTGGTGGCCTGGCTGATCTGCAACATCCAGCCACCTGCGCCAAGCCAGCCATACTCACCAGCCTTGCTTAGCGCTCCGCTCTGCTTCTGCTTGGCAGCCAATGGGGCCACCTCCGCCTGCAGGATGGAAAAGCGGGTTGCCACATATTTATCAATCAATGCTTCATATTCAGAGGCCTTTGGCATATGTCCGCGTGGATCATGATAGGCGGCAGAAACGGGATCAATGCTGATCTTGGCAATCGTCAGTGCCATCTTGCGGATTTCCGGCAGCATTTGATCAAACGCTTTCCGATTGGCTTTGAATGCCGCCTTGCGCATGGATGCCTTAAGCTCCTCATTTTCATTCGAGGAAGACACAAGGTTGACGGCTTTTTGCAACACACCTTCATCATTGTTGGTTGTGGCATCAAACACATAGGAACCACACTTGAAGGGCGGCTGACCTTCTATGGTTGGCGGGCCATCCCACTGCCCATCGAAAGTATCCCCCACCTGCGTACCATAAGTCATGATACCATTGATGTTGGACACTGCGTAATTCCCCACATAAGGCAAAGTTACTTCCTTGCCTGGCACCTGTGCTGTGCGATAGGAAACCCAAAGGCTTTGCACGCACGTTTCTGCTGCCAAGGCCGCTTGGACAACATTGGCAATCTGCCCGCGCACGGCTGGCGTATCCGCCATGCGCGCCATGGTTGCCACCTGCGAGGCTGAGGCCTTATCAATAAAAACATCCCAGGCATTTGTTGCCATGCCGGAACCAAGACCTGCAATCTTGATGATGGCAATCTGGCCGAGAGAGAAATTGTAGGGCTGCAGAGGAACGAGGAGCAAAAGCGCCCAAACAAGGCGCACCGGCGCCCACAACGCATTATGCCGCTTACCAAAGAACACACCTTCATGCGCGGCTTCCACCACAATGGAAATGGTCGTATAACCAACAATCACGCCAGCCAGGACCAGACAGCCCTTGGCATAGAAGGCCAGCATGTCACCAACTGCCTGCGCCAGCATATAAAGTCCGCGTCCTTCAGACACTGCACAGGGAATGGCGGTACCATCTTCAGCATAATCCATGGGGAAAACGCATTTAAGCCATTCCCCCGCCCGATCTTTTGAACTCATAAACATGCTGGTGGCATCCCCCCCCCCGGCTTCTTGCGCATGAGCAAGACCAATTGCCAGGTTGAAGATAGCCGACAGGATGAGCATGGCTGCAAAAATGAGCAGACCGACCACGGCATAAAACAGCAATATCTGGTGAACCTTTTTCCACTTGAGTTCCAGGTTTGCGGAAGCATCCACCAGCATGGCGCCAATGGCAGAAAATCCTTTGATATCGCCTGAAAAAACAGGATGGTTTGCCGGCAACAGCTGGCCGATGACAAACACGTATCCGATGAGCTGGATAAAGAGGTTGAACACATCCTTTACCGATGTAACAAGTCCCCCCAATTCAGGATTGAACATGAAGCGGGCCAACGGATGGGAACGCTTTGCCCCTTCTTCCGGTTTGGCATTTTTTTTCTGGAACAGCGACGTGAACAGGTTCATGACGCCTTACTCCTCCGTTTCCGCTTTTGTTTTGGGACGATCCGTGATCTTGCTACCGCCCTCGGAACGCTCCTCAAGCAGAGTACGTTCTTCCGGCCCCTTGCCCTTGAGCGGGGATTCACCCGGAGCAACACTACCTTCAAGCTGAGCGGCTGCGCCAGTCTTCTTAAGACCGGAAAGCCTGGCCATTGTCTTGGCAAGATTATTCTTCCGCTCTTCCGGTTTTTTGTTCTTTTCCATCTCGGTTTCTTCAAATAGAGTCCCCCACTTCTCACGCGCAACCTTATACTCTTCTGGCGTGACCGGCATCTTCCCTGTCTCCGGATCGCCATGCGTTTTCGTGTAAAACTCCATGAAAGTTTCCTTGTTTTCAGCACCCTTCCTGTCGGCCCTTGCCTTCATTTCACCCTTCTGGGCCACCTTGACGTCGCGGTGCGCCTTGACTACTGCAGCCGAGGTCCCCGCTGCGGTGAGCATGGTACCGCGCACAAAGCTGACATCATGCACGCCCGCCATGCCGCCGCCACCAATCCAGCGCAGGATGGTATCCGGAACCATGTCGATCATCTTGAAGCACATGTTGGCCATGGTGATGACCATGGATGCGTAGATAAAAATCGATGCAAAACCGAGAATGTAATACCCCCCCCACTTGCTGGGATAGCCGGTAAGCGCTACCAAAAACAGCAAGTTGACAATATGCAATGTCACACTGAAGACCAGCAGGCCGCCAATGAGGCCCATGACCATCAGGCTGGGACGCACAAAAATTTGCAGCATGAGCATGTAGGCTGACTGCGCCATGGGCCCCATAAGACCAGCTCCATCGGTCCTCAAGTGCGCAAGCGCCACCACCGGCACCGCAAACACGGCTTCCAGAATGGCCAACACCCATGACATCATGCCGAAGGCAAAACGCAACGTGGGAAGCAGCGGAAACAGGATGGCCACAATAACGCCGGATGTGAACACCGGCACGAAGGCCGTAAACATGATCCCACCCCAGAAACCATCAGCTCCGATAACAGCCGCAGCCGCAAGAAT
Source organism: Alphaproteobacteria bacterium GWF2_58_20 (assembly GCA_001768735.1). Lineage (GTDB taxonomy): Bacteria > Pseudomonadota > Alphaproteobacteria > UBA1247 > UBA1247 > UBA12471. Next base: position 155,432 of record MEMB01000002.1, on the reverse strand, counting down.
AGTGCCCGCCACACCGAGAATAACCCAGCCAAAATCAATGAGGGCCACCAGAGGATTTCCTGATTCCCCAAGGCTTTGAGGCAAATAGGTGAACAGATAGGTCATCATGTCGGCATTCTTGAACTTTTCCGCAATAGGATCGGATGTCGCGGCATCCGACTGAACCGCCATGATTTCTGCTCCCAACTGGGTCGACAGCGTATCTGAAGGTACCGTATTTGCCGCCGCCTTGAGCCAGGCCGAAGCCCTCCAGGCTGCCTTGGCCAAAGCCTGTTCCTTGACGGATGCATTTACATCCGTCAAGGCATCAAGAGAAACCAAAAGCTGGTAATCCGGCTTGACCTGCACAGCACTCTTGATAGCTTGGATACGCTGTGAAAGCTGCAAAATCCAGCCACCTGCACCAACCCAACCCCATTCCGTCATGTATCTTGCATTTTTGCTCTGGCTGGTAGCCATCTGATAGCGCTGCAACTCTGAGGCCATGGAGGTCTTCCAGAATTTACGATAAGTCGCAACTTGTTCCCAAAATCTATCAGCTGAAACAATACTGGTAACGGTCTGTGGATTAAAAGCTGCATTTCCAAGGCTGTTTTTGGCAATTTCCAATGCAATCTGCCGAAACTTTACATCCTGCAGAATATTAAGAAGAGCAGTCTTATGAGTTGTGCTGCTCTTAATCGATAAAGATGAAATATTTTGTATATCTTGACTATCCAACCACTTGGTATCCACCGAACCAACAGATGGAAACACAACCTTCATGGCCAGCTTGGTGTCATATTTGGATGGATCACTCGAATTCGGCAAGGGGAGGTTGACGATGGTTGTATCCAGCATCTGTTTATAGGAAACTTCATTTTCTGAACTACTCAACCCCAGCCATTTGGATGTGGTCTGCGTAACCCCTCCCATCCACGGCGTTGTGACCTGTCCGACGGAAATTGTCCCCCCGGACTGATTGACTGTTGCTTCCACATACACGGCCTGTCGTACAGTTTCCGCAACCAGAAGTTTCTCGATTGCATCTTCTACCGTAGCATCAAGCCCCATGGTGGCCATGGTGGTATTGGTTAGAAAATCAGCGTTTGATGTCTTGGTCACGAATTCGCCCCAAACATTGCTGGCAAAGCCGGAACCCCAGGTAGCAAATTTCACCACCGCAATCTGCCCCGAATTAAATCCATTAGGCAACGGCGTCAGCAAAGCAATGGCAAAAACGAGGCGGATCGGCGCCCACAACTCATTGTGACGCCTGCCGAACAGAACGCCTTCCTTCGCGGTTTCCACAACGATTGCCGTCACTTCATAACCGACAATGATCCCCGCCAACACCATACAGCCCGTGCTATAGTAAGCCAGCATGGCCGCAATCGCCTTGGCTAGTTGCTCCAGCTGTGCGCCACCTTCCACGGAAGCAGGACATGGCGTACTGGCATTTGTTGGAAAAATACAAAGCAGCCAGTCACGGGCCTTGTCGTTTGTCGCGGTAAGGATACCCGCATCCGCCGCAGCGGTTTGCGCCATGGCAACGGAAATGAAAAGCTGGCTGATCGAGATGACCACCATGGCCACCATCATGGCCAAGAGCAGGGCCACAGAAAAATAGATGAGGATTTGCGGCAGGGCCTTGCGTTTCCACTCCAGCTTTGCGCCCGCGTCCACCATGATGCGGCCCAGGCCTTCCAGCCCGCCAAGCTGCCCCATGAACACCGGATGTGTCGGCTCAATCAGCCTGGATGTCACCAGCACATGCGCCAAGGTTTGCACCAGCGCAAGGAAGACACGCGACAGGCCGCGGAAATTGCCGGAAAGTTGCGGGGTAAACGCAAACTTCAGCAACTGTTTCCGGGAAGGCAGAACGCTTGCTATGCGCAGGGCCATGGTTTTCATCCTCGAAAAAAAGCCGTTGGCCCGGCTGGACAACCTGCACACGGGCCCCATCTTTTCCAGCGTTTATGGATTATAAGGAAAACCTGTCCCCACGCAAGTGCTTAAGCGGCAGGACAGGCATGCAAAAAACGCAAGGCTCACCCAAAATCTTTTCCCAACCGCATCCCCCGCATCAGCGGGACAGGACATCCTGGGTAGGACGTGGATGGCCAAAAAGGTATCCTTGGCCAAAATCAATTTTTATATCAAGGATTTCCAAGAGTTCCTTGTCTGTTTCTATTTTGTCGGCAACCAGGTCTATTCCATCCCGCATCAATTCCGAGCGCAGGGTATCCAGTGCCTCCAGGCCTTCCTTGTTCTGGACAAGCCCGACCAAAGCGGCCGCGCCAGCCTTGATAAAGCGCACCTGACGCTCCATCAGCATCCCGTAATCAATGCTGAAGGATGGGAGATGGTCCACGGAAAACCGGACTCCGGATGCGGAAAGCCGGGCGAAAACCGGAGAAACCGAAGCATCCACAGCTGCAAGTTCATCATAGGAAAATTCCAGGATCATGCGCACGGCAATCCGCGGATATGCAGCCAAGTATTCCATGAGCTGGTCCATGAAATGGACATCCCCGATGGTTTGGGCAGAAACATTGCAGAAAAAGCCGACATCCTGCGGCAATCCCCGCAAATCGCGCACCATCTGGATGGCACGCAGGAGCTGGAGGTTGTCAATGGTGGAAATCCACCCTTCCCGCTCGGCCACGCCAATGAAATCCTCCGGGAGCAGGTCTTCCCCCACCGGCATGCGCAAACGGCTGAAAAGCTCAAAAAACCTGAGCTTTCGTTGGGGAAGGCTGACCACTGGCTGGGCAAGAACCTCAAAATCATGCTGGCGCACGGCTTCCCGCAATCGCTCAAGAATGAGATCCCCATGCGCGGCTGGCGATTCCACAATTTTCGCGGCAAGTTCCCTCTGAAGCTTTTCAACTTCTGTCTTGCCCTTGTTTTCTTCACCCATCAGGCGTGCCAACCATCCAGACATGACATCTCCCATTTCCAGCCCATATGCCAATTTCCCATCATCCCCCCAAAAAGTGAAAAAACCTTAACCATTTTCCTTCTACTGGACGCCAGCCCGACATGTGGATATACATTTTCCCATGCACACGCCTGAACAGCCCCATACGCACCATTTCACCGCCCTCCTTCCGCATGGCGGCGGCGCATTGCTGCGTACGGAACAGGGGGAAACCTTGACACTCTCCCGGCTTGAGGCCGCAACAAAACTGCGCAACAGCCGTCCGATCACCTGCCACATGAAAAGTGTTGCCCGCAAACTGGGCACGATTCCCCCCTCTTCCGGGCGCGACATTCTTGAGCTTTTTGCCTTTGTGCATCCCACCCGTTTTTGCGCCCCAACCCCGCGCGGTATCGCGGCAGCCATGGGGCTTCCCATCCCAGAAACCCCGGAAGCCATGCTGGATGCCCTTACATCCTGTGCAGAAACGCTTTTGGCCACATTGGCAAAATCCGGGCCTGCCATTCTGGCCATTGCCCATGTCATGGCCGAAAATGGCTGGGGCTGGGGGGATGCCATTCCCTTCACCTTGAGTCCAGGCCGTTCCCATTCGCTCTGGATTCCCATTCCGGAATGGGAGGATGCCGGCCCGCCACCACCGCCATCCTGCTGGCCGGTTGATCCATCAGAAGCGCGGGAACGCCTGCATAAACTCATCCATATCCATCATTCCGCAACCAACGCACCGGAAGACCGCCCGCAACAAGCCGATTTCAGCAGCGCCCTCTGTTCTGCCTTTGCTCCTCCCATGGGCGAAGAGAATCCGCATGTGGTGCTGGCCCAGGCTGGAACCGGTGTTGGGAAAACCCTTGGCTATCTTGCCCCGGCCACCCTCTGGGCTGAAAAAAACATGGCTCCGGTCTGGATTTCCACCTACACCAAAAACCTCCAGAGGCAGGTGGATTCAGAACTTTCACGCCTTTTCCCGGACGAAACGGAAAAACATCGCCGGGTCGTCATCCGCAAGGGGCGCGAAAATTACCTTTGCCTGCTCAATTACGAAGAAGCGGTTCATGCCGCAGGCCATGCCGGCAACGCCGTTTTCCTTGGCCTCATTGCCCGCTGGCTGATGGAAACAAGGGATGGTGACCTGGGCGGTGACATGGCTGGCTGGCTGGGCGACCTTTTTGGCCGGAGCCGGATCAGCGCCCTTGCCGACCGACGTGGAGAATGCGTCTTTTCCGCCTGCCCACATTATCGCAGATGTTTCATTGAACGCAGCATCCGCAAGGCACGCTCGGCCACCATTGTCATTGCCAACCATGCCCTGGCCATGAACCAGGCCGGCATGGCGGACGGGGAAAATGCGGCAAACCTGCCTGCCCGTTATGTGTTTGATGAAGGCCACCACATTTTTGCGGCTGCCGACACGGCTTTCGATCTCAACCTTTCCGCCCTGGAAATGCTGGAACTCCGCAGATGGCTCATTGGCGCTGAAAATGCCGCCGCCAGCCGGGCACGCGGCCTTCGCCGCCGCATTGAAGACCTTCTCCTTGGAGATGAAAAACTCGCGGATGCCCTCATCGACCTGATTGCCGGCGCATCCGCCCTGCCTTCCGAAAGCTGGCATGCCCATCTGGAAGCGGGGCAACCCAGGGGGGCGGCGGAAACCTTCCTCATGGCCCTGCGCCAACAGGTTCTGGCCCGCAACAGTGAAACGGAAGGCCGCATTTTTGACCTGGAGACCCCACCGCATCCGGCTTCAGCAGATCTGCTGACATCTGCAGGATACCTGCATGCCGCCCTGTCCGGTCTTTCAAGACCCATGCTTTTGCTGGCTGGCGGCCTTGAAAAAAAACTGGATGATGATGCGGCAGATCTGGATTCCGATGCCCGGCGACGAATTGATGGCGCTGCCAGCGGCCTCAAGCGACGGGCCTCCATCATCCTTGCCTTCATGGACATGCTGGATACCCTCAAGGAAGGCCCCAGCGAAGGCTTTGTGGACTGGATCGCCATCCTGCGGGACGGCGGGCACGAAACGGATTGCGGACTTTTCCGCCGCCATCTTGATCCTTCCCGACCCTTTGCGGAAATCGTGCTGAAAAAAGCGCAAGGCGCTGTCATCACCTCGGCAACCCTGACAGATACCACCGACAATACGGATGCGGACTGGAAAGCTGCGGAAGCCCTGACCGGAACCATCCACCTTTCAACACCAGCCCTGCGCGCTGAAGTTCCTTCGCCTTTCCCTTACGCTGAAAACAGCCGGGTTTTCATTGTCGGGGATGTGCGCAAGACAGATGCCGCACAAGTGGCTGCGGCCTTCCGGGAACTGTTCCTCGCTTCCCAGGGCGGAGCGCTCGGCATTTTCACCGCCATCCATCGCCTGCGGGATTGCCATCGCCGCATTCTTGCACCACTGGAGGCTGCGGGCCTGCCTCTTTATGCCCAGCATGTTGATCCGCTGGATCCCGCCACACTTGTGGATATTTTCCGCAGCGACGGCAACGCCTGCCTTCTGGGCACAGACGCTGTGCGCGATGGAATCGACGTTCCCGGCAAAGCCCTGCGCCTCATCGTTTTCGACCGCGTTCCATGGCCACGTCCCTCCCTGCTGCACAAGGCCCGCAAGGCCGCCTTTGGCGGACAGGCCTGGGATGACATGGAAACCCGTTTCCGCCTCAAGCAGGCTTTCGGACGGCTTATCCGCAAGCAGGATGACCGTGGCGTTTTCATCATGCTCGATGCCGCAACCCCTTCCCGCCTCCTTTCCGCCTTCCCGGCGGGCGTCCCTGTCGAACGGATTGGTCTTGCCGAAACCCTTGCCAGAACCCGGGAATTCCTTGCATGAAAAATCCGGAAGGCAACTGGTTTGGCAACCAGCCGACCACTCCTGAAGAAAAGACCCGGCGGGTTGGGCGTGTTTTTGAAGATGTCGCCCCACACTACGACCTGATGAACGACCTCATGTCCCTGGGCCTGCACCGCCTGTGGAAGGCCGCATTCGTGCGTAAAATCCATCCACGTGCGGGCGAGGCCATTCTTGACCTCGCTGGCGGCACTGGCGACATCGCCTTCCGCCTTGCGGATGCGGGAGCAAACGTCACGGTCTGCGACATCAACCCCGCCATGCTTGAGGAAGGGCAAAAACGCCAACTCGACAAAGGCCGGATGATGGCCCCCATTTCATGGGTGGAAGGCAATGCGGAATGTCTGCCCTTCGATGCGCAGACATTTGATGCAGCCAGCATTGCCTTCGGTTTGCGGAATGTCTCCCGCATGGATGATGCCCTTGCAGAGATCCACCGCACATTGAAACCGGGCGGACGTTTTGCCTGCCTTGAATTTTCCATGCCGGAACATCCGCTCCTGAAAACGGCTTACGACCTTTACAGTGCAGACATCATTCCGGCCTTGGGTGAAGCCGTGGCGCAAGACAGGGAAGCTTACGCATATCTTGTGGAAAGCATCCGCAAATTCCCGGATGCAAAAAACCTTGCGCGCCGGATGGAAAAAGCCGGCTTTGGCACGGTTCACCATGAAACGCTGATGGGTGGCATCTGCGCCATCCACACGGGATGGCGCAGATAAGGCCCTCTTAGAATTCATCCACCCACATCTGGTCACCCACCGATGGCGAAATCGGCGCCACCGGATTCGGAGTCACGGAATAAGGCGGATTGCTTTCCCCGCCCATCGGCCAGGCATTGAGGACAAGAATGCCATACCCCTCGTTTTCCGGAAAATAAGCCCAATTACCTTGCCCGCTACTGTGGATTTCCACCCAGGCATCCTGATTGTTGTTGCAGGTCGGCGTCAGGCAGGGGATGCCAAACACATACCCAACATCGGGATTGCTGTATTCCACGATATTCGGCTTGCAGTCCGACAGACAGGTTGGCGCCTTTCCATCTCCCTGATATGTTACCGGACAATCGGCACGGCAGCTTGTCGGGTAGCCAAAGGTGCAATCCGATGTACAGCTTGCCAGGTCATCAAGGACATCCTGGCTGCAGTCTGCCGTACAGTTGGACGGCGTCCACGCCGGATCCCGTCCGAGCGTGAACGGGCCGTGCTCGAGGCCCGTCGCCACTTCCTTGAGTGTAATTGACACAGATGTCGGCGGCTCGCTGGGCGGCAAGACATACTGCTTCACGAAGATGCCACCCATCTTGTAATCTCGGTTGAACGGGAGCTCGAACGTTGCTTGGTTAGGTGGATTCTGGCGCAAGTTCACGGTCTGGTCTTCCCATAGTGCGGCTGCGGAAGACACATCAAAGGAACGGCGGCCCGAGGAACCGGCAATTGCCGTCGTCTGTCCCCATTTCGTCGTCTTCTCGATGACCAGCGGACGTCCCATGGCATCCTTGTAGGAAGCATCCTCCACCCGCAGACAGACGTCCATCCATCCAAGTTTGCGGTTCAGCTTCACCGGGGAGGCAATGAACCGCCTGTTCCGGCCAGATCCGCCCTCGGATATGCCGGCGCCGACACCATGCGGATCTCCGCAAACGGAAGTCGTAATTTTGAGATAGTCATGCGCAAGGCGCCAGTTGATGACATCATCCGACATGTCTGTATCCAGAAGGTAGTCATAGGAAATCGTGGCCGGCAACCCTTCATGGGTAACCGAATCCTCAAACGAGGGGGCAAACAGGATGGATTGGTACCATTCCCCAAGATAATATTCTCCAAGCCCACCGAATCCATCCACACGGAGATATTTAATGTTTGGCACCGTGTAGCTGGTTGCCCATAAATCAGACGGGTTCGGACAGCCAGACGCCATCTGGTAGCTTTGGATGAACGTTTTTTCATTGATGCCGCCACAGGTATTGGTGGCTGCCACCGTAAAATTGGCATTTCCGATATTCCCATCATCCAGAGAACGGATACTGACGCGCCGGGTGTTGGCATCCACCACTTCCACCTTGGCTTCCTCGATCAGGGCATCGGCATCGCTTACCAGAACCGTGATGTCCTGTGGCGCATAAACCGCATCGGAAACATCCACAAGATATTCCTTCCAGAGAGGCATATCAGCTGGATTCTGGCAGGCAGGCTGGTTTTTGTAAACCGTTTGCGTCACAATATCCGTGATGGTTGGTGTTGAGCATTCCGAAGCCACGCCCCCCATGGTGAGGATAAAGGGATCCTCTGCGGTTTGTGCCGCATTGTCGATGACGCGGACATTGACACTGACACTTCCCGATGCGGCCACTGGAACCGTGATCCGCAGGCGGCGCTTGCCGCCAACCGGATCGAGGTCCTCAACGATCGGCACAAGGTTGGTGTTTGGAAGAACCCCTGTGTTGGCTGAAAATGCCTGAACAGCCAAGTCTTGACGGGACGTCCAGTCATCATCAACCTCGAAAACGCCGGAAATGCCGGCAACCGTTGTGGTGGCGGAACTGGCCACCGTGGCATCCGGCACGTCGGTGATGCTGGGCGGATTGTCAAGTGCGCCAACAGGCTTGGTGACATTGACCACCCAGTTCCTGGTTGTGGTCTGCCCCTGCCCATCCATCACCGCCACGGTAATGTTGGCCATGCCACTCTTGGTCGCCACAGGGAGCGCAGAAATGGTCCGGCTGGTTCCCGAGCCACCAAAAGCAACGGATGACGATAAAACAATGTCCTCACGGTCACTCGTGGCCATCAGCACAAGATCATCCGCAGCCGTATGGTCATCTCCCACAGTAAGGACAAATTCCGGCGTGACAACTCCGGCTTCCGTCGTGGTATCCGCAAGCACAGACAGGGTGGGTGGCAGGTTGTCAAGCACAGTCAGGCGCACGGGAGCTGTTTCACTTTGTCCCGCATCATCGGTTGCCATGACGTAAGCATAACGGGTTCCAACATCCGACCGCGCCGGAACACCGGAAAGCAGCATGCTGGAAGGCGTAAAATACAGCCAGTCAGGATTGACATCGATGGAGTAGGTCAGAGGCTGGCCTTCAGGATCGCTGAAGATGCCCGCATCCACCGTATAGCTGAACGGCATGAGGGCTATGATTGTCTGGTCGGGAATGCTTCCGACAACCACAGGCGGATAATTCGGTCCGCCTTCCGTGATGCTCACGCGCACATACTGGTAGGATTCATTACCGGCTTCATCCACGGCATTGATGCGGAAATCCGTTTCCCCCACGACGCCAGTCTTTGGCGTCAGGGTGATCTCACAATTCCCCGACGATGGACAATCCCAGACGATTCCCGTTGCCAGATCAAAATAATCGGCTTCTATGATATCTAGGTAAAACACGATATTTTCAGGCGACGTCACATTGTCGGATACCTGGAAATTCCGGGTTACCGGCGTGTCCTTGCCCATGAACACCGTATTGTTATCCAACTCACCGATATCGGTCATCTCCGGAGGTTCGGTATCCACAAATTCATAACCATTCACGCGTACATGGAAGCTATCGGTGGCTGTTCCATAACCGTTGTCATAGGTCAACGTAAAATCGGCATCTCCCGCCCAACACCCATCCCCAGTACCAGTGTCCACAGGGATCATGCGCACCAGGGGACTGTCATAATCTGTATTGCCCTCGCCATCCTCGGCAAACGATCTGGAAACATCAGAAAAAAGTTGGGGAATGCTGGTTGGGGACACCTGGACATATGCTCCATTTGGCATATCCCACCAGTCCGAACGGTAAGGCATGGACGGATTGCCCCCACAGGGATCCGTCACGACAATCGGAGCCAGCACAGGTTCTTCCCAACCTTCCCCACAGGACGGCGTAGCTTCTACATCCGCCACAGAAATGGCGGGCGTGCAATCCGCCACCGGAAACACCCGCACCGGGAAAGTTGTGGAAACCTCGTTGCCATCATCGTCGGCAGCAAACACGGTGATATCGACATCACCGCTGGCATCCATCACCGGAACAAGATTGAGGAACCATTCCATCCCAGAGCCGCCAAAGCTGACCGAGGATGCGGCAATGATCCCTTCATCCGATGATGTGACCGAAAAATGGACACTCATCGGCGCGGGCAGGTCGGCCACAGAAAATGCCACCGGCCCCAGCGGCGTGTTCATGGGCGTGGCCTGCGGCGGAATATCGCTGATCTGCGGACCATCGCCGAGGATGAACAAGGTGAACGGACGTTCTGCCCACTCATACGGATCATCCTGCTCATCAACGTAAATCCACAAGGTAACATAACCTTCCACCCCGGCGGCAGGTTCCACATCCATGAGACAGGATCCCGCAGCATCGCAAACCACATCAAGATCCCCCCATTCGGTGATGCCGGGAACAAGATCGGTATCCGTCGAATAGCCATAAACCGCAAGATGGGCAGGATCCACACCATCATCATCGCCAATCTGGAAAGCAACCTGGATGGGGGTATCAATAGGCGTATACTGGTCGGAAACCGCTGAAATCCAGGGGGCCGTGCCCCCCTCAACCACACTCAGGTCAAAAGACGTCACAGCCTCTTCCGTGCCATCGCTCGCTGTGAGGGTAATGGTCACGACGCCTGTCTGCGTCGTGGGCGTTGCCATCAGGCTGCGATTTTCATCACTGCCGGAAAGGGCAATCCCCGCATCCGGCAAAATCGCTTGGTCTGAAGAATGGGCAGACACCACAACAAGGTCGGCGCCACCATCATCATTCACGGTAAAGGCAATGGGGGATGTGGCCGTGCCGGCATTGGTTGTCTGGTTCGCTATGGCGGAAATCTGTGGCGCGGTGCCAATCCGGACAAAGAAGGTGCGCAGGCCCGTATTGCCATCCATATCCGTGGCGCTCACAACAATCTGGGCAACGCCGCGCGCACCCAACTGTGGCTGGAGAATCATGGTACGGGATGCACCAACGCCTCCAAAACTGATATCTCCGGAATCCACAAGGGCATCATCTCCCGAAACGGCATTGAGAGACAATGTCGCCGGATCGCTGTCAAAATCATCCACAACAAAACCAATAGGCCCCATAGGCAGGTTCACCGGTCCGGTCTGGTCTGCAATGGACCCGATGTAAGGCGCCGTTGCATCAAGGACCCTCAGCAAAAACACGCGGCTGGTGACATGGCTGCCATCACTTGCCGAAACTGTTACCGAAGTCTGTCCGATTTCATTAAAAGCCGGAGACAGGGACATGGTGCAACTTCCGGTCACGCACGACCGGCTGATGCCGGAGGCTGGCAGCAGCGTGCCATCATCCGCCGTGACACTGACGGAAATGGAATCCGGCGCCGTATCCGTATCACTGATGGCAAATGCCACTGGCCCCGCCATGGCATTGCGGGCAATGCGCTGGTCAGAAATCGGTGAAATCACCGGTGCCCCGGCAACAGGAACCGTTCCTCCATCCTCATCGCATCCGCCCCAGGCCAGACAGATTTCAATCCGCCTGCGGAAGACATGTTCCATACGGGCGGATTCCGCCGCATGGACTGTGGATGCAAAAAGAACCAGAGACAGGACAATCAGAATGCTGCGCATTGGAAAAACCTCAATTCAAGTCAGGGAAACACGGGATCTGCAATCGACGTATCTTGCGAATTGTCAATGCAGCAGGGATCATCCTGGTTCAACTGAGGATTCCAGCGGGACATGTCCTCAGGATCATAGCAAGTGCGCATACAGTGCTTGTTGCAGCCTTCCGGTGCCACATTTGAACTGGGGCTGCACCCTGCGGCTTCCGCATCCGCACAATATTTCTCGGCATCAAACCCCCACCGCTTGCGCGCAGAAAGACAACTCTGGTGAATCGGCGTTCCGGAACCAATGGCGTTTACAGCATACCCCTTGCTGAGTTTCCAGCGGGTATTGACGCCCTTGGCCGGGGTCTCCATGAAATAATCCTTTTCAACAAGAGCGGTCAGGTAGGTGGGAAGCTCATGCTGCTCATTGGCATACATGGAAACCGTTCCCGCAATCTGCTCAGCCTCGCTGATAAGCCGTGAAGCTTGCGCTTCCGCCTGGTATGAGCTGAACATCATGCCGCCATAAAAAACCCCGACAACAACAATGATTGCAACCAGGGCCACCGCGATAACCGTCAAAATCATGTTCGCCATAAAAATCCCCAAACAGCCAAGTGTTTTGATCAATATAGATGGGGATTCCAGAAAGCGCAATCCCTGCAACACGCCCATCCTCCCCGAATTTCCGCGCAAAAAGGACAGCTCATGTTTTGCACCTGCAAAACACGCCCCATCCCCGTTTTTTTTCACAAGAAGATAAGCTGGAAACTTCCGGCAGGAAATGCTATCCATGGGCATGTTTTCCCATAAGCCTCCAAAGGAGCTTTCATGACAGACAAACCTGCCGTTGAACTCAAGGTCATGCGCCTGCCAAACCTTGGTGATCTTCCGCTTCCCAGCTATGCCACCGATCTTTCCGCCGGCATGGACCTTTTCGCTGCCATTCCGGAAAACGAACCCGTGACCATCCAGCCCGGAAACTTCGCGCTTGTTCCCTCAGGGCTTGCCGTCGCCATTCCCCCCGGATTCGAGGTCCAGATCCGCGCACGCTCAGGACTTTGTATGCGCCACGGCATCTTTGTCCTCAATGGCGTTGGCACCATCGATGCCGATTATCGCGGCGAAATGAAGATCATCCTTGCCAATTTCGGCAAGGAACCCTTCACCATCAACCGCGGCGAACGCATTGGCCAGATGGTCATGACCCGATTTACCTCCGTGGCCTGGGTTCCTGTGGACAGCCTTGATTCCACCAGCCGCACGGGCGGTTTCGGTTCAACAGGAGTATGATTGTCATGACGGATCAAAAAAAACGCCACGAAATTGTGGGCCTGCTGGCAAGCAAGGATCGTCTTGATGCCTGCATGAAAGCCCTGCTGGATGCGGGGTTTGACCATAGCGACATCAGCCTTCTCTCCAGTCACGAGACGCCCGATGTAGCCCAGGGCGACCGCATGAAGGACATGGAAGAAACCGCAACAACCGCTCTTGATATCCCCATGACCTACGCCTTTCCCCTGGCCACCGCAGGCCTGATTGCGGTGGTTGGCGGCCCCATCACGGCCATTCTGGGCGGCATCATCGCAACCGGCATGGTTGGCATGGCGGCGAAGGACTATATTGAAGCTCTGGTCAGCCATCCGAAACCTGGCGAATTCGCCCGGGCGCTTGAGGCTGGCGGTGTCATCCTCTGGGTTTATGCCGAAAACCCGGAACAGGAAACCCTGGCGGCCAGCATTCTTGAAAAGGCCGGTGCCACCAATATCCACGCCAGCCTTCGCAAGGACTGACACCCCCCATGTCCGAAGCGACACCCATGATGGTGCAATACCTCGAGATCAAGCGCGCCAATCCGGATTGCCTGCTTTTCTACCGGCTGGGCGACTTCTACGAGATGTTCTTCGACGATGCCATCAATGCCTCCCAGGCCCTCGATATCGCCCTGACCAAACGGGGCCAGCATCTGGGGGAAGACATCCCCATGTGCGGCGTTCCCGTACATTCACATGAAAACTACCTCCTGCGCCTCATCCGCAAGGGATTCCGGGTGGCCATCTGCGAACAGATGGAAGATCCGTCCGAAGCCAGGAAACGTGGCGCAAAATCCGTTGTCCGCCGCGATATCGTGCGCATCATAACCCCCGGCACACTGACAGAAGATGCGCTCCTGGACGCCCGCACCCACAATTACCTTGCCGCCATTGCTGAGGTTTCAGGCGCATGGGGCGCTGCCTGGGTGGATCTTTCCACCGGGGCTTTTCTCCTGCAACCTTTTGAAGTTTCAGAACTTCCTGCAGTCCTTGGCCGGATTGACGCCGGGGAAATCCTGCTTTCACAAGGGATTTTCGACAAGAACCTGCCGGGACTTTCCATTTTCGACAAGCGCCTGACGCCCATGCCGCCCAGCCGCTTTGACAGCGAGAATGCCAAACATCGCCTGACAGATTTTTACGGGGTGGCCTCGCTGGATTCCTTTGGCAGCTTTTCCAGGGCGGAAATGTCGGCCGCTGGTGCCTTGCTTGATTATATCGAACTCACCCAGAAGGGCCAGGTTCCCAAGCTTGCCACGCCCGCCCACCTTGCTTCCGGTGCCGTGCTGGAGATTGATCCAGCCACCCGGCGCAATCTGGAAATTTCCCGTACCCTTTCCGGAGAACGGCAAGGCAGCCTGCTTTCCGTCATTGATCGCACACTGACAGCTGCAGGCGCGCGCCTGTTGGCAGACCGCATTGCCGCGCCCCTCACCTCCCCGCACCAGATTGAAGGACGGCTGGACGCCATCGCCCATTTCCTGACTTTCCCGAATATCCGCAACAGCATCCGTGCCAGCCTGCGCGCATGCCCTGACATGGAACGCGCCCTCTCCCGCCTGGCCTTGGGCCGGGGCGGCCCCAGAGACCTGATCGCCCTGCGGGAGGGCCTTGAGGAAGCAGGTCATCTGCACACGCAGATCGTCCAAAGCTTCGCCTCGGAAAACCTTGAAAACCCGGCACCGGAGCATCTTGCTGACGCAGCCCGCAGCTTGCAGGTGGCCCATTCCGGGGCGCTTTCCCCGTTTGCGGAAAAATTGCGCCAGGCCCTCAAGCCGGAACCGCCTCTCATGGCGAGGGACGGGGGATTCATCGCCTCCGGATATGACACCACGCTGGATGAATACATCACCCTGCGCGATGAAAGCCGCCGCCTGATTGCCGGATTGCAGGCAAAATATGCGGAAACGACCGGGATATCCTCTCTCAAGGTCAAGCACAACAACATCCTGGGCTACCACATTGACGTTACGCCCACGCATGCCGACCGCATGACAAGCGCCGAACAAGGCGGTCTTTTCATCCATCGGCAAACCCTTTCCAGCTCGGTGCGTTTCACGACTGTTGAGCTTTCCGACCTCGCGCGCCGCATTTCGGAAGCTGCCGATCGCGCCATTGCCCTTGAAGTCTCCATTTTCGCTGACCTTTGCGCAGAAGTGCTTGTTCTGGCAGGCAGCCTCCGCAACATCGCTGAAGCCATTGCCGAAACGGATGTCGCCACGGCGCTTGCCGAACTCGCGGCGGAAAAAAACTACAGCCGCCCGCATCTGGAAAACAGCCGGGTTCTGGAGATTTCCGGCGGGCGACATCCGGTGGTTGAACATGCCTTGGCCAAAAACCATGAGGGCCCTTTCATTGCCAATGAATGCCAGCTCTCGGAAGACGACCGCATCTGGCTGCTGACAGGCCCCAACATGGCAGGAAAATCCACCTTCCTGCGGCAGGTGGCCCTGATTGTCCTCATGGCGCAGGCAGGGTCCTATGTCCCTGCGGCAGAGGCCCGCATTGGCATTGTGGACCGCCTTTTCAGCCGTGTGGGCGCAGCAGATGACCTTGCGCGCGGCCAATCCACCTTCATGGTGGAGATGGTGGAAACGGCCGCCATCCTCAACCAGGCCGGGGAACGTTCCCTTGTCATCCTGGACGAAATCGGACGCGGAACCGCCACCTTTGACGGTCTTTCCATCGCCTGGGCCACTCTGGAACATTTACACGACATCAACCGCTGCCGCGCCCTTTTTGCCACCCACTACCATGAAATCACCACCTTGTCGGCAAAGCTGCGCGCCCTGTCCTGCCACACCATGCGCATCAAGGAATGGAAAGGCGAGATCATTTTCCTGCATGAAGTGGGAGAAGGCACTGCTGACCGTTCGTATGGCATTCATGTTGCGCAGATGGCCGGTTTGCCCAAACCCGTCATCGCCCGGGCGAAAGACATTCTGGAAACCCTGGAAAGCGGAGAACAATCCAGCGCGATCGCCAAACTTTCAGGTGACCTGCCGCTCTTTTCCAGCATGATGGCGGCCAGACAAAACAAAACCGCCAAAGACACGGGACCTTCGGCGGCAGAAAAAGCCTTGCTGGAACTGGAACCGGATACCCTTACCCCCCGCGAGGCGCTGGAACACATTTACCGGCTGAGGAACCTCGCCGAAGCTGGCGATTTGTAAAGGCACGCACCTGCGCCTCCTGGTCAGCCCTTTTGCGGACAAACGGAAAATCCCCACGCCTTCCCGGCCATGGCAGCGGCACATCACCACCCGCCGGACAGGGGGGACTCATGGCAGATAGCAAGGCCAGCGCCTTTTCATTCAGGAGATCGGAACAGGCCGCAAGGCGCTGCTCTGCCTCAAGCATCCCTTGCAGCATTTCCGAAACCACCAGCACACCTTCCGGCAGCAGGGCCAGCACTTCGGCTGGCAACTGTGCGTCTCCCGTCACGAGAATGACAAGAAAAGGTTGAGCCGGAGAGACCATGCCGTATCCCCAAAATTCAAAAAGATAAAAATGTCCCCTGCTGCATCAAATCAGAGCAAGTGATCCGGCATGGGACGGGGCCGATATACCGGCTGCGGCGCAGTTTTTGGCTTGCGCGGCTTGCGGACTGGCGGTGCTGGCTGGGGCACCGGTTCTGCCGGTTTTTCTTCCGCCACCTGCATGTCCGGTACGGGCACCACAATATCCGACTGCGGAATTTCGCCACCAGGAAGGGGGGACTTTTCCGATGGGGCCTGAGAAGTGGACTGGGCTTCCAGTTGCGTCACCAGGGCACCAAGGAGGACATCCAGCGGAATGCGGTTTTCGCCCCGCAACTGCTCGGGCAAATGCGGCTGGATATGCGCCTTGAGGTTTTCGGGAAGATCGGCAATTTTCGATTCAAAAAGAACTGTCGCTTCTGCCATTTCCGGCTCCTTGCTCAAATCCAGGATATATTCAAAGATTGCATTGATCTGGGGCTGTTTGCTTTCCCAAGCCTTGCGCTTCTGGTCCCGCTGTTTTGTCATTTTGACCAGATCAGGCGAATCCGGCTTGGTCAAACGAACCTCGGCGATTTTGCGTTCCAGATCCAGAACCTCATACGCCCCTTCATACTTCAGGAACAGGACATCGACAAGGGCCTTTCCAACCGTCATGTGGCGTATCCGGCTCGTGGGATCCTTATAACTGCTGCGCGCATCATCCGGACCAATGAACCGGGTCCGATATGTACCGATAAACTTCTCGACGGACTCGTTTCCATAGGAACCACACCAGCTCTCAACCTGGGGCATGTAAAGCTCGCGCATTTCAGGCGATGCATCCATCATGGACACCACGGCCATGATGTTGTTGAATGCCGAAAAATCGACATACTTGAAATCGCCACGTTCAAGGGTTCCCACCATGTCTATCCGTTCATGGATATTGCCTGTCAGGAACTCCCGCACCTTTTCTTCATATTCCCTCGTCAATTCTTCCTGACGGGTTATACGCTCATGGATCCACTTGGCGATGTCGTTGCGCTGCTGGAGCGGCAAGCTGCCCGGGTTTTCGGAATAAACGATCAGGGCGGCAATTTCATTGTAATGCGGCTTCTCGAACTGGCCGATCATGTCCGCCCGTTTTTCCCATGTCGTTTTCTCATCATGGAACACAAACATCCGCTGCATGTCGGCCGGGCTTGGAAAACCATCATAAATATGGTCTTCAAAACTGCTATTGATCTCCGGCTGGGTCTTGCGCATGCAAAAACTTGCCCAACGCGACAGGACATCCCGCCGGAAGGGGGTCAAGCTTTCAGGGCTTTGGGTAAACACCTCAAGCGCCGCCATACGTTTCAGCGACCGATGCTCAAACGCCTCCACCAGCTTGCCACGCTCATCCCAGCTTGTTTTTTCATCGCGGAAAATACGCAGGCGTTTGGCGTCCTCAGGCCCGACATTCCTGAGAGGCACCGCATATCGCCGATCCAGCGTGTTCCGGCAAAAAGACTGGATGGGATCTTTTGCCCGCGGCAAAAATTTCAGCTCATTTGCCGGTTTCTGGTTCTGGCCGCCCGCAGATGAAGCTCCCAACGACCTCTGCCGCGGCTTTTGCTCAAGGGTAATGCGATCAATCCCGCCCGCCGGAAGAACCATTTTTTTCTGGATGCCCGGCACAGGCGAATCCGGCGTGGTTTCCCTGGCCACAAGCTGGGCGAAATCCTGCTGTTGCTTCCTGGATATTTCCTCATAGTACTGCGTGCGCAACTGCATGGCCAACTTGATCTTCCAGCGCAGCTTGAAATTGCCCTGCAAATATGCCGTACGTTCCTGGATGCGCTGCTTGTCTTCATCGGTGAGTGGTTTCTGATCCGGCCCCAGCCCCGTTCCAACATAGGGCGGATACCACTCAAGCGGACCGAGAATGGGTTGTTTGTTCATCGGCACGACATAAATGGGTTTCTTGCTTCCCATCATGATATCAGCCAGCTCAGCCACCGAAAACTTCTCATAGGTTTCCGGATCATGTTTCAGGACATCAAAAACCGCGTATTCCGTCTCCCTTATGGGATTGACTCCAATGGGCACGGCAACCCGCGGATACACCTTGCCGTGGACAAACTGGCCATACACACAGTTCTGTGACTCTTCCAGGAAACTTTGCACATCCACCTTGTACTGGTTCAGGTACATGCGTTCCCAGACATGGGGGGCGTTCTGGCGCAGGAACAGGTCCAGGTTCCGGGCCATATGCGTATCAGCCATGGCGTCATGGGCATTATCAAGGTCACCCCTGATCCGATTCGCAGAAATCAGCGCGCCCAAACTGAAGGAGCGGTAATCCTTGCCTTTTTTGTTCTTGTAAAGCGGCGAAAAAACGGCCTTGGGCGCAAAGAGGTATGCGGCATGCGCCACTTTCAGGGTATCCCCCCGCTGGTTCCCGCCCGTATTGGTCATGTAAAGCGGCAGCAAGCTCTTCAGGAACCCGTAACGCAGGAGTTTTTCATCAAACTCGATGATGTTGTGGCCCTTTAAAACAGAGGATCCATGACTGGTTACCCAATCCTGAATCCTTTTCATCATCTCGTAGTGCGAAAATTCTGCATTTTCAATATGAGACGGCCACAATCTGGTCTTCTGCATCGCGCTGGGCGCTGGCACCACATGAGGCAATCGTCGGCAACGCAGGTTAATTTCATCAAGAATCTGGTTGATTTCAACAGTATCATCGTTGGTAAGCAGGGCAGAAAACTGCAATATCTGATCGAATTCCTTGGCAAGGCCAGTGGTTTCCGTATCGTAATAGATATAACCCATAAACCACTCCCAACGTTGAGATGCTTGATCCTCGCGAGCCTGACCACCCAAGAAGGCAGACGGCATGAAGAGGCCACATGGTTCTGATGCCGGTAGTCTGGCATAGGCAAAAGGCCCTTTGCAACCCTTTTGGCAAAAATACCCTGTCTTTTTTGCTTTTTGTTAAGAAAACAATATGATTTTGGGTGCATGATCCTTCCATGATGGATGTTAAATTAAAATTTCCGAGCTTTCATTTCCCCGCAATGCGCAAGGATGCACGGGCATTTTTGGGAATTTACCTGCTTCTGACATGCCTTTTTGCAGGCGGCACCCTCACGTTCAACGCCTTTCAAAAAAACAACCTCACAAACGAAAAATTGAACGAACTCAACAGCGTGGTTGGATTAAAATCCATCCAGCTCGGCAACTGGCTTGAAGATATCCGCAACGACGCGCGGGCGATTGGTGAAAATCCTTTTGTGTCCGCTGCCGCAAAGGAATGGATAAGCGGCGGACACCCCGACAATTCGGAACGCCAGAAGCTGGAAAAATGGCTTTCCGACCTGCGGAAGAATTATGAATATCACGAAATCATCCTCCTGACCCCTGAACTTGTCCCCCTCCTTTCCTCCAAAACCGTTTCGTCCGCGCCCCTGCAAGCCGAAGAACTGGCCCTGGCAGAAAAAACCTTGAACACTTCGGAAATCCTGGTTTCCGACATTTTCCCCTGCCATGGCAACATCGCCTGCATGAGTTTGGCGGCCCCCCTCACATTGCAGGATAACACCGGAAAAACGGAAACCACAGGAATCCTCCTGGCCAAAATCAATCCAGATTCCTTCCTTTTCCCCCTCACCCAGACATGGCCATCACCAAGTGAAAGCGCTGAAACGCTGATTGTCCGCAAGGAAGGCCGTCAGGTCACCTACCTGAATGATCTGCGTTTCCGCCCGGGAAAACTTCTGGCCGACCGGATGGCGGAAGACAAGCTGACCCTTCCCTCCGCACTCATCTTCAACCGGAATCACGACTTCTTCGAATCCGTGGATTACCGCGGCGTTCCTGTTCTGGCTGTCATGCGCGAAATCCCCGGCATGCCCTGGATCATGATCTCGAAGATCGACATTGAAGAATTTCTGGCCCCACAACGTCACCTGGCCCTCATCTCCACCCTGATGGCCCTGGGGCTCATTCTTGCCTCCGGTTACGCCATCTGGATCTGGTGGCTTCGCCAGCGCACCCGTTTTGAGGCTCTGGAAATCCGGAAAGAACTGGAGAATGAAAAACTCCGCAACAAATATGAAATCCTGAGCCGCAATGCCAATGACATCATTCTTGTCAGCGCCGGCAACGGCCGTATCCTGGACGCCAATGAACGTGCCATTGAAGCCTACGGCTACAGGAGTGATGTCTTGCTCTCAATGCCCATCCAGGCCCTGGTTGAGGATAAACAAAAACCCTCTTTCCAGCGCTATTTCAGCAATGTGCGAAAAGCCGGATTCCTTGTTTTTGAATCCCTGAACAAAACCGCAGATGGCACCACATTTCCGGTGGAAATCAACGCCCGCACCATCGTCATGGATGGCGAAACCGTCTTCCTCAGCGTGATTCGCAACATCGCGGAACGCAAGCAGGCGCTGGAAGCCCTCAAGTCCTATGCTGCGGAAATTGCCACACAAAACCGGAAAATGGATGCCATTTTCGCAAGCACTCCTGAACATGTCTGGCTTTTTGACCGCAACCTTTGTTGCATCTTTGCCAGCAAGGCCGCATTGACCATCATCTCCGCAACACAGACCGACGTGATGGGCCGGACCCTGCGGATGATCAATTACCCGACCGATGCCCTGCTCCGGCTGGAAGCTGATCTTGCCAAAGCTCTTGGCAATGGGGAAACCATCAAGGGACGCACGCCCCTCACAACCCCTTCAGGCCTGCGCCATTTTGAATACATCATCTTCCCTGTTCATGGCGAAGGCGGTTCAATCACGGGCGCTGGCGCCACCTTGCATGACATCACCGAACGCAAGCAGGCTGAAGAGCGGATCCAGTATCTTGCCCATTACGACATCCTGACCGGCCTGCCCAACCGGGTCATGTTGGACGACTATATTTCTGCAGCCATTGCCAGTGCGCAACAGCAGGACATGCAAACAGCCGTCCTTCTGCTTGACCTTGACCGGTTCAAGACTATCAACGATTCCCTGGGCCATGTCCTTGGGGACACGCTTCTTCAAGCCGTTGCCGAACGAATCAAGAAAATCGTCCACAGCAAGGATATTGTCGGACGCATGGGGGGCGATGAATTCATCATCCTGTCCCCCGGCCTGCGCGATGCCGACGAAGCGGCACGCCTGGGGCAAAAAATCATCGAATCCATGGCCGATCCTTTTGTTCTTGGCGACAACAGAATCACCACATCCCCCAGCATCGGCATCAGCATTTATCCTTTTGACGGCATCGACTCCGAAACCCTGATCCGCAACGCCGACACCGCCATGTATCAGGCCAAGGCCAGCGGCCGGAACAACTTCCAGTTCTTCGCCCAGCAAATGACTGCCCGCGCCCAGGAACTCATGTCACTTGATATTGGCCTGCGCAAGGCCTTTGAAAACAATGAATTCCTGTTGCACTACCAGCCCCAGGTACGGTCATCCGATGGCGCCATCATCGGCGCCGAAGCCCTTGTCCGCTGGCTGAGCCCTGAAAAGGGCATGATCCCGCCCGGAAAATTCATTCCGGTTACCGAAGAAACCGGCCTCATCATTCCCTTGGGGGAATGGATCCTGCGCACAGCATTTGAAACCGCAGCCAAATGGCACAAGATGGATATTCCTCCCGTTACAATGGCCATCAACCTGTCCGCCATCCAGTTCCGTTCTCCGTCCCTGCTGGAAACCATTGAACGCCTTCTCAAGGAAACAGGCGTTCCTCCAGAACTGATCGAGCTTGAACTGACCGAAGGCATCATCATGTCCGATGCTAAAGAAGCCATCGAGAAACTCCAGCACTTCAAGGATCTGGGCCTCAAACTTTCCATTGATGATTTCGGCACCGGCTATTCCAGCCTCAGCTACCTGCGCCGATTCCCCATTGACAAACTCAAGATCGACCAAAGTTTTGTCCGCGACCTGCTCACCGATCCCGGCGATGCCGCCATTACCAACTCCATCATTGCCCTTGCGCGAGAACTTGGGTTGCATGCCATCGCTGAAGGTGTTGAAACAAAAGAACAGTTTGAATACCTTCGCGACCATAACTGCGAAGAGATCCAGGGCTATTATTTCAGCCGTCCGATTCCTGAAGACGAATTTACGGAAAAACTCAAAAACCAATAAAAATAATCAACATTTATTAACCTGACGATTTTATCATATTATCCATCATGATCGTCAACCTTGATTACATTTACCTGATTTATGGGCTCAGCCTCTTTCTGGCCGGGTGCATGGCTATCCCCACATGGGAGGACAAGCCCCATCGTTCATGGAAATACTTTGCAGGTTTCGCCTTTGCCTACGCCGCCCATGAATGGACGGAACTTGTCCTTCTTTCCTTTCCGGATTGCTGCTCTCTCGAACTTGCAAGCCTGGCCCTTATGGCGCTTTCATTCTACCTGCTCATGGGCTTTGTACTGCTCACACTGAACAACCATTTCCTGCGCCTGCTGCTTTTTGTTCCCATCCCCCTCATTCTGCTCGGCGGATGGGTGCATGCCTTTCATGACGTTTCTTTTTCCACGTTTACCTTATTGGATATCGTTTCCGATCTTTTCACAAAAGGTATCCCGGGATTCCAAGCATCCCTTCGCTATTTTGTCGGTTTTCCTGTTGTCATGGCAACAACCTATATCTTCTGGAAAAATCCAAACCCCTATTGCAAAAACCAGACTTTTCCCAAAAGCGTTTCCATGGCCCTGCTGCTTTACGGCATTTCAACCGGGCTTGTACCGGAAGCTGCCAACTTCTTTCCGGCCAACACCATCAACACAAGCACATTCCTGTCCACCTTTGGTTTTCCAGTCCAGTTTTTCCGTACGATCTGCATCACGGTCATTGCCCTGCAACTCTGGAAAATCCATCACAAAAACCTCATCAAAAAGCGTTCATTCCTTGGCCTTTATGCCATCCCGACAGCCATCACCTTGTTTATTGGATTTGGCTGGCTTCTGGCTTTCTGGCAAGGCCAGGCAACTGATACGGAAATCCGGCAATACCTGCTTTCCCAGGCACAGGAAATTGCGGGCACCATTTCCCCCGACAGGGCAGCCCTTCTTTCCTTTACCCCAAAAGGCGAAGACACGCCTTATTACAAAAGGCTTGAGGAACAACTGAAATCTTATGGCCGAAATGTTCAATTCAACAGCATCTATACCATGGGCTTTCGCAACGAGCATGTTGTTTTTGGTCCCCACAACTGCACTGAACCACACCCCGGAGCTTTTGCTGGATCTCCCTACATTGATCCACCACCAGAACTCATCACGGCCTTTCACAAGCCAAAAGCCTTCATTCTTGGACCTTACAAGCGTTTAGGGAAAGATATCATCAGCGCTTTTGCGCCAGTTTATACGGCACGTGAAAACAAGGTCCTCATGATGGTGGGAATTGACTTGCCCCTTGAGGGCTATGCCCACAGGATACGGCAAAGTCGTCTTCCCCCCATCCTTTTTACCATTTCCGTAACCATCTTCCTGATGATTGCCCTCATGGTTTTCCTCCAACGGGCACTGCATCCGATCAGGAAGCATCCCGCCATCCGGGAAGCGATCTTCATTTTTGTTTGCGGAATGGCCATCAGCATTTCCCTGGCCTTTCTTTCCAATGCCCGGAACGAAGCCACAAAACGTGACCTTTTCTGGCAGGTTGCCAGCAGCAAGGCCGCCGAATTGCGCAACAACATGAAAAACCTTTTCCTGTCCCAGCTGGAAACCCTGTCCGCCTGCATTACCAGTAGTGAATACATCACGCAGGAAGAATTTGCTGCCATCACCAAAAAGATCCTTGAAAACCGGATCCTGGATGCCATGGCATGGATTCCCAAAATCCCCCAAAACCAGAAAACGGCTTTTGAAGCCTGGGCCCAAAAGCACATCACATCCGACTACCAGATCTATGACCGTACAGAAACCGGCCAAAAATCCGCACCCCAGGAACGACACGTCTATTATCCCATCCAGTATGTCGAACCGCATGCCCAAAACTTCTACGCCTATGGCTTTGATGCCGCTTCAAATATTGAGCGCATATCCGCCATCCAAAAAGCCGAAGCCACCCTGTTGCCCACAGCAACCCCCCCTTTACCCATCATGATTCGCCCGCCCCCCCAGCCCACATCCATCGTTGTTTACCAGCCTGTCCGAAAACCGGACATCCAAACTCCCGATTTCATCAACCAGGGGGAAGGCATCATTGTGACGGCCATTCCCGTGGCCTCCCTGCTCAAATCTGCGTTTGCCTTTGAAAAACCTTCAAAAGCCATTAAAAGCATACATTTCTTCCAGCTTTCCCTGGATGCACCTCCTCTTTATATGGCATCCCTGCCGGAAAGCCCTTCAAACGCAGCTCCCATCACTTTTCCATCCACCCATGAGACCAATTTGCTGGAAGATGTTGCCATCTCCCCTCTCTTCATCTTTGGGCGCACGTATGCCGTTGTCATCACGCCAGAACACCACTTCCTTGAAACGTATCCCAAACGCTCTTTTGTGAGCATCTTCACTTTTGGCGCCATCCTGACCCTCCTCCTGGCCTTCATGTCCTACAGCAATGCCCACCACCAGCATGATCTGGAACAGGAAGTAGAGCGCCGCACACTGGACCTCATTTCCGTAAACGCCCAGCTGGAATCGGAAAACCGTTCAAAAACCAGGTTCCTGGCCCACATGAGCCATGAAATCCGCACGCCGCTCAATGTCATCCTGGGGTTTGCCGAAATCATTAAAAACGACCTGTTTCACGGCGTCATAGACAAATATGCGGAATATGCAACAGACATCCACGACAGTGGCCAGCATCTTCTGTCCCTCATCAATGACGTCCTTGACATTACCAAAATTGAATCCGGAAAATTCATCCTGTTGCCAGAAACATGCGCCCCACTGGAAATCATTGAACAGTGTGTCCACCTGAACAAACTTCTGGCACAAAAAAAGAAAATCACCCTCTCTTGCCAGCACGCGGACAACATCCCGCAAATCATCATGGATGAACGCGCCATCCGGCAGGTTGTCCTCAATCTCCTGTCCAATGCCATCAAATTCACTCCCGAAGGTGGCACCATCACCATTAGCATCACCGCTGACGCTGATTATGTCCGGGTTGAAATCAGCGATACGGGAATCGGCATTTCAGAAAAAAACATGGAAAACCTGTTTGAACCTTTCCAGCAGGCCGACCTGATGATCAGCCGGAAATACGGTGGGACGGGCCTTGGCCTTACCCTGAGTCGCCACCTCATCCAGCTGCATGGCGGAGAGATGACCATGGAAAGCACCCTCGGCAAGGGAACACACATCCATTTCAGCCTTCCACGCAACAGCCTCTTGACCATATGACATACCGTGACATGGCCCCATGAAAAATGGCCTCCCCCTTTTATGGGGGGAGGCCATTTTCAAAACACCTGTCAAAATTACTGGAACATGCCCTTAAGACGCTTGACGGCATCGTCAGCACTTTTCTTGACATCCTCAGCCGTGGCGCCAGAACTTTCCTGGATTTTTTTGGACAGAGCTCCAAGATCCAGCTTTGACACGGCCCCGGAAACGCCAGAAGAAACTGCGGACATCACCTTGGACACCACCTCGGCCGCCGATGCGCCTTCCGATTTTTTGCCAATGTCGGACAGATGGATGTCAGGCAGGGGAACACGCAGGGTTTTTCCCTTGAGCATGGCAGCGCTTACATCGATCTTGCCACCAGAAATCACCAGACTATCAATGATCAACTTGGCCCCTTCTCCCTTTGGGGAGGTATCCCCAGAACCAGTGGACGCCTTTCCTGAAGACAGGCTTGCCACATGGGCGCGAATGGCGTCAATGTTGCTGCCGGATACGCCATATTCATAGGTGATTTCGGGATTATCAATGACAATTTCCTGGATATGCACCACATCGCTACCCAACGATTTCACATCAAGAACCATGCGGATTTCGCCAAGGGAAAAGGCATGAGGCGTTTCAAATCCATCCGGATTTCCAACGACCAGCCCACGCAAAACCGCCCTGCCTTCTGTTGGCGTAACCTTCACGCTTTCGATCGCAACCGGAACCCCAGTGATTTTGGGCCCGTAACCACGGATCGCCGCTGCCACAACCGAATCAATGCTGCCATAAAGGAAGATGCCTCCCACAACAAGAAGCGCAACAAAAATGGCCAAACCAACAAAAATTTTATGTTTCATGGATCCCTCCCTTGAGTAAAAGCCAAAACGGCTGTTGGAGAGGATAACAACCAGAAAGTGAAAAACCACCTAAAAAACAGGAAACGATCCACAGCAGGAAAACGCCTAAAGCCTTGAGCGTTTAGATTGAACAATGCCTGTTGATCTTTGGATGCGCCAGACCGCAAGGCGCAAACCGCAGGGCGATGCGGGCATCGTCCAAGGTTTGCAAACATGGCGGATGGCCATCAAAAGGCACCAAGGGTATTCAAGATGAACGCTCAAGGCTCTAGATACATATTCCAAAACCATGTGGAGAAAAAAATGGCGCACCCGGCGGGACTCGAACCCACGACCCCAGGATTAGGAATCTAGAAATATCAACAATAAAGTAATTGATATAATGAGATATTCTCTAGAAAGCGACCCATTCAGGTAGCAAATAGGTAGCAAGCCGGAAACGATCCACGACCACAAGCATTAACAGCTCACACTTATCTTTTCTTGCCGCCGCTCCCTTGATTTGGTGGATTGGAAGGGGGCAAAGGAGGTAGTTTCTGGCTGGTGGGCTGATACCCCCCCTGTGGAGTAGCGGGTTTGTATCCCTCGTTTAAAGGCTTAGGCTGATACCCCTTCTGCTCTCTAATAGACGAATTCCAGAAAGATGGTTTGTTATTTTTCATCATCATTTCGCTCCTGTTGCTGGTACGGCCAAAATTCTATGGTCTGTATTTCTCCTGCAGTAATAAGAACTCCTGTATCACCGCGCGGCAACCACTTATTATCCTCACCTATATCATAAATCCGCTGGATATATATATCACGTTCAGCCGGATCAGATGATATGAACGACTCAGGTCCACAAACCCCCGCAAAACGCGTTCCATCTTTAAGTGTAACAAGAACCCAATTTGTATCACCAGCCCAAAACTTCCAATCCCATGCCGTAGGAATGCAATGCACCGGGGTTACTCCAAACCTTACCAAGAAGGACCTTAGAAATCCTTTCTGCACATTTATTCCTAGGAACAACCCAAAGACTGCCGGACAAATAAGAATGATAAACAACCATGCAACAATTCTTCCTAAACCATACCCATCTCCAGATATAAGCCATAAAATTACTGGAAGTATGACTGCGTAATATCCAACCGACACAACAAGATACGATAAAATTTCATTAAGATTATGCGTTTTTCTCCCAACAACAAACAATGATCTTACATATAAAGCAACAAATCCAGGCACAACAAATCCAAGTACAATAAACAAATCATCTACGCTACCTAACATAACGACTCCTAATAAGCATGGCCACCCCTCCAGCAAGCATAACACTTACTGGAGGGTAAGATGGCTAATCTCTATTCGCCAACATAACCATGGCGACGGGCATTGTTATAGCAATCAAGTCGATTGTTATAACCTTCGCAGGAAGCGCCAACGATTTTGCCATTTCTGGCAGTTCGCCGCCAACGCCACATACCCTGCATATCCTTGTATATATCCCATACATCGGATCGCCACTCTTGCAATTCAGTCTGGGTCGGTTGTCCCATTTTAACTCACCACCTTTCCGGGACACGAGAAGTCCCACTGCGGATGTAGGAATTCTCTTTCAGAAGTTCAAGGGGGGTATCCAAAAAATTGTGCTTCTGTCGGGCAATGTCGTATTTTTCCTGTAGCTTCTCCGGGCATTTTTGCGCCTGCTCAAACACCCGTTGCCAAACCAGGTCAAAGACTGTTGGCATTTCGGAAACGTCGTATCCCATGCAAAACGCCAAGCCGGGCAACAGCCCTACAATCTGCCTCATATACCCTTCTGCAATCTGCGCACGGTAACCCTCGACAATCTTACCTGTCCTCACTTCGCCGGGAACGTAGCTCAAGCCATTCTTGGCGGTTGATATGGCCTGCTGCCAGAAATCAGCGACTGGCCAGCGAGCACGGTTTGAATCCGTTGGGTTGGGTTCGACATAGCGGATTGCTTCCAGAATGGCGGCGATGATGTTGCCAACCTTCCCCTCCAAATCCTCGAAACGCCGAACATTCCACGCCCGCAATTCGTCCTTCCCTGCCCGAACTTCTATCCGCCACACTTGCCCTCCATGCCCTTCCGGCAGCTTCCAGAACTCCTCCCAATAGAACTTCCGGCTAACCATCATTTCCCGACTCTTGTTGTAGAGGCAGAGTTGCCGCCCGGGCATTTTTCCAATAGTGATGGTTTCAATCTGCCTTCCCCTTGCCTCAATAGTTGGCTCATGATGCAGGGTTCGTATGGCGTGAGGGTTGGCAATCAACAAATCAGGATCGGGGCGGAAGCTCGCGTCATCGCTCAAAAAATCGAAGCAATAGTCCACCCGGCTTATGCTCTCCAGCAATCCATTTCCGAAAAATCCTTCAGCATTGCATCCTTCAGCCCCAAGCGCCTTCAGAACATCGGCCAGCCGCTGCTTGACCTTGGCAAACCCGTTGAGCGCAAGCGCCAAGCTTTTGACAGATACCCTTATTCCCCAAACATCCCTTTTTTCGGTGTTCGATACGAACCAGGTTTCACCATCGACACCTGTATCAAACCCAAAGGCATACCCACCCCTTGCACCTGTCTCAAACACCATGACGGGCATTTCCGAATCGCCTATCTTGGCCGGAACGCTGGAATGCTTTTCCTGCGCTTCCGCCTTGGCCGCTTCCAACTGCTTCAAAACCTTCTTTGGCATACGTCCCTGAAAGGTCAAATCCAAGCCATCAAAACCGTGATAAATCGGTTTCATATATCCATCTCCTTTGTATTCATGGGGGGGCGTGTTACAGGAACGCCCCCTCTTTCAATCCGCACGAACAACCATCCCCCGGCAGCGGCGACTGCGCCCGTCGGGCGCCGCGCCGTCGTCGCTGCCGGATAAATGATCCATTGGAGGAGATGTGTGGGTGGTGTCTTGGCGAAGCCGCGCTTCAACCCAAGCTCTCAAATCACGCCGCCGATAACGAATGGAGCGGCGGGATATTTTGACAAAGATCGGGCCACCTCCATTCAAGCGCCATTTTTGCAGCGCGCGAATGGAGTGCCTGAGATAGGAAGCCGCTTCCTTTTCGTTCAGCAGCTTATCGAGATAATCGGGATCATGTTTTGTGTTCATAGCTTTTTCTCCAAAAAGTTTCGGTAGAGAAGAAGCTAATCCGTTGATAAAAATCAAAAAACAGGTATAAAATCAATCGAACAATTTTGTTTTTGTCCGGTTTTTGTCCGGCGTTTCCCCTCTCAAATCCTCAACATGGCGGCGAATGGATTTATCCTGTATCCGAGCGTATTCATCCGCAAGCCATGGATAGGTTTTTGAAACCCATTCCTTCAGGACTTTCCCTTCCTGTTCCCTGGTCAAGGCTATCGGGAGATCATGCACTTGCTTACAGGCCTGGTATGCTTCCCGGCTTAAATCCCGCATACTGGGCCGCCCACGTTCCTTGGGTTTTGGCACAAACAAGCACTTTGCAACATCCTTCCCCTTAGAAGGGGAATGGGACTGGAAAACCCGAATCTGCTTATATTTCTCCCCTGCACCCTCAAGGCCTGATATATCCCAAGCAATCTTGCCACCCCAAATATCTCTTGGGATTTTACGCCGCTTATCATGCTCTTGCCGAGGCTCCTTAAAGCCATAACCGACCCATTCTCCAGCCTTCAATTTCTGCTGCAATTCCCGGAGAAAGATAATTCTTTGATTGCAAACACGGCGATTATCCACAAAAAGCTTCATGAGATCGGGGAAAATATCCAAACCGGAGCTTTTGCTAGGATCAATTCCGGACATCTTCTCATTAATCGAATCCTTCCTACGCTTAATCTCATCCTCAAAATCCTGGTATATTTCCTTTGGCATCAGAGAAAATGCTGCTTCCAGCGGCGTCATCCCATCTTCATAGGTATCGTTTTTCATTTCTTCCTCATCGCCTTGGCAATTTTTTTACCGATTTCTTCGTTAGCTTGCCGCAGAGGATCAGCGGACAGATGCGCGTAGCGCTGCGTGGTAGAAACCTCCCTATGTCCGAGAAGCGCTCCAATCATGGGGAGATTGATCCCCGACGATGCGGCAACACTGGCAAAGCTATGCCGAAGATCATGCAGACGCACATCGCTAAGATTTATCTTCTTCCGCAGCCTTTGCCACGCTTTTTCGATACCAGCAAAATGCTGGCCCGGTTTTTCTCCTGGAAACACGAATGGATTATCCTGCGTTAGTTTCAGTCCTTGCAACACATCAAGCGCCAAGGAATTGAGATGCACGATCTTAGCCCCCGTTTTGCTATCCTTGAGATAAAGACACCGATCATTGCAAGACACATCATCCCATTTCAACGTCAGGATTTCATCACGGCGACAACCTGTAAAAATCAGAAGCTCGATGATTGCCGCAATAATTGGCCCCATCCCCTTCTCAAGTTTTTTCTCCTGGAGCTGGGCTCCCAAGCCCTTGAACTCTTCCTTGGTTAAATAACGCTCCAACTTCCGCTCAGGGTATTTTGACACATGGCGGCATGGATTGCTGTTGTCGGGACGAAAACCCCATAGTTCTGCCAAATTGAACATTTTTGAAAGCAGAGCCAGACACCGATTCGCCGCTCCCGGCTTTCCCTTCATCTTCTGGTGAAAGCAAACCACATCCATTCGCCCAATCGCAGCAATGGGCAATTTCCCAAACATGGGACGTATATGGTTGTTCAGGTTTCGCTCATCCGCTGCAACGCTAGATGCCTTCTTTTTGGTGCGGGCATGTTGCTCCAGATATTGATCTGCAAACGCATCAAAGGTGATCTGCGTTTTTTGCGCCTGCAAGCTGCCTCCGGGATCGCCGCCTATGCCTGCCTCCGCAAGCCACCTCTTAGCGACCTCCCTGGCCTCCTCACAGGTTAGCACACCATGATCTCCAATCTTAGGACGACGCTGTTGCCCTCCCTTGGTGCGGTAATAGCAAAAATAGACCTTATGTCCGGCAGGAGTGATCTTGCAACCAAACCCCTTGAGGTCGGTATCCCACAAGATCGTGTCTTTGGTTCCCGCTTTAGCAGAATCGATGACCCTTTTGGTCAGCTTCACGTTAGGCATAGGCGAATCCTTATATATGACTTTTCCCCATACACCCGCACATAGGTAGCGTATAGGTAGCAGAAGAAGGAGAATTATAGGGTAAGGTAGCGGATTCAGTTCAGCAACAGCTTTTTAAATGAATGAGGCTACACGCCAGATAAATACATGATATATCGTACAAAAAAGTAACAAGTGATAAGATATAATTGGCGCACCCGGCGGGACTCGAACCCACGACCCCAGGATTAGGAATCCTGTGCTCTATCCAACTGAGCTACGGGTGCGCACGCATGTGTCAATGCCATATCCGCCCTAAGGATGCAACTGCATCCTGCATTTTTCTCTTGGCCCGCATGGAATCCCAACACCGCCGGCGCCCATGTCCGAAAAGCATGCCAAAAATAAAAAAGGCCGACATGATGCCGGCCTTTTTCATCTCTTGCAGGTAAAACTAGCGCAGGTAAATATGTACCTCGCCACCTTCCACCTTGTCCGTGGTTGCAGCCGTCAGCTGCACACGTTCAATGGGCAGGCCCATCTGGCTCAGTGTCCGAAGGACTTCCTCTGCACGGCGCTTGGCTGTGCTGGAAGCCATGGCCACCTGGGCCGGGTTGCCAATCGACGGGCTCACCGCCATCACCTCAAAACGGGCTTGCGGATACCGGTCCAATGCCTGGCTGACTGCCTGGTAAACGGCCATCTGGTAATCCACATTCTCACGGTCGAAGCGGATGACCACCAGCGGCTTGGTCGCCATGGCCGGACGCACTTCCTCAACCGCACGGGATTCCCCCGGGGTTTCCGTCCGCGGAGAACTTCCCACGGTTGGCGTCAAGACCGAAAAGGCGCGGTTGGCAAGGCTGCCACCATAAAGTTCGCCATTGGCAATGGCCAGCGAAAGGGTTTGCAGGTTGCGGCGCTCGGAGGCGAGATAGGTGCTCTGCCTGTTGATGGCATCCGACACGTCATTGAGCAGGCGATCGATCTGCACAACCGTACGGTTGACATCATCCTCAAGAGCGGCAAGGCTGGCATGATCTTCTTCCAGCGCGCCGGAAAGACCGTAGGTTGCACGGATACCTTCAACAAGGTAGGCCGACATGGAAGCGTTCGCCGCAATCTGGCTGGCAAGGGTATTGAGGTCCACAACATCCTGCGCAATGGATTCCAGTTTTTCCTGGGACTGGTTCCACTGGCCGACAAGACGGGGATTGCCCGGCGTTGTGCCGTTCTGCAGGCGGCTGTTCATTTTGGCAACAAGGCTGTAATACGCAAGGGAATTGGCCTGCGTCCGTCCCTGCAGGGCTTTCAGCGCTTCCGCATTCTGGATCACGAGCCGGTCAAGCCCGAGATATTCGCTGCGCAGCTCTTCCACCTTGCGTCCGACAACCGTTCCGCTGGAGGCACCGTCCTCATCCATTGCGGAAATCACAACGGGCTCCGCAACAGCTTCCGCCTGAATGGCCGGGGCTGGCTCTTCCGCTCTCACAGCTTCCTGTTGCGGCGCGGGAGGAAGGGGTTCTCCTGTCAGGGATGGAACCCAGTCACTCGAACTTGAGCAACCAAACAGGATGACGCTGGCTCCCAGCAAAAGGCACTTGCGCAGTGAAGATGACATGGGCTGAAACCCTCGTTATTTTAAAGACCCGGTTTGATGAATCCCAACCTCTTGGACAGGCTTCACCTCCCTACCTATTCAACGCCGAAGTGTAACGGCTCGCAACCCATTGCACAAGCGTGAATTTATCCCCTTTACCAAAAAAATGCCAAAAAAACTTTTTGGCCCTTGCTTAAAAACCCCGAATTGATTATAGACCCTTTCCGGAACGCGCCCGTAGCTCAACTGGATAGAGCACTTGACTACGAATCAAGAGGCTAGGGGTTCGAATCCCTTCGGGCGCGCCATTTTCCAAAACCGCATGACATTTTCCGGGGCTGCATGGCCCTTTTTTGTTGCCCCTTTTTTTCTTTCAAGATACATTTCTCCCCGCATGAGCGATAGAAACGATACATCCAGGGTCACCCTGCGCTTTGAAGGCATCCGCGGCACCGTGGCTGCTTCAGGCATACACACCATGCGTTATGGCGGCAACACGGCTTGTGTTTTCCTCCGCTGTGGTCCGCACACGGTCATCCTTGACGCCGGAACAGGAATCGTTCCGCTTGGATGGCGCATGGCTGCCATGGGAACCCCCATCGATGCCGACATCATCCTCTCGCACTTCCACATGGACCACACCTGTGGCATGCCTTTCTTCGCCCCCCTTTTCAACCCGGAAAACCGTTTCCGCATCTGGGGTTTCGGCCACCCGGAGGGTGAAACCACGAGATCCATCCTGAGCAACCATTTCTGCCCGCCATACGAACCCTTCACTCCGGCGGATTTCCTGTCACATCCGGAATTCCATGACTTTCATCCCCATGATACTTTCGAACTTCATCCCGGGCTGATGGTCCACACCCTTCCCCTCAACCATCCCAATGGGGCTTGCGGATTCCGCATTGAATATGCCGGACGCAAAATCTGTTACCTGTCCGACACCGAACACACCCCCGGTGCGCCGGATGCGCGCATCATCAATTTCTGCAAGGATGCCGACATTTTCATTTATGATGCCATGTTCACCGATGCCGAATTCCCGAACTTTATCGGTTGGGGTCACTCCACATGGCAGGAAGCCTGTCGCCTGGCGCAGGCCTGCGGTGCCAAACGCACCGCGCTTTTCCATCTCCGTCCCGCAAGGGACGATGATGAAAACGACCTGATTGACCGGCTGGCCGGCGAAGCGGCTCCCGGCACCATTGTGGCGCGTGAAGGGCTTGAAATCGAGCTCTAATCTCTTGTTTCAGCCTTCCCGAAAAACAGTTTCAACCATCAGAGCCCGCTGACATGCCCATCTGAACCGATGGATACTGTTTCTGCGGCCGGCTTACGCGGCAAGCCCGGCATCAGCATGATATCCCCACACACCACCACCACAAATTCAGCACCAGCGGCAAGACGCACATCCCGCACCGGCACAATATGGTCCACAGGTGCCCCTTTCAAGGTTGGATCGGTTGAAAAACTGTATTGGGTTTTGGCCATGCACACAGGAAATGTGCCATATCCTGCGCGTTCAAGTTCCGCAAATTTCTCCTGCACCTTGCAATCCCCAATGATGTCTTCGGCCCCATAAAGGCTTCTGGCCACCATGCGCGCCTTTTCCCACAAGGAAATATCATCCGGATAAAGTCCGTGAAAATTGGCCGGATCTTCCTCCACCTTGCGGAAAACCGCCTCGGCCAGGCCTTCCGCGCCTGCACCACCGTGTGCCCAATGGCTGCAAATCACGGCATCCACACCAATCTCCGCGCTCATTTTCCGCACAAGATCAAGCTCGGCTTGGGTATCCGCATCAAAATGATTGATGGCAACCACAACAGGAACCCCAAACTGGCCAATGTTTTCCACATGCCTTTGCAGGTTGGCAAACCCCACCTCGACCGCATGGACATTTTCCTCTTCAAGATGCGTTTTTTCAACGCCGCCATGCAGTTTGAGAGCCCGGATTGTTGCCACCAGCACCGCCACATCGGGGGAAAGTCCGGCCTTCCGGCACTTGATGTCAAAAAACTTTTCGGCCCCCAAATCCGCGCCAAATCCCGCTTCAGTAACAACCCATTCAGAAACCCCAAGCGCCGCCCGTGTCGCAACCACAGAATTGCACCCATGTGCAATATTGGCAAACGGCCCCCCATGAATAAAGGCCGGGGTTCCTTCAAGTGTCTGAACAAGGTTGGGCAGGAACGCATCCTTGAGGAGCGCAGCCATGGCGCCATCCGCAGAAAGATCCCTCGCATGCACCGGTTTTCCAGCCCTGTCATGGGCAACAATGACATTGCCAAGGCGGCGCTTCAGGTCTTCCATGTCTGTGGAAAGGCAAAGAATGGCCATGATCTCCGAAGATGCCGTAATATCAAACCCGGACTGACGCGGCACCCCGTTGGCGCGCCCGCCAAGCCCAAGAACGATATCGCGCAACGCCCGATCATTCATGTCCACCACACGCCGCCAGGTGATGCTATGCGGATCAATGTCCAGCGCATTGCCAAAATGCAGGTGGTTATCAAGCATGGCGGCGAGCAGGTTGTGGGCCGAGGTGACGGCGTGGAAATCTCCGGTAAAATGAAGGTTGATATCCTCCATCGGCACCACTTGCGCAAATCCACCACCTGTTGCGCCGCCCTTCATGCCAAAACAGGGACCAAGGCTGGGCTCGCGCAGGCACACGGATGCCCTTTTCCCCAGTCGGCGCATGGCATCTGCAAGCCCGATGGAGGTGGTTGTCTTGCCTTCCCCGGCGGCTGTCGGGGTAATGGCTGTCACAAGGACAAGATGCCCCTGAGGCTTGTCTGCAAGCCCCGCGATGAACGCTTCATCCAGCTTGGCCTTGCTGCGTCCGAAAGGAATGACCGCCTCTTCAGGAATCCCGGCTTTTTCGGCAATGGCGGCTATTGGTTGCAGTTTCGCAGCACGCGCGATGTCACCATCATGCCGCAGGTCCTTTTTGGCCATGTGTTCATTCTCCAAGGGAAACGGGAGGATCATCCTCCCCTTGTCTTTTTCGGGCGCAGAAAGTAGCTGCGATGTCGGGAAATTACAAGAGGGCCTGAAGAATCGGCTTCATGCCAAAAGAAGCTTCACGCCGTCTTTTGCCAGCCCCCGTTTTCCCCCTGCTGCCAATAGGACAGGAAACCCCCTGCTTCCTTGAGGCTTTTCCAGCTTTTCCGTGCCAGCACCACCGCATCCGCATCCCTGTCCTCAAATACCAGGCAACACAGGGAAAAGGCTTCAGGATCAGGCGGGGCCTGCCCCCCCAGCATGACAAGCAGGGTGGCGCCATTCAGGTTTTCCGAATTTTCCCCAATATAGATTGGCTGACGTTCCGGCATGCCGTCTTTTGCTGTGCCATGAGGAAGGAAACCGGAAGGCTGCACCGTCCAGAGCTGTGCCGAAAGCTGCTCAGCCCGCTCCGGAGAACCGGCATCAACAACAGTTCTCATGCCTTGACCCACCGCTTTTTCAAGTATTCCGTAAAGCGCTGAATCCAGGGAAGTCCGGGTCAGATGGTAAAAGCGGACTTCACTCATGCTTTTTCCAGCGCAGCGGCCACAAAAACATCCAGCAAACGCACGCCAAATCCGGTTGCGCCTTTCGGACACAGCGCATCATCCTTGTTTTTCCAAGCCACGGAGGCAATGTCAAGATGTGCCCAGGCCACATCTTCCCGGACGAATCGCTGGAGGAACTGGGCGGCCGTAATGCTGCCCGCATCCCGCACACCCGTAATGTTTTTCATGTCCGCAATATCGGAATCAATCATCTTGTCATAGGCGCTGCCCATGGGAAGGCGCCACAGCCTTTCGCCGGTTTTCTTTCCGGCCGCCCGCAAGGCACCGGCCAGTTCCGTGCTGTTGCTGAAAAGCCCCGCATGTTCACTGCCCAGCGCAATGGCAATCGCACCGGTCAGCGTTGCAAGATTGACCACCGTTTTGGTACCAAACCGTTCCTGCGCATAACTCAGGCAATCCGCCAGCACAAGACGCCCCTCGGCATCCGTATTCTGAACCTCAATGGTTTGCCCCGACATGGACACCACAATATCACCCGGACGTTGCGCCCCACCGGACGGCATGTTTTCCACCAGGCCAACGATCCCCACCACATCAACCTTTGCCTTGCGGGCCGCCAGCGCGTCCATCACCCCAATCACGGCAGCGGCTCCCGCCATGTCATGTTTCATGT
The DNA here is from genome assembly GCA_001768735.1 of Alphaproteobacteria bacterium GWF2_58_20. Lineage (GTDB taxonomy): Bacteria > Pseudomonadota > Alphaproteobacteria > UBA1247 > UBA1247 > UBA12471. The sequence continues at coordinate 118,246 of MEMB01000002.1, read as the reverse complement.
CCCACATTCCAGCGCCCGGCTTGAGCGAAATGCCGCCGCTGTCAAACGTCACGCCCTTGCCAACAAAGGCCACAGGAGGTTTTTTGCTGCCCTTTTTCGCACCGTGGTATTCCATCACCACCAGCCGTGGCGGCTTTTCACTGCCTTGGGCAACCCCGAGAAGTGCCCCCATCCCAAGCGCCCTGATATCCTTTTCGCCGAGAATTTCCACCGAAACATCCGTTTTTTCAAAATGTTTGGCCACCCGGCTGGCCATGCTGGCGGGATACAGGACATTTCCCGGTTCTGAAATCAGGTCGCGCGCAAAAAATACCGCTTCAGCCCGGGCCTTGCGGGGCGCAAACGCTTTTTGTGCCGTATGGACATCCGCCACATGCACATGCAGGGTTCCAAGCGGAACCTTCACCTTGTCCTTGCTGGCATTCGTCCGGTACTTCACAAACTGCCAGCTCCGCAGCAGCATGCCTTCAAGCAGGGAGGCCAGCACGTCCTCCCCCATTCCGGAAGAGAGCAGAACCGCTTCAGAAAAGCCAAAAAGCCGCGAAGCCAGCACGCCTCCCGAACGTTCCATGGACAAGATGTCCTCTTCGCCATCTGCATCCTCGCCAAGGCCAAACACGAAAAGGCGAGAAAGACCTGCTGCGGGTGGCAGGGTCAGAAGAGCCACCTCATCACGCTTGCCAGAATATTTCAGGCCGGCAAGAGCTTCCGAAACAAACCCGTCCAGCAGAGCATCAAGGGCGGAAAGTGCTTCATCCAGCTTGCATTTTTCATGACAGAACCCAACCCCGGTGTTGCATGGTAATGGGCGGGCAGGATCAATAAATGCGATTTTCATGTTCCACTCCTTGAGATTGGCGGAAAAAAGCGTTACAGAAGGCTTCATCCTTTTCAATCCTTTTACCCCTGTTTCATGATCCTGATCAAGCGATACATATTCCGGAACCTGCTTCTGGCCACGCTTTTTACCCTTCTGGCCATTTGCGTAGCCCTTTGGTTGACGCAGTCGCTGCGTTTCCTGGAAATCACCCTGAACGGCGGTGCGCCTGTGCGCATGTTCCTCCGCATGGTGGCGCTTACCCTGCCCAATTTTGCGGCCGCCGCCCTGCCGATGACCATCCTCATTGTGGTTCTGTTTGTTTATAATCGCATGTTTGCCGACAGCGAACTCACCATACTGCGGTCCTTTGGCCTTGGCACATGGCAGATCGCCCAGCCCGCTCTTTTCCTTGCAGGCCTTTCGCTCGGCCTCCTGCTGGTCATGAATACCTGGCTTACACCAATTTCCAATCGCCAGCTCAAAACCCTCAAGGATATGGCAAATTCGCAATACACAAGTCTTCTTCTGCGGGAAGGCGTCTTCAACCCGGTCAGCAGCAACCTGACCGTTTATTTCCGTGAACGTGGGGACAATGGCGATTTTCGCGGCCTGCTCATTCATGACACCCGTGATGCAAAACGTCCTGTGACAACCCTTGCAAAAACCGGCCGCCTGGCTGATACCCCCGATGGCCCGCGACTCATTGTTGAAAACGGCTCCCGCCAGGAACTCACAAATCCGGCAACGGGCGCAGTGACCCGACTGGACTTCCTTTCCCATACCATTGACATGGGACTTATCCAGAAACCCGTCAGTTCGCGCTGGGTCGAACCCAGTGACCGCACCTTTCTGGAACTCCTTGAGCCTCCCCAAACCGATTTTGACCGTCAATACAGCAGGATCTTCCGGGTTGAGGCCCACAACCGAATCGCCTCGCCCTTCCTTTGCCTTGCCCTTGCCCTTGCGGCCCTCTTCGCCATTCTTACCGCCCCCCACGCCCGGCGCGGCATGGGCCGCCGCATCGCCCTGGCTGGCAGCTTCGCCTTCCTCATCCAGTCGGGTTACATGATCTCCGGGAGTCTCGCACGCACCTCTGTATGGGCTACCCCGCTCATCTATCTCTCCGTTTTCCTGCCTTCCGTTTTCTTTGCCTGGCGCCTTGGAAAAATCCGCGACCTGCCACGGGAAAGGAAGGCCCCATGCGCATAAAAATTGCCCCCACACTTTCCCTTTACCTGGCACGCCAATTCCTCACCCAGGTCCTCATGGCGCTGGGCGTCCTGTCCTTCATCAGCTTCATCTTTGAAATCGTCGAGCTGCTGCGCAAGACATCCAAAATGGCCGCCATCCCTTTTTCCGGAATTGTCGAAATGGCGGCGCTCCGCCTGCCGCAAAGCGTTCAGCAACTCATGATCTTTGCCATCCTTTTTGCGGCCATGCACTGCTTCTTTCGCCTGACCCGCAACCAGGAACTGGTCATTGTGCGCACGGCCGGAGTTTCCGTCTGGGGATTCCTCTGGCCCATGATGGTATCCGTCCTCCTGCTGGGCATCATCAAGATCACCATCATCAACCCCATCTCGGCGGTCATGCTGGCCCGATATGAACAGCTGGATTCTTCCCTTGCCGGCGGCTCCGGCAGCGCCATCAACATTGCCGGTTCCGGCCTCTGGCTCCGGCAACAGGATGCAACCGGGCGCGACATCATCATCCATGCCCGCAGCGTCAACCGTGAAGACGGCAGGCTTGCCGACCTCACCCTCTTCTTCTCCAGCGGCCCCGACCAATTTGACCGCCGCATTGATGCAAGCCAAGCCACACTGGCCGATGGCGCTTGGCACATTCCGCAGGGATTCATCAACGAACCCGGTCTTCCAGCCCAGCCATCCGGTGAAGTCACCATCCCGACCGACCTGTCCCTTGGCCGCATCGAGGAAAGCTTTGCGGAACCTGAAACCATTTCCTTCTGGCAGATTCCCGGCTTCATCCAGATGATGGAAGCCACAGGCTTCGCAGCAACCCGCCTACGCCTGCATTTCCTGTCCCTGCTTTCCCAGCCATTCCTTTTTGCCGGCGTCCTTCTGCTGGCCACCGCCATGTCGCTCCGCCCTTCACGCGAAGGCGGCGCAGGAAAGATGGCGGCCGGAGGAACATTGCTTGGCTTTCTTCTCTATTTCATCAATGATGTGGTGCAGGCTCTTGGCATGCACGACAACCTGCCGCTTTTTCTTGCCGCATGGGCGCCCGCGGGGCTCGCCCTTCTGCTCGGTTCCGCCGCCCTGCTGCATCTTGAGGATGGATGACATGAAAAAACTTTTCCAGATCCTGGCCTTGTCCCTTTGCATCATCATTCCGGCAAGGGCCCAGGAAACGCTTGCCCGCATTGTGGCCACGGTCAACGACCGCGCCATTACGGAAAACGACCTTGAAAACCGCACCACCCTCATCATGACCGCCTCAGGCATTCCGGCCAGCGAGGAAACCCGGACCCGTCTTCGTCCCCAGGTTTTGCGAACCCTCATTGACGAGGAGCTTGAACTGCGCGCAGCCCAGAAGTCCGGAATCCTTCTTGCCCAGGATGATCTCGACAAGGCCTTTGAGGTGGTGGCCATGCAAAACAACCTGACAGCCGATGCCTTTGCCGCAGCCCTTGCGGATTCTGGCGTTAAAAAAGGCTGGATCTACAAGCAGCTGCGGGCCCAGCTTTCATGGACCCGATTTGTCCAGCGCCACATCATGTCCCAGATTGATGTCACCGATACCGATATTGCAGAAGCCCTGGAACGTCTTGCCGCTTCGGCCGGAAAACCCGAATGGCTGGTCGCCGAAATTTTCATCCCCGTGGAAAACCCCGAGGATGATGCCAGTGCGGAAGCCCTCGCCACACGCATTTTTGAAGAACTGAAAAAAGGCGCCAGCTTTCCCGCCATGGCCCGCCAGTTCTCCCAGTCCGCCGGAGCCGCAGGTGGAGGCGACCTTGGCTGGCTGCCTCAGGGCCAGCTGGACCAGACCCTTGAAAATGCCCTCATCCGCATGCAGCCGGGCCATCTGTCCCCGCCCCTGCGTTCCCTGCGCGGCTGGCATATCCTCCTGCTGCGTGATGTCCGGACACTTGATCCGGATTCCCTGCCCAGCACAACCGAGATTGGCAACCAGATCGGCAATGAACGGCTTGATATCCTGCAACGTCGCGCCCTGCGTGACCTGCGTGCGTCCGCCTTCATTGACATCCGGGGATGAGGACCAACATGAAAACAGCCCTTGCCAGCCTGCCACCTTTGCGTGATGTCATTGCAAGGGCCAGCATGGATGCCCGCAAATCCCTGGGACAGCATTTCCTGCTTGACCTCAACCTCACCGCCAAGATTGCCCGGGCGGCGGGCGATCTTTCTGAAACCGGCGTCATTGAAGTGGGGCCAGGCCCGGGTGGACTCACCCGTGCCATCCTCATGGAAACCCCAAGGGAACTCATTGCCGTGGAGCGCGACTGGCGCTGCCATGAGGTTCTGGGAAGCCTCGTGGAAGCCAGCCAAGGCCATTTGCGCCTGATTGAAGCCGATGCGCTTGAAACGGATCTGGCCAGCCTCTGCCCCGCTCCACGAGCCATCATTGCCAACCTGCCCTACAACATCGCAACGCCGTTGCTCATTGCCTGGCTGCGCCAGACACCCGCTTTTTCCGTCATGATCCTCATGTTTCAGGCCGAAGTGGCCCGCAGGCTTGTGGCCGCCCCCCGCAGCAAGGATTATGGCCGCCTTTCTGTCCTGACACAGTGGCTGATGAATGCGGAATGTCTTTTTGAACTTCCGCCACGCGCCTTCACACCACCGCCAAAAGTCACTTCTGCGGTTGTACGTCTGACTCCACGCAATGAAGAAGCCGTGGATCAGGCACTTTTTTCTGCCATGGAAAAGGTGACCGCCGCCGCTTTTGGCCAGCGCCGCAAGATGCTGCGTTCAAGCCTGAAAACGCTGTTCCCGGATACGGAAAAAACCTTGGAGGCAATCGGCATTGCACCAACGGCCCGTGCCGAGGAAATTGGCTGGGAAGGCTTTAGGACGCTGGCTTTGCTTGTGCGTAACGCGCACAGCCATCCATAAGGTCTTTCACAAATCCAGCCATGCCAGAACGGCGGATGCGCCGCAGGCGCTCCGTGGCAAGAATGCCACAAATCTCGGCCACTGCCTGCTCGAACACATCATTGACAACCACATAATCAAATTCGTCCCAGTGGCGGATTTCCGATGCGGCCTTGGCCATGCGCCCGGCAATCACCTCATCGCTGTCCTGTCCACGACCCTTGAGACGCTTTTCCAGTTCATCGCCCGATGGCGGCAGGATGAAAACCCGCACCAGCTCGCCACCTGTCTTTTCCGCAATCTGTCGCGCACCCTGCCAGTCAATGTCAAAAAAGACATCATGTCCCTGGGCCAGATGCTCTTCCACCATCTGGCGGGGCGTGCCATAAAAATTTCCAAACACTTCCGCATGTTCCAGAAATGCCCCGGCATCCAGCATTTCCCGGAATTTCTCCTGGGTCACAAAATGATAATCCTTGCCATCCACCTCGCCGGGACGCGGCGCGCGTGTGGTTGCCGAAACCGAAAGATAAATCTCCGGCTGGGTCTTGAGCAATTCGCGGATGATGGAACTTTTCCCACCCCCTGAAGGGGCCGCAAGGGCCATCATGACGCCACGGCGGGCAATGGAATTGGGGATCTCTGTCATGTCTCTGCTCCAGAACGGGATAAAATCCCCAACTTATTCGATATTCTGCGATTGCTCGCGGAACTGGTCAATGATGCCCTTGAGGGAGAGGCCCATGCGCGTCAGTTCAACATCCTGGGACTTGGAACACAACGTATTGGCTTCCCGGTTGAATTCCTGACACAGGAAATCGAGATGGCGTCCCATGGCGCCGCCCGAAGCCAGCAACTCACGCGCAGCCTCGATATGCGTCCGCAGACGGTCGATTTCTTCACGGATATCTGATTTCACCAGCAAAAGCGCAACTTCCTGTGCAATGCGGTCGGCCGGAAGGGGCGGCATGGCCCCCATCCATTCATGCAACTGGGATTCAAACCGTGCCCGAAGCATTTCCGGTAACCCCACCGCCGCATGATCCGCCTGTTCCACCAGACGTTCCATGTTTTCAAGCTGTCCGCGCATCAGGTCCCGCAGGCGTCCGCCTTCAGCTTGCCGGATATGCAGCAGGCTTGAGAGGGTTTTTTCGATGTCTTCATTCAGGATGCGGCATAAATCTCCCCGCGCTTCCTCGCAGAGGGTATCATCCTGGCTTTCAATCACGCCCGGAATGGCAAGAATGGCATCCAGACGCGGCGGCGCAGCCCCATCCTCATGAAAGGAACGCAGGGCTTCCACGGCCTGGCGCAGCAGATCATGGTTGATGGTCAATTTCTTGTGGCTTGCGAAAGGATGCAGAGTTACGGAAAGATTGACCGTTCCCCGCCGAAATCTTTCCGCAATATGGGTGCGGGCCGAAGGCTCAAGGTCATCAAACCCTTGCGGCATCCGGCAGCGGATTTCAAGATTGCGGGCATTCAGGCTCTTGCACTCGACAACCCATGAAAAACGTTCATTGCGTCCTTCGGTCCGGGCAAACCCGGTCATGCTCTGAATAGAAGATACCATGGTCTTTTTACCTGTAAAAATCCACAAGGCTGCAACACGGCTACAGCCTGAAACCGCCCCCTCCAGAAAAAAATCAAAAAACTCTTTTCCTGAAAAAACGACAAGAAAATTGTCTTGTTCCTGAATGTCAGTTTGTCATCCAGTAGGTCAGGGCCACAGAAGCGGGAAAAGCGCCTGGTGTTGCCACATCATATTCGCTTCCGCCGCAATCCGCCCCCAGATCCAGCTGTGATGAAGACATCTGCGTGCGCGCACGCTTCATGCCATTGAATTGCACTTCAGACACACTTGTTCCGGAAAGGCAGATTGCGTGTCGGGCAGAACTGTTGCACGCCGCCAGCGGCAAAGCAAAATTGCCATTGCAATCATAACTCCAGACAAGCCCGTTGCCCGGAGGTTTTGGCATGGACACATAGCCCTCAATCTCTGTTTCCCAGGATGTTTCAGGCAAAACCGTCGAAGCCGCCATTTTATAGGAACGATAGGCAGAAGACAGGGACGCCATGCCGGACATGGTCTTGAGCTTGACCTCATTGGTGGTTCCGATTCTGGCATCAAGGTACCAGACGCCGCTGGCCATGACAAAAGCGGCAAGCGCAATCGCCAGCAAGGTAACAATCAGATGGGCCATTTACGTTTCCTTGACTGGAATGGAGGGCGCGCCTTCATTTCCTGCTTCAGCCACTTCACCAACCAATTCCTCGATCCCTTCGAGTTCCTGGTCGTAGTTGTCAATTTCAGAACGGAAGCAGCGGTAAATTTCCGAATTTGTGGTGAGGCCCGTCTTGATCTTGCTGATTGCATCCCCCACCATGGACGGCCACCAGCGCTCACCAGCAAGGGCCTTGTCCACTTCCATGTCATTTTTAAACATGGCGCATTCCGACACGACAGTTCGTCCGCTGTAGCCGGTGTGGAAACAATCTTCACAGCCGGATCCACCACATACCACACAAATGGTACGCACAAGACGCTGCACAAGCACGCCACGCAGGATGGGCTTCATGTCGGATTCGGAAATGCCAAGGCTGTGCATGCGGGAAATGGCGCCGCGCACAGAACCGGTATGCAGTGTGGCCAACACCATGTGGCCCGTTTCTGCCGCGCGGATACAAAGTTTTGCCGTTTCAACGTCACGGACTTCACCCAGCACGATGACATCAGGGTCAGCACGCATGAAGGCGCGCAAGGCGGCCGCAAAATCCAGTCCCACAATCGGATTGACGTTCACCTGCCCCACATAGGGAATGCGATATTCAACCGGATCTTCAACCGTGCGGATGGCGCGGCCAAAACGATCCATCTCACGCACGGTGGCATTGAGCGTCGTGGTTTTGCCTGAACCTGTGGAACCGCAAATGAGGCAAAGGCCAAAAGGATAACTTGTGGCCGCACGCCATGCGTCAATGCGGGTGATGCCAAGTTCGCTCACCGTCTTCATGGCCTTGTCAGGGTCCAGCAATCGGATGACAATGATTTCGCCATTCACGCTGGGAACGGTGGCCACACGCATGTCCACCATGCGTCCACGGAATTCCATGGTAAAGCCACCATCCTGCGGAACGCGGGTTTCCACCTGGTCCATGCGCGCACGGTCCTTGACCTGCGATGCCATGATGGCAAATTGTTCCAGTGAACCTTCATGCGCAATCTTGCGAATGCCAAGATGGCGGAAAAATACGGTAAAGCTCCTGAAGCGCGGCTCAATGTGAATATCCGACGCGCCAACAAGAATGGCCTGGCGCAGGAGCATGTCCAACACCAGTGCATCATCCGTCGCTGTCTCAAAATTCTGGTCCTCGCCCTCACGTCCCAGACTTTCCATGAAGTTGGAAAGGTCGGTTGGCGACAGGGAAACAAAAACCAGTTCCTTGTTGGGAAAATAGGGCTGGATCAGGACACGGACGGTTTCCTCGGCCGAAAGGGTGGAGAGGTAAACCTCAAGATCGGTTTCCGCAACAACGACAATGCTGTAACGCTCCAACATTTCGCGCGGGATCTTGACGCCGTAAGATTTTTCAAAAACGATCTCTTCCGGCGAGAGGGACAAAATCGCCTTGATGAGATCTGCGTACCGCAGAAACCCGTTGCGCACCAGGATATTCCCGATACGCTCCCCCGTGATGCGCCCCTCGCGGACCGCGGCCTCAATCGCTTCACGATCGACGAGGCCACGCTCCACAAGATAGTCACCGAGCCTTTGGTGGTCTTTCAGCCTTGGCTCAATCACCATGGGCTTATATCTATCCCCTCTGGATCCGCAATCAACTATTCAAGATAGATTGGCTCATCCGAGGAAGGGCCACCCATTTCATTGTCAACACAGCACGGATCATGCGTATTGAAAAACGGGCTTGATGTGTTTGCCTGGTCACGCGGTTCGTCATCAGCCGGTTCAAAGCAATAGTGCAGGCAGTGCTTGCTGTCGGTTTCAGAGCAGGTATCCCCCTCAACACCAACACCACCCGAGCAATACGCAGCCGCAGCGGCCGAATTGGCACAATAACGCTCGGCATCATAACCAAGACGGCGGCGGGCAGCGAGACATTCCGTTGCCGGACGCGATCCCTGGCCAATAGCCGTCATGACATAGTCACCCACAAATTTCCAGACCGTTCCCAGAGATGGATCATACTTGCCACCTTCCGGAACATCCGACAGGAAACTGTCATTCGTGGCAGGATCAATTACCGCCATCTGTTCAAGGCTGGTGGGGAATTCATTCTTCACCACACGGTAATAAGCAACCGTGCCAACAATCTGCTCCGCTTCATTGAGGAGCTTGGATGCACGGGCTTCCGCCTGGTATGAATTGAAGACGCTGCCGCCATAATAGGTAGCGGCAAGAACCATGGCCGCCACAAGGGCGATAGCGATAACGCTGACAATCAGATTGCTCATTTTCTTCTCCCCCTCTTTACGAGGTTTTGTTAAAATCCTACCCTGTTGGGCAGTATATGAGATTCACGAAAGTTTGTCCAACATCTTTTTAGCCATTTAAAACTCAATTCACCTCACAGGTCCAGCTGCTGCGATTTTTGAGGATAACCGTTGTCCAGGCAAGCTGGCAGATGATGCGGTTCGTGCTCGTCGTGTTGTTGTAAACGGGCGGCATGACAACAGAACTGTCGTTGCTGGCCCCACCGGCATCCACACCGCCATCGCTGTAAATGAACAGGTGGCGACTGCACGCATTCACATACCCGCCAAGCCCCGAACATACCGTCGAGGTTTGCCGACACGTGCTTGATGTATCCAGCGCGGCCCCTGTGGCATCTTCCGGACCATCCCAGCAATCCCCGCCCGAGGGCACACGCACCGTTGCGGAAGAGCCATAAATCCCCATGGCGCCATTATCATAAACAGCGATAGTCGGCCGCTGGGTGGTACTCGGATCGGCCGCACCAACCGTTGTTCCCTCGTCCAAGGCAAACATGGCACCATTCGAAAGCAGGAATCCCTGGCTGGCGCCATTGGGAAAGAGAACCTGCGATGCCTTCAGGTCCATATTTCCTCCGACATTCATACCAACAGCCAGTGTCCCTGACGCGCGCGTCAAGGTGATTATGGAAGGGGATGAACCCGCCGTTCCCTTGGCCACAAAGCTGCCACCTGTTGTCACAACAGCCGTGCCGCCACCCGGAACCGTTGCGGTAAAGCTTGCACCAACACCGGCTGTCCCCAGTTGCACACGGCCCGTTTCAAGATACAAGGCATTGCGGGATGCTGCCGCGGTTGTTGCCACAAAACTGCCGCCGCCCAGAATCTGGAGATGCCCCCCCACAATCATGACGCCATGACCGGTGGCGCTGGTGGCTGAAAGGCTGGAACCATCCTGCACCTGGACATCTCCCGCAATCAGGTTAATGCCATGGGCGGTTGTTCCGCCGCCCGCACTGGTGGCCGTAAGGGTGGAACTGGAAAGCAGCTGCAAAAGCCCGCCAGAAATGGAGACAGCACTACCGGAATTCGCGGAAACCGCAAGGCTTGCGCCATCCTTGAGTTGCACCATCCCGCCAACCACAGAAAGTCCCCCTCCTGTTGTGCTGGCAATGGAAGAGGTTCCACTCACAAGCATGTTGGCCCCGGAGAGCCGAACTTCCGGCAGCGAAGAATCGCGCAAGACAAAAGCACGGTTCCGGATATCCAGCCACCCATTTGCCGCAAGGCTGGCATCGGGCACCAGGGAAACATTGTCAAGTTCCAGACGCGATGGAATGAGAATGCCTGATGTCAGGTCCGCATTTGTATCCGTAAGGGTAATGGTTGCAATGCCGCCATTTCCTGAAAGGACCAGAAGCTTTTCATCCCCGTCTTCCATGAGCTGGTTCAAGGGACCGCCCGTCGTTGCCTCAAAGGTATAACTGCCTGGCGCAAGATCAATTTCCATAATGCGGGGCTTGATGGATGCCCAATCGCCCAGCGCGGTTTCAAGTTCCTCAGATGTGGCAACCGTCCGCACCACACGACCGGCCGCCGCAAATTCCTGCTGCGCATCGGCCACACCACTTGTTACCGCACGCACGCTGCCGCCATCCACCCGGAAAGCACCGCTCTCATAGACCACATTGCTGCAGGCCGGAACCTGCGAAGACCGCGCCGGACCAGAAATGATCAACCCCAGCAGTCCCGCTTCCTCGCTGGCCGCCACCCCCGGAATATCGAGGTTGTCCGCGACAACATAGGTTTGTCCGGCCGAAACCATGGTGTTCACATTGTAATAGACCTGAAGCGTGCCATCCGGCGTTGCGCTGGGAACCGTTCCTGAAACAACGACAAGGGTATGATCCACAGGGGGAGGGGAATAGGTGGCGGATGCCACGACATAATCCCCATCATTTCCTGTTGACCCTGCAACCTCAACCGTACGCCCGGACACAAACTGGGCACGCCTGTCACCGGCCACTTCAAAAACCCCGCCGCCTCCGGAGGTCACATCAAGGATTGTGGGGGCATCGCCTGTGGGAACCTTGGCCACTGTTCCGCCCGCGTCATATGTGCCGTTGGGCGCAAGAGGACAATAATTGAACAATGAGGCCCAAGGGGCGGAACGCAAAACCGAAAACCAGGAAGGAAGCGCCATCATGGTTTCATCAGGGGGAATTTCGCCATAAGGCGGATAAAGCACACCATCCTGATGGACAGAACGCAGGTTGGCCCGCACCACCACCGATGCCGTATCCATCCGGGCCTGGTTTTCCTGCACCTGGGATGTTGTCTGCGATGCATCAAAAAACATCATGACGGCGTAACCTGCCGCCGCCGCAAGGCCGATTGCTATCAGGGCGTAAAGAACGACTGTAATCATTGCGGAATCCCCTCAGATGCCAAGGCGTATCACCTTGGCTGCAAGCATACAGGAAAAACGGTATGCTTGTCCACATTTCCAAATCCCGAAAAAGCTTGGGGATCAGGCCTCTGGTCAGTTGCAGGTCCAGTCGCTGTGATTGACGGTGGAAAGTGCCTGATACAGGACATAATCCGGGATCTCGGGCCAGCTGGCCGGTTCCACAACCACCTGCGGCTCGGAACTGTCCCCCGCCATCGTGCCCTCTTCGCTGGCATCAAACATCCGGCCAGACCAGCAGTCCGACGTGGCATAAACATGGCCGGTTCCAAAAACCGAAAGTCCCCCGACATCCTGTGCCGCAACATCGGGCCGTGCCGAGAGTGTTCCCATTTGTGCGCCGGAGGCCAATTTCAGAACGCCGCCTTCCGACATGCGCACCCCAACCATGGGCGGATTGGACGGAAACAGCAACCGGGCCCCCGAAGGCATGTCCAGCGTACCGCCCAGATCCACACCGACAGAAGGATTTCCCGAACTCCCCACAATGTCGAGTTCCCCTTCCATGCGAAGGGTTCCCGAACGGAGGTACACAGCTGTGGCTCCCGATGGAACCGTTGCAGAAAGGACGCTTCCGGGCGGCACAAAAAGCGTTGCACCGCGAATATCCAGCGCCGGACCTGCATCACTGACAAAATCCACCATGCCCAGCACATCAATGCTGCCGCCATTCACAACCACGGGCGGCAAAATGGCGTTTTCCGCCACAAGGCCATGCCCCTGAATGGTGAGCGCCTCACCGGCAATGGTGATATTGCGCACAAAAAGCTGGGCCGGAATGGGATTGCCAGACGCCCCGGAAAGGGTCAGGACGGTGTCGGCCCGGCTGGCCGTATCATCCCGCAACACCAGCGTGGCCGCATCTTCAGGCAAAACCGAGGATGGGGAAAGATCTGTTGCCGCAAGGGCATAAACGCCCGGCGCCATGACGATTTCCATCACCCGCGGATGCACGGTCTGCCAAATGGAAATGGCCGTTGCAAGATCCGCCGGATCCGCCGAGGAACTCCCCTGCCCCGTTCCCGCCGCATCGACATAAAGCGTGACCTTGCTGGTGGACGAAAACACCTTTTGCGTAAAGGCGATGCCGGTTGTTACAGCCTTCACCGATCCCCCGGCAACCACAAACTGGCCATTTTCATAACGGACATCCGCGCAGGAAGGCGGAATGGGAGATTTTGGCCCCGACGAAACCACCAACGCCAGAATACCCGCCCCGGAGGGAAGGCCCGAGATGGTGGGCGACTCACTCCGCAGGACATAATCCCGTCCATCGCCGGCCGTCTGCAGGTTGACTTCATAACTGTCGCCATCCGGCATGACCACACTTTCCATAACCCCGGAAAGGGCCGTGTCCGGCGAATAAGGGCAATAGGCATAACGGACATTCCATGGCGTCCTGTCCGGAACACCAATCCAGCCAGGAACCCCCGTATAATCCCCCACGGGCGTATCCCCCATGGGCGGAAGGGCAACCCCGTCCATGGCCACCGCGCGCAAATTGGCCCGAAGGGTGGAAACCACCGTTTCCATGCGCGACATGTTTTCCTGAACATGGGTGGTGGTCTGTGACGCCTCAAAAAATGACATGACCGCATACCCGGCAGCTCCGGCAAGGCCAATGGCAATAAGCGCATAAAGGACAACGGTGATCATTTTCTCCCCCTTTTACCCACAAGCCACAGACATGGCGTTCAGGCGCTCCATTCCCGGAGACGCCTTCATTCGCGGACCTGCGGCGGAATATTCATGCCATAATTGATGTTCATGATGCCATCACGGCTCCTGACCATCACGGCTTCCTGCTGGTATGGCCACAGCTTTTCAGGTTCTGGCACAACGGTTTTTTGCGTGTTCGATGCCATGGATGGCATGACAATGGACGGGGCGGGCGGGCGACGGTGCCGGCCAAGAAACATGCGCTCAAGCCCGCGCTTGATGTAAGCGCCCGGATCCAGCCAGGCCATGATGACGCAGAGAACGCCAAACCCCATCCACGGCCAGCTCATTTTCCAGATGCCCCAGCCCAGCGTGGCGAAGGACAGCGCCCAGTCCAGGATACGGAGCTTGGGCAAAACCTTGGTGTTGATGTTTTGGGCAAATTTTTGCGGATCGTTTTTCATGGGGAAAACTTACAGGATTTTTTGCAAAAAAGAAATGGGGTGGTGTTGCCACCACCCCATTCCCACCTTTCGGTGTCACACAAGTCCGTAATTACTGGATCTTGTAAACAACCGTGAAGTTGTCGGTAACCGGGCCAACCAAGCAATCGAACCGGGAGTTGTCGAACATGGCCTTACGGGCAAGGGCCGTCGCAGTAGAAACATAAGGATCAGTGTGGACTATGTTACGAGCCGACCTCTGGACTTCATCGCAGACGGTTTTCGCACCAATCTGGATCTCCGCAAACACCGGAAGTACATTAACATCCGTAGAATCAGCACCATCTTTCAGTGTCCAACTCGTACCAGCAAGCGCACTCGACGGCGGGACGGGCCTTTCGGTGATGTAGTTGTTATCAACGAGGGCGGGGTCAATGTTGGTCGGAGCCACGCCGCCCCTGTCGTTGGCGAACAGCACCCAGCCAGCCGCGATCTGCTGACCCTGGTTGACCAGAGCGGAGGCAGCGGCCTTGGCCGAGCCCTTGAGGAACGCGGAACCACCGTAATAAGCACCCATCAGGGACGCAACCGCGACCAGCGCGATGGCGATAACAGTAACGATAAGATTAGCCATTTAAGAACCCTCCTATAGGATGCGGGGCGCAAGCTAAAATAACACCCCACAAGGCTTTTTTACGTTTACCGACTGGAGGTGATCTCCAGCCAGATACCCCCGGGGGCTTTTTCACAACCCTCACCCATACAAAAATTGGTGAGTTGCCAACCTGGACAGGCCAGAGTTGCCACCGACGCTTCCCCGAGATGCAGCGCCGGGTCATCTATCTTCCGCTTCAACGCACGAAGGATGTTTTTGCTTTCCTTCACGGTTTCCACGGAAAAACTGAGTTGTTTAAGGCTATCCATGCACGCGGAACGACTGGAAGTTTCCTGTTGTTCTGCTTCCTTGCGAATAGCCCCCGCCTTGGAAACAAACCATGCTGCACCGGCAAACTGGGCAAACCCAAGCAGGAGAAACATGAAACCCAACCCAACCATCTGCCCCCTGTTCAGGGACGGAAGGCCATTCTTTTCGGGACTTGGGGTATCCATTTCAACCACGGGCAACAAACTCCCAAATGCGATACACAACGTCTTTTCACAAGAGCCCGGCTCCCTAAAAAAACAAGGGGATACCGACAACAGAAGAGATGATTACACGCCCCAAAACCCTTGTCAATCACATTTTTGCCACATTTTGTCCAATTTTTGGCAGCAGCCGCAACGCATTGTAAATCAACATCAATTAGACATAAGGCCTGCAGAAACCTGCAGCATGGGAAGAACGCTGACGCCAAAAAGGACGATACCGGAAACCGACACGGCAATGGCGGCAATCACCTGCAGGGTTGGCGCAAAAACGGCCAGCCGCTGCATGTAAAGGCTCTGGTACTGGTCACCAATGTTTTCCAGGTTAACGGCAATCTGTTCACGATCCGCCGCCAGCATCAGTGCCGCGCGGTCGGTCGGGTGCAGCATGGTCATGCCCGATGCCCATTTTTGTCCGCGCCGCAACGCATCCAGCGAATGTCCAATATCATCCTTCAGGACCCCGGGACGGCAGGATTCAAACGTGGAACGCAACGCGTCTTCCATGCGCACGCCTGATCGCGCAAGCAGGGAAAGGCGGTGCAGGTTGATGTAATTGTCCTGGGACATGACGATTTCACGGTAAAAAGGAACCTTCAAGATGATTCGTTCCGCAAAGGACGGGAAAACCCTGCGCCCGACCGTTGCAAGGAAAATCAGCGAAAAGAAGACCACAAGAACGATCCCCATCAGGATGCCGCTCCACCATGAAAGAGAATTGATCCAGCCAAGATTCAAGGATTCCTTGGCAGAATCAATCAGTGTCATCTTCTGGATTTCCGGGCCGATATAGGTGTTGCTGACCACAAGCAGCGCACCCGCCACAAAAAAGGACAGGATGGCCGCAACCATCCCCTTGTTGGACGTGCGGCGCACCTCGCTGATTTTGTGTTCAAATTCCGCAGCATCCCGCAGGGAACGCCATGTCTGTCCTGACTGGGCCCCCACCTTGATGATGAGGCCGATGGCCCCCGGAAAATCATGGTGATCTTCCGCGATCGCGTTCGGAAGATCCATGCCCAGCTCGACCTTTTCCAGAAGCGCCGCCGCAGCCTGGCTGATCTTGCCAGTGAAAGAATCCCGCAAAAGACGCAAGGCTTCCGTGGTTCCAACCTTGGATGCCAGCATGGTGGACAGTCGCACAAGGAAAATATAACGGTCAGACACGCTGAGACCGCGACCGCCAATGGAGCGTCCCCCCTTGGAAACCTTAAGCACAGTACCAAAGCGGCGCCCTTGCTTTTCCGCCAGCATGGGCGAAGAGGCATTGATCTCGAACGTCTTGAGTTTGCCTTGTGTACGGACAGTCACTGTATAGGCGGTCATGCCAAGGTCCTCCTGAAAAACGGGCCATGAACACCTCTTATAACATATTGATTCACTTCAAATGTCAAGCGGGTTCCCAACAAAAATCCCACACACGGGCATCAAGGGTGTTGACGAACGGCTGCATTTTGCATATACCTCCGCCGTCCCTGTTTTCAGAAGGTCTGGAATTGGGTTGTCCATTTAATAAACGAAAAGCCAGAAGGATCACATATCATGGCACGACGTTGCACCATCACCGGCAAGGGCGTGATGTTCGGGAACAATGTCAGCCACGCCAACAACAAGACACGGCGTCGCTTCACTCCCAACATCCAGAACACCTCCCTGTTCAGCGAAACCCTCGGCAAGATGGTTCGCCTGCACCTTTCGGTGCACGGCATCCGCACCATTGAGCATTGCGGCGGGCTTGACGAATACCTGGTGAACGCCGCCCCCAGCAAGCTGATCCCCGACCTGAAGCGAATCCGCGAACAGATCATCGGCATCCGCGAACAGAAAGCCGCCTGATCTTTTCCTTTGCTCCTCCTTTCAAAGGGCTTCTGAAAAAACAAAAAATCCACTGGCATCTTTTTAAAGACATGCCGGTGGATTTTTCTTGCATTCCGGTGCGTTTCAATCCCTCTTTTTTTATAGAACGCCTCCATTCCCCATCCCTGACGCCATAAAAAAGTGTTGCATTTTCATCACAGTTGCCTTTACCGATTCCCGGGGAAACCCCTCAAGCCTTGATGGAAAATGTTTTTAAATTCCATAAAAACAGCGCTCTACCAAAGAAAACACGCGTCCGTCTGCACTTTCCTCAAGGATTATCTTGCATTATCAAAAAGATTGGGGTATTCAATAAGGTGCATCACAAACTTCATGTGGTGTCCATGCTTCGGTTGTGGCGTAGTTGCCACATGGCGTGGAGGAGAGGCAGAAAGCGTTGGGGAACACCGCATGACCAGGCGTTATAAACAAAAATCCCTATCAGGCATTCCGCTCCTTGCAGCATCATTTCTGCTTGTCGCCATCCCTCCGGTCTGCGCCCAGCAGGCTTCCTCGGAAATCTTTTCTTCGCAAAAAGTGGTTTATGCCCAAAAGGATAACCAGGAAATCAGGGATATTGTTGACAAGCAGCTCCCCCAGATGGAGCGTCGGCTCATCGGCATCGAGCAAAAGATCAACCAGATTGCAACGGCGCAGACAGCCAACATTCCGCCCATGAATGTGGGTGGCATGCCTGGATCTCCCGGCTCACAAGCCACGGCTTCCGTGCCCATGCCCACCCCCGGCACCACACTTGGTGCGCCTGTTCAGAATCCCCAGACGGGGGCCTCCCAGACAACAGGGGGAGACGCTCTTCTGGAAGAACTTTACGGTGAGGAAGGGCAAGATGCCATTCCTGCCGAACTTCAAGCCCTGCTGAGTTTCGATCCAAGCGAAGTTAGTCTTGAAGGCGCAACCTTTGTCGGCTGCGTCAATGATCAGGCCATGTTTCGTGGCGCCGACAGTAAACCCTTCTTTGTCCCAGCAACATATGCGTTGAATCATGAAGCTGTCCGTCTTATCGGTGGTTGCAGCCAGTAGTCTTCTGCTGGCCTGTGCCCCGCAAATGCCAACCCGCACGCCGCCCCACCCTGAAAAGGTGATTGGGGTCGAAGCTGAAAAATGGAGTGAAAGACCTCCCATTCGGCGCGTTCGCCTGCCGGGGCAATTCTTCCTGTCCAGACCGGTGCATGGCGCACCGCCAAAGGACGTGGCTGAAAAACGTCTGGCCGTTTCCCTGCCTTCCGGTTCAGCAACCCTGGATGACCTGCTCATCATGCTCGACCAGCAAGGTGTTTCCGTTTCCTACAACTGGGAATCTTCGGAAGAAGCGGATACCATTGCCAGTCGAAAGCTTCCTTTCAGGCGTTTTGACGGCACACTTGCCGCCCTGATGAGCAAGCTTGAAAATTCCATGAATCTGGCCACCTGGTGGGAAGGAAATTCCCTCTATATCGCCAGCAAACAGCGTTACAGCATTGCCGTCCCCCAGAAGGACGACATCATCTCCACCATCTCTACCGAAATGACCAATCTTGGCGCCAGTGACATCATCACTTCGGTTTACGCTGGCCAGATCCTTTATTCTGCCACACCGTCACTCAACAAGCGCGTCATCACCCCCTTTCTCAAGCGGGTCAGTCTTAATTTGAGTGAAATCACCCTGCAGGTTGCCATCATTACCGTCTCCATGACGGAGGAACAGCAGCGCGGGTTTGACTGGGACAAGTTTGGCGTCAACATAGATACCAGCAATGTCCTGCCAGCAGATACAACGACCAATGCTGCGGCCAGCGCCAGCTCCCTCACGGGTGTTTATGCCCGGACAGGTTATCCAATTTTGGGAACAGAAACGGCAATAACCATCAACGCTGCCATCAAGTATCTTTCCACCCTGGGGCGCACGGAAGCTGAGCAGAATGTGGAACTTCGCACCCTGGCTGGTCAGGAAGTCAGCATTACGGACGGTGGTAAAACCGTTTACAATTCAGGCTACGACATTGTCACAACCGACAATGTTTCACGCGAAGTGGCCCAGCCTGCCGAAATCTCGACAGGCATGACCTTGAACATCACCCCCAATTTTGATGCGGAATCAGGTCTGGTTACCTGCGAAATCGTACTTGACAAGACCAGTCTTGAAGAACTCCGGTCATTCGGCAGCGGCGTAAGCACCGTTGAATATCCGATCACGAACACCAACAACCTCAAGGACATTGTCCGTATGCGCGCAGGCGAAACCGTCATTATCGGCGGCGTCGTCACCAGTGCCTATATTGACAACCGGACGGCTCCTGTCAGCATGTGGGGCATTTCGTCCTCAACCACACGCGACACACGCAAGGTTCTTTTTATCATCATGCGTCCTTCCGTCACTGTCTTTGAACTGGACGGCAATCAGGTTGGGCAAGGCGTGATGGATGCCCACACAAGGCCTGTCAGCCCGACATCCGACAACGACATGTTCCTGCCCGTCACGCGCCTCATCAGCAATCGGGAAACGGAAGCAAAATCCAAGGCGGAAGAAGCTGAAAAGGCTCTCGACAAGGCCATCTCGACCATCGATGATGTCCCAATGCCTCCCCCAGCCAAAAAACCCGAACCTATGCCAGCTCCCGCAAAAACTTTTGCACCTTCAACCGAAGGCGGGCTGTTTGATGAAATGCTGGGACGAATCAAGTCCGACACGGATACCCCCTGAGCGAGGCGATCATGATCATGCCAGCAAATTCACTAGCGAATAACGGGGCGTCCATCCCTTTCCGGGTCGTGATCGACTTCATGGAAGGGACAAAACGCAAGGCCGACGCTGTGGCCTTTGCGCGCGGATTCATTGAACATCACTTCGATTCTCCAGCCGATTCCTGGTATTACGTCCAGCCATATCCCGGCGGTTACGCCTTTGAAGTGCATGAAGGCGGCCTCGGAAAGGCTTTTCTGCCAAACATCATTGAAACCCTTGAGGTCAACCCAACTGCGGTTTTGAGCGTGCCGATGGCACGACGAAACCTCCAGGTCAAGAAAAGCCTTAATGGAACCTATACCGCCATTCTGCTGCCAGAAGGTCTGTCAACCGATGAAGACCATGCGGTTGAGGCTGTTTCATCCCGTTCCATGCTGCGGGTTACGACCACGGGCCTTGGCATCTTTACCTTTGGCGGTATCATTTTTTCAGCCGGTTTCCTGGCATTTTTCTCGGCTCTTCTCATGGTCTTCCTTGACCCGGCTGGGATTTTCTTTGGCGGCAGCCGTGGAACCGAACTGCAACAGCTTCCCATCCTGCAATGGAAATCCCTTTCCAGCGCATCCAATGACCAGTCTTATGTCCGAAACCTTTCCTTCTCCAATGGAAAATGGGCATTTGAAGTGGGGAAACGAAGCCTCGTCGATGAAACCGGCAAGCCGATTGATGCCAAGAACCTTACACCAGAAGCCCCTCAGAAGGCTGGCCCGCAGAGACCAACACAACAGACGCCTGCGAATCCCGCTCCCGCAGCACCTGATGCCCTTCCCTCCGGGGAACAGCAAACAACAGCGCCCGGCATGGAGCCTGAAATTCCGGCTGCGCCTGCAAATACAGGAATGCAGCTTCCTGTTTCCAAAACTCCCTGATTTTTCCCCGCCCCTCTTTTCCCTCTGAAATAAATCCCCAATATCCCTCCGGCTCATGCGCATGAACACATCTGCAGGCATGCGTCTGCCAAAAAATGCATGCACCAAAGCCCACCTATCCATAAGACACGAAGCAGCAAAAGGAGCTTTTACGCTCCATTCATGCCGTCTCAACGCTTCACCTTCCAGACCAGCCATTCCCCTGTCATGAGCAGAAAACCAAACAAAGAGAAGCCGCCTTTTTCAGGCGGCTTCTCTTTGTACATGTCCATGGTCACTTCAGGAATTAGGCGCTCGGGACCTTTTCCTTGTCGCTTCCAAAGTGCAGGACATCCCTGGTTGGGAGGGCAAAAGCAATGCCACGTCCAGGCACATCCAGCTTGGCAACCTCCCGCAAGGCTTCCAGAAGAACCGGCATTTTCCCCTGTGGAACCTCACAGAACAGGACAGCCTTCACCACATCAACCGGACGGTTGAGGCGTTCACGAATACCACCGCCTGTTCCAAGAACGCGCGTAAAGGAGGATATTTCTGCCTTGCGCATGGCCTCAAGCACGCTGGCTTCGTGCAGCTGCTCAACAACAACAAAAAGGATGCTGCTTGCCATGACGCTTATTCCCGGCCAAGGGGAATGCCGACACCAAGCCCGATTTCCACCGGCAGGGAAAAGGCGATGCCACGACCTGGCTCATCGAGCTTGGCATTGCTCTTGAGAGCGGCAAACACTTCCTCGCGCTTTTCTTCAGGAATGACAGTCAGCAGGATGGCTTTCTTGGGATCCACCTCGCGGCTTGACATCTGCCAGACGCCAGTTCCTGTGCCCTGCAGACGGGTAAAGGCCTTGACCCCCACCTTTTCCAGTGCTTCAAAAACATCAAATTCGTGATCACGCTCCACCACGATCATCATCAGTGTATTGTTCATGGAAAACCTCCCCGAGCTTTTTAAAAAGAACACCTTAGTGTCCATCCAGTTGCCTTTCTTGTCAAGCCTTCCCGCCATCTGATTTGACAAGACCTTCCGTTGCCTTCTTCCCTTTTGGCTTTTAGAACCTTTAATGTTTAGATGGAACAATTCCTGTTGATCTTGGGACGAGACAGCCAAAAGGTGCCGAAGCAACAATCAGCCCATCACAAAGATCTTTTCCTGGCAAGCCGGACACCACCACCACCCACCTGAAAGGCATGGCCTTTGGCGCTTTTCATCCTTCAACAGGGCTTGCGTTGTTTGCGGTCTGCGTCATTGCAGAATAACTGAAGGACTCCCCCCGGGTCGGCTTATTCCTCATCCCCCTCCAGCTCAACCGGCATCGGCCGATGAGCCAGGAACGCTTTCCGTTTGCGCTCAAAAAGCACAAAACCAAAGGGCATCAACGCAATCATGAGGATTCCAAACACGAAAGACAACACAAGCGGTTCGGTCAGGAGCAAAGCCACAATCGCCCATCCCAGCAACAGGGCCGGCGCGGCATAAAGCGGCGAAAAACGCACTTTCTTGACAGAAACCACAGGCAACCGGCTGATCATCAGCATGGCAACCAAAAGCGTCCAGACAGCCACAAAAAGCTGATTGGACAAAAAGGTCATACCAAAACCGAAAGAACCCGTTAGCGGCATGAGGCCAAGACAGGCAGCCGCCGGCATGGGGAGCCCTACAAAGAAACCTTCTGCATAAGGAGGCACCGCTTCATCGTGCAGGACATTGAAACGGGCCAGGCGCAGCGCCGAGCAAATAGCGAAAGCCGTCACAGCAATCCAGCCAAGGCTTCCCGCCGCCTTCATGGTCCACATATAAAGAAGAAGTGCGGGAGCCACACCAAAGCTGACAAAATCCGACAGGCTGTCCAACTCGGCCCCGAAAGAGGAACAGGCATTCAGCATGCGGGCAATACGCCCATCCAGCAAATCCAGGATGGCCGCAATCAGAATGGCAAGAATGGACTTTTCCCATTCTCCGGCCATGCCATAACGGATGGCGCTCATGCCTGCACTAAGGGCAAGAACCGTCACACCGCTGGGCAAAAGGAAGCGAATGGATGGCCGCCGCCCCCCCGGAAGGAGAGGCGCACGAAAACGAGGAAACCCCTTTGGCATTTTAACGAACACTCCCCACACGGGCAGATTCCTTGGAAACCATGTCCGCAATGACGGTTTCACCACCAAGGACACGCTGACCAATGCACACCAGAGGAGAAATGCCCTTTGGCAGGTAAACATCCACCCTGCTGCCAAACCGGATCAGGCCGTAGCGGGTTCCTGCCTCAAGCTTGTCTCCACCGCGAACCCAGCAAACAATGCGGCGCGCTACAAGGCCTGCAATCTGGACAACCGCCACATTCTGGCCATCTGCCATGCGCAGGGCCAGGCCGTTGCGCTCATTGTCCTCGCTGGCCTTGTCCAGGCTGGCATTGAGGAATTTGCCCGGATGATAGGCAACTTTCGTGATTTCACCGGACACAGGCAAACGCTGGATATGGACATCAAACACATTGAGGAAAATGCTGACCCGGGTGAAGCTTTCCTCCCCAAGATCCAGTTCCTCGGGCGCCCTTGATTCTGAAATACTGAAGACATGTCCATCTGCCGGGGAAACCACCAGCCCCTCACGCGTTGGGATCACCCGTGGCGGATCACGGAAGAAATAGGTAAACCATCCTGCGACAACAAGACCCAAAACACCTAAAACTGCCGATGCCGTGGCCAAGAGGAACGCAATGGCCAGTGCCAAGCCAATAAAAAGCCAGCCTTCACGATGGATGGGAACAAAAACGGTCTTGAGATCGGGTGTCATGCTCTTTTCCTCCTGATGAAATCAATTCTTGCCCTATACTCCAATTTTTGGGGCGGTGCAAACCCTACCTTGCCCCCAGACCGGGACAAAACACCTTGTCTACAATTCCACACGCGAATAATCCTTTGCCAAGGAACAGGTTTCTGGTATAAAAGAACAAGGTGTATCCTTCCCATATCCGGGAAAACCTGATGATCACGAGGGGTCCTTTAGACGATGGCCAAGATGAAAGTCCTGATCGTTGATGACGATGAACTCAACACCATCATTGTTGAAACCTACCTGACCGACATCCAGGACATCGCTTTCGAAACCATCATTTTCACCAATTCGCTCGAGGCTGCCGCCTGGCTTGAAAACAACCAGCCCGACCTCATGCTCGTTGATTACATGATGCCTGACCTTGACGGCATGGAACTCATCCGGCGCTTCCGCAAGGATCCCGCCAACGATGACGTTCCCGCCGTCATCATCACCTCTTCCGAGGAGGAACGCCTGCGCTCCCAGGCCTTGCAGGCCGGCGCAAACGACTTCCTGACCAAACCGGTGGATGCCACCGAACTGGCCGCCCGTTCCCGCACACTCCTGCGCCTGCGCCAGGCAACCCTTGACCTCAAATCCCTGCAGGCCCAGCAAGTCAACCTGAACGAGATTGATTCCCTGACAAAACTGCTGAGCCGCCGCACTTTCCTTGAAAAGGGACAAAAAGACATTGAGCAGCAGGCTCCGGATGCCAACGGACAGATGGTTGCCATCCTGATGGACATTGATGGCCTGCGCCAGCTCAACTACACATATGGTTTCCCCGGAGGGGATGCAGCCCTGCGCACCATTGCCACACGCATTCATGAAACCGAATCGGAAACCGGTGGTTATGCAGGCCGCATTGATGGCCAGCAATTTGTCATCATCCTGCCATCCGCTTCCGCCGAAATTGCACTGGCCGCTGCCGAAAAACTGCGCACCGCCATTGAAAGCAGCCGCATCGACATTTATGGCCAGAATGCCAGCATGACCGCAAGTTTTGGCATATCTGTGGCCCATGATGGCGATCACTGGCTCCATTCCCTGCTGGAACGGGCTGAAAAAGCCCTCCGCCAGGCCAAGGAGCAAGGCCGCAACTGCATCGTCACATTCCCATAAGCGGGGGGAGGTCCTTTCATGGCTGATGCCGCCGACAGGTTGCTCGCCGGAATGGAATATGGCTTTGTCCTTGCCTTCCTGTTCATGAACTATGCCTTCTGGCGCTTTACAAAATCCCGCGCCTTCCACTTTTCCGCCGCAGCCATCCTCCTGCTTTTCGTCTTCATCAACTGGGAGTTCTACTTCCGGTTTGATACCGGCGTTTTTACAAACCTTTCACGACATTTTTATATCTTTGTTATCAGAGATGGGGACATCCCCTGGGGCAGCACCATTGTGCGCGCCATCCTCCTCAGCGGCTTTTTCAGCATCTTCCTTTACCTAAAGCGCAACCTGTTTGATTATGGCCTGGGCCTTGAGCCGGATTACATCCTTTACGCCCTTCTGGGTGCCTTCTCCATCACCCTCTTCTTGCCCCAGGAAATTGGCGGGATCTGGCAAATTGGCCTGCGCATTTCGCAAGCCTTTCTGGTTGCTGGTATTGCCAGCCTCATTCTGCGCGATACAACGCAGGTGGAACGGGACGACTGGGAACCCAACCTCTTCTTCATGATCTCCCTTCTGGTTTACCTTGCCAACTTCCCCCTCAATTCCGTCCTGAACTGCTTTGGTCTTTATGAATGCTTTGGCACCAATGCCGGAGACCTGCGCGCCAGCCCCCTGCTCTACCTGCATCGCTTGTTCTTCCTTGTTTCGCTGAGTTTCTTCACGCTTGCCGTCATCATGCAGGTGCGCGCACAAAAGGACAAGGTAAAGCGCTTTGAACGCCAGCGCGAAGAAAGCATGCAGCGCAGCCATGAAGAACAACAGTTCCGGGAGGCCAGCGAGCAGGCACACAAGATGCGCGTCCTCACGCGCGAAAAGGAACTGGAGCGCCAGCTGCTTGAAACCGAAACCAAGCGCCGGGAAGCCCTGCAGAAGGCCAAGGAGACCGCGGAAGAGGCCGCCAAGGCAAAATCCTCGTTCATCGCCTTCCTTTCCCATGAGATCAGAACGCCTCTCAACGGCATCATGGGCATGACCCAGCTCATCACCAAAACGTCCCTCACGCCGCAACAGCAAAAATACATCCAGGCCATGCTGGGATCCGGTCAGTCGATGATGACCCTTGTCAATGACGTCCTTGACCTCTCCAAGATGGAAGCCGGCAAGATGACGCTCGAAAACATTGATTTTGATCTTTATGAACTGATGGACAGCATTGCCTTGCTCATGAGCGGCAAGGCCGGAGAAAAAGGCCTTTACATCAATGTGGAACGTGATCCCAACCTGCCGCGCGTCATCAAGGGGGATCCCACCCGCCTGCGTCAGATTTTCCTCAATTTCATCAACAACGCCATCAAGTTCACCCATGAGGGCGGCGTAACCCTGCTGGCGCGTGCAACTTCCAAAACCGAAGGCTGGCACATTTATTTCGGGGTGAAAGACACCGGCATCGGCATTCCCGAGGAATCCCGCGACAAGCTCTTTTCCGAATTCGCTCAGGCAACCCTTTCCACCACCCGCATTTATGGCGGTACAGGCCTCGGCCTTTCCATCTGCCGCAAACTGGTCAACGCCATGCAGGGAGAAATTGGCTTTGACAGCGTGCTTGGCAAAGGCAGCACCTTCTGGTTCACCATCAACACAGAAGAGGGTGACCCGGATTTCAAGGCCAAGGCCGCAGCTGCAGCCCCAGCTCCCGCTGCCCCCAAAAAGCCCGAAGCGCCGGTTGCCGAACCTGGCAAGCCGTCAGAAACAGCGGAAAAGCCTGTGATCCCGCCCCCCCCGGCCGATGAGACCGATCACCAGATGCCACCCCTTTCCATTCTTGTGGTGGACGATGACGAAGTCAGCCAGCAGGTGATGGAAGGCTTCCTGTCTGAAGCCGGTCATACCATCAAGTTGGCCAGCACCGCCGAAGATGGCCTCAAGATTGTCGAAAATGAACTCATTGATGTGGTCCTGACCGATGTCAACCTCGAAGGCGGAATGAGCGGTCTGGAAATGACCCAGAAAATCCGCAAGCTTCCGGATTCCAAACGCTGCCGCATCCCCGTCATTGCGGTTTCAGGAGATGTGGGCGAAGAAAACCTCAAGCGTTTCCGCGCCGCAGGCATGAATGACCTCCTGGGAAAACCCGTCCTGCCGGATGCCTTGAACCGGGTTCTGGCTGGCGTCTTGCAATCCACCATGCACGACATCCACAAAAGCATGCCGCCCCTGACCACCAAACCGCTTGATACGCCCCTCAACATCCTGATTGTCGAGGATGATCCGGTGAGCGCGGAAATCGTCAAGGCCTACCTTGATGGCGACCACCATAACTCCATCATTGCTGCGGATGGGGAAACAGGCCTGAAGCTGGCTTCCGAACACACACCACCTTTTGATGTCATCCTCATGGACATCGACCTGCCGGGCATTGATGGCATTGAAGTCACCCAGAACATCCGCAAGCTTCCAGACATCCGCCGCAGCCATGTTCCTGTTGTCGCAGCAACCAGCCGCAACGGCGATTCCGACCAGATGTCGTGCGGAAATGTCGGCATGACCGAATTCCTGCACAAGCCCATCAACCCCGACCAGCTTCGGCTGGCCCTTGAAAAAGCCGTTTCCCTGCTTGAAGCCATCAGCAATGATGATGGCTCACATGTATCGCGTACACAGAAGGAGGTTCCCATGTCCATTGATGTCAACCCTGAAGAACTCCTCAACCCGGATGTTCTGGAAAACATGAAGAGCCACTTCCCCCCAGCCCTGTTTGCCCGAATGATCGCCACTTTTGACACGAGCAGCACGGACAGCATCAACGACCTTGAAAATGCCCTGAAAGGCAGCGACCGCATTGGCATCAAGGCCAAGGCCCATCGTCTCAAGGGGGGCGCCGCCAACATCGGCATGAAGGCCCTCTCCGATCTGGCCAGGGACATTGAGGCCGCATCGGCAGAAGACAACATGGACAACATGTCCCACATGTTTGAAAAGGTTCGCCCCCTGCGCGAAGCGTCCATTCAGGCCCTCAAGGCCTGGGCGATGGCACAGGGACTTGCCGTCTGATGCGCCCGCAGGAAATCCTGAAACGACGCATCCGGATAGCCCAAGGTCAGGACCCCGCTGATCTTGTTCTTCGCAACGCCCGCATTTTCCATCTTGTGGATGGGAGTTTTGAAACCGCCGACATTGCCATTTCCGGCAGCACCATTGTCGCCATTGGCCAAGGTTTCCATGCCTTGCGGGAAATCGACGCCACGGGCCTGACAGCCGTTCCCGGCTTCATCGACTCCCATGTCCATATCGAAAGCACCATGGTGGCACCGTCCGAATTTGAACGGGCCGTCCTGCCCCTGGGAACAACAACCGCCATTGCTGATCCTCATGAAATTGCCAATGTGCTTGGCGTTACCGGCATCCAGTACATGCTGGACAGCACCCAGGGCCTTGCCATGGATGTCTTCCTGATGCTGTCATCCTGTGTGCCGGCCACCCATCTTGAAACATCGGGTGCAACCCTCTCCGCAAAAGACCTTGTGGTTTTTTCCTCCCACCCCCGCATCCTTGGCCTTGCAGAATTCATGAATTTCCCGGGGGTCCTTGGCTGCAATGAAGATGTCATTGAAAAACTGGCCACCTTTTTTGGCAAGCATATTGATGGCCATGCGCCCCTGCTTTCCGGGGCGGGGCTTTGCGCCTACATTTCTGCTGGCATCCACACCGAGCATGAAAGCACCTCCATTCCCGAAGCCACGGAAAAACTGCGGCGCGGCATGCAGATCCTCATCCGGGAAGGCAGCGCATCAAAGGAAGTGGAAAAGCTTGCCTCTCTCCTGACCGAACGTCTCTCCCCTTTTCTGGGCCTTTGCACGGATGACCGGAATCCGCTCGACATCATGCGGGAAGGCCACATCAACCACAGCATTGCCAAAGCCATAGCCCATGGGGCCGAACCCCTCGCCGCCTACCGGGCTGCCAGCATTTCCGCCGCCAGGGCCTTCCGGCTGTTTGACCGCGGTCTTGTCGCTCCCGGCATGCAGGCCGACATCGTCCTGCTTGAAGACATCAACACCTGCAAGGTCAATCAGGTCATCTGCAAGGGACAGCTTGTTGCCCGGGAACATTTTGGCGAACCTCGCCTCCCGCCTTCCGCCATTATGCACAGCGTTCATCATGCCCCCCTTTCGGCTGAAGATTTCACCCTTGTGGAACGTCCGGACATGCCGGCCATCGTCATTCATGAAGACTCCCTTCTGACAGACCGTACCGATCTGGCTTCCTGTGCCGACATTGCCAAGGCATGCGTCATTGAACGCCACGGAAAAAATGGAAATATCGGCCGCGGGTTCGTATCCGGTTTTTCGCTTGAACGCGGCGCCCTGGCTTCATCGGTCGCGCATGACAGCCACAACATCATTGTTGTGGGAAAGGATGATGGGGACATGGCCTTTGCTGCCAACCGCATCATCGGCATGCAAGGGGGCTTTGTCGCCGTCTGTGATGGCAAGGTTATCGCAGAATTGCCACTGCCGGTGGCCGGCCTCATGAGCACATATCCCCTGAACAAGGTAAAACAAAGCCTTGAAGCCCTGCACCTTGCAGCAAAAGGTCTTGGCTGCACACTTCAGGAGCCCTATCTCCAGATGGCCTTTCTGGCCCTTCCTGTCATCCCCCATCTCAAGCTTACCGACATGGGGCTTGTGGATGTGGACCGCTTCGAGGTGCTGAAATGAACGAACCGTCCAAAACCTCCCATCGCGATTGGGTTGTGCCCGATGACATTTTCGAAAACCTTGTTTTCAATTACACCCGAGATATCACCCATCAGGCACGGGAAGGCCGTTTTGATCCTATTGTGGGGCGCGAAAAGGAAATTCAGGACATCATTCTCATCCTGCTCCAGCGCGGACGCAAGAATGTGGCTGTCCTTGGCAGTGCCGGCGTTGGCAAAACCGCCATTTTTGTCAAGCTGGCCCAAGTCATCAATGAAGGCAAGGTTCCGGAATACCTGAAGAATGCCCGGGTCATCGAACTGGAAATGTCCAGTCTTGCCGCAGGCACCCTTTCCCGCTCGGAGTTTGAAGGACGCCTCCTCCCCATCATCAAGGGCGCGGCTGAACGCAATGCCACCAAGGAACTGCCGCCCATCATCTTCGCCATTGATGAAATGCACACCATCATGCGCTCAAGCGATGCCTCCAGCGCATCAGGCGTGGCCGACATCCTGAAGCCTTACCTGACCGCTGGCGACCTCCATGTGCTGGGCGCAACCACCAAGGATGAATTCCGCGATTTCGTGGCCAAGGACCCGGCCCTTGACCGACGTTTCCAGAAAATCCACCTTGAACAGCCATCCTCGGCTGAAAGCCTCAAGATCCTGCATGGCATCCGGCCATTTTACGAAAAACACTTTGACATCACCGTTTCCGATGAATGCCTTGAAAAGATCGTGGAATGGACCACAAAATTCATGCCGCGCAGAACCCATCCCGACAAGGACATCATCACCCTTGACGTGTCCTGCGCGCGGCAGATCCTGTTTGTTGGCAAGGGAACCGCCCTTGACCTCAACTACATCCGGGAAACCATCGCTGTGGAAATCGGGCTGATTGCCGCCGCGATTGACTGAGCCAAGGGGCCGAAACCCGGGATTTCATGAGGATTCTTCATCTCCCAGCCACAACCGCGGGAAACTCGCCATGAAGAGCGTTCCATCCTCTTTTGAGGAAGAAAAATGGATGTGGCCATGCAAGTAATGTTCCCCCAGCAGTTTCATGCTGTAAGTGCCGAGGCCGCGCCCTGGCCCCTTGGTTGAAAAGGAACGGTGAAACATCTGAAGGCGGACATCTTCCGCCATTTCACCCGGATTTTTGGTAAAAAATCCAACCATGCCACCTTCCATCCGGCACCCCATGATGGTGGTTTCCCCTGTCGGTGTCGCCTCCAGGCTGTTGCGGATCATGTTGCCCAGCACGCGCTGCAGCAGGACAGCGTCTGAAAACATCTCCACATCGCAACTTTCCGGATCCATAACCAGCTGGCGCCCTTCAGCCGCAGGATGTGCGCTGAATATTTCATGCATGCGCTCAAGGAATGCCCTGACATGGATGCTGCGGGGAACAACAACAAGGTCGCCATTTTCCGCACGGGCAAGATCCCGGTGTGCCGAAATCTCTTCAAAGAGCATATCCGAGAGGTCCTTGATGGATTCCTCGTATTTCTGGCGACGGGCATCATTGAACATGAGGGTCATTTCCACATACCCCCGCAAGGCACCGGCCGTATTCATGATGTCATGGAAAAACAGCCGTTCCAAAACCTGCCGACGCTTTTCGTGGCTGATATCCACAAGCGTGACAACAAAAAAATCCTCCCCCGCCAGCGAGATGGGCACAACAGCCACCCGCAAATCCAGCGCTTCCAGGCCTTTCTGGCGCAGGATGCGACATTCCTGGACATCTGTACACTTTTCGGCAATGGCATGCGTGATGGCAGCAACCGCACCACACGTCTGACAGAATTCTGATGTGCCGCAACCACCATCCATCAGAGGGGCATTGATGCAGGAAAGGACCTCGCCCGGACGCAACCCAATGACAGTTTCCTGTCCTGAAGCTCCCAGAAATCTGAGAAGGGATGGATTTGCATGGATGATTTGGCGATTCTGGTTGAG
Source organism: Alphaproteobacteria bacterium GWF2_58_20 (assembly GCA_001768735.1). Classification (GTDB taxonomy): domain Bacteria; phylum Pseudomonadota; class Alphaproteobacteria; order UBA1247; family UBA1247; genus UBA12471. The sequence goes on along the minus strand of MEMB01000002.1, from coordinate 87,131 downwards.
AACCATCGTCATGCCGAACACAGCATCCAGAACACGGAAACCATCTGAATGCGTATGGATTTTTTCCACCTGCGCTGCGATTTCCGCCGGATCACTTCTCTCAGGCGATGCACAAAAGCTTCCCATATTCCCTCCATGCCACAACAAGACATTAACCCAAAAAACGACAACGATAAACTTTTTTTATACCGCAAATCCGATTATGATCATGGATATGGAAAACAAAAAATTATCCCGCGCCTTTTTTGAACGCCCAACGCTTGAGGTCGCCCGCGACCTTCTGGGCAAAACCCTTGTCTTTGGCAGACATTCCGGCATCATCACGGAAACGGAAGCTTATATCGGCGAAAATGATCCGGCCTGCCATGCCGCACGCGGACGCACCAAACGCACAGAAACCATGTATGCCAAGGCAGGCACCGTTTACATCTACCTCATTTACGGCATGTACCACTGCCTGAACATTGTGACCGAGGCAAAGGATTTCCCGGCCGCCGTCCTGATCCGCGGACTGCGCATGGAAGGCCAGCACCTCGACGGCCCCGGCAAGCTCTGCAAGGCGCTGGGCCTTACGCGCCAGCACAACGGCCTGGACGCCATCACCTCAGGGGATATCTGCATTCTCGACACGCCAACCACGCATGGTCACATCACCACCCCCCGCATTGGCATCCGCCAGGGTACAGACCTTCACTGGCGCTTTGTCCTTCAGGACACGTCGGGAAACAGCTCTCCCCGGAAAAAGGCCGGCCCTGTTTCCGCAAGCGCATTGGCGACACGGAAGGCTTCCAGGTCCTCATAGGTATTGCCAACAACCTGGATCCCCACCGGCATGCCGTTTGCGGCCTGTCCGGCCGGAACATTCACCACCGGATACCAGCCCATCATGTTCCAGAGCCACGTCATGCTGTATTCCCAATCGGAAACGGCATGTTCCTCGCCGTTGATGGTAATGCTGCTGCGCTCCGGAACACGCCCAAGGTCGGCAGGCAGATATGGTGTCACAAGGGTTGGCATGAGAATGGCGCTCATGCCGCGCTGGAAAACCTGTTCCTGGATGTGCCGGGACCGGTTTTCAACCCACTGGTCCGCCGCCAGAACCGCAGAACGCGGAACATTTCCATAGCGGGAGACCATCCCGAGCAAATAAGGGGTTGCCTGATCCGGGGCCTTGCGACATGCCTCAAAACAATAATCCGCCATGTAGGTCGAAAAAAGCTTCTGCGCATAGATTTCAAAATCCGTGGCACGAAGGCCAAGATCCACTTCCTCCACACGCGCGCCCGCAGCTTCCAGCCGGGCGCAGGCATCTTCCAGCCCCTTGCGTACAGAAACATCCAGGGGAATACCCCAGGCATCCATGAAATCCACCGCCACGACAAGCCCGCGAACTTCCGGATATTCCATCGGATATGCCAGGCGCGGCTTCAGGGTTGAAGGCATGCGAGGGCTAGGCCCGCTACAGGCATCCTGCATCAGCGCCATATCCGCGAAATTCCGCGCCAGAGGGCCTTCGCTTTCCATCTGCATCAGCGAAGTAGCTACCCGTCCATAAGGGGGCTTGAACCCAAACAGGCCGCACTGGGAAGCCGGAATCCGAATGGATCCCCCCATGTCGGACCCGGTGGCCAACGTGGAAAAACCGGCAGCCAGCGCCGCTGCCGATCCTCCCGAAGATCCTCCGGGCGAAAAGGCCTGATTCCATGGATTGCGGGTGATGCCCCAAAGCCGGTTCCACGTTACCACATTGCAATAATATTCAGGTACATTGGTCTGGACATGCAAAACCGCTCCCGACGCCCGCAGGCATGAACCGAAACTGCAATCCTCGATCGCAGGAGAGGCCTGACGGTTGGCCAAGGCTCCCGCCGTTATTCGCCAGCCCTTGATGCCAACCTCGTCCTTGACGGCCATCGTCAACCCTTCAAGGGGACGGATTCCCTCCCCGCGCCGATACCGCTCCCCGGATTCACGCGCCATGGCACGCGCCTCATCCACATGCGCTTCGGTTACGGCCAAAAGCGTGGTGTTATGGGCTTCCATCCGTCGCAACTGGGCTTCCAGAACCTCACAAGGAGACAGTTTCCCCTGCCGGAACAGGGACATCTGTTCCGTGGCTGGCATATAACAAAGATCCATGTCGCCTGGTTGTGTGGTCATTTATGCCTCCTCCTGCTTGCCTGCGCGTTATATCTGGATTATGGTCTTTAAAAAAGGGGATTTTCATGCGGATTTTCATTGGTGTCATCCTGCCCATCATCTTCATGGCCACAACCGGCCTGCTGGCTTTGCACTATCTTGGTGGAGCGCCCACCAACAACCAGACAGCTACACGCGACCTCCCCATTGCCCAGCTGATCGGCAGCACCATGCCTTCCAAACCCCAAAAGGAAGAAAAATCCTTCATCTCCCCGGCAGGCCAAGCGGAAGCGGCGGCCATTGCCAATGAAACCGCGCAGGTTGTCTCCGCCTTCAACATGTATGTGGGCACCATGGGAGAAACCCTGCCCAAAACCCCGCAGGATCTCGTTTCCAGCGGTTTCATCGGCGGCATCCCGAATCCGCCGGGCAGCGGCAAGGGGGCAAAATTCTTCTTTGTCCACGGCCATGACAAAAACACCATGGCGCTGGCTACCCGCATCTTCTCCAAGGACACCTGCAACGCCATCAACCAGAGCGCCCTGGCCACGACCATCCCCATCATCCGCGAGGCGGGGCCGTTCGCGCCCGAATTTGTGGATATCACCCCCGCCATTTCCGGCACGGCGTTTTCCTGCGCCCATTTTGCCCTGTCCAGCCCCACCCCGGAATACTACTACCTGCGCCGCCTGCACTAACCCCTGACGCCCTTGTGCATAGCACACATGCAAACTTTGCAAGACACACATGCATGTCTTCATGCTAAAAACATTCGCATGATAAAATCGCTGACCAACATGGACCGAAAACTTTTTGCCGCCATCCGCAATCAGGATGTGGACGGAGCATGTTCGGCATTGGCCAATGGAGCCAACCCAAACGCCCAGATGGATCTGGGCAAAAAGGAATTTATTTCTCCCCTTGGTTATGCGCTCATGCACGATAATACGGCTATATGGAACATCCTTCTGCAACACCCATATCTTGACATCAACCATAGCATATCCATGGGGCGGCCGGCATTGCACTGGATGGCCCACATTGGCGATCTCGAGATGGTCAAAACCCTGATAGAACGGGGCGCCAACGTGAACAAGCTTGCCGAAAACGGAACCCTGGCCTTGGGATACGCCATCGGCCATTACCATATAGGCGTCATAACCTGCCTGCTGGAAAATGGTGCCAATCCAAATGCGGCCCAAACACCTTTTCGTGACATGGGTTTGGGAGAAACCCTCATGCACATGACGGCCCGCAGCGGTTGTCACACCAATTGTCTTGGTCTCATGATCCGCCATGGCGGAAACCCACACACACCGGATGCCAACGGCATCACGCCACTGGACATTGTCAAAAAACGGGCACAGCATATCATGGAGCTGCGCGCGCAATGCAGACCCAAGCCATAACATCCCGGCACCCAAAATCCGCACAAACAAAAACCCCCGGCACGCAGCCGGGGGTTTTTTCGTCGGAGCCTGTCCTGGATCAGAACCGGAACTTGGCTTTCACCATGCCGGACTGTCCAACATACTTGTCCTTCAGCTCGGCATCATAGCTCACCGTGATGTCGGTCTTGTCGCTGACCTTCATCAACAGGGCCCCACCAAGATTGAGACTGGTCTGGGCAGGTTCCGCACCTTGCGTGGTGAAACTCGCACCACCACCCGCAAAGCTGGAGGTGCTTTCCGCCTTTTCGCCCGTCCAGTCATAATTCACGACTGCATGCAGCTCGGGCGAAACATGCATGCCAACCCGCGGCTTGTAGTTCCAGCCAAGGCGCACACCAACGCCCGTCGTAAACTGGTTGAGGTTGTTGTCATCCACCGTCAGGTTTGCGCCGCCAGCGCCGGTTTCCGTATAGCCATCCTCGGACAGGTGCATGTAGCTGGCCGAAAGAAGCGGCGTAATTGTCACATCCTTCTTCACGGGAATGTCATACCCGGCATTCACCTGCAAGGTTGCCTGCAAGGCATCAAACTCGCCATGCGCCGTTCCGGTGATGGTTCCGCGGTTGTTTTCAATCTGGTGCAAACCAAGACCGGCAATACCATCCAGTTTCCAGCCATTTTTCATGGTCGAACCATACATGTAGGCCTGGTAGGAACGAACGGAGGTCTTGTCGCCGGTACGGGTATCCTTGTGCTTGACATCCGCATCGCCAATCGCGACGGCACCGCCAACAATGTTGTCATTGGCAAGGCTCTTGTCCATCCCCATGGCAACACCCATGCTGCCAACTTCAAACCCGCTTTCCATCTTGCGGAACCCCTGGCGGGCATGATCACCCGACAAGGCAATCCAGGCATTGCGGTTTACAGGCATGTCACCCGCGTTCATGCCGCTGACATGCGCCATGGACTGGCCACCATCTGAACCAGTGGGAGCAGGCGTTGGCGCAGGAGAACCAGGAAGAGGCGCCGAACCTCCGCCAAGGCCACCACCAGCGCCACCGATGCCACCAGCACCGCCATCAAAGCCGCCAGTGCCACCGATGCCACCAGCACTACCATCAAAGCCGCCAGCACCGCCGATACCACCGCCAGCACCACCAGCGCCACCGATGCCACCAGCACCGCCAGCACCGCCGATGCCACCGCCAGCACCAGGAAGAGGTGCAAAACCTCCACCAAAACCACCAGCCCCGCCAGCCCCGCCAAAACCTCCACCAAGACCACCAGCACCGCCGATGCCACCGCCAAGCCGCTGGGAAATGCGGCCGGTAGCCGCACCAACGGCAGAACCAATGGCTTGCGAAACGCCGCCATTGATATTGGGGGCAAGGTTATTCAGCGCATCACCCAGAGGGCCGGCACCAAGACCATCAAGCGCCGAGAACAGGTCACCCATTCCGGTGCCGCCGCCTGCATCCAGCAGATCATCCAGCACGGTGCCGGCGCCAGTGCCCGGAGTTTGCAGGCCGTCCGCGTTTTCAACATAACCGCCGGAATCGCGCGTTCCCGTGATATAGGCAATGGTTGCATCGTCGTTCAGGTCAAGCGCCCACGTCCACACGGCCCCACCCTGGATGAGGGCATTGTCGATGTCGTAAACATTGCCTGAATTGCTGGCAAGGAACTCATAAGACACGCCGCGCGGATTGATACCATCGGTCAACGTCACATTGACCGTAACGTCATCCATGTAAATGTTGCCATCCGCCACAATGCGGCCAAGGTCATCCGTCCCTGTTCCCGTGATGGTGGTGTTGATAACCCGGCTATCCATAATCATGGCGGGAGCCAACGCCCCCATATCGATAATAGCGGCAGTTCCCCCCATCGCACCACCAACCGTCAGGGCATTTCCAGCAAGGGTCAGGGTGCCCGCATGCACAAAATCGCCGGACATGCTGCGGTTGGCACCACCAAGATCCAGCTCGGCATCCGCATAAAGGCGGGTCATGGTGGCATAAACATCGCCACCCATGACATGGGTTCCGGTTGGTCCTTCAACCGAATCAAGCATTGTCCCACGATAGTTCACCCGGTTCAGCCAGGCTTCATTGGTTCCCAAATCAAGATGCGAGGCATTGTTGTAGAAAACGATATACCCCTGTTCGTTGTTTTCCGTGGTCAGGTTTGCATCAAGGTCATCATCGAAATAAACCTCAAAACCCGATTCCCCAAAATCATTGCTGATCAGGGCCACTTCCCCGGCATGCACTTCGCCGGCAAACTGCCCGTTGTTCCGCAAAATGACCTGGTTGAGCTTGGCATCCGAAGTTCCGACATCCCCGCTCACATAAGTGGAAGCAAGCAGCAGGAGATTGCCTTCGCCATCATTGTCAGTCACAACATCGGCAGTGACATAACTGTTTTCATCTTCCGATGCAAAAACCGCAAGGCCATCATTCAGGAAACGGATATTGTCCGCATAAATGTCCGATCCATAGAAGGAAATGGTGCCGGCTGTTGGCGTCTCATCCATCTCATAATCATTGGCGATTTCGATGTTGTTGGCATAAACATTGCCTTCAATTTCCAGATGACCTGTATTTTCAGGTGCCTCTACCATGGGAACAAAGCCTGATGGCCCCGAATCAACCTCGGGCGCGCCGCCACGCAGGGTGCCTATGGAATAATCCTCATCACCAATATCGCCACGGATATAATTGTCCCCAAGGAACTCGAGCGTTCCTTCCCCGTCCACATCCGTGGTGATGTTGGCTTCGACATAACTGTTTCCAGCAAACGTCAGTGTATAGTCGGCGACAGCGACATCAACCGGACCAGGATCTTCGGAGGGGATCCCGGACGAGAAATTGATACCATTGGAATAGATGTCTCCGGAAAGAATGTCGGTATCCGCACCGATTTCAACCGAAGACAGATAGTTTTCCTCGTCACCGATATCGCCCCAAAATTCCGTATCGCCAAGGAAATAAACCGTCCCGTTTCCGTCATTTTCATCGTTGGTGATATCGGTCTGCACGATTTTCCCATCGCCTGAGAAAATCACCAGGCCATCACCTTCAATCCATGTGGTATCAGCGTTCACATTTCCCTGGAATTCGGCCGACCCATTGGTGGGAACCCCACCATCAACTTCCATGTCGCCAAAAACCACGAGATCATAGGTGTTGACATCGCCCGTGGCCGTAAAGGTGCCATTTCCGCTTTCGTTGGTCAAAACAACACTGAGCCAGTTATCTTCCGTGCCAATATTGCCATCGACAATATTGTCGCCTTCCGTGATCAGCCAGCCGGAACCATCGCTTTCCGTCGAGATGTCCGCCGTGACGTTCACGCCTTCCCCGAAAGTGATGTCACTGTCAGCGGAACCGACTGTATCGGAGAAGACAACATCGCTGGCAACAACCTGCCCGCTCTCCATGGTAAAATCTGCGCCCACGTGGACGGCGCCAACCGCATGGCCTTCAGCACCAATATTTCCGCTGAAATTGATTTCCTGCGTATTCACGACAACACCGGCGCCATCGCCGTAAATGCCATCAACCATGGTCACTGTCGTCTCACTGTCAAAAATGACGGTGCCATCCGAGAGGAAATTCATGCTGTCACCGACGATGGTTTCCGCATTCTGGAAAATGACCGCGCCCTGCGTCGGGTTCCCCTCCAGATCGAGGGCCGTATCGCCAACTATGTTCGTGTTTCCGACATAATAATCGCCATTAAAAACCACGACACCATCATTGGTGCCTGCCTGAACTTCCTTGAGCCATTGCGTGCTGTTGGCTACCTGCCCAGTCACATTGCTGTCCCCGGCAAAAACCAGCGTCCCCTGCTGATCAACGGGCGTACCGACGGCAAGAATGCCCGTCCCCGTAACATCCACCCCATCAACCACTGTGGCAGAATTGTCTGTGAGGAACGCAATAGCCGGATCGCCATTGGGATTGACCGTTACGATCTCATCTGAGCCATTCACATACACGGTTCCAGACGGAAACGCCTTGACAGGCGTGGCCGCAAGAAGCATGGCGATGGTGGCAAGCGAAGTTCCGGAAAGGAGTTTGGTTTTGGCTCTGGACATGGGGATTCCTTTTGACAAAGAGGCTATTTACAAGAGAATTACTTATTTATAGCAAAATCATTTTATCAAAACAATGCGTTTTAAAAAAGATCAAAAAATCACGGTGCGCAAGAAGGAATCATCTTCTGCATCCAGCCCCAGGCATTCTTCCATCCCGCATCATGCGATGCATCCGGAACCACCACCATCTGAACGCACCCGCTTTTTGAGGTGTTTTTCCATTCCTGCGCAATTTCGGCCGGAACAACCTGATCGCTCCCCCCCACAAAATGGATTTGCGGAACATGCGCCAGACGGGGCGTAACCTCTATCGGATTGAGGGATTGGGGCGTTTGGGAAACATGATGGATGGCGTTCAGGCGCTGGTGGTCAAGATTTCCGGCCACCGTCACCAGCGCCTCCACATCCGTGCGCCGCGCAGCAACCAGCGCGGCAACTCCGCCCCCGCCAGAATAGCCAAAAAGACGGACAGTCTGCCCTTCATGAACCACCTTGGAAATGGCGGCATTCATGGCCGCAACCACCTCCTCCGCGCTACGGTGGCTTGTCCACCAGCGCGCATCGCACGACACATCCTCTTCATGCGGGGTAAACTGGCAGGGTCGCGCAAGATAAAGCACGTTTGGCCACCGATCGGCGGCAGCAAGATGCAACGCCACCGGATTGCGCGGCGTCGGATCCATGGCGGGTTCGGTGCGTGTGACCCAGGAAAGTCCATCCCCCTCGATATAGACATGAAGGGACTTGGTGGGATCAAGCAACTTCTCCCAAGCGGAAAGCTGGAAAATGCCCGCAGGGATACGCCGGGCCACCATTCCGCCACCCTGGCCAATCCGCACCGCCTGTTCCCGCGCATCCCTGACAGAACCACAACCAACCAACAAAAAGGCCGCCAGAAAGAAGAGACCAGATATCCTCATGGCCAGAAGACTCCCAGCATCAGGAGACCTGCTCCAATCCGGTACCAGGCAAAGGGGGCAAAACCATGCCGTCCGATAAATCCGATAACCGCCCTGACAACGAAAAGCGCAGAAACAAAAGCTGTTAGAAACCCAACGGCAATAAGTCCTGCCTCATCCATGGTCAGGGCCTCGCGGGCCTTGTAAAGATCCAGCACACTGGCTCCCAACATGGTGGGAATGGCCAGAAAAAAGGAAAATTCCGCTGCCGTCTTGCGCTTCACCTTCAAAAGCAGCGCTCCCATGATGGTCGCCCCGGAACGCGACACCCCCGGAATCATGGCAATGCATTGAAAAACCCCGACCAGAAAGGCACGCCACCAAGGAAGGGCTTCGCAAGCCTCATATTCCGCTGCGGGCTTGAAGCGCTCGACCACCAGAATGGCCAGGCCGCCAAGCACAAGGCTTGTCGCAACCACAAGCGGATTGAAAAGGCGCGTCTTGATGAAATCATGTGCCAGGAGCCCAATCACGACCGCAGGCAGGAAAGCCAGCGCAATGTTGGCGGCAAACCGAAAGGAGGAGCGTTCTGAAAAGAGGGTTAGCATCACATGCAGGAGCTTTTCCCGGTAAACCCAGCAGATGGCCAGAATGGCGCCAAGCTGGATGACAATGTCAAAACTCTCCCCCATCCGGATCCCGGAGAGCTTTTCCGCAAGAATGAGGTGCCCCGTTGAAGATACCGGCAAAAATTCGGTAAGCCCCTCAAGAACCCCCAGAAAGGCAGCATGCAGAAAGGCCAGGGGTGTCATTCGCCACGCACCGCATATTTTTGAAAATCGGACACAATGCGTTCATACATCGGGCGCTTGAAGGCCCCAATCAACGATGGCAGATTTTCAAGCTTTTCCCACCGCCAGTCATCAAACTCCTGGAAATGGTGCAAATCCAGGCGGACAACATCATCGTCGGCGATAAGGCGCATGGCAAACCAGCGCTGCTCCTGCCCCCGGTACCGACCATGCCATGCCTTGCCCACAAATTTCTCCGGAAGGTCATAAAAAACCGTTTCCGGCATCTCGCCCAGCAACCGTACGGCCTCACGCGGAACGCCAACTTCTTCATAAAGTTCCCGGTAAGCCGCTTCCATTTCGCTTTCCCTGCGATCAAGCCCTCCCTGGGGCATCTGCCATGAACGAACCGACTTCCTCCGTTTGGCAATCAGGACAAGACCTTCCTTGTTGAACAAGGCAATTCCGACCCCCCGCCGGTAAGGCAGGACATCGATACAGACAGGCTTTTCCTGAAGCGGGACAGACACGTTACCTTGCCTCCCCGTGCGCTTCAAAAACCGCACTCACAGGTGCCAGGGCCACCTTGGAAGATTTAAGCCCCTGCGCCCAGACCGACAGGCGTTCTATCGTAACCGGATAGGCCCCGGCCACACCAAGCGCAAAGCCATTTTTCTTAGCCGTTTCAACAAGTTTCGCCAGCTGCGCATCTATTTCCTTGCGCGCAAGCGAGGTATCTATCACCGCATCCGGCATCAGTGCGCGAATTCCCAAACTGTCCGCAACATCGCGCAGAACAACCGGAGGTGTCTCAATCCCGCCAACAAAAAGCAGGCCATTTTCCCATATCCGGCGCAACACAGGACGAAACCCGTCTGCGGAAGCCATGAAACCGCCGCCCATGTAAGGCATGACGCCGACATAACCGGTGCCACGCCCCAGAACGTCCTTCAGGCGAACCATGTTGGTGCTTTCCGGCAGCACGGTCATCAGGGCATCAGGGCCCGCATCATCCTGCCCTGCGGCCGGCTGCATGGGCAACATCAGCAAAAGCTCATGCCCGGCAACCCTCGCCCGCTCCATCTGTTCGGAAAGGTTTGGCGCATAAGGCGAATAGGCCAGACTGACCCCACCGGGCAAATCCTGCACTGCGGCCGTTGTGGCCCCATGAGACATCCCCAAACCTTCAATCACAACCGCAACAATCGGCTGCTTTCCCTGACGCGTGAACGGTTTGGCAAAAAGCCGCATCGGCCGGACGCTTTCTTCCATCATCGGCGTCGCCGAACGCAAGCCAGGCCCGGAGACATCCGGGGAAGAAGGCTGTGCAGCCCGGACGTCCGCTGCAGGAACAAGGGGAACCGGATCAGAGACAGGAACAGGCGAAGGCGTGGATCCCGTTTCCGTCAGGGAAGAAGGCAAAGCCACATTCCCTGAAGCAACGGTTCCCCGCACTTCTTCCAAAACAGGCGGCGCATTTTCTGGCACCGGAGCCTTTTCAACCACCTCCGCCTCGGCAAGGACCGGGACGGTCTCCACACTGTTGATGGGATCCAGCCAGACAACATCAATGGACACCACCGGAGAAACCGGGGAAGCCGGGTAAAAATGCTGCCCGGCATAAATCACGCCGGCAACAAGCCCTCCCAGCACCACAGACTTCATGAAGCGGTGTTTACACATCATTTTACAGCTGCCTGAAACAGGTTGATGCCACGCACAAGATCAATCGCCCGCATCAACTGGTAATCCTGCGGTGCATCCTCGGCATCCTTGCCGTTTGTGGATGAATCCTTGCCATCCTTGTCTTTTTTCGGCTCTGCGGCTTTCTTGTCAGCCTTTACCGGCATCTTGCCATCCTTGCTGGCGGTTTTTTCCTTGTCCGGATTGGAAAGCGCCCCGCGCAGGTCTGCCTCGCTATAGCCCTTGGGCATTTCGATTTCCTCAAGCTTTGCCGGCTTCACCTCAATGTCCGGAACAATGCCTTCCGCCTGGATGGAACGCCCGGACGGCGTGAAATAACGCGCAGTGGTCAGACGGATGGCCTTGTCGCCATTGGCCGTAACGGGCACGATGGTCTGGACCGATCCTTTGCCAAACGTCTTGGTTCCCATCAGGATGGCGCGTTTCTGGTCCTGCAATGCCCCCGCCACGATTTCAGAGGCAGAAGCCGATCCGCCATTCACCAGCACCACAAGAGGCTTGCCCTTGGCCATGTCGCCCGGCGTCGCATTGTACCTGCGGATATCTTCCGCAAGACGCCCGCGGGTGGAAACAATCTCGCCGCTATCAAGGAAATCATCCGAAACCGCAATCGCCTGGTCCAGAAGACCACCAGGATTGTTGCGCAGATCAAGGACATATCCGGTCAGCTTGTCGCCCTTTTCCTTTTCAAGCGCGGCAAACGCTTCCTGAATGCCGGGCTGTGTCTGGGTATTGAAAGTGGTCACCCGGATGTATCCCACGTCCCCTTCAACGTGCGAACGCACCGATTTGACCCTGATGATCGCCCGCGTAAGGGTGAGGTCAAACGGCTCACCGCTTTCTCCGCGCAAAACCGTAATGACGATATCCGTCCCAACCGGCCCGCGCATTTTATCTACCGCATCGCTGAGGGAAAGCCCCATGACCTGCTCCCCATCCAGCTTGATGATGAGGTCACCAGCCTGAACGCCTGCGCGCTCGGCCGGTGTGTCGTCAATCGGGGAAACAACCTTCACAAGGCCGTTTTCCATGGTGACTTCAATGCCAAGTCCGCCAAACTCGCCCTTGGTCTGCACCTGCATGTCCTTGAAGGCTTTCTGGTCGAGAAATTCAGAATGCGGGTCCAGCGCAACCAGCATTCCGTTGATGGCACTTTCCACCAGTTTCTCATCGGTCACTTCTTCGACATACTGGGCACGCACCCGTTCGAAAACACTTCCAAAAAGATCCAGCTGTTCATAAGTATTCGCCGCAGGATTGACATCTGCATCCACAGCCAGTGCGGAGCCTGCAAAGCACAGGGCCACCCCGAACATCATTCCCGAAATCTTCCGCATCATTTGCGCCTCTTTCCTGCAGCGGCAAGAACCCAGGCCGGATCCACCGGCTCGCCATCCTTGCGCAGTTCAAAATAAAGTTCAGGCGCGGCATTTCCCGCCGCCCCCATCATGCCCACCGGCTCACCCCGCGACACATCCTCTCCAACCGATGCATCAATCCGGGCCAATCCGGAAAGGAGGGCATGATAGCCGCCTCCGCCCTCAATAATCAAGAGATGCTTGTAGGAACGGAAAGGTCCCGCAAAAACAATCCGTCCCTCCATGGGAGCCACCACGGTTCCGGATGCGGGCGCCGTAATGCTGATTCCCTGCTGGGAAGCGCCATAAGCATCCTTGTCGCCAAAAAAACGCGCCACGGGACCAGAAACCGGCTGAACCGCAGGCGGCAAAGATCCGGATGGCGTTTTCCCTGTTCCCACCAGCTTTTTCTGGCGGGCCAGACGCTCCTTTTCCAATTGCTTCATGAGGTCCCGCAAATCCTTGGCCTGCCGCGCCAGCTTTTCCTGTGCTTCCTTGGCCTGCCGCCGTTGCTGCCCGAAACTGTCATAACTCTGCCGCCGTTTTCCACTCAGCGCTGCAAGATCTTCCCGCCGCACCGCAAGTTCAGCCAGAACCGGCTTCAGGGATTCCTGCCTTTGGGCAATACCTGAACGGGTTTCCCTCAGTTCATCCAGTTCCCGCTCAATATTCCGCGCGCCCCGTTCCAGTTCGGGCTCAACGCCCTTGAGGATCACCGCGCCTTCAATCACCCGGCCAACATCCCCCGGCCCCAGAAGGGCCATTTCCGGAGGAAGGCGTCCAAGACGGACAAGGGAAACGGCGAGTTCTTCCTGTCTTCGCCGCCCCAGGGCCAGTCGTGCCATGGCCGCATCTTCCCGCTTTTGCAGGACAGCAATTTCCCGTTCAAGCTGGCCTGCCTCATCTTCTTTTTTCCGCATCTGGGACGCAAGAGCCACCATGTCCCGCTTCAGGGCGGCGATTTCCTTCTGGATACTTCCCTCATTGCGCCGCATTTCCAGCTCAAGCGCCTTTTGACGGGCAATTTCCGCCTCGACCGCCTTCAATTCAGACTGGGGCTTTTCCGCCGCAAATGCTCCGGCAGACACCAGCAGAAGAAAAATGACAACAAGGACCTTACCCATGGTTGATAAGGCTTTTCCCCGTCATTTCCACAGGCTGCGAAACTGCCATCACCTCAAGCAGGGTGGGGGCAATGTCGCAAAGCCGGCCATCATGGATGCTTTCAGCACCACTCCCCAAAAGGACCGCCGGAACCTGGTTGGTGGTATGGGCCGTATGGGGACCATGTGTCGTTTCATCATACATTTTTTCACAGTTGCCATGATCTGCCGTAACAAACAGCGCTCCGCCCTGCTTCCGCACGGCCTCCTCCAGCCGACCAAGACAGGCATCAACGGTTTCAACCGCCTTGATGGCCGCTTCCAGGATGCCGGTATGACCTACCATGTCGGGGTTGGCAAAATTCACCACAACCAGATCATAGATCCCCGACCCCACAGCTTCCACCAGCTTGTCCGTTACCGGAATAGCCGACATTTCCGGCTGCAAATCATAAGTCGCCACCTTGGGAGAGGGAACAAGGATGCGATCCTCACCCTCATACATCTTTTCTTCGCCCCCATTAAAGAAGAAGGTGACATGCGGATATTTTTCGGTTTCCGCAATGCGGAGCTGTTTCAGTCCCGCATCGGCAACCACCGCACCAAGCACATTTTCAATGCGTTCGGACGGAAACAGGACATGCATGATGGCCGTAAGGTCGGCCGAGTATTCCGCCATGGCAACTGCATCCACAAAGACAATCCTGCGGCCACGGTCAAATCCGTCAAACGTTTCATAAAGCAGCGCGGACAGGATTTCGCGCGCCCGGTCAGCCCGGAAATTCGCCATCAGGACGGCATCGCCATCCTTCATGCCTTCATACCCCGCTTCTGCAACCGGAAGCACAAATTCATCATGCACATCCGCGGCATAACTGGATTCGATCGCCGCCACCGGATCCGCAAACCCTTCCACGGCAGGCTGGGTCATGACCTTGTACGCCTTTTCCACACGATCCCAGCGCTTGTCACGGTCCATGCCGTAATAACGCCCGCCGATAGTGGCCATCCGAACATTTTCCATGCCGGCAATGCCTTGCATGAATTCCGCCACCTGTCCGGCAGCACTCTGGGGCGGCACATCACGACCATCGAGGAAGGCATGCACACGAACCGGAACCCCTGCCTTGGCCAAGGCATCACACAATGCCAGCATGTGCCTCTGGTGCGAATGCACGCCCCCCGGAGACAACAGTCCCATCAGGTGACAGGCCCCGCCAGACGTTTTCAGTTTTTCGATCATGTCGCGCAGCACGGGATTGCGGGCAATTTCCCCTGTAGCCACGGCATGATCAACTTTTGGAAGGTCCTGCATCACGATGCGTCCAGAACCAATATTGAGATGGCCCACCTCGGAATTGCCCATTTGCCCTTCAGGCAACCCCACATCTATCCCCGAAGCCTGCAGGAAGGCATGCGGATTTTCAGCCCATATCCGGCGGAAATTTGGCAACTTGCCAACAGTTGTGGCATTGTCTGGCGCTTCTTCCCGCCAGCCAAACCCATCAAGAATGCAAAGAACCACAGGACGGATACCGGACATTTTGCAAGACTCCCTGCTTCTAAAAAAACGCTTTCCATGTTATAGCTCGAATTGACAAAAAAATACACAGCCGATTGTAACCCCATGACCCTTGAAGACCTTTGCGAAAACTTTACCCTGCTGGACAACTGGGATGACCGGTACCGATACCTCATTGAATTGGGCGGACGGTTGCCCCTCATGTCGGAAACCCTCAAGAATGACACGACACGGGTATCCGGTTGCGCCAGCCAGGTGTTCATTGCTCCGTTGCCTCCCGACAGGACAGGCGGCATGAGATTCATTGCCGACAGCGATTCCCAGCTTGTGCGCGGACTTATCGCCATTCTCATGATTGCCTTTTCAGGAAAAACCCCCTCCGAAATCATGGCGTTTGACATCCAGCCATTTTTGATCCGCATGGGACTGGATGAACACATCAGTGCCGGCCGCAAGAATGGCTTGATCTCGATGCTTGCCCGCATCCGCCTTCTGGCTGAAAGCGCATATACATGACGACTGAAGCCCGCCTTGATTTTCTTCCCTCCCGGGACGGCACCATTCGGCTCAGTCTTTCCGGACGCATCGAGGTGGAACATCTGGCAACCATCGCCGCGCCCCTTGAAGACTTTCCCCTGCCTGCCTCCGGCGGCAGCCTCGTCATGGACATGACCGCCGCAGACACCCTTGACACGGCAGGAGCCATCATGATTCTGCGCATGGAGCGCCGATGCGCTGCGGCTGGCATTGCTTTCTCCTTGTCTGGCCTGCATAACTCTGCCGCACAGTTTCTTGCCCACATCCGCAGTATCGGCGAGGAAAAAACCCCGCCCCCCCCCATTCCGCACCCGGTTCTGGAACTTCTGGAACGCACAGGCAGGGCCACATTTCATCTTCTCGCGGAAATTCGCGATATCCTCGGCTTTTTCGGCATGCTCAGCATCACCCTTATCCAAAGCCTGCGCCACCCTTCCCGTCTTCGGGGGGGGGCCATCCTCACCCATATGGAACAGGTTGGACTCAACGCCCTGCCCATTGTCGGCCTGCTTTCCTTCCTCATTGGCGTGGTGCTGGCCTATCAGGGTGCCGACCAGCTCCAGAAATTCGGGGCCGAACTGCTGGTTGTCAACATCCTTGGCGTCAGCATCCTGCGGGAAATCGGCATTCTCATCACCGCCATCATCGTGGCTGGCCGTTCCGGTTCCGCCTTCACCGCCCAGATTGGCACCATGAAGGTCAACCAGGAAATCGACGCCATGCTCGCCATGGGGCTTTCCCCCATTGAATACCTTGTCCAGCCCCGCATTTTCGCATTGGTGCTGACCTTGCCCCTGCTGGCCTTTTATGCCGACATCACGGCCCTCATCGGCGGCGCCACCATGTGCTACATGAGCCTGGACATCACGTATGACCAGTTCCTCCTCCAGTTCCAGAACTTCATCAAGCTGCGCACCCTGCTGGTCGGCCTTGTAAAAGCGCCCTTCTTTGCCTTCGCCATTGCCATGATCGGCTGTTACCAGGGGCTCAAGGTTTCCGGCAGTGCTGAAAGCGTTGGCCGTCTCACCACCAAGTCCGTTGTCCAGTCCATTTTCCTTGTCATCGCACTGGACGCCCTGTTTTCCATCATTTTTGCAAAGCTCCACTTATGACAGAACCCCCCGTCATTTCCATAAGGGGCCTTGTCTCCCGCTTTGGTTCCCATCTCATCCATGATGGCATCGACCTTGATGTGAATCGCGGCGAAATCCTGGGCCTGGTTGGCGCATCCGGCTCCGGAAAATCCGTTCTGCTGCGCTGCGCCATCGGCCTCATGCCCACCACTGCAGGACATATAGAAATCCTGGGCCATGTAACCGGCCAAATGGGGGATAACGAAGCCAAAACCCTGCGGCACCACTGGGGTGTCCTGTTTCAGGATGGAGCCCTGTTCAGCTCCCTCACCGTGGGCGAAAACATTGAAATTGCACTAAAACAGCTCCCAGAACTGCCGGCGGCCCTCGTCACCGACATCATCCACGCCAAAATCGCCCTGGTTGGCCTACCCGCAGATGCCGTCCACAAATACCCGTCCCAGCTTTCCGGCGGCATGCGCAAACGGGCAGGACTCGCACGCGCCCTGGCGCTGGATCCTGATATCCTGTTCCTTGATGAACCCACCGCCGGACTTGACCCCATTGGCGCATCCGCCTTTGATGAACTCATTCTGCAGCTTCGGGAAAGCCTGGGCCTCACTGTCTTCATGGTCACCCACGACATCGACAGCCTCGCCCGCATCTGCGACCGCATTGCCGTCCTTGTGGACAAAAAGCTCATTGTCGATACCCTGCCCCACCTGCTTGAAATCCCCCACCCGTGGGTGCATGATTATTTTCACGGGCCGCGCAGCCACGCCGCACACATCGGAGAGTAAGACCCATGGAACCCCGCAGCAGCCACATTCTTGTCGGAGGCTTTGTCCTCTCCCTCATGGCCTTGATGACCGGATTCATCATCTGGCTCACGCAAACCCACCTTTCCCCCAACGCCCAAAAATATGCCATCCTCTTCAATAGTTCTGTGGCGGGTTTGCAGGAGGGAAGTCAGGTTCGCTACCATGGTGTGCTTGTGGGCAGCGTGGACAGCATCATGCTCGACACAAAAAACAATGACAACGCCCGCGTTTCCGTCTCCATCTCCCCGGAAATTGCCATCAAGGAAGACACCTATGCAACCCTTGAAATGAAAGGCGTCACCGGCGGGACTTTTGTCCAGCTCACAGGGGGGGGGCCGGAATCCATTTCCCTCAAGCCCCGCTTCTTTGGAGACATCCCTGTCATTTCCTCCCAGCCCTCCTCGATTGACAACCTTCTGGACAGTGCCTCCGGCCTCCTTTCAGGCGAAAATCGCGAAAACATATCGGAAATCCTTGCAAGCATCAGGATCCTGACCGCTGAACTGGCCAAAGCCTCGCCACAGGTTCCGGAAACCCTTGACACCATCCGCAGCGCCACCACCTCCATCAACGCCCTGGTGGACGACCTCAAGCGCCTGACCGACAACGCCAACGTCCGCACGGCCCGCCTGGCAGAAGACATTGGCGGCGCCACAAGAGAGCTGGCCCAGACCTCAAGCGCCATACGGGATCTGGCTGCCTCGGTGAATGAAACCATTGCCGAAAACCGGGCACCTGTCCGCGCCTTCACCTCTCAGGGATTGCCCGAAATCCACATGCTGGCCACCGACCTGCGTAACGTTTCTGAAAACCTGAACCGCCTCATCCTGCGCATTGAGCACGATCCGCGTGATTTCGTGTTTGGTGGTGCCCATGAGGGGGTTCCCGTGGAGCCATGACCATGACCCGAAACATCCTCTTTTCCGCCCTTGCCCTGCTGCTGGCCGCTTGCGCCATACCGGCCAAAAGCATCAAACTTTATCGCCTGACACCTTTGGCGGACAATCCCGTGGAAACGTCCACCAGCATGGTTGTCGCGGTAGAACGGCTGCAGGCTCCCGCCGCCCTCGACACGCCCCGCATTGCCCTCACCTGCTATGCCATCGACTTTGATTATTTTGCCGGCCCCGAATGGGTGGACAACGCCCCGGCCATGCTCCAGCGCCTGATCATTGAAAGCCTGGATGGCTCAAACGGCATGGTAGCCATCGACGCCCATGGCACCACCGCCATCCCGGATGAACGTCTCCGGCTTGACCTGCGCACCTTCCAGGCCGAATACGGCAAGGACCGTGAAGCTCCCACCGCCCATGTGCGCCTGAGCGTCAAGCGCCTTGATCCCAAGACCATGGCCATTCTGGATTCCCGGACATTTGATGCGCGCATCCCTGCAAGCGCCAACACGCAAAGGGCCATCGTGGAAGCCTTCAACAGTGCGACGACCGAAGTTCTGGACAACCTCCGGAATTTTGCAACCTTGAAGACGCCATGAACACACGCTGAAATACATTTTTCCATGGCAGCCATGCGAAAAACGCACGGCAGGCATGTGTTTTCAGCATTGGTTTGCGCGGCGCATTTCCCCTATAAGGGATGTATTGCAAAGCTCATACATCCCTTCATGGAGATCCCGCATGAAAGCCAAGAAGAACCTGGTTACCAGCATCATCGAGAATGCCGACATCACTTCTCCCCACGCTTTCGCGCAAGTCATGCACCGTCTCAATGACATCATGCTGGCCGCCGCAGCCAAGGGCAGGATCAGTGTCATCAAGGAATTTCATGAAGCCGCCTGGGATATGGAACGCCAGATCAATGGAACAACGGCACTGATCGAGGCGATCAAGCACAACAAGCGCGGCCGCAACGATGTCGTCATTGCCTTCATCCTCGACAAATACGGCTCCTATGCCGCAAGTGCCACGGATGACCACAACAAGCCCCCGCTGTTCCATGCCATCAAGGCGGATGGCGGTATCCAGCAGAAGACCATTGCGGCCTTGGCCAGCCACAACATTGATGTCAATACCCGGGAAAAATTCGGACGCACCGTGTTTGAAGCCCATAAACTGACAACCCGCAGCGCCAATTTCATCCGAAAGGCCTGGAGCAAAACCCGGGGCGCCAACAACCCCGCTTACAAGCCCGGATAAAATCTTCTTGCCTTCCGGTTTGCATATCCTTATGAATCCCGTCACGCAAAAACTTACACAACACTTGGGAAACCTCGTCATGATTCGAAACAACATGGCCAAAGTCATTGCGCGCATTGTCGAAAACGAAGATTTTGAAGCCCTTGCCGCCCTTGTTGACACCAATTACGATGTTGAAAAGGTGCTGGCCAATGCCGTTCTTTCCGGCAAGACCGAAATTGTGGATTCCTTTGTAAACGCCGGATGGAACATCGAAGTCCCCCTGCGCAAAGGTGACACCCTGCTGGAAATCGCCAGCAAAATACCCGGCAACGCAAAGATGATCAACCATCTGGCTGCAAAATTGTCCCCCACCCCCTTATAAGGCTGGCGCTTTTCCTTTCCGGAAACAGGCGCCCAACAAGAACAAGCCGCGCGGAGGCCTTGGCCCTCCGGGCGGCTTTTCATTTGGGAACGGTTTAGACCTTCGGGCCAGAGCTGGACGAAGGATTTTTACCCGCCAGGGCAGGCCAGAGGGTTGTTGCCGCTTCCATGAACAGCGCCGTCTGGCGATAGGCGAAAAACTCCATCGGGCGAGACCTGTAAGCACGCATGGCACCGGCATGGTCTGAGACAACATACAACGACACCGCCGCATGATCCGCAGCGGCCTCACTCCAGAGCCGAACCGCAGCCTGTCGATCCGCCGAAGAATCCATCCGGCCCGACATCTGTGCAAAACTGTCATCGGCAAACAGGCGCGCCGCCCGGCGCAAAGGCTCGTTTTCTGAAAGGCTTGGCAACTGGTAGGTCAGATGGGCCTGCAGGAGATGCTCGGTTTCATGAAAACACAAGGAGAAAAACCGGGCGGCAGAATCGCCCGCGTCAAACCAGTAACAGGCCTTTCCTCCAATCTCATAATTATATGACCCGCGCCTGTGCTGCTCATTGCACGGCAGCGGCGCAACCTCCGGCATGTCCGCAAACAGGTCCGGCCGGATGGTGCGCGCCGCAGCGCAGACAACCTTCGACAACTGCCTGGCAACATCTTCCTTGTCCGCCGCCGGCAACGCCGGCCATCCCGCAACCTTTTGTGCCATCACGGCATCCTGCCGCAAATGCGGCAAAAGCTCATCCAACAGCGCCGCCTGAAAGGATTTGCAGGCCTCTTCGTCCGCTACAACGGCAGCAAAGGCCGTGCTGGCCAGATCCAGCCGACAGGTCGTTTCCCGCAGCGCCTCTGCCCGGCCCGGCAAGTTCTCCTGCGCAAGGATGGCCACAAAAACCTGCTTCACCTGCCACGAGCCCACGCGTTTCCCGGCGGGCAGAATCCCCTCCCGCGCGGCAAGCGCCAGCAGAGGAGGATACCAGAAGCGGTAAGCCGCGCGTGCCAGCCAGCGACGGGCCTCGGCATCATGAGCGGCCACAACGGCTTTGGCGGCTTCATCGATATTGCCACCCGCCACGTCCAGCGCCCTGGACAGAATGTCCACGGACGCATCCAGCCAGGACGTCTGCGCCGAGGGCCCCTGCCCAGCAGATTCATAAACTTCCCGATACGCCATAAGGCCCCTCAATACGAGCGGGCGATGAGCACCATTTCGTCGGCGGGCTCGCCGGTGAAAATGCAGGGCTTGCCGGGCTTGCCTTCCTGCCCGAACGGCACGTTGCGCGTGGTCAGTTTCAGCTGTTTCAATGTTTCCAGCAGCGTCTCCCCCGCCTCGCCTTCGGGACGCTTCCATGGAACCAGCAGCCAACCGCGGAAAGAATCCTCATTCTCCCCTGCCTTGCCTGCAAAATAGGCTTTCAAGGCGTCAAAGCTGTCCACGTCCTTCACGATGTTGGCGTCAAGACGCTTTTTGGCGTCCGCAAACAGCTGCGCCTGAACTTCCGCAAGCAGGCCGGACATTCCCGCGATGAACTGTGCGCAGGGCAACGAATTCATGGCCAGCTTTTCCCCCTCGCGCAGCTTGTCCCGGCGATAGAAGCTGATGTTGCCAGAAGCCACATCCCGCCCGCCAATTTCGCAGATGATGGGGGCACCCTTCTTGATCCAGGCCCAGCGCTTGTCCACCGCACGTTCATCCTTGCGGTCCACGAACACGCGCACAGGCTCGCCCGCATAGGCCTGCCCACGCAGTTCCGCTGCCAGGCTTTCGCAATAGGCCAGAACCGCCTCGTCTTCCGGAGCCCCCCGCTGGATGGGCAGGATGACCACGTGACGGGGTGCAACGCGGGGCGGAATGCGCATCCCATCGTCATCTCCATGGGTCATGATCATGCCGCCAATAAGGCGCGTGGTAACGCCCCAACTTGTCGTATGGCAATAATCGAGGCCGCCTTCCTTGTTCTGGTACTTGATATCTTGCGCCTTCGAGAAATGGGTGCCGAGATAATGCGCCGTTCCCGCCTGGAGCGCCTTGCCGTCCTGCATCATCGCCTCGAAGGAGAAAGTGCTTTCGGCTCCGGGAAACCGCTCATGCGCGGGTTTTTCGCCCGAAATTGTCGGCATGGCGAGAACGTTGTCACAGAGATCGACATACACGCCCAGCATCTTCATGGTTTCTGCGCGGGCCTCTTCGGCCGTCGCGTGCGCGGTATGGCCTTCCTGCCACAGGAACTCCGCCGTGCGCAAAAACAGCCGTGTGCGCATTTCCCAGCGCACCACATTCGCCCACTGGTTCCATAGCAGCGGCAGGTCACGCCACGACTTCACGCTTTCGCGAAAATGGTGGCCGATGATGGTTTCAGACGTCGGGCGCACCACCAGCGGTTCCGCCAGCTTCGCATCGGGATCGGGCTTCAGCTCACCGTCAATCATCTTGAGACGGTGGTGGGTGACAACCGCCATTTCCTTGGCGAAGCCTTCCACATGCTCGGCTTCCTTGCTAAAAAACGACAAAGGAATGAACAGCGGAAAATAAAGGTTTTCGTGGCCCGTTTCCATAATGCGGTCATTCAGCAGCTTCTGGATGCGTTCCCATATGCCATAACCATTCGGGCGAATGATCATGCAGCCACGCACCGGCGAATTCACGGCAAGGTCAGCCTCGGCAACAACCTGCTGGTACCATTCGGGAAAGTTTTCGGCCCGTGTGGGAGAAATGGCGGTTTTCATGATGAACGTCCTTATATGAAACCTGAAAAAAACATCCCTCGTTTTTACCTACGGGGGATGGTTCCATGCAAGAAGAATCTGTAAAGCTTTTCCTCAGGTTCGGGAAACAATCATCCCGCCGCCGCATTTGCAACAAGTCTTTCCCTCGGGAGATGGACACTTACCGTTGTTCCCTTGCCCACCACACTGTCAATCCGCAGGCTGCCGCCGTGGATTTCCATCAGTCGCTTGGTCAGCGACAGGCCAAGGCCGGTTCCCTGATATTTGCGGCTCAGGCTGCTGTCAATCTGGCCAAAAGGCCGCAATGCCTTCGGAATATCTTCCGGCGCAATCCCTATGCCGCTATCAATGACCTTGATGGTTATCCCGTCATCATTGGAATCCGCAACAATGGTAATGGATCCACCTGCGGGGGTAAACTTGACCGCATTGGACAGCAGGTTAAGCAAAACCTGAAGCATGCGCCGCCGGTCGGCCAGCACGCAGGAAACCCTTGGAGAAACATCGCTGACAAGATCCAGTTCTGCAGCATGCGCCCGCTCACGGATCATCCGCAAGCCGGATTCAATCAGGGCAGGAACCTCTACAATTTCATTGTTGAGTTCAATCTTGCCCGCTTCAGCCTTCGAGAGATCGAGAATGTCATTGATGAGCTCCAGAAGGTGTGTGCCGCTCTGGTTGATATCGCGCACATATTCCATGTAATGCTGGTTTTCAATGGGCCCCAGCAGCTGGTTCTGGATCATCTCGGAAAACCCGATGATGATATTGAGAGGTGTGCGCAGCTCATGACTGACGGTTGCCAGAAAGTCGCTCTTGGTCTTGCTGGCTGTTTCCGCCGCTTCCTTGGCCTCAAACAGGTCCTGTTCACGGCGGATGAGATGGGAAATATCGGAATAGATGCCAACAATGCTGCCATCAGCCAGCTTGTGTTCGCTACATCGCAAAAGCATGCCGTCGCCACGGTCAATGATCACCGGACCAACCGGATTTTGGTGTTCATGAACCCGACTGGAAAGCCAGGCTCTTGTAAGCTTTTCCGGAAGTTTCCAGGTTGGCCGTGAAATAAAAACCTTGAGGATGTCAGAAAAGGACATCCCCGGCTCCACTCCGGAACCATTGCTTGAAAACAGTTCCATAAACCGCTCGTTGCAATCCAGCATAAGGTCTGCGGGATCAAACCTTGCAAAACCATCCGGAAGCTTTTCCGCTTCCTCAAAAGTTTCCACCTGCTGTTCTGGTAATGGGGATGAAAAGACAATTCCCACCCCGGGAGGCGCGAGAAACGCCTCCATCGGAACCTCATCTGGTGGCGATTCGCTCATGAGGGGGACCTCCGCCCCCGCTGGAAGAAATGCCACTTTCCGGAAGAACGCTGAACGGATTCTTCCGCCTCGTCCAAATCCGTCATCATTCTGACTGACGATGCCGCGCTGGCAAAATCCCGCGCAAGGCTCTCATGGCGCGCAAGCAAATTCATCAGGGAGAAAGTTTCAGGCGCAACTGCCCCTTCATTCCCTTCCCAAGCATCACCTTCGTCCGGTTTGATTGTGGCGACCATTGCCGCTTCCTCTCCCACAAGACCATTAACAACAACATCATGGATGGTAGGGAGAGTTCGTTAACAAAGGTTTACGAGGCGTTCTTCAGTTTCACCACCCCTCTCCCAAAGAACGGCTTTTAACCCCTTGAAAACGGCCGCTTTCCGGGAGTTCAACGGGATCTTCATCGCTACAGCTCCCGAAGATTTCGCCGCGGGTTGCCACCGGAATATCCAGTTGTTCCCCATTCAGCGAATCGGGGGGCGCAGAAATGATGTGTGCGGCCTGCTTCTGGTTTGAGGCAATATCGAGGAGGTCGCCGCAGCGTGCCCAGCCCTTCGTGATGTATTTTTCTGCCCGGATCCAGTAACGACCGGAATCCACATCTGAAAGGTCCAGCACATAAACCCCATCATCCCCGCTGGTGGTTTCCCGATGGCTACCACCGCCATCAATATCGGCCATGACCTTCACGCCTGTAACGCCCCGGCCATCCCGCAACACGCGGCCATACAGCTTCCCGGCCATAGATCCCTGATCCTTGGGTTGAGCAACCCGGATCGACAGGGCCTTGTGCGCAACATCCCAGGTTTCCACCTGCTTGTCCGCTTCCTCCGACCAGCGCATTTCCGGGACATCGCCCCAGTCATGCGTCCACGGGCCGTTGGGCTTCTCCAGCTCATAACCATCCGGGAAGGAAGTGGAGGCCATCTTCACGGCCCATGCCTGGTAAAAACCACGCGGCACATTCCTGAAGGTGAACTGTCCATCAGCCCCCGTACGCGTCCTTGCAAACACACCGCCACTTCCCAGCCGGTGCCGCAACTCCACCTCGGCCCAGGCAGGACTTACCGGATGCGTGCCGGCCTTGAGACTCACAAACGGACTGTAATCGAACATGATGCGTCCATTGTAGGTGCCCAGCTTTTCCCCTTCGCGAACCGTCACGACGGTTTTGGTCTCGAACACCTTGCCTCCGATGGTCATGCGACCAACAAGGGTGATTTTCTCACCATCGGCGACCTTTGAGGATATGAAAATCTTGCCGTCCTTCTTCTCCGCCCCCTTGCCCAGCGTCCATTTGATGGCGGCATCATCCACCATGCGTTTTTCGCCATCTTCCGACATCACGACAAACACCACGGGGAAATCCATGTCCCCGCCCGGCGGAAGCGTCATCGCCGAGGGCAGCGCCATGATGCTGTCCACATCATCAGGATCAAGTTCGCCTGATCCTACCGGTGCCTCCGGCTTGTCCGGTTTTGTGGGCTTGTCCGGCTTGCCAGGCTGACCGGTGGCAGAATCCGCCACCGCCGCATTGCCACTGGCATAGACCTTGCGGTGGGGTTTCAGGTCATAGCCATACTGGCCGCGCTGACCGTTAATGCGCAGGTGGACCGTATTTTCATCCTTGAGGAAAACCTTGAAAACACCATTGTTGGGCACATCCGTCCCGCACATGTGGTCTTTCCCCTGCCAAGTGGTATTGATTTCCCCGGTTTTGCTTTCCCATTCTCCCGACAGGGCGCCGGTAAAGGTGATGGAAGCTCCGCCAAGATGGATATTCTGGGCGCAGATGCTGCCAATTTCCAGTGTCCCGGCTACCTGGTTGCCGGAAATGCGCATTCTCAGGGTCGCCGGACGGCTGTCCATGTGCGCTATGCCGGTATAGACAATTTCCGGCCCGGCCTCCGCGCCAGAGGAACTCCCGGAACCCGAGGTGCCCGAATTGTTCCCGCTGCTGCCACTCCCCCCGGGAAACCAGGAAGACCCGCCGGAGGAACCCGACCCAGAAGGCGCCGTCTGCTGCGGTTCGGGATTGCTGTTGCCGCCACCGGGAAACCAGGAGGGACCGCTGGAGGGTTTGTCCGGTTTTTCGGGAGCCGTCTGTGCAGGGGCATTCCCGCCACCGCCAAGTCCGCCCCCAATGGACATCCATTCCGCCTGGGCCGATAGGGCAACCAAGCATGAGGCAACAATCCACAAAACCGTTTTCATCATGTGTTTTTCCTCCCCCTCATATATCCATCTACATTTTCAAGGCTGGTTTACAGCTACACGGAGCCGGCTTCACCAGCAAGCGTTTTTCTGCTCCGTCCAGCCCGGCGAGAACATTCCTGCCATTCGGAGAAAGCGCCTCCAGCGATAGCTCCCCACTGCGAAAACGCCGCACATCATCCAGACTCCAGATGCTGTTCTCCAGCTCCGGCACCGAAGGCACGATCTCAGCCAGCATCATATCCACAAACTGGAGCAATCCCCTGTCATCCAGCGACATGAAAGCCGTGCGGCGCGCTGGATCGGCCATGACTGCCCCAAGCCGCGCCACAATCTGGCTGCGCTGGGCAATCGTGGCGTAATTCTCATCAATTTCCCCATGAAAGGCCGACAGTGTCCTCATGTCACACATCCGGCGGGCCGGTCCGTCATGCCCCGCCTCGCGCACCATGGCCGCCATACCCATCGCATCCGCCCGCAGCTCCCGCAAGAAAGGCAGTCCCGGATCATCCCGAGGAACCCTTGCCATAAAAATACTGTCTTCCTCTGTGCAATGACCGAAACATTCATGCCACAAGACCATGCAGGCCATTTCTGCGCGCGACGGGACGGTTTCAGGCCGCAACCGCCAACCCGACGTTCCCAGGATCGTGGTCAGGCCCTCAGAAACCAGGGTAGTGCCCGGCATATCCAGCACAACATAAAATTCCACAGCGCGGCCATCCGGCGTTTCAAACCCATACCCACCGGCAACAGACCCATTGCCTTCCATGGCCATTTGGGTAACGCCGGAAGCGAGTTCCTGCGCAGCCTCATCCACAAGCGTGTTTCCAAACCTGTCCTTGAGGGTCTGCACCACACTGTCCGGATCTTCCAGAACCCGGTTGCCGTCAAGAATCACCAGCGGACGGGAAAGGCCCAAAGCCTCATGACGCCGCATGAACGCCTGCCGCAACCGGGCAGCGGACTCCGTCGCGCCAAGGTCATCCCTTTCGGGAAGGATGCGCGTTGCGGAAGCTGTCTTGTTTTTATGAAAGGAGTCCTTTTCCTGCCGCGCCTCAATCGCAACCCTGTAAATATTTGAGATCATGGCATAAAGCAGGCCGGCGCCCAAAAAGACCGTCACCATGGATTGCCGAAACCGCACCACATCCGGCGACATATCCCGCCGGGGCAATGGCTGGTGCAATTTCTGATCTGTCATATCGGCAAATCCCTTCTCCCTCAAGCCTTTCAAAGCAAGGCTAATCATCCACAAGGCACTTGTCAAACATGGAAGCTGGAAAGGCCAGCATCCACCGCCTCAGGATTCTTACAAGCTGTCCACCCTGCTGGCCCCTGAATCAATCAAATTGATACCAGATCTGCATGCCGCCATCGAATTAATGAAAAAATATATTGACACCATTCACATAAAGGTAAAAAAAATTACAGTTTGTAGTTTTAAAGCTAACAGGAAAATGCCATGTTAATCACCTTCCGTTGCTTCGTAAAATATCTCATTCTCGTTGCTGGCATAATGAGCATCCATCCCTGTCTGGCCGCCACGGGCCACTCCTACAGGATCCGCAAGTTCTTTGGCGATGCCCCTCTCCAGGCCCAGCAAGCAGGGGAAGATCTCCCCCCTTTTTCCTTTACATTTTCCTCCCTTATCGGGCAACCCCTGTCCACCCGGATTTTCTCGAACACAGTTTCACTTGCCGGCATGGAAGGCACCTGCACGGCCAGCATTTCCGGTCCGGAAGAGGCCATGGCCAGCCTTTCGGTTGACGATGGGCTGACTTGGAACACGGAAGCATCTGTGGATGAAACAAACTCTCTCTCCCTGAGCATGACCACATCGGCCAGCAATGGCGCTGCCCTTTCCGCCACCATCACGGCCTGCGGTTTTTCCACCACATGGAACATCACCACCGAAGCCGCAGGATCGGACACGGAACTGAGTTTTTTCAGCATTCCCACCGCAACCGCCTATGAAGGAATGCCCTATACCTACAACATCATGTCTGATTCCACCGCAGCAGGCGACACTATCACCATCAGTCTCCTGGAACCCGCCATTCCACACGCATGGCTGACTTTCACCGACTACGGCGACTGGACAGCACTACTTTCCGGCACGCCGCCAGCCGGAAGCGGCGGGTTTGCCCCACCGGCCTTCACCAGCACCCCTCCCCTCATGGCAACATGGGGCATCCCTTACACCTACGATTTTGTAATTGATCCCGGCTTCAACAACATTGTCCATATTTCCAGGCAAACCGGACCGGAATGGCTTTCCGTGCGCCAGACCTACACCGGAGCCCTCAACGATGCAGGCATGATCGTGCTATCGGGCGTTCCTCCCGTAGAAAGCCGCGACGCTCCCCAATTCTCTAGCTCCCCCCCCCTTTCCGCGACATGGGGCATCCCATATGGCTATGATGTCAGAATCACCAGTTCAGGCAACCTGATATGGGTCTCAAAAATTACTGGGCCGGAATGGCTTTCCGTGCGCCAAGCTTACACCGGAAACCTCAACGACACTGGCCTTGTCATGCTTTCCGGCACCCCCCCTGTGGAAAGCCATACAGGCCCATCCTTCAGCACCTCGGCCGGAACATCAGCCCAGTATGGCATGCCTTACAGTTACGATTTCGGGATTGAAACCTCAGGGAACCTTGTCCATGTGGAAATGACGTCCGGTCCGGCATGGCTTTCCATCCGCAACAGCTACAAAAACAGTTTCAACGATATCAATACCATGGTTCTGTCTGGCGTTCCAGAAACGCCCTCCCCCACCAACACCCCCCCCTTCTTCACCAGCGCGCAGGAAGATGCCACCATTGCGGCGGGAAGCAGCTTCACCTATACGGCCACAGCTGCCGACGACAACCCGGCCGACGCCCTCGTCCTTGAAGAAGCCGCTACCCTGCCCGCATGGCTGACCTTCACCTATGCAGGCAACCACCTGCGCAGCGGTACGCTTTCGGGAACTGAGGCACCTGCAGGAACCTACCCCATCTCCCTTCGCGCCCGCGACGGCGATGGTACTACCGCAATCCAATCCTTCACCATCACCGTTGAATAACGAAAGGCCCCATCCGCCATGCGCAACAAATTCAAAACCGCATCCATCCTTGTCCTGTGCACCCTGTGGAGCACGGCCACCATTGCCGGCAGTGAAACGGTGACCCTGCGCGCCACCAACCAGACCGGACAGACAGCTGAACAGACCTTCACCCTGAACGTGGCGCAAGGCAGCCACAGTGAGTGGATCTACCTGCCCGCCAGCAGCGTGAGCGGTGTAGATGTGCCCGCCTTTGCCATCATGAAATACGAGGCCGCTGGAAATCCGGCCGCCCCGGCCGCCGGAAGCCTCTCCGCCACCTACACCTGGGCCAACTGCCGCACCGCCTGCCAAGCCATCGGCCCCGGCTACGACATGATCAAGGAAAGCCAGTGGAACCGCATTGCCCACGACCTGCTCAACAACCCCAACAACTGGGATGGCGGCGCGGTAGGCAGCGGGAAGCTGTTTTACGGTATCGCCACACCGGCAGCCTCCTCCACCGATGACGCCAACGGCTACATTGGCGCTACCGGCACCAGCCAGTATGAGCGCCGCACCATGGCGCTCTCCACCGGCGACGTCATCTGGGACATTGCAAGAAACCGCCTTGAATGGACCTATGCCGACGATGGCAGGACAGGAGCAGGCGCAAGCGCTGGACTAACCCAACTCAGCATTACATCAACCGTCACCAATGACGCCCGCGTTTACACAGGACGCAGCACATATACCAACACAGAAACCACAGACCTCAACGCCACCCCTTTCCCGACCTCGAACGCCGACTGCAAACCAGGTGGAAGCTACACCTATGCCGAACACAATGTTGGGCAGAGGTATCAGCACGTCTATGGATACTATGGTTACAATTATGCCTATCCGGAACGTGGCTATAATGGCATCATGGGCTGGTTGGGACATTGCGGCTCTTACACCTCGGGAAATGCCTATTGCGCATCATCACTCCGCACAGGCGGCTGCCGGTGCGCGCTGAACAACCCGCCCGCGCCAGATCAGGCAAACCACCTGCAAAACCCATGATAAACGCATGACGGAACACCAAAAACGCCGGGCAAAAAACCCGGCGTTTTTTTTCAGGACGCAGGAAGATTTCAGGAAAGGGAAAGCCCATCTTCCCCCGATGTGACCACGACCTCGTGGCCATCGGCGATTTTGCCGGCAAGGACGGCTTCGGCGAGCGGGTTTTGCAGCTCGCGCTGGATGACACGCTTGAGCG
Organism: Alphaproteobacteria bacterium GWF2_58_20; assembly: GCA_001768735.1. Taxonomy (GTDB): domain Bacteria; phylum Pseudomonadota; class Alphaproteobacteria; order UBA1247; family UBA1247; genus UBA12471. Next base: position 56,610 of record MEMB01000002.1, on the reverse strand, counting down.
GCCGTGCGCCATAAACCGGGTCATACCCCGCATCCGCCAGCCACGCCTCGGCCTTGTCATCCACCTTGAGAATGATGTTGCGGGCCGCAAGCAGGCTTGAGAGCCGCGCCAGCTGGATCTCCACTATGCCCTGCATCTGCGCGCGGTGCAGACGGTGGAAGAGGATGATTTCATCCAGCCGGTTGAGGAACTCGGGCCGGAACGCGCCACGCACCGCCGCCATCACCTGATCCCGCACGGCTTCCGTATCCTCGCCTTCCTTCTGCTCGGCCAAAATTCCGCCGCCAAGGTTGGAGGTCATGATGATGAGTGTGTTGCGAAAATCCACCGTCCGCCCCTGGCCGTCGGTCAGGCGGCCATCATCCAGCACTTGCAGCAGAATGTTGAACACGTCTGGATGGGCTTTTTCAATCTCGTCAAACAGAATGACCTGGTAGGGCCTGCGGCGCACACTTTCTGTGAGCGCCCCGCCCTCGTCATATCCCACATAGCCCGGAGGCGCGCCAATCATGCGGGCCACGGAATGCTTTTCCATGTATTCCGACATGTCGAGCCGCAACAGGGCGCTTTCATCATCAAACAGGAACTGCGCCAGCGCCTTGGTCAGCTCGGTCTTGCCCACGCCCGTGGGGCCAAGGAACAGGAACGAGCCAATGGGCCGAAGAGGATCCTGCAATCCTGCGCGCGCGCGCCGCACGGCGTTGGACACCGAAACCAGGGCATCCTCCTGCCCAACCACGCGAGTGGCCAGCGATTTTTCCATGTGCAGCAGCTTTTCGCGCTCACCTTCCAGCATGCGGTCCACCGGGATTCCCGTCCAGCGGCTGACAATCGCCGCGATGTCGCTATCCTTGACCTCCTCGTTGAGCATGCGGTTCTGAACGTCCTGCTGCGCCCCGGCCAGCGTCTTTTCCAGATCCGGAATGATGCCATAGGCCAGCTCGCCCGCCCGCGTGAAATTGCCACCGCGCTGCGCTTGATCCAGCTCCGCCTTGCGCTGCTCGATCTCCTCCTTCAGCTTCTGACCACGAACCAGCTGGGCCTTTTCCGCCTGCCAGCGGGCAGTCAGGTCAGCCGACTGCTTCTCAAAGACGGTCAACTCTTCCAGCAGTTTTTCCAGCCTGTCCTTCGACGCCTTGTCCTTCTCGCGTTTCAAAGCCTCGCGCTCAATCTTGAGCTGGATGATGCGCCGGTCGAGCTCATCCACCGCCGCCGGCTTGGAATCCACTTCCATGCGCAGCTTGGAGGCTGCCTCGTCCACAAGGTCAATCGCCTTGTCGGGCAGGAAACGATCGGAAATATACCGGTGCGACAGTGTGGACGCCGAAACAATCGCGCCATCCGTGATCCGTACCCCATGATGCAACTCATATTTTTCCTTGAGGCCGCGCAGGATGGAAATGGTGTCCCCAACCGTTGGCTCGGCCACAAAAACCGGCTGGAAACGCCGCGCCAGCGCCGCGTCCTTCTCGATATGCTGGCGGTATTCATTGAGGGTTGTCGCGCCAACCATGTGCAGCTCGCCGCGAGAAAGCGCCGGTTTCAGCATGTTGGATGCATCCATGGAACCTTCCGCCCGACCCGCGCCCACCAGGTTGTGCAACTCGTCGATGAAAACGATGATCTCCCCGGCCGCATCTTCAATTTCCCTGAGCACCGCCTTGAGGCGTTCTTCAAACTCGCCACGAAACTTGGCGCCCGCAACCAGAGAACCAAGATCCAGTGCCAGCAAGCGCTTCTTCTTGAGGCCTTCAGGAACATCGCCATTCACGATGCGCAAAGCAAGCCCTTCAATGATGGCTGTCTTGCCAACGCCCGGTTCGCCAATCAGCACCGGATTGTTTTTTGTCCGGCGCGAAAGAACCTGGATGGTGCGGCGGATTTCCTCGTCCCGCCCGATCACCGGATCCAGCTTGCCGTTACGCGCGGCTTCGGTCAGGTCGCGTGCATATTTCTTGAGGGCTTCATACCCTTCCTCGGCTGAGGCGCTATCGGCCACCCGGCCCTTGCGCATACCACTCACGGCCGCTTCCAGCTTTGCCAATGTCACGCCCGACTTTTCCAGGCCTTGTCCGACAGAAAGCCCGGACGCAGCAAGCATGGCCAGAAGCAGGCGCTCCTCCGTGACAAACTTGTCCCCCGCCTTTTTTGCCGCCTGTTCCGCAAGCCCAAAGAGGCGTGCAAGATCCGGCGTCATGTAAAGCCTTGCCCCGGCCCCCTCAACCTTTGGCAGGCGGGAAAGCGCTGTTTCCACCTCCTGCCGCAAGTGCGGCACATCGCCTCCAGACGCCCGGACAAGGCCGACACTTACGCCCGCATCATCCTCCAGCATCACCGAAAGCAGGTGTTCGCACGTCAGCTGCTGATGGTTTTCCCGCAGCGCCAGCGCCTGCGCCTCATCCACAAGCGTACGGGCACGATCGGTATAATTGTTGAATTCCATGGCCAAACCTCCAAAATGCAAAAGGGCCCAAACGCCCGACACTTATCATGTGGGGAGCAAGGGCCCTGTTTACAAGGGGAGACCCCCTGTCAGGAAAAACGGTCAGTCATTTCCTTTGGATTCGGCTTCCGGTGCAGGCGGGGAAACCTCCCCTCCCGCTTCGGCATCCTTGGGCTTGCGGCGCCAGTGTCCACGCTTTGGACGCGCAGTGCCTTCCGGTTTTTCAGAAGAGGTTTCCGCCTGCCCAAACAAGTCCGCCGCCCCTGGGGGTGGGGCATCAAGGATGGATGGCTGTTCTTCCGTTCCGGGAAGCGGGCTTGCCGCATTCCCTGAAGGCGTGCGACCTTCAGGGGGCGTCTCGTCACGTCCGGAACTTTCCGGAGCATTTTCGTTGCGAGGCTTGCGGTTGTCATCCCGTGGCTCGTTGAACATGTTGTTCAGACGCAGATAATGCTCTGCGTGCTGATACAGGTTCTCCGCCATGATACGGTCACCCGATGAGGCCGCATCCCGTGCCTGCGAAAGATAACGTTCGCAGATCTGGTAAGCGTTTCCACGAATGCGCCCCATCGGCCCGTTGCTGTCCAGCGCCTGGTTGCGGTTGGACGGCACGCCGCCGCTACTGCTGCCACTACTACTGCCACCACCACTCCGGCGATCGCGGTTGTTGTTATTGCTGTTGCTACGTCCGTACTGACGCTTCATGCCTGAACGGTTTTGCCAGTTTTCGCTACCCATCATATCCCTTCAATCAAAAGATCGGTCCATCCGGATACGGCATACCCGGATCACCTTCATCCGGCAGAGGATCCGTCGGAAAATCATCCGGCAATTCGATGGGATCCGTCGGAAAATCATCCGGCGATTCAATAGGATCCGCCGGAAAATCATCCGGCAACTCCACCGGTTCATCATACGGTTCATAACCAGGAGACGTATCCGGCCAATCCCCGGAATCCTGGGCCATGGCTGGAATGCCCACAAGGCAGGCCGCCAGGGCCAGCATCAGAAACTTAGCTTTCATGGCATCCTTCATCCTTCATCCTTCATCTTCATCTTCGTCTTCATCTTCATCTTCATCTTCATCGTCGGTATCAACCGGAGTGGGTTCTGGAACTTCCGGAACATCCGGTGTCCAGGTGCCATCGCCGTTGTCACCATCATCATAGTCATCCTGCGGAATGGCAAAACCGCCATCGGTATCAAAGCCGGAACCGGCATCATCCCGGTCCTGCTCGTCGGAAGCCGTGTCGTCGCCGAGCGGATAAACTGTCTGTGCGTTGGCTGGAACCCCAAAAAGAAATGCCGCCAGCAGCACTGTCCAGAACTTGCTTTTCATGGATACATCCCTCTCATTCATAATAGTAATCATCAACCGGGGTCGGCGCCGGAACATCTGGAACATCCGGTGTCCACGTTCCATCGCCATTATCACCCGAATCATAATCATCCTGCGGAATGGCAAACGCGCCGCCCGTATCAAAACCGGATGAACCCTGTTCATGGATGTACTCATCCGAACCCTCAAGGTCAAGCGGCATTACGTTTTGCGCCATGGCGGAAGCCCCAAGCCCCATCATGGCCGCCACAAAAAACAGCATGTTGCGAATCATGTCCCACACTCCTTTTATAAATGGACAAAAACACTCTACTCTGAAAGCGCATTCAGGAACAAGAGATCTACTTCATGTTCAGGAACAAAACCCCGTGCAGAAAAAACCAGCTTTCCTGGCGTTTCCTCGACAAGGCCCTTCATGCAGGTGGCCATGACCTGTTTCGGCCTGTCAAGGGCAACTTCCATCCTGAAACGCCCAATCGGGCCGGACCAGTTGTTCGCCGTGGTCAGGATATACTGCAGGACGGCCGAGGAAAGCACGGGATAATCCTGCCCCTGCAGATGTTCCAGCATGGATTTTACCACTTCTTCCTGCTGTGGTGTCATGCAATAGGCCTTGCCAATGCTCCAGCCCATGTCCTCTTCGGCCTCGGGGGCGGCATGCAGGGCTTCAAGGTCGTATCCTGAAAAAAAGGAAAGCCCCAGAACCGGCTTGTAACGATGCTCCACAACAACTTTTTTTCCTACAGGAAACAACTGCTGCCAATGGTAGATCGTCCGCATGGTCCATTTGGGATAGACGTTGCCAAAATCATCCCAGAACACAACACCGGCATCAGAAAGCACCTTCCGTGCATCTTCATCCGCCTGCTGGAGGGTTTCATAAAACCCCTCAACAAACCGGGATACGGGGATGGCCTGCGCAACCAGCAGGGCCGTAACATCCTTATCCCCCGCAAAAGCTCGCATTTCCCCGGAAAATTCAACGGGCCGCCCATCCACCTGAACCGAAAATCCCACAAAATTGACAGGATCATCTGTCGGAGTGGCAATGCCTGTTTCCGAAAGCATGGCCAAATCAATGTCCGGCAGGGGAAAGGCCACTTCCGTTGTAAAATCTTCCGTTCCTTCATTCAGGAATTCATAGCGGATGCGGATTTCCGAAGGCGAAATGAAAAGATCCTCGCTTTCCAGCCGAACCATGTCATTGGCAACCAGCACAATTCCACCGGCCCCAAGCATGGCTGAAGAATCATTTGCGCGGGCAGCGGCAGGAAGCATCGCGGCCAGCCAAAACATCCAGACAGGCATCATGTGTTTTTTCATGGCGGGGATTCATCCGCTTTTCTGCATTTCACGTCAAGCCCGCTCTTGCGTTCCAATAGGGCTTTCAGGTAGATTGCCACAATACATGTCTTATTCCATGCGAGGCGCAAACCATGATGTCCAAGAAACTGCTTCCCTTCCTTCTCCTTCTGGGCCTTCCGGCCTGCGCGCAGATTGAAGGCACCCTGACGCCGCAGCCCCAGGCTTCCGTCCGCCCGAACGCACCGCCCATGACCATCCTGACGGATGCGGACATTGCGGACATGAAGCGGAATGAAACCCTGCCCCGCCCGGTCAACTATGATGGCCAGCGCTGGCACTATGCCACGGCGGAGGAAAAAGCCACCCAAGGGGCTGCCAGAACCGCCGAATGGAACGCACAGGATCCCGAACTCCGCGCCGCCGTGGAAAACAAGCCCGTGGAATGGTGGGGTACCGAAACTCCAAGCAAACCCGCACCGCGCCTGTGGTGGGACGCCAAGGATACCGGTTCGGGCGTGCGCGTGCAGGTCTATGACGATGGCCAGGGCGGCATGACCACAACCCCACCCTCGGCGGAACCAGCGGCACAGAACACAGCCTACAAGCCCAATGTCCCTGCCAAGGCCGGACAGCCTTTCCCCCTGCCCACCAACGCCTGCCCGAATGGCGTTTGCCCAACCGGACTATAATCCTGCCGGCCCAAAACCAACATCCCGCATGCAACCTGCATGATCCGGGGTCAAGATTGTTTACCCTGCATGCCTGAAAGACTGACAGCCACCCCCATGAAGATTTCGCCAGCCAAAAAAAACCAGAAAACATCCGAAATCCCAGGGTTTTTTCATCTCAAGCCCCTGCTGGACACGGCCCGCATCCTCATCCGCAACCGCATCCTTTTGTGGGAGATGACACGGCGCGATGTGCTGGACCGCTACACCGGACAGATGCTCGGTGCGATTTGGGCCTTTGTCCATCCGCTCGCCATGATGGCCGTTTTCCTTTTCATCTTCGGTGTCGTCTTCAAGATGAAAGTGCAAGTGGCGGACATGCCGGACGTACAATACAACTTCGCCATCTACATGATTTCCGGACTTCTGCCGTGGATGGTGGCCAGCGACGCCATGTCGCGCAGCTGCCTTGCCATCCGTGCACAGGCTGCGCTGGTCAAGCAGGTGGTTTTCCCGCTGGAAATCCTGCCTGCCAAGGTGGCCATCGCCGTTTTCCTGCCCATCGTTGTCGGGCACATCATCCTGGCCGCTTATACCCTTCTGGCTTTTGGCAGCCTCCCCATCACCTACCTGCTGCTGCCGCTCCTTTATGCCCTCCTGTTCCTCATGATGGCGGGAATCTCCGCCATTTTTGCCAGCGGCGGCGTCTTCGTGCGCGACATCAAGGACGTGGTGCAGCTCATCGTCCTGCTCGGCATTTACTTTGCGCCCGTTTTCTTCACCCTTGAATCCCTGCCCCGCGTGTGGCGCATCCTCATCTACATCAACCCCTTCGCCCATGCGGTCCTCTGTTTCCAGGACGCCACATTTTATGGGCATTTCGCCCATCCTGCCTCGTGGGTGGCCTTCCCGATCCTGTCCCTGGTGTCGGCCATTCTGGGCGCCAGCGTTTTCCAGAAACTCAAAACCTTTTTCGGAACCTACCTATGACGGCGCACGAGCAGAATGACATCGCCATTTCGGCGCGCGGAATTGGCAAGGATTTCCACCTTTACGAATCCCCGCACCATTTCCTGATGGAATTCCTGACAGGACGATCCCGTCACAAGGTGTTCAGCGCCCTCACGGATATCTCCTTTGACGTGAAGAAGGGCGAGGTACTCGGCATCATAGGACGCAACGGCTCCGGCAAGACAACCTTGCTCCGCATCCTGGCCGGAACGCTTGACAAAACCGCGGGTGAAGCCGTGGTCAACGGCCGCATTTCCGCCATCATGGCCCTTGGCACCGGCTTCAACATGGAGCTGTCGGGGCGCGAGAACATTTACCTCGGCGGCCTGTGCCTCGGCATGTCCCCCAAGGAAATCCGCAGCAAAACCGATGCCATCATCACTTTCAGCGGACTGGCCAACTTCATCGACCGTCCCGTCCGCAGCTATTCCAGCGGCATGCAGGCGCGTCTGGCCTTCAGCGTGGCGGCTGCGGTGGATCCTGACATCCTGATCGTGGACGAGGCGCTTTCCACGGGCGATGCCGCCTTTGCCGCCAAGAGCTATGGCCGCATGCGCGAAATCGCCGACGGCGGTGCCACGGTTTTGCTTGTGACCCACAACATGCAGGACATCTACAACCTGTGCGACCGTGTCATCATGCTGGAAAAGGGGCGCGTGACCGCCATCGGCGAGCCGCGCGAGATCGGCCGCATCTATGAAGACCGCGTGCATGCCGAAATCGCGGCAGAACACCATCAGTCCGCCCCGGTCACCAATGCGACATCGCCGGAAGGCGCGCGCCCGGACGCCGAAATTGTCCGCACCGAAATCCTGAAAACCAACGGCCACCTCGTTACCGAGCTGGAATCCGGCGCGGAATACCTTATCCGCCTGACCACGCGCTTCCATGCGGACATCCCTTCGGCTTCCATCGGCTTCAACATCCAGAATGCCACCGGCATAACCCTTTTCGGCATCTCGACCACCCACCTCGGGCAGGACGTCTGCGGACAAAAGGGGCATGAGGTCACAACCACCCTGCGCATGCGCTGCAACCTCGCCCCCGGCACCTATTCCCTGATGGCTGTCATCGCCCAGAACATTTCCGGCATCGAGCAAGCCTATCACTTCACCATCCTGCACAAGCTCTATGATGCCGCCACTTTCACCGTCACCAGCGACCGGGCATTTTCCGGCATTGCCGACATGGGCTGCCAGGTTGAGCGCATTGAGGAAGGACCCTCCGCATGAAAACCCTGGAATGGACCCCTGAACTGGTAGGCCGCTTCTGGTCTGGCATTGCCCAGACTCCGCTCGGCAGCATCAGTTTTGGCAAGGCCAGCGGTCCCCTGTTCCTGGACATCATCGCGCCCGCCTTGCCGGAAGGCGCCTCCATCCTCGACTTTGGCGCGGGCGATGGCGACATGGCCGATCTCCTCATCCAGCGCGGCTTCAAGGTGGCCGCTTATGAACCTGCCGAAGGCCGCGTGGATATCCTGAAAGGCAAACCCTTCGCCCAATCCTCCAACTTTCTCGGCGTTTTCACAAAGCCGGACGGCACCCGCTTTGACGTCATCCTCATGACCGAGGTCATCGAGCATGTCCTGGATTGCGACATGCAGGCCACCATGGACGCCATCAAGGCCTTTCTCAAGCCCGGCGGACTGCTCATTGCCAGCACACCAAACTCTGAAAATCTCGCCCTGGCCTCGGCCTATTGCCCGGTCTGCGACCACCTGTTCCACCGCTGGCAGCATGTCCATTCCTGGACCTCCGAAAGCCTCGCCGACCATTTCACGGCCCATGGCTTCTTCCGGAAACACGTCCACAAGGTGGATTTCACCAGCTCCCGCACCGAGGCAGAATACAATGCCCTGCTGGAAAAATACGATCACCTGCAAGCCGATTACACCCGTCTCGTCAAGCAGAAGATCCCCGGCCTGTCCGCCATCGTGAAAGTTATCAAGGACGCCCTCATGGCCTGGAACCTCATCCCCGCCCCGGCGAAAACGGCGTGCGCTTCAAATACAACTTCCGGCGGCGATATACGCATTGGCAACGAAAGCACGCTCATCTACATCGGCACCCTTGAAGACGGATCCCCCGCATGACATCCGAAACCGGAAAAATCCCATTACCCCAACGTCTGGACAAGGTCGCTGAACACATCCTCCGCCAGCTGCCCAAAGGCTGCCGCATCCTTGTCATCGATTCGGGAAACGGAGCCTTTGCCCACAAAATTTCCGGCATGGGAGCCGACATCACGGCCATTGCCCCCGTGCATGCCATTCCATCCGGTTTGAAACATTTCCCCATCCTGCATTATGATGGCAGGACCATTCCCTTTCCGGATCACGCTTTTGATGCGCTCATCTCCGAACACATGATTGAACGGAGCGAAAACCCCGAAATTTTCCTTGAGGAAACCGCCCGTGTCCTGAAAACAGGCGGCGCGTGTTTCCACATCCTGCCTTCCAGTGGACAGGCTGTCACCGCCATGCTGCGGCATTATCCCGCCATCCTGCCCAAGCTTATGAAATCATTCATGGAAAAAGGCGCTGACACGCCATTGGCCCGACGGATCCTGCGCATCCTCATCCGCAACCGCTGGCCGCACCGCATGGGAACCCGCGGATACGCCATTTTCGAACCCATCCTTTTTTCCCGCACAGCGTGGAGCCGGCGTCTCCACAAGGCGGGATTCCAGAAAAAATCCCTGACCGCCCTGCCAGCGGGAATCCTCTCCCGCCTCCTGCACGGAACAGCCCTGCTTTATCACGGCGAACTTGCAGGCATTCCGGCATCCAAAACCAAATCGCCCCCCGACTTCATGGCCATCGCCCAGACCGTGCGCCCCTTTTCCATGGTTCCGCCAGCGGCGATTGCTTTCGCCGCCGAGCAGGCCGTAGCCGCCATCGCGCGGGACATTCCCGGCGTCATCGTGGAATGCGGAACGTGGAAAGGCGGATGCAGCATGGCCATGCTCGAGGCCCAACGCAAAGCCTTCGGAAAAGTGGTGCGCCCCGTCCACATGCTGGATAGTTTTGAGGGCCTTCCCGATACCACCGAAAAGGATGGTCCCCTCGCCAACAGCCTGCAGGAAAACCCGGAACACAAGAGCACCTACCTCAACGACAACTGTGTGGCCGGAGAAACGGAAACGCGCACAGCCCTTGAAGCGCAAGGTTTCAGGCCGGAGCATGATTTCTTTCTGCACAAGGGCTGGTTTTGCGATACGGCCCCCGTGCTTGCCAGCCAGATTTCAAAACAGGGCATCGCCCTGCTGCGCCTCGACGGTGACTGGTATGAATCCACCATGGACTGCCTGACAGCATTTCTCCCGATTGTTTCCGAGGGCGGCATGATTCTCATCGACGACTATTTTACATGGGATGGCTGCGCGCGCGCAGTGCATGACTACCTGTCGCGCAACGACTTGCCCTACCGCATCGAATCCCTGCCCAACCACATGGGCGCCTTCTTCGTAAAAAAGTCGCAGCGCCTGACATTTGACGACATCAGGGATTCGTGGAAAAGAAGCTGAATCCTGACAGGAAAAACAAAACCATCATGCGAAGACTTCACACAAACGGCTTCAGTTCCGCCGACAACCTCATCAAAACCCTGATGCTTCTGGACCTGCAGTTGGAACCGGGAGACAGCATCCTCGATTTCGGGTGCGGCAGCGGAAGTCTCGTCTATGAGTTCCTTGACCGGGGTTACCATGCCTGCGGTTTTGACATCCACAATTACACATCCCTGCGCCAACCCGAAGACATTCGCTTTTTCCGTTTTCCGGAAACCCAGGACAAATCATCGAAAACCGATTTTCTCATTGATGACAGCTTCCGCCTGCCCTGCGAAGATGCCTCTTTTGATTTCGTGTTTTCCACACAGGTTCTTGAGCATATCCACAACCTTGATGCGGTCGCACGCGAAATCGCACGCGTCCTGAAACCCGGAGGCATTGCCCTGCACGTCTATCCCCGGCGATGCGCCCTTGTGGAAACGCACACCCTCATTCCCTTCAATGGCATGTTCAACTCCGCAAGCTACATGCGTTTCTGGGCAGGAATCGGCATCCGCAACGAGCACCAGAAAGGAATTTCGTCCACGGAAACCCTCCAGCGGAACATGGATTATCACAAGACAGGCCTGTTCTACCGAACACGCCGCGAGATCCGCGACATCTGTGCCCGCCATTATTCGCAAACAGCTTTCCTGCGCAACCAGTATTACGCAAACCGCCCCTTCATCACCCCGGGGAAAGTTCTTGAATTCTGCCGCATCCTCATGGGAAAGAACAGGCTTCGCAACATGGCTTCCGCTTCCAAGATGGAAGTCCTCGCCACTTTCAAGTAAGGGCAAACCGTGGCCAACGAAGATCCTCTCATCCAACGGACTGCAGACTGCATCTCATGGTGCCGGCAAAACGGTCTTCTGCCGGTCATCATCCACAGCCCTGAAGCACTTTCTTCCAAAATTTTCGATTCCGTTCCCTCCGATGCCATTGCCGGCATGGTATCGGGCATGGGAAAAACCAGCCTCTCCTTACCTTCCTCCCCTGCCAAGACCCGCGCCGTCGCCATCATTTCCCCGCGGACACATGGAAAATTCTTCAATTTCCACATGGCCCGCCAATACCGGAAGGCCGGGGTATCCTGCCTCGTCCGGGAAACCTCGCACGGCTGGGAAAAAACCCGCCTCTCCCATTTCCTGATCCGGCGTTTTCTGGAAAAAATCCTCTGGATGACCGTCGGCAGGGTTTTCGGCAGGATTCCCTGCACCAGCCTGCGGCTCGGGAAAGGATGCCTCGCCCTGTGCGCGCCCCATGCCCCCCTTTACCAGCCGGAGCAAGACGGCATCCTCATGTTCAACGCATCCCTTGGAGAGGGCGGTGCCGAACGTCAGCTTGTCAATACCCTTGCGGGATTGCGGGACCTCGGCCATCAAAACCTCCATGTCCTTTGTGAACACCTGCGCTTCCCACCCGGCTCCGCTTTTTACCTGCACCAACTTGAGGAAAAGGGAATTCCTGCCACAGAAATCGACAGGACGTATTCCAGGGAAGAAAAACAGGCGCTGCAAAGCCTCCTCGGGATTTTTGGCGATGCCTTCAGGAACATCCCCGAAGAGCTTGCGGAACCGATTGTGACCTATGCGCTGGAAATCATCCGCCGGAAACCGCAGGTCGTGCATGCATGGCAGGACATGACCAGCGTCTTTGCCGGCTTTGCCGCCATCATCGCGGGAACGCCTCGCATCCTCCTGTGTGGACGTTCCCTTGCCCCTTACAACTACCCCACCTCTCCCCGCTGGCTCCGCGCCTGTTACCGCATCCTCGCCCAGCATCCCGCTGTCATCATGGCCAACAATTCCCGCGCTGGTGCAAAGGATTATGAAAAATGGCTGGGATTGCCGGAAGGCCGCATCGGCGTCCTGTCCAACGGCTTTGACGGTGCGTTGTTCCGTAAACCTTCTCCGGACAGCATCCGCGCCTTCAAGGACAGTCTCGGCATTCCGGAAGGCCACGCCGTCATCGGCACGGTCGCCCGCATGTCGGAGGAAAAGGATCCCTTCCTGTTTTGGGAAACAGCCAAACAGCTCCTGGCCCACCATGAAAACCTCACGGTTCTTCATGTGGGCAGCGGTCCCTTGTATGCCAGCCTGCGGAAAAAGGTGGAAGAAAGCGGACATTCCTCCCGTTACCTCATGCCCGGAAACATGAAGGATCCTGTCCCGGCCTTTTCCGCCATGGATGTTTTCCTGCTGACCTCCCGCATCGAGGGAACCCCCAACGTCATCCTTGAAGCACAAGCCCTCGGCATCCCCGTCGTTTCCACAAATGTCGGCGGTGCCGCTGAAACCTTTGCGGACGGCAAGACCGGTTTCCTCGTCCACACCCGCAAGGCGGAAGATCTTGCCCGAAAGACCTCCTTCATTCTGGAGCATCCGGAGTGGGCCGGAATCGCCTCCCACACTGCCCCGGATTTCATCAAAAACCGCTTCGGACTGGATGCCATGCTCCGGAAAACCTTGGACTTCTACAAGATGGCGGCATCCTGATGGAACATGACATCCCCGCACAAATCCGGGATTGCGTGACGTGGTGCGGGGAGAGAAACCTCCTCCCCCTCCTGCTGCATTTCCCGAAAGGCCTGACACCGGATATCCCGGAGGAAATCCCCCCATCCTGCATCGCGGGATTTTCCATGGAATCGCCGCTTGGGAAAATTGTCTGGCGCACATCATCCTGCAAGGCCAGAACCCTTGCCGTCATCACCAACCGCGTTCCATGGGAAGGCCTTGATTTCAGCACGGCCCTTCAGGCACGCAAGATGGGAATACGGCATATGGTCCGAAGGACGCCGACCGGCTGGAAATCCGTTTCCTTGTCCCGTTTCCTCATCCAGCGCCTTCAGGAAAAGCTTCTGTGGACACTCCTCGGGCGCTTCCTCGCCGCCCGTAATGCCGGAAAAACCCATCATGGAAACGCCTACCATCGCCTTTGCCGGCAACATTCCCCCCTCTACATGCCCACAGCACCGGATTCCATCCTTGTCCTCAACAGCTCTCTGGCCAGCGGCGGATCGGAACGGCAGGTGGCCAACACCCTTTCCGGCCTTCACCATAAGGGATTCCAAAACCTCTCGCTCCTGTGCAGGAACCTGCATGATCCCCAAGGATCGGATTTCTATCTTCCCCATCTGGAACAACACGGGATTCCTGCGCGGGAAATCGGCCGGGCATACTCCGGTGAGGAACGGAAGAACCTCCTGAAAATCATCGAAAAATCCGGGAATATCCTGCAAAGACTCCCGGAACATCTTGCGGAACAGGTTGTCATCTACGCGCTGGAAATCCTCAACGCCCGACCGCAAATCGTGCATGCCTGGCAGGACAGCACCTCCATTTTCGCCGGCCTTGCTGCGGTGATGGCGGGTGTGCCGCGCATCGTGCTGGCCGGACGCAACATGACGCCCCGGCATTTCGGCTATTTCCAGCCGTGGATGCGTCCCGCCTACCAGGCCCTCGCGCAGCATCCAAACGTCGTCATGATCAACAATTCCACCGCTGGCGCGCGCGACTACGAACGCTGGCTGGGCCTGCCGGAGGGGCATATCCGGGTTCTCTTCAACGGCATGAACAGCGCAAACCTCATCCGCTCCCGCCATGAGGATGTCATGGCCTGGCGCAGGAAACTCGGCGTTCCCGACACTGCCCGCCTTGTTGGTTCCATCTTCCGCTTCTATCCGGAAAAGGATCCGATGCTCTGGGTGGAAACTGCGGCCCTGCTGGCCAAAAAACATCCCGAAAGCGCATTTCTCATCCTCGGTGATGGCCCCTTGCGGGCGCAGATGGAGGATGCCATCCGCAAACATGGCCTGGAAAACCGTTTCTTCCTGCCCGGTGTGGACAAGGAAAGCGCCCGCGCCCTGTCCGCCATGGAGGCTTTCCTGCTCACCTCGAAACTGGAAGGCACCCCCAACGTCTGCATCGAGGCCCAATGGCTCGGGGTTCCCGTGGTGGCAACGGATGCCGGCGGCACGGCAGATACCTTTGCCGATGGCACAACCGGCTTTCTCGTGCGCGACCGCAAGCCTGGGGAACTGGCAGACAAGCTATCCTTCATCCTTTCCTCCCCGGACTGGGTGAAAAAGGCCAGCGAAACCGCGCCCGCCTTTGTGCGGGGCCGCTTCGGCATGGACCGGATGATTGACGAAACCCTTGAGGTTTATGGGCTGAAATGATCCAGCATCCTACCATCAACATCGTGATCGGCTCCCTGTGCCGGGGGGGAGCGGAACGGCATTTGAGCCAGATTCTTCCCGCCCTTGCACGGCGCGGATTCCGGTTCCGCGTGATCCTTCTTTCAGGCCTTGGGGATTTTGCACCCGTCCTTGAAAAGGCCGGTATCGAACTTGTCCTCCCAACACCCCGCATTGGACATTGCCGCATCCTGTCCGCCTTTTCCCGCCTTTTTCATCTCTGGCGGTTTGTCCTTTCCCATCGGCATGAACCGTTCCATTTCTTCCTGCCGCAATCCTACCTCATGGGCATGCTGGCATGCCTTCTGGCCTGCCACCGGGGGCCGCGCATCATGTCGCGCCGCTCGCTGAATGATTACCAGAAAAAGCACCCGCATCTGGCCCGGCTGGAACGCTTCTTCCACCGCCACATCACGGCGGCGCTTGGCAATTCCGAAGCCGTGGTGCGCCAGCTCGGCGAGGAAGGAATCCCTGCGGAAAAGCGCGGCCTTATTTATAACGGCATTGAAACGGAACGGTTTGAAGCTGCGCGGGAGATGAGAACGGAACGTGATATTCCCGAAGGCGCCCCGGTCATGGCCATTGTTGCCAACCTCATTCCCTACAAGGGCCATGCCGACCTGCTGGCAGCCCTCGCCATGGTGGCACCGAACATGCCGAAAAACTGGCGCCTTCTGGTGATTGGCCGCGATGACGGCATCGGCTCTGCCCTACGCAGGCAGGCCGAGCAGGCAGACCTTTCCGAACATGTCCTGTGGCTCGGCGTCCGCACCGACATTGAAGCCCTGCTCAAGAGCAGCAATATCGGTCTCCTGACCTCGCATGAGGAAGGCTTTTCCAACGCCATTCTGGAAGCCATGGCCGCGGGCCTGCCCGTCATTGCCACCGATGTGGGCGGCAACCGCGAGGCTGTGGGCGACACGGCGGGAATCATCGTTCCCCCCAAAGCGCCGGAAGATCTCGGTCGGGCCATCCTTGCCCTTGCGAAGAATGCCGATTTGCGGCAAAAGATGGGGCTGGCGGCAAAAGCGCGCGTACGGGAAAATTTTTCCATGGAAAGCTGCGTGGACGCCTACGCCCGTTTTTATGAGGAGACCCTGCCATGTGCGGACTGACCGGTTTCTGGAGCATGTCCCCCGCCAAACGTCCCGATGGCGGGCTTGCCCATACCGCAAAAGCCATGTCCGACCGCATCATCTGGCGCGGCCCGGACAGCGACGGCATCTGGACGGATGAGGAAGCGGGCCTCGCCCTTGCCCATCGCCGCCTCGCCATCGTGGATCTCTCCCCCGCCGGATACCAGCCCATGGCCTCTGCCTCCGGGCGCTTTGTCATCTGCTACAATGGCGAGATTTACAATTCCACCGACATCCGCAAGGAACTTGCGGGCCGGGACATCGCGTGGCGCGGCCATTCCGACACCGAGACCATGGTGGAAGCCTGTGAAACCTTTGGCGTAGCCGAAGCTGTCAAACGCTTCATCGGCATGTTTGCCTTCGCCCTGTGGGACAGGCAGGAACGCACCCTCTGGCTGGTGCGCGACCGTCTCGGCATCAAGCCCATGCATTACGGCCTGTTGGAGGACACCCTGTTCTTCGGCTCCCAGCTCCGCACCTTCACGCCCCATCCCGGCTTTTCCCCGCAGCAGGACATGGACGCCGTGCGCGCCTATGCCCGTTACGGCTACATTCCCGCGCCGCTCACCATCTGGCAGGGCGTACGCAAACTCATGCCGGGCCATATCGCCCGCATTACCGCAGATGGCGACATCACCGAAACCCCTTATTGGTCGATGGCCGAGGTGGCCGCAAATGGCCAGGCCAACCGTTTTTCCGGCAGCCCTGAAGAAGCCGTGGACGAACTTGAAAAACTCCTGATGGACGCGGTGGGACGCCGCATGATGGCCGACGTTCCGCTGGGGGCCTTCCTCTCCGGCGGCGTGGACAGCTCGCTGGTCTGCGCACTCATGCAAGCACAGAGCGACAAGCCGGTCAAAACTTTCTCCATCGGTTTTGACGAGGACGGATACAACGAAGCCCCTTATGCGCGTGAAGTGGCCAAACACCTTGGCACCGAGCACCACGAGTTTTATGTGCGTCCAGAAGAGGCCCAGGCCATCATTCCCGGCATTCCCGAATGGTATGACGAACCCTTCTCCGATTCCTCGCAGATCCCCACCACCCTTGTTTCCCGCCTCGCCCGGAAGGAAGTCATCGTGGCGCTTTCAGGCGATGGCGGCGACGAACTGTTCGCCGGTTACCGCCGCTACAACGACGGCCTGTCCATCTGGCGCAAGTTCCAGGCTTTCCCGCCCATCGCCCGCAAAGCGGCCATCGCCGGAATCCACGCCCTTTCCCCCACATGGTGGGACCGGGTGGCACGGCTTGTCCCGCCGTCCCTGCGCCCGGCCCATGTGGGCTGCCGGGCCTACAAGCTGGCCGACGTTCTGGCCGAATCCGGCACCCACGCCTTCTACCGCAGCCTGATTTCCCAGTGGCATGACATCAACACCCTGATTCCCGGCGCCCCCGAACCCCTCCTGCCGCCATGGAACAACATTGACGCCATGCAGGGCAGCATCCCGGATGTGGTCGAGCGCATGCAGTATCTCGACACCATCACCTACATGCCGGATGACATTCTTGTAAAGGCCGACCGCGCCAGCATGTCCTGTTCACTGGAGCTGCGCGTTCCCCTCATTGACCACCGCGTGGTGGAAATGGCGTGGCGCATGCCGCCCGAACTCAAGATGCGCGGCGGTGTATCAAAATGGCCCCTGCGCGAAGTGCTTTACCGCCACGTGCCCAAGGAACTGATTGAACGCCCGAAAATGGGATTCGGCGTGCCGATTGACCACTGGCTGCGTGGTTCCCTGCGCGACTGGGCGGAAAACCTGCTTTCAGAAAAACGCCTGCGCGAAGAGGGCATCTTCAACCCCGCCCCTATCCGCGCCCGCTGGCAGCAGCACCTTGAAGGCTCCAGCAACTGGCAATACCCGCTCTGGACCATCCTCATGTTCGAGGCTTGGCACGAGGCTCAGAAAGTATGAAAAAACATTGAAAAAGCATTTTCGTTTGCCGGCATTAATCCTGTTTTTTACAACACTGGCGTTCAGCCTCACCTGGATGGCCATAAAAATTCAATCCAATTTCATGCTGTTGGAACAAGAAAACAGCACACTCAAATCCCAGCTGGACAACACATCCCGAATATTAAGAAACACGGCTGATGAAAGAAACGGATACCGCAACGACCTTTCCATCCGTGATCAGTATTTCTTTGAAATACCGCCCATACTCATCTTTAAAAACACAGATGTTTCCTGGAAAGACCTGTACCTGTACCTCCCGAAAGAGCTGGATCATGCGCCCACCTTGCCCAACCGGGTTATCTCAAGTTTCATCACCCCGGACACCCCCACCAAAACAGACATGTCCGCGCTTTCCTGGAACAACGAAACCATTCATTTTCCAAAACCTGGATCCTATTACCTTTACACAAGCCTTGGAACATTCAAGATCCTTGTTCTCAATCCTCAAACATCGCCTGATGAACAGATATTGTCCATATCGACATTTGTTGCCGGAAACATTGTGCACAGCAACGCCAACCAACCCCATTTGGGGCGAAAAATCAGGCAATCCATCCCATCCCTCACGGGACGCCTGTTTCTCTCCGACCAACCCCTTCTCCTCTGGTGCGGATCTGGGAGCTGGGTTCTCAACTATGTCCTCAACCGCATGGAATATAAAACCCGCTTTGTTGAAGTGGCAGGCCCCAATGGAGAAGGTCACCAATTCTCGGAAGCATATTTCCCCCTGGCTAAAAAGTGGGGACTGATCGACCAGGATTTTGGCGCCATTTTCCGCGACAGGAAAACAGGAACCATCCTTGATACGGCGGAAACTTCCTTGGCTCTGGCACATGCGCCGGAAACCGTTGAACCTGTCTTTCTGCTTCAGAAAAAAAAGCTTTTTCCCGCATTCAACCAGGCTCCCTTCCAACCCATGTTCAGCTGGACACCTGACAAGATGTCAGAATCACCCATGTCTTCTGGCGAATCCTACAAGGATCTGATGAAGCATCTTCTCGCCGGATCGGTCAACATCATAAAAAAACCGGCCCCCTAGAGCATTTAACGTTCATCTTGAATACCCCTGTTGCCTTTTGATGGCCATCCGCCGTGTTTTCAAACCTTGGACGATGCCCGCATCGCCCCGCGGTTTGCGCCTTGCGGTCTGGCTCATCCCAAGATCAACAGGAATTGTTCAATCTAAACGTTAAAGGCTCTAGATGGCATGGCGTGAAAGTTCAGCGTGTCATGACGGATAATGGCGTTTCGTTCCGCTCGCACAGATACATGAAGGCGCTCAGAATGCTGAAAATCCAGCACAAGCGCACCAAACCTTGCACACCGAAAACAAACGGCAAGGCCGTGCGCTTCGTCCAGAAGGATGTTCCATTATGGGAGGTTGCTGGGTTTTGTGGCGCCACCGTCGAAACGATTGAGCGCACCTACGGCCACCAGTCGCCGGATGAGCTCCGGAACATTGCTGCAGCCCTGTCACGAGGAACCTCATAACAGGGGGGAATAACGGGGGGATTGGGATAGGTGAAACTCGGGAAAAGATGGTCGGAGTGGCGGGATTTGAACCCACGACCCCTGCCTCCCGAAAGCAGTGCTCTACCAGTCTGAGCTACACTCCGGTTCACGAAGGAACGGGCGCTTCTATAGCCTGCTTTTTTCCGGAGCGCAACCTTTATTTCACGCTGTACGCTGGGGGCAGGACTCCACGGCTTCCATCATCATCTCCCGCAAGGAGGAATGGGGCAGGAAGGCCAGACATTCCTCGGCGTTGCGGGCATGTTTTTCCGCCCGGACGAGGGTTTCCTCAACACTGCCGTGCGCAATGATGAATTCCAGCGCCTGGCTGAAATCACTTTCCGTGCGGGAAGGAGCGATCATGCGCGTATCCCAGAACTTGCGTTCCTCATCGCTTCCGGCTGCGCGCGCGAGGATGACCGGAAGGGTCATCTTGCCTTCACGGAAATCATTGCCAATCGGCTTTCCGGTATGCGTGTTCTGGATCTTGTAGTCGAGGGCATCATCCACCAGCTGGAATGCAATGCCGAAATGGCGACCAAAGTTGGCCAAGGCCTGCCGCTGTTCGGGGCTGGCTCCGGCGATGATGGCACCCATGGCGCAGACGGCCTCGAAAAGGGTGGCTGTCTTGGCGGTGATGATGCGGAAATATTCTTCCTCATCCACAAAAGGGGATCCGGTGAGGGAAAGTTGGTGAAGTTCGCCTTCGGCCAGGGTTGCGGCAGCATCCGCCATGACCTTGAAAGATTCGGGAGAACCTGCGGAAATCATGGAAAAAGCCCGGCCGAGCAGGAAATCGCCACCAAGGATGGCCTCGCGTTCCCCGTAAAGGAGATGCGCGGTTTCCCGGCCACGCCTGCGGGTGCTTTTGTCCACCACGTCATCATGCAGCAGGGTGGCGGTATGGATCATCTCGGCCGCCGCCGCCATGATGTGGTGAAGGGTTCCTTCATAGCCGCACAGGCGGGCGCAGGCCAGAAGCAGCAGGGGACGTGTGCGTTTTCCGCCTGCGGAAAAAAGGTGGCTGGTAATGGCGCCCGCAAGGGGAATGGGAGAAGATGTCTGTTCCCCGATGATGGCGCTGGTGGCGGCCATGTCATCGGAAAGGTGGGTGGCGAGGCGGCCGAGGGGGTCGTTGATGTCCATGTTTTGCAATCTCCCATCTTGGTAATTGCCAGCATAAAGGATATAAGGGGGACATGACAACGGGCAAAACCACACAAGACCGTTTCCTGGACGGAAAAATCCTTCTTCGGCAGCCTGTGAAAGGTTACCGCGCAGGAATTGATCCGGTTTTTCTGGCGGCCGCCGTGCCGGCGCAGGCAGGGGAGCGTGTCCTGGACATGGGCTGCGGCGTGGGGGCTGCACTCTTGTGCCTCGCTGCGCGTGTTCCGGGGTGTTTGGGCGCAGGGCTTGAAATCCAGCCGGATATGGCGGCGCTGGCACAGGAAAATGTGGCCGCCAATTCCTGTGCGGAAGGCTTTGCTGTGTGGGAAGGGGATGTGGGGCATCCCCCTGCGGCACTGTTGCAGCAAAAGTTTGGCCATGTCATGGCCAATCCCCCATATTTTGAGGAAGACAAGGCGAGTGCATCCCCGGTTGCAGCGAAGGTGGTGGCGCATGTCCTGGGAGCGGAAGGCCTTGCGGCATGGGTTCAGCTTGCGGCCCGGGTCTTGTCTCCGCGTGGCACCCTGACCCTGGTTTATCCGGCCAGCCGCCTTGCCGATATCTTGTCCGCCATGAACAAACCCTTCGGGGAGATTCGCATTTTTCCGCTTTGGCCCCATGCGGGGGAGGCGGCCATCCGTGTTCTCGTGCAGGGGAAACTGGGGTCAAAAGCGCCCATGCAGGTGTTGGCCGGCATGGTTTTGCATGATGCCGGGGGTTCTTGTACACAACAGGCCGGTCGTGTCCTGCGGGAAGGGACATCCATCGCGGCGCTTGCAGAAAAAAACGGAAAGGGTTAAAACGGGGCCATGAACAATGAAGGACATAGCTCCGCGCTTTCCAGGGAAGCCAAACAGGCCATCATGGATGCGCTGACCTATCGCAACGCATCGCCTGCCATGGCGGCGGCGATGCTTCGCCGCGTGTTCCTGCTGTCCGTGTCGGCCCAAAAGCTTGAAGATCGCCGGGAAATGTCGAAATGTGCCATCTCCCTGGCGAAGGTCTATCCGCAGGCGCTCAGCGGCCCCCTCATTGCGGAAGGGTTCAGGTGCTGGAAACAAGGGGGCATGGTGGAAGGAAACGAGTTCTGCCTGCGGGTTGGAAACCTGCTGGAAGAACCGGATTTGTCCCAGGGGCAGGCGCGGGACGTGTTTTCTGCCGTGTTTGATGCGGCGTGCGCCAGCGGTTCCATGCTGGCCCTTGGAAAAGTCCTGAAATCACACATCTTGCGTTTCCCTGAGGTTTTGCGGGGCAATCCGCTGTTGCCGCATTTTGCCGCCATGGAAGACATCGGATGGGGGGATTTGCACCGTGCTTCATATGTGTTGCTTCATTCCCGGAACCTGATCGGCTTTTGTTCGGATCTTGCCTGTCCCGAGATGCGCGATTATGCGCTGTCCGGCATGGGAGATGACCGAATCCGGATTACCAGGGAAGCCAGTCTGCTGGCAACGGCGTTGGCCAAGGCAAGCCCTGATCTTTTTGAACCCGTCCATGTGGCGCGCATGATCAAGGGCGTACGGCAGAGCCCCCTGGCTGAAAAGGAAAAAGGCGTTCTGGAAATCCTGATGGCTGTCCTGCCCGGGCATCCGGAGCGGTTTGTGCTTCCGGTCGAGAATTTTCTGGTCGAACACCTTTTTGCCATGCCGCCGGAACATGACACGCCGCGGAAGGCGCAGCACCTTTTGCGGAAATGCCTGCGTGCAGAGCCGGAGCTGGTTGCACCGCTGCTGGGACGGATGGGGAGCATCCTCAAAAAGGGGCAGATGGTTTCATGGCAGACCCGCATGTCGGCGGTCAAGGCCATGGAGGTTTGCGCGGACGTCAATCCGCAGCTGCGTGACGAGAACCTGCTGGAAACACTGGTGGAAGCCGGATGCCGTGATGCAAACATGAATGTGCGGGATGCTGCGCGCGAGACGCTTGTGAAACTGGTAAAGGATTTTGACGGCAGCCGGAAACGCCTGTTCAAGGCTGCATTGCTGTCCACGGCGCATCCCTTGTCGAATGAGGAAGCCGAGTCGGGGCGGCGGGTCATGGTCCTCCTGATGGAGAACCGGCTGGATGATTCAGAAAACCAGGGGTTTACCATGGTGTGGGAGGGGATCAAGAACCTGACGCGATTAGGAGATGCGGGCAACCAGGAGTTTCTTGCGAAAATGCTCGTGAACATGATCGACTACACTCCGTCTTGCGCCAATCCATTGTTTGTCCAGGAACTTTATGACCTGCGTTGCCGGGAACAGAACCCTCTGGGGAAAATGCATCTGACCCGGATTTTTGAAAAGACGCTGGAAAAACGGCCTGATCTTGGCCCGGCCCTGTGCAAGCGGAAACCGGGCTGTAAACCGCAGTGAGCATGCCGGGTAACCGGATTTGTAAAAAAACGGTAAAACCCCGCAAACGGGGCTTGACAAGTGCGGCTCACGAGCTATAGTGGCGCACCTTTTCCTGCGGGTCCCGCTTGTGGGCTCGCGCTTGGCGTTTGGATCTTGAAACGATACGGAAGAAACAACATGTTCGCAGTTATTCGCACCGGCAACAAGCAGTACAAGGTTACCGAAGGCGACGTCATCGAGGTAGAAAAGCTCGATGTTGCCGCAGGTTCCATGATTTCGCTCGATGAAGTCCTTGCGGTTGTCGATGGAGACAAGACCGTTCTGGGTTCTCCCCTCCTCTCCGGCGCAAAAGTTACCGCCGAAGTTCTGGAGCAGATGCGCACCCCGAAGATCATTGTCTTCAAGAAGAAGCGCCGCCAGAATTATCGTCGCAAGAACGGCCACCGCCAGCATCTGACAGTGCTGCGCATCAAGAACATCAAGGCTTCGGCCTAAGAACCGGCTCATCGGAGGCTTTTACAATGGCACATAAAAAAGCAGGCGGCAGTTCCCGCAATGGACGCGATTCGGAAGGCCGTCGTCTCGGCGTGAAGAAGTATGGCGGACAGGCCGTCGTTCCCGGCAACATCATCATTCGCCAGCGCGGCACGGAATATCATCCGGGTGAGAATGTGGACATGGGGCGTGATCACACCCTGCACGCCCTGGTGGACGGCGTTGTTCGTTTCCACCATGGCCGTGGCGGCAAGCGCGTTGTTTCGGTGGATCCGGCCCAGGCCTGATTCCGCGCAAGACACAACTGACAAAAGGGGATGCTTCGTGCATCCCCTTTTTTGTTGCCTGTTTTTGGGGGAAACGGGTGGTTTGGTGCAAAAAGGCGTTTTGTGTTTTTGGAGCAATCGGTTATCCTGAAAGTGGAACTTTTCCTGAAGAAGGTGTGACATGAAATTTCTGGACGAAGCCAAGATCTATCTCAAGAGCGGGAACGGCGGGCCGGGCTGCGTCAGCTTCCGGCGGGAAAAGTATATCGATAACGGTGGCCCGAACGGCGGCGATGGCGGCCGTGGCGGCGATGTCATTTTCGAGGTGGCGGGCGCACTCAACACCCTGATTGATTTCCGCTATCGCCAGCATTTCCGGGCCGATAACGGCCAGCACGGCATGGGCAAGGACATGCACGGGGCGGATGCGGATTCCTGCATCATCAAGGTTCCGGTGGGAACTGTCATTCTGGATGAGGATGGTGAGACAGAGCTTGCGGACATGACGCAAGAAGGGCAGCGTCTTGTCTTTCTCAAGGGGGGCGATGGCGGTTTTGGCAACACCCATTACAAATCCGCCACCAATCAGGCACCGCGGCAGTCGGGGCCGGGCTGGCCCGGGCAGGAACGCTGGGTGTGGCTGCGCCTCAAGATCATTGCGGACATCGGCATCATCGGCCTTCCCAATGCCGGAAAATCCACGTTCCTCGCTTCCTGCACGCATGCAAAGCCAAAGATTGCCGATTATCCTTTCACCACGCTGGTGCCAAACCTTGGAGTTACGCGGGTGCGTGACCAGGAAATTGTACTGGCCGATATTCCGGGCCTCATTGAGGGCGCGCATGAAGGGCATGGCCTTGGCGACAGGTTCCTCGGCCATGTGGAGCGTACTGCGGGCCTGTTGCATCTGGTGGATGCCACGGCGGAAGATGTGGTGCATTCATGGCAGTCGATCCGGCATGAACTGGAATCCTATGGGCATCATCTGGCTTCAAAATCTGAAATTCTGGCCCTGAACAAGATTGATGCTGTGACGCCTGAAGACCTGCATGACAAGCTTGAAGCGCTGGAGCAGGCGGCAGGTCACAAGGTTTTTGCCATGTCGGCAGTCAGTCGTCAGGGTGAGGATGATGTCATGGTTGCAATGCTGCGGACAGTCCTGGAACATCGTGGCCTGGCGTTTGTTGAGAATGCGCCCGAGCCCGGAAACTGGGAGCCGGCGACATGACTGTCGTCCACAAAAGGCTTGATTACCGTCCGCTGGAATACCGCATTCCGGAAATTCACCTGCTTTTTGGATTGGGGCATGAGGAAACGCGCGTCACATCCAGAATGCTGGTGCAGCGCATCACGGAAACCCAACAGCCCCTGATTCTGGATGGGGTGGGGATTGCGCTGGAAAGCCTGAAGGTCGATGGCCGCACGCTGGCAGCGCATGCGTATGAATTGCTTCCCGACCGTCTTGTGATTCAGGGATTGCCGGAAACGTGCGAGGTGGAAACGGTTGGCACCATCCGCCCAGCCGAAAACACCCGGCTTGAAGGGCTTTATGCTTCCCGAAACGGCTTGTTCACCCAGTGCGAGCCGGAAGGGTTCCGGCGCATTTCCTGGTTTCTCGACAGGCCGGACAACCTGGCAAGGTTTTTTGTGCGGATCGAGGGCGACAAGGATCGTTATCCGGTCTTGCTCTCCAATGGCAATCCGGTGGAAGAAGGGGATCTTGGGGATGGGCGGCGTTTTGCCGTATGGAATGATCCCTTTCCCAAGCCGTCTTACCTTTTTGCGCTGGTGGCCGGAAAGCTTGCTTGTATTGAGGACACTTTCCAGACAAAAAGCGCAAGGAATGTGCGTCTGCGGGTCTATGCGGTGCCGGGGGATGAGGTGCGGTGCCATCATGCCATGCGGTCCATCCGGCAGGCCATGGTGTGGGATGAAAAGGCCTATGGCCGGGAATATGACCTCGATGTTTTCAATGTGGTGGCCGTTGAGGATTTCAATGTGGGCGCCATGGAAAACAAGGGGCTTAACATTTTCAATTCCAAATATGTTCTGGCCGATTCCGAAACGGCAACGGATGCCGATTTTTTGGGGATCACGCGCACCATCGGGCATGAATATTTTCACAACTGGTCAGGCGACCGGGTCACCTGCCGCGACTGGTTCCAGCTGAGCCTGAAGGAAGGCTTTACGGTTTTCCGCGAGCAACAGTTCATGGAAAGCCTGGTTTCTCCCGGAGTGCAACGGATTGGCGACATACGCACCTTGCGCGCTTACCAGTTTGCCGAGGATGCGGGCCCCATGGCGCATCCGGTGCGGCCGGATTCCTATGAGGAGATCAACAACTTTTATACCATGACCATCTATGAGAAGGGGGCGGAAGTCATCCGCATGCTGCGCACCCTGCTGGGGGCCGAGGCCTTCCGGACGGGGTGTGACCTGTATTTTTCCATGCATGATGGCAAAGCCGTCACCTGCGATGATTTTGTCCGGGCCATGGAATTGGGAAGTGGTCGTGACCTTTCTGCGTTTCGTCTCTGGTACAGCCAGGCGGGTAAACCGGAGGTGACGGTTGAAGAGAATTACAATGTGGACCAGAAAAGTTATTCCCTGACCCTGAAACAGAAGGTTCCCCCCACGCCGGGGCAGGATGACAAGTCTCCCATGCCCATTCCGGTCTCCATGGCGCTTCTGGGCCCTGAGGGCGGTTTTCTTGTGCGTCCACAAGTTTTGTTGCTGGATGCGGCCGAGCAGAATTTTTATTTTCCGAATGTGGGGGAAAAACCCATCCTTTCCATCTTGCGGGGGTTTTCTGCCCCGGTGGAACTGGTGCGCAACCTGTCCCTGCAGGATGCGCTGGTGATTCTGGGGCAGGATGATGATGCCTTCAGCCGCTGGGATGTGTTGCAGGCCATCCTCATCCGGGCCTTGCTTTCGGATATGGATGATGACGGACTGCCGGAAGATGTCCGTGCCTGTTTTGCCCAGCTTCTGGAACGCAGGGAAGAAGATCCCGGCCTTTTGGCCTTGCTGCTGTCGTTGCCTGAAAGCCACGTGCTTTCTGGTGCGATGGTGCCGGTGGACATGCCGCGACTGGTCGCCAGGTTGCGGAAGGTGCGGTCTGAAATCGGACGAAAGTTTGCCGGGGAATTTGAAAAGCTCTGGCAGGAAAATCGCGGTGCCCCCATGCAGGACATTTCCCCTGCGGACGTCTCTCGCCGACAGGTTGCACATGTGGCCTTGGGGTATCTTGTGGCGGGCAACCCTGAAACATGGTTGTCTCATGTGGAAAAGTATTTTGAAGCCTCCGCGAACATGACCGAACGCCTGGCCGCTCTGGCCCTTCTGGTGGAAGCCGGAGGCCCGCCTGCCGAAAAGGCGCTTGAAGCATTTTATACGCGTCACAAGGGCGATGCCGGGACACTGGACAAATGGTTTTCCGTGCAGGCGCGGGCTGACAGGCCGGATGCGGCGGATGTGGTTTTGAAACTCCTTGCCCATCCGGATTTTTGCTGGCGGAATCCCAACCGTGTGCGGTCGCTCGTTGGTGTGTTCAGCCAAGGCAATCCGGCTGCCTTTCATGCTCCTGATGGGGCGGGTTACCGATTGCTGGCGGATGCCATCCTGAAGCTGGACGGCATGAATCCGCAAATTTCTGCGCGCCTGATGGAACCGTTTACCCACTGGCGCAAGCATGCCGAGCCGTATTATAGTGGCATGCAGAAGGAACTGGAGCGGATTGCCGGTCATGATGGGCTTTCCGCGAATGTACGGGAAATCGTTTCTAAAACACTGGGTTGAGATAATGAAACAAAAAATTGCAGTTTTGGGGTTTGTTTTTGGGGTGTTCGGGCTTTCCGGAAATGTGGGAGCACAGTCCATGCTCCTGAAAAATTCCCCGCCCCTGGATTTTGGAAATGCAACAGCCATCGACGCCGGACTGCCTGCGCCAGTAACCGACCTGTCTGTTCTTGCGCCTCCGGTTGATCCGCTTTCCGTGGTTTCCAAGCCCAGGGCCATTGAAGGCCCGGAAACCTTCTTCCGCGCCACGCCGGTCAATTTCAGCAAGGCCGTCATGAAATTTGGCGCCGTGATGCTGGATGATCCTCAGGTGATTGATGGTTATGCCCGGGTTGCCTATTGCGACCTTGTCCGGCGTTACATTGGCAATGAGTTTGAATGGACCAAGATCCGTACCGGCATCCGCAAGAGTGTGGAGGCAGAGAAGACGGGCTATCCTTACCGCTTTGTCTATACCGACCAGATCCAGTTGGGCAATTATGACTTTGCCCGCAAGGGATTTGCCTTTTCATCGCAAACGCCGCTCAGGGGCATTGGCAATATCGTGATTGATGGCGGGATTGACAATGGCTGCGTGGGGCGGAATGGCCTGCAGAGGTTTCCAACCCAGTACCGGATTGTTTTTTCAACCCCCGTTTCCCTCGACATGCTGCCCATGTTGCAAGGCGATGGGGAACGCCTGCTTGCCCGCATGAAAACACGCGGCAACAGCCGTCGAACCATTTACATCCGCTTCAATTTCGAGGTGCGGGATGTGCGGCTTAGCGATGTGCTGACAGACCCGAATTTTTCCACGGGCGACCTGACCGCCAACTTCTCGTCGCGGTTGCACAGCATCGACTTCTTCGAAGACAAGGATGAAAAAATGCTTTTGGGCTCCTGGACACCGCAAACCACGGGACGGTAACCGGAGCCTGTCTATCCGGCAACGGATGTCATAAGGGTTGCCTGCCGAGATGCGCCTCCTTGGGAAAACTCCTGAAAGACATGAAAAAGCGCCGGCCGCCCCTGAGGCTACCGGCGCTTTTCCCTTTTCCCAAAATCCCTGTTTTACACGCAAGCCCCTTCAGTAGCGGTTTCTGTCTCTGGCGATGTTACGGGCAGAACAACCTTGAGGGTTGTCCCCTCACCAGGAACGCTGCTGAGCGTGAGGGTACCGCCATGCAATTCCACCAGCCTGCGGCTGATGGCCAGACCAAGTCCGGTTCCATCCTTCTCCCGAACCGTAAGGTCTCCAGTTTGCTGGTAGGGCTCAAACACGCGCGCCTGCTTGTCGGGCGCAATGCCAATGCCATCATCCCGGACTTCGATGCTGACCGTGTTTTCAGAAACGTTATGTGATGCGGAAACAAAAACATGCC
Organism: Alphaproteobacteria bacterium GWF2_58_20; assembly: GCA_001768735.1. Lineage (GTDB taxonomy): Bacteria > Pseudomonadota > Alphaproteobacteria > UBA1247 > UBA1247 > UBA12471. The sequence goes on along the minus strand of MEMB01000002.1, from coordinate 28,065 downwards.
CGCCATCCTGGGTATATTTATTGGCATTTGACAAAAGATTGAGGATCACCTGCTTGATGGAACGGACATCCGCAATGATCTGCGGCAAAGGCTCCTGAATATCAAGGCTGATGGCCTGCTGCCTTTTCTGGAACCTGGCCTGTGTCATCCTGACGCATTCCCGGACAATTTCCATCACATCAAGCGGGATGCGCTTCAAGACCAGCTGCCTGGCGTCGATTTTCGACAGGTCCAGAACATCGTTGATCAGCAACAGCAAATGCTGCCCGCTTGTATAGATATCCTCGGCATATTCAAAATATTTTTCCGAAGCTGGCCCCATCACCTTGTCCTTGATGATCTCGGAAAACCCCAAAATGGCGTTGAGGGGGGTACGAAGCTCGTGGCTCATGCTGGCAAGGAACGCGCTCTTGGACGCATTGGCCATCGCGGCTTCCTCTGCCATGGCATTGGCGCGGATTGTCGCCAGCTCAAGCAGCCTGTTGCTCTCCTTCAGGGCATCTTCTGCCATCTTGCGTTCGGTAACGTCCCTGGCAACGCCTTCAATGCCAATGATCGCGCCTGTCTTGTCCCGCAAGGGAACACAGCTCGATGTATGCCACCGCCATGTTCCATCGGCGCGCCGGACACGGTATTCAATCCCTTCCTGTCGTTTCCCTGTTTCCATCACACGCTTGATGAAATCCCTGGATTCCGGCACATCATCCGGATGAATGAAAAACAGGGCGGGCTGCTCCATGGCCTGATTGATGGAATACCCCATGACAGAGCTCCACGCCGGGGAAAGGAAGGTGAAGTTCCCTTCCTTGTCCAAGGTATAAATGATGTCGTGGCTGTTTTCGATCAGGAGACGGAATTTCTCCTCGCTTTCCCGCAAGGCCCGGGTAATCTTTTCATTCTCCAGCCGTGCATCATCAAGCTCACGGGTACGGCGACGCACCTGTTCATCAAGGGCCACCGCCGTATGAAACAGGTTGAAATCCGATCCTTGGACACTGGCATTGCTCTCGGCCCTGTTCATCAAGACATTGACGATCTTGTTCAGGCGTAAAATTTCAGCCTGAAGTGCCTGTTCGTCCATTTTTTCGCGATCATTCATCTTGCGCCTTTTGTATCTGCCCCCATCGGCATTCCTATGGCAAGCCCCGTGAATGTCTGGTTGACATGAACGCCGCAAAATTGTTCGCCATATGTATTAAACCCGACAACATTGTTCCGGCGCAAAATCTCCCAGACACGATCCTTGATGTTTCTCTGCTCGATTTCCAGCTTGCGCAAAATGCAATCACACCCCAGAACCAGCTGGAGCGGCCCAATCTCCGCCCGAACTTTTTCAAAGGCCTGCTCCAGGTTTCGCAGCAGATCCACACCATGCGCCACCCGCAACACCACCCCGTCCTCGATGGCGCAGAAAAATGTCAGGCTGCCATCCGCATTCGCTTTCTGAATGGCGCGAACATAGTCGGTGCCATCAATCATCACCACAACGGGCGATGCAGCAAACCGCATGGGATTGAGATCTTTCGTCTCCACCTGCAACTTGCGCGCATATTCCAGACTTGCAGGCAGGCCGTCAATCTCCCTGACCACACGATCAGCAGGACTGGCTTCCGTGACCACCATGCGTTCATCCGTTGGCACAAAATGCTGGGTTTTAAAAATCTTGAAAGGCAATTCCGTATTGATCAGGGTCAGGATGGCGGCATCGACATGGAATCGTCCATCATGATAAACATGGGTCTTGTCAAATTTCCCGTCATCGCCTGCGGACCCTCCCACCAGCTGGATATTTCCAAGTTCATGCTGCAACGCATGGGTCACGGGCTCTTCGCGCCTGGACATGCCATCAATGAGCAGAAAAGCAAAACTATTGTCTGACGTGGCCCCCGGAACACGACTCTCAAAATTTTGCATCAGGGCCTGGGTAAATTCACGGCCCTTCGCCATGTCAAATTGCCCAAGCCCCTCCAGCAATCCAGTAACAGCCTTGCACGTTGCCGCAGGAAAGCTTGCGCCGGAAATGCTGTGGTTTGTATAAGCTGCCGGGCCAATTTCCCCGGCTGTTGTACAGCCCACCACCTGAACTCCGGCAAACAGGCTGTTCATTTCCTCCGCCAGGGCATCAAGATCATATGTGCTGGAGCAGAAAAAAACCACCAGCGACATATCGGGTTGCGCCACCGCCGCATGAAACGCCTGTGCAGCCTTGCGGGTATCCGTCAAACATGATTGCGCCGTACGGATATTGGGAACACTCATGACAATCTCCTTCATATGGACATGAGCCATGTGTAACAGATAAATCCTTTTGAAAAAGTTACATCTCCACCATTTACATAACAAAGTTGAAAACAACTTTTATTTTCCTGAATGTTTTTATCGCAAACCTTCCAACGCAGCCACATTTCCGGATATTATGATGGCAAGGTTCTGCGTGATCTTTGCAACCGGCCAATTCCACCACGCAACCGATTCCAGCCGGGCAATATCGGCATCCGAAAAGCGCATGCGGATGACTTTCGCCGGATTACCGCCCACGATGGCATAGGCGGGCACATCCGATGTCACCACGGAGCGCGATGCCACAATGGCACCATTGCCGATGTTCACCCCCGGCATGACAAGGCTTTCATAGCCCAGCCACACATCGTTTCCCACCACCGTATCGCCCTTGAAGGGCAGGTCTTCCGGTTTGGGGATGCCCGCTTCCCAGCCCTTGCCGAAAATGCCGAACGGATAGGTGGAAATGCCGGAGATCTTGTGGTTGGCCCCGTTCATGATGAACGTCACGCCGCGCGCAATGGCGCAGAACCTGCCAATCACCAGCCTGTCCCCCAGAAACGGAAAATGGTAGAGCACATTGCGCTCAAACCCTTCCGAATCCTCCGGGTCGTCATAATAGGTGTAGTCGCCCACGATGATGTTGGGGCTTTTGACCGTATTCTGAATGAAGCACACCTGCGGAAACCCTTCCATCGGGTGTTTTTCATGCTTGTCCGGGCCGTTCATGCAAACCTCCTTTATAACAAAACCGCCTTATAAGCTTGCCATGAACCAAAGCTGAATAAAATCAAAGAAAGCAAACCTAAAAAAACACAAAAACCATGAAAACCATATCCAATATAACGCCAAAATTTATCATCTTTATTTTGAATTTCAGCCTCGAATAACCGAGCATAGGAAAACTGCACAAGATACCGCACAGCAGATAACACCCCAGCACACAAAACACCGTATGAAAACAACAACATAGAATATGCAAGCTTATTAAGATTAAATTCAGTATCAACCCCTTCTTTAGCAACGCCCCCCCCCGATAAACGCTAACAAAGAAACAGCAGCGCCTCCATTAATAATAATACCAGACTTTACAGCACTCAAACCAGCTTCAACAACAGAATTAAACATAGCCAATCCATGTTCAGATCTTACATTAACCATACATATATCACGTTCAAAATTACGTTTCACATCCTCAATATCATCACCACCTATTGCATCAATAAACAATATCAACTTATCTATGTTTACAACAACATGCGAATGCTTACGAAGTTCTTCCAACTCACCCCTAATAATTGAAATTGCAGTATTTTTCATAACACATCTATCTCCTTTCAACCGGGCACTGGCGCAAGGCCTCGCCCA
>MEMB01000002.1:0-24408 GCA_001768735.1 Alphaproteobacteria bacterium GWF2_58_20 | reverse complement strand
GCCATGGGGATGAGCAGCCGCGCATCGGCCGCTTCATGGACATCCTGCGGAACGCCCGCGCTTTCACTGCCCATGAGCAGGATGTCATCCGGGCGAAAAACAAACTTCGTGTAAGGCATGTCGCCTTTGGTGGTAACGAGAACAACGCGCCGATTCTTTTCCGTCTCGCAAAACGCACGCCACGACACATGGCGGATGACCTGCACCTTCTCCATGTAATCCATCCCGGCCCGACGCATTTTTTCTTCATCCCACACAAAGCCGCACGGCTCGATGACGTGCAGGCGCACGCCCATGCAGGCGCACAGGCGCATCATGGCCCCGGTGTTCTGGGCAATGTCGGGCTGGTAAAGGGCAAGATCAGGCATCAAAAAAACTCCGGCAGCCATGAAGACCGCCGGAGCATAACCGCAAAAGCGCCGGGTTTTCAACCCTTGCAGCCAGTACACCCACAATTTTCACCGCATGAGCAGGGACAGAAAACGCCACATGACTTTTTCTATCCTAAAATATACCCTCTATTCATTTAATCTGACCTAGCCAGACATTCCCGAAATAGGCATTTTGGGGCTCCTAAGAGGCCACCTTTTCATCCTATGAATTCCAATGTTGCCATAGGACGATTGTTCATGATAATGAAAAAAATACAAGTATCAGTTATTCAGCCTTGCAGATGAATCTCCCCACCAAGAGGAAGCTGATCATGATCCAGAATTTAATATTCATGATGGGCAGTTGCGCCCTATGCAGCGTTCTTGTCTTTAAAAAAGTTAAGTCTTGGCTAGGACGGATAATCTTATTTATATCGATATGGGGCGCAGGAACAACCCTATTCATTATGATCGAATCAACATCGCATAACGATAAGAACTTAGCCTTTAAAGCTGATTCCATCGGAAGCATCCTTGGAGGCATGCAGGATGATAATGTCGTTGATGTCTCCAAAAATGGAGACCTTTTCGATGAATACGGCATCACGCTCGGAACAGAAAAAAAGCCAGACATTCTCGACGAATACGGCATCGAAGCTCCGCCCCCGTTCATCAACACGCGTCCGGATGAATTTGGCGAAAACAAAAATATGTTTGTTAAGCAAACTGGACAGGTTAAAGCAGAATCGATCGCAAACACTTATGCACCTAATACAGATATTTGCTATCATAAAGATGAACGTCTAGCAGCAGAATTAACGGGCTTTATGTTAGGTCAAGGGCATTATGCAATAAGATGCGACAGCCTATTAAAAACAAACGATTACGAAAACCTTCAAAAGCAGATTTTTGAAGCGCACAAAAATACAATAAAAGACTTTATGCAACCAATGGAAAAATTTATTGCCAGATACAACTTGGATTCCAAGGAGTATGTATTTGCATTAAACGCAACGGTTTACAACCTCGTAGAAAATCAACCCATTAATAAAGATATCTGCAAATCATTCTACGAAGAGATGCAGCTAAGAAAATCAAATTGGAGACGCATAATTTCACAAGTTCTCGCAGCAACAATCATTTACGAATACCCAATCAATAACTGCCACGATGATGATGAAAAATAAAATGTCCAGCATTAACACCTATTTCCCGCCTGGATTTCAGACGAACATGCAGGCGCACAGGCGCATCATGGCCCCGGTGTTCTGGGCAATGTCGGGCTGGTAAAGGGCAAGATCAGGCATCAAAAAAAACTCCGGCAGCCATGAAGACCGCCGGAGCATAACCGCAAAAGCGCCGGGTTTTCAACCCTTGCAGCCAGTGCACCCACAATTTTCACCGCATGAGCAGGGAGCCCCATTCATGCAGCCGCAATCCGTGGCAACGGCCGCCGTTTTGTTGCCCATGGAGCTAGAAAGGCTCTGGCAACATGCCGCTTTGGCAGAGCCGGCCATCATTGCGCAAGCGCACAAGGCAAAGGCCGTCATCTTCAGAGTCGTCATTTCTATTCCTCCTTCAAAAGGAAAGGATTGAAAAACCCCGAATCAATCGGTTTCACGTTTGAAAAGCGCGACCAGTTCGGAGGTCTTGCTCGCAACGTCATCCGGTGAACCACTTGCAAACGCCTCACGGACGCAATGCTCCACATGCTCCTTGAGCAGCACGGCATTGAGCCCCTTAAGCGCAGCGCGCACGGCTTCCACCTGGATCATGATGTCGGGACAGTATGTCCGCGCCTCAATCATCCTCTCGATTCCCGCAACCTGCCCCGCAATGCGGCGCAGCCTTTTGAGCTGGGCCGAATGGTCGGGATGATGGTTGGGGCCGGAGACGCAACCCGGGCATTTTTCCTTGGTCATGATTCCCTCACAGTCTTGTCGCAAGACACCTCTCTTATATACCCCATGGGGGTATACGTCAAGACACGAAAAACAGGCAGAGGCATCAAAAAAAACTCCGGCAGCCATAAGGACCGCCGGAGCATGATTGAACCAGGCGCCGAAGCGCAAGGTCTTGTAAAAATTTCTATTTGGGAGCCAAAACAGGTTTTTGGCCCGGCAACCCGACAGGAGCAGCTTTCCGGACATGGATCCGGCAGGCATCCTGCAAGGCCACACCATCATCCCACCGCGAAACATGAACGCCATCACCGGGGACATAGAGCTTGCCATGTCCGGGATCAAACGACATGAACACGATATCCGGTTCACCGCCGTGGTACTGCTGGAAATTATGCTTGTCCCATCCCTCCGGCTGGCATGCCGGATCCCAGGCAAGCCGCGCCACAACGCGGAAACCCATGCGGGAATACAAATGCGGCAGCACTGTGTCGAATGCATCCAGCCTGTCCCCACCACACTGGAGCGCCAGGGTCATGACGGAAATGGTCGCCTTGGCAATGGGTGCCTCATGGGCACGAAAAACGCTGACGATACTGCCATCGCCATCAATGGCAAAACCGGCGCTTCCCTCTTCATTCAGGAACAGGCGCAGATGCGTATAGGATTCCGCTGCCTTGATTTCAACCGCTTTGCCGAAAGTGTTTTTCTGCATGGCATTGGCGATGGAATTGCGGAAACATTCCGCCCCCGCACGTCCAGACACCTCATAAAAGCACAGGGGCGTTGCACCGATCCGGGCAAAATCCGCAACGGTTGCCGCATCCGGCCGGAAAGCGCATCCCATAACGCCCAGTACACCCAAAAAGGCGGGGCCTTCCTGATGATAAAGAAAATCCTGCACCGCAATGCGGTCGATGAGCGAAAAATGGGGCGTCCCCGCTCCTTCCGCACGTTGGTTGAAATGTTTTTTCATGAGGCATTGGTAGGTTTATGTCTGCAACAAGTCAATCACTTTTTATGGCCGCAGGAAACCATCATGTTCCCGATGGCCTGCGCCACATCGCCCTGCACCGCATCAAAGCCGGGGAGACGTTTCCCTGTCGCCTCATCCATGTAAAGGTCGCGCCGCACCTCGATCATCACGGAAAAAACGCGGGCATCCCGCCGGTAAAACGCCGATGGCACAAGCGCCCCTGCAAACGGCATATCGCGGGCCACCCCATATCCCGCACCTGCGAAAAACGACAGCAGGGATTGCGCCATTCCTTCCGGCGTGTGGAAGGAATCCGTGCCAATGCAGATTTCAGGACGGACTTCGGCGGACGTCCGATGCTCGTAAGGCAGCGCACACGCGGAAAAGCTGTGGCAATCGACAATGACGGCATATCCGAAGGTGTCGATCCTCACCGTCACAGCCTCAGCCAACCGCAGGTGATGCGGATAATACCAGGCATCGAGCAACTGTTGCCGTCTATCAGGAGACAATGGCCGGCGCAGCGGTTTTTCATCCGACGTTGCGGTATAAAGAACGCCCATGCCGCGCGCCGCCATGCTTTCCTCGGCATCATCAGCAAACCGCTCGGGATCCAGCACCAAACGCGACAGGGGGAAGACAATACGTTCCGCGCCCTCCACCTCGTAAAGCTCCGCCGTATGCATGTCCGTCATGCAAAGGATTTCACGCCGCAACTCCGCATCATCCAGCAAAAAAGCCTCCCGCTCCGCAGCAGGAATCTCGGTGGAGCCGTGAGGAATATGCAGGACAAGAGGAGAGGATGGAATCATGCTTAGACGTTGAACCGGAAGAGCATGATGTCGCCATCATGCACCACGTATTCCTTGCCTTCCTGACGGAGTTTGCCAGCTTCCCGGCAACCCGCTTCCCCGCCCAGCTTCACGTAGCTGTCATAATCAATCGTTTCGGCCCGGATGAAGCCGCGCTCAAAATCGCTATGGATGCGGCCGGCCGCTTCCGGCGCCTTGGCGCCGCGCCGCACCGTCCACGCCCGCGTTTCCTTTGGCCCCACCGTGAAAAACGTGATGAGATCGAGCAGGCCATAACCCGCGCGGATCACCTTGTTCAGGCCCGGCTCATCAAGCCCCATGGTGGCAAGGAATTCCGTCTTTTCCTCCACCGTGGCAAACTGGGCGATTTCCGCCTCAATCGCCGCTGAAATCACCACCGTGGCCGAACCTTCCTGCCTGGCCATTTCTTCCACCCGGCGCGTCATCTCATTGCCGGTGGAAGCCGCATCTTCATTCACATTGCAGACATACAGAACCGGTTTGGCGGTCATCAGCTGGAGCTGCCGGAACAGCGGCTTCTGTTCTTCGGAAAGCTCCACCTTCCGCGCGGGTTTCCCCGCCTGAAGCGCGGCCAGAACCGGCCCCACCACAGCCATGTATTCCTTGGCTTCCTTGTCGCCGATCTGGGCTTTTTTCGCAAACCCCACCGCCCGCTTTTCAAGGCTTTCCATATCGGCAAGCATCAGCTCGGTTTCCACCGTTTCCGCATCACGCAGGGGATCAATCGTGCCTTCCACATGGGTGATGTCATCATTTTCAAAGCAGCGCAGCACATGGATGATGGCATCCACATCGCGGATGTTGGCAAGAAACTGGTTTCCAAGCCCCTCCCCCTTGCTGGCGCCGCGCACAAGGCCGGCAATATCCACAAATTCCAGCTGGGTTGGCACAATCTGCGCCGACTTTGCGGCCTTTGCCAGAACATCCATCCGCACGTCAGGAACCGCAACCCGGCCCACATTCGGCTCAATGGTGCAGAAGGGATAATTGGCGGCCTGTGCCGCCGCTGTCGCTGTCAGCGCGTTGAAAAGCGTGGATTTCCCCACGTTCGGCATCCCAACGATTCCACAATTGAACCCCATCTCAACCCTCCACGGACGGCGGAGGTGCCAGAAGCGCCAGCCGCGTCATATATTTTTCTGCCTCGCCCGCCATGAGGAGGCCCATTTCATCTGCCAATACGGATACCAGTTTTTCCATATGCACCCTTTCCTCAGGCGAAAAGGATGAAAGCACGAAATCATGTACCAGCCGGCTGCCCCCCGGATGGCCAATTCCCATCCGCACCCGGACATAATCAGCCCCCAGGACGCCATCAATCGACCGCAAGCCATTATGCCCCCCGGCCCCGCCGCCCCGCTTCACCCGCACCTTGCCAAAGGCGAGATCGAGATCATCATGGAACACCATCAGGTTTTCCGGCTTCAGCTTGTAAAACGCCAGGGCGGCCTGCACCGAACGACCAGAAAGGTTCATGAAGGTTTGGGGTTTGAGAACGGCAACCCGCTCGCCAGCGATCTCGCCAGTATAAAGAAGCCCGGAAAACTTTTCCTTGGGCCCGGCAAAGCCATGGCGGCGGACGATTCCGTCCACCGCCATGAAACCGGCATTGTGCCGGTGATGCGCATACTGCGAACCGGGATTCCCCAGCCCGACAACAAGCCGCATCGCTTACTTCTTCGCCTCTCCGGCCGCCGCGGCAGGAGCCGCAGCCGCAGGAGCCGCAGCAGCAGGAGCCGCCGCATTGCCTGCGGCAGAACCTTCTTCGCTCTTGAGGGCCGATGGTGCCACAATGGTCGCAATGGTATGATCACGGCCCTTCACGGCCAGATCCACACCTTCCGGCAACAGGATGTGGCTGACATGCACGGATTCGCCCACATCAAGATTGCTGGCATCGAACGACAGGATTTCAGGAATCTTGTCAGCCGGGCAGCGCAGGTCCAGCGTGTGGGTGATGACATTGAGAACGCCGCCACGCTTGAGGCCGGGGCTCTTTTCAATGCCCGCAAACACCAGCGGAACGCTTACGCTCACCTTGGTCTTGGCGCTCACACGCAGGAAATCCACATGCACCGGGATATCGGTCACCGGGTCGAGCTGCACATCGCGCGGCAGGGTGCGGTAGGTTTCCTTGCCCACCTTCACTTCGCACAGTGTGCTGAAAAACTTCAGGGATGTATAGCTGCGAGACAGGTCACGCGCAGAAAGGGAAACAAGCACAGGGTCCTTGCTGTCACCGTAAATGACGGCGGGAACACGTCCCAGACGCCGTACGGCCCGAGCAGCCCCCTTGCCAGCCCGCTCACGCGGTTCGGCCTCGAAAGAGATGGACTTTGCCATTTTGATATCTCCGTTCAAGATTGGAATGATGGTGTGAAACACACCAACGCCCGCCTCCAGGGGTGCAGGCGCGAGGCGTCTTCATACGCCAGCAAAAGGCCGGATGCAAGCCCTGATTTGGGACAGCGTCCGGCCTTTGCCATGTCTTCAGGTGTCAGTTCCCCTTCCGCAGGCAGCGGACGTAGTAACCAACCGATTTTGCATTATAAGTCGCCGCAGTTCCTATTCTGGTCATATACCCATAATTGCTCGTATATTCCGTAGATGTCCAATAATAAGTGGCAGTTATAAAATTCCCTATCGCCACGTAATGTGTGAAAACAAAGGCCAATTCAGTCGTCGAAGGAAGATACCAGTCGCTATACCCATGGGAATTGACATTGGGCGGAGCCAGATCGGCACAATATTTTGCCGCCGGCGTATCGGCACGCGCCGCCAGAATGGCCGTGTTGGCCGCGCCATCCGAGGCCGAAGTTGCACCGGTTGAAACGGATGTTGTCTGATAAGCCAGACCCCCTCGCGTGCCATCACAGGTATCCGCATCCGGGTTCCAGTTGAAGCCGTAATCGCAGCGATTGACAAACAGGGGAACAACCCCATCCATCGTCCCGACATAAACCATGCCGTTGTTCATGACATCACCCGGAGAGATGAAGCCGGTCGCCTGCCCCGTGATGGTGGCGGTGAAGGGCATTTCCATGGCCGAGGCCACGCCGGATACAAGCATCACCCCAAGAGCCAAAAGGATTGCCGTGCTTTTTTTCATGTTTTTTCTCCCCGACATATCAATTCCCCCGCCGCATGCAGCGAATATAATAAGGCGAAGATTTAATTGTTCCTCCGCTGGCACTGGTAATTCTCATATAATAGGCTTGCACATATGTGTTTTCCGTAGACGACCAATACAAATAGGACGATCCAGCGGCCACATTGCCTATGGCCACATAATGCGTTTTCAGCAGTTCCAACTCATTCGCCGAAGGCAAATACCAGTCACCATAACCATGGGAATTGACGTCCGGCGGTGCCAGATCGGCACAATATTTTGCCGCAGGCGTATCGCTGCGCGCCGCAAGAGTATTGGTATTTGAAGCACCATCCGTCACGGACGTTGCGCCAGTCACAACCCCATAAGACCCATAAGCCAGAAGCCCTCGTGTTCCCCCGCACACATCGGTATCCGGGTTCCAGACCATGCCGTAATCGCAGCGGGTGACAAACAGGGGCGTCACGCCATCCAGTGTGCCGGCATAAACAATGCCGCCATATTCGCCACCCAGCTGGTCACCCGGCGAGATGAACCCCGTGGCCTGTCCGGTAACGGTGGCGGTGAACATCTGCGCCAAGGCGGCTCCCGGCAGAAGCATTCCCCCCATCGCGGCCATTGCTACAAACATTTTCTTCATGGCTGTCATCCTTTTTCTTTTGTGCATCAATCAACAAGCGTGATGGAAAGCGTGGAGGGGCCAAGCCCCCCGTTCTGGCTGGCTTTTGGCCGAACAGCCACGTTGCAGGTGGCGCCATTTGCCAGGGAAGCGCCGCAATCCGTTTCCCCTGCATCCAATTCATAATTGGTATCCGGCGACACGGTGGGGCCGGTGATGTTTTTGACCGCGCCGCTGCTGTTGGCAATAACAAACGTCTGCCCCGTACCGGTTGCCCAGATGCCTTGATAGTGCAGGCCGGAAACACCGAGATCCGTCACGTTCACATTGCCATCTGCAACCAACGCCACATCCGGCCGCGTTGTGGAATCCGCAGGTTCATCCAGCGCATAGAAAATGCCCACGCCGGTGGAATAGGATGCGCTGCCGTTCCCCATCCATGCCCGCTCCCGCACCGAGAAGGTGCAGCTGGCACCGGCCGCAAGGCTGCCGCCAGAGCAGGTATTGGGGCCGGACACCTCAAACTGCGTGGTGTTTGAAAGCATCACGATGGGCGCCCCCACAGTTGGATAGGAACTGCTGTTGGTGATGCGGTAGGTCTGGTAATAACCGCCATACCATGCGCCATCCTCAAAGAAATCAAACGTCCGCGCCACCGCCGGCGTTGCCAGCGCGAAATTGTTGCTGCTCTCCGAAACATCCGCAATGGTATCCACATAGCCTGCGGGCGGGACAGGACGGTTCATGTGATAAAACACACCAAGCCCGGTGGAGTAGGAGGCACTGCCATTTCCGGTAAACGCCCGGCTGCGCACCGAGAAGGTACAGCTTGCCCCTGCGGCCAAGGTGCCGCTGGCGCAGGTGTTCGGCCCGGAAAGCTCGAAATTGGCCGGGTTGGAAAGCATCACAAGCGGCGCAGCATCTGTTGGATAGGTGTCATTGTTGGTAATGCGGAAGGTTTGGTAATAGCCACCATACCAATCCCCGTCATACATGAAGTCACGCGGCCTTGTCGGCACCGGCGTTGTGACGGTGAAACTGTTGCCACCGCTTTCCGAAACATCCGCAACAATGTCCACAGGCGTGGCCGGACGGCTCCAGTCCAGCTCGTAGAAAACGCCAACACCCGTGCTGTAAGTTCCTTCCCCATCGCCCGACCAGAGCTTGCCGCGCACCGTGAAGGTGCAGCTTTCGCCAGCTTCGAGCGACGCAAGTTCGGAACAGGGATTTTCTGCGTCCGGATTGTCGATCGCCTCAAAATTGTTGGGGTTGGAAAACATGATGACGGGGGTGGACACGCTGTCATAGATCGTATTGTTGGTGACCGTCAGCACCACCGGATCCATGTAATTGGCATCAAGCCCTGCAAAAAAGCCGGCAAACTCCACTTCATACGGAAAACCTTCCGCCGTGCCCGAAAGGGACTGCAAAACCGTACCGCCCGGATCAGCGACAACAGAGAGCATGGCGCTATAATCGCCGTTTTCCGTAGCCTGGGAGGTCACCTGAACATCACAAACATCATCCGGCGCCAAGGAAATTCCATCACACCCGTTGAGGGTGATGGTAAAATTGCCCGTATCCCCCGACAGGCTGACGGCAACCGGCCCCGTCGAATAACTGCCCGTATTGGAGATTTCAAAAGTCATGGCATCGCCGACAACAACATCCCCAACCGCATGGCCTTCCCCGTTGACATTCAGCGCATCCGGCGCGCCGGAATACCAGGTGATGCCAAAAATGTTGGCCGAGGGGAAGTTTATGGACACGCCCGAAACGGCCTGGTTCAATGTACCGCCCGTCCCCACGCCACCGGAAATCCGTATGTTTGCGGCATAGGAAAGGTTTTCCGACGCCTGCGGCAAAACGGAAAAGGTGCAGTCCTGCCCAATCGGCAGACCTGACGCATAATCATTCAGGCACTGATTGTCCGCAAATGCAAAATTGCCGGGATTCGTACCATTGATGGAGATGGAAAGGGGGCCGCTGGCCTGATCCCCACCATTCACCAGCGTAAACACCAGCGGTGTTCCCTGCCGAAGTTCCCCAAGCCCTGCTCCATAACCATCAACATCCATGGCCGCAGGATCTCCCGAAACAGACAACAGGAAATCCGTGCCGCCAAACAGCTCATCATGCACCAGACGTTGTGCCATGACCCAGCTGATGCAGACGCTATCCCCTGTCAGGTCGCATATCATCCGCCGAACCCGGAAATGGGATTGGGAAAACCCTGAAGCGGAAGCGTTTCCAGCAAACATCCCAATGGCAAGAGCCAGCCAGATCACGGAAAACTTACGGCCTGTCAATGATGGAAACATGGAGAACTCCATAATTTATTAATTTTGGCCATAATACCATATGAAGAACGACAATATCAACAATAGTATTTCTTTGGGAAAATCCGGCATGGCAAAAAAACAAATCAGGAAAAAATAAATGAAATTCTTACTGTTGAATCAAGAAGTGGAACTATTTAAAAAGTGAGGACAGGGATCTTTCCTGGGTGATGCGAAGGATGGCTTCCGCCAGCAGCGGCGCAACCGACAAGACTTTCACTTTCGGGTTATCCAGCACGTCCTCCCGCGGGGCGATACTGTCCGTCACCATCACGCTGTCAAACCCGGAATGGCGGATGCGTTCCATCGCATCCCCTGAAAACACGCCATGGGTGGCATAGGCGCGCACCGATAGCGCGCCCGCAGCCCTGAGCGCCTCCGCCGCATTGCAGATGGTGCCTGCCGTATCAATGAGGTCATCAATCAGGATACAATGCCGTCCGGATACTTCGCCGATGATGTTCATCACCTGCGACACGCCGGGCCGCTCCCGCCGCTTGTCGATGATGGCAAGGTCCGTTCCAAGATATTCGCTGATCCAGCGCGCACGCACCACGCCCCCCGCGTCTGGCGACACCACCACTGCGGGCTCTCCCTCAACAAGGTCGTCATCAATCTGCCGCGACAGCAACGGGGCAGCATAAAGATTGTCCACCGGAATATCAAAGAACCCCTGGATTTGCGGAGAATGCAGGTCAATGGTCAAAACGCGGTCAGTCCCCGCTGCCGCAACGAGATTGGCCACCAGCTTGGCCGTAATGGGACTGCGCGAAGCTGTTTTTCGATCCTGCCGGGCATAACCAAAGAACGGTATGACCGCCGTAATGCGCTTGGCCGACCCGCGCCGCAGGGCATCAATCGTGATCAGCAGTTCCATCAGGTTGTCATTGGCGGGCCAGCTTGTGGGCTGGATAAGGAACACGTCTTTGCCGCGCACGGTATCCAGAATTTCCACAAACAGTTCGGCATCACCAAACCGGCGGATGCTCACCGAGGCCAACGGCTGCTCCAGCAGATCGGCCACACTTGCCGCAAGTTTCGGATTCGCTGTTCCAGCCAGGATTTTCATCGGAGCGCGGGCACCAGGGGAGGGATAGAGGCAATAGAGGGCGCAGGGGCGGGCGCCGACAAAACAAGAATATTGCGGAACTGTTCCAGCGCGCGATCGGCCAGATCTTCCATTTTAGCCTGCATGCCCGGGCTGCCGCGCTCTTCCATCAGGATGGCGCTTACAACCGCAAAGGATTTTTCATCCAGCTGTTCCATATCCTGAAAACGCTGCTGGCACACGCACAGCGTACCCGACGCCATGGCATCAAACATTTCCTTACCCGACATCCCGCATGCCGGCGCCCATGTCTTTTCATTGTAGAGAACCGTCATGCTGGCCCCAACCGGCGGCGACACGGGCGGCGTGGCGATATCCTGAAAAGTGCTGGACACATTCCAGCCATCATTCTCGAGAATAAGTGTATCCGTCGCATTTTTGCTGGTTTCCACTTGGGGGACGATCTGCGCCTGCGCCATGCCGCCTGCAAAAACCACCGCCAGCAAGGCTGTCAACATCCACGGCCTGGAAGATACCTTGCGGCTCGCCCGCACATTCTGACCGGAAGCAAACTGCTGCCGGACACGCTGGTTGATTTCTGCAGCATTCACGAATTTACCTGCCATGACGGCCTCCCCGAACCTGACGTCAGTTTACATCCATATCCCATGGTATGCGCAACTCCCCCATGTCTGTCAATGGCTGAAAGCGCAAATCCTCATGCAAAAAACGCATGGCATACACGCAGGAAGGGCGGAGTTTGCACTCCGCCCTTCCTGTTTTGGTCGTGCTTCGATCCAGAGCTTACTGGAGGGCGTAGCCGGTTCCCCAGCCAAGGAACACATCCCTGGCCTCAAGATATCCAGCCCCATTAATCCCAATCACTCTCACGGGGAGTGATGAAGATACCCCCGACTCTCCATTGCCAAGGCTACCGTCATTGTTGTCACCCCAGCACCAGACACTATAGTCGGACCTGACCGCACAGCTGTTGAAGCCGCGTGCTTCAATGGCTATCACATTGGACAGAACACCACCACCGGTCTCATCCAGGACCTGCACCGGGGTTGCACTGTTATTAACGCTGCCATCCCCCAACTGGCCACTTTCATTGTGGCCCCAACACCAAACAGTGCCATCAGATTTACGGGCGCAGGTGTGTTGATAACCAGCAGCCACCTCGACTGCCCCGGTGAGGAAACCTACGCCTCCCTCGCCGGAAACCTGCACGGGAAACAGATCCCAACCGAACAAAGAATTCCCCCAGCACCAGACTGTGCCATCGGACCTGACTGCGCAGGTATGTTGCGCAGAAGCTGAGATCTGCGTCACATTGGTAAGGTAACCGACCCCACCTTCACCAGCGACCTGTACGGGTACCAAACTGGACGTTCCACTACCGTCCCCCAGATACCCTTGTCCGTCATCCTGCCCCAAGCACCAAACGGTACCATCGGTCTTCAGGGCACAAGTATAATAAAAGCCCGTTACAACCTGACTTGCTCCGGTCAAACCAGAAACCTGAACGGCGGTTTCGGAAAAATCCGTTGTACCATCCCCCAGTTCGCCATAATCATTATAACCAAGACACCAGACTGTCCCATCCGTCCGAACGGCACAGATATGTCCATTGGCGGACAGCGAGGTTACCGTGCCAAAGCTGGTCATCTCGAACGGTTTCACGTAACCGTCGATGTCATCCGGACCGAGCATTCCAGCATCGTTATAGCCCCAGCACCAGACGGAGCCATTGTTCATGCGTGAACAAACATAGCCCGCCGTACTGTCGGAAATGGCGGCAACACCCGTCCATGTCGCAGACCAGTCCACATTGAGCATCTGGACTGGATCTAATTGGTTATCGTAAGTGCCATCATTCAACTCACCATCACCATTATAGCCCCAGGCCACAACAGTGTCTGCCGAAGCGAAGCCGCTGGCCGTGCCCGAAAGCGTGGCCGAATCCGGCGCAATACCGCTGGCGGAAACCGTCAGCGTGCCGGAAAGGCCGCCATTGGTCGTGGCCTTCGGCCGCACCGTCATGTTGCAGGTGCCACCAATGGCCAAGGTCTGTCCGGAGCAGGCGTTGGCGCCAAACTCGAAGGACGTCGTGTTGGACAGGGTGGTGGCGAGCGCCGGACTGGCCGCTGCTCCCACGTTTTCCACCGTAAAGGTTGCGTAACTGCCTGTTTCCGCTGGTGACACCACATTCATGCCGGTTACGGAAGCGGGCGAGATGGAAAGTTCCGCTGTAGGCGTGCCACCAATCGATGGGGGGGCGCCAGGATTGCCAACCAGGTTAACGACGCCGGAAGAAACGTCAACGCTGCCGAATATCTTGCCTTCCGGCATGATAACGGCCTCCGGTTCGCCAGCGCTGGCGAAACCGTCTCCCCAACACCACAGGGATCCGTTGCTCTTGAGCGCACATGTCCTCTGGTCACCCGCAACAATTTTCGAGAAACTGTGTCCGCCAAGCACAGCCGCCGGCGTGCTGCTGTCATACCCAACCACGGCACCATCACCGATACCGAGCTGGTTCGACCAGTTGCTGCCCCAGCAATAAGCTACGCCGCCAGCGGCAAGGGCGCAGGTATGATCCTGCCCGACGCTGACACTGGCAAAAGCAATACCGCCGGAAACCGCCACCGGATTTTCGGCATCGACATAGCCGCCATCACCAAGCTGGCCGTTGCTATTCTGCCCCCAGCACCAGATGGAACCATCGGTTTTCACACCGCAGCCATGAACATGGTGGCCAGAAATATCCATGAAACTGTGTCCGACACCATAAGCTGCCGGAACATCGGTTCCGCCACTGCCATAACGGCCCCAGCACCACATGGCGCCGGAACTGTCAAGTGCACAGGTGCCTCCGGTAAAGACCGCCAGCTTGGAAAAGCGCGTGGCGCCGGATTGCGCCTGCACAGGCGTGGAACTCTCAGCCCCCGAGCCATCTCCGAGCTGGCCATAGCTGTTGCTCCCCCAGCACCAGGCCACGCCAGACGTGTCCAGCGCACAGGCGTTGTTGCTGTTGTCGGCAACACCGATGCTGGCAAACGTATGGCCACCGACCACGGGCATGGGAACACCATACCAAGTGGCATCCCCCCCCAGCCCAAGAGCGCCTTCTACATTGGCACCCCAGCACCAGGCCGCACCTGCACCATCAATACCGCATCCCTGCATGTAACCAATGGATACCTTGTTGAACACCGCGCTCCCCATGCCATCCATGACGGCCGGGGTCAAGACGGCAGCTTCGCCAAGATTGGGATCATCCCAAGGGCTGCCAATGGCGAGAATACCGAACTTGTTGCCGCCAATGCCCCACATGGTGCCCGCACCAACAACAGGTTCTTCATCATCACCTTCGCCATCATCCACAGGATCCGTTGTCCCGCCGGAAGCGCTCGAAACCCCTTCGCCAAAATACTTGCGGACACGGAAACGGGATTGGTCCGTCACAATGTGGGAACTGCCGGAACTTCCCCCTCCGGAAGCCGCAGAAACCGTGAGTGTGAATGTGCCGGAACCTTGGCCATAGCAAGATTCCGTGCAGGCATGAACCTCAATTTCCAGGACAGCCACATCTCCCGTCTGTGGCGTGCCGGAAAACGTCCCTCCCAAGGATAGGGCCAGCCAAGCCGGCAAAGGATCCCCGGACGGAGACAATGTTGCATCATACTCCTGCGCATAGGTGCCATATTCATCGCTAAACGTATCTTCAGGAATGGTGTAATTGTAGGCTTGTCCAACCGTAGCCATCTGCGCCGGAATGGGGTTCACATAATTGAGCGGCTGCCCCGCCGCGTGGCTGACGGAAGGACAGAACGCCAAAACAGCCAGAGCGCAGACCTGAAAAAATACGAAAATACGAGACATGAGAATTCCCCTCCTAGAGAAAACACAGCATGCGACAAGTCTAACAGCTTTAACAAAAAGCTTCAACTAAAAGCTTTTCCGCTGTTTTTTTAAACCTCCGGTAGAAAGACAGCATCAAAACATCATGATGGTTTTTTTGAAAATACAAAAAAAACAAGGATAACGCCAATCGCCACCATGGGCAGGGAAACCATTTGCCCCATGGTCATTCCGCTGGAAAGAAACCCCAGCTGGGAATCGGGTTCGCGGAACTGCTCCACAAGAATGCGGAACACACCATATCCGATCAGGAAAACGCCGAAGATGAAGCCTTTCCGCCGCCGGAAGGTTTCCATGCGGGACAAGGCATGCAGCAGGACAAACAGGGCCACCCCCTCAAGCGCAGCCTCGTAAAGCTGGCTGGGATGCCGCGGCAGGTAACCGCCCGCCGGAAAACGCACGGCCCACGACACGGTGGTGATGCGCCCATACAGCTCACCATTGGCAAAATTGGCCAGCCGCCCAAAAAACAGGCCGATCGGCGCCGCCGCAGCCACAATGTCCCCAAGAGCAAGAATCGAAAGCTTGCGCCGCCACGCATAAAGGACAATGACGGCCACCACCCCGACCAGGCCGCCATGGAAGGACATGCCTCCATGCCAGACCTTTGGGATTTCCAGAAGGTTCTGGCTGTAATAATCCCATTGGTACACAAACACATATCCGAGACGTCCGCCAAGAATGACTCCCAGCACGATCCAACCCAGAAAATCGTCAATATCGCTGCGGTTGGGACGTCCGGGATAAAGCTGCGCCAGATAGCGGCAATATTTCCACCCCAGCAGGAACCCCATCAGATAGGCCAGGGAATACCAGCGCACCGGAAAACCCAGGATTTCAATGGCCACCGGACTGATCTCCGGAAATGCAAAACCGATCATGGAACATCTCTTTTCATCAAGCGGGAATCTTTTTTTTATAAGACGATCCTTCCATTCATGCAAGCACGCTTGATTCCGTCAGGCCATCAGTTTATGTTGCGCCGTCCTTTATTCTTAAAAGAAAACATGAGAGCGCCATGACAGCCCACAAGTCTCCCCCCAGTTTCCAGAACCTGATCCTGACCCTGCAAAAATACTGGGCCGACCAGGGTTGCTGCATTCTCCAGCCCTATGACATGGAAGTGGGCGCCGGAACATTCCACCCGGCCACCACCCTGCGCGCCCTGGGCCCGGAACCGTGGAAGGCGGCCTATGTCCAGCCCTCCCGCCGCCCCACCGATGGCCGTTATGGCGAAAACCCCAACCGGCTCCAGCACTATTACCAGTTCCAGGTGGTTCTGAAACCTTCCCCCAAAAATGTGCAGGAGCTTTACCTCAAGAGCCTTTACACGCTCGGCATCGATCCTGCCCTGCATGACATCCGCTTTGTCGAGGATGACTGGGAAAGCCCGACGCTGGGCGCATGGGGGCTTGGCTGGGAAGTCTGGTGCGATGGCATGGAAGTCTCGCAATTCACCTATTTCCAGCAGGTGGGCGGCATTGAATGCAAGCCTGTCACCGCCGAGCTGACCTACGGCCTTGAGCGCATTGCCATGTACATTCAGGGCATTGAAAACGTCTATGACCTGGATTTCAACGGTGCCGGGGTCACCTATGGCGACATCTTCCTGCGCAACGAACGTGAATTTTCGGCCTGGAACTTTGAACATGCGGATACCGATACCCTGCTGCGCCACTTTTCCGATGCCGAAGGAGAATGCAAACGGACACTGGGCCACGGCTTGGCATTGCCCGCTTATGACCAGTGCATCAAGGCCAGCCACATCTTCAACCTGCTGAACGCCCGCGGCGTCATCAGCGTGGTGGAGCGCGCCGCCTATATTGGCCGTGTGCGCGCGCTGGCCAAGAGCTGTTGCGAAACATGGCTCGGATCTGCCACCACCGCCAAGGAGTCCGAAAATGTCTGAATTCCTGCTTGAACTCTATTCCGAAGACATTCCCGCCCGCATGCAGGTCAAGGCTGGCGAGGATCTCCTGCGCCTGGTAACTGACAAGCTCAAGGCGGGCGGCATCACCTTCGGCAAGGCCATCCCGCATTCCACCCCGCGCCGCATTGTTCTGGTGATTGACGGGCTGCCGGAAAGCAGGCCCGATGTGCGTGAAGAAAAACGCGGCCCCCGCACGGACGCCCCTGATGCGGCCATAGCCGGATTCCTGCGCGCCAACAGCCTTGAAAGCCTGGATTCCTGCGAACAGCGCGATACGGGCAAGGGTATCTTCTGGTTCCACACTGTGGAAAAAAAGGGTGGCCCCACCGTGGACATCCTGCGGGAAGCCATTTGCGAAGCGGTTGCCGCCTTCCCGTGGCCAAAATCCATGCGCTGGGGCGAAACCACCATGAACTGGGTTCGCCCCCTGCACCATGTGCTGGCCCTTTTCGACGGCAAAACCATTTCCGGCAGCATTGACAATGGCGATGCATCTGATCCGCTGCCGTTCACAAACAAGAGCTGTGGCCACCGTTTCCTGTCACCTGCCCATTTTGAAGTGAAGGATTTTGCCAGCCTTGTGCAAAAATTGCGGGCCGGCAAGGTCATCCTTGACCGCGAAGAACGCAAGGACATCATCCTGAAGGGTGCGGAAGCCCTTGCACAGAACGAGGGGTTTACCCTCCTGCGCGATGACGGCCTGCTGGAAGAGGTGACGGGACTCGTGGAATGGCCTGTCATGCTGGCCGGCGCCATTGATTCCGCCTTCATGGATGTGCCGGCCGAAGTGCTGACCACCTCCATGCGCATCAACCAGAAATATTTCGCCATGCTGCGGGCCGATGGTTCCCTCGCGCCCCGCTTCATTGTGGCCGCCAACAACGCAACAACCGATTCCGGTGCCGCCGTCGTGGCCGGCAACGAGCGCGTGCTGCGGGCCCGCCTGTCGGATGCCAAGTTCTTCTGGGACCAGGACCGCAAGACAAAACTGGAAGCCCGCCTGCCTGCCCTTGCCAAAATCACCTTCCATGCCGATCTCGGTACCATGGAACAAAAGGTGGCACGCATGGAAAAGCTGGCCTCCCGCATTGCCGACAGCGTTCCCGGCGCCGACACCCGGCTTGCGCACCGCGCCGCCCGTCTTGCCAAAGCCGACCTGACCTCCGGCGTGGTGGGAGAATTCCCGGAACTGCAAGGCATCATGGGCAGCTATTATGCCCGCCATGATGGCGAGGATGCCGCCGTGGCTGAAGCCATTGCCCTGCACTACCGTCCACTGGGGCCATCGGATTCCTGCCCGAAGGCACCGCTGGCCATTACCGTGGCCCTGGCTGACAAAATTGACAGCCTGGCGGGTTTCTTCGCCATTGGCGCCAAACCCACCGGATCCAAGGATCCCTTTGCCCTGCGCCGTGCGGCACTTGGCATCCTGCGCCTGATTTCCGAAAACACCCTGCGCCGTTTCCCCCTGCGCAGCATCCTTGTCATGGCCTGTGACCTTTACGACCATGTGGATGCCACAAAAAAGCGCAGCAGTGATGAAACCGTTTCCGACATCATGGCTTTCTTTGCCGACCGCCAGAAGGTGGCCCTTCGCGAGGAAGGATTTGCCCATGACGTGGTGGATGCCGTCCTCGCCACGGGCGATGACGACATTTTGCGCCTGCACCAGAAGCTTGCGGCCTTGTCCGCCTGCCTGGGCAGCAAAGATGGCACCAACCTGATGGCCACAGCCCGGCGCGCCCTCAACATCCTGGACATTGAACTGGCAAAGCCGGATACCATCCTGCCAAAAAAACGCAACAATGCCCTGCTTGTTGAACCTGCGGAAACGGCGCTTCATGCGGCGCTGTCCGAATTGACGGAAAAAGCCACCCACTTCGTCGATACTGACGATTATGCCGGACTGATGACAGAAATCGCCCTCCTGCGGCCGGTGCTGGATGCGTTTTTTGAAAACATTACCGTCAACTGCCCGGAACCTGAACGACGTCTCGCCCGCCTGCAACTGCTTGCAGACGTGGCACAGATCCTTACCATCCTTGGAGATTTCCGAAAGATCGGCGGATGAAACATTACCCGGAAAACATTCCCGACATTCTTGCCAGCCATAGCCTTTGGCTGGCCAAAAAGGGAGGGATGCGCGCCGATTTCCGTTCCTGCGACCTTTCCGGCATTTCCTTTGCCGGAGCAGATCTCCGCAAGGCCCGCTTCCAGCATGCGCAACTTGAAAAGGCCAACTTTGAAGGCGCGCAACTTGAAGGAGCCAATTTTTTCCTGGCCAGGCTTTGCAACGCAAATCTGAAAAAGGCCCATTGCAAGGATGCTTTTTTTCTTTTTGCCAACATGACCAATGCCAAAGTGGATGAAAATTGCCTGAAAGATGCCACCCTGTTTGGCGCCAACCTTTCAGGTGCAGTTCCCATCTACAATTTCCGGCTATGGATGCGCGCCAACCCCATGCTGATGATGGCGTCCTACATGATCCTGCTGATCATGGCCATGTCTTTCGGTGCAGAAATCTTCATCCGCTTTTTCTTGTAAGCGAAAACAGCTCGACCGGCAAACTGCGGCCCCGCAGACGGCGCATGCCCAGTTTTTCAACCTGTACGGCTGATGGCACGTCAACGGCGTTCATGACTTCCTCCGAAATCAGGAAATCCCGCCCCTCTTCGCGGCAGGCCTGCTCAATGCGCGACGCCGTATTCATGGCGTCGCCGACATAAACAATGGTCTGTTTCATGCCGCCGACTGCGCCGGCGACAATGCTCCCCAGATGCATCCCGATCCGGAAGGTTGGCACCATGCCATGCCGCCGCTGAAACGCCTCCGCCCGGCGGGAAATGGAATCAAAACAGGCAAAGGCGCACAAAACAGCATTGGCATTGGCACTGTTTGACCTGACGGGCCAGGTGGCGATCATCTCATCTCCCACATAATCATGCACCTCGCCGCCATGTTCATCCACCACATAGGACAGGCGTTCAAAAACATCCGTCAGCAAGGCATGAAAGCGCACATCCCCAATTTCCTCGGCCAGCGTAGTGGAACCTGCAATATCAAGGAACATCAGGATGCGCCACTCCTGATGGGGATTGTAATAACGTCCCAGGACATAGCGAAACAGGTTGCGGAAACCAATCAGCCGGGCAACCCCGAGCATCACGTTGCCCATTGCAATGGCAGCCAGGGAAAAAAGAACAGCCTTGCCAAGATCCGGATCTTCAAATGTGCCGGGAATATTGAAAACCCAGCCGGTGATCAGCCAGATGCACAAAATGACGATGAGACCATAAACGGTGGTACGCAGAACAAACGCCTGCCAGAAAGGCAACCGCATCGGCCCCCGGTCGAGATAAACCTCCGCCACGAAAAATTCAACTGCGGTCACAAGCCCGGCAATGGTGCCGCCGAGAGTCCCTCCATAAATCAGGGAAAAGGACAACCACCAGCGTCCCATGAGGACACTGAACAGGGCTCCGACCACAATTCCAAGAAAGGTAAAAAGCGCCGTAATCAGGATATTGTTGCGGGTTGCGCGCGAAATACTCATGAACCTACCCCCTTGCCTGCATTGATTTTGGCGGAAACCTTTTTTTTTTGCAAGAGAAAGCCCTTGCCAACCCTTTCCTTTCCACAGGCTTCCTTGAACACTTTCCCTTCGGCGCAAGATGTGCTACGCCTTGAGACACTGTCTTCAACAGACATGGGAACGGCATGACGCAGGAACAAATCATTCTAACCAACGTCGGACTGCATTATGAAAGCGGTCCCGACATCCTGTGTGACATCAACCTGACCATTACTTCCGGGTCCTTCCAGTTCATCACCGGCCCCAGCGGCGTCGGAAAATCCTCCCTGCTTCGGGTTTTGGGGCTTCTGCAGAAACCCACCCGGGGCAAAGCCAACATCTTTGGTCATGATGTAGGCACACTCACCCGCCACAACCTTTCTGCCCTCCGGCGTCGCATTGGCATTGTGTATCAGGATTTCCGCCTCATTGATTCCTTAAGCCTTTTCGACAATGTGGCCTTGCCCTTGCGCATTACCGGAACGCCGGAAGCCGAAATTGCCCCTCGCGTGCGCGAACTGCTGGACTGGGTGGACCTTGCCGATTGCATGCACGGCCTGCCGGCAACCGTTTCAGGGGGCCAGCAACAGCGGGCCGCCATTGCGAGGGCTGTCATTGCCCGTCCAGACATCATTCTGGCCGATGAACCCACGGGAAACCTGGATGATGCCCTGGCTGCCCGGCTCATTTTCCTGTTTCAGGAACTTGTCCGTCTTGGCACAACCGTGGTCATCGCCACCCACAATACCAGCCTTGTCCAGCAAACCGGATATCCGTGCCTGCATCTTGTCTCAGGAATGCTGGAACACAAGGAATCCATGCCATGACCATTGACTGGAAAAGCTTCAGAAAGCACGCTGCCGCATTTTTCCGAAAATCCTGCCGCCTCATGCCGCGCAGCGACATTTCCCTTTCCCGTGCCCATTGCGGGAAATGGCTGTTTCACGCCATTTTCCTCAGCGCCCTTCTGGCCCACATGGTTTGCCTGGCGGCACTGGGCATGCATGCTTATGCCCAAAAATGGGAAAACGGGGTAAGCAACCAGGGTACCATCCTCATTGCCCCCCTGGCCGATGATGTGGCCGCAAAACAGGTCGCCTCTTTAAGCGAACGCACAAAAACCGCCCTTGAACGCCTGCATGCCATTCCAGACATCCAGAACATCTCCCAGCTTGAGCAGGAACACGTTGCCGAAATCATCAGCCCCTGGCTGGGCACGCCTGGAAACGCAACACAGCTTCCCCTGCCCGCCGTCATAGATTTCCGCGTCCCGCCAGAAATGGAAGCCGCCCCCGAATCCCTGCAAGAACGCATGAAAGACATTCCTGGCCTCTCCATCGACTTTCATGCCACATGGATCGGGAAAGCCAGGAATGTGTTCCGCACTTTAAGAATGGGGCTTTTTACCAGCCTGATCCTTCTTGGCCTGGCCATTACCTGCCTCATGGCCGTGGTTGCCCGCGCGGCCATCGCCATCAGCAGGAGGGACATCGCCACCCTGATCACCTGTGGCGCAACTGACTGGTACATCATGCGCCAGATCCTCAGCCAGGCAGGAATCATTGCCTTGCGGGCCGGTTTTTTTGCCAGCATTCTTTTTCTTCCCGTGGGCATGACCGCCATCCTGCTTCTGGCACCCGCCATTGAAACGGTCCACACCAGCCTTGTTCTTCCCCTGCTGGGGCAGCTTTTCATCCTGCCCATCGCCATTGCCCTCATCTGCGCGGGAACGGCAGCAGGAACCACCTATGCCTTTCTTCGGGCGCCCGAGGTCTGATGCTGAAAAAACTTTACACATCCGTCCTGCGTCTTTCCAGCCTTGCCATCCTGGCCGGCATTCTCTGGAGCTGCGGTTTTGTCTGGTTTCTGGCTACCCTCCCAACCCCAGCCAGCCCCCTCCCCTTGAACATTGACGCCATTGTGGTCCTGACCGGGGGCAGCGACCGCATTCCGGCAGGCCTTGACCTCCTCGACAAGGGCAAGGCTGAAAAACTCTTCATTTCCGGCGTATACAAGGGGGTTGAGGTGCGAGAAATCCTGACCCTTTCCCGCAAGGATCCGGGGCGGTTTTCCGAGGCCATCATTCTGGGATATGAGGCCGGAAACACCCACGAAAACGCAGCTGAAGCCGCCGCATGGCTGAAAGATGTCCATGCCCGCTCCTTTTACCTGGTTACCTCCAGTTATCACATGCACCGCGCCATGCTGGAATTCCGGCTGGTTCTGCCGAAAAACATCCGCATCATTCCGCATGTCGTGGCCCCGGCAGTCCTCACGGCCGATGGCTGGTGGCGTAAAAGCCGTCTCGCCAGCCTCATGGCCGCAGAATACACAAAATATCTGCTGACCCTTCCCAAGGCCATTTTCCTTCTTGCTCCCACACGACAACAGAACGGCACTGATCCATGACCTTTTCAGAAAAACTGCGCTCCATCGCCTTCAACATCCTGTTTTATGGATCCATGGTCGCCTTTTGCATTTTCACCTCGCCGGTCCTTCTCTTTCCCCGGAAATATGTGCTGGCCTTCGTTCACGGTTACCTGGCATGGGTATTTGTCATCGAACGCAGGGTTCTTGGCCTGCACCACAAGATCATCGGCATCGAAAACCTGCCGCCCGCACCTTACATTATTGTTTCCAAGCACCAATCGGCTTGGGAAACCCTGCATATCCTGCAATGGTTTGACGATCCGGTCGCCATCATGAAACAGGAACTCCGGCGCATTCCCATCTGGGGCTGGTATGCCGCCCGCATGCGCATGATTGACATTGATCGTTCCACCCCTTCACGCGCATGGAATTCCATTGTCGAAGGCGCCACACGCGCCAAGAAGGAAGGCCGGTCCATTGTCATTTTCCCGGAAGGGACACGTGTCAAGCCAGGCGTTGCCAAACCCTGGCGCTCAGGCGCATTCCGCCTTCAGCAGATGCTGGACCTGCCCCTTGTTCCGGTGGCTCTCAACTCCGGCCTTTTCTGGGGACGCAATGACTTCTGGAAACATCCCGGTCTCATCACGGTTGAAATTATGCCCCCCATCCCCCCAGGACGGGACCCAGCTGAAGTTCTCGCTGAAGTTTCCCAACAGGTGGAACGGGCTTCCAACCGGCTCTCCAGAGAAGCAGGCGGACCTGAAACCCCTATCCGGACCGCCACCCCCACCAAGAATTGATGTCAGAGATTCCAGCCTCCTCTCCTTATGTCTCCCCTTTCTGGAAGTCCACATCCACGAATCACTTCAAGCTGACATCATGCCCCAATGGAGTGATTCGCCGGGATGCATGCAAGTAATTGATCATAAACAATTATATTGCCCAAAAATCCCAAAACAAACACTGATGCCATCAGTCCCCCTTTATATAGAACAGGTTTTCAAGGCCGTTTCATCCATCACTGGGGACAAAACTCTCATGGTCGCCCGAAGATTTTAATACATTTCTCCCCCTGGAAGGGATATCCACCCAAAATCCGGGATGGATGAAGCCATTTTTACCCTCATTTTCACGCAACCCTGCCATGCCAAAACAACATAAGTCACCAAAAAAACATACACATACATTTGATTTTCATGGTTAAAATGTTTTTTACGAAAAAATTAAATAAAGCTTGACCGGGTCAGGTGAGCCGCATATAAAGCGACACGTTCTGACGCGGCCCCCACTTCGGGATACCGAACGCAAGGCCAGCGAAAGAACCTGAATGTATGACAAGTAGATATGGAGAGAGAAAGGATGCGCGGACAGCCATACTGTTCTAGCGGCAAGCTAGGAGAAAAAATGGAGTCTGAGC
>MEMB01000001.1 GCA_001768735.1 Alphaproteobacteria bacterium GWF2_58_20 | reverse complement strand
CAGCGTTTGCGACAGTTCAAAAACCCGCAGCGCCACTTCCCCAATCTCCAACTCCTGCCGATCCTGCCCTTCTATCTGAAGATGCAGTCGGGAACGCAGCTCCACATGGGGGGACGTTTTATGCAATCTTGCATTCCAGCGGCAAAGGGGTAAAGTAACCACCGTTTTTCGCTACGGAGGATCCCATGCTGTTACCATCCCTGTCCCTGCTTTTTGGCCTTGCGCTCCTTGTGTGGAGCGCTGATCGTTTTGTGGAAGGCGCATCAACCACAGCACGGTATTTCGGCATGCCCCCTCTTCTCATCGGCATGGTCATTGTCGGCTTCGGTACCTCGGCGCCGGAAATGCTGGTCAGCGCCATTTCCTCGCTGCAGGGCAACCCCGGCCTTGCCATTGGTAACGCCTATGGCTCCAACATCACCAACATCGCCCTCATTCTTGGCCTGACGGCCCTTCTCCGCCCCATCACGGTGCATTCCCGTGTTGTAAAAAAGGAACTGCCCATTCTGGCGGGGGTCACAGCCCTTGCTGCCTGGCAGGCATGGAGTGACACGCTTTCCCGCATGGACGCCTTCATCCTGCTTGTTGTTTTTTCAGGCCTCATTTTCTGGACGATCCGCCAGCAGATGACAAAAGACACGCTGGACAAGGAAGTGGCCGAAGAAATGAAGACCCATACCATGCCCCTGCGGAATGGCGTTTTCTGGCTCATCATCGGACTGGCCCTGCTCATCGCCAGTTCCAAGATCCTGGTCTGGGGCGCCGTGGAAATTGCCCATGCCTTTGGCGTATCCGACCTTCTCATCGGCCTGACCATCGTGGCCGTTGGCACTTCCCTGCCGGAACTGGCCTCCTCGGTGGTGGCAGCCCGCAAGGGGGAACATGACATTGCCCTGGGCAACATCATTGGTTCCAACCTCTTCAATACGCTGGCCGTGGTTGGCATTGCCGGCAGCATCCACCCCATCAAGCTGGCACCGGAGGTGTTTTCCCGCGACATTCCCGTGATGGCCGCCCTCACCCTCTCGCTCTTTGGAATCTGCTGGGGCTTCAAGGGCAAACCTGGACGCATCAGCCGCCTTGAAGGCGGGTTCCTGCTTCTGGCCTACATCATTTATACCGGATGGCTGGTGCGCAGCGCCTTCTGGGGCTGACGACCTAATGCTGCGGGCTGCTGGAGGATATTGCCGGCAGCCACAGATGGATGCTCGTGCCCTGGCCCGGCTGGCTTTCCAGCGTCAGGGTTCCACCATGCAGTTCCACCAGACGTCGACTGATGGCGAGGCCCAGCCCCGTTCCTCCGAAAGACTGCGAAATCATGATGTTCCCCTGTACATAGGGTTCAAAAATCCTGGCCTGATCCTCCGAAGAGATGCCAATGCCTGTATCCCGCACAAGGATATGTATCGAATTCTTGTCGGGAATGGCTTCAACAAAAACCTTCCCACCTTCCGGCGTGAACTTGATGGCATTGGAAAGCAGGTTGAACATCACCTGCTTGAGCGCCCGCATGTCTCCAAAAATTTTGGACAACCCTGTTTGCAAGGATATTTCGAGGACGATCCCTTTTCCCTGCGCGACAAGCCGAATGATATTCGTGGTTTCCTCGATAACGTGTTCAATGGAGATGACATCCTTGACAAGCTCCATCTTCCCCGCTTCAATTTTTGACAAATCAAGAATGTCATTGATCAAGGACAGCAGATAGTTGCCACTCGTATGGATATCCTTGGCATATTCCCGGTATTTTGCAGGTTTTTCCCCAAAAATCTCATCTTCGATGATTTCAGAAAAACCAATGATGGCATTGAGGGGTGTCCTGATCTCATGGCTCATGCGGGCGAGAAAACTGGCCTTGGCCTTGTTGGCTTTATCCAAAAGGGCATAGGCTTCCTTGAAACCATCTTCCGCCTGCTTGCGGTCGGTGATGTCAATCCCGAAAGAAATGACACCGGAAAACTTGCCGTATTCGGATATCACGCTGTTGCGCCAGACGATATAACGCTCAACTCCAGCCTTGGTAAGAATGGGGTTTTCCACCCTTTCGTTGCCTGCCCCCGCAAGAAGCAGACCAAATTCCCGGTAAACCATTGGATAACGATTTTTGGGAATCAGCGTTTCAAAAATGCTTTTTCCAAGAATTTCCTCCCGGTGATATCCGGTAACCTCTTCAGCCGCCGCATTCCATTTGGTAATTTTTCCCTCCTTGTCCAGCACAACGATCATGGCATTGGAGGCTTCAATCAAGCGAACCGCATACTCATTGGCAAAACGGAGTTTTTCTTCAATCCTGCGCCGGACCTTTTCCCTTTCAAGAATGGAACGTGCATGCGCCTTGAGCATCCGTTGCCAGTGACTGTAAAACAGGCTGGCCGCAAGGCCTGCAAGCAAAACCACGACCAGCACGATTCCTGCAAGCCATTGGCGCATGGGGGCAAACACCTCAGCTTCATCCACCTTTGACACCATGAACCAGTCTGACCCGGGAACAGCGGAAAGGGCCGCCACAACCTTTTTCCCCCGATAATCCCGACCCGTAACGATTCCCCGCTCTCCCTCAACCGCCTTCACAGCCGGCAAATCCTTTTGCGTCAGGGAAAAGGAAAGGTGCAGGGCAGCCTTCGGCGCAAACCGCAGGTCATTGAGGAAAAGGACATGACCTCCCTCCTTGCGTACCAGCAAGGTTTCCGCGCTTGAACTGGGCAGGGGCCATTTCTGCACAAGCGGATAAAGGTAGTCCTCCGGATTGACCACCATAACCAGTACCCCGGACGGATTTTCTCCACCGGATTTCCCAATGGGTGCCATGATGAAGATGACTGACCTGCCATATGTATCCGAATTGACCAGGTTGGACATCACAACTTCACCTGTCTGCCACACTTCCCGGAAAACATTGGAAACATTGTCCGGGATTTTCTCCGGACTGATGGACGATCCCAGCAGAACATCTTCATTTGCCTTTGCAATGAAGACATCATGGTAATGATAGTTGTCCTTCAACAGATCGAGATGGCGCCGCAACCCCGAAAGATCCGCTCCGACCAGCAGCCAACCCGCCCCTCCGGCCTGTGCTACGGGACTTTCGCCAAACAGGCGTCCATAGGTCATAATGTCGGTGCGCCATTTGGCGATATCGGCCACTTTCATGTCGGCAATCGCTGTCAGCGTATCAAGGACATTCTGGCGCAAATGCTGGTACTGGCGGCGATGGACCTCAACCCCGCCAAACACAATGATGATGACCAGGGCAAGGAGGGTCAGCAGGCTGTATACCGGAAAACCCATCTGGTCCCTTTTTTCTCCAAAGACCATCCGCTTGTTTTTAAAAAATGCCTGCATACTCATATTTTCTACTCGGAAAACATGTTTAAAGGGTTACCAAAAAACAACCGAGTTAAATGCTTCAGGCCCAATCTCCCCTCCCTCCGGGGGATGACAGCCAAACAAAGACCCTGTATCCTGTCGCCTGAAAATTCCAGTCCGCCATCACAACCATTCAGGCATTTTTTATGCACGCAGCATTGCAAATCGCTTCCCTGTCCCTGCCCAGCCGGGTTGTCCTGGCCCCCATGGCAGGCGTGACGGATGCCCCCTTTCGCTCCATGGTTCGGCGTTTTGGCAATTTCCTCACTGTTTCCGAAATGATGCCGGGACGGGAAATGCTGGTCGCGCAACCCCGCATGAAGCGGACATCCGAAGATTTTTCCGGACAACATCCCATTGCGGCACAAATCGCCGGATGCGCACCGGAAATCATGGCCAAAGCGGCGCGCATGCAGGCCGCCCGCGGCGCCGATCTCATCGACATCAACATGGGGTGCCCGGCCAAGAAGATTGTCCGGGGAGAATCGGGCGCTGCCCTCATGCGCGACCTTCCGCTTGCAACAGAAATCATCCGCGCCGTCATTGCCGCAGTCGACATTCCGGTGACCGTCAAAATGCGGCTTGGCTGGAGCCCGGAGAACCATAACGCGCGGGAACTTGCTCGCATTGCACAGGATTGCGGAGCCGCTGCCATCATTGTCCATGGCCGCACCCGCAGCCAGTTTTACGGCGGCAAGGCGGACTGGGAGGCCATTGGCCGGATCAGGGACGCCCTTTCCATTCCGGTCATTGGCAATGGGGACATCACTTCAGGCCCGGATGCCGTCCGCATGATGGAAGTTTCAGGAGTTGCCGGCGTCATGATCGGACGCGCCGCCTATGGACGGCCATGGCTTCTGGGTCAGGTTCATGCCTTCATTGAGGAAGGCAGAATTCTTCCCGATCCTTCATGGACGGAAAAAAAGGCGCTCATTATCGACCATTACCGCGCCATGCTCGATTATTATGGACAGCGGGTTGCCGTTCCCCTCGCCCGCAAGCACTTGGCGTGGTACCTGCATGGCTTTCCCGATGCCGCACGGCTGCGCGCAGAAATTGTCCGCATGACTGACCCTTCCGAGATCATGGAAAGACTTGCGACTTTTCCCCTCCCAAACATGTTTTGACCCCCCCATTTTTACGTTGTATGATGCTGGTGGCGAGATGGGAGACACCAACATGTTCTGGAAATCAAAACTGGCGTCATGGGAAGAAGCTGGTCTTATTACACATGAAACCGCAGATGCCATCCGCGTGCAGGAAGCTTCCACAGCCAGCCGACACTTTGGCCGCAGCATTGTCCTGCTTGGCCTGTTTGCCATCCTGCTTGGCATTCTGGCCATCATTTCCGCAAACTGGAATGTAATTCCCGACACTGTAAAAATTGGTGGCCATTTTCTTTTCCTCAATGTCGTTTCGGCAGCATTCCTCCAAATTTCTGCAACCCGAAACACAAGCCCCCTCCGGGTAGATGCCGCCCTTTTCTTCTTCTGGGGCACCCTCCTCAGCTTTATGGCGCTGATCGGACAGGTTTACAATATCCATAGCGATCCCCTGCGCACCATAGCCTTCTGGACTGCGCTGAGCACCCCCATCATCCTGACACTTGGACAGGGGCGTTTCATTGCCAGCGCATGGCTTTTTGCCCTCGTCGCTTCCTTTTCCAACTTGGCCGACTACCTCGGCGGATTTACATCCCCCTATTTCCCCGAGCCCTTCCTGCTCTGGCTCCTCCCCCTTGCCCTCATATCGCTTGGCCAGCTCCCTGTTTTTTCCCTGTGGCGAAAAAACTTCGGCGAAATCTTTCTTGCCTGGGGTGTCATGACATTCGCCCTGATAGTGCTGGCCGCCCAATTCATCTGGTATGAAAACGACATCACACCCATTTTTGTCCGGGACCACGACAGCATCACATCATTGTTCCGTATCTTTGTGGCATGTTTCATGCTTGCCACCAGCGCCCTTCCCGCCAGCCTCCTTTTCCTCCGGGAACGCAAGAACGCGCTCCCATGGCTGGCATACCTGTCTGGTGGTGCCATCCTTGCCCTGTTGCCCATTTGCCTATCCCTTGTTGTTCATGGAGCCGTCATCTCTGCCATCATGTTCATCCTCGCATGTCTGGGCATGGCATGGTTTGGAATCCGGACAGGTCTTGGCCATCTGGCCAGTGCCGCCATTTTGCTTATCGCCGTGCGGCTCATCATCATTTATTTTGAACTTTTCGGCAGTCTCATGAACACGGGTTTCAGTCTCATTCTTGGTGGCATTCTGGCCATCCTTGTGGCCCGTCTGGCCATTCGCATCCGCCAAAGGATTGTGCCATGCGCCATAAAATCCTGACCCCGGTATTCATCCTGGTCCCCCTTGTAGCCCTTTTGGCCATGCTTGGCCAACTTGAGGCAAGCCGGAAAGCAGGCATGCCCTGGCGCGTCGAAATTGAAGGTTACGATCCACGCGACATGCTGCGCGGCCATTACCTCACCTTCCAATACCAATGGGCATGGGAAGGCGAAGAACCTTCTTCCTTCCCCCAAAAACTATGCCTCAACGCCGGTTATACATCCCCCAAAACACCGCGGGTTTCTCCTTACACATCTGGAAAATCCTGCGCATCCATCCTTTCAGGCCAAGAACTGGTCCACAGCAAGGTGTACATTCCGGAGGCACAGGCGAAAGACCTCGAACGCAAATTGCGCGAGGGAGTCCCCATGGCCGTGGATATCCGCGCCCGAACCGATGGCTCCATCATGGTTGAAGACCTTGTTGTGGACGGACACCCCCTGAAAGCGCATCTTCAATTCACGGGAGAACATCTGTGAAAAAACTGTTTGTGGAAGAATTCTACAACATGCATTTCATGCAGCTTTTTGAAAACCGCCGTTTTCCAAAAGAGATTGAAGCGGAATACCGGGCATTCCAGCTGGCCAGGGCTCTCCCCCTTGTACGCTTTGTCCTTCTGGCCGGAGCAGTCATTGCCCTGCTGTTTACCGGCTGGGACATGCATATTTCTCCTGACAGCGTCCGTGACACCTTCTTCATTCGCATCATCGCCTACATTTCCTATCTGGCCCTCCTGCTGATCAGCTACACGCCTTATGGCAAGCGGCGCGTTTCCTGGATCATCGGAGCCGCCATGCCGATTGGCCTCATGTTTTCATGGATCATTGCCGTCATCATTCCGCACGGCGTGGATTATGGCACCGCCATGCCCATGATTTTCATCACGGCCACCGTGGCCTTCACGCCTTATCTCAGCCTGGCCATGCTGGTGTACTGCCTTATCCTTGCGGTACCAAACATCATCATGGCGGTCGCGCGGACATCGGATTTCTCTCTCATCAACACCAACATTTTCCTGATTTCCGGGTTTCTCCTCGGCGCCGTCCTGTCCTTCCTGATCGACATTGACCGTCGTCATGAATTCCAGCTGGAACATGACCTGCGCGAAGCCACCCGCAAGGCGGAAGATGCCGCCAAGCAAAAAGCCGATTTTCTGGCCATGATGAGCCACGAAATCCGCACCCCTCTCAATGGAATCCTTGGCATCGTCGCCATGCTGCTCGACACACCTTCCACGCCGGAGCAAAAGGAAAATCTCGAAACCATCAAATATTCCGGCGATGCCCTGCTGACCATCGTCAACGATATCCTCGACATTTCCAAGATCGACGCCGGAAAGATGGAGCTCGAGATCGCCCCATTCTCTCCGGAAAAACTGGCGGGCAGCATCGCGCAGCTCATGCAGTCCCGCGCGCGCGAGAAAAAGATTGAAATCTCGGTACAATGCGCTCCCGGTATTCCATCCATCGTCAAGGGAGACGCCAGCCGCATCCGGCAGATTCTCCTCAATTTCCTCAGCAACGCCATCAAATTCACGGAAGAAGGCAGCGTCGGGATTTTCATGGATCGCCTGGAATCCGGAAGCACACACAAAAACGCGCGCCTGCGTTTTGCTGTTCGTGATACGGGCATAGGCATTCCTGAAGCCCATCAGAAAAAACTCTTTTCCGAATACAACCAGGCCGATGCTTCCATCTCAGGGAAATACGGCGGAACAGGCCTTGGTCTGGCCATCAGCAAAAAACTCGTCATGGCCATGGACGGGGAAATCGGACTTGACAGCACCCCCGGCATGGGCAGCACCTTCTGGATCATCGTTTCCCTGCCCGTCGTTTCGGAGGAAGAAATCCGCATGAATACTCCAGACACGCTTTCAGGGGGCGAATCCCAATCCCTGCACATCCTTCTGGCGGAAGACAATGCGGTCAACCAGAAAGTGGCGACAGCCATCCTCAAAAAACTTGGCCACCAGATCGAAATTGCCCCCAATGGTGAAGAGGCCGTATCTGCCGTCATGCGTGGGGATTATGATGTGGTCCTCATGGACGTACGCATGCCGATCATGGATGGTCTCGAAGCCACCCGGCGCATCCGTGCCCTGCCCGGCGACAAAGGCAAGACCCCCATTCTGGCCATGACGGCTGGCGTCTCGCGCGAGGATGAAAAACTCTGCACCGATGTCGGCATGAACGGACGCGTTTCCAAACCCATTGAACCATCTGTTCTTGCCAATTCCCTCAAAATGGTGACCCGAGACATGGAGAAAACCAACATGAACGACCAAACCCATTCGGCCCAGCTTGACCAAGCGACCATCGCCCTGCTGGAAAGCACTCTGGATCCTGATGAACTCAAGGACCTTGTCCTTTCCTACATCGAGCAGGCCGGAACCCTCACAACCCAAATGCTGGAAGCGGCAAAAAAACAGGATCTTGATGGCGTCCGCCAGGCTTCCCATGACCTCAAATCCACCTCCGGTGCCCTGGGGCTCAAAAACCTCATGGCGCTCGCCAAGGAAGTGGAATACGCCAGCAAGGAAGGGCGCAACACCATTGCCGTAAAACTGGCGGAACAACTGCCACCCCACATCAATGCAGGCCTCACCGCCCTGACCGAGCGCTTTCTCAAGGATAAGGTTGCGGGATAACCTATCTTGTTTTCAAATCCAAAAACCGGAGACCCCACATGATCAAAACCCGAAGCTTGGCCATGCTGGCCAGCCTGTTCCTGATGATGACGGGAACAGCGTCCGCAGCAAAGCTCTCCGATGGAAGCGAAGGGCCTTTTTTCATCCGCAAGCCTCTGTGCATGCTGGACGGTGCCTGCGTTGCAAACCGTTCTCCCACAACCCCGGAAGATCCTGACGACCCGGGCGACACCGATCCGCCGGAGGAAGGCGACACCGCAGCCCCCCTGCTGTCATCCACCACCCCGCCCAACGATGCCGCCGATGTCTGGACCACGGCCTCTCCACTTATGGTTTTCAACGAAGCCGTGCAAAAGGGCACCGGAAACATCGTTATCCAAGACATCACAAACGGCGTGGTTTTTGAAACGATCGACGCATCCGGGCCGCAGGTCAGCATCTCCGAAAATCAGGTTTCCCTGCTCCTGTCGTCCGATTTCTCCAATAACAGATCTTATGCCATTACCGCAGATGCGGGCAGCATCAAGGACCTTGCCGGAAATCCCTTCGTCGGCATCTCCGAAACCGAAACCTGGAATTTCACCACCCAATCAACGGCAACAGCAGAAGTTTTTGCCTCATTCCCTACAAGTTCCGCCCGAGATACCGAGGCTTTCACAACAGATGGTAAAACCTATATTGCCGCCACCAACCACTATAACGGCTCGACTTTCAACCTGAACTCCAAAATCTACCGTTTCGAACCCGGAAATGCCACGCCGACCACACGGGTCATCGAGGTTGCATCCGTAGCCACGAACGGCGTACTCGACTGGGAGTCCTTCGAGGTGAGTGGACAGACTTATCTGGCTTTTGCCAATTTTTACAACAACACCACATACAATCTCCAATCAAAGGTTTACCGGTTCACGCCGGGCGATGCTACCCCACTCGTCGAGATTGCCTCGGTCGCAACCCAGGGAGCCGCCGCATGGGAAGCCTTCACCATAGATGGCCAGACCTATCTCGCCGTCGCCAATTACCTTGCCCACACCGGAACCTATAACCAGACCTCCCGCATCTACCGCTTCACACCGGGCGATGCCACTCCGTTTGTGGAAGTAGCCTCCGTTGCCACCAATGGTGCCAACGACTGGGAAGCCATTGAGATAAATGGACGGACTTACCTTGCACTGGCCACGCTTTATAGCTCATCACGCGTCTTCAGCTTCACGCCCGGCGATACCACTCCGCTTATAGAAGTGGCAACGGTTGCCACCAATACCGCATTCAAATGGACTGGCTTCACAAAGGACAACGTCACATACCTTGCCGTTGCGAACATGGCAACCGGTGCCTCCTCACGCATTTACAGATTCGACCCGGATGATGCCACGCCAATGCTGGAAGTCGCCTCGGTCGCAAGTTCTGGCCTCAACTGGGACGTCTTCACCATGGGAGGAAACACCTATCTGACCTTGGCCACAAATGCCACATCCACATCCAAGGTATATATTTTTGATCCTACAAACACGGATCCAGCGCTGCGCCTGGTTGAAAATGCGAGTTTCCCGACCATGACAGCCATGAGCGCAGACATCTTTACCCATGACGGGCAGACTTATGTCAGTTTTGCAAACTACACCAGCGCCAATTCCTGGGTTTACCGCTTCTATCCATGACATCCCGCAAAAGAAAAAGGGCGGCACCGCAAGGCACCGCCCTTCTTTTTGGTCATGCGATTTTTTCAGGCCGGGTTGGCCACAACTCCCATGAACAGAATGGCGCCACTGGTGCGGTGGCGAAGGGCTATCCCGTAAGGACGGTCCACCACCATGCGGAACGGTGGATCCTCAACCATGAAGGCGGTTTTCATCATCATGACCGCCGTGGCCGCCGCCGCTTCCGTTCCTTTTTCATCCATTTTCATGGCCACCTTGTGAATAACGCGGGAAATAAATGCCGCACGATCGCACATGGCCGAAAAATCCGCCACCGGCAAGAACGCCTGCTTCATGCCCATGTCTTCCAGCACCTTTGCCAGTTCCACACCTGACGACAGGTCCAGTTTTGGCAGGCCCAAATATCCTTTACGCTTGTCAAACCCTGTTTTCAGGGCTGCCCCAAGGCTTTCCAGCGGAAGCTTCCCTTCAGCAGGAAGAACCACAACCAGCTCAAATGCATCCCCGATGTAAGGCAGGGCCACGGCCTGCCAGCCTTCCTCAGCGGCATAAGCGAAATCGTCACGCCGATGCATCATGGAAATTTTTTGCACCCCGCCATCCGCAAAATGGAAATCCTCATCCGAGGTTCCCTTTACGTCAAACGCATCCTTCCAGTCCCCCTTGAAATACAGGGCATTGACAAGAACGGCCACAAGATCCGGATCCAGCTGGTCTATCAGGTCTGGAATCATGCCCCGGGTTTCCTTTGAAACCCATCCATTGATCATGGGAAGCGTTTCAGGATCGGCAAAATCCACGGATTCAATCTTCGCACCGAAAGATCTTTCTGCCTGGCGACGGAACATTCGACGGAATTTGGTGTCCTGTGCCCCCCAGATGCCGTTGGCCATGGAAAGGGTTACCCCCTCGTCCGCCTTGAGTGCCTTGGCAAGGTTCTGATGTGCGGCATTCCACCCATCCGGAAGCTCCAGCACCTTTTCCATTTCCTCGCGGGTTGTTCCACGGGCGCCAAGAGCGGCCAGGGACAGGGCGGAAGACATGCTGTAGGGCGAGACGAGAACGTTATCGCGCGGGCCCGCTTTCTCAACAAGCTGCACAAGCACATTTTCTCCAAACCCATTCATTCCCTGGGAAAAAGAGACCTCCTGCGCGCAGGCAGGCGAAGCCATGAAAAGGACAAAAGCAAGGCAAGACACATATTTCAACATGGGATACTCCCGATTCTTGTTTTGGAAACAAAAGAAGCATATCATTTTCTTGACCCATCCACCAGAAGGAGACTCCCATGTTCAAAAAATATGCTTTTATTGCTCTTGTTGCCCTTGTGGCATCCAGCCACGCCGATGCCCGCCAGAATGGCATGCGGCCTGATGGAATGATGAACGGACAACAGATGATGAACTCCGGAAATGCCTCCGGCAACCGTCCGGGCGCGGGCACCGACATGAAACCGATGCGCCAGGATCGTCAGAACCGCATGCAGGAACGCATGGAAACCCGCACGGAAAATCAGGAAAAGCGCATTGAGACCATGTGTTCTCGCGGAACGTCCGCCGTTGAACGCATGAAGCAGTCGGGCATGCCGTCGGAGATGGTTTCCCTGGCCAGCCGCCATCAGGAGGAACGTTGCGAAATGAACCGCCGTCAGTTCACCGAACGCAAAACCCTGATGGAACAGCTCAAGGCCCAGGGCATTGCTGTTCCTCCGACAGAAGAGCTGCCGCAAGACGACGACATGTAAACATCTCCTGTCCCGGCCCCGCTGACCTTGCGTGGCCGGGATTTTTTCAGGAAACCCTGCTCCATGCCCCAAGAACGTGAATATCTTCAAACGGAATTCCTGGCCATGTGTGGCTGGGGGAATGCCGATATTGTCCCGCTTTCCAGCGATGCTTCCTTCCGCAGATATTTCCGCCTCTCCCAAAACGGCATGCGCGCCCTGCTCATGGACGCCCCGCCCGGCAAGGAAAAACTGTCAGCTTACCTCGCCATCGGCCAGCACCTCATCTCCCTCGGCTTCAGCGCACCCGACATTTACGCCAGCGATACCCGCAACGGTTTCGCCCTCATCGAGGATTTTGGCGATGACACCTTCACCCGCCTGCTGGCGCAAGGCACAGATCCTTATAACCTTTACGAGCTTGCCATCAATGTCCTTTCAGGACTTCACGAACATCCGCATGCGGGTCGCATTTCCCTCCCAGCCTATGACATGGATGCGTTGCTTGAAGAAGCCCTTCTCCTGCCTATCTGGCATCTTTCGGGCCGACGGGGCCATGCCACGCAGCAAGATCTTCTGGATTCCTATGCCGTTGCCTGGAAAACCATCCTTGCGCAGCTGCCGGACATGCCAAAGACTCTTGTCCTGCGCGACTATCATGTGGACAACCTGATGCGGCTTGATGAACGCAGCGGCCGTGCCGCATGCGGACTGCTGGATTTCCAGGACGCCCTCATCGGCCATCCGGCCTATGACCTGATGTCCCTGCTGGAAGATGCACGGCGCGATATCCCGCAGGACATGGCAACAGCCTTGCGTACCCGTTATGAAACCCGCCTTGCCCCGGGAGAACGCGAAGCATTTTCCCTCTGGTATGACGTTCTGGCCGCACAGCGCCACACCAAGGTGGCTGGAATTTTTGTGCGTCTTTGCATCCGTGATGGCAAGAATCGTTATCTTGCCCATATCCCCCACGTCATGCGCTTGCTGGAACGGCACCTGTCCCACCCGGCACTAACCCCACTTTCGGTATGGCTAAATGCAAACATGCCCGACAGGCTTGAACCCCTGCCGGGCATGGATGTCGCGGCCTTGCGGGCCGAACTGGGTCTTACAGACCCAGCCTGACCATAGGCTTTACCTGAATGAAGCACCAAACGCCGGCACACAGGCTGGAACCACAATTTTTGCCGCAGGCCCCAGCATGTTCCGCTTGCCAAGATGCTGATCGATTGGATGGCGGGAGGCCTTCTCCGGTGGCTGTTTTTCCTCGATCTTGAGCAGGCTGTCCGCAGCACGCCGCCGGTCATCTTCCTTGATGAGCTCAGCGATCCTGTTGAACTTGTCATCCCAGAACCGGGCCACAAACTTCCCAAAATTCTGCAGTTTCTGGATATTGTCCGGCTTCGCGTTGTCCAGGGCAATGGACGGCTTCGCCTCTGGCGGCAAATGCTCACAATCGACCGGATAATCCATCCGGAAATAACGATGACCTTCCCCCAAAACTTTTTGGCAATGGTGATGCGCCACATCGCTCTGGCCTTTCATCATCATGTCGATGAGGGCATAGGCCCATCCGAGAACGCCCTTGCCCTGAAGCTTTTCGCAGCTGTAATGCAGCGTTTCGAATCCCGTTCCCAGCGTCACCAGCAAGATGTCATTGCTGTTTTCGTTCAGGCGCTTGTAGGCATCAATCAGCGCAACCATGCTGGGGTTGTTGGCAAACAGGCCACCATCCGTACAGCCATAGGCGATGCTGTTATTGCCGGTATGGGTGTTCGGGATGGAATGGATGACAACAGGATCAAAGGTCAGCGGTGCGGCCGAGGTGGCGCGCGCGACATCCTTCATGTAAAAGTCCGGATGATCCCTGTCTGGATCCTTGTATGCCGCCATATATTTGAAAAATACCGCCTCGGACTTGTCAATATTGTAGGCGGGTACAATCACGCTGGTCAAGACTTCGTAAAGACGGGTGTCCCCCAGAAGTTCCTTTGCCGCAAAATCCATGCCCTCGCGGGAAAATTTTGGGCCATAGGCCATCCGCACATTGTTCATGCTCTCAAACCATGGGGGCGGCATAATTTCCGGAATTTTCCGGACATAGAAATCCAGAATATTCTTGGCGGTATACATCGGCTCGCCCGGATTGTTCGGGTCTGGCCGCGCCAATGCGAGACCGATGATGCCACCGGTCGAAGTGCCGGCGATCAGGTCGAAGCACTTGCAAATCGGCTTCCCGAGTTTTTCCTCCAGCGCAACAAGCTGTTCCAGCATGACAATGCCGCGGACGCCACCTCCCGGCAGGACCAGGACGCGCTGCAAACGCCGGTCTTCGTCCGCAATCACCGACTTGTTCTGGAGTTCCTGGCTGATGCGGGAGACACTCTCCGACATGCCGGGCAACATCTGCATCTGAGCTTGTTCCGCCAGCGCATGGCCCAGCGCATCGGCATTGGTTTCCAGCAGCTTGCCAACAATGCCCTGCGCCTGCATGGACTGCATGCTTTCGGCCACGTCTTCCAGAGGAATCATGGACACCATGCCCTGGATCTGCTCACGGTTTTTCTGCCAGGCATCTTCCACCGCCTCGTTGCTCAGCGGCAGGATGGTCTGCATAATTTCCTTGAGGAAGGTTTCAACAATACGCATGCCGTTCGCCTGCCACCATTCGGCAACAACGAGCCTTTTTTCATCCGTAGAAATGTGTGCGATTCGGGGATTGGATTTTCCAGACACCCAGATTTTCTGACCAGGTGTCCACAGGAGAGATTTCTTGTCTCCATTCAACGTCTTGTCCGTCATGGCAACCTCGCTTGGTTACTAGGCGTTGTCTCAATCCCCCATCCCGAACATAGTTACCACATACGGAACGGAACAAGGCATGCAATTTTTGCAACCCAGCCCATCAAAAATCAAAAGACTGTGTTTTGCACCTGCTCCAGCAGGAAATCACGGAAGACGACAACCCGCTTGGACTGCCGCAGTTCTTCCGCATAGACGAAATAGGCCTTGACCTCCGGCCCAGCCACATCCGGCAGGATGCGTACAAGGTTTGGGCGATCTGCGACCATGTAATCCGGCAGCGCCGCAAGGCCAAGCCCGCTCTGTACCGCGCGGAAGGTGGCAAACATGTTGTCCACCTGCAGCACTTCAGGATGGGTTTCCGGTGTAACCCCGGCCACCTGCATCAGCCAGTTGTCATCCGAAAACGGTGTGTTGGTATCCGGCGGATGGGTAATGAGGAAGTGGTTGCGCAAATCCTCAACCGACTGCGGCGTGCCACGACGCTCCACATAACTGGAGGCGGCATAGATATGGGAGCGGAAGGTCAGGAGCTGGCGCTGCACAAGGTCGGGCTGGCGTGCCGGCTGCATGCGGATGGCAACATCCGCTTCACGCATGCCAAGATCGAGGTCATTGTCCGCAATGAGAAGGGTAAGCCGGATATCAGGATACTGTTCCAGGAACTGGCGCACCCGCGGCGCAAGCCATGTAGAGCCAAAAGAGAACGGTGTAGTCACGCGCAGAACACCCTTTGGGTGTTCCTTGCTTTCCTGAAGCATGCTCTTGGTAATGGCCAGCTTGGCAAACACCTCACGGGCGGTGCGGTACAAAAGTTCGCCCTGTTCGGTGAGGATAAGCCCGCGCGCATGGCGGTGGAAAAGGGGAACACCGAGGAGTTCCTCAAGCGCGCTGATCTGCCGACTGACAGCCGACTGGCTGAGGTTGAGGATTTCTCCTGCATGCGTAAAGCTCCCAGCTTCCGCAACGGCGTGAAAAACCCGGAGCTTGTCCCAATCCATCATGGTTGACTGCATTCCAGACCTATCCTTTTTTCCATACGTCTATCTTTATCCAAATCAGCCTGAAATTGCAATACTTGATAAAAAGCGTTCTGCTTCAAGTGCCGCCATGCACCCCATCCCCGCCGAAGTAATCGCCTGGCGGAAATGCCGATCCTTCACATCCCCGGCCGCAAAAACACCTGGAATGGCTGTGGTCGTGGAATCCGGCGCTGTCGTAATATAGCCTTCGGAATCCAGGGGCAACTGGTCCTTGAACAGGGCCGTGGCCGGGGTGTGGCCAATCGCCACGAACAGTCCGGAAACCGACAATTCCTCAATCTCGCTTCCCGAAGGATGCGCAAGCCTGAGTCCTGTCACGCGCTTGGGCTGGTCTTCCTCACCCAGCACTTCCTCAACCACCCGGTTCCACTTTACCGTGATTTTTGGGTGGGCCAGGACACGCTCCTGCATCACCTTCTCGCCGCGGAAGGAATCGCGCCGGTGGATAAGTGTCACATGTTCGGCGAAATTGGTCAGGAACAGCGCTTCCTCCATGGCCGAATTGCCTCCGCCCACAACAGCCACACGCTTGCCTTTATAGAAAAAACCGTCACAGGTTGCGCACGCTGAAACACCAGCCCCCTTGAACATTTCCTCACTGGGAATCCCCAGCCAGCGCGCCTGTGCCCCCGTTGCAATGATGAGGCTTTCGGCAAGGAAATCCGCCCCGCCGTCACACCGCACAAAAAAGGGCCTTTTGGACAAATCCACAGACGTTACAATATCGTACACCAACTCCGTCCCCACATGTTCGGCCTGCCGCCGCATGAGGTCCATCAACACTGTTCCATCAATCCCTTCAGGAAACCCCGGGAAATTCTCGATAAGAGTTGTGGTTGTCAGCTGCCCCCCCAGCTGCAAACCTGCCACCAGGACCGGATCCAGCCCGGCGCGCGCTGCATAAATGGCTGCCGTATAGCCCGCCGGACCGGAGCCTATGACCAGCAATTTCACATGTTTTGCTTCATTCATGCCAAAGTTTCCTTTCCATCATCATGCCCTTTACCCGGGTCGCGGCATCCGCCGTATCCGAAAAGGGCGTATAGTTCCAGTTTTCAATTTTGCCCGCAAAGGGGCGTGAAACCCCATCCATTTCCATCAGGGCATGGAACCGGCCAAATTTTTTTGACCCGCCTTCCAGCGACAGGATATAAATGGGCTTGCCTGTTGTAGCGGCCTCGCTTGCCATGGAGGCGCTGTCCGATGTCACAAGAATGGCATC
This sequence comes from Alphaproteobacteria bacterium GWF2_58_20, assembly GCA_001768735.1. Classification (GTDB taxonomy): domain Bacteria; phylum Pseudomonadota; class Alphaproteobacteria; order UBA1247; family UBA1247; genus UBA12471. The sequence continues at coordinate 178,661 of MEMB01000001.1, read as the reverse complement.
CGCTGCCGCCAGCATGGCAAAATAGGGGTTATCTCCCGTTCCATCCCAGAAACAGACATTCTTCCCGGAAAGGCCCCGGCGCAAAATCTCCGCCTGCTCCCCCCCTGTACGGCGCGAAGCTGTCACCATAAGGCCCGCAGGCAATGCAGACAGGTCCTGCACCATCTTTTCAGCCAGTGCGACAGGCAGGCGATAGGCGCTGCTGGCGCCGCCAATCAGCACCGCAACACGCGGATGGGGCAGGTGATCAAACCTTCCGGAAAAGGCGCGGGCAGCCGATTCCAGCTTTCCCTTCGTGATCCGGCAGAGCGCGCCGCGCGTCACCATCACATTTTCCCCCCGCAGGCGGTCATGACGGGGAACAATGACAAGATCAAACCGTTTCGCCGAAACATGCGGATCCTGCACCTGCACAAGGAAGGTTTTCCCGCACGAAGCCTGCTTTATGGCCAAGGCTGGTTCCACGCTCTGTCGCCCGGAAGCAACAAGGAGATCAGGCCAGGGGGGAGAAAGGCAATCCTTCTCCCGCACACAAGACAATCCCGCAAGCCGCAGGTAGGGGCTGACAGATTTCCATGGCGCGGCCAGCGAAACCCGCTTGATGACAGGCGACAGCCCCATCGCCTCGGCCAGACCAATGCACTGGTTTTCCGTTCCCGCCTTGCCGTCCGTCAAGACCCAGCAAGAGGTCATTCGCCAGCCTCTCCGGATGTATCTTCAGCAGCGACAACGTCGGGATCGCCCTCATCTTCCATATTCATCAACCACCGATCCCGCAGGATGCGGTTCACGCGCGCAGCAATGATCAGCGGCACCATGGCCGTAAAGAGCAGAAAGGCTGACCAGCCCACCAGTTCCTTTGGAGAAATCCCCAAAATCCAGGCCTCCACCCCTCCCTGCAGCCCCCCCATGAACCCGGCAAGGAAACAGCCGGACGCAAGGAACCAGAGGAGTTCCGCCATGAAGGCTTCCATAACCCATCTTGGCCCCGTCATGAAAAAAGCATGCACAAAGGCCATGACGCAAACAACAATGCCGGCGGCCAACGGCGCAAACTCCCCGCCCACGATGACGCCAAACGATACCGTGAGCGCGAGTCCCAGCACCCACAGGATGGTTGCAAGCACAAATCCCTGAATGGCTAGGCCCGCCTCATTTTTCTCCGCCATCACTTTTTCCCCTTCCATGTTTTGCCCCTGACCATTTGCCTCAGCTGGACGAGACACGCCAGGCGGCCAGGCCTGAACCCCCGAATCCGCCACCAAGCCTCAACCCTTGCCAGAACCCTGCCAATGCGGGGGCCAGATGGCAACCCCAAATCCATGACGTCCTTGCCTTTTAATGGAAAAACAGGCCGTTTCCAAGTCCCTGTTTGGCGCTGGATATGGCGCAAGACCGGCAAAGCCTCCCTTGGACGAATCCTCCGGGCCGCCGCCAGCAGAAACAAATCCCGCGTTCCTTCCGGTGTCAGGTCGTAAAAATCCTGCCGCCAGCGGGAAGCCATCCTGCGGCCCTTGTGCCGGGAGAAACGGCGCAGACGCGCAGATTCTTCATTGGAAAGGCGCAAGCGCCCGGCGACCGCCGCCATTTTTTCCTCGTCCTGCGGCAGAAGCGCCGCCAGCCTGAGCAACGGATCACACCGCCCCAGCGCCTTTTCCAGTGCCACAAGGTTTTCAAGGGCCTGGACATTGATGGCATCCGGCAGCAGGGGCAGCAAAACCCCCTCGGCCAGCATCAGCCGCCACACAGGCAAAGGATCCGGAGCTTCCAGCAGACGCAGGATTTCCTTGCGCACCCGTTCCCCCGACAGGCGCGGCAGCTGGTGCGCCATTTCACGGCAGGCAGCCAAGGCCTCTCCGTCTGCGGGAAGGTGGCCATAATGGGCGGTAAAACGGAAATAGCGCAAAAGCCGCAATACATCCTCATGGATGCGCTGACGCGCACTGCCCACAAACCGCACACGTCCCGCTGCAAGGTCGGCAAGACCGCCAAACGGATCATAGAGGGTACCATCCTCATCGCAGAACATGGCGTTGATGGTGAAATCCCGCCGGGCCGCATCGGGCTTCCAGTCGTCCGTGAAAGCCACCCGCGCATGCCGTCCATAGGTTTCCACATCATGCCTGAGCGTGGTGATCTCAAAATTCTCCCCTTCAAGGACGGCCGTTATCGTTCCATGTTTCAACCCTGTGGGGATGACATGGATCCCGGCTGCCTCCAGCAGGCGACAGCCTTCTTCCGGGGGGGCCGTTGTGGCAATGTCGATATCGGTCACCGGGCGGCCTGCAAGGGCGTCCCGCACACACCCGCCCACAAAGCGGGCCTGCCATTCCCCATGATTCAGGGCCGCCATCACCCGCCGGGTTGCGGGATGTTTCATCCATCTGGCTGGCCTGATGAATCCGGTTGCTTTCATACCCCCTATTTTATGCCAGCATTTTGCGATATACAAACACCGTTTGCAAAAAAACGGGGGTTTCCGACATGAAAAATGAAAAAGACGCTGAAAATCTCGCAAACCTGCTGGCCGAGGCCCGCTCCGAAATCGGACGCGTCATCTTCGGGCAGGAGGATGTTGTCGAGCAAACCCTGACATGCCTGCTCTCTGGCGGTCACGCCCTTCTGGTAGGCGTTCCCGGCCTTGCCAAAACCCGTCTTGTGGAAACCCTCGGCATCGTTCTTGGCCTTGATGCCCGCCGCGTCCAATGCACGCCCGACCTCATGCCTTCCGACATCATTGGCTCGGAAATCCTTGAGGAAACTTCGGAAGGACGTCGCGGATTCCGCTTCCTGCCCGGCCCCGTCTTTTCCCAGCTCCTCATGGCCGATGAAATCAACCGGGCATCGCCGCGCACACAGTCCGCCCTTTTGCAATCCATGCAGGAACACCATGTTTCCGTGGCCGGAATACGCCATGACCTGCCAGCGCCCTTTCATGTCCTTGCCACACAAAACCCCCTGGAACACGAAGGGACCTATCCCCTCCCTGAAGCCCAGCTTGACCGGTTCCTGATGGAAATCGACGTTCCCTATCCGGCCCTGGATGCGGAACGGCGCATGATGATTGCCACCACAGGCGCTTCCGAACAGGCTGCGCGTCCCGTTCTTTCCGCAGAAGGCCTGATGGCCGCGCAAGCCTTTGTGCGCGCCATGCCGGTCGGGGAAAAGGTGGTGGATGGAATCCTTGCCCTTGTGCGCTCTGGCCGCCCTGATGAAAGCGCCATCGCCAATGTCCGGCACCATGTCAGTTGGGGGCCCGGCCCCCGTGCCTGCCAGGCGCTTATGCTCTGTGCCCGCGCCCGTGCCCTGGCCTCCGGACGCCTGGCGCCTTCCATGGAGGATGTCTTTGCCCTGGCCCCGGCCGTCCTGCGCCACCGCATGGCAGTCACCCTTTCCGCCCGTGCCGATGGCATCACGGTTGCCAGCATCATCAAGGACATGGTTGAAGCCAGCGCATGACAAAGCCTGACGCCCTTGTTGATCACGCGGCCCGCCTGGCGGAAGCCCTCCCTCCCCTGCTGCTGGCAGCAGAACGGGTGGCACAGGCCGTTGCCGCTGGCGGACATGGGCGAAAAAAATCCGGGCCAGGAGAATCCTTCTGGCAGTTCCGCAATTACCTGCCGGGCGATGAACCCCGCCGCATCAACTGGCGCAAATCGGCACAGACGGGCCTCACCCTGATACGGGAAACCGAATGGGCCACCGCCCAGTCTGTCTTTCTCTGGCGCGACGCATCCCCATCCATGGATTTCCGCTCCAAGCCCCGGCTGCCCACAAAACGGCAGCGGGCAGAGCTTCTCCTCATGGCCATGGGCTGCCTGCTCAGCCGGGGCGGCGAACGCATGGCCCTCATTGAAGACAGCGCCCCCGCCTCCAACGGGAAACATGCCCTTGCGGCCATGGCCACAGCCCTTTCCCGGCAGGAATCCGGCAACAGCCTTCCGCGTCTCAAGCGCGACATTCCATCTGGCTCCCATATTCTTCTCGTGGGAGATTTCCTCGCCCCGCCAGACACCCTGAAACCTTTTCTTTCCAGCCTTGCCAGCAAAGGCTGCCGGGGCATCCTCCTGCAGGTTCTTGACCCTGCGGAAACCCGCTTTCCTTATCGGGGACGCCTTCTTGCCGAAGGCTGCGAAGGCGAAGGATCCCTTCTCATCTCCAGCGCCGGAACCTTGCGGAAAGCCTATCTTGCACGCCTGGCCACACAACAGGCGGAGATGCAAGCCCTTGCACGACCCCTTGGCTGGGATTTCCGGGTTCATGACACCTCCCAACCGCCCCGTTCCGCCCTTCTTGCCCTCTATGGCAGCCTTGCCCGGGGAACGCACCGATGATTTTTTCCCTCGCGCACCCCTGGCTGCTGGCGGCCCTCATCCCCCTGCCCCTTTTATGGTGGATCCTGCGCATTACGCCGCCCGCCCCGAAACATATCCGCTTCCCGGCCATCCGGCTGCTGATGGAACTTCCGCAACCCTCACCCTCCCCCCGACAGACCCCTTTATGGCTCCTGCTGCTGCGCATGGCTTTTCTGGCCCTTGTCATCCTTGGCCTCGCAGGGCCTGTCATGGTTCCCGCGCCGCAACGGGATACCCTTTCGAAAACCTGCCTTGCCATTATTGACAATGGCTGGGCCAGCGCATCTTCCTGGCCCCTCATGCGCCAGAGCCTTGCCACGCATCTGACATCCTGTTCCCAGACCCGGCTGCTCCCGATGGCCCGGCAAAATGATGGCAGCGCAGCCAGCCTGACTCCACCCATGGCCACCCGTCAGGCTCTTGCCGCCTTCGATGCCCTGGCACCCAGACCATGGCCCGCAGATGATGCGGCAACCCTTGAAACCCTGGAGGATTTTCCCTTCTCTCCTCCCCTGCATATCCTCTGGCTGGCCTCCGGCATTTCCGGCCCCGGAACGGCCGAACTGGCCAAAAAACTGGCAACCCTTGGCCAAGGAGACATCCTGCTTCCAGACGACGACCACCAGCCCCACCTCATCCTGCCTCCGCGCAGAACCCCGGAAGGGCTTTCCATTCCCATCTTGCGCACCAGCACCAAAACGGCAGGAGATGGTTTCCTGCACATTTTTTACGGCAAGGCCCCGCGCCGCTCCCTGCCCTTCCATTTCCCGGCCGGGGAAAACCTTACAGAAACACGCCTTTCCATTTCTCCCGGACACGCCGAACCCCCAACGCGACTGGAAATTGCCGGGGAAGTGGGCGCGGGCACCACATTCCTTGCAGATTCACGCCTCCGCAGCATCAACATAGGGCTTGCCGATTCCGGAGGAACGGAAAGCCAGCCCTACCTGATGGACACTCTTTACATTGACCGCGCACTCTCCCCTTTCTATCCCCTGCAGAGAGGGGCCATTACAACACTGGTTTCCGGAAAAGCCACCATCATCTTCCTGCCAGATTCCCACGCCCTTGCCGAAACGGATGTAAAAGCACTCGAATCCTTTGTTCAGGCGGGAGGGACCCTTGTCCGTCTGGCTGGCCAAAATCTGGCCACAATGCCCGAGGCTCCGCTCCTGCCAACCCCGCTGCGCGGCGAACGCCGCATGGACGGTGCCATGGGCTGGGGCTCTCCGCAACCTCTTGCCCCTTTTCCGGAAGGTGGCCTGTTTCATGGCATCAATCCCCCCGCCGAAGCCACCGTATCACGTCAGCTGCTGGCTGAACCTGCCACAGACCTTGAAAAACGGACATGGGCAAGCCTTGCGGATGGCACCCCCCTCATTACCGGGGCCCGGCACGGTGCCGGATGGCTGGTCCTCATCCACACAAATGCCAACCCGGAATGGTCCAATCTTGCCCTTTCCGGCGTTTTTGAAACCCTGCTGCGCCGCCTGGCAGAAACAGGCGATGCCATGGGAGATGCCTCCTTCCAGGAAACCCAGATGGAACCCGTCCTTGTCATGGACGGTTTTGGTACCCTCATGTCGCCCGCCCCCACACACCGGGGCATCATGGACACAGCGGCATGGATCCCCAATCCGGCCCAGCCCCCCGGCCTTTATGGCCAAACATCCCGCGGCATGAATCTTGGCTCTGCCATCCACGCCCTCCTCCCCTTTCCGGAGCCGCCCCCGGGCCTTGCCCTGCAGCCCTACGACACTGCCGGACAGGCGGAAATCCCCCTGGCGGCGCTCCTGCTGGGAGCCGCCCTCCTGCTGCTGGCGATCGACACCCTCGCCTCCCTTCACCTGCGGGGAATTCTGCTGGCCATTGCCCTTTTCATGCCTGTGATGACAGGGATGGCTCCAGCCATGGCGGAAGATCCTGCCCTGAACCTGCATCTGGCCTATATCAAGACCGGACAGGCCGAAACCGATGCCACCAGCAAGGCCGGACTTGAGGGGCTCGCCCGCTTTCTTTCACAGCGCACCAGCCTGGCCGAACTTGAAGTGTCCGGGGTTGATCCTGACCGGGATCCCCTTGCTTTTTACCCCCTGCTTTACTGGCCTGTGAACGCAGGACCATCCCCGCTCAATGATGCCGCCGCCGCTGCCCTTGCATCCTACATGCAGGATGGTGGCCTCCTGCTGGTGGACACCAAGGGGGAACCCGCCAGCCAAAAGGGCCGCCTGCAGGAAACCGCAAAACGGATTGGCATTCCGCCGCTGGTTCCCGTTCCAGCAGACCATGTCCTGCGACGCAGCTTCTATCTTCTTGAAGATTTTCCCGGCCGTTTCACCGGCCAGCCCGTCTTCATTGCTCCGCCGGAAACTGGGGGCGGGGATGGCATCTCTCCCATCATTGCCGGAGAAAATGATTGGGCCGGTGCCTGGGCCGCCACCCCGGCAGGACGCCCCCTTCTTCCCGTCATTCCCGGCGGCGAACGCCAGCGGGAAATGGCTTTCCGTTTTGGCACCAACCTTGTGATGATGGCCCTGACCGGAAACTACAAGGCTGACCAGGTTCACCTGCCCGCAATTACCGAACGCCTGCGGTCAAGGGGGAAACAATGACCTTCCTTCGTTTTGCCCCCCTGCTTTCCCTTCCTGTCCTCATGATTCTGGCCACCATCATCTTCATGGCCCTTGGCATCGCCTTCTTCCGCAAGGCCCGCGGCACCGTCCTCCGCACAGCCTGTGCCCTGGCGCTGTTTTTTATCCTTTGTGGTCCACAGCGTGTCCACGAAACCCGCCTGCCGCAGGACGACATCCTGCTCATCCTGCGGGATGCCTCGCCCAGCATGGCGCTTGGCAACCGCCGGGCCCAGGCCGATGCCGCCCTTGCTTCCCTGCATGGACAGGCTGAAAGCCTTGCTGGCCTCATGGTCAAGGATGTTCCCTTCGGACAAACCCCTCCGGGAAGCCTTCCCGTTCATGAAACCCGCCTGATGGATCTTGCCACCGATGCCATGGCCGACCTGCCCGCAGACCGGCTGGCCGGCATCATCATCCTCACCGATGGACAGGTGGTGGATGCCCCGGAAAGTGCCGCAGCATTTCCCGCGCCCGTCCATGTCCTCCTGACTGGCCAGCCCGCCGAAACCGACCGGCGGATCACGCTGGAAAACGCCCCCGCCTATGGAATGGTGGGACAGGACGTTCCCCTGGCCTTTTCCATCAATGACACTCCGGCATCGCAAATTCCGGCCCACGTCCGGCTTGTCATGGATGGTACGGTGATGCGCGAGATGACCCTTGCCACCGGACGTACCCACCAGATCATGGTTCCCATACCTCATGCCGGTGCCAGCCTTGTGACCCTGGAATGCGATCCTCTCCCCGGCGAAACCAGCCTTGCCAACAATCGCGCCGCCTTCACCCTTTCCGGCATCAGGGACCGCCTGAAAGTCCTTTTGGTTTCAGGTGTTCCGAGCCCCGGCGAACGTGCCTGGCGCAACCTGCTCAAATCCGATCCATCGGTGGACCTGGTGCATTTCACCATTCTGCGTCCGCCTGAAAGGCCCGATCCCACGCCGGAATCCGAGCTTTCGCTCATTCATTTCCCGGCTCATGAACTTTTCTTTGAAAAAACGCGCGAATTCGACCTCATCATTCTTGACCAGTATCGCGCCATGGCCATCATGCTCCCCCCATATCTTGCCAACATGGCCGATTATGTGCGGGAAGGCGGAGCCCTTCTGGTCGCCGCCGGGCCAGAATTTTCCGATCCCGCAACCCTTTCCCGAACTCCCCTCGGGGCCGTCCTGCCCGCAAACCCCGCCGGGCCGCCAGCTATTGGCCCGTTTACACCCGCCCTGACCCGTGCCGGACAACGGCATCCCGTGACGCAGGGACTTGATGCCGGCCCCCCATGGGGACGTTTCATGCGCTACCTGCCGACAAGCCCGCAAAACCAAACCGCCATTCTCATGCAGGCCGGGAACGACAACGCCCCCCTGCTCCTGCTTGCCCGCATGGAAGAAGGCCGCAGCGCCCTCATCGCCAGCGACCAGCTCTGGCTCTGGGCCCGCAAATACGAAGGTGGGGGGCCGCATGACGACTTGCTCCGCCGTCTCGTCCACTGGCTCATGAAAGAACCGGACCTCGAGGAAAACGCCTTGCGCATGGACCTTGCCGGAAACCAGCTGGTGCTTGGCCTGCACAGCATGGATGGTACTGAACAACCTGTCTCCATCAGCACGCCTTCCGGAAAAACACAAACCCTGTCCCTTATTCCGGATGCGGATGGCTGGTCCTCCATCCAGATGCCGGTGGAGGAACTTGGGGTTTTTGAAGCCCGGACTCTGCAAGAGGATGGCACCCCCCGGCGGACCTTCCTGCTGGCTGGCCCTCCAGCCGCGCCGGAAACCATGAACGTTCTTGCCACCGACAGCCATCTTTCCGGCTTGGCCAAAACCACTGGCGGCAGCCTGGCATGGCTTGCAAACACGCCTGATCCGGTTCTGGTTCCAACCCTGTCACGCCCAAATGGCACAAAGCCTGGCCAACTCGCCTTGTGGCGACGCAACGCCCATCTTGTCACCGGAAGTATTCCCACACCATTCCCGCCAGCGGGCATCGCCTTGGCTTTCCTGTTCATCCTGGCCCTGTCTGCATGGATAACTGAAAGCCGAAAGGAAGAAAAATGAAGGAAATAAAGCCCCCGCACACTTACGAAAAATTCCGGAACCTGCCCATCCTGTTTCTCTCCGGCAGCATCGAAATGGGCAAGGCCAAGGACTGGCAACAAGCGCTGGTGCATGCCCTGGATGGGGAAAATGTCCTGATCCTCAACCCGCGCCGCGAGCAATGGAATTCCTCCTGGAAGCAGGATATGGACAATCCGGTGTTCCGCGAGCAGGTAACCTGGGAGCTGGATGGCATGGACAGCGCCGACATCATTGCCATGTACATGGATCCCGAAACCAAATCCCCCATCACCCTGCTGGAACTTGGCCTGCATGCCGAAAAACACCCGGAACGTCTGGTGGTGTGCTGTCCGGAAGGATTCTGGCGCAAGGGAAATGTGGATATTGTCTGCGCCCGTCACGGCATCACGCAGGTGAACACCCTCGAAGAACTTGTCCTGATCATCAAAAACCGGATCGCAACTTTCCCGGGAGAATAAAGCGTGGGAGACTCGCGCATTTAACGTTTGGATGGAACAATTCCTGTTGATCTTGTGGCAAGTCAGCCACAAGGCAACAGGGGTATTCAAGATGAACGTTAAATGCTCTAACCCTGCACTTCAAACTCGGCCACCAGTGGCGCGTGGAAACTTTCCGGAGACTGTTCGATCTCGCTGGCGGCAATCACCTCGTCGCCCAGCGCTTCGTTATGGATTTCCGCCTTGCGGAACCAGCCCAGCAGGGGTCGGGACACCAGAATATGGTCAAGCATCATCGCCCGGCCTGCATGAATCACGGAAAACCTTTGTCCCTGCGGAACATTCCGGTCAATCGGTACCATCATCCGGCCCGCCAGCTTGCCGTTCCGGGTATCTTCCTCATCCCCCCGCACAATCCGCAGGGGTACTTCCCCGTCATCTGCATTGAAATCCCCGGCCACAATGATGAACGCCTCGGGATCCGCATCAAAAATGCGATCAATGAGGAAACGCACCTCCAGCGCCTGCCCGGCCCGCTTGATGGAGGCCAGGTAAAATCCTTCCGCCCAGCTGGAAACCCTTTGCCAGGCAACGGGCCCGACCTTCTGTCCCGGAATGAACGCGGCCAGCGACGCCCTCAGGTGAATATTGATAAGATGAACCTGGCGACCACCAATCTCAAACTCCACATGAAGGACCGGACGATCCCACTCCACCGCCTGCGGCGCAGCCTGGGCAGGTTCGGATGTCATGACCTGAACCATGGGGGGAGGCACCAGGGCATGCCGGAACACCTGGCGCGCCACAAACGGCCAGCGGCTGACAATGACGAGGTTGTGCCTGTCTGCAATTTCATCCCCTGAAACGCCACCCGCCGCCGCCATGGGCCAGCCCTCATAGGGGGTCCCCTGCAAAAGATGGGTCAGGGCCAAAAGTTCACGGCCACCGCCACTTGTGATTCGCTGGCTGTTCACTTCCTGGAAACAGATGATATCCGCCCGCAGCCGCTGGAGCTGCGAACGCAGGATGGCAAGCCTGTCGGCAAACGGAACATTGCCGCTCAGCGGTTCATCAAGATTTTCAAGATTGAAAGTGGCAATTCGGAAAGCCCCGGTCATCATGCCTCCCGGAAAATTGGCTGTGTCACAAGATTCACATCAACAACCTATCAAACCAGGCGTTGGGTTGCAATGGCCTCAAGAAGAACCCGCGTTTCCGGCTGGACCCGGCCTGACGTTCCTGTCAGGCGCAAACTGGGCCGCAATCGTTCTGACCTTCTCCCTTTTTGTCGCCAAAGGGATGCGTCTCTGATGCCTGCCGTCAGGAATCTGCCACCATGCAAACGGCCCACCGCAAGAACGAAGAGGTGTATTTTTCAGGAAACGCATGCAGGTTAAAACCCGTTTTACGGGGCGGGATAACCACGCACTTGCAAGAATCCCCTGTTCCCTGAAGACCCATTCCAGGACCATGTGGCACTTTGCGCATTTGTGACCGTATATGTCCCGGCTTCCACGACGGTTGAATATTCACCGACGGCGCCGCAATACCCGCCACCTCCCTGACAGGCCACACCAAAACTGGGAATCATGAATTCATAAGAATTGGTTCCGACAAAGCCAATGGTGTTGTCTGGAATGATGACACCTGGAGCATACTGGTATGCCTGAACCGATGTCACCACAGTTCTTTGTGCCAAGGTAAAGGTCAAGACCGTCGGCGGGTTACCAACATTGACGCCACTCGAATTCCAGAGATAGACAATGAACGGGGACACAAAGCCCGTGGCTGTCCCCGACAAGGGCCGCACAACGCTGTCGGCATCCGATGATGAAATGACTAAATCGGAAGGAGTCAATGTCTGGTTGCGATCCGCTTTGGACCTCAGTTGAAAGGTACAGCTCGCACCATCCGCAAGATCATCCCCGATGCAGGTATTGCTTCCAACCACAAATTCGAAATTTGTGGTTGAAGACAGGGTGGACAAAACGGCATGGGCCGTACCGCATCCGACACAGTTTTGTACCGTATAAGTCACGGGAGATCCATAAGCCCATGTCCCATAACTGGAACCCACCACATTCAGGACATCGGTAGCCGGCGTCAGGCTCAATTCAGGCGTCGCAACAAACCCGATCGCCGTGCCGGAAAGGGCCTGGCTGACCGTACCTCCGGGCGTGCCGGAAACCTGAAGCGTTCCCGTGTAGCTGCCATTCTCGGTGGCAACCGGCTGGATGGTGATGGAACAGCTGGCCGATGCCGCCAGCGCCTGACCGTTGCAGGTGTCTGCTGTCTTGCTGAAGTTGCCGGTATCACCCGTCAGGGAAACGGTCATGGTGCCACTGGCAAGTTCACCCGTGTTGGTGATGGTGAATACCACATCATCGCCCGGCGAACTGCCACCCGTGATATCCATGGCAGCCGGATCCCCCTGCGGCACAGTCATCCCTAGCTCCGCAACCGTGTCCGTGCGGGCACAGCGAACGGAGAGCCCGTAGTACTTGCTGGTGTCGTGCTGGTAGGCATTGCTGAATCTCTGTGCCCACGCGGCATAATATAGATTGGTCTCCGACGAGGCCCAGTAGTAACCCAAAGGGTAAGACCCGCTGAGATCAAAACCACCAATCGCCACACGGTTTGTATAGAGCACATTCAGCTCATCCCTCGCCGGCAGATACCAGTCCGTCTTGCCATCCTCAACCAGATCCTGACAGTATTTCGCTGCCTGATGGGGAGAACCCAGACCCATCAACCCCGCTATCGTGGCCGTGTTTGACTTTCCGGTCGTAACACTGGTTGTACCTGTGCATCCCCAGTTGCTGCAATCATAGGGTGAACCATAATCAGTTCCATTGTTCCAGGAGATTCCAGACCGCATCCCTGTACAAGCAGAACCGTCCCAGCTCATGCCCGCATCGCAGCGCGTCACATACATTGGCACATTGCCGTCCGGTGAAAGACCTGCATACACCGAGCCATCCGGAACGACTGTACCAGGATCAACAACAAACCCGCTCGCCGTGCCGGAAAGGGCCTGGCTAACCGTACCTCCGGGCGTACCGGAAACCTGAAGCGTTCCCGTGTAGCTGCCATTTTCGGTGGCAACCGGCTGGATGGTAATGGAACAGGTGGCCGATGCCGCCAGCGTTTGCCCATTGCAGGTATCCGCTGTTTTGCTGAAGTTGCCCGTATCGCCTGTCAGGGAAACCGTCATGGCACCACTGGCGAGTTCACCTGTGTTGCTGATGGTAAACACAACATTGGCTCCGGGCGAACTGCCGCCCGTGATGTTCATGGCAGCCGGATTACCCTGCGTAGCCGCCAAACCAAACTGCGGGCTGGCATCGGAGCTTCCACCAGTTTGGCAACTGTCATCCATCTGGCAGATTTGTTTGCGGATGCGATATTTATATTCCGCCGCTCCTGCCACGCCTCCCACCATGATGGCAAGAACAATACAAGCCCCGCAAAACCGATATGCGCGCATCATGGGAAGCTCCTTTGAGAAAGGTTATATAAATAAAGATTATCGCCCAATGATGAACAATTCAACAAAAAATAGATGCCCTGTTGCAACATCTGAAAATTGGAAGAATCTCAAAAAATATTTTTGATGTCATTCAAAACAGAAAAGACAAGAGACACCCTTCTGATGGGGGGGGTGGCAAAAGACCGTTCAGGCCATCCGTGGAACGTGGGCAACTTGAAGATCCTCCCGGCGTTGCGGATTTTGCACCAGCGCACAAATCTTATGGGCTGTTTGTAGGAGAGAACAAATCTGCCCTTTGCCACCGCCATGGGCAAACCTATGCCCTGGAGATACAACCGAAGTCCGCATCGGAAAATGCCGAAAACTTTACAGACCTGGATGGGAAGGAGAAACTGGTTGGGGCGCCAGGGTTCGAACCTGGGAATGGCGGGATCAAAGCCCGCTGCCTTACCACTTGGCTACGCCCCAATAAAAATGAACGGATGGCAGGATAACCATCTCCGCATCATTCTGCAACCGCTTTTGCATACCCATCCACAAGATCTGCTGGATTGGACAGTCCCTTGTCCAGCTTGGCATCCATGGCCGCCCGGAATGCCGCATCCTGGGTTCCCGCAAGCCCGCGCGCACGCAGCCACTGGAAACGCGCTTCACGATGCCGCCCCATCCGCCAGTAAGCATCCCCCAGATGGTCGTTGATGGTTGCATCTGCCGGATCCAGCGCCACCGCCTCATCGAGATAGCGGACCGCATCCGCATAATGGCCCATCCGGAAATGCGCCCATCCCAAACTGTCGAGAATAAACCCTTCCGGCCGCATTTCTGCTGCCTTTTGCAGCATGGCAAAGGCTTCTGCAAGCTTCTCCCCGCGATCCACAAGGCTGTAACCAAGATAATTGAGGACAAGCGGGTGGTCCGGCACCTTTGCAAGCGCCAGACGCAACTCTGCCTCCGCCTTTGGCCAGGCACCTGCCTGTTCAAGGCTTGCGCCACACCAATAATGCAATTCCCACGCCCGCGAATCCTCTGCATCCAGCCGCGCAAGAGCCATTTCATAAGCGGCGGCGGCTTCAGCAAAGCGTTTCTGCCGGCGCAACAGATCAGCCAACCGTACCTGTGGGACCACATTTTCCGCCGAGCTTTCACCCATCTTCCGCAGCAAGGCGACGGCTTCATCCCCCCGGTCCAGATTTTCCAGAATCTGGGCCATCCCCAGCTGTGCCGGCCACCAGGCCCAGGATGTTTCCGAAACCTGGCGGAACTGCTCCAGTGCCGCTTGCTCCTGCCCACTCTCCAGCATGGCTTCCCCAAGCAGGATATGCGCCTCGGCAAAACCAGGTTTCAGGACCAGCGCCACCTGCGCATAAAGCGAAGCCGCTTCCCCCATGTCCTGGCCTTCCAGAACCAGCGCCATATCAAACAGGAGTTCCGCCACGCCTTCCTGCGCCCCCGTTACCAACGAACCCAATTTTGCTCCCGGCGCCCGCTCCCACCCCGGCATGGCCCGGTCCATTTCGGCAAGCACCGCCTCCGCCTCATCCATGCGGCCCTGTTTTTGCAACAGGGCGGCAAGCGCCTGTGCAGCCCGACTGGTGACCGCAACATCCAGGGATGTGCGATACCATTTTTCCGCCTCGAACATTTTTCCCGACAGCTCGGCAAGCAGCCCAACATGAAGGGCATAAAGCGCCCCCATGCCTTCATCCTTGCTTCCCGGCTCCAGCAATGCCTGCGCCTTGGTATATTTGCCGTCAAGAGCCAGAACCCATCCGGCAAGGATGGGTTTCAACAGGCCCCCAAGCCCATCTTCCGGCATGGCGGAAACCAACTTGCCCGCCTTTGCGGAATCGTGCGCCACAAAAGCATCGGCCACAGCCAGCACTTCCGCCATGTGATAAGAATCGCCCTTTGCAAGGATGCTCCGCCCAAGATTGCGGGCCGCTTCCACCTGGCCGGACGCCAGCGCCAGCAGGAATCCTTGCCGCAAAAGCACAGGGTTGGACGAATCTGCCAGCAGGGCTTGGTTGAAATAGCCTGAAGCACGCGCCCAGTCCCCATGAGACTGCGCAAACCGGCCCGCCAAAAAGGCGCCCGATGCCACGGATTGCGCCATGACGGGCTGAAACACGAGAAAACCTGTCGTCAGGAAAGCCGCAAGTCCATAAAGCTTTTTCATCACCCATCCACCACGTATTGCAAAGGTTGTCTTCACCATGTTACATGAAAACATGCATCCGGTCCAAGCATCAACATCTGCCCTGTCCAATCTCGCCTGGCTCATCGCCATTGGTGCCGATGAATGCGTGGGAGATACCGCCGTGGACCGCACCAGCCTGCCAGCGGAAACCCCTGTTCCCGGTTTTGCTCCTGAGGCCCACACACATCTCCCCCCCGCGCAGCAAGCAGCTCCCCCCATGCAAGCGGCGCCGCATCCTTCATTTTCCATGGCGCCTCCTTCCGCTTCCGTATCCGCACCACCTGCCACAACCCATGAAGACGCCCAAAAGGCCGCAGCCAGCGCCCAAAGCCTTGACGACCTCAGGGCGGCCATGGCCGCCTTTGAGGGCTCTTCCCTCAAGAAAACCGCCAGCAACCTCGTTTTCTCGTCTGGAAACCCCAAAGCGTCCATCATGTTCATCGGCGAGGCTCCCGGCTCCGAAGAAGACCGCCGGGGTGAAGCCTTTGTCGGCCCCAGCGGCCAACTGCTTGACAAGATGCTGGCCGCCATTGCCCTTTCCCGGCAGGAAGATGCCTACATCACCAACATCCTGCCATGGCGTCCCCCGGGAAACCGCAAACCCACCACGGATGAAATGGGCATGTTCCTGCCTTTCATTGCCCGTCATATCGAACTGGTGGCCCCCCGCTTCATTGTCCTGCTGGGCGGCACGGCCACCACAACCCTTCTTGGGCTATCGGAAGGCATCAACCGCCTTCAGGGGCGCTGGTTCCCCTACCATGCCAAATCCCTGGGCCGCGACATTCCCGCACTTGCAACCTTCCATCCGGCATTCCTGCTGCGCTCTCCCGCCCAGAAAAAACTGGCGTGGCGCAGCCTTCTGGCCTTGCGCGCACGCCTTGATGAGGACGCATGAATCTTTTCCGCTGTGCCGCCCTTTCCCTTCTTCTCCTGCTGTCCCCCGGCATGGCGCTGGCCGCATCGACAGCGCCCGCTTACCTTGAACCTGCCACCCATCTCCCGCTGGATGCGAATGACGCCGAACTTTATGGCAAGATTTTTGCCTATCAGGAAAAAGGGGACCTCAAAACCGCCGACAAACTGATCCCGAAAATCGGCAACCCCATTCTCATGGGCCATGTCCTGGCCCAGCGTTACCTCCATCCGACGGCATACCGTGCCAAATGGGAGGAACTCAATACCTGGATGAAGGACTACAGCACCAACGCCGATGCCCTTCGCATCTGGAAGCTGGCCCTGCACCGCAAACCGGACGAAGCCAGGGATCCGCCCTCCCCCCGCGTTGAACGCGGCATTGTCGGCAGCATTGAGGATTACGGTTTCTCTGAAGAACCCTACCAATCCACGCACCCGCGCAGCGCTGCGGAACAACGTGAATCAGAAGATCTTTTCAACAACATCCGCAAACTCATCCGCTCCGCCCGCAATACAGAGGCCTTGGGGAAAATCGACAGCAAGGAAACAGCCAAACGGCTTGACCAAACCGAGCGTGACATGCTCAGGACAGGAATTGCCGCCAATTTCTTTTATGGCGGAAACATCAAGAAAGCCCGCAATCTGGCAAAGGAAGTCGCTGAACGGTCGGCGGCAGAAGTTCCACGCGCCGCATGGCTTGCCGGTCTTACCGCCTGGCATGAGGGAGACCTCAAGGAGGCGGCATCCCAGTTCCGTGCCGCAGCCCAGTCGGAAAAAGCCTCCCCATATGCAAAAGCGGCGGCGGCCTTCTGGGCGGGGCGCATGTTCCTCAAAAACCGGGAACCTGCGGAATACAGCAGGATGCTGGCCATTGCTGCCCGTTATCCAACCACCTTTTACGGCATCATTGCGTCCTCTGCCCTTGGCATCAACCTGCATTTCCAGTGGGGCCTGCCAGAATTATCCCCCAAGCATATCGAAGCCCTGTCCCGTTCCAATGCAGGCAAAAGAGCCATCGCCCTCCTTCAGGCAGGCCAGCGACAGCGTGCGGAAGCCGAACTGCGGCAGATTCATCCCCGCAGCGACCGCCTCATGTCGGAAGCCCTCCTAGCGCTCGCCGCCGAAGCCGACCTGCCTGCCCTTTCGCTCCAGCTGGCCAGCGCCCTGACTTCCCCGGAGGGCGATCGTTACGATTCCGCCCTCTATCCGCTGCCCCCGTGGGAACCGGAAGGCGGCTACACCATCGACCAGCCGTTGCTTTTCGCCTTCATGCGACAGGAATCGCGTTTTGACCCCCGCGCGCGCAACACCTCGTCCGGCGCCAGCGGCCTGATGCAGATCCTGCCGCGCACGGCCAGATCGCTCGACGGCAAAGCCTACAACGGCTCTTCGCGCTACGAGCTCTATCACCCCGAAACCAACATCGACCTCGGCCAGAAATATGTCTCATGGCTGCTCGACCACCCCAGCGTGGGCGGCGACCTCTTCAAACTGGCGATCGCCTACAATGCCGGTCCCGGCAACCTTACCCGCTGGCTATCGAGCATTCCGAAAGGCGACGATCCGCTGACGTTCATCGAAACCATCCCCGGCGCCGAAACGCGAACCTTCGTCCAGCGCGTCCTGACCAACCTCTGGATCTACCGCCTCCGGCTTGGCGAAGAAACCCCCTCCCTGCGTGACATCGCGGAAGGCCGCTGGCCCAGCTATACCCACCCTGAAAAATAAATCCGCCATTTCCAGCCCTGAGACTGGAGGCCCACCAATGAAAAAGCCCCTGTCATCGACAGGGGCTTTTTCATGCGAAACATTCCGGCATGTCAGGCGTGCTTGTATTCGGGCACCGCTTCCATGAGGACTTCCATCGATTTTTCCACATCGCCCGCCAGTGTAGCCTTTTCCATGCGGGAGAGGATTTCCTGCATCTTCTTGAGCGCCACATGCCGCGGCTCGGCAATCATGATGCCGTCATGCCGTGACGGCTTCATGGTTTCCCCTTCATGGAACAGGGTTTCGTCCAGCTTTTCCCCCGGTCGCAGCCCTGTGTACTCAATCATCACGTCTACATCGGGCCTGAGGCCCGCAAGCCGGATCATCTGCCGCGCAAGATCGGAAATCCGCACCGGCTGGCCCATGTCGAGCACAAAAATCTCGCCAAAACCCGCCCGGCTCTTCGCACCATCCGTTGACGCCTGAAGAACCAGCTGCACCGCCTCGCGGCAGGTCATGAAAAACCGGCGCACCTCGGGATGCGTGACGGTAAGCGGCCCGCCGCGCGCCAGCTGGCGCTCAAACAGTGGCACCACCGACCCCGTGGACCCCAGCACGTTGCCAAAGCGCACCGTCATGAAGCGTGTACCGCCCTCCTTGCCGGAAGCAATATCCAGTGCCTGGCAATACATCTCGGCCAAGCGCTTGCTTGCCCCCATCACATTGGCGGGCGTCACCGCCTTGTCGGTCGAAATCATCACCATGGCCATGGCGCCGCAAGCCTTGGCTGCATCGGCGACATTACGGGTGCCAACGCCGTTGGTATAAAGGCCCTCGCAGGGGTTCATCTCCACCATGGGCACATGCTTGAGCGCTGCGGCATGAAACACGATATCCGGCTTTTCCTCGGCGCAAAGCTGGGAAATCCGCAGCCGGTTGGTGATGTCCACAAGGCAGGGCCGGATGGACAGTTGCGGAAAGCTCTCCCGCATTTCAAGATCGGCAAGGTAAAGGGCATATTCGGACTTTTCCACCAGGACCAGACGCGATGGCCCAAAGGATGCCACCTGCCGCACCAGCTCGCCGCCAATGGTGCCACCAGCGCCCGTGACCATCACACGCTTGCCGCTGATGAGCGCCGCAATCGCCACGCGGTCCAGCGCCGCCTGCGGACGCCCCAGCAAATCCTCCACCGCCACCGGCTTGAGTTCCAGCGCCGATGGATCCGCCTGCGCCTCCTTGAGGTCGGTCATGCGCGGCAATCGTGCCAGAGACAGGCCCAGCACCTCCGCCTGTTCCACCAGGAACCGCATTTGCACCGGATCGTTGTCGGTGGCCGTGCCAGATACCACAATCTTCTGCGGCTTTTCGCCCTGCGCCTCCAGCCGGGCCACCACTTTGACCAGTTCATTCAGGTGTCCAAGAATGGGAACGCCATGAATATCCTGTCCGATATGCGCGCCCAGGGCATCATCCAGCGCGCCCACAACCCTGTAGGGGGCATGGACATCTGCCCGCAAGGCACGGATGAAAAGTGAAGCGCCATTTCCGGCCCCAACCAGCAGAACCGGCAGCTTGTCGTGACCTGAATGTCCCACCAGTACCGCAAGCCCTTTGTCCTTGAGCCAGCGATAGGCAAAACGCGGGCCACCCAAAAAAGCCAGCTGAACCAGCAAAGCGATGATGGGAGTCGCACGTGGAATGGACTCCATCCGGTTGGCAAAAAACATGACCGGCACAAACAGCAGCATGGTCAGCGCGGAAGCCTTGGCGATCGCCACCAGATCAGGCAGGGAGGCATAACGCCACATGCCGCGGTAAAGCCTCACGGAAAAACACGAGACGGCGGAAATCCCCATGAACACGGGAAGCCCCGTCATGAGAGCCCCCAGATATTCCCCGAAGACCTGGCTGCCAAGGCGCAAATACATGGCCAAGGCAAACGCAGCCCCGGACATCATTGTGTCATGCAGGAAGGTCAATCCTGCCCTGGACATCACAAGCTTGCGAAGCTTCATGGGGTTTCACTCCCGGTGCGGCGCGTGTGGAGCGTCATTGTTGTGCGATGGGGACATGTGGTCAGGATCGCGGTAATCCCGATGGTCAATGCACTGGTCATAGAGCATCTTGCTGAAGGGCAGCCAATCACTATGGTTGATGCCGCGGGTGTTGGCCATCTGCGGGGAATTTGGAAAGGCACAGGCGACCTTGACCCAGCGGTTGGAACGCTCGGCAATGGTGTGGACTTCCTCGGCCACTTCCGAAAGATCCTGATCCTGGCTGAAAATGAGGGCCACATCACAGGCATCGTTGACAACCCCGGTCATGATGTCAATCGCCAGCCGGACGTCGATGCCTTTCTCGTGACCGATGGTCATGCGTTGTTCCTGCCCGTCAGGCAGGCGGAAGGTCTTGTGGTGGTAGCGCAGGGGGCGCGAATACACCGACACCCCATCTGCTTCCATCTGGCGCAGCTTGTTCGCCCAGAAATGGAACCAGAAAGCATTATCTCCTTCCGTGGGCACCCCTGTGAAAAAACGGACAAGGACAAGATCCCACCCTTCCTTGCGACACATCTCCCGCGCCAGCTTGAGGGGATCATAATTGGGATAGGTGTAGCCGAACGCGTCCCGCACTGCGTAGAAGAGGTTCTGGCCGTCGATGAAGGCTATCGCCCTTTTGGTTTCAGGTTCCTGCATGCAAGTGATATAACGCGGACAAGCCATCTTGTCCACAATCAAGGATGGAAGATGTCAAGCCATGCGCTATGACCATTCACGGCCTGCGGCCAACCAGATTTAACATGCGCACGGTTTCCATAATATCGAGACGACGTTTCCCCCGCTTCACCTTGACTTCCATTGAAGGTGCTTTCAGACGTTCACAAGCAGTAGATGATAATCCCGGCAGCAACAAAACCAACAACCACGAATCCCAAAAGGGCCGATTCTTGCGAATCGGCCCTTTTGGAGCATGAAACCACGGCATATACCCATCATCAGTTCGGCACAGCACAGGTATGGCTATAACCCGTTGCAAAGCTGGAAACTCCAGAATCCATACCGGAAACGGCTGCTGGCACATACCTGTCTGTAAGCGTGCCATCCCCAAGCTGGCCTACGTTATTGTTCCCCCAGCAATAGAGGAATCCTTCCTTGATCGAACAGTTATGCTCATAGCCTGATGCAAGCACTGTAATGCCAGACCCCATCCCCAGCACTGCTACCGGCGTAAGGTGATTTGTTGTTGTTCCATCACCCAGCTGACCATCAGAATTTCTTCCCCAACAATACACAGCACCATTTTTGATAGCGCAGGTATGCCAATACCCCTCGGCCACCGTCGTCACACCAGAATCCATACCTACGACCGCTACTGGCGTGGTACGCGTATTTCCCGATGTCCCATCTCCCAACCGACCATAGGCATTATGACCCCAGCAATAGAGTGCGCCATTCTGAACCGCGCAAGTATGGTAGATGTCAGCCGCAACAGCTGTAACGCCAGAATTCATGCCCGTAACCACTAAGGGGGTTGTGCGATAGACATCCAGCCCTGACAAGCCATCCCCCAGTTCACCATTGAAATCATACCCCCAGCAGTAGAGTGTCCCATTCTTGATGGCACAGGTATGACTTCCTCCCGTCGCCACATTTGTAACTCCAGAATCCATACCGGAAACCGCCACTGGCGCATATCGGTCTGTTGTCGTCCCATCCCCGAGCTGGCCATAGCCATTATATCCCCAGCAATAAAGGGCTTCATCTTTGATCACACATGCGTGATACCCTCCTCCCGAAGATGCTGTAATATCGCTGGAACCCATGCCGGAAACCGCAGCCGGAACATAGTGGTCTGCTGTCGTTCCATCGCCTAACTGGCCACGACCATTATCTCCCCAACAGTAGAAAGCCCCATCCTTAAGCGCACAGGTATGGCGCTCACCAGCCGTAGACAATGTCACAACAGATGATCCCATGCCAGAAACCGCCACCGGCGCATATCGGTCTGTTGTCGTCCCATCCCCGAGCTGGCCATAGCCATTATCCCCCCAACAGAGGAGATCTCCCGCCCCCCCAAACCCGGAGGCTGTACCAGAGAGGGCGACTGTTACCGTACCACCGCTTGCGGCTTCCACGGTCAGCGTGCCGTTATACGTGCCGTTGTCGGCAGCCAGGGGCCTCACGTCAATCGTGCAGCTGGCACCGGCCGCCAGCGTTGTGCAGGTGTTCGTGCCAAGCTCGAAATTGGTTGTGTTGTCCACGCCCACCACAATGGCACTGGTTGTGGCACAATCCATACAGTTGCTTACCGTGAAGGTGGTGTAATCCCCCGGCGAAACACCGCCAGAAATATCCAGCACCGCACTGTTGACGGAAAGGCTAAGGGCTGGTTCATCAAGGAAACCACTAGCCGTTCCGGAAAGATTTGCCGTGAGTGTGCCACCCGGCGTGCCGGAAACAATAAGGATGGCTGTGTAAACGCCGTTATCATCCGCCAGAGGCCGCACGGTTACCGTGCAACTGGCCCCAGCTGCGAGCGTATTGCCAGCGCAGGTGTTGGTGCCTGTCGGTGAAATCTCGAAATTGAGAGGATTGGCCCCCGCGATATCCACGGACAGGGCGCCGCTTGTTTCATCGCCCGTGTTGGTGATGGTGAAGGCCACATTGCTTCCCTCTTCCCAATTACCAACAAGGCTTCCCGCTCCCGCCACATCCATGGCCAGCGGATTGCCCGTTACGCTGCCGGAACCAATCTCCGCACCGGTCGAACCAGATGAGCCACCGCCAGATTTGAGAGCACAGCTATGGTTGGTTGCCGATTTTACAGCCGTAATGCCAGTATCCATCCCCACAACCGCGACAGGCGTACTGCTGTTTGTGATGGTTCCATCTCCCAACTGATGGCTCGTATTTTCTCCCCAGCAATATGCAGCACCGTTCCGGATAGCACAGGTATGGTCACCGAACGGCGAAACATCGTCTATGTTGGCGGTCATATCCGTTACAACCACTGGTGTACTGCGAGTTATGGTGGAACCATCCCCTAGTTGCCCATAGTGATTACGTCCCCAGCAATAAATTACATCATCCTTGATGGCACAGGTGTTTTGGGCACCGGCTGCTACGGCAGTTACGCCGGACGACATGCCGGACACAAGAGCAGGAGTACGATGGGCGGTTGTGCTGCCATCTCCAAGTTGAGCATATACATTGGATCCCCAACAATAGAGAGCATCGGCTTTTATCGCGCAGCTATGATCCACTCCCACTGAAAAGTGTGTAACACCAGTTTCCATGCCGGATACGACCACTGGCGTATTCTGGTTTATGGAGTTCCCAGTTCCCAACTGACCGGCATTGTTGTAGCCCCAACAGTAAAGGATGCCGTTCTGCAACGCACAAGTGTGGGCATAGTTTGCCGCAAGGGCAGATACATTCGAGGACATACCTGATACAGGTACAGGAATCTCCCGGCTTGTATTTGTGCCATCACCAAGCTGGCCGTAAGTATTATACCCCCAACAATAAGCACCGCCATCTTTCAAGCCACAACCATAATATGTTCCTGCAACCACCTGCGTCCCACCGGAGGTCATGTTCGTGACTTCCATTGGCACGAAAGAGGAGTCCCCTGCTCCATTTCCAAGTGCACCATAACCATCATTTCCCCAACAATAAATGGCGCCATCCTTTAGGGAACAAGTATGATAACTGGCAGGAGCAAAAGATGTAACGCCAGACGACATATTCAGAACCGCCACCGCCGTACTAGCGGATGAGGCTGTGCCGTTACCAAGAACACCGAAACCATTATGCCCCCAGCAATAAAGGCCAGGTTCAAGCCCATCCACAACAAAGTCGCTGGCATTTCCGGAAAGCGGCAAAGAAAGAGCCCCTCCGGGAGCACCGGCAATGATCAAGGTTCCTGAGTAGGTGCCGTTTTCACTCGCAACAGGACGCACGGATATAATGCAGCTCGCCCCTACAGCAAGGGAACCTGAACAGGTGTTCGGCCCATCTGGAGAAATCTCGAAATTGGTTGCATTCGTGCCACCAACACTGATGGACATGGCCCCGGTTGGCTCTGTCCCATCATTACGGATCGTAAAGGAAACCGTAGAGCCTGTTGTTTCCGTACCGCTGGCGTTTCCACCGCCATCCACATCCATGGCGCTCGCATTACCAGAGATACTGATAGAAGCAAAACTGGTCCCTCCCGGAGTTTCGCCCGTCCCTGTTTGCTGTGCTACCCAAGTGGCGCAGGTGGAATCCATGATATCGCATACCTTCTTGCGCATACGAAACTTGGTCTGCGCCATGGTCTGAGGCGCATACAACGCCAGAACACTTGCGACACACACGACAACCCGGAACAGCTTTTTCATCCAGCACCTCATCTAGAACAGGAATATGTATTTCAAATACAATATTTTAAACTCGTAAACATTTTATAAAATGAAAACTTAAAATAAACAACAACCAACATTTACACAGGCGCGCACCATCATGCCGTGGCAGGCACATCCACCATCCTCCGGCCATTGTCTTTTGCAACAGGGAAAGGCATAATGATGTGTCTTTGAACGTCTCATAGGGAGAAAACACATGCTGACCGTTGGCGACAAGTTCCCTGCCTTTTCCCTCAAAGCTGTTGTATCCCGGGAACCGGGCGGAGAATTCACCACCATCACAAATGAAACCCATGCCGGCAAGTGGCTGATTGTCTTCTTCTGGCCCAAGGATTTCACTTTTGTCTGTCCCACCGAAATTGCCTCCTTTGGCGAAAAGATGCAGGAATGTGAAAACGGCAACACCCAGATCCTTGGTGTCAGCACGGATTCCGAATATGTCCATCTGGCCTGGCGCACCCACGACCCGAACCTGGCCGACCTTCCGTTTCCAATGCTGTCGGACATCAAGCATGAGCTGTCCGCCACCCTTGGCATCCTGGACAAGGATGAGGGCGTGGCATTGCGGGCGACCTTCATTGTCGATCCCAAGGGCATCATCCGCCATGTGTCCGTGAACGACCTGGAAACCGGACGCAACACCGATGAGGTGATGCGCCTGCTGGAAGCCCTGCAAACCGGAAAGCTGACGCCCTGCAACTGGAAACCGGGCACAGCAACCCTTTCGTGATGGACCAGAAGGCGAAAATCCTGCTCCTGGTCATGGCGGCCGCCATCCTTGCCGCCATGGCTTTGGGATTTTCCCTGATGCGGGCTGCGGAAACCCTTTCTCCATACCCCGACCTTCCACCAACCTCTCCCGCAGAAATGGCGGCACCTCCTGCGCAACCAACGGCCCCACAAGATCCCGGGCTAGAGCCTTGAGCGTTTAGATTGAACAATGCCTGTTGATCTTGGGATGAGCCAGACCGCAAGGCGCAAACCGCGGGGCGATGCGGGCATCGTCCAAGGTTTGAAAACACAGCGGATGGCCATCAAAAGGCAACAGGGGTATTCAAGATGAACGCTCAAGGCTCTAACCATTGACGGCATGACACCCGATGAAAAAATGCTGGAAAAGGTCATGAAGGGCATCAAGCAGGACGTCCAGGACCTCAAAATGCACCTCAGGTTCCCGGTCCCTTCCATCCATCCTTCAAAAAAAACGGCCTCAAAAGGCCGCGCAAACACCCTGCCCGAAATGGCCCGGGAAATCCATCAGGCAGGCATTTTTTGCAAAAGACGCTCCATCTTTTCACGGAGCTTGTTGGGACAGACAGGCTTGAGCAAATACCCATCCACTCCGGCATCGCGTGCCATCTTCACCGATTCAACATCATCGCGCCCGGTCAGGAAAAGAAAGGGAATATCCTTGTTTTCCTTGCGGACAACCCGCAAAAGATCAATGCCTTCCATATCCGGCATGTTCCAGTCGCACAAGATGGTGTTGATCAGCCCGCCACTGGAAGACACCACCTCAAGCGCTTCATGGCCGCCGGAAGCCTTGAAAACCTGGGAAACCCCCATATGACGAAGGATTTCCGAGACAAGGTCGCGCGTCATCGGGATATCATCCACCACCAAAACACGAAGGTCTGCAAAGGAACATGTCATGGTTACAACCATAACTTCCGTTCATTAATAAAACATAAACCATGAAACACATGTCATTGTTCGACATCACTTCCTGTGTACATGAAGAAGTTTTTCCTTCAGCTGAAAGGGGCAGCAGGGTTTGACGATGTAGGCATCGACCCCCGATTCCTTGGCAAGATGAACAGATGCCTCATCATTGCGGCCCGTCATCATGACAAAGGGAATATCAATTCCTTGCTGCCGCAAGTTGCTGAGCAATGCCATCCCGTCCATCTCAGGCATATTCCAGTCACACAGCAAAGTGTTTACGCGCTCAGGTTCCGCAACAATCTGGTCAAGGGCCTCCACGCCATTTCCCGCCAAAAAAACCTGGGAAATTCCCATATTGCGCAACATGGCCCCGACGAGACGCTGTGTCATCTCGACATCATCGACCACCATGACGCGCATATCTGCAAAAATCCCCTCCATAAAGGATATATTTAACGCATCAGATTAAAAAGTTGTGAATCCATTATATCTTTCCCCTCTTGGAAGACACCCCCTTTTGCGCTATGAACCTGTCCATGAGCTTTATCAAATCCACTGCCACCGTTGCGGGCCTGACCATGGTCAGCCGCATCACGGGCCTCATCCGCGACCAGCTGACCGCCGCCGCCCTTGGCGCTGGCGGCGTGGCGGACGCCTTTTTTGTTGCCCTCAAGCTGCCAAACCTGTTCCGGCTGGTGTTTGCCGAAGGGGCCTTCAGCGCCTCCTTCGTGCCGCTTTTCTCGCGGGACATGGAAAACAACGGCAAGGAATCCGCCGTGGCCTTTGCGGAAGAATCCCTTGCGGCCATGCTCTTCATCCTGCTGCCCTTCACCATCCTCATGATTGCGGCCATGCCGTGGGTCATGTTCCTGTTTGCCCCCGGCTTTTCCGACGACCCCCAGCGCGTGGCCTGGGCCGTTTCCATGTGCCGCATCACCTTCCCTTACCTGATGCTGGTTTCCCTGGTGTCCCTGCTCGGCGGCGTCCTCAATTCACTTGACCGCTTTGCCCCCTTTGCGGCGGCCCCCATCGCCTTCAACATTTTCATCATTGCCGCCATCTACACCCTTTCGCCCTTCACGCCGACCATTGGGCACGCCATGTCCTGGGGCATTCTCATCTCAGGCTTTGCCCAACTGGGCTTCCTGTGGCATGCCTGCCAGAAGGCCGGCATCCGTCTCCATCTTGTCCGTCCGCGCCTGACCTTGCGCGTCAAGAAACTTTTTTCCCTCATAGGGCCAGGCTGTCTTGGCGCGGGTGTCATACAGATCAACCTGTTCATCAACACCATCATCGCCTCGCTCCTGCCCAAGGGATCCATCTCGTGGCTCTACTATGCCGACCGCCTGCACCAGTTGCCGCTGGGCGTCATCGGCATCGCCATCGGCACGTCGCTCCTCCCTCTCATGAGCCGGCACGTTGCCTCTGGACATATGGAAAAAGCGCGCCATTTCTTCAATCGGGGCATTGAATTTGGACTCCTGCTTTCCCTGCCCTGCGCCATGGCACTTGCCATTGCCGCCGAACCCATCATCACCACCTTGTTCCAGTATGGACGCTTCTCAATCGATGACACGCAGAAAACCGTGTTGTCGCTGGTCTTTTTCTCGCTTGGCATTCCCGCCTTTGTCGCTGCCAAGGTGATGACGGTCACCTTCTACGCCCACCACGACACAAAAACCCCGGTAAGGGTGGCCATCCTCACCACCGCAACCAATATCACCGTTGCCCTGCTGCTCATCCTGCCCCTGCGCCATGCCGGCATTGCCGCCGCCACCGCCCTTTCAGGATGGGTGCAGGTTTTCGCCTTGCGCCATCTCCTCAAAAAACAGGGATTCTGGGAAATTGATCCCCAGCTCCGCAAGCGTGCGCCGCGCATTCTTGCCGCCAGCCTTGCCATGGCTGCCGTCACGGCGATCCTCACCCGCCTGTTGCACCCCGCATGGCAAATGGGATTGTTCCATCGTCTTGGGGCCATGTCGCTCCTTGTGCTTTCCGGCATGATCATTTATTTTGGCTGTGCCGAGCTTTTGGGTGCAACACGCCTGGCCGACATCCGTTCAAGCCTTAAACGCAGCAAGTAAGGACACATTCCCATGAAGCGCATTTTTTCTGGCGTCCAGCCAACCAACAAACTCCATATCGGCAACTATCTGGGCGCCATCCGCAACTGGGTAAAGCTGCAGGATGATCCAACCTTTGCAGATGCGGAAAAGATTTTCTGCGTGGTGGATCTGCATGCCATCACCCTGCCGCAGGACCCGGTGGCCCTGCGCCAGAACGTGCGCGACATTGCCGCCGCCTATGTGGCCTGTGGCATCGACCCCGCCAAAGCCTCCATTTTTCCGCAATCCGCCGTGGCTGCGCACAGCGAGCTTTCCTGGATCCTGGGCTGCATCACCCCCATGGGATGGCTCAACCGCATGACCCAGTTCAAGGAGAAGGCAGGCAAGCACCGCGAGGAAGCGGGGCTTGGGCTTTATTCCTACCCTGTCCTCATGGCGGCCGACATCCTGCTTTACAAGACCTCCCACGTTCCCGTGGGCG
The DNA here is from genome assembly GCA_001768735.1 of Alphaproteobacteria bacterium GWF2_58_20. Lineage (GTDB taxonomy): Bacteria > Pseudomonadota > Alphaproteobacteria > UBA1247 > UBA1247 > UBA12471. Next base: position 150,222 of record MEMB01000001.1, on the reverse strand, counting down.
AGGACCAGAAGCAGCACCTTGAACTGGCCCGCGACCTGGCTGGTGCCTTCAACCGCCGCTACGGGGTGGATTACTTTCCCCTGCCGGAGCCCATCATCATGGGAGAAGGCGCGCGCATCATGAACCTGCGTGACGGAACCCAGAAAATGAGCAAGTCGGCCGAATCCGACATGACCCGCATCAACCTCACCGACGATGCCGACACCATCGCCCTCAAGATCCGCAAGGCCAAGACCGACCCGGACCCGCTGCCGGAAACGATCGAGGCCCTTGAAAAGCGCCCCGAGGCGGACAACCTTGTCACCATCTTTGCCCTGCTTGATGACACCTCACGCAAGGACGTGCTGTCCCGCTATTCCGGAAAAATGTTCTCGGAATTCAAACCCGCCCTGGCGGAACTGGCCGTGGAAAAACTTTCCCCCATCTCGGCCCGGATGCGTGAGCTTCAGGAACATCCCGACGCGCTCAACCGCATCCTCATTGAAGGAACGGAAAAAGTCCGGGCGCTTGCGGAAAAGGACATGGAAGAAATCCGGCATATTGTCGGCTTCACCAAAATGGCCTGACCTTTTATCAGGGTAAAAAAAGGGCGGAGATCATTCTCTGCCCTTTTCTTTTGCATGCTTTTCCGGACATCAGGGCAGCAGGGCCTGCGGCAGGACATATTGCGCGCCCAGCCAGCGCCAGCGCGGCAAACCCGCTTCATCAATCCCGGCCGGCAGGGTGCAATTCAGGCGCGTCCTGCGATCCTCCAGCGGCGCATCCAGGCGAACCTCCACCCGGGTTCCTCCAAGAACCTCGACATGGGCCTTGCCACGCCCACTGACAAAACAGGCCAGGCGGGAAACATCCATATCCCCATCTACCGTAAAACCGATATTGGGAGGATTCTCCCGCAGGACCATGTCGGCCGGAACCATGTCGGACACAAGCAGGGGCAAGGCCCGCGTTGAAATGCGGAACCGCTCGATATCCCCATATTTTTCCGTCATGGAAAACCTTGGCAACATGAGCATGTCCATGCCGCGCGCCACGCTTCCCGATTGCATGCCGAACGCAACCTTGTATCCAAGGGTCTTCACCCGCGCCTGCACGGCAAGGGATGCCTCCCCCGCAGGCCAGGCCAGAAGAGCGGGTGCCCCTCCTGTCATTTCCGCAATGCGGGCGGACGACCGGTTGATGCGGGCAGCCGCCTCATCCGGAGAGACAAAACCAAGGGCTTCAAGGGATGAAGGATAAAGGCCAATACTTCCGCCTTTTTTAGGCAGGGATGCAATGTCCGTCCATGACATGGAAGTTTCCAGCGCAAAATCGACCGGATCGCTGGCCACAAAAACCGTAAAGGGAAATCCGTAACGCACCAGCCGGGGAACAGCCTCTTCGCTTACCGAACGCCGCGCTCCATCAATGGTGATGGCCACCGCCTTGTCCGGCAGGGGACGTCCACTGTCCAGGGCATCCACAATATCCTTCAGGGGCAGGACATGAAATCCGCCATCCCGCAACTCTGCCAAATGGTTTTCAAACTGGTCAATCCGGATGCTGGATCCCGGATAGGCGTCCTCACCGAACCGGTGATAAGCAAGAACCACCGCAGAATCCTCGGCCCGCAGGTGCACAGGCACCAGAATGGCCATGACCATCACAAGGTGCCAGATGCGGATTTTGAAAGGACCTTCAAACATGGTTTTCCCCTTTGACGCAGAAAGCAGGTGGTGCATAATACAAAAATCGCGCCGTTGCAACCTTGTGAGGATCCCCCCATGACAATGCTCCCCGATACATGTCTTGACCAGATTTTCCGCAACGCCCGAACCCATTCGGCCTGGCTGCCCGGCGATATCGGCGATGACCTTCTGCAATCCGTTTACAATCTGGCCTGCCTTGGTCCGACATCCGCCAATTCCTGCCCGATGCGGATCGTTTTTGTACGGTCTCTGGAAGCCAAGGAAAAACTGAAAGCCTGCCTGGCTCCCGGCAATATCGAAAAAACCATGGCCGCCCCGGTAACGGCCATCATCGCACAGGACATGCATTTCCCGGAACTGCTGCCGGAACTCTTCCCCCATGTCGATGCAAAATCCTGGTTTGAGGGCAATGAGACGCTGATCGCCGAAACCGCCTTCCGCAACAGCAGCCTGCAGGGCGCCTATTTCATGCTGGCCGCCCGGTCCCTGGGTCTGGATTGTGGCCCGATGTCGGGTTTTGATGCCGGGAAACTCAACACCGCATTTTTCCCGGATGGCCGGTTCAAGGCCAATTTCCTTTGCAACCTTGGCCATGGCGATTCCAGCAGGCTTTTTCCGCGCGACCCCCGGCTTCCCTTTGACCGCGCCTGCAATGTCCTTTGAGCCTGACATGAACAAAAAACAGGCCATCCTCGCACTTGACACCACCATGCGCCGAAGCGCCATCGCCATTTCCCGGAATGGAACGCTGCTGGCTTTCCTGCAAGATATCCCGGATTCCAAAGGGCAGGCTGAACGCTTGATGCCTCTCATCATGGCCACCATGAAGATGGCCGGTCTGGCCTTTGACAGCCTGGGTGCCATTGCCGCAACCGTCGGTCCCGGCTCCTTCACCGGCCTCCGTGTAGGCCTTGCCGCCGCCCGCGGCATTGCACTGGCCGCAGACATTCCGGTTCATGGCATCACAAGCTTTGACGCTCTGGCTGAAGCCGTCCGCGAAACAACAGAGAGCCCTCTGGACATTGCCATCGCCATTGATTCCCGCAGGGGCGACCTCTTTTTCCGTCTCGACAGCCATGGCCAGGCCGGAGAAGCTTGCGCCCTGTCCCCGGAAAAGGCCGCAGACCTCTGTCCAAAAGGGCCTTTCATTGTGTGTGGCGATGGGGCCTCCCTGCTCATGCGGGCCCTTCCAGAACACACCAACATCCTTCTGCGCGATGACATTACGGATCCGGATCCCCGAATCATGGCCCACATGGCAGAAACCGGACGCGCCCTTGTTCCCCCCACCCCCCTTTACATGCGCCCGCCTGATGTCACATTACCCAAAACATCCTGACATCACCTGCACCGGACCTGAAGCAGCAGCTTCCCTGTCGCGCCTGCATGCCCTTTGTTTCCCAAAGGCTCCCTGGACCATGGACAGTTGCAAGGAAACCCTGGAAATCCCCGGAACCTTTCTCCTGCTGCATCCGGAAGGCTTCCTTCTCCTGCGCATGTCCGGCCCTGAAGGCGAAATCCTTTCCATTGGAGTTGCGCCAACAGCACGGGGCCATGGGCTGGGGCACCATCTTGTCGCAACCGCCCTTGAAAAGGCCCGGGAACACAACGCAAGAACCCTTTTGCTTGAAGTTTCGGAAAAAAATCCGGAAGCCCTTGCGCTCTACAAAAAAAACGGCTTCCTGGAAATTTCGCGGCGCCCAAAATATTACACCCGACAGGGCAACGGTGAAGACGCCATCGTCATGCAAAAAAATCTATAGAATAAAAAAAACACCAACTTCAAAACATCTTGCCTTCATAAAAAAATGCTGATATGACCCCGGCATTCACGATTACAAAAAAAGAAAGGATTGTATTGTTATGGATTCCCAGAAAATTGATCAGGTTTTGCTTACATCCGACATTGTTTCGGCCTATGTCTCTGGAAACGAAACCCCGATTGAAAAACTGCCTGCCTTGATTGAAACCGTCTTCCGCAGCCTGTCCAGCCTTGGCAGCACCTCAAGCATGCTGGGCGAACGGCCCCAGCCTGCCATCTCCCCCAAGAAGTCGGTTTCCCCGGATTACATTGTCTGCCTTGAGGACGGACGCAAGCTCAAGATGCTGAAGCGGCACCTCAAGACCGCCTACAACATGACTCCGGATGAATACCGCATCCGCTGGAACCTGCCGCACGATTATCCCATGGTGGCCCCGAACTACGCTGAACGCCGCAGCAATCTGGCCAAGAAAATCGGCTTGGGAACCAATCGTCGCAAGGCCAAGTAACCGGCATTGCAAAACGTCAGGTCTTACCGAAATGCGTCGCGGGCTTTATGACCCGCGACGCATTTTTATGCGCTTCCCCCCGCGAAACAGTTGACCGGAGGAAAGTTTGCGGCATAACATGGACACAATGAGCAAGGAACACGACAGGAAACTGCATATCCGCACCTGGGGTTGCCAGATGAACGTCTATGACTCCGCCCGCATGGCGGATGTCCTGTGCCGTCATGGTTACAGCCTGACAGACAATCCTGCGGAAGCCGATCTTGTCATCCTCAACACCTGCAATATCCGTGAAAAGGCCTCCGAGAAGGTCTTTTCCGAACTGGGGCGCCTGCGCCGCCACAAGATTGAACGGACGAAAGCGGGCCTGAAGCAGATCATTGCCGTCGCAGGCTGCGTGGCCCAGGCGGAAGGTGGCGAACTTTTGCGGCGCATGCCTTTTGTTGACCTTGTCCTTGGCACCCAGACCTACCACCGCCTGCCGGAAATGATTGCCGAAGTGGAAGCCCATGCACGTCCGGTTGTCAGCACCGATTTCCCGGTGGAAGACAAGTTCGATGCCCTGCCAGAGGAAAACCGCGCGGCAGGCCCATCCGCCTTCCTTGCCATTCAGGAAGGCTGCAACAATTTCTGCACCTATTGCGTTGTTCCCTATACGCGTGGCGCCGAATACGCCCGCCCGGCCCTGCAGGTTCTCAAGGAAGCCAAGCGCCTGGTGGCTTCCGGAACGCGTGAACTCACCCTGCTTGGCCAAAATGTCAATGCCTGGCGCGCAGAAGGAACCGACGGCGCGGAATGGCCGTTTTCCCGCCTGCTTTCCGCCCTGGCGGAAATCCCGGAGCTGGAGCGCATCCGTTACATGACCTCGCATCCCACCTCCCTGACGGACGACCTCATCGAAATCCACGCCCACGAACCCAAACTCATGCCTTTTCTGCATCTGCCGGCACAAAGCGGTTCCGACACCATCCTTGCCGCCATGAACCGTGGTTACGCACGCACCCAATACATGGAGGCCATCCTTCGCCTGCGCGAAAAAAATCCGGACATGGCCCTTTCTTCCGATTTCATTGTGGGCTTTCCCGGCGAGACCGATGCCGACTTTGAACAGACCATGGCCCTTGTGCGCGACATTGGATATGCACAGGCCTATTCCTTCAAGTTCAGCCCGCGCCCGGGAACCCCGGCAGCGCTCATGGAAGGCCAGTTGCCGGAAAACATCAAGGATGAACGCCTGCAGGCCCTGCAGGAACTCATCACGTCCCATCAGGCCGCCTTCAACGCTCCCTTTGCCGGACGCATCATTCCCGTCCTGCTGGACGGACATGGAAACCAGCCTGGCCAACTCCACGGACGCAGCCCATGGATGCAAGCTGTCCACGTTGAAGCCCCGGACAGCCTGTTTGGAAATATCGTGAACGTACTTGTGGCCCGTGCGGGCCGAAACAGTCTTACTGGAACCTTTGTGAAAGGATAACGTCGTGGACGACAGCGAAAAGCGCCGCATCGAGATGAATTTTGACGACAACCGCCTGCTGGCCCTGCTTTACGGCGAACACAACGCCAACCTGCGGCATATCGAGGAACAGATCGGGGTTTCCATTGAAACCCGCGGCAACGTCCTTGCCATCAACGGGGAAGGTGGTGCTGTGGAAACCGTGCGGGCCACACTGCACCAGCTTTGGAAGCGCCTGCAAAAGGGGCTTTACGTCGGTGAAGGCGAAATCGACGCGGCCCTGCGCATGTCCGCCATTGACGCCCCAACGCGCGACCTCAACCTCAGCGCTCTGAGCAACGAAGCCAAATTCGTGAAGACCCGCAACAAAACCATTACGGCCCGTTCCCCTACCCAGGCCCTTTATCTGGAATCCATGAAAAAGCATGAACTGGTTTTCGGTATTGGCCCTGCAGGTACCGGCAAGACCTACCTTGCCGTTGCCCATGGCGTCTCCATGTTCCTGGCCGGAAAATTTGAAAAGCTGATTTTCTCGCGTCCAGCTGTGGAAGCGGGGGAACGTCTGGGCTACCTGCCTGGCGACCTGCGCGACAAGATCGATCCCTATCTGCGCCCCATCTATGATGCCCTTTATGAAATGATGCCCTCAGAACAAGTGGTCAAGCGCCTGTCCATGGGACAGATTGAAATTGCGCCCCTGGCCTTCATGCGTGGACGCACCCTGTCCAACGCCTTCATTGTCCTTGACGAAGCCCAGAACACCACGTCCGTACAGATGAAGATGGCCCTGACCCGTCTGGGTGAAGGCAGCAGCATGGTGATCACCGGCGACATCACGCAGGTTGATTTGCCCAGGGGTGTGCGTTCCGGCCTGCGCGAGGCGGTGGACCTTCTGGAAGGCACGGAAGGCATTGACGTCATCCGCTTCAACGAAGGCGATGTGGTTCGCCACAACCTGGTTTCCCGGATCGTCAAGGCCTACAACAACATGGACAAGAACCGCGGCACGGAGGAACTCTACAAGACCCACCTGCCCGATGAAGGAAAGACCCACTGATCCCGGACATGGATGACGCGCCCCACATTTATTGCACCATCGCCCACAATCCATGGCGCCAAGCCAAGGCCCCGGCAACCCTCGTCCGCAAGGCGGTCAGGGCTGCCTTGGCCGTCGCCCGTGCGGAAGGGGTGAATGGCGAAATCAGCATTGTCCTCTCCTCCGATTCCGAGATCCGCCAACTGAACGCAACATGGCGCGGCAAGGACACGCCAACCAACGTCCTGTCCTTTGCAGCCCATGACGCCTCAGGACAACATCCGTGCCCGCAAGGAAGTGATGCCCTTGGCGACATCATTCTTGCGTTTGAAACCTGCCGACGGGAAGCCCGGACCGAAGGCAAGCCGCTGGAACACCACATGGCGCATCTTGTCGTGCATGGCGTTCTGCACCTGCTTGGCCACGACCACATGCGGTCGGCGGAGGCGGAAACCATGATGGCCCTTGAAATCCGCGCCCTTGCCATGATGGGCATCCCGGATCCCTATAACATTCACAGCAAAGAATCATGAACGAGAACAGCATTCGAGGCGAAGACCCTCTCCCAGGAAAACCCCATCATTCCGGATTCTGGCAGCGTATAGCCACCCTTCTCAGGGATGGCGAAAACGATCCGATCACCGACCTCATGCCGAACAGCAAGGAAGAGGCGCCTCCCTTTACACCACACGAACGCATGCTGATCGCCAATGTGCTGGAAGTCCGCAACCTGACCGCTGCCGACCTGATGGTGCCACGGGCCGACATGGTGTGCGTCAACATCAAGGCCTCCCTTGAAGAACTTCTCGATACGATTGCCGAACACCCGCACAGCCGCCTGCCGGTTTACCGCGACAGCATGGATGACATCATCGGCGTCGTCCACATGAAGGACATCCTTTCCTCCTTTGCCCATCAGAAAACCTTCAAGATTGAAGAACACCTGCGCGAAATCATGATCATTGCGCCCTCCATGCATGCCCTCGACCTTTTGCTGGAAATGCGCAAGACCCGCCTGCAGATTGCGACCGTTGTCGATGAGTATGGCGGCATTGATGGCCTGCTGACCATCGAGGACCTGGTAGAGGGAATCGTCGGCGAAATCGAGGACGAATGGGAAAGCGCCGAAGTTCCGCAAATCGCCGAGGAACCGAGCGGCAGCCTTCTGGCCGATGCCCGCCTGCCCATTGTGGATTTTGAAAAGCGCGTCGGCAGCCTGCTCGATGAGGAAGAACGCGAAGACATTGATACGCTTGGCGGCTTTGTCGTCTTCATGGAAGGGCGCGTCCCCACCCGAGGCGAACTTCTCAAGCATCCTTCCGGCCTTGAATTCGAGATTGTGGATGCCGATCCGCGCCGGATCAAGAAAATCCGCGTTCGCAACGCCCCTCCCGCAGCGACGCAGGAAAAAGAAAATTCGGAAAATTTCTGATGTCCAGGGCCTTCAACGTTTGGATGGAACAATTCCCGTTGATCTTGTGGCGAGCCATCTGCAAGGCAACAGGGAGGCAAGATGAACGCTCAAGGCTCTAGCGCCGAAAATGGCGCCCCACCTGTTCCTGAACAGGATCCTGACGCTCCCCTTTCCATGGAGCAGCGGATTCTGTCCTTTGGAAAGGGATGGGAACGCAGCCTTGCCATCCTGTCGGGAATCCTTGTCGCCCTGGCCCTGCCGCCTTTTTCCATTTTTCCCCTGGCCTTCCTGGCCTTTCCGGCTTTTCTGGTCCTGCTTGACCGCGCCCAAAACCGACGGCAAGCCTTTTCCATCGGATTCTGGTTTGGATTCGGCCACTTTCTCCTGCTTCTGCACTGGATCGTTCTGGCCCTCCTGACCGATGTGGACAAATATGCATGGCTGACTCCGCTCGCCCTGCTGGGTCCCGCCCTGGGGCTGGCCCCCATCTCCGGACTTTCCACCCTTGCCACTTTTGTCCTGGCCCCCTGCAGAACCCCCAGGCGCGCCTTGGCCCTTGCCGCAACATGGAGTGCAGGGGAATGGCTGCGAGGACACCTCTTCACCGGATTCCCGTGGATGCCCATCGGCCATGTCTGGGATCCCGTCCTGTCCATGCTCCAGTCTGCATCCCTCTGGGGCGTTTATGGCCTTGGCCTCATCACCCTGCTGCTGGCCACCAGCCCTTATGCCATTCTTCAGCCATGCCCCCGGCGCAAAACCATAAAATACATTGCCATAACCAGCATCCTCCTGCTGGCAGGCTGGGGACACATCCGGCTCATCACCCATCCCACACAATTTGATCCCCGCATCCGGCTGCGCATCGTCCAGCCCGGAATCTCCCAGCATGACAAGGCGGACATGACAAAAACCGCCGACATCTTCCGCCAGCACCTGACCCTTTCCGCACAATCGTCCGCCGCGCCCCCGAACCTCGTCCTGTGGCCCGAAACCGCCGTCATCTTTCCTTTGGCAGAAGATGAGGTGGCCCGGCAGATGATCGCTTCCCTCCTGCCGGATGATGGGCTGCTCATCACCGGAACCCTCCGCCGCCAACCACAGGAAAATGCGGCATCCCTCTATTTCAACAGTCTGGCAGCCATCAACAGGCAGGGCCTGGTTGTTGCCAGCTATGACAAGTTCCACCTTGTTCCCTTCGGCGAATACATGCCGGCCCGCGAAATCCTCAAGCTTGACGCCATCGCCGCCAGCAATATTGACTTTTCCGAAGGTCCGGGCCCCCGGACCCTGCATTTCCCGGACATGCCCTCTGCAAGCCCCCTCATTTGTTTCGAGGCCATTTTCCCCGGCAATGTCACCTCCCCGGAAGACCGTCCGGATGTCCTCCTGGCCCTCACCAATGACGGATGGTTTGGTCACAGCTCCGGCCCCTACCAGCATTTTGCCATGGCCCGCATGCGCAGCATCGAGGAGGGAATCCCTCTTCTGCGGGCAGCCAATACGGGAATTTCTGGCGTTGTTGATCCTCTTGGACGGATTACGGCGCATCTTGATCTTGGCAAAACCGGCGTCCTGGATGCAAAATTGCCAAAACCCATGGTTGCAGAGCCGCCCTATGCCCGTTTCGGCAACACCCCATTCCTTGCACTTCTGCTAGGTATTTTTTTCTATATGGTTGTAAAACAAAGAAGATAAGCGGATTTTCCCCATGTTTTCACAAAAACCCCCCTTGCCTTTTCGCCATACAGATGTATGTATATGCATATAAGGGAACGCCACGATAATGCCTTCTCGATGTGTTGAAATGACATGGCAGTTTTAAAAAATGAATCCGATTAAAAAGACTCCGCTTCGCCGTCCCGTCGGCCGCCCTCGCGCCGACAACCCAAACCCCGTTGATACCCATGTCGGCGCCCGCGTCCGCCTGCGCCGCACCCTGCTTGGCATGAGCCAGGAAAAGCTGGGCAACGCCCTTGGCCTCACCTTCCAGCAGGTCCAGAAATATGAACGCGGCGCCAACCGCATTGGTTCCAGCCGCCTGTTTGACCTCAGCCATGTCCTTGATGTGCCGATTTCCTATTTCTTCGAGGACATGCCCTCCGTCAACATGCATGCCGGTGCCATCGGCATGTCGGAAAATCAGGAGCCCTTTAAAGCTTCTGGCAGCCCGGATCCCATGACCAAGCGGGAAACCCTTGAACTGGTGCGCGCCTACTACCGCATTACCGATCCGCATGTGCGCAAGAAAGTGTTTGAGATGGTAAAGTCTCTGGGCAAGACAACCCGCAAGCGTGAGGATTAAATCCTTTAACGCCGCCCGCATCTGGCAGGGGCATTTTCTGGATGGAAAGCGTGGCTGACCCCATGTTTCCTCCCGGCCCTCCAGACATCCTTCCTCCATGTACAACAAACAGGCCGGGTTTCCCCCGGCCTGTTTTTTTTCTTGCGTTCCGGGGAGGGTTTGCGTATAGGAAGGAATACATCCCATACAGTTCAGTCGTTTTTCTGGATTGTACCCTTTATCCGGGTGGGCCTCTGGCCCACTTTTTTATTATCAGGCAGGAACTGAGTGCCCATGGCTGAAAGCCACATTAAAAAACTTGAAAACATCATCATCCCGGCTGTGGAAGCCCTTGGTTATGATGTTGTGCGCCTGCTCATGAATGCAGGAACCCTCCAGGTCATGGCGGAACCCCTGGATGGCCGCATCATGACCATTGAGGACTGCACCCTGGTGAGCCGCGCGCTCTCCGCCCTGCTGGATGTTGAAGACCCGATTGCCGAGACCTACATGCTGGAAATCAGCTCGCCAGGTCTGGAACGCCCCCTGCGCACAAAGGATTTTCCGCGCTTTGCCGGCCTTATCGCCCGGGTGGAAACCACGAGCCTCCTTGATGGCCGCCGCCGTTTCACCGGCCCGATCAGGGCCTGCAATGCCGAAGGCGTTGTCATTGAAACCGATGATGGCCCTGTGCATATTCCCTTTACTGCCATGGCCAAGGCCCGTCTCACCGGAGATGAAGCCATGCCATCTTCTTCCGCCAGGAAAAAGGCGGAGAAAAAAAACAATCGCAAGCAAAAACTCCACGAAGAAAACGAGGATTGACCCCCGATGGAACTGCTGCAAGTTGCCGACGCCGTCGCCCGCGAAAAGAGCATTGACCGCGAACAGGTGCTGGAAGCCATGGAAATGGCGATCCAGAAAGCTGCACGTGCCAAATATGGCCATGAACACGATATCCGCGCCACAATCGACCGAAAGTTGGGCGAAGTGGGCCTGCGGCGCTTCCGCGAAGTTGTGGAAGGCCCTGAACAGGTGGAAAATGAAATTACCCAGCTTCCCCTGGTTGATGCCGTGCATTTCAAGCCGGATGCCAAAGTGGGCGATTTCCTCGAAGAAGAACTGCCTCCCATCGAATTCGGCCGCATCGCCGCACAGACCGCCAAGCAGGTGATCGTCCAGCGCGTGCGTGACGCCGAACGCCAGCGCCAGTTTGCCGAATACAAGGACCGTGTGGGTGAAATCGTCAGCGGCGTTGTCAAGCGCGCCGATTTCGGTAATGTCACGGTGGATCTTGGCCGCGCCGAAGCCATTCTGCGCCGCGAGGAATCCCTGCCCCGCGAACACTTCAAGACCGGTGACCGCCTGCGGGCCTACATCTTTGATGTCCGCCCCGAAACCCGCGGCCCGCAAATCTTCATCTCCCGCACCCATCCGCAGTTCATGGCCAAGCTCTTCCAGCAGGAAGTGCCGGAAATCTATGACGGCGTGATTGAAATCAAGTCCGTGGCCCGTGATCCTGGCAGCCGCGCCAAAATTGCCGTCACCTCCCGTGACAGCTCCATCGACCCGGTCGGCGCCTGCATCGGCATGCGCGGCAGCCGCGTCCAGGCCGTGGTGGGCGAACTGCAGGGCGAAAAGATCGACATTATCCAGTGGTCGCCTGATCCGGCCGCCTTTGTACTCAATGGCCTTGCACCCGCAGAAGTCACCAAGGTGGTGCTGGATGAAGAAAAACACCGCATCGAAGTGGTGGTTCCCGACGAACAGCTCAGCCTGGCCATTGGCCGCCGTGGACAAAATGTCCGTCTGGCATCGCTGCTGACCGGCTGGGACATTGACATCATGACGGAAGCCGCAGAATCGGAAAAGCGTACCGAGGAAACCCGCGTCCGCTCGAGCCTGTTTATCGACGCCATGAATGTTGACGACGTCATTGCCCACCTGCTGGTGGCCGAAGGCTTCACCTCGGTTGAGGAAATCGCCGAAACCCCGCTTGATGAACTGGCACAGATCCAGGGCTTTGACGAGGACGTGGCCGAAGAACTCCGCAACCGTGCCCAGACCAGCCTGGATGCCCGCAAGGCCGCCATGGACGCCCGCCGCAAGGAACTGGGTGTCACCGACGAGGTTGCGGAAGTATCCGGCCTTGCTCCGGCACAGCTTGTGGTTCTTGGCGAAAAAGACATCAAGACGCTGGACGACCTTGGCGACTTGGCAACCGATGAGCTTATGGATGTCCTGAGCTCAGACAAAATCACTCGCGAGGAGGCAGAGAAGATCATTATGGCGGCACGAGCCCACTGGTTTGAGGAGTCCCGTTCCTGATCCTTTCAGGAGCGGTTCCCCGGATTGGAGCCAGTAATGGCCCAAAACACCGCCAAAGATGAGACTGCATTCCTCGAGGAGCCGGAATTTTCCGGCCCCTTGCGGCGCTGCATCGCTACCGGTGAAATCCTTCCCCGTGAGCGTCTGCTGCGTTTTGCCATCGCTCCAGACGGCACCCTTGTACCCGATCTGGCCGCAAAACTTCCCGGGCGCGGTTTCTGGCTTCTGCCCAGCCCTGAAAACATTGCCCTGGCCGTCAAGAAAGGGCGTTTTTCCCAAGCTGCCCGACGCACCCTCTCCATCCCGGACGGGTTTTGTGAAACCATTGCCACCTTGCTGGCCAAACGCTGTCTTGCCCAACTTGGCATAGCCCGGCGCGGTGGCCAGCTGGTTTCCGGATTTGACAAGACGGAAGCCTGGCTGAAAAGCCACAAAGGCAGCCTCCTTCTCGAAGCCAGTGATGGGTCCATGGATGGACGCATGCACATGCGCCACCTGGCTTCCAACGCCCCGGTCATCGGCCTTTTTACCTCTGCCGAAATGGCTGAAGCGCTTGGAAAATCAAGCGCTGTCGTTCATGCGGCCATGCCGCGCGGACGATCTTCAGCAGCCTTTCTTGCGGAATGCCGGCGTCTTGCCCCGTTCCGTTCCCAATCCACCTTCCTTGTTCCAACCGACCACACCCCGCAGGTATCATGACTACGCAAAACAACGACGAAAACAAAAAAACCCTCAGTCTGTCAGGCTCTGGAAAGCTCGGCCTTAAAAATCCGGTCGATACTTCGCCACAGGCACGCCAGAACCTGCTGCATGGCCGGTCCAAAACCGTGACCGTGGAAGTGCGCCGCAAGCGCACGGGAGAATCCACAGCCCACCAGACGGCAGCGGCCCGGCAGGTCGCAAGCCTTCGCCTGACCGATGACGAGCGCGACGCCCGCGAGCGGGCCCTTCGGGGCGCCATCCAGGAGGATATGCGCAAAGCCACGGAAACGCGGGAAGACGAAGCCGCCAATCTGCTGGACACAAAAGCCTCCGGCCAGGAAGACACATCTTCCCCGGCTGAATCCATGGCATCAAAACCTGAAGAAACCCCCAACCGCCCGATGACGGCGGCCGAACTGCGCCAGCATGAACTCAATGAAATGCGCCGCATCCAGGACAATGACCGCAAGGCATCCGCTGAAGCGGAACGCATCCTTGATGAAGCCAATGCCCGCACCAAGCGCGATCAGGAAGATGCCAGCCCGGCCGCAAATGAACGTCCGGCTCCCGTTGCAACAGACACAACCAAACCGGCATCCGGCCGTGGCGGATTGCGCACCCTGCGCATGCCCTCAAACACGGATGATGATGGCCGGGGTGGTCGCGGCAAGGGACGCGGCAACAAGGGAAGCGGACGCCGGGACACCAACGCGCCCATGCGTGGCAACCGCCTCAATGTGCGCGAAGTCCTCTCCGGCGGCGCCGAAGAACTCCAGACACGTGCGCGCAGCATCGCCTCCATCCGGAGAGCTGCTGAAAAGGCCCGCATCAAGGCGCGGAGCCAACAGCAGGAGCAGCAGAAAATCGTGCGAGACGTCACCATCCCGGATGCCATCACCGTACAGGAACTTGCAAACCGCATGGCGGAACGTGGCGCCAGCGTCATCAAGTCGCTCATGAAAATGGGCGTCATGGCAACCATCAATCAAGTCATTGATGCCGACACGGCGGAACTTGTGGCTGCCGAATTCGGCCACCGCATCAACCGCGTTTCGGAAAATGACATTGAACAGGGTCTCCTGCCGGAAATCTGCGATGCCGGAAACCAGAAGCCACGGCCTCCGGTTGTCACCATCATGGGCCATGTTGACCATGGCAAGACCTCCCTGCTGGACGCCATCCGCAAAACCGACGTTGTCTCCGGCGAGGCGGGCGGCATCACCCAGCATATCGGTGCCTATCAGGTGGTTTTGCCCAACAAGAAGAAAATCACCTTCATCGACACCCCGGGCCATGCGGCCTTCAGTGAAATGCGCGCCCGTGGTGCCAACGTCACCGACGTTGTCGTCCTTGTCGTTGCGGCCAATGACAGCATCATGCCGCAGACCATCGAGGCCATCAACCACGCCCAGGCCGCCAAAGTCCCGATGATCATCGCCATCAACAAATGCGACCTGCCCGACGCAAGGCCGGACAAGGTGCGCCAGGAACTGCTGAACCACAACATCGTTGTTGAAGAAATGGGCGGCGAAACGCTGGCCGTTGAAGTGTCCGCAAAAACCCGCAAGGGACTCGACAAGCTGGAAGAAGCCATCCTCCTGCAGGCCGAAATCCTTGACCTGACCTCCAATCCGGATTGCCCGGCCCGCGGCCACGTTGTGGAAGCCAAGCTGGAAAAGGGACGTGGCCCAGTGGCCACCGTTCTCGTCCAATCCGGCACGATCAAGGTGGGAGACATCTTTGTTTCCGGCAGCGAATGGGGCCGCGTGCGCGCCCTGCTGAATGATCGCGGTCAGAGCATGGATGACGCCCCTCCCGCAACGCCGGTTGAAGTTCTTGGCCTTTCCGGAACGCCGCTGGCCGGTGATGATTTCGTGGTAGTGGAAAATGAAGCCCGCGCCCGTGAAATTGCTGAATACCGCATGCACCGCAAGCGCGAACTCCAGTCGGTCGCAACCGCTACAGGACGCGGCACGGTCGAGGACATGCTGTCCCAGATCAAGGCCGGCATCAAGAAAGAGCTTCCGCTCATCGTCAAGGCTGACGTGCATGGTTCGGTGGAAGCCATTGCGACATCTGTCCACAAGCTGGCCGAAGGCCATGCGGAAGTGGCCGCCCATGTCATCCACAGCGGCGTCGGAGCCATCAACGAATCCGACCTCACACTGGCCAAAGCCACGGGCGCCCTGATTTTCGGCTTCAATGTGCGCGCCAACACCCAGGCCCGTGAAATTGCCCGCCGGGATGGTATCGACATCCGCTACTATTCCATCATCTACAACCTCATTGATGATGTGAAAGCCATGCTGGGCGGCATGCTCAAGCCCACCATGAAGGAAAACTTCCTGGGCAATGCCGAAATCCGGCAGGTCTTCAATGTCACAAAGGTTGGCAAGGTCGCCGGCTGCATGGTCACGGAAGGCCTCATCAAGCGCGGCGCCAAGGTTCGCCTGCTGCGCGACAACGTGGTCATCCACGAAGGCAGCCTCAAAACGCTCAAGCGCTTCAAGGACGAAGTCAAGGAAGTGCGCGAGGGTTATGACTGCGGCATGGCCTTTGAAAACTATGACAACATCGAAGTGGGCGACGTCATCGAAGCCTTCGAGGTTGAGGAAGTGGCCCGCACCCTATGAGGCATGCACGGAAAACCACAGGCCAGCGGCCTTTGCGCGTTGGAGAGCAGATAAGACATCTGCTCTCCGAGGTTCTGGAACGCGGCAATTTCCGCGATCCTGTCCTTGCGGAAAACAGCATTACGGTGAGCGAAGTCCGCATGTCGCCGGATCTCAAGCATGCCAAGATTTTTGTCATGCCGCTCGGTGGCCGCAACCTGCCCAAGGTTCTGGAAGCCCTTGAAAGGGCAGAGGGCATGTTCCGCGCCCATATCGCCCAAAAGATGAAGCTGCGTTACCTGCCTTACCTGCATTTTGAAGCCGACATCACTTTTGACGAGGCCTCGCACATTGACTCCCTCCTGCGCAGGCCCGAGGTTGCCCGCGACCTTGAAAACCCGGCCGCAGGTATCCCCGACGAAACGGACGACAGCGACGCATGAACACCTCTCCCAGCGGGTGGCTCATCATCGACAAACCCCTTGGCATGACATCGAACCAGGTGGTTGGCGGTGTGCGGCGGCACCTTGGCATCAAGGGCTGCGGCCATGCGGGAACCCTTGATCCCCTGGCGAGCGGCGTTTTGCCCATTGCCCTTGGGGAAGCCACCAAGACCGTGGCCTATGCGCAGACTGGCAGCAAGGATTATGCCTTCACCATCCGCTGGGGCGAATTCCGCACCACCGACGATTTTGAAGGCGACGTGTGTGAAACCAGCCCCAAACGTCCCACGGAAGAAGACATTCTTTCCATCCTCCCCCGCTTTATTGGTGAAATCCAACAGGTACCTCCCGCCTATTCCGCCATCAAGGTGGATGGCAAGCGGGCCTATGCGCTGGCCCGCGCCGGACAGGACGTGAAACTTGCCGCGCGAACAGTCCTGGTGCATGACCTGCGCCTCGTGGACATGCCCAGCGCAGACGAAGCCCGTTTCGAAGTCACATCGGGCAAGGGTTTTTATGTCCGTTCCCTTGGACATGACATTTCCAGCGCCCTTGGCTGTGCTGGATACATCTCCGCCCTGCGCAGAAAGAGGGTTGGACATTTCTCCCTCACCCATGCTATGGGGTGGGATGCTTTCACTTCGCACGAATCAAGCGAAGTGCTGGCAAATTACCTCCTGCCCATTGAGACCGCGCTGGACGACATCCCGGCGCTGGCCGCAACAAGGCAGGAAGCGTGGAGGCTCAGGCACGGGCAAACAGTATTGCTGACCGTTGCTCACCGCGACCTGCTCACCCCTTCCGGGCGGAGCGAAATCACGGGAAACGGAGAAGTTGCTGTTTATTCGGAAGGCCGTCTGGTGGCTCTTGGAGCCATCTCCGGCAACGTCCTGCGGTCTGTGCGCGGCTTCAACTTGTAAAAACAACTTTTTTGGAAGGAGTACACGATGTCGATTACCTCAGAACGCAAACAGGAAGTCATCAAGGACTTCGCCCGCAAAGAGGGCGATACCGGTTCACCGGAAGTCCAGATTGCCGTCCTGACCGAACGGATCAACAACCTGACCCAGCATCTGTCCACCCACGCGAAAGACGTTCACAGCCGTCGTGGACTGCTGATCATGGTTGGCCAGCGCCGCCGTTTGCTCGATTATCTCAAGGCCAAGTCGGTCGCCAGCTATGAAGAGCTGATCAAGCGTCTCGGCCTGCGTCGCTAAACACCACCCCAAGACCGCGGGATCCCGCATGGGGCGGAATCCCGCGGTGCTGGCGCTTTCCTGCGTCCGGCAAATCCGCAAATGAAAGAAGGAATGTTTTAATGTTCAATATTTTCCGCAAGGAAATCGAATGGGCCGGTCGCCCGCTCATCCTGGAAACGGGGAAGATTGCCCGCCAGGCCGATGGGGCCGTTCTGGTCACTTATGGCGAAACCAAGCTGCTCTGCACTGTCGTGGCGGCCAAAAGCGCCCGCCCGGATGGGGATTTCTTCCCCCTCACCGTGAATTACCAGGAAAAAACCTTTGCCGCCGGCAAGATCCCGGGTGGCTTTTTCAAGCGTGAAGGACGCTCCAGCGAACGGGAAACCCTGATTTCCCGCCTGATCGACCGTCCGATCCGCCCCCTTTTCGTGGACGGTTTCCGCAATGAGACCCAGGTCATCTGCACCGTCCTCAGCCACGATTTTGAAAATGATCCCGATGTCATCGCCCTGATCGGCGCTTCGGCGGCCATCACCATCTCCGGCCTGCCCTTCATGGGCCCGGTGGGTGGCGCACGCATTGTCCGCAAGGATGGCAAGTTCATTGTCAACCCAACCATCAATGAGCTGGAATCCGGTGTTGAGCTCGACCTCGTGGTCGCCGGCACCCAGGAAGGCGTCCTGATGGTGGAATCGGAAGCCAAGGAACTTCCGGAAGACGTCATGCTTGAAGCCGTCATGATTGGCTGGAATGCATTCCAGCCCGTCATCCAGGCCATTATCGACCTTGCTGAAATGTGCGCCAAGGATCCGTGGGACATGCCCGTCCCGGCCCACAATCTGGATACGCTCTCGGCCCGCCTTAAGGACATTGTCCTTGAAGACCTCAAGGCCGCCTACAGCGAACCCAAGAAACAGATCCGCCATGGCAAGATCAACGAAGCCCGCAAGAAGGCCATTGCAGCCCTGGAAGGCGAATTCTCGGCCTTTGCCATTTCCGAAAACTTTGGCAAGCTCGAATATGACCTGGTGCGTGGCAACATCCTCAACACCGGCATGCGCATCGATGGACGCGATACCAAGACCATCCGCCCCATCGTGGCGGAAGTTGGCATCCTGCCCCGCGCCCATGGTTCTGCCCTGTTTACCCGCGGTGAAACGCAGGCCCTCGTGGTCAGCACCCTGGGAACCAGCCAGGACTCGCAGATCATCGACGCCCTGGAAGGCGAATATCGCCAGAACTTCCTGCTGCACTACAACTTCCCGCCGTTCTCGGTGGGCGAAGTGGGCCGCATTGGCTCTCCGGGCCGCCGCGAAATCGGCCATGGCAAGCTGGCCTGGCGCGCCATCCACCCGATGATGCCCACCAAGGACGCTTTCCCCTACACCGTCCGCATCGTGTCCGAAATCACGGAATCCAATGGTTCCTCTTCGATGGCCACCGTGTGCGGGTCTTCCCTGTCGCTCATGGATGCCGGCGTTCCGCTGGCCAAGCCTGTGGCCGGCATTGCCATGGGCCTGATCAAGGAAGGCGAGAAATACGCCATCCTTTCGGACATCATGGGCGATGAAGACCATCTCGGCGACATGGATTTCAAGGTTGCCGGCACCGAACATGGCATTACCGCCCTGCAGATGGACATCAAGATCACCTCGATCACCGAGGAGATCATGAAGAACGCCCTGGCCCAGGCCAAGGACGGTCGCCTGCACATCCTGGGCGAAATGGCCAAGGCCATCACCGGATCCCGCGAGGAAGTCAGCGACCATGCGCCCCGCATCACGGTCTTCTCCGTTCCCAAGGACAAGATCCGTGACGTCATTGGCACTGGTGGCAAGGTCATCCGTGAAATCACGGAAGTGACGGGGGCCAAGGTGAACATCGACGATGAAGGCACTGTGCAAGTGTCATCCACCGATTCTGCCGCTGCAGAGCGTGCCATTGAATGGATCAAGGGCATTGTTGCGGAACCGGAACTCGGCGTCATCTACAATGGCAAGGTGGTCAAGGTTGTCGATTTCGGCGCCTTCGTGAACTTCCTTGGCAACCGCGACGGCCTTGTCCACATCTCGGAAATTCTTCCGCGCCGTGTGGAAAAGGTGTCCGACATCCTCACCGTTGGCCAGACCGTCAAGGTCAAGGTCATCGGCTTTGATGATCGCGGCAAGGTCAAGCTTTCCATGAAGTCCGTTGACCAGGAAACTGGCCAGGAAATCAGCCAGAACAAAGAATAAGCGTGCCTTCCCGTACCTTCCCGGTTCCCGGCTTTTCCGGGGGCCGGGAGGTACATCTTTTTTCAAGCCCTGACACCTGCATTCCCGTTCCCTTTTTCATGTTTTCCGCGAGGATCCTGTGAAAGCTCTCAATCCCCTGCTTATCTCCGGCCGTGAAGTCCTGCCCCTCATTGAGGGCGGGAAAGGTATTGCTGCCTCCGATGGTGCCAGTTCCGGCGCTTGGGCAGCCGCAGGAGGCGTTGGGACTTTTTCCGGCGTCAACGCCGACATCTTCAATATTGATGGCACGGTGATGGAAAAGGAATACAAGGGCAAGACCCGCCGCGAAAGGCAGGCAGAACTGATTGCCCACGCCATCGAAGGCGGCATTTCCCAAGCCCGCATCGCTTTTGAACGCGCGTGTGGACAAGGGCGCATCCACATGAACATCCTGTGGGAAATGGGCGGATCCACCACCATCCTCAAGGGCATTCTTGAAGGCGCCAAGGGCAAAATCCATGGCATCACCTGTGGTGCCGGCATGCCTTACCAGCTGGGGGAAATCTGCGCCGCACACGGCGTTTACTTCCATCCCATCGTTTCCTCCGCCCGGGCTTTCAATGCCCTGTGGAAGCGCGCCTACAACAAGGTTCATGAATGGCTGGGAAGCGTTGTTTATGAAGACCCATGGCTGGCTGGCGGCCATAATGGCCTGTCCAACACCGAAAGCCCGAACGACCCCCAATCCCCCATGCCGCGCGTCATTGAGCTGCGCCGGGTCATGCGCGAACTCGGCCTCGGCCAGGTTCCCATCATCGTGGCGGGCGGTCTCTGGTTCCTGCGCGACTGGCAGGACTGGATTGGCAACCCGGATCTTGGCCCCATTGGTTTCCAGTTTGGCACAAGGCCCCTGCTCACGCAGGAAAGCCCCATCCCCATGGCATGGAAAAAACGTCTCCTGACCCTGAAGCCGGGCGATGTCTCCCTCAACCGTTTCAGCCCTACCGGCTTTTATTCTTCTGCCGTGCGCAACGACTTCCTTCAGGAACTCTATGATCGTTCCGCCCGTCAGGTGACCTTTTCCCCGAACGAGGCGGGTGCCCTCTGCCATCGTCTTGAACTGTCTGCCGGCAATGCGGTCTTTGTCTCCGAAGAGGATAAGGCCCACGCCGAAAACTGGATGCGCCAGGGCTTTACCACCGCCATGCGCACACCGGACACCACCCTTGTTTTTGTGACTCCGGAACGTGCCGCAATGATCCGTTCCGATCAGGCCGCCTGCATCGGTTGCCTGTCTGCCTGCCTTTTTTCCAGCTGGTCACAGGGGGACAAAGGAACAACGGGCCGCCTGCCGGATCCCCGTTCCTACTGCATCCAGAAAACCCTTCAGGCCATTGCCCATACCGACGACACCGAAAACCAGCTGATGTTTGCAGGCCATCACGCCTACAAATTTGCACAGGATCCTTTTTATGCAAATGGCTTCATTCCAACAGTCGCGCAATTGGTCTCCAGGATAGAATCCGGCGATTGATTGCGTGCGTTGTATAAAATGTGAAATCTTTAATAAGGCTTGCGCACTACGGCATAACATTATACCATCCCCGTGATTGAACCCTTCAAAACTCCGGGGAAGACTTATGAATAGGACCCGTACTTATTCGAATACGATTGATATCCTAAAAAATTCCGGGTTGAGGCCCACCCGCCAGCGCCTGGCACTTTACAAGCTCCTGTTTGAAAACGGGCCTCGTCATGTCTGTGCCGAACAGCTCTATGATGAAGCCTCACGGAACCGCATCCGCGTTTCCCTCGCCACCATCTACAACACCCTGCACCAATTCCAGAATGCCGGACTGCTGGGGCAAGTCAGCCTCGGGGACGGACGGGCATGGTTTGATACCAATACGGATAACCACCATCATTTCCATATTCCGGATGCGGGAACCCTCATTGACATCCCTGAACAAGCCATCCGCTTTGAAAAGCTTCCCGACCTGCCCTCGGGAACCAGGGTCAGCAGTATCGGGGTCATGATCACCCTCGAATAAAGCCCATCCCTATTTCTCCCTATGGCCTTTTCCCCTCAAGAGCTGAAACCGGTTACGGTTTTCAGCTCTTTTTTTTCGGGAACTTCCTGTTGCAAAGATCATCTCCCCAAACATGACAAATGCCTTTTTTCTCGACGAAGGGCCCCGGCCATGCTATGCCGCAGACCATGAAAGTTGACCTTTTCGATTTCACCCTGCCTGAGGGATTGATTGCCACGGAACCCGCCACTCCGCGCGATTCCGCGCGCCTGCTCGACGTGCCGCAGAACGGGCCGTTTCATGACCGCCTCATCCGCGACCTGCCACTGCTTCTTTCTGCCGGAGATGCCTTGGTGGTCAATGATACCCGCGTCATTCCCACCCGCCTGTTCGGCAAGCGTGGGGAAGCCCATATCGAAGCCACCCTGCACAAGAATGCCGGAAACGGGGCATGGTGGGCATTCGCCAAACCCGGCAAACGCCTGCGCCCCGCTGACACGGTAATTTTTGAGGATACCCTCGCCGCCCGCGTGGTGGAAAAAAATGATCATGATGGCGTCCTGCTCGATTTTGAAATGCCGGAGGGTGAACTTCTTGCCGCTTTGGAAGAATATGGCGCCATGCCGCTGCCACCCTACATTGCCCGCAAGGAAGGCCCGCGCGACTCTGACCGCAACGATTACCAGACCATGTTTGCGGCAAGACCCGGCGCTGTTGCCGCCCCCACGGCCGGACTGCATTTCACCCCTGAACTTTATGACCGCATTGCGGGGCTTGGCGTGCGCATCATCCGGCTGACCCTGCATGTGGGGGCGGGGACTTTCCTGCCGGTCAAGGTGGAAGATACCCAGGATCACCGCATGCACAGCGAATATGGCGAACTTTCCCAAACCACCGCCGATGCCCTGAATGCCATACGCCAGGGAGGCGGGCGGCTTGTCGCTGTGGGCACCACCGCCCTGCGTTTGCTCGAAACAGCAACCGGCGAGGATAATGTGGTGCGTCCTTTTTGCGGCGACACAGACATTTTCATCACCCCCGGCCACACATTCCGTGGCGCGGACGCCATCATGACCAATTTCCACCTGCCACGTTCCACCCTGTTCATGCTGGTGTGTGCCTTTGCCGGCACCGATCGCATGAAGGACGCCTACGCACACGCGATTGAAAACCACTACCGTTTCTATTCCTATGGCGATGCCTGTTTCCTGAGGCGCACAACATGACCCCGTTTTCCTTTACCCTCAAAACCACCGATGGCAAGGCCCGCCGTGGCCGTCTCGACACCGCCCACGGCCCCATTGAAACCCCGGTTTTCATGCCGGTGGGAACAGTTGGCACCGTCAAGGCCATGATGCCGGATTCGGTGCGCGCCACTGGTGCCCAGATCATCCTCGGCAACACATATCACCTCATGCTGCGCCCCGGCGCGGGACAGGTGGCGGCACTGGGCGGCCTGCACAAATTCATGGACTGGCCCGGCCCCATCCTCACCGATTCTGGCGGCTTTCAGGTCATGTCGCTGTCCAAGCTCCGCAAGATCACCGAGGAGGGCGTCACCTTCCAGTCACATCTCGATGGCGACACCATCCACCTCACGCCCGAACGCTCCATGGAAATCCAGCACCTGCTGGATTCCACCATCACCATGGCGTTTGATGAATGCACCCCCTTCCCCGCCACATATGAGCAGGCCGCAGACTCCATGCGCATGTCCATGCGCTGGGCGCAGCGTTCACGCGATGCGTTTGTTGCCCGTGAGGGCTACGGCATCTTCGGCATCATGCAGGGCTCCGTGTTCCGCGACTTGCGTGAGGAATCCGCCGCCGCCCTCACCAGAACCGGCTTCAACGGCTACGCCGTGGGCGGGCTTGCCGTGGGCGAAGGCCAGGAAGCCATGTTCGAGGTGCTGGACTATGCGCCAGGCCTTTTGCCGCAGGACAAACCCCGCTACCTCATGGGGGTAGGCACCCCATCCGACATTGTCGGCTCCGTCCTGCGCGGAATCGACATGTTCGACTGCGTCATGCCCACCCGCAGCGGACGCACCGGCCAGGCTTTCATTCCCGGCGGCACGCTCAACATCAACAATGCCTGTCACAAGGCGGATCCCCGACCGCTCGACGACACATGCGACTGCCCGGCCTGTACGCGCCATTCACGCGCCTACCTGCACCATCTCTTCAAGGCCAGGGAAATCCTTGGCTGCATGCTGCTGACATGGCACAACATCCGCCATTACCAGCGCCTGATGGCGGATATCCGCCAAGCCATCGAGGAAAACCGCTACACAAATTTTGCACACGATTTCCTGGCCCGCGAGACAGCCCATGAACCCGCAACCGAAGCCTGAACTCCCGAAGGGCTGCCAACGCCTTTTGCTGCACGTGTGCTGCGCGCCCTGCTCCGGAGCGATTATCCGCGACCTCAAGGAGGCAGGGATTGAGTTTGCCGTGGCCTTCTGCAACCCCAACATCCAGCCGCGCGCCGAATATGAGCGCCGCAAGGCCGCCCTACTGCCTTACCTTGAAAAGCACAGCATTCCCTTTGTGCTGATGGAAGGGGACGAAGACGAATGGACACTGCGCACCAAGGGCCTGGAAGCCGAGCCCGAACGCGGCGCGCGCTGCACCATCTGCTTTACCATGCGGTTTGAAATTGTGGCCGATTACGCCGCGGCCCACGGATTTGACTGTTTTGCCACCACGCTCTCCCTCTCCCGCTACAAAAGCCGGGAGCAGATCATTGCCTGCGCGGAAGCCGTAGCCAAAAAACATCCACCGCTGCGCTACTGGCTGCATGATTTCCGAAAGGGCGGCGGGCAGCAAAATGCCGATGCCGTGGCAAGGGAAGAAGGATTCTACCGCCAGAATTACTGCGGCTGCATCCATTCCATCCGCAAGCCGGCAGAAAAATAACGCTCTCAGCCTTCGCCAAACGCCTTTTTCAGGAAAGCCCCGGCGCGCACAATCCCTTCCATGTCAATCGCATGCCCCAGATTGGGTCGGGTGATTCCTGTGGCAAAAACGCCAGCGGCCTTGAGGGCCTGCATGGCATTGCCAAGATTCTGCACAGGAACAACATCATCCTCCGATCCATGCAGCAGAAGGGCCGGCGGACGGGACTTGATGGTGGCCGGAAGGTCAAGCCCTCCCACCAGCAATCCCGAAAACGACACAACGCCCGCACAGGTGTGGAGCCGATGCAAACCCAGATGAAGCGCCATCATGCCGCCTTGCGAAAACCCTACCAGCGCCAGATGTTCATCCGACAGCCCATGCAGGGCCAGCTGGTGGTCGATATAAGCGCCCACAACAAGCTCCGCCCGGCGCACCCCGGCCAGCAGATGTTCCGGGGAACGGTCCTGAAGGCTGAACCACTGGTAGCCATAAGGCGCCATGTCGCATTCCTCGATGCCGTTGGGCGCAAGGAATGCAGCATGCGGCAGCATCTGCGCCCAGTGCGTGGCCAGCGACAGGAGATCGGCACCATCGGCACCAAGCCCGTGCATGAGGATCACCAGCTGGCGGGCCTTGCCGCCAGACAGCGGGGGGGCGCTGGGGCCCTGTAGAATATGGCTCTGTGTCATGACGCCATCTTGCCCAGATGACGCGCATTGTCAATTGTGTTATGCATGCCGGCATGACTGTATCGCACCTGACAACCCGTTTTGCCCCCAGCCCCACAGGATGGCTGCATCTGGGGCACGCCCATTCCGCACTCACCGCCTTCCGCACCGCACAGGACCTGAATGGACAATTCCTGCTGCGCATGGAAAACATTGATCCTTCCCGCTGCCGTCCCGAATATGAGGCCGCCATTTTCGAGGATCTTGCCTGGCTGGGACTTTCGTGGGAATCCCCGGTGCGCAGACAATCGGAACACGCGCCATATTATGCCGCCGGTCTTGCCCGGCTCAGTGCCTTGGGCGTCCTTTATCCCTGTTTCTGCACAAGGCGCGACATTGCCACCGAAATTTCCCGCATGGGATTTGCGCCTCACGCGGGGGAAACCCTGCCCTACCCTGGCACCTGCCGCAACGTACCTCCGGAAGACGCTGCACAACGGATGGCAGACGGCCAGCCCTATGCCCTGCGAATCAATGTTGCCCGCGCCTTGTCCATCACCGGCCCGCTTTCCTGGCTCGATGCGCAGGCAGGGCCGCAAAAGGCCATGCCTGCGCGCCTCGGCGATGCCATTCTGGCCCGCAAGGACGTTCCCATGAGCTATCACCTCTGCGTGACCATGGATGATGCCTTGCAGGGCGTCACCCACATCATCCGCGGACACGACCTGTTTGAGGCCACCCACCTGCACCGCCTGCTGCAAGCCCTTCTGGGTTATGATGCACCGCAATACCGCCACCATCCCCTGCTGTGCAACGAAAACGGACAGAAACTCTCCAAACGCGATGGGGCCATCACCATCCGCGACCTGCGGGCGCAAGGCCTTTGCCCCGCAGACGTCCGCGCCCGCGCAGGCATTGCAGACAGATAGGCAAACCTGTTATGTTTTTTCCATTCCCACCTTCTTCCAAGGAAACACCATGAAACGCGCCCTCCCCATCGCCCTTCTTTGCCTCATCCTGCTGGGGGCCTGCGGCCGCAAGCCGTCCGAGCCCCTGCCGCCACCGGGCACCCCATCCAGCGCCTATCCCCTGACCTACCCGATGGAGCCATGATCCGCGCCCGTTTCCTCATTCTGCTGGCCAGGTTTGCCCTGCTCTTCGAGCGGTTGACACCGCTGTTCCTGCACATCTTCCTGGTGGCCGGAAGTTTTGGCGTCCTTGCCCTGTCGGGCCTCTTGCCCAGACTGCCCGGATGGGGACATCTGGCCCTGCTCGGCCTTTTCCTGCTGACATTCACCGGACTGGCGGGACGCGATTTTCGTCGCCTGCGCCTGCCCCGCAAAAATCAGGCCATGCAACGGCTTGAACAACACAACCACCTCCCCCACGGCCCGCTGTCCGCCCTTCATGACCGCCCGGCCCTTGGACAAAACGCCTTATGGGAAAGCCATCTTGCCCGCATGCGGCAAGCCATCCGGGCTCTCCGTCCCTGCCCGCCCCGCCCGCAGGCTGCCCGAATCGACCCGTTTGGCCTGCGTTTCATTGTCCTTCTGGCCCTTGTGTTCATGACCATCCTGCATGGCGATGACGCCAGACACCGCATCACGCAATCCCTGCAACCGAAACTCACCATGCCCGCCTTCTGGATCCTGCCGGATTTTGAGGCCCGCATCATTCCGCCCGCCTTTACGGAACTGCCATCCCTTCTCCTCAATGCAGGGCAAAATAAAGCGCCCTTGCGCATTCCCGCAGGGAGCCTCCTGCAAATCCACCTGCCAGCGCAACTGGCCAAACACGCCCGGATTTACGCCAAAGGCCTGGCCATCCCCTTCCGCCTCCGGAAAGATGGCAGTGCCGCGATGACCCTTGTTCTGGACCAGAACGACAATCTCCAGCTCAAGGGACGCATCCGCACCTTGGCCCGCTGGAACATCCTCATTCTGCCCGACACACCTCCCGAAGCTGTCTGGACAGAAGCCCCTTCCGCCACCGCACAGAACAACCTTTCCCTGCCTTTCCACGCCAGCGACGATTATGGCCTTGAAACCCTTGTCCTGCGCATCACCCGCGATTCCGAAACCCTTGACTTCCCTCTTTCAGCCAATGCCCGCAAAACCGTCGATGGGCCGGCATTCCTCGATCTCACCGCCCATCCATGGGCGGGCGCCCCTGTCAGTCTTTCCCTCATCGCCATGGATGCCCGCGGACAAATGGGGGAGGCTCCTCCGGTTTCCCTCACCCTGCCGGAGCGCGTCTTCACCCATCCTGTGGCCAAGGCGCTGGTGGCCATCCGCAAGAACCTGATGGAAACCGGCAACCGGGGGCAGGCGCGCATGCAACTTGAGGGCCTGGCCACGCATCCTGGCGCTTTTGATGGGGATTTCACGGTTTTTCTTGCCTTGCGGGCAGCATCGGCACGACTGGCCTTCAACCACAAGACCAAAGCCACGTCCGAAGTGGCGGACCTTCTCTGGAAAACGGCCCTGCGGCTTGAGGATGGAGGGCTCTCCCTCGCGCTTGAAAAGCTGGAATCCATCCGGCAGCAACTGGAACAGGCGCTGGACAATCCGGACACCTCCGATGCCGAAATTGCAGCGCTCATGGAACAGTTTTCCCGGGCGTTTGCCGAATACCTCCAGACCTTGGCCGAAAACATGGAGCGCGGCATGATGGCCAGCACCATGGCCCCCGCAGGAATGGATCTCTCCGATCTTGCAAACGCCTTTTCCGACATGAAAGCCATGGCGGAAAGCGGCGCGCGCGATGCCGCCCGCGACATGCTCTCCGCCCTGTCCGACCTTCTGCAGGGCATTTCGCTCAAGGCGCAAAATCCAGCGACGCAGGCTTTCTGGCAAGCCTTTTCCGATTTGCAAACCCTTGTGGAAAGACAGGATGCACTTTTGAATGATACCTTCAAGGCCAAGGAAGAAGACCTGCCCGGTCTTGGTGCGGAACAGGACGCCTTGCAGAAGGCACTGGGGGAAACCGCCCAAAGCCTTGAGGCCCTCATGGGGGGCGTTCCAGATCCCCTGACCCAGGCCGGAAATGCCATGGGCGAGGCGGCCCGGCTTCTGAAAAATGGTCAGGGACAGCTTGCCCAGCAGGCCCAGGCACAAGCGCTTTCAGACCTGAAGGACAGCCTGAAAAACATGATGCAGCAGGCCATGTCCGGTGGCGGTTCCGGCCAAGGCAGCATGCCCATGGGCATGGGGGGATCTGATCCTTTTGGCCGCATGCAGGGCGGCGCCGACATTTTTGGTCGCCCGGTGGATATCGAAACCCGGAAGGGACTCGCCAAAACCCGCGAAATCCTGAAAAGCCTGCGTGAAAAAGCGGGCGACATGCGCCGCCCGCCCCAGGAACGCGATTACATGAATCGCCTGCTCAAGCGTTTTTAGAGCCTTTAACGACAAACGCCCCCTAGGAGGGGGAGGGGCGTTTGCTTCGGTCGGACACTGATGTTTCTTAAACAAAAGGCCCGTTGAGGTTGAGGCGATGTTCATAACCCTTGGCAACCGGCTTCTTCCGGCTGACCTGCCCGGTCATGATGCCATCCATGAATGCCAGCGCATCTTCACGGTTGTTTTCCAGCGCAAGGTCATAGGCGCTGATGCCCGCCACATTCTTGGCAAAGGGAACCGCACCGCCATGATAGAGCTTTTCCATGCGCGTCGTGTTTCCCGATTTTGCCGCACGGCGGAAAGCCTGGTTCAGGCGTTCCTGGCGGGTATGGATATTGTTTCCTTCGTACTGGGTATCCTGCATGTTCCGTCTCCATCCTGTTGCTCTTGATGTTTGAGAGCTTATCCGATTCCGGTCATTCTGTGGTGTGCAACTTTTGCAGGGCAGCCCCGCAAAAAACGCATACCGGGGAAAACCTTACTTGCGCAGCAGCGCGAAATCGAAAGGCGAATCCGCTTTTTTCAACCGCACACGCTGAACATAGGAAAGGACACGGCGCTGCTCGGTCTTCTCATTTTCCACGAGGGTCTGAGCGATTTCCTGCGCCTGCGCATGCATCCCCGGCGTCATCACCAGAACGTCCAGCGAATCCACAACCGCACCAAACGCATCACGGAGACGCTCATCCTGGACTTCACGCGCATGAAGGCATTCCGCGCGCATGTCCGAAACGTCGATTCCCATACCCTCCAGAACGACAAGTCGCCCAAGTTCCTGCCCCACGTTTTCCATGGCCATCTGGCGCGCCTTGTCGGCAACTCTCAGGCCATTTTCGTCAGGCGCGCCAGTGTCCGCGCCCTGCAGGCGCAGGTCTTCCATGCGATCGATCTCGCCCTTGCGTGCCGCTTCGTGAAAAGCCTTGTTGATTTCTGTCTTGTTCATGGCCATCTTCTCCCCTACTTGTTCCTGATGATGAAACCAGTTTACTCCGGCACGGCAAAAGCAAGCATTGCCAAAAAGGAATGCCTGCCCTGCGTTTTTTGCAGGGCAGGCATTTTCCTTGAAAAGCATGGGAAAATCAGGGAGCGAAGCGCATATCCACCTTGTTTGCTTTTTCCGGAACCCCGGCCAAAGTGCGGGAAAACACCTCATGCGCGCCCGGCGCAATCATGCCCGGCTGCATGGGAATGGAAAATGCCACCGGCGCTTCGCCACCAGAAAGGGTTCCCAGCAAACGGGGGCGTTGGACTGAACGCCCGCTGTGGTTGACCACTTCACCGCTGATGGTCACGCTGGCGCCCCGCGCATCCGGCACGGCGTTGGCCGAAACATTGATGATGGAAAGCCCCTTCCACACCGGGCCCACCGGAACCCCCACCCGCTCATAAAGCGTTTCCGCAGGCGGGAAAACCATGATCACCTGCTCGCGCAGAAAATAAAGAATGGCGACAATGGCGGCAATAAAGGTCAGCAACGTCATCAAGGCCTGACCAAAATGGACAGGTTGGCGATCCTCTTGCAAACGCGCCTTGACAACCTTGCGTTCCGTCGTTTCCGGAGCCGGTTCCGGGCGGAGAGTTCCAGGAATGGGGCGCTCCACAACCACGGCTTCAGGAACCGCCTCCACCGGGGATACGGGCATGGCCAGCCAGACATGTGCACATTTGCCACAACGGACCTTGCGCCCCGCCGCTGGCATGAGAGCATCATCGAGATTGAACTTGGCCCCACAGGCCGGACAAGTCAGAATCATTTTCTACCTACAAAGTTGGGAATTAACGTGTTCGAGTATATAACCCAAGCCCTTCCAGCGCAAGGGTATGGAAATGTGAAAATACCCAAAAATTAACCTTCTCGTGGCAACCTTTTCAAGATAGTTTAGAGGCCGATCCTGAAACCGACTTCCGGAGGAAAGCTGTCCATGGATGAAATGAGCGACGTCGCCCCCGCCTTTACCAGCGTTGCCGACCTGAAGCAGGAACTCCTGCGCACCATGAGCCAGGTGGTGGGCAAGGACCCACAATATGCAACAGCCGAAGACTGGTATTATGCCCTGGCTTTCCTCATCCGCGGCATGCTCTCGGAACGTTACATCAATTCCGGACAGGCGCAGCGGCAAAAGGCTGTCAAGCGCGTCTTCTACCTTTCCATGGAATACCTGCCCGGCCGCATGCTCATGAAACAGCTGATTGACATCGGCATGCTCGATTGTGCGCGCCAGGCCATTTCCGAACTTGGCCAGGACATTACCAAGATCGCCGAAACCGAAATGGATCCGGCGCTGGGAAATGGCGGCCTCGGCCGTCTGGCCTCCTGCATTCTGGACAGCATGGCCACCCATGGCTATCCCGGCTTTGGCTATGGCATCCGCTACCAGTACGGCATGTTCAAGCAGGAAATCGAAGGCGGACAGCAGGTGGAAAAACCTGAAAACTGGCTTCGTGACGGCAACCCGTGGGAATTCCCGCGGCCCAAGGTCATGTACACCATCCGCTTCCACGGCAAGGTCATTTCCTTCAAGGACGAAAAGGGCCGGCAAACCCACAAGTGGGTGGACAGCACCGATGTCCTTGCCCAGGCCTATGACCTCCCCATCTGCGGCCATGGCGCCGACATCGTCAACAATATCCGCCTCTGGGGTGCCGAAGCTTCAACCGACCTCAACCTGCGCCAGTTCAATGAGGGAAATTATTTTGAGGCCGTGAAGGAAAAGACAGCTTCAGAAAACCTTTCCAAGGTGCTTTACCCCAACGACGCCACCATGATGGGCCTCGAACTGCGCCTGAAACAGGAATACTTCTTCGCCAGCGCTTCCATCCAGGACATTCTGGCCCGCTTCCTTCGCCGCAACAAGGAGCTGGACATGCTGCCGGACAAGGTGACCATCCAGCTCAACGACACCCATCCGTGCCTGGCCATCCCCGAATTCATGCGGGTATTGATCGACCACTATGGCTATGAGTGGGACAAGGCCTGGGACATCACCACGCGGGTCTTCAACTACACCAACCACACCCTGCTGCCCGAAGCCCTGGAACACTGGCCCATCAGCATGCTCGATTCCGTGCTTCCCCGCCACATGATGATCATTTACGAAATCAACCAGCACTTCCTGCATGACGTCCGCAAAAAAATGCCGGGAGATGGTGCAGTCCTGCCCCGCCTGTCGCTGATTGACGATGCCAGCCGGAAAGTGCGCATGGCCAACCTCGCCATTGTGGGCAGCCGCCGCGTCAACGGTGTCGCCGAGCTGCACACCCACCTGCTCAAGACCAGCACCTTTTCCGATTTCAACCGCCTGTTCCCGGAAAAGTTCGTCAACGTGACCAACGGCATTACCCAGCGCCGCTGGCTTCTCCAGTCCAACCCCGGCCTTTCGGAAGCCATCAGCGACCGCATCGGCAAGGGCTGGATCACAGACCTGTCACAGCTTGAACAGCTGGTTCCCTTTGCAGATGACCCTGAATTCCGCAAACAGGTCATGGACATCAAGCTGGCCAACAAAAAACGGCTAACGGATCTGATCCAGCGCAAGGTGGGCATTGAAGTCCAGCCGGAAACGCTGTTTGACGCACAGGTCAAGCGCATCCACGAATACAAGCGCCAGCTCCTCAACATGTTGCACGTCATCACGCGCTACAACCATATCCGTGCAGGCCAGGCGGACGGCATGCAGGCCCGCACCATCGTGATGGCCGGCAAGGCAGCACCAGGCTACTTCATGGCCAAGCTCATCATCCGCCTCATCAATGACGTGGCGGAAATCGTCAACAACGACCTGGCCGCCCATAACCTGCTCAAGCTGGTCTTCATTCCAAACTACAATGTGACCTCGGCGGAAATCATCATTCCCGGCTCCGACCTGTCGGAACAGATTTCCACTGCGGGAACGGAAGCCTCAGGCACCGGAAACATGAAATTTGCGCTCAGCGGCGCACTGACCATCGGCACGCTTGACGGCGCAAACATCGAGATCCGCAACCAGGTGGGTGAAGACAACATCTTCATCTTCGGAATGGACGCCAATGAAGCCCATGAATTGCGCCTGTCGGGCTACAATCCTCGCCAGAAATACGACGAAGATGCCGAGCTGCGCAAAGCGGTTGACATGATTGCCTCCGGCTATTTCAGCCCGGATGACCCTGGCCGCTACCGGCCGCTGGTCGATGCCTTGCTTGGAGGTGGCGACACCTACCTGCTGCTGGCCGATTACCGTTCCTACATCGCCGCACAGAAAAAGGTAGATGATGCCTTCCAGAATCCGGAAACCTGGGCCCGCATGTCGATCCTCAACATTGCGCACATGGGCATGTTTTCGTCCGACCGCACGGTGCATGAATACGCGCACAATATCTGGAATGTGGAGTCCATTACAACCCGATCATGATAACCTGTTGCCAAAACGGAAGAAATCGCGCATACTTCCAATGCCATGAAGGCGTTTATTCGCCCTGCGGGGAGGAGGATTGAAGGCTTGAAGTTACGCCGGTCCCTCACAACGACAGCCGCTTGCGTGCTGGGAATTGCCCTGCTGGTTGCAGGGTGCGGAAAAGCACGCATCATCGAAGGCCTGGTGGCTGTTCTTGATAATTCCGGCACGGAAACCCGCATGCAAATGGTGGATGTCCACCTCCTGCCCGGAAAATCGAAGGAAATCATTACAGACCTCCTGACCCGGCACGACCAGGCCATTGAAGCGGAGATCCTGCGCCAGATCGAAATCCGCCGCACCTCCATGCTGCCCCAGATCAGCGACGAAATCCGCGACCTTGAAAGCAAAATTGCCGACAGGAATGCGGAACTGGCCAAAATTCGCAAACAAATCACCGCAACAGAGGCAGAAAAAAAACGGCTGGCCGAACTGAATGCTGCCGCCATTTCCAAAGCGACGGCCGAGCGTGACCGCATCAAGGCCGAACAGGATGCCCTGACGGCGGAAATCGCCAAAATTGACGCCGCCCACTCCCAAGACCTGACAGCGCTGCGTGAGAAATCCGTCAGGGACAAGGCAAAAACCGAGATTGCAATTCTCTCGCTCCAGCAGGACATCTACAATCTCGAGCATGAAATGCGCCAGGCCGTCAACCTTATCGAAACCCGCAAAATCCAGGATACGGTCCTCCCGGACAAGGCCATCTCCGAAGCCCAGGGAAAGCTCAACGATGCGCGGACCCGCCTTCAGGAAGCAAGGATCGAAAAGGCGGATGAATTTGCAAAAGTTTATGCCGGCCGCACAATGTCGGTCGCAAACCGTGTGGATGATACCCTGGCCCCCTTAGGCATCACGCGGACCTGCTTCAGAGTTTTCAACAAGGGAGAAAAAGCTGTCACGTCCCTCACCCTTGATTTGGTCCACAACGGCAAATCCGCCCGCGAAGCTGGTCTGGACATCGGCAGCCTGACAGGCCTTGCCGCTTTGAACGCCCCTGAACCAAAGGTGGAAACCAGCAGTCGCAAGGTTGTACTCGGCATTCCTCCCGGCATGTCATGGCCGGCTGAACCCATGTGTTTTGAAATCAATGAATCCTTCCTGCCGGAAAATGCAAAATCATTCCTCAAGCCCGGGGCTCCATGGAATGTGAGTATCAGCTCTGCAGAAGTTTCCCGGACGGACGGCATCATGCGTCTCCCCCAACCAGACAACATGCCCCTGGCCAAGGAAACATGGGCCTTTGTCCCCATGTCCAACGCCGAGATCTTTGCTCCCGAACTGCATGCGATCCTTCCCCAGATGTCTGCCGCCCATGACATTGTCAAAGCCCGGGAAACCATTACCAACAACACCCGCCTGCGTACCCTGCTGATCCGCCTGAGAACCATGGAAAAGCGGAGTCTCCAAAAAGCATACCAGGAGCGGATCCTGCCTATCCGCAAGAAAAAGGAAGCGCTGGCTGAACATTATATCAAACTGAAAGAAACCGCGGAAAACTTCAATATCGCCGGTGCCCAGCGCGAAAGCCTCAAAAACATAGGCAAACGTCTTGCCCAGGCAGAAGAAACACTGGACATGGCAACGGATGATCTGGGCGACCTTGATGAAACCCTTGAGGCCCTCTCGGAGAAAAGCGCGTCATTCCTCCAGGAAACCCAGCAGATGTCCGCACAGAAAGCCCAGCTCCAGGCAAAGTTCACCCATCTCCAGCAGGGTGGCCCTGAGGCGGAAAAAGAACTGCGCAACATCATTCTGGCAGATTTTTCACAGGACGTGGCCAATGCCCGCTGGCGCAACGACGTCATGACGGCCATCTCCACCATGTCGAATATCCGCACGGTCAAAACCAACCGCGAGGGTTTCTTCCGATTTGACAACGTCCGGCAGCTGGATGGCTACATCATGATTTCCCTGCCAAAGGACAACAACTCCAACTATTTCTGGCTTGAACCCCTTCCCGATCCACGCGTGCGTTTCATCAAGCTGGATTCGGCAAAAGGTCTTGTCCTGAAAACCAACGATTTCCAGAACCTCTATGATTATCTGGCAAAAGCCACAGATTTTGTGCCCGCAGGAACCACATATCCTTAACAACCGCATGGTATAATTTTTGGCATGGATGAAAACAAACAAAAATCATTATGCCATCAGGAAAACACAGGCCGTGTCCAGACATCCCCCATGGATGACCTGCCGGCATTGATTGATGCCAGTCTCCAATGGGCCTTCAACCCGGAGCCTTCAACCCCACCCACACTGCTCCCCTGGGTAACCAGCATGGAACAATCCGGGCTTGGCAACTCGATTTCCCTGCAACGCATCATGGATCTTTACGGCAGAATTACTGAAACTCCGGAAAATCGCGTCATCATGGCGGAAATCATTTCGGAAATGCGCCGGATAGAACGCGCCTTCCTGACCGCAGCCTCCCATCTGGATCCCCTCACCGGCCTGCGAACCCGGAGGGACATGATCCGCACCATTGAACAGGAAGTTTCGCGCTTCCAGCGTTCAGGCACCCCTTTCTGCGTGGCCATCGCCGACATTGACCACTTCAAGCTCATAAACGACACCTTTGGCCATGATGCTGGTGATCGCGTCCTGGTGGC
The DNA here is from genome assembly GCA_001768735.1 of Alphaproteobacteria bacterium GWF2_58_20. Lineage (GTDB taxonomy): Bacteria > Pseudomonadota > Alphaproteobacteria > UBA1247 > UBA1247 > UBA12471. Next base: position 114,535 of record MEMB01000001.1, on the reverse strand, counting down.
CATCGCTGACGAAATCAACAGCGACATCCGCACATTTGACGATGCCTTCCGCATGGGGGGCGAAGAATTCCTCATCTGCCTCAAAGACATTTCCCCCACCGCCGGCCAGAAAACCCTTGAACGTCTGCGCCAGCACGTTGAATCCCTCACGGTCAACATTGGAGACGGGCAACCGCCCGTCCGTTTCACCATCTCCATTGGCGTGGCTTGTGCCTATGACATCCAGGATGCAGACAGACTCATCCAGATGGCCGATGAATCGCTTTACCGTGCAAAAACGTCCGGCCGCAACCAGGTTGTTTGCCACGATGGCATGAACACCCCTGATATTTTTGGAAAGCGCGCCACTTCATGATTTTGCACCGAACCCTCCAGAAACACGCTCTTGCCTTCAAAAGCAAAATTGCAAAACCATTCCTCTTTTCCATCCTGATCGCCTTTCCGCTCATCCTTGGCCTTGCGGGCATTCACTGGTATGGCCAAATTATCGATGGCATGATGCGGGAACGTTTTGAAGGCCGCGCCCCGGAAATCGCCCGCACCATCAAGCCGGAACGAATCAAATCGCTGCTTTTTACCCTGGAGGACCGCAAAAACCCCGTTTTCCTGAGACTTCGGGAACAGATGACCGCCTATGGCAAAACCATCGACCAAAAATCCATCTACAGCGTTGCAAGCAAAAACGGACAACTGGTTTTTGGCCCGGAGAATCTCCCGGAAAACGACCCGATGGCAGCCTCCCCCGGCACGCCTTATTTTACCCCGCCACCAGAACTGGTTGACATCTTCAGGAACAAGCAACCAATTACCATTGGTCCCTATACGGATGAATACGGAACTTTTATCAGCGCATTCACTCCCATTCTGGATCCCCTCACCCTGGAAGTCCTCATCGTCATCGGGATTGATATCGATGTTTCCGTCTGGCAAAACGAAATTCTTGACAAGCAGTTGTTCCTGGGCGCGATTTTGCTTGTCATCTTGTCCCTGCTGGGAGGATCGGTCATCCTTGTCCGAAAACGCCACCAGCTTCCTTATCCCCAGCGTTCCGCATGGATGGAACATGTTGAAACCCTCCTGACGGCATTTTGCGGAATTGCCCTCACCATTGCTTTTTCCCACATCGTCAACCAGATTTATACGCACGAAAAATCCCGGATTTTCACACTCTCCACTGAACATATCCATACCGCTCTCAACGATGAATTCATGGAGATTTCCAACACACTTGAATCCGTCAAGAACCTTTTTGAATCGAGTTCTGAAGTTACCCGGGACGAGTTCAGCCATTTCACCTCACCCATTCTGCAAAAATCCCCCATTAAATCGATCTTCTGGATGGAAGGCTCGAATGTGCCTGCCGCAAAGGAAATGCCCCGGACAACTTTTGCCAATGCACGCCAGGCAGAGACCATCACAGCGCTCTTCAAAAATCTCCCGGAATGTCATGATGCGCTTCGCCAGGCCGAAAACACCCGGCTATCTTCCGCCTGCATCAAGCAAAATGAAATCATAACTTTTCTTCCCGTGTACAACCGACAAGATCAGAATTCCACGTCCCCCCCCATACAAAAAGGGATTGCAGGCCTGTCTTTTTCCTTCGGGAAAATCGCCCTGAGACACCAGTATGAATGCCAGCACAAAACCCTTTTTGACATTTTTGACATCAGCTCGAACCAGACCCTGCACAAGAACAGCGCAAACTATTACACTGGAAACATTTTCTCAGAAACCTACCCCCTGTTCTTTTTTGGCAAGACCTTTGCCTTGGCGATGACCCCGGGGGATTTTCCCCGGACAACAAATACCTTGTTGATCTCAGCGCCAGCTTTTACTGCCCTCGGCGGTCTTTCGATAACCTTCAGCCTCACCCTCATGGTCTTTTTCCTGCGACGGCGCCAAATCAGCCTCGAGCGAACGGTGAACCGGACCAATGTCTCCATGAGCCACATGGTCCGCGAACAAAAAACCATCAGCGACGCCATTCTGGATGCGGTCATTGCACTGGACCCCGAAGGCAACATTCTCCACATGAACCCCGCAGCGGAAATCCTGCTGGGCCAGCCCATGAAGACCATTCAGGGAACAGCTTTGGGAGACCATCTGCGCATGGCGGGAAAAGATGATCCCTACCTGCGGCCATTCCCGGCGGGGATACCCCTTTCAAAAGCGGAAATCCACCGCATCAACCAGCCTCTTGAGATTCTCTCCTCGGACGGGAAAAACCGCAAGGCCACCTTCACCATGGCGCCTGTCCACGATGAAACCGGCATCAAGGGCTGGGTGGCTGTTTTCCACGACATGACAGGCCTTGCCAACAGCCAGGCCATGGTGCGCCGACGGCTGATGTATGAAACCGGCCTTGCCGAATTCACCAACATCCTTCTAACCGAATCTCCGGGCCCGCAAACCTTGAAAAAAGGGCTACAGGTTCTCCTGCATACCACGGAAACCTGCCGTGGCTACATTTTTGACAATTTCATGGATGAAAAACTCGGTCTTTGCGAGCGCCAGATTCTCAAGATGGTCAACCCGGAACAAACCTTTGGTCCCAATACATCCAATTTTGAAAAGGTTCCCGTTTTCCCGCATTTCCAGGATATCTACAATACCCTGTCCACCGGACAGGTTTTCACGGCCAACATTGTCAATCTTCCTGACGTGCAAAAACGTTTCTTCCAGGCCGAGGATGTAAAATCCGTCATTCTCCTTCCCATTTTTTCCGAACAGGAAATGATTGGTTTCATTGGTTTCAGTGATTGTCTGCAGGAACGCGAATGGGACAGCGATGACATCAACCTGCTTCTGGTGGCTGCCAAAATCATTGGCGTTTACCGAAAAAATGCCCGCAACGCCAAACGTCTGCGCGTCACAAACCGGCAACTCAACCATTCTCTGGGCAAGGCCGAGCAACTGGCCCAGCTGGCCAGCATCGCCAATACCGCAAAATCCGAATTCATCGCCTGCATGAGCCATGAACTCCGCACCCCCCTCAACATTGTCATTGCAGGTGCAGAAATCATCGAAAAACAGCTCTTCGGCAATGCGCTTGAACGTTATACATCCTATGCCCACGACATCCGCACCAGCGGCCTCCACCTGCTGGACATCATCAATGACATCCTTGACCTGTCCAAGATTGAAGCCGGCAAGCTGGGCCTTGACATCGGCCCCTTCAATTTCCATCACCTGCTAGCCATCATTTCCCAAAACATGGTGTTCCTGTCCCAGAACAAAAACATCGATTTCATTCTTGACCTGTCCCCCGACATTCCACATGAACTCAAGGGAGACATGCGCCATCTCAAACAGATCCTCATCAATCTGGGCAGCAACGCCATCAAGTTCACCGAAATGGGACACATCAAGATCATCATCAGGAAGGAAGCGGAAACCGAGAAAGACATCACCCTGTTGATTGAAGTTTCCGATACCGGAATCGGCATTCCGGAAGAACACAAGAATGAAATCTTCCACCCCTTCAAACAGGTGGACAGCAGCCTTTCGCGCAAATATGGCGGAACAGGCCTCGGCCTTGCCATTTCCAAGGAACTTGTGGAGCTCATGGGCGGACAGATCGGCTTCCGTTCCATGGAAGGCAAGGGTACCACCTTCTGGCTCAAGGTTCCCTTTGCCAAGCTTGATGCATAAACCTTCTTGTCTGCATGCCGCGAACGCGATACTCTGGCCCCATGCTTTTTTCAGGAGTCATATGCCCATGATGCGCCCTTTTCCGTTTTCCCTGTCCCTTTTGGCCCTGCTGTGCGCGGGCGCCCCTGCCCTTGCCATGGATCCCGTCGAAATGGCCCCTCTGGGCGCATGGCGCGGACGCATGGTACTGGATGAGCAAACAGGCGCCTTTTCCTACTGCACCATTGAAAACAGCTTCGACAAGGGGTTTTCCACCATCATTGCCCAGAATGGCGACCATGAAACCAATATCGCCATTGTTTTTGGGGATCCTCGGCTTGCCCTGGACCGCAAATACGAAATCCGGCTTGACATTGATGGCAAACTCCAGCGCAACGTGGATGGATTTGCCGCCGATTCCAAGCTTCTGGTTGCACCAACCGGAAACGACCCGGAATTCCTGAAAGCCCTTTCGACTGGCAAAACCCTTACCTTCACGGGTTCAGTGGATGCGGTCACTTTCCAGCTTGGCGATATCCGCCAGCCCATCAGCGACCTGACATCATGCGTGGATGTCTCCGCTCCAAAACCCACAAAGACCCTTGAAAATGGCGGTGACACCCTGCTGCCAAAACCTCTGTCCGTCATCCTGCGCGCGGCGGGCCTTGGCAAGGCAGAAGTGGTGGAATTGCCGGGAACCCCGGAAAACCGCCCCATTGATTACGCATGGAACTTTGGCCCCATCTTGGGCGGCGCGGAACAGATCACCCTGAAACCCGGTGAGGATTTCCTCAAAAAGTCGATGGCATACATTGATGTCCTTGCCCCCTTGTGCCCCGGAACATTCTCGCAAGAAGTTGGCAAGCCGGAAAACTTTGGCAACCTTCACCTGCTTGAAGCCGACATGGCCTGCCTTGGCGGCAACCGCGAAACCTCTGCGGCCCTTGTCTTTTACCAGGTGGGAGACACCCTCACCGTCTTTTTCCATGAAGCGGCCCTGCCGGACCGCGCCATGGCGGATAACGCCCGGGCCAACATCATCCATGTCCTGCGTTACCTCATCAAGGGCGAGGGAGATCCCCTGCCCGCACCGGCCAGAAAGTGAGAAGGGATCCCCTGCATGAATGCCCCCCTCGACCACAGAACAAATCCCTATCGTGACGATCTGGCCGCCGCCTTCCTGAAGGATCGTATCAAGGCCGCGCGTTATGTCGAAGGCGAGGACATGCGGATTGCCATTGGCCTGGCTTCCCTGCATGACGCCCCGGATTCGCAGACGCCTGCCGCCACCCAGCTCCTTTATGGCGAAACCTTCACGGTTTTTGATGAAGGTGATGATTGGGCATGGGGCCAAAATGCCACCGATGGCTATGTAGGCTACCTGCCTGCTGAAGTGCTTTCCCCACAGGGAAATGCAGCCACACACAGCATTTCTGTCCTGAGGACCTTTGTCTATCGTCGCCCGGACATGAAAGCTCCCGCTTGCGACCTGCTCAGCATGAACGCCCGGGTCACCATTCTGGATGAAGAAGCCGGATTTGCCCGGATTGATCGTGATGCATGGGTTTTCCTTCCCCATCTTTCACCCATGGATCAACACGAATCCGATATTGCCAAAACCGCCTTGTCCTTTTTGGGCACCCCCTATCTTTGGGGGGGGCGTTCGAGCTTGGGGCTTGACTGTTCCGCTTTGGTGCAGATGAGCCTCCTTCGGGCCGGAATGGCCTGCCCACGGGACAGCGACCTGCAAAAATCGGTTCTGGGCAGCGTTGTCCCCGCCGACGAACCCATCCAGCGGGGCGACATCATCTTCTCCCCCGGCCATGTGGCCATTGCGGTGGATGCCACCCATGCGGTCCATGCCAACGGACACAAGATGATGGTCACGGTCAATCCCATCGCCGAGCTGTTCAAGCCCGGCCTCAGCATCATCCGCCGCCTTGGCTGAACCCGTGATGTCCTTAAACAAAAAACCCGGGAAAAACCCGGGTTTTTTGTTGTTGTTTTTTCAGCCATCGCGTCATGGCCCCTTTGCGGACTCCAGACTTGAACCCGCAAATTTTCCGACCTCAGCCCCCCTGTGGCTGCCCTCCCATAGATGGCACCGGGACAGGCATTTTGCGGCGGGCACGTTTGGGTGAAGATGGCCTGGACAGATGCTTCATGATCAGATCTGCTGCATCATCGGCATCCCGCTCAAGCAATTGTCCATGATAATACGCTGCGCCTGAAAGACTTGTCTGCCGGGCATCCACATACTCCTTGGCGTTCCATGCAAGCAGGGCCATGGTTGTCCGGCACGGGCCGGGCACCCTGCCTTCCTCCATATAACCACAAAGCGCATGCTGTGTTTCATGCAGGATGGTATTGAAAGTGGAGGAAAAACTGCTCCAACCTGAATCCGGATGCGTATTGATGCGAATTTTCCCATCTTCATCTGTATCCCCGAACATGATCATGCCATTTTTATGGGGAGGCAGGCAGACAAGAACAACTTCCGGCAGGGTTTGAACACCAAATTCTTCCATGTAAACATTGGACACTTCCCGGATGGCGTAAAGGCGGGCGGCCCCATCCATCCGTTTCCATTCCTCCTGCAAGACCTGCATGTCCATTTCCCGATCAAGCCGCTTTGCAATCCGGGTCTGGACGGCCTGCATGTGGGCCTTGTAGGCCGGGGAAACCTCGGCCGTTGCGAGCAAACGCAAAACCGCATTCTTGCGAATCTTCATGGAAACGGGAAGCGCCGTCATTTCCCTCAGGAGTTCAAGGTGGATTTCCGAAGACATGTTGCGCAGGGTGTCGTTCCCGACATGCTCGACGATGCGGCAGGCCACCAGCCCACGCTGGACAGGATCATCAGCATCCGGCGTCATGTCGCACGCCTCATTGAAATGAGACCAGAAAATGCGCATGGAAATCCTGCCCGATTTCACTTGGACATCCGCAAGTTTCCAGAAAGCCTCTGCCGCAAAAACGTCTGGAGGCCGCGAAAGGCTTTTTGGCAAAGATGGTGGAATCCTGTCCAAATTCATAAAATCCCCCTTATCCCCTACAACCTTACATCACCAGTTTTGGCGGCGCGGGCGGCATCTGGCGGGGCGTGAGCGAAGCCAGGGGGGATTTCTTCAACGCCATCATGGCCATGATGGAAAACAGCGTTGTGTAATGTTCAATGGGCTGTCGGAGATGCGCCATGTCCTTTTCATCATCGACATAGCCCAACGGACTGACGTTGATGGAAAGGATGGACGCGACATGACGCGATGTCTGCTCCCCCTTTGTCGCCAGGGAAATGATCATGTGGTAAGCGCCCTGCCGAAGGACATCCTCGGCAGCGTCCTCGAAAGCATCCATCCGCCTTGGATGAATCTTGAGCAACATGGGTTCACGCCGCACCGGAAATTTTACCGACTGCCGCAGCAGTGGCGTTTCCGGATCTGCATCCGCACCCAGCACCACGCGGGGAACGCGGAGAAACGACTTTTCATCCGAAGGGCCGCAAACGCCGCAAGCAAAATCCACCATGGTCTGCAGCACGCGCAGCCTGCCACGCGTATCCAGTGCATCCCACGCCTGGCGCGCCACGGTGATATCCCGGCGGGCCGCCAGCAGGGTGGCCACATCATCGGCCGCATTGCGCATTTCAGCCTCAAAGGCTTCACTGCCGCCCCAGAAACGATAAAGCCGGGAGCGCGCCTTGACCGCCATGTCATCCATGCCGTCCTTCACAATATTGCCCAGAACCGCCATCATCCGTTCTTCCGGGAGGTCAACCAGGTTCGCAGGGGAAACGCTCAACACGTCATCGCACACATCCTCGCGCTTCACGTCCACGCGCTTCACACTCACGCTGTTGCGGGCGACATCTTCATTGATAAAGGCGGTCATGTCCGTTTCCTTTTATACGATCCAGTTGACACAATTCAGGATATGGCGAACCGATTCGCAACATCCCTTTTTTCCGGAGCTTGCGCGCATCATTGCACACAAGCCCCATGCAACGTCAAGTCCTGCCCCCGGGACAGGGAACCGGCTTGCCTTGCAGAACGCGAACACCGGCAGCCTGTGGGGGGAATGGAGACAGGAGGCCGATCTTGTTCAACACCAGCACCACCATGCCTGCCACCGCATTGGCCTGCTTTTCCATAGGCTGTTCCCGATAAAGGGCCTTCAGCCTGGAAGGGATGTAAAAGCAATGATTCCAGAAAAACACCTCGGCCTGTTCCTGCAACGCCGCAGGCAGATGCGCCCTGTTCTGAAACATATGGACCTGCAGGGCATGCGTGGTTTCATGCACCGTGGTAAAAATTCCGCCACGCATGGTTTTAAACGGGTGTGTCTCCGGATTCATTTCAATGGCATGTTTCTGTGCGGAATACCGCCCAGAAACATTTTTGGGCAATTTTTCCCCCTGGTTCCAGGCGGGCATGGAAACGCCGAGATTTTCGCAAAGACTGCGCGAAACATGCTTGAGGCAGGAGAGTTTTTCTTCCGCAGACAGACAGGGCCAGTAGGCACGCATGTTTTCATATTCCGCCGTTTGCGAAAACTGGAGCATCCCTTCCGCCAGCTCGCGCACAAAACATGGTTTCAGATCTTCCGTTACATGGCAGGCATACATGCGGCCCCAAAGGGCATATTCTTCGTCATCCACAGGCCCTGAATCCTTCATGACCTGCATGAAGGCAAATTTGGCCGGAACCCTGAGGGCCTTGAGATCTTCGTCGCTCGCCGCCCCGAGGATTTCCTTGCAGGCCTGTTTGCGATCGCCATCTACAACCGCAAGCTCAACCGTCAGCAACCGCCGCATGCTTGCAGCGTTGCACCGATCTGTTTCGGTCAGGCTTTGCCAGAAATCCATCAACGGCCCGTTCCTCGTTCTTGCTTGTGGATTTCCCCTTTTTTACCACACCCCCGAAAGAAGCAGGCATGCAAAAACCGCATGGCGGGACGCACAGGGAACATGGCTTGTCAGGCATGCTGAACGGAAAGGGCACGAACAATGCCCGCAAGGTCCTTTTTCATGTCAACCCGCTGGAGGCCCGCCTGTTCCATGATGGCGGCCACGGCCTCTTCCTGCCCCTGCCCAAACTCAAGGAAGGCCCGGCCCGAAGGTTTCAGGACGCGCGGCAAATCGCGGGCAATGGCTCGGTAGGGATCAAGGCCATCGGCGCCACCGCATAGCGCAGCGCACGGGTCAAACAACCGCACTTCGGCCTGAAGCCCCGCCATGTCCGCTTCAGGAATATAGGGAGGGTTGGAAATGAAAAGGTCCACGCTTTCATCTTCCGCATCCACCAGCCAGTCTGCCCGCCGAAAGGTGGCGCGCCCCAGCAGTCCAAGGCGGCGGGCATTCTCCCGCGCTGTCGCCAGGGCATCTTCTGAAATGTCGCTGCCAATCCCATGGGCCTGCGGCAGCTCCGAAAGCAGCGCCAGCAGCAAGCATCCCGTGCCCGTGCCCGCATCCCATATGTCAAGGTGCCCTTCCCGCGCCCGCGCCCAGTCAAGCGCCATTTCCACCACGGTTTCACTGTCCGGCCTTGGATCGAGTGTTTCCGGGGACAGCGCAAAATCCAGGCTCCAGAATGCACGCATCCCCAGAATGCGGCTTACGGGTTCCCCTGCAAGACGACGCTGCACAAACCCTTCAAACCGCCGGACAGCCTCATCACAAACAGGATGCGAAAACACCAGCTCCTGCGCAGGCATCCCAAGCACATCGGCCAGCAACAGCCGGGCATCAAGGCGCGGCGAGGGATTTCCGGCCTCACGCAGGCGCATGACAGCCATGCGCAAAAGATTTTCCGAATCCTGCATTACCATGAAAGATGGGCGAGTCGTTCGGCTTGGTCTTCCGCCAGAAGCACATCAATGATTTCATCCAGCGCTTCGCCCGTCATGACCTTGTCGATCTTGTAAAGGGTGACGTCCACCCGGTGGTCGGACACCCGCCCCTGGGGAAAATTGTAAGTCCTGATGCGTTCCGAACGCTCACCCGTTCCCACCTGGCTGCGGCGGTTTTCCGAACGCTCTGCGTCCTTTCTCTGCCGCTCGGCCTCATAGACGCGGGCACGCAGGATTTTCATCGCCTTGGCCTTGTTTTTGTGCTGGGATTTTTCATCCTGCTGGCACACCACAACGCCTGTGGGAATATGGGTGATGCGCACAGCACTGTCTGTGGTGTTGACCGACTGCCCACCCGGCCCCGACGACCGATAGACATCAATCCGCAAATCCTTTTCCTCAATGCGGATGTCAATCTCCTCCGCTTCCGGCAGAACCGCTACCGTGGCCGTCGAGGTATGGATGCGCCCCTGCGCCTCGGTCTTGGGCACCCGCTGCACACGGTGGACACCGGATTCAAACTTCAGCCGCGCAAACACGTTCTGCCCGCTGATGGTGGCCACCGCCTCCCGAACGCCGCCAATATCCGCTTCGGATATCGACATCACCTCAAACCGCCAGCCATGCAGGGCCGCATATTTCCGATACATCTCAAACAAGTCGCGGGCAAAAAGCCCAGCCTCATCGCCGCCTGTCCCTGCCCGCACCTCAAGAATGGCGCTGCGCGAATCCGCCTCGTCCTTCGGCAGCAGAAGAAGCTGTATCTCCCGCTCAAGCGCAGGTTCAGCCTTCTCCCATGCCCGCAATTCTTCAGCTGCCATTTCCCGCATCTGGGAATCGGTTGCAGAATCGGCCACAAGATCCTTCAGCTCCTCTGCCTCACGCTGTTTTTTTCGCCATTCAGCCGCCTTTTCCACCACGGGGGAAAATTCGGCATATTCGCGCGACAACCTGGCATAATCCTCGGCCGAAACCCCGGGTTCCGACAAAAGGGCACCAATTTCCTCATGGCGCATCAACAAGCTTGAAATGTTATCGATAAAAGACATGGATCAGCGCGATCCTGGGGGATCAAGGGAGATGCCCCGCACCACCTGACCAGAAATCCCAACCGGAGGAAGAACACGGCCATCCACCGAAATCTCAACGCCCCCGGCATTCCCTGTCACCATGGAAAGACCCGGCATGTTGGGGGCATGGTAAACCTCACCCGCCCGCAACAGGCGCGAAAAAAGAACAGCCCCCGCATTGTCCACCACCTGGATCCAGCTATCGGCTGCAGCCCGGACATGAACCCGCGAATTCCTGACGTCCTCGCCATAGACAGAAGACGACATCACCGGTTCGGCCACAGGAGCGGGTTGCGCAGGCGAAACCCACGCCTCCTCCATATCTTCATCGGAGCCATCTGCCACATGATCCATGTCCGGCAATTCGGGAACGTCCGGAACAAGATTTGCGGGCAAGGGTTTCTCTGGCCTCGGCGCTTCATGGAAGGGCGCTACGGAAGGGGTGTTGGCTTCCATGCCGATCCCTTGCGGGACATCATCGACCAACGTTTCCTCCAGCATCCCTAAAACCGGCAAGGGCGTCTCTTCAACCATCTGAAGCATGTCCGCCGGGGGAGGAATATGAACAGGGTCCGAAACACGGACACGCAAAAAGGCAAACCAAACCAGTGCCAACAACAGGGCAGAAACACCGCAAAGGCCGGCAATCCATGGGGCAGGCAGGCGTTTTACACCTGGCGGCTCGGGAAACACCAGCGCCGGCTTGCCAGCAATGCCTTCCGCCTCGCGTTTGAAATCCTCCAGCACCTTTTGCGGATCCAGCCCCAGGAAACGGGCATAACTGCGAACAAATCCAAACGCATACGGGCCTTGTGGAAGGCCGGCAACATGCAGGCTCTCAATCGCTTCAACAAATCCGGGCTTGATGCGCAGGCGATCCGCCACATCGGCAATGGAAAGCCCTGCCTGCTCACGACGGGCACGCAAAAGTGCGCCCGTCCCTGCGGCTCCGGACAGCTCCGCCTCCGAAGGTTTCGGTATGGAATGCGGAGTCGCAGGCTTGCGCGGATGGGAACGTGGCTGGTTCATCCCGCAAGCCTAGCAAGCCCGCCCAAAAAGCGCAAGGGCCGGCAAGAGTGGATCACCATTCCTCCAACAGCCCGCAGAAGGGATGGGGACCATAGGCACAACACCCCTTGTTGATCGTCACACACCAATACATCAGGATGCCTGCCCCACCCCAGCATTCACCGCAGCTCAAGCAGCAGTAGCCAGAAGATGCAGACCCCATGTCACACGCCCCTCCACAAACTGGCGGCGGCGCAGGTGGGGGGGGCGCAGGCTTTGGTTCAACCGGAGATGTAAAGATGATGTCATCTTCCGGTGGCACATAATCCTCCGGCGGTGGTGGCGGTGGGCTGGAACAATACGTGCAGGGCACACAGTCAGAGCCGTAGCAGGGCAGGCATGTATTGCCTGGCTCACACCCATGATGCAGGGTACAGCCCCCACCCTCGCAAATATTCCAGCAATTCAGGCCCGTGCAGTAATCATCACAATTCCCGCCGGCACACTGGTTGGTGCAGGAACTCCCCGTGCAGGTGTTTTTGCATCCGCCACCGGTGCAGCTGTTGACGCAATTTCCGCCTGTACACACATTTTCACAGTTGCCGCCAAGGCAGTCATTTTTGCAGCCCCCGCCGATGCAGTTGTTGGTGCAGCTCCCGCCCACACAGGTGTTGATGCACTTTCCGCCCGTGCAATTCGTGGTGCATCCGCCCCCCTGGCAATACACCTCGCATCCGCCCTGTGGACAGTCCACAATGCATCCGCCTTCCTCGCAATAGACCGGATTTCCAACCGTAACCGGAGCAGGACAGTTGGATGTCACCTTGAGCTTGAGATTAACCACCTTCGTATTGCCGCTGTTCGCTGAAATGGCCAACTGCCCAAGGAAGGTTCCTGTCTGGGTTGAACTGCGCGCCCCGACACGGATCTTGCAGAATTCGCCAGGATAAAAACCACGACTGGAGAAGCCGGCAATCGGGCACCATTCGTCATCCGTCAGGGACGGAATTTCCCACAAGAAATACATGGGATTCACAAGTTCAACTTCAAGCCCACCAAAAATCGGCACACTCCCGGAGTTCTTGACCAGGAATTCCTTCCGGACCGGAACAGCCATCGGCACAAGAGGATCAGAACAGGTCAGACTCTGCGTAAAATCCATATTTTCCGTCTGGATGTCGATCTCCACGAACTGCTGGGCCGGATCCCCCTCGATTTCCGTGACATTGAAACTGTGGGACACCATGGCCCCTGTCGAATCTCGCGCCTCGATGGTGTAGGTGCGCGATACAGGAAGGGCAGTGCTGTCTGTCCAGCTGGTGAGGGTGCGGGGATTGGCAGTCCCTGCAACCGTCACCAGCTGGTTGTTGTACGGATCCTTGAATCCCCGCACGGTGAGATAGTTGGCGGCGGTTTCGGCATCGGTCGCATCGAACTGCACCGACAACTGCGCGCCGAGCGTCACTTCCTGCGACGATACATTCGAGATTGTCGGCCTTTCCGGCACCGCAACAATGTTGAGCGCATCGGCGGGCCCGACGCACCGGTAGCCTGCCGTCGATCCGGACGTGGTGGCCACCGTATGCTTTAGGCCATACATGCCGCCCATATCCAGGGAATTATAGCCCCCCCCGCGCAGGAGAGGAATGGAGGTCGTTTCGTCATGGTTCTGAACGATGGCGCCAAATTCTGGAATGCCGCGCCAGGATGATTTGGGCAAAAGCCATGTCGCCGTAATACCGGAGGTGTTCAGGGCGCGTGGTGTGTCGCTGGCGGAAAGTCCTGTATAGCTGACGCCGGGTTTCACCATGCCGTTTTCGCATTTCGGGTTTTCATCGTCACACCACACCCAGTCAATGACATTCCCGGAAAAATCCCACAGATATTGACCGGACGGCATGATGAATGTACGGCGTTGCTCCGCTCCCTTGCCAGCTATTGTACCTGGCACCTGATTGAAGTTATTGTAGGTGCCACGATAGCCTACATTGCTGTAGGATTGCGACAGATCCGACGTTATGTGGTAGATGGATGAGTAATAATTGTCAGTATGCCCGCGGATGGGTGTGCCGACCCCAACTCCATTTTCAAGCAGGGAACTGGTATCAGAACCCGTTCCTGTCCAGTTGTCTGGCTGCTCGGCCAGCATGTTGGCGATCGCCATCCACTGGTAATCTGTCATCAGGTGATAACCAAAACCAAGGTTGGCACATGAAGCAACCGCTGATAAAAAGGTCGCCGTTGAGGGGCGTCCGCTATAAATGTTTGGATTCTTGTCGCGGTCCACGGTGAAGGCCGGCACATGAACACCATTCGGCAAAGTGCTGGCCGGCACATAAACCCAAGGAATTGTGCGCGGATCCCGTGTCCAAGCCGTAACTGGAACACTAAGTTCTGTATAACCATGCCCATCGCTAACACGCAACTTGACCCAGGTTTCCCCACATCCAGGAAGACCAACCGAGACATCGTAGAGGTAATTCCCCTTGGACACGATGGAAATGTGGTCATCATTGCTGGCCCCGCCCCCACAATAGAAACATTGCGACCAGGCATTGCAATAATTGTAGTACGGATCCAGATAGACCGTGATTTCCGATGAGGGACTATCCGGATCATAAACCGAGAAAGGCTGGATGGGACGTGGAAGTTCCAAATTCCGGTAAGCATAAATCCGGTCAAGCCCCACAATCACTGGCAGAGCATTGAACGTCACATCAAAACTCTTCTTGGTGGTTCTAAAGCCAGCGTCCGTTACCTCCACCGTGATAGTGGTGGTGCCATAAGCACCATCGAGCGCCTGTATGGAAAATTTCCGGTATCCCCAGGAATTGCTGTTCCAGTTGTATGTTGATGTCTGGACAATATTGACATCCGGCACCAGTTCCTGATTGGAACTTGTGATCTTGAAATCCAGCAGGTTGAACCTGGTATCCCCGGGCTCATCACAATACGGATAGACTGTATCGCAGTCATTATACCAGATGGTTACCGATGGAACGGCTCCCCGGTTGACAAAAATGTTTTCTGGAAACGGGTAAGACGTGGACCCAATAATGGGCGCGGCATTCCCCCCCTCGACAATGTTCACGTTGAAACTTTCCTCGCGGATGTTGCCATCCTCGTCCATGGCGCCAACAGTAACTGTGGAACGGCCGATCTGCCCCGGAGATGGGACGAGCCGCAGGGTGCGCTGGCCCGGATTTTCCTCATCCTCCCGCGGCAAGGGAATATCGGTTTCCCCAACCTGCCCCTCGGCGCCATCCACCACCAGGATGTTGATGCCATCGGCACTGGTGCCCGCCCACACATCAATCAATTCCGGGGGTGTTGGCGGCACGCCCTGGTCCTCAACTTCCACCATGATGGGATCAATCGCTTCTCCCACCAATTTTTCAATGTCGGTGAACGTGTTGAGGATCACCGGGCCCGGCCACGGTTTTTCATGGATGGTAACCCGGAAATTGCCGCTGGCCGTTTCCCCGTCCTTGTCGGAGGCCGTGACTGTCACCACGGAAAAGCCGGTTTCCCCTGCCGCTGGAAAAAAGGACAGCGTACGCTCCTCATTACCATCGCTTGCCATGGACGGCACGGGCAACAAATCCGCATCCACGCTTTGCAGGGTAATGGTGATGTCGCCGGCGGGCGTTGGATCATCGCCCCTGTCAACCACCGAGAACACCAGATCCTCCAACGGATCCCCTTCGATGGCTTCCACATCATGCAAACCAGAGATGACCGGATTGGAGGGCCATGGCTGGATGGTGAGGGTAAAGCGTGTAAACCCTGTTTCCCCGTCCCCGTCTGTCACAAGCAAGACGATGTCGGACGTACCGAGAAAACCCGTGGCCGGCGCAAGTGTAATCATGCGTTGGCTGGATACCCCCCCGCCTGAAACCTCAACACCGCCCAGCATGGGCAACAGGTCATGATTCTCCGCCATGGCAACCACGACAAGGTTACCCGCATCGGTGGCATCATCCCCCACCGTGATGGCCACCGGATCAATGGTTTCCCCAAGATATTTGGTGATATTGGCCACCGGGTCGATGAAGGGCGCCGTCGAGGGCGGCGCTTCTATGGTCACCCGGAAGTTGCGGCTTGCGGTTTCCCCATCCTTGTCATGCACAACAAGAGTGATGATGGCGCTTCCATACAGGTCGGGAACAGGCGTTGCAAAATCGAGACGGCGCTGGTTGTCCACGCCTCCGGAAACCACCTGCGGTGCCGGAATCAGGGCTGCGTCCGAAGTAAAGCTTTCCAGAACAAGATCAGCATCCGGTGTCAGGTCCGGCCCGGTATCTCCCACCGTGGCGAACAGGGAATCCAACGGCATGCCATAAGGCACCACCACATCGGCAACGGGATTGATGAAGGGGGCACTGCCCGGCCGCGGATTGATGGTGACGGCAAAACTCTCGGTCGCCTCCTGTCCCTCATCGTCAGTCACCGTGAGCGTGATGACAGATGTTCCCGTTCCCCCTGACACTGGAACGAGGGTCACACTGCGCGTTTCCCCACTCCCTCCAACCAGCGGAACCGGAATAAGGCCGGAATTGCTGCTCTGAGCCGTCAGCACCAGATCTTCCACGGGCGTCTGCCCCTCCCCGTTGTCAAACACGGTCACGACAACGGGATCAATCCCCTCCCCAACCTCACGCACGATATCCGCCACGGCAGAAAGGCCCGGCGCATTTCCGGATGGATAAATGATGCTGATGACCTGGACGGCCTGCCCGACATGACCATCTTCATCCACAACTTCCAGCAAAATCCCTGCCGATCCAACCCAGCCATCCGCCACCGTCATGTAGAGTTCGCGCCCATCAGGCTGCGATCCGGGCGCCACCAGTGCAACGACTTCCGGTGACGACACGTCCATCACGGAAACATTCAGGTTTTCCGGTAGCGTTTCATTGTCATCCACAAAAAAAGACAACATTGGCAGGGGATCCCCTACCGTCACCGTGAGATCAGAGATTCCATAAATCCAGGGATCGTCCGTGTTTTCCGGCAAGACCGTCACACGAAACCGCTGGATGGCCGTATGGCTGCCATCGCCCACCACCACGGAGATTGTGGAAATCCCGGTACGCCCGGCAACCGGTACAAAATCAAGCGTCCGGTTTCCACCTTCCCCGCCAAGAACAACGGCAAGCCCATCATTCGGGAAAAGCCCGGTATTGCCGGAAGATACCGAAACAACCAGCGCGTTAACAGGGGTATCGGGATCCTTCAGGGTAAATCCGGCCTGCGGCACAACGTCACCCACCCGAACCGTGATATCCGCAATGTCCGAAATGACCGGCATCCCGGCCATCGCACCACTTTCATCACAACCACCCCAGGCAAGACAAATCTCGATCCGGCGCCGAAACACATGCTTCATCTCGGCGGCATTCCCGGCCTGCACAACAACACTCATGGCAAACAGGGAGAAAAGGATCTTGCGCAACATCGGGCACCTCATCACTGGGGAAAAACAGGGTCGGTTATCGACATGTCTTCGGAATTGTCAATGCAACAAGGATCATCCTTGGACAGGTATGGATTCCACATGGCACGGTTTTCCTGATCATAGCAGGTCCGCAAGCAGTGGGAATTACAGCCTTCAGGCGATATTGAGGTGCTGGGCGCACAACCGGCAGCAGCGGTATTTACACAATACTTGCGTGCATCAAACCCAAAACGCTTGCGCGCCGACAGGCAGGACTGGTGGATGGGCCGTCCGGAACCAATCTCATTGACCGCATATCCCTTGCTGAAATACCACTGGGTATGAACACTCTTGGCCGGTGCCTCATGAAAATAATTTCGCACAACCAGATCCGTCATCTGCCCGGGAAGCTCATGCTGCTCATTGGCATACATGGAGACCGTGCCCGCAATCTGCTCCCCCTCGCTGATCAGGCGCGAGGCATTGGCTTCTGCCTGGTAGGAACTGAACATTTCCCCACCATAAAACACCCCGACAAGAACCATGATCGCGACCATGGCAATGGCAATGGCAGAAAGAATAAGGTTTGACAAACAGCCTCCATTTAAATGGAACTTAGTTCCACAAAACAGTATGCAAGAATGTCTTGGAAAATCAACAAAAAATATGTTTCAAAAAAACAGGAAAATCAACAATCAACCCCTATATCTACCTCATGATCGCGGGCAAAGGCATGCAGCCGGTCTGAGAGGTTGCCACAATCGGCATCCAGCAGCGCGCCCAAATAGGCAGAAATACGGTCCACTTCAAGGCTGCGCAGCATGGCTTTCACCGCAAGCAGGGATTGTGGAGGACAGGAAAGGTTGCGGAAACCAAGCCCCAGAAGCGTCATGGCCTCCACCGGGCGACCCGCCATTTCTCCGCAGATGGACAGGGACACATGATGACGTTCCGCGGCCTGCACCACAAGCCTAAGAGCCCGCAACAGGGCCGGATTGAGGCCGTCATAACGCGCCCCGACCATCGGGCTGCCCCGGTCCACGGCAAACAGGTACTGCATCAGGTCATTGCTGCCCACAGAGACAAAATCACACAAAGGCAACAGGTCATCCAGCTGGAACAGGAGTGCAGGCACCTCAATCATCACCCCCGTCATGATCTTTTCCGGCAGGCTTGCACCAGACTTGCGCAGGCGCGCCACTTCCGCATCCAGAATGTGACGGGCGGAACGGTATTCCGCAACCTCCGATACCAGCGGGAACATGATGCGGAGCTCCTGTCCGGCGCTGGCCATCAGCAGCGCCCTGAGCTGCGTCCTGAGCATCATGGGACGGTCAAGCCCGATGCGGAGCGCCCGCCAGCCAAGGGCCGGATTTTCCTCATGCCCGACCGGGAAGGATGGCAACTGCTTGTCCCCACCGATGTCAAGCGTTCGGAAAACCACCGGCAAGCCCGCCGCCCGCACCAGAACATCCTTGTAAAGCGCTGTTTGTGCCATGAGGTCGGGATGCGCCGCCTTCACCATGAAGGGCAATTCGGTGCGGAACAGGCCAATCCCGTCTGGCGCAATGTCCGGCAGGTTCTGCAAATCCACCATCAGGCCGACATTGATGAGAAGGGAAACCTTTTCCCCATCCCGCGTGACGGCCGGCAGGTCACGCAGCCCCCGCAGGCCTTCCTCGCGCAAGGTCTGCATCTGGAGGCGGCGACGGTAGGCCAGGATCACTTCATCTGACGGACGAACAAAAACCTGCGCGTCATCTCCATCCACCACCAGCATGTCGGACGGCGCAATGCGCTCCAGCGCCTCCGCACATTGCCCAACGACAGGAATGCCCAGCGCACGTGCCACAATCGCCACATGGCTATGCCGGGTTCCTTCCTGCAGGACAAGCCCGCACAGGCCGGATTTTGAAAGTTCCAGAAGTTCGGCAGGCCCCAGGCTTCTGGCCACCAGGACATAATCCTTGCCATCATCCGGAATGACAGTAACCCCGGATCGACCGGAAAGATGCTGGATCAGGCGGTTGCTCAGATCCTCCACGTCGTAAAGGCGTTCGCGGATGTAGGGATCGGAAATCTGCGACATGCGCACCCGCATGTCTCCCATGACCTTCTGTACCGAAGCCTCAGCCGTAAGCCCCTGGCGAATGGCCTCCCGCATGCGCATGAACCAGCCCCGGTCCTTGGCAAACATGCGATAACTCTCAAGAATCTCGACAGGTTCTTCCCCAAGGTCCCCCATCCGGCTCGCGGCATTTGTCAGGTCATCAATCGCCCCGAACATCTGCTGCAGGGCCACGCGAAGACGACGCATTTCCACACGCGGGCTATCGGCCACCATCTCCCGCAGCACAACCTGTGGCCGGTGCAGGATGGCCTGTCCAAGCCCAACGCCACGATTGACGCACACCCCGGCAAGCCGTTGGAAATCAAGGTCGCCATCCCCGGCGGCAAAGGCAATTTCCTGAAGGCTGAGCAACTCGCCGGAAGATATCAGCTCCGCCAGCACCATGGCCAGGTTTTGCAGGATTTCGATTTCTTCTTCGCCATATTTGCGGCGCTGCGCATCCTGGATGACAAGCACGCCCCGCACCCGCCCACTACGCAGGATGGGAACACCACAAAAGGCACGAAAGGGATCTTCCCCGGTTTCCGGACAATAGGCAAAATTGGGATGGGCTGGCGCATTCTCCAGCACCAGGGGACGGGCACGCGCCGCAATATCGCCAACAAGGCCTTCCCCAAGACGCAGGCGCGTCCGGTGAACGGCAGCCGCATTCAGGCCCACGGTTGCAAAAAGCTCCAGAACTTCCCCGGCACGCATGACATAGCAGGAACAAACATCCGAAGCCATTTCCGTGCCAATCAGCGCCATGATGCGATCAAGCTTTTCCTGGCCGCTCCCCTTGGCTGCCATGATGTCGCGCATTCCCGCCAGCAGACGACGCCCCTGCCGGTAAGATTCTCCCGATGCTGCCGCTGGTCCCACGCGCCTTACCCGCCACGGGCAACAAGCGCGGCGATCGCCTGTTCTTCAATTTCGGCAAGAATGTCGGCAACAGGTTGTTCGCGAACCACCATCCCCACACTCTGTCCAGCCATGAGCGAACCGTGTTCCACATCACCATCAACGACAGCCCGGCGGAGCGATCCAACCCAGTATTTCTCAATCGTCAGATGTCCTTCCTGCTGGGTTATTTCGCCACGGTCAACCTTGCTGGCAACGTCATGCTGCAACATCATGAACTGCCGCGATCCCTCGTTTTCAATTGCCCGCACAGGGATGACCGGAAAACGGGCATCCACCTGCACGGTGGGCATGGCATCCCGCGCCGAGGCCGTGATGAAGGCCTTTTTGAAAGCGGGATGCGCCACCGATTCCGTCGCCACCACAAAACGGGTTCCCAGCTGGACACCCGCCGCGCCCATCTCAAGATAGGAGAGCATGGCCTCGCCACGACCAATCCCTCCGGCAACAAAAACCGGAACATCGCGTACCTGCGGCAGGATTTCCTGAACAAGCACGGACGTGGCTACAGGGCCAATATGTCCCCCCGCTTCCGAACCTTCCAGAATCAGGGCATCTGCGCCAGACCGTACCAGACGCTTGGCCAGCGCCAGTGCCGGAGCAAAGCAGACCACCTTGGCCCCGCCAGCCTTGGCCAGCGCAATCATCTCGCGTCCGGGCACGCCTCCCGCAAACACGATATGGCTGACCTTGCGGGCAAGACACACATTCACCAGCTCAGGCAAACGCGGATGCATGGTGATGAGGTTGACGCCAAAGGGGGCCTTTGTCATTTTCTGCGTGGCTTCAATTTCCACATCCAGACGGTCCGGATCCATCGACCCGCCTGCCAGAACGCCAAAACCGCCTGCGCTGGATATCGCAGATACGAGGTTGCGTTCCGAAACCCAGCTCATCGCCCCCCCCATGACGGCGAAGCGACATCCCAGAAATCGGCACCCCGGCGCCCACAATTCTTCAAGGCGCGCACGAGCCTGATCGTGATTTGTCATCCCCTGCAATCTCCGTGACTGTTGATTTCCACAGAATGGTGATAACCTATTTACCAGCATGCAATCAATAGGAGAACCATGTTTCCCTTCGGAGACCTTGCAAAAACCTGGTGGACAGAGAACGGACCGCTGGATGCCCTGCGCGGCATGAACAGCTTGCGCATGCACATTCTGGCCCGCCATCTGGCACCCAAAGGCCGTATGGCCGGAAAATCCGTCCTCGATGTCGGTTGCGGAGGAGGGATGGCTTCGGAAGCCCTCGCCCGGCTTGGCGCCCATGTCACGGGAACGGATCCCGACCTGCGCCTGATCCGTGCCGCCCGCGCCCATGCCGCAAAATCACGCCTGCCCATCCGTTATCGCCACGGCCTTGTGGAAAACATTGCGGAAAGCTTCGACCTTGTTCTCCTGCTGGATGTGGTGGAGCATGTCGAAGACCCGGCCCGAATCATTGCCCAGGCAACCCGGTGCCTGAACCCCGGCGGAATCCTCGCCCTCACCAGCGTGTCCCGCAACGCCTTCAGCTGGGGATTTGGAATCCTGGCAGCCGAATACCTTCTTGGCTGGGTGCCACGCGGCACCCATGATTGGAACAAATTCCGGAATCCCTCAGATATCCTGCCGCATCTCAGGGCATGTGGCCTGGAATGTTCTCCGCCCGTGGGCCTTGTCTATCAGCCCACAGATGGCGCGTGGCATGAAGACCCGCACGCGCTTTCAGGCAACTGGATGATCATCGCCACACGCCCGTGCGAGCGTAACCACAAACACCCGCGCCGCGCCCGCTGACAGAAGAACGCGCGCGCATTCTTCCATGGTGGTTCCTGTGGTCATCACATCATCCACCAGAACCACGGTCTTTCCCGCCAAGACGCTTCTCCGCCGGGGATGAATGCAGAACGCCCCTTTCAGGTTGTTCTGGCGCTCCTGCCGCGAAAGTCCCACCTGTGTCCGCGTCGCGCGATGCCGCACCAGAAGGTCAGGCACCATCTCAAGACCGGTTTTCCGGGCGAAAACATCCCCCAGAAGGGCCGCCTGATTATACATGCGCAAAACCATGCGCCAGCGATGCAGGGGAACCGGCACCACCACCGCCCCCGCAAGCGGAAGGTCTGATGCCGCCCTGGCCATGAAGGCCCCCAGATGCGGCGCGGCGTGGGTCGCATCCCCATATTTGAACCGATGGACAAGATGACGACAGGCCCCATCATAACGCAGCACGGAACGCGCCTTGGAAAAAGGCGGCATTTTTCGGGAGCAGGCCAGGCATAAAAGCCCACCGTCATCATCTGCACCTGCCTTGGCCTCGCTTTCAAACGGCAGGCCGCAGGCATCACAAAAGGGCCGGGAAATGAACGAGAGGTCACTCCAGCAGGCAGGACAAATCGCGCCATCATCCCCAAGGACATCCCCGCAGGAAAGGCAGAGGGGCGGCAAAACCACATCCCTCAGACGGGACAAGCCCTTGCGAAGGCGCTTCATGTAGAAGGCGGGGGCGGGAAAAACGCCGGAACGTGCCCTGCCGGAAGACGCAGGCGAAAACACGAACCTTCCGGAGACGTCCATTCCAGTCCAATGGCCCCGCCCATCAATTCCGCATATTTGCGGCAAATGGGAAGGCCAAGGCCGGCACCCTTCCGCTGGCTATAGGTATGGGCGCTGCGGAAGAACGGTTCAAACAGGTAAATCCGGGTTTCCTCATCCAACCCTATCCCTCCGTCTTCAATGAAGACGGACAGCTCATCCACATTTTCCTCCAGCCGCACCCGAACATCCCGCCCTTCCGGCGTATAACGGATGGCATTGTCAAGCAGGTTATAGACAATGCCCGAGAACTTCGCCTTGTCAGCCACCAGCATGGGCGGCCCATCCCCGGAAACCACAACCCCGACCTTGCGCGCCTCCGCCATGCCTGAAAGCGCGACCACAACCTCATCCAAAACCTGGCGCGGCACAAACATTTCATCATGCACCGAAACCGTTCCGGATTCCAGCTCCGACAGTTCCAGGATATTCTGGATGATATGCAGCAAGTGCCCGGCACTTGAATGGATATCCGCAGCATAATCACAATATTTGTCTGATCCCACAGGGCCAAACATCTGCTGGCAGATGATTTCCGAAAACCCGAGCATGGCATTGAGCGGCGTCCTGAACTCATGGCTCATGTTGGCAAGGAAAGCGCTCTTGGCATGGCTGGCCGCTTCTGCAAGGCGGCGGCCTTCAATGATCTCGGCTTCGGCCTGTTTGCGCTCCGTAATGTCCCGCACCATGAGGACCATGCCATCTCCGCCTGTCAGGCGGGCAAGGCCTGCGGAAATTTCCACCGGAAAGGTCTCCCCGCCACGCTGGCCGGTAGCCTCCACATCAGAAACCGCACTCCGGTCGGCCGCCAGACGCAGAAAACTCCAGAGGCTTGAAATCCCGCCCCGGCCAACCGCCACATGAATGACCTCCTCGACCAGAACGCCGGAAGCTTCTCCCATGAAATCCCGCCCGAACATGGCTTGCGCTGACGCATTGGCCCGCCGGACACGTCCCTGGACATCCACAATCATGATGGCATCCGCCGCAGCGCTGAAAATCGCGTTGAGTTCATTTTCACGGCCACGCGCAAGTCCCACCGTTTCCGTCCATACCGCAAGCATGTGCAGCGCCATGGCAAAAAAGACAATGACCAATACCAGGAGGCCGGGCAGGAGAATCCGCAAGGTTTCATCCCCCGGGCGGTGGGGCCGCCACTGCAGGTAGCTGCGGCCATCATCGCCGGATGAAAGCCGGACAGAGGCCAGCCCTGATCCGCGGCGCGCCGGCCCAGACGCCAACTGAAGCCCGGAAATGTCATAAAGGTTGCCAATGTCCACAACATCCTGCGGAGTAACCATCTTGGTCACCACAAGAATGCCACGGGGCGTTTCCTCCCCATAAAGGCGGGGCAGAATGGGCGCCACCGCCATCAGGCAGGTTTCATGCCCCGCATGATGAAACACCGAAATGGCACCAGCGCCCGGTTGCGCCCGCACTTTTCCGGCAAGAAAACCCGCCTTTTCCCGGATATTTTCCCAAAAGGCTCCAGCATCCGTTCCCGGCAAGGTGAACAGCACTGCCGGAGCATCTGCAGGATCCAGCACGGCAACAAAGGAAGCCTTGTGGCCATCCCGGAAATATGACCAGACATTCTGATCAATCCAGGAGGAATCCAGCCCTCCAACGGCATGGGCATGGAAATCATCCCACACGGCATAATCGAACACAAGATTTTCAAGGCTGAACTGGCGTTCCTGCAAGATGGCGCGCACAAGGTGGCGACTGTCATCCTCCGCCTGCCGGTTCTGGCGGATGGCAAACTGGAAAATAACGAGGAGCGCCAGAAGGGAAACCAGCGCAAGCATGATGATGGTTGGCAAAAGAAGCTTGAGTCTGTCCCCCTGCACAATCCGGCCCTGTGCTGGCAGGAAATCCCGCACCCATCCAGCCATTTTCCGCATCTTGCCCATGGCCTGATTATGCCATTTCCCTTGAAAAATACAACATCGCATCACGTTTCATGTGGCGGTTTCACATAACGGGGGCGCACCGGACGCACCTCGATATGCCATCCCACGGAACAGGCAACCAGCAGGTTGAGGATTCCGCCAAGCATGAACCGGCCAATATCGGGCGTATAAAAAAGGGTCATGACAACAACCGCAAATCCGCCAATCGCGGCAGGGCGCATGGGACGCAGCCATGGTCGGCGCGACAGGAGAACCCAGATTCCGCCAAAGGTCACGGCCAGGCGAAGTGCCCCCCAAAAAGCGGCCAGCCCCCCATCTTCCCAGAACAGCATGTCCCGTACATGATCCATCAAGGGTTGAACCGATGCCATGCCCCCATGGAAAGCATGGGAGATGGAAACCATCCAGGCCATTGGCGGCATGACCATGGACACAAGGAAAACCGGCACATGATCCGGCCAGGGCATGCCACTGAAAACGAGATTGTGCAGGGGAACCAGCAAGAGAATGCCGCCATAGGCAGACATGCGGCTCATAAGGCTTTCCCCGCGCCCGGCCAAAACAAGCACGGCCACGGCAGCCGGAAGCAGAACGGGATCGATCAGTGTGGCCAGCGCCATCAAAAGCGCGGCAGGAACCCCGCCACAGCGGGTCTTTTCGGCACGCCCCGGACAACACAGGGCCATTCCTGCCAAAAACAGCACAACCGCAAGCGGCCCCGCAGCCCCCCCGGCCGCAGCCCCATAAAACAGGCGGGCCGAAAACCCGATTCCCTTCAGGAGGCCAGACACAAAAACAAGCACCACAAGCCATGCAGACACCGAATCCATCATGGTGCGCGCAAGACGGAACAGGATGGGCAGAAGCAGGAGCATCACCATCGCCGTTCCCCCAAAACCATCACCGAACACGAGTTTTTCCAGCGCCCGGAACAGAATGGGGCCTGGTGCTTCAAGAAACGCCGGGGCATCCAGGGCAAAAAAGGTTTTGAAATCCCCGGAAAGCAAAGCCTGCGCCACCATGCGCCCGCCAATTTCCGACCTCAGCGCAGGACCAAAAGGCAAGGGCGCATAATGCCCAAGGACAAGCCCCGGCACATGCACCCACATCACCAGCCAGCCAAGGACAAGCTGGACCGCCAGTGGCCAAAGCGCCAGCAATCCTGCAAAATCGGTCAGCAGGAGGACAATGGCAAGCGCCCCCGAAAGCCTCAGAAAACGGAACAAGCCATCCCGGAATGCGGACAGCCGCGCCGGAACAAACTCCATCCCCAATGGCTTTTCCGGATCAATGCCCATTCCAAACACTGTTCGGCCCACATCCGTTTTTGAAACCATGCGGCAGGAAGAAACGGCCATCTGGTTGCTTTCCTGGACAACATAACGTCCCCCTTCCTCCCACAGCAGGGTGCCCGTCCAGCACAAGGTTCCCCCAACCGCACCCTCTTGCCAAAGCAGCCGGACATAATACGGCATGCGGGTACGCGTAATGGGGCCATCCCCATCCTGCCAGGAGGCAGGCGCCTCATGGACAAATCCCCCCCGCAATTCCGGCAGTGAATAAAAGGCCATCCGGCTGCGGGCCCGCCGTTTTCCCGGATGCCAGGCATCATCAAAAGAAAAAGCCTGCGATTCCGTTACCGGAGCCGCATCCTGCCAGCATGGGGGTGCAGAAGGACTGCAACGGCGCGAATCAGGATAAGCGTCCTCGAAAACACCCGACATGTAATCAAGAACAGAGGCCGGCAGACTGCCCACATAGACGGCATCCGCACTGGAATGACGAGGCAGGAAAAGCTGTTCCGCACGAATGACCGAGCCCTGCCGCAGCAACGGCGCCAGCAGGAACACACCGCCTGCCAGAAGAAGGGCAAGGCCAACACGGCGGGGGCGATGGCAAGGCTGGCCCAGTGCGGAAAGAAAGGCAACGATGACAAATACGGCCAAGGCATGGGGCGTGACAACCGGAAGGCCAAGGGCCAGCAGGGCAAGAAGGAAAACGCCAGTTCGTTCAAGGACACGTTTCAATGAAAACCCCAAAAACCCTTCCCCAAAAAAGACGACCCATGCACGGCATGCATAACGGCCATGCAGGATCATCACTTGATGACGATAGGCAAATTGGCGTATGGTGTCCAGCGTTGGTTGGAACTCTTTCAAGAGATGAGGTCTTACATGGCAGATCCCCGCACCCCTACCGGATTCTGGAAAAATGCGAAAAAAGTCCTGATTGGCGTCGGACTGATTCTCGGCATGGCCGGAACGGCTTCCGCTTTCGACCTTGGCGACATTGAGCGCTACGGCAAGTCCCGCAACAAGGGCCAGGAGCGCGAACGCCTCGCATGGAAGATTCTCAAGGATGGCCAGCGCCGCGCCGAGCAAAAGCGCCGCGACCAGAAGCGCAAAGCCGAAAAGGTCAAGCGCGAGATGGAAAAGGTGGCAAGGGAACGCCAGAAGGCCGTTGACCTGCAGGTGGCCGCCAACGCCCGCGGCGCCCAGCTCGACAGTTTCATGCACCAGGCCGATTCGGCATGGGTGCGTTATGAAACCTCTGTGAGCGCAGCCCTTGACAACCCGGACAGTGATCTTGCCCGGCGGGAAGCACAGAAGGCTGCCAGCGAAACCCAGACACAGGAAAAGGTGTTCCAGAACGCCCTCACCAAGGCTTATGAGGCCGACGCCAAGGCGGCGGAAGCCCTCATCAAGACCGGCGGCGACCCCTATGCCCAGCAGCGCATTGAGCGCAAGGCCCGGCAAGACGCCCTTCTGGAAGCCCGCGAGGTTTCCCGCCAGGAAGCCATGCAGCGCCTGATCGAAAAGGAACAGCGCGTCAACGCCGAGAAGGCCAAGGCCTCGAAAAAGGCCCATGCGACCTCCAAAGCGAACACCAAGACCGAATCGACCGTCAGCAAGGCGGAAGCAGCTCCCAGCGGCTCTCTCACCAGCACCTTCAAGAGCGTGACAGGTGCCTTTGTCCGCCGCAAGATGGGCCTGCCGCCGAAGCCGATCCAGATCCAGATTCTTCCGGCTCCCGGACAGAAATAAAAACCAATATCCCTTATAAGGAAAAAACCCCGGAGCGTATTCCGGGGTTTTTTCTTGCCTGCGAACTTCACATTTTTGTCATTCCGACCGCAAAAACGTCTCTACATCCTGGCGAACCTGCCGCAACACATCCATATCCGGCAGGAAATCAAAAATGCGTCCAAGCGCGCCACTCTCCCGCAGGATCTGCCGGGACGGCGCATAATTGAGATCATAGGGCCAGACCAGCCACGCCACCAGCATGTCGGGGAAACTTTTCACGTCCGCATAGCAAATCGGCTGCCGCATCCCAAGTTGCGCCAGCAGCGCCGGATTTGGCATCCTGTCCGTCAAGTCCGCCTGTGCCTTCAGATCATCGAACACGCACATCAGGATATCTATCTTGTCGGCATCACGAATGATCCGCGCCAGCCTGTCCGCCCTTTCCGGCAACCCCTCCGCCAGCGCCACATGGTTATGCTGGTCGATGGCACCAAGAATGGCGAGGCGTTCATCCTCCGGACATTCCGAAAGCCAGCCGCCGTCCCGCACGATCTCCATGCTACGGCGGGCGTGGTTGAAACTGTCATGGTCACGGAAATGGCCATAATCCAGGATTTGCGGAAAACGCCCCACATCATGGAGAAGCCCGACCGCTGCTGCCGCTGCGACATCTTCCTCTGGCCAGGACATCCTCTGCGCAATGCGCACGCACAGGTCCCGCACCCGCAGGGTATGATGGTATTTGAGTTGGAAAAGGGGCATGGCTCCGGCAGGAGGCCGTGTCTCATGACAAAAAACCTCAAACCGGCGAACCAGACCGTCAAGAACATTCTTCTGCATGCCCCCATGCATAACTCCGGCCATTCTTCTTTGCAAGCCCCCCAAAACCATGATAGAAAGGAACATCACAGTTCCTGCCGGAAAGAGGTAACCTTGACCAGGCAAAATCTGGATTCCATCCTTGCCGCCCACATGGCATGGCTCGCGGGAGAAGGCGGGAAACGGGCAGATTTTTCTGAAATGGACCTGTCAGGCGCCGACCTCTCCCGGACACACCTCAAACGTGCCAATTTCTTCCGCACCCGCCTCGCGGGTGCCAACCTTGCCGGCGCAGACCTGAGCGAAAGCTACCTGTGCGAAGCCATTCTTGATGATGCCAACCTGTCTGGCGCAGCCCTGTCCGGCGCCATGCTGATGGAAAGCAGCCTGCGGGGCACAAACCTTGATGATGCTGAAGCCATCGGCGCCGATTTTTCCGGAGCCTGCCTTGATTCGGCACGGCTTGACAGCTGCAACTGCAGCGAGGCCAATTTTTCCGGGGCCCTGCTTGACCATGCCCGGCTGGATCATGCCGACCTCAACAAGGCCAAACTCATTTCCACCCATATGACTGACGCTTCCCTTGAAGCCACCAACCTCACACGGGCAAATCTCTACAAGGCCATCCTCGATGGATCCAGCATGCCACGCGCCAATTTCACGGCCGCCATGCTCATCGGATCCAGCCTTGAGACAAGCCAGCTTGAACATGCACGCCTGAATGAAGCCTCCCTCATCGGCACCAGTTTCCGGGGGGCCAGAATGGCCAGGGCGCGCCTTGTCGGCGCAAACCTGACGCGCGCGGATTTTTCGGAAGCCGATCTTTCAGGTGCGGATTTCTCTTCGGCCACCTGCGAAAAAACCAATTTCACAAATGCCCGGCTTGAAGGCACCATCCTTCCCATCCCGGAAACCGGCTCCCCCTTTGCCCCGCTGGCGTGGATGGCCAGCCACCTGCAGACCGTCCTCATTCTGGTCGGCCTCGCCCTTGGCTTTGCCCTGTTCACCTTCTACATGAAGCTGTAAGGATCAACGTCCACCTGAACTTTTGTACCATGCGGCATCGGACAGGCTGCCAGCCACGTCCGCACCAGCCCTTGCGCATCCACGCCCCGGGCACACACCATGAGCAGGCGGAGACGATGCCGCCCCCGCAGCAGGGCCATCCCCGCCGGTGCCGGGCCCAGAACGCGCACGCCCTGCATGCGGGGAGCGTGACGCGCCAACAGGCGCCCCGCCTCCATGGCCTCACCTTCCGACGGGGCGGACACCACAAGCGCAACCAGCCGCGCATAGGGCGGCATGAAGGCTGCCTGACGTTCTGCCAGTTCTTCCCGGACGAAATCATCCCGGTTTCCGGACAAAAGGGCCTGCATGACATGGTTTTGCGGATCATGCGTCTGCAATAAAACCCGTCCTGGACGGTCACCGCGCCCGGCACGACCCGCCACCTGCTGCAACAGCTGCCATGTCCGCTCCGAAGCCCGCAGGTCGCCGCCCGCAAGGCCAAGATCAGCGTCCACCACGCCCACCAGGGTCAGCATGGGAAAATGGTGGCCCTTGGACATGATCTGCGTCCCCACCACCACATCCACTTCGCGGGCCGCCATTTTTTCAATGGCATCCAGAAGCGCCTGCGGATGGGTCATGGTATCACTGGCCAGCACCATCATGCGGGCAGACGGCATGAGCGCCGCCACTTCCTCGGCAATCCGCTCCACCCCTGGACCGCAGGCAGAAAACTGGCCCGTGGCCCCACAGGCCGGACATGCCTCCGGGCGGGTTTGCGACAGCCCGCAATGATGGCACTGCATGCGTCCGCGCTGGCGATGTTCCACCATCCAGGCTGAACACTGGCTGCACCGCAGACGATAGCCACAGGCCCGGCAAAGGGTAAGTGGCGCATAGCCGCGCCGGTTGAGAAACAGGAGGGACTGCTCTCCCACCGCATGGGTCAACTGGAGAGCCTCGCGCAAGGCAGGCGACAGAAAATGGCCGCGCGGCGGCATATCCTGCCGCAGGTCGATGAGCCGGATATCCGGCATCCGGGCCCCGGCATGCCGTTCCGGCAGATGGACGCGGGCATATTTCCCGGCCTCCATGTTGGCATGGGTTTCCAGCGATGGCGTTGCCGAAACCAGCAGCGTGGCAATGCCCCCCATATGCGCCCGCAAAATGGCCATGTCGCGGGCGTTGTAAATGACGCCCTCCTCCTGCTTGTAGGCAGCGTCATGTTCTTCATCCGCAATGATGAGGCCGAGCGCCGCAAAAGGCAGGAACAGGGCCGAACGCGCGCCCACCACCACCCGCGCACGGCCAAAGGCCACATCGCGCCATGTCCGCCGCCGGGCGCCCGCCGAAAGATTGGAGTGCCACAGGGCCGGATCCACCCCGAAGCGGGCGCGAAACCGTCCAAGGAACTGGGCGGACAGCGCAATTTCCGGCAGCAGGATGAGAACCTGTTTGCCCATCTCCAGCGCGGCGGCAACCGCCTCGAAATACACTTCCGTCTTGCCCGACCCCGTCACGCCATCAATGACCGTGGTGGAATAGGTTTCCGCCCGTACCGCCGCAGCCAGCGAATCCGCAGCCTGCCGCTGTGCCGGGGAAAGCTCCGCCCGCGCCAGCGACACATCCGGAGCCGCTGGCCCGGCCTCGGCCTCCGGCACAGCTTCCAGCACTCCGGCATCGGCCAGACCGTGGATGACATTTTCCCCACACCCTGCGTTTTCGGCAATATCCGCAGCGGACTGTGGTTCCTGTCCGGCCATTCCCTCCAGAACCTTGCGGCGGGCCGGGGTCAATCGCACCTCCGGCGCATCGGCGCGCAGGCAATAGAGCAGCCGCGCCCGCGGCGCTTCCAAAGCTTGCGGAACGCTCATGGCCATCTTGAGAACCATGCCCGGCATGGAGATGGTATAGGCGGCAACCCGGTCAATGAAACGACGTTGCACTTCCGGCATGGAAGGGACATCAAACCGCGCCAGAACCGCCCGCAAACCCTTGGGCATTGGCGTATTTTCAACCCCGGTTTCCCACACAATGCCAAGCACCTCGCGACGACCCAGCGGAACCCGCACAAAATCCCCGGCAGACAGCGCCATACCTGACGGCACCGCATAATCCAGCGGTGGCAGGGGCGTGGGAGTCAAAATGCGTACACGCGGCATATTGGCAAAAGCATCATTCATCAGCTAAACTATATCCGTCAGGGAGAAGGACACAATGTCAGAAACAACCGACCAGAACAAGACCGGCAGCGCAATCACGGATTTCACCACCGCCCTTGTACGCAAGCTGCAGGGAGAACACAAGCTGGCCCGCGCCGTACAAAAGGAACTGGTGGCCATCGCCCGCAACAACCAGGCCAGCCAGCGCCTTGTCCATCAGGCTGTCCTCACCTTGCTGGATTCCCGCGATTTCAATGATGCCGTGGATATTGTCACCCGCAGCTTTCCCACCATCTTTGGCTGCGAATCCGTCCGCATCTGCATTGAAGGCTGCGAGATTTCCGCCTGGCCCATGGATGTCATGCTCATGCCGCCCGGACATATCCTGTCCTCGCTCGGGGAAAGCGGCATCCAGCTTTGCGCCCGCAGCGACGGGGATCCGGCCCTGTTCGGCAAGGATGGCACACAGATTACCAGCCACGCCCTGATCCGGATTGACCTTGGCGAACTTGCCCCCGGCGCCCTGCTGGCCTTTGGCAGCCGGGAAGAAGGAAAATTCCAGCCAACCCAAAGCGCAGATTTGCTGGTTTTCCTCGCCCGCGTGGTGGAAAAATGCCTCAAAAACCACCTGCGTTGAACATTACCCCCGATGTCGCCGATGCCATGAAGGGCTGGTTGTCATGGCTGGCGGCGGAACGACGGGCCTCCGCCCACACCTTGCGCGCCTATGAAGGCGACATGCGATTCTTCCTTGATTTCCTGGCCGATTATCATGGCCATGCCCCAACCCTGTCCGATATGGCCACCGCAAGCCTGGCCGATTTTCGCGCCTTCCTCTCGGCCCGCGCCGGAGAAGGGCTGTCCGCCTCCAGCCGGGCACGGAGCCTTTCGGGCGTGCGCAATTTCCTTCGCTGGCTGGGCCGGATGCGCCACATGACCAACAACGCCATCGGGCAGGTTCGCACTCCGAAACGCAGCCGCAGCTTGCCGCGTCCGCTCTCTGCCCATGACGCCAAAGACCTCATCGCCAGCGCCGGAACCTTCGCAAACGACACCTGGATCGCCCTGCGCGACCATGCCCTCTTTACCGTGCTTTACGGCTGCGGCCTGCGTCTTTCCGAGGCCCTCTCGCTCACCCCCGCCCAATTCCACGGGCAGGAAACCGTAACCATCACCGGCAAGGGCCGCAAGCAGCGCATGGTGCCGCTTCTGCCCATCGTGCGGCAGACGGTGTCCGATTACGTGGCCGCCTGCCCGCATGCGCTTTCCGAACATACGCCCATGTTCGTGGGGGTGCGCGGCGGCCCGCTCAACCCCGCCGTGGCCGAGCGGCAGATGCGTGACCTGCGGCATCTGATGGGCCTGCCCGCCACCGCCACACCGCACGCCCTGCGCCACAGCTTCGCCACCCATTTGCTGGCCGGCGGGGCCGACCTGCGCGTGATCCAGGAGCTGCTGGGCCACGCCTCGCTCTCCACCACCCAACGCTATACGGAGGTGGAGGCCGAACAGGTGCTGGGCATCTATGAAAAAGCCCACCCCCGCGCCCACGCCCATATTGCGGATACAAAAGGGCCAGACAACGGATAGCCCCCGCATCACAAGGGAAAATCTTGCAAACACCGCGTGGGATGCCTTATGGTGAAACAATTGCATTCCAGCGCAGAAAATCGGCCATTATGACGGAGTTTCCTTCAATGCTCAAAAAATTCTTTTCCCTGTTTCACCGCATGTTCCATTTTGGCATAGATCCCAAAGTGCAGGAACCTGCAAAACATGTGGAACCGCATTGGCCGGAAGATGTCAAAATCACGCCGAGCGGGAAGATTTACATTACGACATATCCTTCATCCCTGAGCAATGATGACATCCGGGCAGAACTGCAAAAAGGTCAGCCGGACATGCCGGAAGACCCGCGTCTTGCAGCAATCACCCAAAAACTAGATGACCTGCAGCGTCACATGCAGCAGACTCCTGCACAATCCAGCCCCCGGAAGCTGGACCTGATTCTCCGCTAACCCGCCCCCTCGATCGCCGCCGTTTCTGCCATGCACGCAGCGCATGGCCGGGTTGCGGATTCGGCACTGGTTGCGGCCCGGCGCGGCTGATACCCTGCACCATCCTATGGATTTAACATGCGCAGGGAATCGGCCCACATGAGCAAAATTGACGCAGACATCGCCCAAGATTGTTTTGCCAGAAACGATCTCCTGGAACTCAAAGTGCTTATAGAAATGGCCGCCCCACAGGATATCGACCATAACGCCATTCTTTCCATCATGGAAAACCACGTCGGGGAAATATCGACTTGGACTCCTGACATCCTTCGCCTCCTCACCGTACAGGGTGCGGACATGGAGCGCACACTCAAGCTGGCGCTGAAACATGATATGGTAAAAGCTATCCTGCCGGCCATCGGCTTGCGACTGAATAAAAAGACGGCAAATCCGGACAGATTGAATGCCATTCTTTCCATCATGGAAAACCACGTCGGGGAAATATCGACTTGGACTCCTGACATCTTTCGCCTTCTCACCGTACAGGGCGCGGACGTGGAGCGCACGCTCAAGCTGGCGCTGAAACATGATATGGTAAAAGATATCCTGTCGGCCATCGACTGGCGACTGAATAAAAAGACGGAAAATCCGGACAGATTGCTGGAAACCCTCGATCAGTACAAGGGATGGTGGTATCCGAAAGGCACCAAAGAACTCGCCGGACTTCTGGCCGAGCATGGCGCGGATTTTTCCGGATGCAAGCACATCCGCGCGCCGAAGGACAGCATTGCACAAGGCCAGGGCTCGCCCGGTTTCAACCCCTTGGCCTGCATCCAGCGCGGAATCTATGTCTTCTCCTCCAAACGCCCGGAGGTCGCCATTCCTGCTCTGGCCCTGCCAGCCCCGGCCATGGAAGATTCCTGGCAGTCGGGCATGAGGCGCGCGCGGGAATCCAAAACTGATCTTAAATCTGCCGTAACAAAGGGCGGTCTCCGCGCCTTTGCTGCCATCATGGCCGCAAATACCGCCAAGCTGGAGCAGATGGTTCGGGAACGCCAGCCCGAACAAACCATTTCCCTGAAAGAATTGCAAAACAACGCGCAGTTCTACCGCAGCGAGGCTGCAAGCCTGCCGCTTGATGCCGCAACCGAACAGGCCGCCGGCTTTGCGGACCCGGCGCTGCTGCATGAAGTGATGCTCGCCCTGCCAACCCCAGAAATGCGCCAAACGGCCACCCGTGTTCTTATCAAACACACCAGCCTTGTGGAGTCCATTCTGGCCCAGGAAGCCAGCGCCCAAACATGCCAGGCAGAAAATACCAAGATCAAAGCCGCCATGAAGCGACTCGACTGCAAAGTGTCCATCAACAGCCTCAAGCGGCGGCTGAAGGATACCCCCGGCACCATCATCGGCGAGGAAAGCCTGAAAACGCTGGAAACCATCGCCGAACGGGCGGGCGCTGCTGCTGCCATTGACACCCTCAACGCCCAGCCGCAATCCTTTGACGTGCATTTTATCAAAACCGTCAAGATTGGCGAAAGATCTTTGAGCTTCCGCCCGTGGAACTGGCTGCGCGGCAAATTCCACGCCGATGCGTGGTATCCCCGCCTTGCCGACTACCGCAAGGACCTCGCCAACTGGCAGGAAAAAGACCCGGAAAAATCCTTCGCCCTGCTCAAGAGGCTTCTGTCCAAGTCCGAAGAACTGGGCAAAACCCTTCTCCCATTAGAGCAGAAGGCAAAACAAGCCGGGGAAATCGCCGCCTTTTTTACAGAGGCCGTAGCGCAAACCCGCAAAACGCAAATCAAGCTGCACGGCATCCTCATGCATGCCTCCGTGCAACGGGTTGGAACCGGAAATGGACACACCACCGGCAGATGTCCTGCCAGCCCCCACGCCCCGCTTTCTCAAGGAAGGCTAAACCCATGACCAAACTTGACGCAAACACTGTTGTGGAGATGCTGGCGCATTATCGTGCCCTGCAAGCCTGGTCCGATGAAATCCGGCAGGGGCTTGAGGAAAACAGCATCACGCCGACCATGCTCCTTGACGCCATGGCGCGGCATGAGGCGGAGGCCGATCCGGAAACCCGTGACAGCCTCGCATACCTGTCCCTTGCGGGGGGCAACTTCCAGCAGCTTTTGCAGGACCGGACCCTCTCCCCCAAAATCGCCCTTGACATCATCGCGCGTTATTATGCCGCCAACCCGAAACGGATGGCGGAGATCACCCCGCAAACCCGACAGCACCTCATCATTCTGGCCCGGAACGGCGCCAGCATGGCAGAAATTATCCGTCTGGCCCTGCAGCATGACGACATTTCCTGGCTGGTGCCGATCATAAAGGAGCGGATGGATAGCCCCAATCTCTCCCTGCCGCGCATCCTCAAGATCATGAGCCAGCATGACAGAAAACCTTATCCGGCGGGCGCAACTGCCCTGCTTCCGGTTTTCACCCAAAACAAGGCGGACCCGGCCCAGCTCCTGAAACTTGCCCTCAAGCTCGAAAGCGTACGGAATGTGGACGCCTACATCCAGGGGGCTGTTCTGGATGGCAGGACTGAACCTACCGAACTCATCCGGGCCTGCTGGCACGAAAACTGTGAAAACCAGAAAGACCTGCTGGGTTTCCTCATCGAGCAGGGCGCCAGCCTGAAGACGGTGTTTTCCTTCCTCATCACCAACCATGTCGAAGCGGATGTCCTTCCCGCCATCCGCAAGCGCCTCGATCAGGAACCGGACAGCGTGGACGGCCTACTTTCCCTCATGGAAGACATGAAAAAAAGGCACGACTTCCCTGCATATGGCGACATGCCGGGAAAGCTGCTGGCCATCCTCGTCTTTTGCGGCGCCGACGTTCCGCGCGCCATCGACGTGGCCATGGACACAAAGTGGATGAAAACCACCTTGATGGAAAAGCTCCTCGAGCAGTCCCTGCCCTCCCGCCTTCGGCGCGACAAGAGCCTTCCGGACGCCATCCTGCGGCATCTGGATCTGCAAAATGAGAAACTGCCGGAAAAGGCCCGCCTCCTGCTCCCCCTGATTGCCGAACATGGCGCGGACATGGCCGCCACGCTCAAGCTGGCCATGCGCAATGAATATCTCGAATACATGCACAAGGTCACCATCGACCGGCTTCAGTATGGCAAGACAGCCCCCGATGCGTTGCTGGACTTCTGGCGCACACATGAAAGTTCCTATCCATATTCCTATGCGGTCAAAATATTTTTTGACGACTTGTTGCCAAAGCTCGCCCAATACGGTGCGGACATGGCGCAAATCCTTCCCTTGGCCCTCAGGGAAGACATGACGTGTCGCCAGCCCAACAGGAAAAACCGCCTTGAACAGATTCTGCCCCATATCGAAAGCCGCCTGAAAGCCAAAACCGCCAATCCCTCCCTCCTGCTGGACATCGTTGACCAGCATGAAAGGCAGCGTTTGCGGAAAACCCCAGAAACAGACAAACCGAAAATGCAGGACGAACTCATCAACCTGCTGGCCGCGCATGGCGCCGATTTCTCCACCTGCACCTGCCTGCCCCGTCCCTGGAGCTTGGTGGCCAAAGGACAAATGCCCGCCACAGGTATCTGCCTCACCAGCCATGTTGAGCGTTGCATGTATGTTTTCTCAAGCAAGCGTCCCACCATTGCCGAACCGGTCATTGAGCCCCGCAGCACCTGCGTCTATCGCAACCAGACGCAGGACATCGCACAGGCCAACCGGTATGAAGCCGAACTCAAGAATTTTGTCACCCTCCACAAACTGCCTGCTTTTGCGGCCATTCTTGCAGAAAACGCAGGGCAGCTGGAAACCCTGGCAAGTGAATGCGATCCGGCCCTGCCCGAACTCATGCCGGAAATCCGCAAATTCCAATCCTTCTGGCAAAGCCGGAAAATCAGGATGCCGGAGAACAGCTACCACACCTGCCAAGCTGCCAAACATGCCGGGCCGGAGCTGCTCCACACCCTCCTCACGGCCCTGCCGAAGCATGAGGAGCGCATGGAGGCTGTCCGCTGCCTTGCGCCCTACATGTCTATCATGGAAGAAATCCTGCGCGCCAAGGCGCAGACCCAGGCAAACAAGGCCATCATCTTGCGCACCAAGACCGACCAGGCCTGCAAGACAACCACGCGCCAGCTGGAACCTTTCCGGCAGCGCCTGAAAGAGATTCCCGGAACCATCATCGGCCATGAGACCTTGACGGCCCTGGAAAAACTTGCGGAAACCCACGGCGCACAGGCGGCCATCAACACGCTCAACACCCAGCCGCAGTCCTTCGACGTGCATTTTGTCAAGACCTGGCAGGTGGGCGATCTGTCCGTGAACCTGCGCCCGTGGAACTGGATCCGCACGCGCTTCCACGCCGATGCCTGGTATCCGCGCCTTGTGGACTACCGCAAGGATCTCGCACGCTGGCAGGAACAGGACCCCGACAAATCCTTCGCGCTCCTCAAGCATATTCTCGAGCAAAAGGAAGAGATGGGCAAAACCATAAGCCCCCTCAACGCGCAAGCCATGATTGCCGAAGAGGCGCACAAGGTTTTTGAATCCTTAAGCCAGGAAGCCCGGAGGCTTGTGCCACAGCTCATGAAAATCCAGTTCAGCCTTGCCGAACAACCGTCCACGAACCACAGGCGCTATACCCCCATCCTGACTCCGACCCAAAAGCCGCCCGGATAGAGCATTTAACGTTCATCTTGAATACCCCTGTTGCCTTTTGATGGCCATCCGCCGTGTTTTCAAACCTTGGACGATGCCCGCATCGCCCCGCGGTTT
Source organism: Alphaproteobacteria bacterium GWF2_58_20 (assembly GCA_001768735.1). Classification (GTDB taxonomy): domain Bacteria; phylum Pseudomonadota; class Alphaproteobacteria; order UBA1247; family UBA1247; genus UBA12471. Next base: position 76,236 of record MEMB01000001.1, on the reverse strand, counting down.
GCGCCTTGCGGTCTAGCTCATCCCAAGATCAACAGGAATTGTTCAATCTAAACGTTAAATGCTCTAATATTTGGATTGAAGATACAAGCCAAGGCACAAAAAAAACGCCCCGGATCACCGGGGCGTTTTGACTTGTGGCAAACAATGATCTCAGAGGCTGAAGGCCCTGCGGATTTCCGAAACACACATGCTGGGACCACTGATCACAAGACAATCCCCCGATTTGTGCGCCACCACCGTGGCCGGCAGAAACACCGACACCAGCGGCGAGAACGTTTCCCCATCCGCTTCCGCCTTGTACCCCATGCCCCCCAGAAGGTCGGGCAGGGACGTCTTGACCGTTTCCACCTTCTCCGGCGGAACTTCAAGGCTGCTCCCCACACTGAAAGCCACCATGATCCCTCCAAACAGGAGGAGAAGGGCATAACCGGAGAGCATGACCACCCATGCCATGTCAGATGCCGCATTGACAAACATGAAAAACCCGATGGGCATCAGAATAAGGCCTGCGATAAAAGCCACAAGGCCGGGATTAATCTTTTCGTCCATAAAAACCTTCTCCTTGGGTAAATCAGGATGGAACCTGCTCATTAGACCTCAATCCATCAAATCTTTCAAGCGGTTTTACGTTCCAAAACCACATTCATCCTTGTCCGTGCCATCACCTCGTAGCCAAATCCCTGCAGGCGGGCAAAGGAAGCCGGTGGCCAGGAAAGTACGGAATCCTCGATGATGATGAGCCCGGGCCACAGGTTGTCTGGAACCGAAAGGAAAAAATCCATCAGCACCCGCTCCTCCCCACCTTCAATATCCACCTTCATGGCAGAAACCCTGTCCACGCCCTGTTCTGCAAGAACATTGGCCAAACGGCGCGTCCGCACCTGCACGGTCGCCTCATCCGAACCTTCTGTGGCCAGACGGGCTTCCCCAAAATTGTCATCCGGCAACAAGAAGGCGGCATGCCCCTCCGTGTCGGACAACGCATCGGGGATCAAGGTCACAAGAGAGGAAAATCCGTTGAGTTCCACATTTTCCAGCAGGCGGGCCGCCATGACGGGATTGGGCTCAAAGGCAAACACCCTGGCGCCGGTTTTGGCCGCTGCCAGGGTATAAATCCCGGCATTGGCCCCAATATCCAGAAAGACATCGCCCGTGCCAAGCCATCCCGACAGGAGCCCGCGCTCAAACGCATCACAGAACTGCGGCATGAAAATGAACTTGCGTTCCGACACATTGCCCGAAAGGTAGGCCCGCATGCGGATTCCAGCCACCTCTGTATCCATGATGGATCCTCCATGATGCAACAGGACCATCTTGCGCAGGATGAGGGCAAATCGGCGCCCCAGCCATGTGACCGGCATGCGGCGCGCCTGACGCATGAAAAATGAAGAAAGCGCATCCGGCGCATAGGCGCCAAAATCTTTTCTGTCCATTGGTTGTCAAAAACCTCCCATTTCTCCTGAATCTAAGACAACACCCGTTGCCAACGCCAGCATTTTTTTGCACAATAAGGCATGAATGATTCTGGACTACCCTTTATCCTGACGGTCATCATTGGACTTGCCATCATCACGATGGCAACCCTTTTTGGTGTTTACACCTCTCCCGGACAGAAGGAAGGGATTGCCATTTCTGTCATTGAAAAATCGGACGCAGGCTATGTCCTGATATGGGAAGGCAGCATTGGACCAACCCCGCTTCTCTCGCCTGACCGCATGCGTGACGTGGCTGCCGGCGGCCGCCATGCCTGCACCATTTCCATGGACGACAAGATGTTCTGCTGGGGCGCCGGGGAATCCGGACAACTGGGCAATGGCGGCTTCCGCGCCAATTCCGGACTGGCTGTCGAAGTCAGCGGCAGCGGAAAATGGCAGAGCGTTGCTTCCGGGGAAAACCATTCCTGTGGCATTGCTTTCGATGGACTGACCCTCTGCTGGGGGGCTGGAGAATCCGGACAGCTGGGCAATGGCGATTACACAAGTCGCCCCACCCCCACCCCTGTGGATGAGGATCCATCCTTCATTGCCCTGAGCGCCGGCCGCGATCATTCCTGTGGCATCAACGTCGAGGGACTCGCTTTTTGCTGGGGTAACGGGGAAAACGGCCAGAATGGCGAAGGCGGCCATGATCCCCAGTCGCGCCCGTCCGCTGTTGCAGGAGACCTGCGTTTCATTGACATCAGTGCCGGATATGGCCACACCTGCGCCCTCTCCATTGATGGAACGGCCTGGTGCTGGGGCAAGGGAACCAATGGTCAGATCGGGAATGGCGCCCTTGAAGACAGCGAAATCCCGACCAGTGTCTTTTCCAACATCACCTTCAAGGCTGTGGCTGCGGGAGATGGGTATTCCTGTGCCCTGAGCAATAGCGGAGAAGCCTGGTGCTGGGGCGCGCTGAATGAAGGCGGCAAAAAAACGCCCTTTCTGGTGGGCAAGGGGCCGTTCCAGCAAATCTCTGCGGGGAAAAGTCATGCCTGCGCGCTCAGGAATGGCGGCATCTGGTGTTTTCGCATGGCGGCAGAACCCAAAGGCCTCATGGCAGACGCCCCCTTTGGACAAGCCACCCACATCACGCCCGTGGACCGTTTCCAAAAAATCAGCACCCGCGAGGCGCTGGCTCTGGCGATTGTGAAATAGGCCTTTTTGGGCGAAAAACCCCAAATTTCAGGGCAATGCCGCAAAGGGAATCCGCAACAGCCGCGACCACACCGGAAGAATACCCGCCAGCCATCAGCACGCATGCGGGAACCCCTCGTCCACGCACAGCTTCGATCACCATGGCATCCCGGCGGGCCAGTCCCCTTGCTGACAGCCCAAGGCGGCCCAGAGGATCGCCTGAAAGGACATCAGCCCCTGCATTATAGATGACCAACCGGGGGGAAAACGCAGCAAAAGCTTTATCCAAGGCCATTTTCAGCGATTCAAGATAAGCTTCGTCACCGCAAAAACTCGGCAAGGGAACCCGCAGGCCAGCCGCCATGTCGGGACGGGGGCCGCGGGGATAAATGTCGGCATTGAACATGTCCAGCACGAATGTCCGGGCATCTGCCGCAAAATCTGCCGCCACCCCATTGCCATGATGCGCATCCAGATCCACCAGCATGACAGGTAATCCCGGCCACTTCTCCCGCAGGGCGTCAACGGCCAGCGTGATATCCGGCAGGAGGCAGAACCCTTCAGCGCGCGTCCGGCTGGCATGGTGGAACCCGCCCCCAAGATGAACAGCGAACCCCTGACGGAACGCCGCAAAAACCGCCGCCTGCGTTGCGCCTGTTGCCGCCAGCGCCGGCCCCACATAACTCTTGCGCAAATCCCGCGCGCCTTCCGGCGCACACATGGCATGCGCCACACCTTCCTCGCTGGAAAGCTGAGCCAGAAGCTCCGGCGAAATCCTGCGGGCAACCTCCTCCATGGAAAGCCGGGCGGCCTGTTGCCATCCATCCGGCGCAAGCACGCCCTGCGCCAGCAACACATCCAGAACCTGCCGGTGACGATCCGGAAAAAAGGGATGATCCTCCATGCCCGGCGCCCGGCAGAAGGTTTCCTGTGAAAGATATGCAAAAACATTCCGCATGACAGGATACATAAACAGGCTGCGCCTTTCAGGCAAGCATCAAGAAAGAGAAAAATGGAAAATGGAACGGAATGTTTCCCCAAACAGAACAGAGGTTCTTGCAATCCCGTGATGGCTGCGTTATAAGGCATTCCTCTTTTTGAACAGAAACAGAAACATCTCATGGATGGTAAACGCATGACGAACCAAACTGGTTTTTCTCTGTTTTCCCTTGATGGCACCTCATGGAGCCGCGCCATCACCCCTGCGAACACCAAGAATATCCCTTGCCCCACAAAAACCCGGCAAGCCGCACGCATCATCCATCTTGGCTCTGAGCGGGAAGCCCTGTTCGGCCTGTTCGCCCACAGCCCAAAAGCCTGCAAAGCTCTGGCAGGCATGACAGCACGCAGGTTGGTGGAAGATGGCCGTGCCCGCGGCACCATCACCTCGGATCCCATTGTATACACAAGCCTGGAAACCCCTTTCCAGCACAGCATTGATGTCCTCGGCCCCATCAGCCGTGCATCTGAAATGACGGAAGAACAAATAAAGGCGCACCTGATCGAGAACGCCAACCCCGTTTTCTTCCTCCGGATTTTTGAAATCCTGAAGCCTTGCAAAACCCATGAAATGATTGCGGCAGGCTGGATCAACAGCCGTAACCATGAGGGTTTCAGCTTCAAGGACGAGAACGACCAGCAGCAAACCTGGGTTGACTCTGCCTGGATTCGCCGGAACACCCCTGTTCCCGCGCCCATCCCGCACCCCTAGATGTAACGTCTCAATAGGTTGTTCACAGGGAGAGATTGCGCCGGCGGGCGTCGGTCCTTGCCGCCACCAAGGCTGGACCCGGCCCTCCTCAGGGACCATCGTTGTCTCGCTGTTGGCGCATGCGCGGGTTCTTGACAACCAAGGCTGGCATATGTAATAGGTTATCAAGTGCTTGCTAGACGGGGGCGGATGATGACGATCAGGAAATCAACCGAGGAGCGACGCAGAGAGATAGCCGATGCCGCCATCAAGATAATCGGAGAGCGCGGCCTGCGGGAGTTCACGGCAGCCCATATCGCCCAGGAAGTCGGCATCAAGGATGCGACAATCTTCCATCATTTCAAGGATATGAACGAAATCATCCTCACCGTCTTCGATCGGCTCCAAGAGGTGCTCGAAGCGGCGCAGCGATCAAACGGAGATCCCCTCGAACGACTGGAGCGCTTCGTCCTGAGCCGCCTCCACGCCGTCACCATCCAGCGGGGGATCCAGTCGCTCCTCTTCTCAGACCAGATCACCCACGCCCTGGGCACCGAAGGGCCGAGGCGGGTCGCCGCGCTCCGAAACCGGGGCCGCGACTTCGTCAGATCGTGCCTGCGCGAGGCAGCTGAAAAGGGTCTCCTTCGAGAGGACATCGACATTGAGGGCGCAGTCATCCTCGTCACCGGGACAGCGATGGGGTTCTTGTTCGCGGCCAAAGACGGCGTTCTTCCCGCGTCGGCAGACGAGATGGAGCGACGGTGCTGGCAAACCCTCCGTTCGGCGCTTGTGCGGAGACAGGTACTCTCATGAAATCCAGGACCAAGGCCATCGTTCTCATCGCCAGCACGATCCTGTTCGTGGCAGCCTTCTTCTGGCTGTTGACAACGCACGGCCCCTTGGCGCCGGTAGGTGTGCATCTCGGCAGCGTCGTCCGCGCCGATTTGAGCCCGAGCGTGTTCGGCATCGGCACTGTCGAAGCGCGGCTCTCCTACGCGGTGGGTCCCATTGCGCCCGGTCGAGTCCTGCGTGTGCTCGTGGATCAGGGCGACGAGGTGAAAGCCGGGCAGCTCTTGGCAGAGATGGATCCGGTCGATATGGATCACCGCCTTCAAGCCGCGAAGAGCACCGGCGCGCGCGCGCGTCAGGCGTTTCAAGTGGCCGACGCGCAGGTTGCGGAAGCAGCGAGCCGCGTACGGCTCGCCGTCACAAATCGCGACCGTGATCGAGGACTGTTCGAGAGACACGTCCTCAGCAAGCAAGCACTCGACAACAGCACTAGCGAGTCCGAACGGGCCGAGGCGGCGTTGGCGGCGGCACACGCCAACGCGAAGGCAGTGAGGCAGGACATCGGGCGGGCGGACGCCGAATCGCAGGGCCTTGCCAGTTTGCGTAAGAGCCTGCGATTCGTGAGTCCCGTGGACGGCGTCATCGTCTCGCGTGAGGCCGAACCGGGGACCACGGTGGTCGCCGGCCAAGCCGTGCTGCGCATCGTCGTCCCCGAGAGTCTGTGGGTGCGAGCGCGGGTCGACCAGTCGCGCGCCCAAGGCGTGCAGGTAGGCCAACCCGCCAGCATCGTGCTGCGCTCCGCACCCGAGACCCAACTGCCTGCTCGCGTGGCCCGCATCGAGCTGCAGAGCGATCCGGTGACCGAGGAGCGGGTCGTGAACGTCAGCTTTGACACGCCGCCCGCTCACCTCTACTTGGGCGAGCTCGCGGAGGTCACCATCCAGCTCCCGGGCGAGACCGGCGTACTCGTTGTGCCCAGCGCGGCCATCGCCCGAGCGGGTAGTCAGATCGGTGTCTGGCAGCTGGTGGACGGGCAGGCCCGATTCACGCCGGTCACCCTCGGCAACCAGAACCAAGCGGCGGTGACCCAGATCCTCGCCGGTCTGAGCGAAGGCGACCGGGTCATCGTCTACAGCTCCGAACAGCTGAAGCCTGGCGCCCGCGTTCGTGAGCGGGATGTCGAACAGCGATGATCAACCTCGCGCGCCGCGACGTCGCGAGCCACCTCGGCCGCTATCTGCTCACCGGCTTCGGCCTTGGCCTCTTGATCGGGGTCACCCTGACAATGGCCGGGGTGTACCGGGGCATGATCGACGATGCCAAAGTGTTGCTGCGCTCGGGTGGTGCGGACATCTGGGTGGTGCAGCAGAACACCCTCGGCCCCTTCGCCGAGCCCTCGAGCCTCCAGGACGATGTCTATCGTAGCCTCGAAGGCCTGCCCGGGGTTGCCGAGACCGGCAATGTTGCCTACCTCACGATGCAGGTGAATCACGGCGGAAAGGACATCCGCGTCATGGTGGCGGGCTACACCCAGGGCAGGCTCGGTGGCCCCTCCTTTCTCGTCGCGGGACGCCCGATCGCCCAGTCCCACTATGAAGCGGTGGCCGACACCAAGACCGGGTTCGCGGTCGGCGACCGCATCCGCATTCGTCGCAATGACTACACCGTGGTAGGGCTCACCCGGCGCATGGTCTCCTCCGGCGGCGATCCAATGGTGTTCATCCCGCTCAAGGACGCACAGGAGGCACAGTTCCTGAAGGACAACGAATCCATCGTCAACGACCGCAACCGGTTGGCCGACAACCCCGCCATCAACCGTCCCGGCCAACCAGACGTGCTCAAAGCGGTCGAGGCCATTCAGACGGCCAGCCACCGGATCAACGCCGTGCTGGTGCGGGTGGCGCAGGGGCATGACCCCCGTCAGGTGGCCGACAACATCAAGCGTTGGAAGCACCTCACGGCCTACACCAGCACTGACATGGAGGATATCCTGGTTGCGAAACTCATCGCCACGGCAGCAAAACAGATCGGACTTTTTTTGGGCATTTTGGCGATCGTCAGCGCGGCCATCGTAGCTTTCATCATCTATACGATGACGCTCGGCAAGATTAAGGAGATCGCCGTCCTCAAGCTCATCGGCACCTACGATCGCACCATCGCTGCCATGATCATGCAGGAAGCGCTGGGCCTCGGTGTCATCGGCTTTTTCGTCGGCAAGTTCGCCGCCACCCTGTGGGCGCCGGTGTTTCCCAAGTATGTGCTCCTCGAGACCACCGATGCGATGCGCGCCTTCGTGATCACCCTGTTGATTTGCGCCCTGGCCTCCGTACTGGCGATCCGCGTGGCGTTGCGCATCGACCCGGCCGAAGCGATTGGTGGATAAAGCCATGACGACCGAACCCGCGATCCTCATAGAGAACCTCACCAAACGTTACGGCAGCGGTCCGACCGCCGTGGACGCGCTCAAAGGCGTGAACATGAGCATCGCCCCCGGCGAGGTGGTGGGACTGATCGGCCCGTCGGGCTCAGGCAAAAGCACCCTGCTCAAGTGCCTCGGCGCCGTGATCGAGCCAACCGCCGGACGCATCACCCTGGCCGGCGAGGTGATCTACAACAACGCATGGAAACGGACCGACCTGCGCGTACTCAGGCGCGACCGTATCGGCTTTGTGTTCCAGGCGCCCTACCTCATTCCGTTTCTCGACGCCACCGACAACGTGGCGCTTCTACCTATGCTGGCCGGGGTCGCAAACCCCGCAGCGCGTGCCACGGCCCTCGACATGCTGACCGCCCTGGATGTTCAGCACAGGGCTCACGCGCGCATCCCAGAGCTGTCCGGCGGCGAGCAGCAGCGCGTTGCGATCGCCAGAGCCCTGGCCAACAGGCCGCCGATCATCCTGGCCGACGAGCCCACCGCGCCTTTGGACAGCGCGCGTGCCCTCGCTGTCGTAAAGATTCTCAATCGCCTCGCGCAGGAGTTCCAAACCGCGATCATCGTGGTCACCCACGACGAAAAGATCATTCCGACGTTCAAGCGCATCTACAACATCCGCGACGGAAAGACCTACGAGGAGCCGGGCGAGGGGAGGCCAATATGAGGCGTGTACTCCACAGCAGGGCGCTCCCCACCGCACCCGTCGTGGCCATGATCGTGCTCATGACATCGCTCTTGGCCAATACGCTCGCTCCGCGATCTCGTGTAGTTTTTGGCGGACGCTCGCATCGTCTGGGCCCTCGTCCACAAGGCTACCGGGCGTTTTGCCGCTCTGCCACCGATCCATAATTTGCGCTCGCCTCCTCGGGGTAAGTTTTGCATTCTTATGCATGTTCAAAGGACACCTCCTGAGGGACTGGACATGTTGCAATACCCACATACCCCAGTTGGTTCCTGTGAACAACCTGTTGAGACATGACATCTAGGGGACCGGTTTTTTGTTGCCGGCTTTTTCTCCGGATTCCCCAAAAGACCTCATGCAACGGGAAAAAATGCTGCATCCGCACCCGGAAAAACCTTACCCGGATTCCATCCCGGCCATGCATTCCAGGCAAGGGAACGCCAAAACCTTTCATAAAGCTGGATTGCCAAAACAATCTGCCTTATATTCCCACAAGGTCGTCCACAATCGAAAGACTTGGCTTTTGACCACATTCATGCTTCGTATCGGGAAAATCTTCCTGGAACTGCTGGCCCTCCTGCTGGCAGGAATGCTCCTGCTTGGGCTCTTTGCCTTCTGGCGGATCAACCGCGGGCCCGTCAACATCGACGTCCTCACGCCGCAAATCACCCGTGCCATGAATGACCTGTTGCCCCCCGGCATGTCCATGGGGCTCGACAATGTTTCGCTGGCCTGGAATTCCAAGGCAGACAATCTGGATTTCCGTGCCCGCAACATTCGCCTTGATGAAGACGGCACCACCCAGGCTGCCCAAATCTCCCAGCTTGGATTCTCCCTGTCCCTGCGCCATCTGCTTCTGGGACAGGTGAGGCTCACTGGTCTGGACCTCTACCGTCCACAAATCCATGTCCTGCGCCATCCTGATGGCCATTTCGGATTTTCCATCGCGCAGGAAGCCCCGTCTTCCTCCCCCTCACAAGGCATTGGAGCGCTTGTTTCCACTCTGCTGCATCCTCCTACCGCAGGGCAAACGGGGCCCATCGCCATCCTGCGCCGGGTGACCATCAGCGATGCCGCCCTGTCGATTACCGATCAGAGCCTTGATCTGTCGTGGCAAATCCCGCAGGCCAGCCTTTCCCTGGAACGCGCCCCTGAAGGCCTTTCCGCGCAGGGCAATTTTGACCTCGTCCTTGGCGAACAGGTCATTCCCCTGCACATGACGATCAAAAGCCGTGAAGAAAATCCCGGACTTTTGGCAACCCTGGCCTTTACCAATCTTGATCCAACCCTGCTGGCCCCCCTTTCCGTCGAACTGGAACCCCTTTCAAACCTGGACTTTCCCATCTCCGGCAGCGCCACCCTGTCCCTGGCCGATGACCTCACGCCCCTTGCCGCCGAAATGCTTCTTGAAGGTGCCACCGGAAAAATCATGCTCCCCGGCCTTTACCCCGCCCCCCTGAACATCAGGCGGGCTTCCCTCAAGGCCGGAATTGACATTCCCGCCCGGCAAGCCAGCCTGCAGGAAGCCACCATCGATCTGGGCGGCCCCTTGCTGCGCGCCACGGGCATTGTCACGGAAGAAGGCGACATCTGGTACGCCCTCATTGATGCCGGAGCGGAAAATGTCGCGGTGGATTCCCTTGAGGTTTTCTGGCCTCCCGATCTTGGAATTTCCGCCCGGGAATGGGTTCTGGAATGCCTGTCCCGCGGCACAGTACAGGATGCCCGGGCATCCTTCAGCCTCAAGGCTCCCATAAAAACCCCTGCGGACATGACTCTTGAGGACATTTCAGGGCAGATGACCTTCTCCGGCGTCCGGGTGGATTACCTTCCCCCCATGCCGGTGGTCACCGATGTTTCCGGCAGCGCACGGTTTGACCACGACAGTTTCAACATCCTGGTGGATGGCGGAAACATGAAGGATATCCGCGTTGGCAAATCCAGCATTCCCATCACCGGCCTGTCGAATGATTCCGAACATATCACCCTTGACCTTGCGCTGGATGGCAGCCTTCCCGCCATCCTTGAAGCCATTGACGGCGAACCCCTGAACCTCGCCAAAGACCTCGGCCTTGTCCCGGCCAATATCGATGGCCATACCAATGGCATGCTGCATCTTGCCTTCCCGCTCACCCATGATCTCAATGTTTCCGACATCCTTGTTTCCGCAACGGCGCAACTGACCAACACCCGCCTGAACGGCCTTGTCGGCAACTGGCCCATCAGCGAAGGAACATTTGACCTCAGCCTCGACAACAAGGGGATGCGCGTATCCGGCAGCGCCAACATCAATGGAACGCCTGCCATGGGAACATGGGAAGAATCCTTTGTGGCCGCCGCCGCCCCCACCCGGGTCACCTTCAAGACCACCCTGTCGGAAGGGGATCGTATCCGCATGGGTCTTGATTTCATCCCCCGCCTTTCCGGAAGCCTCGGCCTGGACGGTACCTACACCCAGGCCAGCAGTGGCAATGGCACCCTTTCCGGAGCCCTCGACCTGGAAAATGCAGCGATCCTCGTTCCTGAAGTCGGCCTTGAAAAAACCTCCGGCAGCGATGGCACCGCCAGTTTTGTCGCGACCTTCCGTGAAGGCCGTCTGGAAAAGGTGGGAAATATTCGCCTCAACACCGATACCATTGACGCCACGGGCGAGGCCCGCATGGCCCAGGATAACAGCCTGGCCGCCATCGACATCGACAGTCTGGCTTTTGGCAAAAACACACTCAAGGGCCATGTCCTTCCGCTTGAAAAGGGAGGATGGTCCATCACCCTTTCCGGTGATGCCCTTGACCTGACCCCATTTTTGGAAACGCAAGGCCCATCCGTCTTCCCGCGGGCTCCCCCGGCAGGCATCCTGCCAAACCTGCCCATCCAGTTATCCTTCGATGTTGCCAGTGCCCTCGACAAGAACGGCAAACTGTTTGACCATTTCAAGGGACGGCTGGATCTTGCTGGCACCCGGATTTCCAGCGCCGATGCCGCAGGCACGCTTGGCAAGCACAGGATGACCATTTCCTTCCGGCCTGATGAAGGCACACGCCACCGCCTGCGGATTGAAATGACGGATGCAGGCACCTTCCTCATGGCCAGCGACATCCTTGGCACCGTACGCGGAGGAAGCCTTGTGCTGGATGGCCGAACCGAACCACGCCCAACGCCGGAATCCCCCTTCATCCTCAAGGGTGCCCTGGAGATGAAAAATTTTGTGCTGGTGAACGCTCCGGTGCTTGCACGCATCCTCAATGCCCTGTCCCTTCCTGGTTTTCTGGAACTTCTGGGCAATGAGGGATTCCGTTTCAGCCAGCTTTATGCCGATTTTACCTTTTCACCTGATACAATTGATATCCGCGAAGGTCGCACGGCCGGGGCTTCCCTTGGCATCACCTTCGCCGGCACGCTTGATCGCCAGAAGAGTCACCTCGACGTTGGCGGAATTGTCATTCCCGTGCATGGACTCAATTCCATCCTGCAGGACATCCCGCTGTTCGGCAACCTCCTGACCGGCGGCGAAGGCGGCGGCCTGATCGCCGCCACCTACAAGATCAGCGGCCCCACCAGGGATCCCAAAACCTCGGTCAATCCCCTCTCCATCCTCATGCCCGGATTCCTGCGCAGCCTGTTCTTCCCCGAAGAAGGCTCCCGCATCCTGCCCAACACGCCGCGCCAACCTTAAAACCAAACACTCAAAAACGCCCGGGAAACCCCGGGCGTTTTTTTCATGGCATTACTCGATCCAGTCCCTCAGGAGGCGCCTTTTGAACAACCTATTGAGATATGAAATCTAGAGCATTTAACGTTTAGATTGAACAATGCCTGTTGATCTTGGGATGAGCCAGACCGCAAGGCGCTTGCCCGCAGGGGCGATGCGGGCATCGTCCAAGGTTTGAAAACACGGCGGATGGCCATCAAAAGGCAACAGGGGTATTCAAGATGAACGTTAAATGCTCTAACCTCTCGGACAGGCATCAATCCGCCACGCGGACCATGACATGCTTCTTGCGTCCGGAAGACAGCTTGAGGAAGCCTTCCTCGTTCAGCACGGCATCCGTGACCTTCATGACCTCATCAGCCACTACGGCATCGTTGATCTTGGCGCCGCCGCCACGAATGAGCCTGCGTGCCTCGCCATTCGATGCCACAAGCCCCGCGCGGACAAGAAGCTCGGTCACCGCAATGCCGGCAGCCAATTCATTGCGCGATACGAAAATTTCCGGCAACCCCTCTGCCACGCCACCTTCCTCAAACACCCTGCGGGCGGTTTCCGCAGCAAGGTCGGCCGCTTCCTTGCCATGGCAAAGTTTCGTGGCCTCATACGCAAGGATCTTCTTGGCCTCGTTAATCTCGGCGCCATCCATGGCGGCAAGACGGTTGACCTCATCCATGGGCATGTCCGTGTAGAGTTTCATGAAACGCACCACGTCAAGATCTTCGGTGTTGCGCCAGAACTGGTAGTATTCATAGGGAGACAGATGGTCAGGCCGAATCCATACCGCGCCGGACACCGACTTGCCCATCTTGGCCCCCGAAGACGTGGTGAGCAGTGGGCAGGTGAGCCCGTAAAGCTCGGGCTTGCCGAACCGGCGGGCCAACTCAACCCCGGAGACAATATTCCCCCACTGGTCGGAGCCCGCCATCTGCAGGCGGCACCCCATGCGGCCATAGAGCTCGACAAAGTCATAGGCCTGCAGAAGCATGTAGTTGAACTCGAGAAAGGTGAGCTGCTGCTCCCGTTCCAGGCGCAGCTTCACGCTGTCGAACGACAACATGCGGTTGACCGAGAAATGCCGCCCGACCTCACGCAGGAAAGTCAGGTAGTTCATATTCCCCAGCCAGTCGTCATTGTTGACAATGACGGCATCCGTCGGGCCATCGCCAAAGGTGAGGAACGGCTCGAAACATGCCTTGATGCCCGCGATATTGTGCGCGATGTCCTCTTCCGAAAGCATCTTGCGGGTTTCTGTCTTGCCGGAAGGATCGCCGAGCTTTGTGGTGGCGCCGCCCACCAGAACCACGGGTTTATGCCCGCACTTCTGCAAAAGGCGCAGCATCATGATGGTGGTGAGGTTGCCCACATGCAGGCTGTCGGCCGTCGCGTCATAGCCGGTATAGGCCACAATCGGGCCTTCCGCCATCAGGGTGTCAAGCCCTTCAAGGTCGGTGCATTGGTTGAGGAATCCGCGCTCTGAAAACGCCTTCAAAAACGACGACTGAAATTCTGTCATGTTGGCCTCCATCAAGACTTTTCCCAGCCATACCACCACATGCGGCGACATGCAAGACCGCTTGGCTTTCTTGCCAAAAACACAAGCTTGACTTCGGATAGAATATCAAAGATAAATTTCTTCAGTAATTTAACATTGAACTAAAAACAGGGAAATATCATGCGCCGGATCTTTGCGTTTTGTGCCTGCTTCGCCCTCACCATCGGCATCATCTCCGCTTCCTCGGCACAAACCTTCAAGATGCGGAAGTTCCTTGGCGAGGTGCAGACCGGCGTCATCAGCTCGGGCAGCCTCGGCAGCCAAACAGCCGAGGTCGGACATGCCTTTTCTTTCACCATCCCTTCCTCGTTCTTCCGTTCCTCCATGCCGGGCGGGCTTTCCTACACCGCCACCCGGGCAGACGGCAGCGCCTTGCCGGCATGGCTTTCCTTCGCCTCGGCCACCCGCACATTTTCCGGTACACCGCTCGCCCAGCATGAAGAAACATCCGCCATCAAGGTTACCGCCCGAAACACGGCAGGGAACGCGGCATATGCTGACCTTTCCATTGTTGTTTCCAACCCAGCCCCCAGCGTCCTCACCCCCATTCCCGACCATGTCATCGCCGCTTTCCAGCCCTTCAGCTTTACCATCGACCCCGACACCTTCTCCAACAATCCCTCAGAACTGCTGACCCTCACAGCCACCCTGTCCGATGGCGCCGCCCTTCCGGTGTGGATCTTCTTCAATGACATCCTTGGCTCCTTTGAAGGCACGGCGCCCGCTTCCGGCAGCATCACCCTGCGTGTCACCGCAACCGACGAAGGCGGAAGCTCGGAAAGCGACCATTTCGTTCTCACCATCAACAATCCGGCCCCCGTGCTTGCCAACGCCATCCCGGACCAGTCCGGCACCGCCCTCGTGGCCTTCAGCTATGTTGTCCCCACAAGCACATTCGCCGACAACGCGGGCGACACCCTGACATGGAGCGCCCTAAAAACCGATGGCACGGCCCTGCCAACATGGCTCTCATTCAACACGGGAACCCGCACCTTCTCAGGCACCCCCGCCGACATGGGTACAACCTCGGTGCGCCTCACGGTCACCGACACCTCTGGAAACACGGTCTCGGATGATTTCAACATCGCCATCGGGCAGGACAGCACGCCGGACACCTTCACCCTTGCTGCCATCACCGGCGTTGCCCCGGGAACCCTCTCCACCCTTTCCAGCCCCGTCACCATCTCCGGCTTCTCGGACAGCCTGACCGCCAGCGTTTCCGGCAGTGGCTCCCCGCAGATCAGCGTCAACGGCGGCACATGGGCAGGCTCCGCCAGCATCACCGCCGGAAACACGTTATCGGTGCGCCTCACAGCCTCCGCCAGCTTCAACACAGGCGCATCCGCCACCGTCACCATCGGCGGCACCTCGGCCACCTTTAGCGTGACAACGGCCCCGCAGGACACCACGCCGGACACCTTTACCTTCACGGCGGTGACGAACGCGGTGCTCTCCAGCACACAAACCTCCAATACGGCTACCATCTCCGGCATCACCGGCTCGGTGCCCATCTCCATCACAGAGGGCTCCTACAAGATCGACTCCGGCGCCTACACCACTTCCGCCGGTACCATCACCAACGGCCAGACCGTCACCCTGCAAACCACGTCCTCAGCCAGCTACAGCACTGCCAAGAACGTGATTCTGACCATTGGCAGCGTTTCCGCCACCTGGACTGTCACCACTACTGCTGATACTCCACCAGCATCCACTTTGATAGCACAAATCTGGTCAACTTCCGCTGTCGGTGGCGGTGGCACTTCTCCATCATTTACCATCACCAAAGCATGGACGGTCACAGGGCTGTATTCCTATCATTGGAATGGTTGTAGTGGTTCCACACCAGGAACCGTGTCCATACAGCATTCCAATGGTACGACTTATGGCCCATTCCAGACTACGGGCGTCGGAACATGGGGATGTAGCCCAAATATATATTGGCAAGCAGAAACCAATGTGGTTATCCCTGCGGGCACTTGGACGTTCATCGATTCCAATCCATCAACATGGTCAACAAATGCAAGCCTAAGTTATAAAGGAATGTGTCAAATTGTCGGGTATTAGAACCTTTTAACATCTAGATTGAACAATTCCTGTTCATCTTGGGGCGCGCCGAACGCAAGACAACAGAACTATCTTCCCCATGACGGACTCCTGACAAACCGGAAAAAGAAAGGCCGCCAGACCAGAAACGCCAGGCCCCCTGCTTTTATGGTTTCCCTTGAGTTTCTCATCAAAAAAGGCTAGCGGATGGACATGGGAAAATGCACATTCAAAGCCATTGGCCTCATGAGCGGAACTTCCATGGACGGCATCGACGCCGCCATGGTGGACACCGACGGCCAAACCGTTTTTGCCTGCGGCCCGTCCCTCACCCTCCCTTACAACGCTCCTTTCCGCGCCCGGTTGCGCGCGGCGCTGGGCAAAGAACAAGAAACAGAAGAGATCCGCCAACTCTCCTGCGACCTCACCGACCTGCACGCCGAGGCCGTCCTCGCCCTGTGCGAAAAGGCGGAGCTTGCGATTGAAACAATCGACCTCATCGGTTTCCACGGCCACACCCTGATGCACGCGCCCGAGCGCCGCAAAACATGGCAGATTGGCGATGGCGCACGGCTGGCCCGTCTCACCGGAATACCCGTAGCCTGCAATTTCCGCAGCGCAGATGTGGCTGCGGGCGGGCAGGGAGCACCGCTGGTTCCCCTGTTTCACAAAGCCTTGGCAGAAGCCCTTGAAAAACCGCTTGCCATCCTCAACATTGGCGGCGTGGCCAACGTCACATGGCTGGGAAAGGGGCCGGGCGACATCCTCGCCTTTGACACCGGCCCCGGCGGGGCTCTGCTCGACGATTTCATCCATGCCCGCACCGGCCAGCCTTATGATGCGGATGGACGCATGGCCGCCACCGGAACAGTGGACAAACCCCTGCTCGAAAGCCTCCTCGCGCACCCCTTCCTTGCCGCCCCGCCACCCAAGTCGCTCGACCGCAACAGCTTTGACGTGCACGCAACATCGGGGCTCTCCACTGAAGATGGAGCCGCCACACTGACGGCCTTTACCGTGCGTTCCGTTCATGAAAGTCTGCGCTTCATGCCGCAAGCCCCAAAACGCTGGCTGGTGTGCGGCGGCGGACGGCACAACACCGCCCTCATGTCCGGACTGGCCACAATATTGACCGTGCCGGTTGAACCCGTGGAAAGCGTTGGCTGGAACGGCGACGCCCTGGAGGCGCAAGCCTTTGCCTTCCTCGCCGTGCGCACGCGCCTTGGCCTGCCCCTCACCCTGCCCTCTACCACCGGTGTCCCCTGCCCCATGACCGGCGGCAGCATTTTCCCCGCAAGGGGCCCCTGATGGAAATCCTGTCCCAATCCAAATCCAACATCATCCGGGCCGCCACCTTCATGAAGGAAGGCGGGCTGGTGGCCTTCCCCACTGAAACCATTTATGGCCTTGGCGCAGATGCCTGCAACGAGCATGCCGTGGCCAGCATTTACATTGCCAAAGGGCGCCCCAGCTTCAACCCGCTCATCTCGCATGTGGATGGTCTTCCCATGGCGGAGGAAATCGCCCGATTCGACGACCGCGCCAGCACACTCGCGGCAGCCTTCTGGCCCGGCCCGCTCACCTTTGTCCTACGGCGCAGCCAGAATTGCCCCGTGTCATGGCTGGCCTGCGCCGGTCTTGAAACCATCGCCGTACGCTGCCCAAAACACGCCACCGCGCTGGCCCTCATTTCCTCCCTTGGACACCCGATCGCAGCCCCTTCCGCCAACCGTTCCGGCTCCATCAGCCCCACCCTGGCCACCCATGTGGCAGAAAGCCTTGGAGATGCCGTTCCCCTCATCCTCGATGGGGGCGCATCACAGGTTGGCCTGGAATCCACCATCATTGACCTCACCACAGACACCCCCACCCTGCTGCGCCCCGGCGGCCTGTCGCGTGAAAACATTGAAGCCCTCATCGGCGCTATCGCCCTGTCCGGCCATGCGCCAGATGCACCCAAGTCCCCCGGTCAGCTCCTGCGCCATTATGCGCCCGACACACCCTTGCGGCTCAACGCTGCCGCCCTTGGCCCCGGAGAAGCGCTTCTGGCCTTTGGCCCGATACCGGAAGACATGAAAAATGCGGCAGCCATCTCCCTCAACCTGAGCGAAAGCGGCGACCTGCATGAAGCCGCCGCCAACCTGTTTTCCATGATGCGCCAGCTTGACCGGATGGGGTGTGCCGGCATAGCGGCCATGCCTGTGCCCGCCCATGGCCTCGGCATGGCCATCAACGACCGCCTGCGCCGGGCCGCCTGCCGGGACAGCATGCTTGCGCCCGGCGGAAAGAAAGGCTAATCTTTTCCCATCATGAGGATTCACGAATACCAGGCAAAATCCATCCTGCGCTCCTACGGGGTTCCCACGCCACGGGGCGGGGTTGCCTTTACGCCGGATGAAGCCGTGTCCGTGGCTGAACGGCTCGGAGGTTCCTTCTGGGTCATCAAGGCGCAAATCCATGCCGGTGACCGCGCGCGCGGCGGTGGGGTCATTACCGCACATTCCCTGGATGAAGTCCGCAAGGCCGCTGAAGGCATGATCGGCATGCGTCTCATCACGCCGCAAACCCCGACCGAAGGCAACACGGTCATGCGGGTCTATGTCGAAGAAGGCGTGGAAATCTCGCGTGAACTCTATTTTGCCCTGCTGGTTGACCCCCTTACCCTTGGCGCTTCGCTGATTGCCGCCCCGGAACGTGGCGTTACGCTTGAGGAAATTGCAACCCGTGCCCCGGACCGCATCCTGCGGGCCGCCATTGATCCGGCCGTGGGCCTCATGCCCTTCCAGGTGCGGCGAATCTGTTACAGCCTGGGCCTTGATACCCAGCAGATGCGGAAGGCGGTGGACATCATCGGCGCCGTTTACAAGGCCTATGTCGATCTGGATGCCCTCAACATTGAAATCAACCCGATGGTGGTGACAGGCCGGGGCGAACTCATGGTTCTGGATGCCAGGATGCGTTTTGACGACAACGCCCTGTTCCGCCAGAAGGGAATCGCGGCCCTGCGTGACCGTTCGGAAGAAAACACCTTTGAGCGCCAGGCATCTGATGCTGGCCTCACCTACATCCGCCTGACCGGAAATGTGGGTTGCCTTGCCAATGGCGCGGGCCTTGCCATGGCCACGGTGGATGCCATCCGCAATGCTGGCGGAAATCCTGCAAACTTTCTCGACATTGGCCGGGCCCCCTCGCGCGAGCGCATGGCAGAAGCCTTGCGCATCCTAGAAGCCGACCCCAACGTGGATTGTGTCTGCGCCATCCTTCAGGGCGGGCTTGCCCGCACCGAAACCGTGGCCGAAAACCTGACCTCCATCATCCGCGAACGGCTTTACACCCTTCCCATCGTGGTGCGTCTTGCCGGTGAAAACCAGAATGCCGGCGAAGCCATCCTGCATGATTACGGCCCTGCCATTCATGTGGCAGGCACCATTGGCGAGGCCGCAAGCCTTGCTGCCAATATTGCCCGGGAGCATGCCTGATGTCCATTCTGGTTGACAAGACAACCCGCATCATCTGCCAGGGATTTACCAGCGAGCAGGCCACATTCCATTGCGAACAGGCACTGGCGTGTGGCACCAACATCGTGGGCGGTGTTACCGTTGGCCATGGCGGACAAACCCATCTCGGGCGTCCTGTCTTTGACACGGTAGCCGAAGCGGTGGCCGAAACCCGCCCAGATGCCTCCCTCATTTTCATGCCACCGGCCAGCGCAGCCGACGCCATCATGGAAGCCGCCGAAGCCGGCATTGGCCTCATCGTGTGCGTCACTGAAAACATTCCCTTGCGCGACATCGTGCATGTGCGTCGTGCGCTGCAAGGATCCGGCATCCGCCTGGTCGGCCCCAACACGCCGGGCATCATCACCCCCGGCGAAGCCAAGATGGGCCTTCTCCCCGCCAGCCTGTTCAAACCCGGCAGCATTGGCATCATCTCACGTTCCTCCACCCTGCTTCTGGAAGCCGCCATGCAGATCACGTCGCTGGGCCTTGGCCAGTCCACCTGCGTTGGCATTGGCGGCGACCGCGTCATTGGCATTGATTATGTGGACTGTCTGCGTCTGTTCCTTTCCGACCCGCAAACCGAAGGCATCCTGCTCATTGGGGAAATTGGGGGCGCGCTGGAAGAAAAGGCCGCGGCCTTCCTTGCAGAGAATGCCATTGCAAAACCGGTGGTCGCCTATATTGCCGGACTGCATGCCCCCGCCGGACGCCGCCTTGGCCACGCCGGCGCACGCATTGCCGCAGGTCATGGGGATGCCGCCAGCAAGATTGACGCCCTGCGGGACGCAGGCGTCATCATTGCGGAAACCCCGGACACGATCAGCCTGACCATGCAGCGCGCCCTGCACTTGCCTGCACGAAACTGAACTTTCCCCCTACCCTTCCAGGCACCAGCGTGGCATACTCCTTCCAGATGGAGGAGGTGTGATCATGCGCGGAACATTCAAATACCTCTACGCCCTTGCAGGCCTCGCCTTTGCGGCCCCTTATATTGACCCGCAAACCTTTGCGCCCGGAACAGAACTGTCCGCTCCTTCAAAACCTGCCGTAATCATCAATGCGGACGCCCTGCTTCCGGTGGATCAGGTGTGGGACCAAATCAAAAACTTTGATTCCCGAAGGCTTGCCGCTTCCATTTCCGAACCCAACGACCTGACAATGCGACTCGGCATAAGGGTTCCAACCCTTGCCCGTGTCAACCAGGCCTGGGCAGGTCTTGCGCGTTACAGCCAGCTTGGCCCGGAGAGCGACATGTCCGGTTTTTCGGACACAACCCTTCAGAACCGCTTTTTTGATGCATCGGATGCGGCCGCTGACGGTTTTGTCCGCACCTATTCAGGCGAATAGAGCATTTAACGTTTAGATTGAACAATTCCTGTTGATCTTGGGATGCGCCAGACCGCAAGGTGCAAACCGCAGGGCGATGCGGGCATCGTCCAAGGTTTGAATGCGCGGCGGATGGCCATCAAAAGGCAACAGGGGTATTCAAGATGAACGTTGAATGCTCTAAGGGTTATTGCACTTCTGCTTCGGGCGGTCCGCGCAGGAACCACAGGATCTTTCCAAGAAAACTGTCTTCTCCCGGTTCATCCGGCTTTGTTTCCGGTGGCGTTGAAGGCAAGGCCTGCTGCGCTGTTGCCTCTTCGGCAGGAGGCGCATCCACCGGTTGTTCCACCGGAGCTGGAATGCCCATCATGATGCCATGAAAGATCCGGGCCGGAAGGCCACCTCCGGTCACCCCATTCATGGGAACATTGTTGTCATTGCCAAGCCAGACAACAGCCACATGCTCGGCATCAAAGCCGCAAAACCATGCATCCCGGTAATCCTGGCTGGTGCCTGTCTTGCCTGCAATCCAGCGGTCCTCCATGTGCACAGCATGGCCGGTTCCCCGCGCAACCACAGCCCGCATCATGTCCTGCAGGGCCAGAATGGGCGCCGCATCCACCACACGCACCGGATTTTCTGTTTCCCGCGCATAAAGGACATGGCCTGAAAGATCCTCCACCCTTGTCACGGCATAAGGCCAGACCGCCAAACCGCCATTGGCAATCACCGTATAGGCAGACGCCAGTTCCAGAGGCCGTACGGCGCTGGAACCCAGCGCCAGGGAAAGATTGTCCGCCAGCGTTGCCGTCATCCCAAGCCGGCGGGCCAGGGCCTGCACAGCCGGCACACCTGTTTGCGCCAGAACACGGACAGCGGCCGTATTGAGGGAAAATGCCAGCGCATCTTCCATGGACACCGGCCCCATATAAGACTTGTCAAAATTCTGGGGTGACCAGCCATCCAGCGTCAGGGGGGCATCTTCCACCATGAATTGCGGCGAAAGCCCGGATTCCAGGGCCGCCAGGAAAACCATGGGCTTGAACGCCGACCCCGGCTGCCGCTGCGCCTGGGTCATGCGGTTGAACTGGCTCGCCTGGTAGTTTGCACCGCCCACCATGGCGATAACGCGCCCATCCAGGCCAAGCACAATCGCGGCGCCTTGCGAAACCTTGCGCGCAGGACCTTCCTTTGCAATCATGGCGTCCATTTCACGTTCAGCCGTGCGCTGGATATCGGAAACCAGCGTGGTATGCACCACAAGTCCCTGTCCCTCCGGCAAACCAAGCGCCGAAAGCTGGGACATGACCCAATCTGAAAAATAACGGAAACTGTCTCCCACCAGGGGCTTGCGGCGCGGCGGAGGCGGCTGGAGGTCCAGGGCATCCACATCGGCCTGCGTGATATATCCCGCATCCACCATGGCCGCCAGAACCACCCGCATGCGGGCCGCCGCCCGATATGGATTTTCCGTAGGCCCATAATTGGCAGGTGCCTTGAGAAGGCCCGCAAGAACCGCAGACTCCGCCAAGCCGATATCGCGAACCGATTTTCCAAAATACGTCTGTGCGGCCGCATCCACCCCATAGGCGCCGGAACCAAAATAAACCTCATTGAGATATGCGGTCAGAATCTGGTCCTTGCCATACACGTGCTCAAGGCGAAGGGCGAGCATGGCCTCCTGAACCTTGCGTTTCAGGCTGCGTTCCGGTGACAGAAACAGGTTCTTGGCCAGCTGCTGCGTGATGGTGGAGCCCCCCTGCACCACACCGCCCGCCCGTACATTGGCCAGCATTGCCCGCAAAAGCCCGCGTGGATCCACCCCGCCATGCTCGTAAAAACGACGATCTTCTATTGCCAGTACCGCATGAACAAGGGAGAGCGGCAACTCCCGCAAGTCGACAATCTTGCCTTCCTGACCACCAATGCGCAGGACAACACTGCCATCAGACGCCAGAATGGACACTGGCGGGCGTCGCGTGGGCGTGACCACATGATGAACATCCGGCAAATCGGCCGACCACCAGGCTCCAAGCCCGACCAGACCGAAAAACAGCCAGATTCCTCCCACCAGCAGCCCATAAAAGACACGCCGGACAAAAGAGGGCCGCTTGCGCGCCGGCTCTTTCGGGTTTTTTGTGGACATGCTCTCCCCCTTCATGCGGACCGCACCCTACGCTTTCCCTTTTTGGGCGTCAATTCCGTTCTGGCGTAGAAAGCCTGACCGCCTGCAGGTGCGGGCCGTGTTGCCGGAGCCATTGCCGGCAGGTACGGATATCCTCCACGGAAGCAAGCCGCGCACAGGCCTGCCAGAAAGAGGCACCATGATTGAGATGCAGCAGGTGCGCCACCTCATGCGCCACCACATAATCCAGAACCTCGGGCGGAGCCATCACCAGCCGGAAAGAAAAGGAAAGCCTTCCGTCCGGCGTACAGCTTCCCCATCGCGCCCTCTGATCACGCAAGGACACGGCGCGAACGGTTACCCCCGCGTTTTCAGCCTTTTCCGTCACCAGGCGCAGGATGTCCCGACGCGCTTCCATTTTCAGGAAATCGCGCACCCGGCGGGCACAGGATGAGGGATCTCCCGGAACCACAAGCTGTCCATCCACAAGGCCCGCGATTCCCCGCAGGCGGCCACTTCGGACAACAGAAACCTTCTGCCCGCGAAGCAGGATTTCCTCGCCAAACCCGGAAAGTTCCACCCTGTTATGGGCCTCCGCCTGCCGGATCATCCAGTCTTCATGGTCGGAAAGAAAAGCTTCCAGAACCCTGAGGGAAACCCGGGGAGGCGCGGAAAGGACAAATCCGCCCTGCCGCGCATCCAGGCGAAGGCGCATGGCCCGCAAGCCCGCCCGCCGCCGCAAAACAACCTGCGGCCACCTTGAAAAGGGATTTCCCATCATTTCCTTCATGCCACCATAGATGCGGGCATTTTCAGGACATGGTCAAGTTGTCTTTTATCTTCATTCATGATATTTTTTGGAAAATTCATCCCTTTTGAAAAAAGGATTATCCCTCATGATTCCCCTGCAGCCTGGCGACAAGAACGACCTCGCATCCCTCACGCCGGAAGGAACCACCCATGTCGTTGCCGGACTTGGATGGGTGCCCGCGCCAGCGCCTGGATTTTTTGCCAGTCTTTTTGGCCAGGGCAAAACCATCGACCTCAACCTTGTCTGCCTTGTATTTGATGCGGAAGGAAACATGATCGCCAACACCACCGGTGCCAACATGATCTTTGGCGATGGCAGCATCCAGCATACGGGCGATGACAAAATAGGCACGGGCTCAGGCGATGACGAGCAGGTTTTCGTGGCCCCGGAGAAAATTCCCGATCAGGCAAAACATCTTGTGTTTGCCATGCATTCGACCTCGGGCCACACTTTTTCGGAAATCCATGGCATCACCTGCCGAATCACCGCTTTCCCCGGAGACACGGAAATCCTGCGCTACACCCTGCCGGAAAAAGACAGGATGAAAGCCCACCTGATTGCCAGCATGTCGCGCAGCGAAAATGGTTGGGTCCTGCAGGCCATTGGGGAAAGCATCTTTGCCCGGACGCCTGAGGAATATCGCGAAATGGCCCGTAAACATCTGGGACTAAACACCTAAACATATCCAGCACAATTTCTTGCCAAACACACGCATGGATTGCACTTGCACCCCATGCCGGGGAGGTTTATATTTGGTCTTGGCAGATTTTGCCGGCTTTACGCATATGAGAGTAGAGGTTACGCCATGCATAACAAACCCGAGGCCCACATCCACATCCGCGCCTATTACATCTGGGAAGCTGAAGGCCGTCCCCATGGACGCCATGATGCCCACTGGCATCAGGCCGAAAAGGAAATCTACGCGGAACATAAAAATCCCTTGCCAAAGGCAGCCCCTTCCAAAAAAGCGCCGCCCACAGCCAAGGTCTCTACCAAGAAGGCAACCCCTTCCAAAAAACCTGTAGCCAAAAAAGCTGCCAAGAAAACCAAAAAATAACCCCATTCAGGCCCCACGCGTCTTCAGACGACGAGGTGGGGCCTTTTTTTGACAACAGGCCCCATGAAAATGGGGCCTGTTGTCTTTTGGAAACTGCACATCCCGCCCCTGCCGAAAAATGCACCGGAGCAAAGGACAAACAACCTTAGAGCCTTGAGCGTTTAGATGGAACAATTCCTGTTGATCTTGGGATGAGCCAGACCGCAAGGCGCAAACCGCAGGACGATGCGGGCATCGTCCAAGGTTTGCACGCGCGGCGGATGGCCATCAAAAGGCAACAGGGGTATTCAAGATGAACGCTCAAGGCTCTAAAGCCGTTTCATGGATGTTTTTGGGAAATCCCCTTGCGAACCGGGGGGACTGAAGAAAGAGGTTCCATCTTCTGCGCCACCTTGTTCATGATGCGGGACAATACCCCGGGGCTTTCCGGATTTTTTACAAGAACCAGAGGGGGGGATGCTTCAGGAGGCATATCCAATCCGGACTGGCGCGCAAGAACCAGACGCGTTATCAGGCCTTCTGCCAGTTGCGCATCATCCATTTGCACCTTGGCATTGATGGACAACACCTTGGCAATGGGATCCAGCTGGAAACGAACGTGGTAAAGAAGATCCCCGGACATCTGGAACGTGACCCTTGGGGCCATAGCCTCAACCAGCTTTGCCTGTTGCGGATTCTGGCGGGCGGCATTCTCAAGAGCCTTGCCAATACGCTCCTGATCCACATCGGAAGTCCCTTGTGCAAAATGCAGCTTCATAGGAAACCCTCCTGATTCTGATTCCAGATCATCTTCATGTTAACCAATTTTGGTTCATAAAGCAAAAACAAAAAATTATGCGAACATTCCTTTGTCAAAACAACCTGCAATTTGTTGTGCATGGGGGGTATGCACCCTTTATGTCAAATGGGACTTGCGAGGCCTGCATCATCTGTTATAGGCTCCAGCCCGCACTGCATTCCGAAACCATCCCGGGAGAACGTGATTTGCCTTTTAAACAGCCTGCCACCATCTCTCAAAAACTGGCCGGAATTTTCGGCCGGACAACAGGCGTCCCGGCGATTTCCGAATCTTCTCTCCCGCCCATGAACGGCCTCCGCAAAGGCCCTCCCCCTGAACACCTCCTGACCCGCCTTTCCCGAACGGAAACCGGTCAGGACCTTGTGGTACGCACCCGTGAGGCAGACATCCTCATTTCCCTGGAAAACAGCCAGGCCCTGCATGGCGAAGCCAGCCAGTCCCATTTCTGCCGGGTCATTCAGATCAACAACAGCCTGCCGGAAGACGAACAACTCCTTGCCTTGACCGGAGAAATGTCGCGCGTTCTCCTGGCGCGGGACAACCTGGTGCCAACCCATAGCCACACAAGCCTCGCCCGCATCCAGATTTCAAGGCTTGTAAACGGACACATGATGGCAACCTGCGCCCAAATCGCCGATGAATTCCATCGCATTGGCGACGGTGGGCCACGCCAGGTGTTTGCCCTGTGCCACCCTGGCATCATGAAAGCCTATGACCACAGCCGCGACAGCCATCCCGATGCCGGAACCAATGGCGCGGCCATGGCCGCCGCCTTCATGGCCTTTTATCAGGACCGGGACCGCCTGGCCGAGGATGAGGTTAGGGAAATTGCCTATCTCGAGCGCCTGCAGGACAACATCCTGACAGACATCCGCAATTTTTGCCAACCCTACAACGGGCAACAGGCCGGGGAAACCACATTCGCGCGCGCCCTTCTTTCTGTTGTTGATTATCCCCGCGAATTCTACAGGGCCAGCCAGGATGCCCTGCGCCAGAAAATCAGGAGATCCCCGCCCCCCCTGCATGATGGCAAAGCTGACCTCATAAAGCTGGTCAATGCCCGGGGCATGCGTTATATTAATACGTTCTTCCCTGATTTCATGCCCACAGACAACATTCATGGCAGCGTCATGCCCCAAACAGCCGAACGCATTCGCAACCTTGATGCAAAACGCAGCCCCCTTTATCGCCAATTCCGCAGGGCCAGTGCCATTCCGGTTCACCTTGCAGAAACCGCATCCCACCCTGCAACCGCAACCCTTTCCTCCTGAAGGAGCTTCCCATGTTCCGGATTGACATGCGCATCATGCTGATGATGGCCGCTTTCAGCTTTGCCAGCTTTGCCATTGGCATCAGTTATGTCGCCATCCACTATAGCGAAACAGAAATCAGCAGCGAACCGACGACAAAATCGCCGTCAGCCGAACAGCCCAAGGCTGAACCTTCCAAAAACGAAAATTCCTGAAAAAGCGGCAGGGGCATGACATGCCCCCGCCCCATCTTCATTCGGCACACAATTCACCCCACACAGCATTGTTGCGCGTGAGGGCTGCAATGGTCTGCGTGCTGTCCTGCACACTCCAGTACACCGGCTCGTAAAGGCGGCAAAAATCACCGCCGCCGGAACCGCTCGCGCATCCGCCGAGCATAAACACTGTCAGCAGAAAGACGATCCCGCACGCGGGCCGCCCTGTCATCCCTTTCCAGGCCATCCGCCTCCCCTTTCCGCAAGGCCTCGCGACGCCCGGCCAAAAAGGCCAAAAGCGCCACGAGGAGGTCGAGCCCCTTTTCCAGAAACCGCAACATCAGCTTTTCGCGGCATTGCCAATATTGAGGGCCAGCACATCCACCAGTTTGCGCAGGCGGGCGATCACGCTGTCATCCTTCGGCGTTGGCGTCAGCGCCGCCACCATGCTCGCCACCGTCACGATACCGCTTGCAATCGCCAAAAGTTCGCCACCATGTTCCAGCATATATCCCAACATGTCCTTTTCTCCTTTTTCATGAATATGCACGCGAAAGCCATCCCGGCAGGAACGCCGAAAGGGCCGGATTACGTGCCACAAGCAGCCGGTAATGACCGGCCAGTTCCGCCCGCAGGGCCACCAACAGAAAATCCTGCGGGAGTTTCAGCGCCGCAGAAATGGTGTGCGGCCCCATGCGTCCATCCTCATGCACCAACGCCTGGCAGGCTACGGTCCGGATGGCCCGCTGCAAACACAAGGTTGCGGCATGGGCCCCCATGTTGACGCACGCCAGAAGCATTTTCGTGGCAAGGTCTTCCGGCAGCTCGGCCAAGCGGCAGGACTGCCAGAAATGCTGCCGGTAAAGACGGATGGCCTCGTCCACCGTCAGGACACAAATATCCTGCGCCGTCGCCTTTGGGTTCACTCCCTTCAGAAACCTCAGGCTGATGCCGTATTTGGTGATACCGCCGGGATCGACCGGATGATCGACAAGTCCCCCCTCCCGCTCCAGAAGAAGCGTGACGGCATTCTGGAATGCCCCATCTCCCGCCATGGCATCACCCAGCCTTTCGACAGGCGGCGGGCTGGGTGGCACAGGGCAGACGATCGAGCCTTTCATAAATCCCCTCCAGCCGCGCACTGATGGCGGACAGGGTTTGCCCGTGGGCTGCGATCGCCTTCCGCCCCAACACATCATTGTTGACCTGTTTTTCCAGATCGGACAGGCGTTCCGAATGCCGCCCCCAGGCCACGGCCAGCGCCAGGGCTTCCAGCAGGAGCGTGGCCGCAACCCCGGCCAGGGCAATCCAGATTTCCTTCATGGCACACCTCACAGCTTGATCATGACGTTGAGGAACAGGGTAGGCTGCATGTTGTTGTGCATACCATCCCCGCCCGCGCTTTCCGTGGCACCATTCATTGTGCCGCCCTGCCGGAACCCGGCAAACCCGGCATCATAACGCGCCGTGGTCGTGGTGGGCATGACATGGCTGTGCGCCGGCATTTCTGCAACCGTCAGGGCATGGGTTTCTGCGCCCAGCACCTCACCGAGGCCGCGCGCCGTCAAGTCCGAGCCACTTCCGGCAGATGCCAGCGCACGGCCCAGAACCTTCGGCAGGGCCAGTGTCTTGTGGGCCGCGAAATCTGCCGACGCACTCGCGCCGCGCCCCCCGGTCACCACACAATGCGCATCCGGAATGTTGTCCCAGAGCAGGGTGAACAGGGCTTCCGCATCGGCATGGGCGCGGGTGGTCGCTTCCGAAGACGCATCGCCGATGCTGCCATCGTCCATCATCACCCAGCCCGCATCCGCCGCAACCTTGAAGGTGGGCTTCACGTCGCCGGTGGTGAACAGGGACAGCGCTGCGGAATTGACGGCAAGACCGTCCTCCGAACGGGTAATTGTGGCATCGGCCAGCTTGACCCGGCAGGTTCCCTCCCCATCCTCAAGACCTTCCCCGACATTAACCGCGAGGCCACCGGACGAACGCTTGAGCGTTGTTCCATCCAGCTTGGCGCGGAACAGGCCGGACACCAATTCCATCCCTTCCCCCATCTGCCCGGCATGCAAAGCATCGCCGGAAGATGTTCCCGCAGCAAGGCCGGTGATCTTCTGGCCGTTCCAGTCGATGCTGGCCAGGGGACGGTTTTGCCCATCCCGCGCCAGGCAGTTATTGATGCCGGATGCAAGATCCTGGTCATGCGTATCATGATCCACCGCCACAATCCGCACCAAGGCGGCCTTGGCCTGCGTCCAGACAGAGGCTCCATTGCGAGTGCCGTCGGTGCGTGAAAAAACACCACTTCCATTCCAGGGCATGGTTCATTCCTCTCTTTTTTTCAGGGTTAAACAAAAACCGCGCCAAAAGGCGCGGCTCAGGCACACAACCAAACCGGTTCAGACAAACAGGACCTTTCTGATAAGGTCCTCCAGAAAAATGTCATTTTCCTTGTTGCCTTTTGTTGCAGCAAAAACGCTGCCCAAGGGAACACCGCCAAACAGGTTTCCACCAAAAGACGTTGCATCCGGCATCCAGTTCAGCGGACGGCTTGCGGGGCGACGGCCCGGGCAAGAAACCGATCGTTTTGGACATGGAGAACCTCGCGCAGGAATTGTATATCCATCTGCCAATTCTACGCGCCAGAAACAAAACAAAAACAAATATTCTCAATCCCCCACCGGCGCAAACATCGGCACGAGCAAACGGCTGCCTTCCGGATTGAGATGGTCGTCGTCAAGGTAGAGCGGCCGCCCGTCGCGGCTGCCATCGCACCAGCCATCCCGGCACAGCAAGGGAACAGGATCAACCACGCGCACCCGCGGACAGGAGGCAGCCGCGTCATCCAGCGCCCCATTCACCAAAGCGTGCCTGTCCGCATAATCGCCCATGGACAGGCGCACATCGGCGGCGCGCCCATGCACCATCAGCTGCCGGGACATGGCGCGCGGCACATCCACGCCCATTTCCGGAACGGGCCGCACCACAAACACATCCCGCCGCTCCGAAATCCGGCACAGGCTCTCCCGCATGACGCGCCTGTAAACCCCGTCGGGATCGCGCCGCACCTCGGCTTCCGGCACATCGAGGTATTCAATCCCGCGCTGCCCGCCCGCCTCCTCGTTTCCGCCCATGGCATAGAGCGAAAAACGGTTGACAATGACGACCGGAACCTCCTCCGGCAAGGCGTCCACCTGCTCCAGAACCTTGTCGTTGAAACGCTTGCAATTATGCCCCGAGCGTTTGGAGGTCAGCTCGGTGTCGAACAGGGTGGCGCAGGTATAGGAGTAAAACAGAACCGTGCGCCCGGTCGCCGCCATGAGGCCCGGCAACAGGGTCCCCGCGTGGCTGTCGCCCCACAGGATCATCTGTCCGGAACTGGTTCCGGGAATGACGCAAGGCACCAGCGTATCTTTCTTGCGGTCATAACCGCAGACCTGCCCTTCCGGCAGGAGGGATTGCGGCTTTATGGCCTCCTCCATGAGGCGCACAGCCTCCGGCACCCGCGCGGGCAATCCGTCCGCCGAAAACACGGCCCAGCCGCAGCCTCCAACCATCGCGGTCGCAGCCAAAAGGACGGCCGCCACGCCCCTGCGCGACCGGCGCCGGAGCCATGCCTGCGTGGGCATTTCCACAAAACGGAAGGACAAACCGCCAAGTCCAAAAGACACCGCAATGCCAACCACGCCCCCCATCCACCCGGCATCCGGCGCAAACAGGGCCAACGCCACCACCACCGGCCAGTGCCAGAGATAGAGGGAGTAGGACCATTTCCCGACCGTCTGCATCCCGGACGACGACAGCACAGGAAAGGGATCGCGCGCGGCCAGCAACACAAGAACGCTGCCCATCACGGGAACCAGCGCCGGCCAGGACGGCCACGGTGTCTGTGCATCCACGGCCAGCATGCCGCCAAAAACCAGCGCGAGTCCCGCATATCCCCAAAAACGCGCCTTGCGGGCGTTCCGCACAGGCTGCAATCCGGCAAGGCAAACCAGACCGCCGGCCATGAGTTCCCAGATACGGGTGGGGAGCAGGTAAAAGGCAAAACTGCTCTTGGCGGGAGCCAAAACCGACAGGGCCAAAGACCCCACCACCACAATCCAGAACGCCCGGCGCAAACGCGCCTCGCCCGGCTTGCGGAGCACCCACAGGGCGAACAGCGGAAAAAGCAGATAGAACTGCCATTCCACCGCCAGCGACCACGTATGCAACAACCACTTGCTTTTGGACGGCAGGTCGAAATAGCCTTCCTGTCCCTTGAAAAGGATGTTGGAAACGAAGGTTGCGGCGGCCGCAGCTTCCTGTCCCAGACCAGCATAATCAAGCGGGGTGAGGAAAAACCATCCCAGCCCCAGAAGGAGGAAAAGCAGCACCAGAAGCGCGGGCAGGATGCGGCGGGCGCGGTCGAGGTAGAAATCACGCAGCGACAGGCGCCCCCCGGCATGGCGTCCCACCAGAATGGCGGTCATGAGAAAGCCGGAAATGACAAAAAACACGTCCACGCCGGCAAAACCGCCAGAAAACCCCGGTACGCCAAAATGGTACAACATGACCATGAGGACCGCGATGGCACGCAGCCCGTTGATGTCCGTCCGGAATTTCAAGGCCGGTTTCCCATCCATGCCATTTTTTCTTTCTGCTGTTGCGAAAAAACCTATAAGGAATTTCCCGGCAAGAGGCAATGCCTTCCCGGATGTGGCGACAGGCATTCCCCCTATGAGAGCATTGAACGTCTGGATTGACAAATTCTTCCTCAGGCCAGTCGGGAAACGCGGCCTTTTGCCGCATTTCCCGTTTCCCGGTCAGAGGCCAAACCCTGCCAGGATAACCGCCATCATCGCCTCCTGCTGCTGTTGCTGCTGACGGGCAACCGTCTGTGCCTGCTGTGCCTCGTTGGCGTAGCTGGTATTGACCAGGCTGGAATAATCGGTGGGCACAGCGTTGTAGCCCGTCCCTCCCGACATGGCCGAGAGCGTGTTCATCATCTGGCTGTAGGGCTGTGTTTTTTCCGTAAGCCCCTGCTGGCGGGAGGAAAGGCTTTGGCCATAAAGCTGCGCCTGCTGCTGAAGCGCTGTCTGCATGGCGTTCTGTGCCGCTTGCGTCAGCGCCTGGTTTTGCGTCTGGCCATAGTTGGTCATGGCGTTGTTCCATGCCTCGCCTCCCACCGGAAGCCCCCGCTGCGACAGGTTCTGCATCAGCGATGCCTGTTGCTGCTGGAGCTGGGGCGCCATCAGTGCCACGCTGCGGTCATACGCCTGCTGTTCGGTATCCTTGAGCTGCTGCGCCAGTTCCGTGCCGCCCAAAAGCCCGGGAAGGCTGGAATAATCAAACGCATTGTCAAAAAGCTGCTGCCCCTGGCCCGTGAAATTCAGCCCTTGCGCCCAGCTGCTGGTGCCCGTGTCCGGATCCACCGTTTCCGTCCAGGTCATGCCGCCAAAGGGCGTTGTCGTGTTCACGTTGTTGAGGCGCGCATTCATGTGTGCGGTATCGCTGTTGAGCTTGTACTGTTCCGCCGCGGTTTGTACCGGATCCGGCGTTTCGGGCATGTCGGCTCCACCTTTATCCATGGATTTTCTCCTTATGTATTGCACTGTTGATCCAGCGGCATTCCTTTTTCAGCATGCCGTAAACGCAGGCGTCATCATCCACGTAAGCCCCGCGAATAACGCCTTCCTGCCGAAACCCCATGCGTTCCAGAAAGCGCCGCACCGTCTTCGATTTCCGTTTGGTGATGGCCGTCACCCGCGCGCAGCGGAGCTGCCGGAACGGATAGGCAAACAGCACCCGCAGGTTGTGTCGGCTGCACCAGCGCGGATCCTCGCTGGCAATGGACATCTCGATGTCGCGGCCTCGCCAGTTGCTGTAAACCACCCCTGCCACCAGCCGCTTGCCATCTGCAATGCCGATGGCGGCGCTGGGGCCGAAATGCCGGACATCCGGCACCTTTCCGGCCACCCAGGCGGCAATGTCGCCGTCAAGGCCAAAAACCAGTTCTGTCATGTTGTCCTCCCTGTTTTTCAACGCAAGCCGCCGGGCTGGTAGAGGATTTCCGTGGCATGCCAGCCAAGGGTCTGGGCCATGGCCCGCACCTCCAGCCGCACGGCGAAACTCCGCCCCATTCCGGAAGCCGACACCCACTCCCCCGCCGGCGTGGGCGGATCGCCCCAGCTGGCGTCATCCCATTCCGCAGTGTCCCATTCCACCCCCGAAGCCGACTGGCGAAACTGGTGCATACCCGCCGGCACAGGGCGCTCCGTATAATCGGCCAGCACCGCAATGCTGCCCGAAACAGCCCCCTGCACATCCACAATGGGGCGAATGGCCGTCACATGTTTCACCCCCTGCCGCGACAGACGGGAATAGGCACTCTTGGCCACCGCCACAAGGCTTTCGCCATTGTCATCCGCACCGCCCATGAGGAACACCTGCCCCTGCCCGCCACCAAAATACAGGGCCTCTCCGGTGGAGCAGAAACAGCGCGCGGGAATGCCGGTGAACTTTGTCCACGCACCTGTCGCCGTATTGATGACATGCTGCTCGTAGGTATTGCCCGGCACCACGGGAATGTTGAAATAGCCAACCCCCTGATGCGCCAGCACCTGCCAGCCCACGCCAGCCCCATAGGTTTGCGCCATGTCCTGTGCCAAACGCCGGATCCTGTCCCAGGCGGATGTGGAAATGGCATCATCGCTGCCATCCATCACGGACGACAGCGGCACATAGCCGGAGCGGGTCAGCAGCACCAGCTCCCCGCCGAACTTGGCCAGACACCTGCGGCCAATGGGCGGGGAAGCCATGAAGCTCCCCACAAGGCTCCAGTCCTCCAGCGAACCGGCATAGCTGCCCTGATAGATGAGGATTTCCCCGCTTTCCATCACCGCCACGAAAAAATCATCGAGGCCGCTTCCGGCATCGGTGGACCAGCTCCCCAGCGCGGCGATATGTCCGCCATGCTGGGCCACCTGCGAAAGGTCAAACCCGGTGAGCGCCCCCGTCACGGCCCCGGCATCCGCATACCAGAAAATGGCGCTGCCCTTTTCCACAAAGTAAAGCCGCCCCTTGAAAGGCAAAACGCCGATAAGGTCGCCAACATCATGGCCCTCCGCCAACGTGAACCCGGCTGCGGAAAGAGTGTTCCCGTCATAGGACAGGGGGGCGTCCTCCCCATTCAGCATGATGAGACGCCCGCCAAACTGGATGCCCTGCCAGCGGCTGGAGGCCAGCCCCGACATGAGAACATCTCCCGTTCCTTGCGCTGTGACATTGCAGATGGATCCCGCCGCTGCCGCCAACAACCGGCTGCCCGACACGCCCCGCCACATGAGAAGGCTTTCCACCTCCCCACCCGCAGGCAGGGTGGCATGCAGGGCATACCCGTCCCGCAGGCGCAACCGGTCGCCATCGGGGAACCAGTTTTCCAGCTGGATGGCATCCGAGGATTTCATCCCCGCCAGCGCATCACGCGCATTCAGCCCGCCCACCGGAGCCGGCAGGCTGACGCTCACTCCCGAACGTGTCATTGTTTTTCTCCCGATTTTGGCCAAAACTGCCAGCGCAAGACATATCTTTTCCCGCCACAGCTCCGTCATTCGCAAACGCCCCAGAATACGCAAGGCGCGACCCCTATGGGCTTATCCGCCAAAGCCGCTATCCGGCAGGCCCGGCAGGGCGGGGCCAGCGCAGGTGCCGCCCCCCATGAGCAGGCTGGGGGCCGCGCCGTCGCGCGCCACGGCGCCGCGCAGCTCACGGTCATATTCGGCATAATCGGCCTCCCACGGCAGCCCCTTCTCCTTGAGGAAGCGGAACTTCACCCCCATGCGCAGCAGGAACGGGTCAAGCATCGGCGCGTCCGTATCGGCTGCAAAGCGCGCCCGGCGGGTGCCGTCCTGCGCCACGCACCAGTGGCTTGACACATATTCAAGGCTGATGCGTTCCCCCGAAACGGCGGGCACCGGCAACAGGCGGATGCCCGCGCCCTCGATGCGGAACATGCGGTGCGAACGCGCCAGCGCATCGTGCGCCCGGAGCGCCTGCCATTCGCGCGGCAGGGCCGGCCCCACCAGCGGCCATTTATGGGTTTCATCAAGCCACGTGCCGTCAAGGTAGCTGCGCACATCCTCCGGCGCTGCGTAAAAATCCTGCCCCGCAACCGTCGTGATGTCAAACCGGCGCACAAGGGCGCTCCACGGGCACCGGCGGGCAAGGACATCGCCCTCGCGGCAGGCCAGCGCCAGCATCTGGCGGGCGGTTTCGTTGCTGTTGCCCACCAGACTGTCCGGCACCTCGAAACTGCCGATTTCCTGCAAGGCGTTCTGGCAAATTTCCAACACGTTCATGGCTTATGCCCTCCCTTTCCGGCTTTTGGATTTGTGTACCGTCTTTTGCATCAGCGCGGCTTCCAGCGCCTCGGCCTTGCGGGCCTGCAAGAGGAGCTGCGCGCTCCGCCGCAGGGCATGCGCGCCAAGGCCAAGCCCGACAAGCACATTGTCCCCCACCGAAGCCAGCTCCTCAACCGAATGGATTTTCATGAGCCGCAGCCCGGCGGCTTTTTCGGGCGAAACGCCGGGGATTTCCTCAAGGCTGGTGCCTTTGGCCTCCGGTTCGCCAAGGCCTTTCTCGAAAGCGGCGAATTCCTCCGGGAAGCGCAGCGCATGGTGCGGAAGGGCGAATTCCACCACCTCGTCACGCGTGCCCTTGATGCCAATGGCCACCAGCCGGCGGCCGTCCTTTTCATAAAAGCGTGCGTAAATGTTCGGCTCCCTAACCGTCATGATGTTCTCCCTCGTTTTTTTTGCAAAAACCGCGCATGCAAACGCCGCCCCGAAAGGCGGCGTTTGCATGTCTCAAAACCTATAAGTTCTGGTCCTGACCCAATGATCCAGGCTCAAACAAAACTGTATCCGCTGACCCCGATGCCGTCAATGCTGCGTGGGCGAATGCGCAGCCATCCACTCCTTGGCGAGCTTCTGCGCCTCGGCAATCTGCTCTGCGCTCATATGTTCCGCAAGCATATCCCTTAATCTAACAGCCTTCGCACTACTTGTTATACCTGCAATATTATACCACATATGCGCTAACACATAATTTTGTGGAATACCTCGTCCCAAATCATACATAAGACCTAATTGTAATTGAGCTTGTACGTATGCAAGTTCCGCAGCCATAAGATACCATTTCACGGCTTCTATATAATTTTGTGTAACACCATCACCAACTTCATACATCATGCCGAGTTTAAACTGCATTTCTGCATCCCCAGCTTTAGCTTTAGCAATCAGTTCTGTCATTGAAACATCAGTTTGACGTTGAACAGATACGGGAACATATCTAGTTCTAGGAACGGTGCGGCATGCGGTAACAAGAAGCAGAAAAACCAGAAAATAGCGCATATAAAATTCCTTCTTTAAAATACATGAGACTGACAATTTAAACATAAAACCCTTTAATTAATGCGCCGCCATCCATTCCTTGGCGAGCTTCTGCGCCTCCGCAATTTGGGCAGGGGTCATATCCTGTGCAATTATGTCCCGTGCTTTCCGTCCATCTTTTTCACCGTTTGCACCTGCAATATTAGCCCACATATGCGCTTCCACATAATCCTGCGCAACACCTTTACCTTCTGCATACATCACAGCAAGAAGTATTTGTGCTGATCCAACTCCCTGCTCAGCCGCTTTACGCCACCATTTCACAGCTTCGGCATAATCCTGCGCAACACCTTCACCTTCTGCATATAGAACACCTAGATTACGTTGAGCTTCCGCATTCTCTTGCTCCGCTGCCTTGCGATACCATTTCACAGCTTCTGCATTATCCTTCACAACGCCTCGGCCTTGGGCATACATCATACCAAGCAAGAACTGCGCCTCCGCATACCCCTGCTCTGCCGCCTTGCGATACCAAACCACGGCCTCTGCATTATCCTTCACAACGCCTCGGCCTTGGGCATACATCATACCAAGCAAGAACTGCGCCTCCGCATACCCCTGCTCTGCCGCCTTGCGATACCACACCACGGCCTCTGCATCATCCTGAGCAACGACAAGACCGAATTCATACATTACTCCCAAAGCTGCTTGCGCCTTTACATCTCCCTGCGCCGCCGCCTTGCGATACCACGCCACAGCCTCATCAGCATCATCCTGCCCAACGCGAAGACCTACTGCATACATTACAGCTCCAAGAGTTTGCGCATCTTCATGCCTCTGCGCTGCCTTAGAACGTGTTTCAGACAAAACATCAGCCGGAGGGGTTTGGGCGTGGGTGATGGCAGGCGCGCACACGGCGGCAAAGGCGCACAGCAGCAGGGGCATAAACAAACGGCGCATGGAATATCCTTTCAGGCAGCAGGCCGACTCCGGCCCTTGTTTTCCCTGTCAGGATAGAACCGCCCGCGCACGCACGTCAAGAACATATTGGGAACACATTTCAACTTTTAGGGCGCATCATCCCACACATGCCAGCCATCCACCACATGGCATTGCCCAGGTTGCGGTTTGCGTTTCAGGAATCGTTTAAAAGCCCGGTCAAAACCACCCCAAAACCGCCTTCGCATCTGGCAACCCATATCCACCCAGTCCGCTGGTTGGGTGTGAGGATACTGCGCCAGTTCCGCAGGCAGCCGCAAATCCACCGGATTGCCATCCGCATCCAGCAGACGGGCATGACGGCTTTCCACCACATGCTGCACCAGGTCCATCGCATTATAAAGCGCCTGTTCTTCCAATCCGCCCGGCACAGGGAAACCGTGCCATCCGTTCAGGGGAAAATCCAGCAACACAAACACCGACATGTTCCGGGGGCCACGGTAAAAACCGGATGCCGCCAAGGAGCACGGCAGGCGCGTGCCGCTTGCGGTTTCCAATATGCCGTTAAATTGCCATGGCAGAAGAAACATCACGCCTTCTCCCACACGCACCAACCATCCACCATCCGGCAAGAGCCTTGCCGCGCCCTGCGACAGCGCGCACGTTTTGCCGCACGCATAAAGCCACCCGGAAAGAATTTTCCGCGCGACATGCAAAACCATACAGACCCTTCCGGATCATCACGGGAAACCATGGTCTCCAACCCTGCGGCCATGCTGCGCAAATCCACCGGGTTGCCATCCGCGTCCAGCAACCGGGCCTTGCGGCTCTCCACCATGTGCTGCACCAGATCACATGCCAGAAAAAGTGCCTGCCCGGCATGAATGCCTGGAACTGGCCTTCCAAACCAGCCATTCAGCGGAAAGGTTACCAGCAGCAAGACGGACGGATTTCGCCATGCATGGTAAAGCCCGGAAAACGAAACCTCAAACGGCAACTCTTTGCCGCTTGAGGTTTCCAGCGTTCCCCGGAACTCATAAGGCAGTTTCAGGAACATGCTTCATCCCACACATGCCAACCGTCAATAATCCGGCATTTTCCATGTTGCCGCAAAAGATTGTCTGAATCCTGACATGCTTTTTCATACCCGCCCGGATAAGGCTCCCCAAGATATACATCCTCAAAGAGGAGATCATCATCCCGTTCGCGCGAATAAACTTTATGGTCATGATCACCTTCATTAAACGCGCTCAAAAACACCTTCAGATCAACGACCTGAAGCCCGGAATCAAGCAATCTGGAATTATGGTGCTTTACCATGACTTGCACCATTTTAGCCGCCGTGTCGGGAGGAACAGGCACACCAAACCAATTGGCCGCAGGAAAAGTGAGCAACGAGAAGGATCGGCCATCCTGCTGGTCATGGAACCAACCGGAAATATCCAGAACAACAGGCAAGCATATGCCCGTGCAGGTTTCCAGCACACCCTCCAGATGATAAGGCAGGCATATCATAAAAGCATCCCTCGCAAAAAACAGGCCGACTCCGGCCCGTGTTTTCTGGGATCAGGATAAATCCGCGCGCGCCTGCGCGTCAAGAACATATTAGGAACACGTTCAACTTTTAGGGCGCATCACCCCACACATACCAGCCGTCAACCCGCTTGGGCGAACCCTGCTTGGCGGCCAGCACTTTGGAAGCCTGCCAAGCTTTTGTAAATCCTCCAAGATAGGGGCGACCAAGAAAATCTTCCTTGTCCTCAAACATTTGTTCAAGACCCAAATCACGCACATA
Source organism: Alphaproteobacteria bacterium GWF2_58_20 (assembly GCA_001768735.1). GTDB lineage: Bacteria > Pseudomonadota > Alphaproteobacteria > UBA1247 > UBA1247 > UBA12471. The sequence continues at coordinate 37,534 of MEMB01000001.1, read as the reverse complement.
AACCTGCTTGTCGTCTGCATCTTCATTGAAGGCGCTCAGCATGGCACGCGGATTGATTTCTTTTCCATCCTTGTCCCACAACCTGCCTCGCCAACGATACAGAAAGGCATCCAGAGCCAATCCTGTGCCATACGGCGAGAAAGGACGAGCAACCCAATTTATCACCGGGCAGGTCACAAGGCAGAATGTCATGCCACTTTCAGGATCATGGAACCAGTCGGACGCATCAAGCGTAAACGGCAATTGCCGTCCGCTTGATGTTTCAAGTACACCTTCCAGATGACAAGGAAACCTTAAAAACACCCAACATCTCCATACAACAAAAATACAACTTATCGTTTATCCATATCATGGCTTTGTGTAAAGTGGTATCGTCACTTCCTGACCACTCAAACATTGAGCCAACCGGCCAGCCGCTGTCTCCCAACATGTTTCTCCAGTATTTGGTCCATATCTCCCTGTTACCTTATTACACCTCACCCTATCTTTCTCATATTGCGCATCGCATCTTGCCTCACGATCAGGATCAGGCAAGGATTCCGCACCCTCCATGTCCGGCGTATCAGATCCCCCGAAAGCATTGGATAATGTCTGCCCCATCCATGACCCCAGAGCCATTGCTCCAGCCCCAAGCAAGCCAATCATTTCAGGATTGGCCAGTGCCGCCGCAGCGGGCGCCGCAAATGCCACCTGCATTCCCCCGTTGTCATCCGGGAAGTTTGGTGCGGGCTTTTCGCGCGGCAAATCCAGAAGCGTCCAGCCTTCCGGCCTTGCGGATGCGCCAAACAGGCTTCCCGCAAAGGGATTCCCGCCTGTCTGGAAGCCATTCCCCTGCCGTGAGGTCGTATCCGTAGCCACACTGGCCTTTTGCAAAAACGGCGTCCGCTGCGGAGCCGAACGCCCCTGCCTGCGCACGTGTTCGCGGGCGGCGGCCTGATCCCATGCCGAATTGAAAATCTCGTCAAACTGCGCATTCCAGTTCATCTGTCTGTCTCCCCGTCTCCCGTTTTCCCCGCCCCCCGCACAGGGGCCGCGCATTCCTGCACGGCCCCCTTGCCGACCTGATGGAGGGGGCAGGCCGTTACGGTTTCACCGCCGTCAGCCAGCGGCCGGGGTGGTGAACAGCACGCCCTGCAGGGCACGGTTGGAAACCGTCATGTTCCCGGCCCAGACCACCGGAATGATGATGGCATCCTGGCTCACGCTCGCCTTCTCCGACAGCGGCACGAACTCCCGGCCCTTGGCGGGACGCAGGAAGATGTAATCCGTGTTGAGCATGTAGAGATGGTTTTCCGGGCACTGGTCGTCGTAAAACACCGGAGCATCCATGAACATGAGGTTCATGAAACCCGCAGAGGCCTTGTTTTCCGAGGTAAAGCGCTGGTTGACCTGCAGCGATTCCATATAGGCCCGGAAATAATTGGCATCGGCCACGACAATGTCCGGCTTGTCGGCACCACGAATGCACTTCATCCACAGGCTGTTCATGCTGGTCTGGATGTTGGTGGCTGCGGGTGCCGCCGCTGTGCTGACCACCTGGTTCTGCCAGAAGGCATTGGCCGAGGCATCAATGCCGCCCACGATGCCAAGTCCGGTGTCTGCAACCAAGAGTTGCAGCCCGCCGATTTCCTTGCCATCATTGCCGGTGCCATTGGCGTAGAGCGCCCCGGCAAGAGCGTTGCGCAACGACTTGTCAAGGTTCTTGATGCGGCTCTTGACAAGATTGTGCACCGCCTCCTTGCCACTGTTCTGCACCTGTTCAAGGCCGGAAATGACCACGTTGCCAGCCATCTGCTTGTACTGGAACTCCGCGGCCGTAAAGGTATCGGAAGGGTCGGTGTCAAGGGTTTCATACCCCGCATACCATTTCACCGTGGCGTTTTCGGCGTATTCCAGTTCCTGCACGATGTCGCGGCCCGTGGCCGGGGTCACGTTGCCCTTGTCGCTGATGCAGCGCAGGAGCGCATTGTGTTTTGTGATGTTGTCGGCCAGCCTGCCGGAATACCCCTGCAGGGTGGTTGCGATCACATCGGTGAAGTTGGCGTTCGGATTTGCCATGTGTGCTGTCCTTTCAAAAAGGGTTCAATGTTTTTTTCAAAAACCCGCGCGGGTGAGGGCTTCATCGAGAAGACTGTCGAGGTCGGCGCGCGAAGCGGCGGCACGCGGCGAGGCCCCGGAACGCGAAGCCGGGCGGGCACCCGCCTTCTTCGCCTTTTCCAGGGCTTCGATGCGCCGGTCCTCGGCGGCCCTTTCCTGCTTTTCCTTCTCTTTGGCCACAAGCTGTTCCCGAAGCTCCGGGTCGCTCCACACCGCCTGCGCGTAAGCGTCTTCCATATCCTTGGCCACCCGACCCTGAATCAGTGCGGCCATGCGGCCCTGCACCTTTTCAAAATGCGGATGGCGTGGTGCGCCTTCGGTATCCTTCGCACCCGCAAAGGCTTCCCGCGCCATGCGCTGGCCTTCCACCTGCTGCGTCCGGAACTGCCGTTCCAGCGGAGCAAGACGTTTTTCCAGAGCCGCCATCAGGAATGCGGCCGGATTGCCGGGGGCTGCGGAAGCAGAAGCTCCCATCCGCCCGGCGACCATGCGCGCATAGCCTTTCGGATTCTTGCGATACATGCCGTAAAGGCGCACCAGTTCCCGCACCGCTCCGGCTTCATCGACACCAGATGCGGCAAGTTCGTCCCGGAACGGCTCCAGCTCCCGCCGAACCGCTTCGGCAAACCGGGCGTGGTCGCTGAGCTCCTGGCTCTTGCGCGTAAACCCGGCCTGGAAATTCTTGTATTGATTGAGAACCATCTCCCGTGCTTCGGGCGGCAGGGCGGCGAATACCGCCTTTTCCGCCTCGGGCCAGTCCTCGGGCGCTTCGGAAGAAGCGGAGATTTCCTGCATCGCTTCCGGACGGGCGACCGGTTCGGGATGGATGCCATCCCCTTCCCCAGAAATTTCCTCCCCCCCAAGAGCTGCTGAAATCAGGGCATCGAGCGTGTCATCCCGGCCTTCGGCGAGGCCCTCGTCTTCCTTGCTGTTTTCCACCTGTGTCACGGACTTTTCCTCCTTGCATGAAAAAAGGCCGGGAACATCCCCGGCCTGCTGTGTTGGCATTTGGAACGCGGATGCGCGGGATTTCACCCCCGCTCCGCGCCTTGACCCTTCCGGAACCATTCCGGCGCCCGGCCCCCGCCCGCCCAGTCGTCGCCACACTGGCGCACCTGGTGAACGCGCTCGTGTTCGCGCAGCTGGGCCCGGCTGGAAATCAGGCTGCCATCAACGGGCGAAACGAACGGCGTGATGTCGGGCATCACCTGCATGACGGCGAGCATCGGACGGCGGTATTCCTCCACCGGCACGAAATCGCCCTTCTCCCGGTCGTAAATGAGCCGCGTCATGATCCCTTCCCTCCAGCTGGCACAGCCAGACCGCGCTGTTTGGCCCGCGCCTTGTCCGCCAGATCATTCATCACGCGGGTGATGGTGTCCTCAAGCCCGGAACCCGCCTTGAACGCCCGCACCGAAAAGCCCAGTAGCGCGATTGCCAGCGGCGCGATTTCCGGCATCCTCTGCATGGCCGGAATCCATTTTTCGCCAAAGGACGTGATCGCCTGCACGAACTGCATCCGCTGGGCCTTTTCCGACTCCGTATCCTCAAACACGGTGCTATCGGTTTCCACGTCGATGCGGTAGTTGCGCAGGGAATCCCGACGCAACGCCAACAGCATGTCGGCCGATACCGGAAGTCCGGTCATGGCGGTGAGGATTCCCGGTTCGAAATGCTCGGCCACGATTTCCGCCTTCAACCGCACAAGATCGCGCACAAAGCGGATGACGGCATCCTGCCGCATGCGCAGCCGCAGGGAACCATACTGACCCTTGATGCGCTGCGCGGTTGCCGTTTCACGTGGATCGGTCGCCCCACGCACAATGTCGGAAATGCCCGTCACCTCGTAGATCTGCTGGATAAGCGCCTGCCGCTGCTGGTAGAGCGAGGCGATCACCTGCGCAATGGGCGTGATGTCCTCGGAAGCGAACACGCCGGAAAGCCCGCCCGCCTCGCGCAGCGCCGCATAGGCGTCCACGGGAATGAACCGGTTGTCCTCGGCCAGGGCGAGGGATGCCAGCTCGTTCTTGAACTGGGCATCATAAACCCCGCGCCGCCGCAGGGCATCCACCAGGCGGTGGATGCGCATGGTCAGGCGGTCAAGCTCATCGGCCTGGTCCTGGTAGATGCAGAACTCCGGCACCGGCATGAGGGTATCATTGGTACGCACCGGGCCGCACAGAGGTTCCGGACAGGGAAAGAACCCGTCAAGCCCCAGGGGATCTTCCTCGCGCGCCAGAAGCCTGTCCATGCCTTCGCAAAACCAGAGCCGCATGCGGCTGTCGGCATCCCATATCTCCCACAGCTCCGCCCGCCTGAACCCTTCGGGCACCTCTCCCTTGCGGGGAGAGGATTCCTGCGCGATGGAATGCCCCAACGGCACCTCGAACCCTGCCTCACCAAACCGCGCTGCCAGCGCGTCACGGGTCATCAGGTGACGAAAAGCCACCCAGCGCACCTCATCCCACTTGCGGGCGGGCGCATGCAGGAAATCGGCATAATGCACATATTCCTCACGCACCTCCTGGTCCACCAGCACTTCACGCACCACCCCCGCAGCATCGGTTTCCTCACCCAGCACAACGTCATAGCCCACGCGAACCACACCGCGGCCGGAGAGCAGCATGTCCAGCACCGCCGAGGAGACAGGCAAAAACGGATCATGCCGGTCCTGCCCATAGGCCAGCGCCCGCTCCAGAACTGTCGCCATGTCGCGGAACATCTCGTCGTCGGCATTGGCGCTCCACCTGCGGCGCACATCCGGCTTCCCGGGCCGCGCAAACAGGGCCGACTTGAGGGTTTCCGTATTTGACCACAGAACATTGAGGCGACGTTCGGCCCGCGCCGATCCTTCCCGCTCATCGCGGTAACGGTCAATCACCTGCCGTGTCTTGTCGAGCCATTCCTTGCGGTCATTGCGCGCAAGCTCCAGCTCGGCCCGCCAGAAGGCGGCGCCACCAAGCGCGGCCTCAGCCTCTGCGCGGGTTTCCATGTTGTCCAGAAGGATATCCATTTATGCCTCGTCTTCAAAATGCAGGGTTTCCGAGCCGAAGTCCTTCATGGACAGGCCTTCCCAGTCAGCCCCCACCGCAGCGACAACGCCCATCCCGGAAAGAACCGCCTGCAATTCACGCGCTGACGTGACGGTTGCCACCGTGTCGCCCATCGCATTCCTGATAATGCGTGTTGTCATTTTCAAGCCTCCGCGCCAAGATTGGAAAGGAAAAGGGTGTTCGCCAGCCGGAATGCCCGGAATGCATACCCCACATATTTTCCGGCCCCACCGGTTTCAAGTGCCGAGCCGAGCGTTTTCACCGTCATTGCCGAACCCGTGGCAAAGATGATGCTGCGCGGTGTCGAATCCTTGAGCACCACAAGGTTTCCTGTCACCACCTTGTCTGCCGAAAGTCCGCCGAGCATGTTGCAGTAAACATACCAGTTCGTGTTTCCCTCGTTGACACGGTAAACATTGCAGGCTCCGGGTTCGAGATACAGGATAGGGTTTCCAAATCCGACCGTGACGGCAGACCCGCAGGCCCCATCACAAGAAATGGAATCCACCTCGACAAATCCCCCGAACTGGGCATAGGTTGCATTTGGTCCGGCCTTCGTATCGGTCTTGGGCTGTCCATCCGTCCCCTTGCCCGTAACGGTGAAATTCACGCCGGACAGATCGCCGGAGGAAAAAACCTGGGGCTGCCGCACCACCGAGGAACTGGCGCTTGTCCATTTTCCTTCCAATGCCGCGGAACCATTCATGAGCAGGTTCCCGGCCCCCGCTGGCGTTTGGGCCAGGCAAAGTGCCGACGAGCCTCCGGAACCCATGGCAGCAGAGGGAACAACCACCTCCACCTGTTCCTGCACCTTGGTGATCAGCTTGGCATTCCTGTAAAGATTGCCAACCTGCGCGCGTTTGCTGGTTCCCCCCGCGTCGAGTTCCATCTGGTGGGTTGCTGCCACGCTGGTTTCTTCGGGCATTCCTGAAATCTTCATGGTCATGTTTCCGTCCTCCTCACTGTTCCGTTTTCCGTTACCCTGATGCTGTCATCGCCGCAGGCGCGCAAATGCGCCGTTGGCAGGCTGCCACCGGGAATGGCCGCCATGAGACCGGGAAAGCTGTCGTCCTCGCGGTTCAGGCAAACCTGCATGATCACCATCAGCGCCTCCTGCGCTGTCATGCCCGAAAACCCCAGGGCCTTCGCGGCATCCATGACTTCCTCGCTGAAACTGCCCGGCGTGTCCGGCGCAATATCCTGAAGCGCGGCATACAAAACCTCATCACGTGTCCTTGCCGTCATATCCGTTTCTCCCCGTTGCCCATTCCAGCCTCCTTCAACATGTCGCCAAGGGTGGGCGGCCCCTTGCGGGCCTTTTCTCCCGTTCCCCGTCCCCCTTCCGCCCGCCAGCCCAGCGCCAGGTAACGGAAGGCATCGGCGGCGTGACTCGTCCAGTCGTGCAGGGGCGTGTTGCGGAAGCACTTGCGCCCGCCATCCCATACCTGCTGGTATTGTCGCAAAGCCTCGATCCCGTCGTGGCAGCTTTCCTCGTCAAACCGGCATTTCGGCAAGGTCATGCGCGCCGCATTGATGCCATCCTCGAGCGATGCCCTAGGAGCCATGACAAACCGCAAACCCATGCTTTGCGCCGTCTCCAGCCGCGTCCGCCCCGACCCCCATTCCCTTACCGCCGCATCGTGCGGAGCGATATGGCGGCCATAGCGATAGGGTTTTTCCCGCAGCACGGCCGCGTAATGGTCGAGCCCCTCGCCGGTGTTTTCATAATAGTCGATGACGTAAAGCCATCCCCCCGCTGCCAGCTGGAAAAACCAGATGGATGTGGCATCACCCACCCCAATATCCCAGGCCGTATGCACCAAACGGCTTTCATCATGCGGCACCTTGCCAATCCGTCCATCGCGGTCGGCCTGCCCCATGAGGCGCCCATAATAGGCACCCGGAATGGCGGCATCAAAACTGCATTCCAGTTCCTGTGCATACTGATCCTCGCTCATGCCCTCACGCAGGGCCGCAAGTTCGCCTGCGGCAATCACCCCTGTTTCCGAGGCGCGGAACGTGGCCGCCAGCCAGTCATTGCCCTGCCGGGCCTTTTCGTAAAGCATCCAGAATCCGTTGCGTCCGCGTGGCGTGCCGATGAAAATGGCCCAGCCCATGCGATCGGCCAGCATGGGACGGATGATCTCCGGCCAGACGCGCGGATTCATCTGGGCGTATTCATCCATCACCACGCCATCAAGATAAAGGCCGCGCAGGGCATCGGCATTGTCAGCACCAAACAGCTGGATGTTGCGGTTGCCCGGCAACTCGCAGCGCAATTCGCTCTCGTTGTATTTCACACCCGGAAGGGCGCGGGTATAGGACTTGAGGTAATCCCACGCGATGGATTTCGCCTGATTCCGGAACGGTGCCACATAACCAAAAAACGGCCGGGCGTGAGGACAGGTGAGCGCCGCATGGATCAGGTGGTTGATGCAGAATACCGTTTTGCCGAACCGGCGGTGCGCCACCAGCACATTGAACCGCCGAAGCCCCCGATGAAGCCGCGCCTGCAAGGGGCGTGGACGATAACCGGTATCAATCCGTTTCATCCTCCGTTTCATTGTCACTCCTTCCCAGCAGGCCAATGCCCGTATCCACCACCAGCTCAATATTGCCACGCGCGGAAGCCGCAGCCGTCATGGCCGATACCTTGCCGTCGATCCGGTCATTGATTTCCTTGATGGCCCCCAGCACCCCTTCCTCGGCGGCCCGCACAAGGGCTTCGGCCACCCGCTCGATACGCAAGCCCATGCCATCCGCGCCCGGCTGCTGCAAAACCTTCAGGAGCGCCTGCCGCATAGGCGTGGCAAAACTGTCGCCATCATCAATGGTCAAGCATCGTTCCCTGTCCATGTTTTCCCCGCAAAGAAAAAGGCCCGCGAAACGCGGGCCTGATGAAAACCGGAAAACGCCCCGGACACACTTTCCGAGGCTCATGAAAAGAAGTAAGGGATGACCCCGGATGCCGTCAAACCTTTTTTGACAACCCCCATGAAAACAAAGACTTCAACCAGCGATGCGCCCCGGCAACCTGAACCTCACCGCCGATGCCCCCAGCGGGGTTCCAAACAGCTCCATGTTGCGCTGACGCAAATATTCCCCATGATTTTTGAGGGGCTTCACGTTTTTATCCACCCAGGACTTGTGGACCCATACCGGCGCATTTTCCGCATCGCCGATGCGATAGGCGGGCAGACCGCTGAACTCCATCAGGTATTTGCGAACAATTTTTTCCGGTGGCGTACCAGCAGCCATGGACGATGCCGCAAACCATTGCGCCAAAGTTTCCAGCGGCATGTGCGCCCCCACAACCTCTGACACAGCCTCCAGTTTTTCAGCAGGAGTTTTGACATCATCCCCGCACACCGCCAGCGCCTTGCTGAAAGCCGCCGCCGTTTCCAGCCGGTCGCATTCGGAACAGGTCTCGAGAACCTTTCCCACAGCATTCCTGCGGAAATCAGTATCCCGGACAAACAGGGTGGACAGCAGGGTCACAGCCCGGTCACGCAGGTGTTCCTGCCCACCCAGCATGAGATAGATCGCTTCTTCCCCGTTTTCTACCTCAAGGACTTCCGGAAACTTCCGTTCCTTGGGCAGAAACCCCGCCTGCGCCGGAAAATTGGTGGCGCAGTCCAGCAGGTATTTGCTGCCAATGGCATCCATCGCCTGGAACCATTCCGGATTTTTGGGGTCGGGGACAAAGAAACAAAAGCGATCCATAAGACGGGCAACCTCCATGGAAGAAAACCTTCACGAAAACATATCCCAGATGCGGGCATTCGGCAATGCCCTCCGGATTTGCCATCTCCTCCCGCTTTCCATCTTGTCTTGACGTCCCAAAACGCTTAACCTTGGGACATGTCTTGAAAATTCCCACAAGGAGAATCCCATGAACGCCATCGAAACACGCCTTGAAGCCCTTGAAACAAAAGTCGCTGCCCTTGAAGCCAAGGTCTGCGCCTGTGAAGAAAGCGGCAAGGCGCATGACTGCCAATGCAAGGATGTCCATATTGATACCAGCGCATGGCAGGCCAAACTGTTTGGCTGGGTGAACAACAACCCCATCCTGGCGGCCTTCATCGGCCTGCTGGTTCTGCTTGTCCTGTCAAAGATTTTCAACTGATCCGGAAAAGATCGCCATCTTCAGGGGCGGGGCGCAATCCCCGCCCAGGTGGCCTGCACCCCATAAAGATAGGCCAAGCTCGCAAGAATGACCACCGCATCGCATAACAGGTGTGGCACAAGGCCTCCTGATTTGATGCTATAAAGCATGAGCGCCATGGCCAGGGTAGAAACCCCCATGCAGATCCCCCAGATAGCGGAACTGTCGCTTTCGGAAAGCACATAACGTCCCGCCAGGACAAAAAGGCCAAGCAGGGCCATGGCCCCAAACAGGCAAAGCGTTCCAAGCCCTCCCGGTTCCCCGCCATTGACTGCCACCATGGCCAGGTAAACAAGGGCCGGAGGCGCAAGCAGGAAAGCCCTGCCCTGCAAGACAGACCGATTGAGCCACAACTGCTGGATGGCCAGAAGCCACAGCGGCAGAACCATGAAAAACCCGGCGGCAAACAAGAACCACGCCAGAATCCCGAAACCGAACTGACCAGCCCCCATGGCTGCCAGCAGGAGGGAAACGCCGGGAATCATCTGAAGGGCATCCACCCCCGCCTCGTCAATGAAGCGAAGGCGTTCTCCATGCAGGTACACCAGAATGGCCCCGACCTGCCAAAGACTTCCCAGCATGAAGCCCAAACGCGCCCCCGGCTCAAAAAAGGATTGGCTTCCCATGGCAAGCAGCATGAGGCAAAGCCCCGGCAGGAGCAAAACCCCGCCGCGGGGATCCGGATTGGCAAACGCCGCAACAAGGGGATCTGGATTGCGCACAACCTGAACAAGGGAGAACAGCACAAGGGCTGCCAGCAGGGCACCGCCCACCAGCAGGAAAACATCGGATACAATATGGGGATAACCAAGAACCCGGCTGGCACTGCGCCACACAAGACCAAAAAGGAAGGTACTGCACAGGGCCCACAGCAGCTGCGGCATACCAACGCTGCTGGAGAAAAGTTTTTGCTGGTTCATGAAATTGCGCCTACCGAAACACCGGCGGGTGACAAAGCCCCCCGACCAGATGAGGTCCGGATGTATGGTGCGGTCGAGAAGACTCGAACTTCCACGGGGTCTCCCCCACAGCGACCTCAACGCTGCGCGTCTACCAGTTCCGCCACGACCGCCCAAAACCGGGCTGTTGCACCAAATGCCCCAACCGGAGCGGACAAGGGGATAACAGATCACAACCGGTTTGACAAGAGTGTTTTCAGGGTCTATCCCAAAAATCATGATCACGTGGCGAACAAGCAAAATCCCGGTTGCCTATCCGGAAGCGGAAAAGGCCATGGAAGAACAGGTGTCCGCCATTCTTGCCGGACAACCGGCCGAGGGAATCTGGCTGCTGGAACATCCCAACCTCTACACGGCCGGAACCAGCGCCATCCCCGAAGAACTCCTGGATTCGCGCTACCCGGTTTTCCCCTCGGGACGGGGGGGGCACTACACCTGGCACGGCCCCGGACAGCGGGTGGTTTATGTCATGCTCGACATCCGAAGCCGCGGCATTTCCATCCATGAATTTGTCCACGGGCTGGAAGGATGGGGCATCGCGGCGCTGGCGGAACTGGGCCTGCCCGCCTTCCGCCGGGAAGGGCATATAGGAATCTGGGTGGGGACGCCGGGACAGGAAGAAAAAATCGGGGCCATTGGTGTGCGCGTGCGGCGCGGCATTACCTTCCACGGCATGGCCATCAATGTGGCGCCAGACCTTGCCTCTTTTTCCGGAATCATCCCCTGCGGCATCAAGGATCGCGGCGTTACCTCGCTTGCTGCCTGCGGCATCCCGGACAGCATGGCCAATCTTGATACCGCCCTGCGCCAGACCTGCCCCTGGCAGGATTGACGCGCCCCGTCAGCCTTCCGAAAGTACGCCGTACAAATACGCATCAATAAACGCAGGCGCATGTTCCTGAAGCGACAGTCCGCCCGACTTCAGGAAATGCTGCTCAAGCAGCCCGGTAAAAAATATCAGAAATCCCCGCGCAGCAAATTCGGGCGCAATCGCCTGACGCAGTGCACCTCTGGCCTTGATGACGGAAAACGCCTGCGTCAAGGCCAACAGGAAATTTTCCCGTATCTCCACGAAAAAATGCCGGATCTGGATGTTGCAATCAATGGTTTCAACATTGTGCAGCAAAATACGAACCGCCAGGCCGACATCTGCATCCCCCACCACAAGCGCCAGCATATCCCTAACGATTTCTTCAAAATCCTGCACAGGATTTTCTGGTGAAAGCTGCCCGATCCGCTCCAGCAGGGGAAGCAGCCGGGGAGATGCATAGGTTTGCCAGATGGCGCGGATGATGTCTCCCTTGTCGTTAAAATGCCAGTAAATTGCCCCCCGGGTCACGCCCGCATCCGAGGCAATTTCATTAAGGGTTGTCACCGTAACCCCTTTGGCCGCAAACAACCGGACAGCCGACTCCAGAAGGGCCAATCTGGTTTGCTCCGCTTTTTCCCGCGTCCTGCGCATCATGCCTCCCGATCCTGTACCGTTTTTGCAGATACAAGAATTTTTTCCCTTGTGATATTTTCTCCTGCAAGATAAACATACATGCATGTATGTTTGCAAGGGAAGATTGTTTCAACCCGCCCACAACATGAATCGTCCCCACTTTCTGGAGTCCATACATCATGAAACCCACAGGCCTGATCCTTGCCTGCATCCTGCTTCTTTCCGCCTGTGACAAACCCCAGGCAAACAGCTCTCCGGAACATCTGCCCCGGCCAGCCAAAATTGCCATTGCGCGCACCATGGATGAACAAAAGACAAGGATTTTTCCAGGCGTTACGGAAGCCACCCGGAAAACCGACCTGGCCTTCCGCGTGGGTGGCCAGGTGGTGGCCATTCCGGTACTTGCCGGACAGGCCATCAAACAAGGCGACCTGATTGCCCGGCTGGATGATGCGCCTTACCGCGCCACCCTGGCTGATCGCAAGGCCCGTTATGACCTGGCCCAAGTCAACTATACCCGCCAGAAAACCCTTTTTGAAAAAAAACAGGTTGCCAAATCGCGTCTGGATGAGGCCGTATCCTCCTTTGAGGCTGCACAGGCGGCCCTGACCCTGGCACAGGACGACCTCACCCACACCCGACTGACCGCCCCCTATGATGGCTTGATCAGCCGCATCGACATTGATGCTTTCCAGAATGTGCAGGCCCAGCAGCCTGTTGCCCAGATTCAGGGAATGGCGACCATTGACGTGATTTTCAATGTTCCGGAAAATCTGTTCGTTCTCCTGAAAAAGGAAAATGCCGGAATCGGCAATGTCCAGATTCGTCTGGATTCCATGCCGGACAAGATTTTTGACGCCCGGTATCGCGAGCATGAAACCACACCGGATGTGACCACTCGTTCCTACAAGGTGAATGTGTCCATGCCCCGCCCTGAAGGGATCACCCTTCTTCCCGGCATGAGCGCCAGCGTCATTGTTGACCTGTCTTCCCTTTACCGGGACCAGGGCCACAGCGTACTGGTCCCCATGGAATCCGTTTTTGACGAAGGTGGCAAAACCTTTGTCTGGCATCTGGACGAGAGCAACATCGCCACCAAGGCCCCGGTTGTCGTGGAAGGCCTGGAAGGCACCAGTATCCGCATCCGGGATGGATTGGCCCCCGGAGACAGGGTCATCGCCGTCGGCGCGGCACAGATTCATGAGGGGCAGCGCGTCCGCCCCCTGGTTCGTGAACGTGGAATCTAACGGCAAGGAAGAACGGCCATGGACCTGACTGAATACACCATTCGTCACAAAACCGTCAGCTGGATGATTGTCCTCCTCCTTGTTCTGGGGGGCGTGATCTCCTTCATGGGTATCGGTCGTCTGGAAGATCCCGAATTCACCATCAAGCAGGCTGTCATCACCACGGCCTATCCGGGTGCATCTTCCCAGGAAGTTGAGGAAGAAATCACCCTGCCCATTGAAAACGCCCTTCAGCAACTTCCCTATGTTGACAACATTACCTCCATTTCCTCCGCTGGCCTGTCGCAGGTCACGGTCGAAATGAAGAAAATCTACCGCAAGAAGGCGCTTGCCCAAATCTGGGATGAAATGCGGCGCAAGATCAACGACATGTCGGCCAGCCTGCCGCCCGGCTCCCATCCTCCCGTCATCAACGATGACTTCAGCGACGTTTTTGGCATTTTCCTTGCCATCAGCGGCCCCGGCTACGAAATGTCCGAAATTGAGGATTATGCCGAATACCTGCGACGGGAACTGGTTCTGGTTGACGGAGTTGGGAAAGTCGCCATCGGAGGCGCACGCACGCAACAGGTGGTTCTTGAAACCAGCCGGTCCAAAATGGCCAGCTTCAACTTCCCTTTCTCCACCCTGAAGAGCTTTCTGGCCAGCCAGAACATGGTCAGCGATGCCGGACGTATCCAGGTGGGCAGCGAATATGTGCGCGTTAGCTCCACCGGCACCTATGACAAGGTGGAGGATCTTGGCGACATGATGCTGGGCCAGGCCGATGGCAAGGTCATTTACCTGCGCGATGTGGCCAGCATCCGGCGCGATGTGGAGGATCCTCCCCAGCAGACCTATCGCTTCAATGGCCAGCCAGCCCTCACGCTGGGCGTTTCCTTCAGCAGCGGCGTCAATGTGGTTGAAGTCGGACAGGCTGTTTCAAAACGACTGGCCGAACTGGAATACACCCGCCCCATCGGCATGGAAACCGGCACCATCTACAACCAGCCGGAACAGGTTCACCAGGCTGTCAACAATTTCCTCGTCAGCCTTGTCGAGGCGGTCGCCATTGTGATCGTGGTCCTGCTGGTCGCCATGGGATGGCACTCAGGCCTCCTGATGAGCATTGTCCTGTTGCTGACCATCCTTGCCACCTTCATCGTCATGAAAGTGGCCGGCATTCCCCTGCACCGCATTTCCCTGGGGGCCCTCATTGTGGCGCTCGGCATGCTGGTGGACAATGCCATTGTCATCACCGAAGGCATCCTCATTGGCATGAAGCGCGGGCTGCACAGCATCGACGCCGCCAAACGCATCATCAAGCAGACACAATGGCCTCTGCTGGGCGCCACCATCATTGCCGTTACCGCTTTTGCCCCCATCGGCCTGTCCCCCGATGCCTCCGGGGAATTTGCCGGAACCCTGTTCTGGGTTTTGCTCATCTCGCTCATGATCAGCTGGATCATGGCCATCACCATTACCCCCTTCTTTGCCAACATGATGTTTCACCAGGAAGATACCGGAACGACAACCGCCGAAACGACAGACCCCTACCGCGGTGCCATTTATCAGGTCTACAAAGACATCCTGCTGCTGACCTTGCGGTTCCGCTGGGCCACAGTGGCCGCCATGCTCATGGCCATGGCTGTGGCCATCTACGGCTTCCGCTTTGTGAATCATGCCTTCTTTCCGCCCTCCAACCTGCCCATGTTTGTTGTGGATTACTGGCTGCCGGAAGGTTCCGACATCCGCATCACCACCAAGGACATGGCCGCGCTTGAACCGGAAATCCTCAAGAACCCGGACGTTACCCAGGTCACCACCGTTGTTGGCCGGGGAGCCATGCGGTTCATGCTGACATATGCGGGCGAACGAAACTACCCAAGCTATGGCCAGTTTCTCATCCAGGTCAAAAACATCGACGCCCTGCCAAAAGTCCGGGCCTTCGTGGACACCCTCATCCGTGAACACAATCCACAGGCTTTCTCCAAATCCGAACGCATGCGAATTGGCCCAGCCAACAAGGGAAAGGTCGAGGCCCGCATCAGCGGCCCCGACAGCGCCGTCCTGCGCGAACTGGCAAACCGCGTCATACGGATTTTCCGCAACGATCCGGATGCCGTCGACGTCCGCCATGACTGGCGTGAACGCACCAAGATCCTGCGACCCCAGTTCCAGGAGGCTGAAGCCCGCCGCCTTGGCCTTTCCAAGGCCGAACTGGATAGTGCCATTTCCATGAACCTGAAAGGCGTCCAGATTGGCGTTCTGCGTGATGGGGCCACTTTGTTGCCCATCATTCTCCAGCCGCCTGAAAATGAACGGTCCGACATCGACAAAATCGGCGATATCCAGGTTTTCAGTCCCGCACTGGGGCGCTATGTCGACATTGGACAGGTGACCCATGGCATCCGGCTGGAATGGGAAGATCCCCTCATCATGCGGCGCAACCGCAAGCGGACCATCCTGGTCTGGGCAAACGAGGATCCGCAAGGAACGACCAATTCCTTCGCCCTGTTTGACCGCCTGCGCCCCCTTGCCGAAAAAACAACCCTGCCTCCGGGATACAGCCTGGAATGGGGAGGAGAATTTGAATCCCAGAAATGGGCCTATGCCGCGGTTTTCCGTTTTGTACCGCTGGGTCTGATTGTCATGCTGGCCGTGACCATCCTGCTGTTCAACTCCATCCGGCAGACGCTGGTGGTCTGGCTCACATTACCCCTGTCCATCATTGGCGTCACGTTTGGCCTGCTGCTCTTTGGCCAGCCCTTTGCCTTCACGGCCCTGCTCGGTTTCCTCAGCCTTTCCGGCATGATCATCAAGAATGGCATTGTGCTTGTGGAGGAAATCAAGCGCCTCAATGAAGAAGAAGCCATGGGCATGCATGACGCCATCACGCAGGCCGCGGTCAGCCGCATGCGCCCCGTCATGATGGCCGCCATCACAACGGTTCTCGGACTGATTCCGCTCCTGTGGGATGTCTTCTTTGCACCGCTGGCCGTGACCATCATGTTTGGCCTTGGCTTCGCCACCATCCTGACCCTGATTATGGTGCCGGTGCTGTTCGCCCTGCTTTATGGCGTGCATTACCGCAAGGGCGAGGCCCGGAACCCCATACTGCTGACGGCAATCCGGGAGCAGCACAGGCGTCTGCGCGCACGCATAAGCAAGACGCGATAAGAGGCTCGCATCAATTTAAAGCGTGTCATAAAAAGGTTGCAACACAGATTGCCAACCGGCTACATACCGCCATGCAGCTGACACACCTACATCCGGCCTTTGACGCCTTGCAGCGCCTCCATGGGGCAGAAAACCTGAACAGCATTTATGGCGCAGGTTGCACCACCCGGCCTGACCTGTGTTTCATTTTCATGAATCCAACCGGGCGCAATATTGCCAGTGATAAAAGCTGGACAGGCCTGAAAGCCCCGTGGATTAACACAAAACATGTCTGGAAGCTGTTTCATGCCGTGCATCTCATTTCAACAGAGACATTTACAGAAATACAAAACCGCAAGACTGATGCGTGGACCCCGGAATTTGCCCGGACCGTGTATGCGGAACTGTCTGCAAACAAAATTTATGTCACCAATTTAGGAAAATGCACCCAACTGCGCGCCACCCCTGTGAGCAACACAGTTTTCCGGGCATACCTTCCCTTGCTGGACACGGAAATTTCTACCATCGCTCCCAAGAAAATCATGACATTTGGAAATCAGGTCAGTTCCCTGTTCCTGGGACGCTCCATCAAGGTCTCAGACATGCGCAAGCAAAGCCTGCCAAAGCAGATTGGCACCCAAACCTTTCCCGTGTTTCCCATTTACTATCCGGTTGGGCAGGGCATGCGCAACTTGCCACTCGCCATAGAAGACATCCTGTTCGCCATAAAAAGCTGAACAATGAAAAACCCCCACCTTTTCAGATGGGGGTTTTGATTTGGTAGCGGAGGAGGGATTTGAACCCCCGACACGCGGATTATGATTCCGCTGCTCTAACCAGCTGAGCTACTCCGCCCTGAAAACACTGGCCTCTTACCCTGCTGAAAGCCTCTTGTCAAGCGTCACACTTTGCAAGAGATGAACGCTCGGTCTGGGCATACGAAACATCACCCTCCATGGAACCACAGGACATAAGGCTTTTTGCGGATTCCTCCGAACGTCCCGCAAAAGGCACGGTCAGGCGGTTGCAGCAAACATCCGCGATGCTGATCGAATCAAGGTAGTTGTAAACATGCAGGCCAAGCCCGGCCCACAGCGATTGGACCTGCATCTGGATGGACATCCCGTCCGTTTCCGGCATGGGAAGGCCTTCGGAAAGATCCACATGGGAGATCAGGGGTTCATCCACGGCCCGAATCACTTCGGCAATACTGACATCGGAAGCGGCGCGGGAAAGAATGTAGCCACCGCCCGGCCCCCGCAGCCCCTTCACGATTCCATACTTGCGCAGCCGCAGGAACAATTGTTCCAGATAGGCGCCCGAAATCTTTTGCCGTTCAGCAATCGAAGCCAGGGAAACTGGCGCATCTCCTGCACTTGACGCGAGATCCACCAAGGCAATGACAGCATAACGGCCTTTTGTTGTCAGTCTCAAAACCCGTCTCCATTTCGTCCACAAGACACCACAATCCCACCACTGAACCCCCCGGCAAAATGGAACTAAAGATTGAAAAGCGCATGCAGGCATGTTATCAGGCGCGTGCACGAAACCATGCAGCATACCTGGTTGAATATTTTTCTTAGGAATACCTTAACCAAGCATCTGCATAAAAATCAAGCAGGAAAAAACAATAACTTCATTTTCTGCACGGTTTCGAAAACCTTTATGCGGAGTATGTTTTATATGCCGGACATCATCATCAACGGCCCTGCAGGTCGCCTGGAATGCCGCTATCATGCGGCCAAATCGCCAAATGCGCCGCTGGCCCTCCTGCTGCATCCGCACCCGCAATATGGCGGCACGATGAACAACCGCATCATTTACACCATGTTCCAGACCTTTGCCGCACTCGGATTTTCCGTCCTGCGCTTCAATTTCCGCGGGGTTGGCCGCAGCGAAGGCGCCTTTGACAAGGGCGAGGGAGAGCTGTGTGATGCAGCCGCCGCACTGGACTGGCTGCAGGCAATGAATCCGGGAACCTCAGGCATCTGGGTGGGCGGTTTTTCCTTCGGAGCGTGGATTGCCATGCAGCTCCTCATGCGGCGTCCGGAAATCTACAGTTTTGTCGCTGTCGCACCGCCGGCCAACATGCATGATTTTTCGTTCCTGGCACCTTGCCCGGCCTCCGGCCTCATCATTCAGGGGGAAAAGGATGAGGTGGTTCCAGAATCCTATGTGTCGAAGCTGGTACAGAAGCTCAACAGCCAGCGGGGCATCAGCATTGATTACCGGATCATTTCCGAAGCCAGCCACTTTTTCACCAACCAGTCAGAACTGGTCAGCGAACATGTGGCCAATTATGTGGGACGAAGCCTCGAAACCCAGGTGGGATGATCCTTGCCCCCTTTGGGGCATCGTCACCCTTCCTGCCTTCCACACGTCCTGAAAACACAATCTTCCTGATGCGTTGCATACGCCTGTCTCAGGAATGTTCCTGCAGCCAGGCCTTTACCGCATCCCTCGGGAAGGTGAAATCTTCATCTCCCATTTCCAGCGCGCTGCGGAACAGGCGTACAGCCTCTTCCGTTTTTCCGGAACGCACCTGGGCAACGCCCAGGTTGTAGGTATGCAGGGGCTCCTTCGGCGCCAGTTGGACAGCCTGTTCCAGAAAGGAAAGCCCCACGTCAGGTTTCCCCTTCTCCATGAGAACGCCTCCCACCTGGGACGCAATGATCTCCGCCGCCGGATGTGCATCCATAAAACGGTGGATCAAGGTTTCCGCCTCTTTAACAAGCTCCGGATCATCCACCATGGCCATCGCAACGCCGCGGGCAGCCTGCTCAAGCCGAACCGCCAGAATGGACAGTTCCGGAGATTTTGGCATGAACCGGCGCAGGGCCATGATCTGGGCCACATCAATTTCCACCCGTTCGGGATAATCGGCCCGCAACCCATCATAAATGCTCATTGCCTGGGCAACATCCTCCTGGCGGATCCGGTCAGACGCCCAGGAAAGCCGCCCCTGCATGTCCACAGACATTTCTTGGCCAAACCGCGCCGCAGTCCACGGGATTTCCCGCAGGGCACCCGCCATGCCGGAAACCAGCCCTGCCGGAACAAGCGGCAATTCTCCCTTGCCTGACAGGTCCGCATCATTGTTCTTCGCGGTTTCTTTTTCTGCGGGAACTGCCAGCGATATTTCCGCTGCGGGCACACCTGCCGCCACAGGGGCTGGCACATGCGGGAGGGAAAGCTCTGGCACCACAACGGCCGGAACCGGCTCATGGGCGGTCAAAGGCACAATGACGGTATCGCGCACAGAAAGGATTCCCTCCTTTTGGGGGCTTTCCGCTTTTTGCGTTGTCTCATCGTTTCCATCCGCAGCATCTCCCCTGGATGGACCTTGCGTCATGGGATGGACATAAATGAAGGATGGCTGCGCGGGAACCGGGGAAATTTCCGGAACTTGCACCACGAGCGGCGCGATCACGGACGCCTCTTCGCCCTTGCCGGATTCACCGGCTTCCGCCTCCCCGGAGGCTTCTTCCTTCTTCAGAAACACTTCAGAAAAACTTTCAGAAACATCAGGGGATTTGGCGGAAGCCATGACAGCCAAGGGAGGGGGCACATCCACAACCTGATCACGCTGGACGCGACGGTCAAACATGCCGGACATCAAAGCCAGCGCCCCGATAAAAATCCCCGCCATGCCCAGCACAACCAGCAGGAAACCGATCATGTGCCGCTTCCGGCCAGAAGGTGCCGATTTATAAACAGACTTCACCTTGATATCCTTGAAAGCCCCCGAAGCCTGGCCTTCCATCCGCCCCTTTTCAGCAGCGGCACGTTTCATGGCTTTCAGCAATACACTCATGATTCTTCACTTCCACTTTCAAAAAAAAACAAACCCCGATGCCTTGTTTTGCACCGGGGCCTGCCTTCTGGTCAAGGGCTCATGTCTTCATGCCTGTGGCGCAGCTTCCACCGCAGACGTGATTTGCCCCATGTAATCCTTGAACTTTGTTGATTCCGATTCCGAATAATTGAGATTCTTGAACAAGCCGGAAAGCTGGGTAAAGAAACTCCGCACCCGCTCCTTGTCCTCGAAATGGTAAGTACGCCCAAGAATATCCCCCAGCAACAGCAGCATTTCACGCTGGCGCTCCATCGGTACCGTCACGTCCACCGCATCATAGGCGTCCTGCTGGAGATATACGGTGTCGAGCATGAGGGCTTTCTGCAAGGTGGTGAAATCTTCGACGCTGATGCCTTCCTCACCAGTCACCTGCATCATCTGTCCAATAGACTCGCCCCGACGCAGCAAATCCATGAATCCGGACACCTTGGTGTTCCATTCCGGATGCACGTTTTCCTTGAAATAGGGTTGCAACTGGTCAAGATAGCGCGACCACGAGATCAGCGGATCAATCGCCGGATAGAAACGCTTGTAAGCCCGGTCATAGGACAGGCCAAGGAAGGCCTTGACCGTTCCCAGGGTGGACTGGGTCACCGGCTCCTCGAAGTTGCCGCCTGCGGGCGATACGGTGCCAATGAGGGTGAGGCTGCCGGTGCCATGCGCCATCTTGATGACGCCTGCCCGCTCATATAATCCCTTGACGGAGGAATCGAGATAGGCGGGGAAGGCTTCCTCGCCCGGGATTTCCTCCATACGGCCCGAGGTTTCGCGCATGGCCTGCGCCCAGCGTGAGGTGGAATCGGCCAGCAGCAGAACATTGTACCCCATCTGGCGATAGTATTCCCCCAGGGTGATACCGGTATAGATGGAGGCTTCGCGCGCCGCCACCGGCATGGAGGACGTGTTGCAGATAATGATGGTGCGGTCCATCAGCGAACCGCCGGTGCGCGGATCCTGCATGTGCGGGAATTCGGTGATGGTTTCCACCACTTCGCCGGCACGTTCACCACACGCCACGATAATGACAATATCCACCGAGGCATAACGGGCCATCAGTCCTTGCAGCACGGTCTTTCCCGCGCCGAACGGGCCGGGAATGCACGCCGTTCCACCGCGGGCAATGGGAAAGAAGGTGTCGATGATGCGGGTGGTGGTGGTAAGCGGCTCCAGCGGGAACAGGCGTTCGGCAATGCGCGTGGTCAGCATGTGGGTCGGGATGGGACGGCGAACCGGCCAGCGCTGGGTCAGGGTAACATCGCGTTCAGCCCCCTTGGCATCCACAATGCGGCAAACGGTCTGTTCAATGGTAAAATCGCCGCCCTGGATCCAGGTGACTTCAACCTGGCCAACCTCATTGAAGGGGATCATGATGTGATGGCGGAAATGGGTTTCCTGGACGGAGCCGATGATATCCCCGGCGCGCAGTTTCGCCCCCACCGTGACCGAAGGCTCAAAGGCCCAGCGATGCTGGAGGTTCAACGGCTCAACATAAACGCCGCGCGGCAGGAAGAAGCCATATTCGGATGCCAGCACCGAAAGCGGGTTCTGCAATCCGTCATACACCTGGCCAAGCAGGCCCGGCCCGAGGGTCACTGACAGGAGTTCCCCCGTCATCTCCACCTTGTCCCCGATGCGGACGCCCGTGGTATCCTCAAAAACCTGGATATCGGCGGTCCGGCCCATGATGCGCAGGACTTCGGCGCGCAAGCGCTGCTCGCCCATACAAACATAGACCACCTCGTTCTTGGTCAGGGCGCCTTCATCCGTCCGGATGCGCAAAAGGTTGTCGCGCACGGCAACCACCCGCGCAATCCCCGTTACCTTAAAAGCGGTTTCCTTGTTGTTTTCAAGCGAAGAGTGCTGATTGCTCACCGATGGCCTCCATCAAGAGCCGGGCGTGTTTTTCCGCTGCGGCCTGCGCGTTGTAACTTGTCCAGCGATCCACGATATCCCAGCGTCCGAGATAAACGAGAACCGCCTCGAAGGTAAAATAATGTCCCTCACCAATGTGGCGGAGAAAATCCCACATCACATCATTGATGCGATGTTCCAGTGCCAGGGTATTCCCATCTGCAAGCAGGCTGGAAAATTCTCCCACCCAAGGGTAATCACGTCCCAGACGGAAATCGGGAACATTCCAATTCTGGCGCAGGCGTTCAACCAGACGCCCAACCCCCCATTCCTCGCCGGGCACCGGAGCTGGCATCTTTTTGTTTCGCATGCGCAAGGCCACAAGAATGGTCCGCATGTCCATGACAAAAGACACAATCTCCTGCAACACCCGACTGGAAGTCTTTTCCAGCAACCCCTCACAAAAATCGCGCACTTCCTCAACCGTCTCATCCTGCGTATGGCGGGCCCAGCGCAGGTAGGCGATCATGTCGTTAGCCACCTCCGCATCCTCGGGCTTGAGCTGGTTGGCCAGCCACCCCTCAAGACGCGGACGACTGATCGGCGGACGCGGACTGTCGTCAAACCGCTTGGGCAGATGCGGCAGTCCGGCGATCAATGTGTAGTAGTGGTTGCTCAAGGATCATCCCCTCGTCAATGCACAATGCCGTCAAGCAGGGCACGGAAGCGTGGCAGGAGATGGGCCTGGAGGTAGGATGCAATTGCCTGGTCTGTCAGGTCGATCACAAGATCCTCATCCTTGAGCTTGAGCATGATGCCGGGCTGATTTCCATCCCCGACACGCACCTCAATGCCTTCCCGCAACATGTCTGCGGAAATCTGGGCCACCAGATGGCTCAACCCGCCTTCGCGGATTTCCTCAGGATTTTGCCGCAAGTCATCCAGCCCCACCACATCCTTTGGCAACAGGACCTCAAACGGACGTCCCTGCGTCTGCTCCTCGGCCGACTTGCGGGCCACTTCCAGGATAAGCCTGCGCAGGAACTCCGGATCCTTCATCTGCAAGGATACCAGGCGCCCAACAATGCTGCGGAACTGAACCGTTACCTGCTCTTTCATGTGCAGGAAGGAATCCCGCACGGCAAGCTTGAGGGCTTCCTCACCCGCCGTCTCGTTGCGCTGTGCCTCGCCTTCGGCTTCGGTCACAATGGCATGGGCATCTTCCTTGGCGCGCTTGAGGATCTCATGGGCCTGTTCACGGGCTTCATGAATGATCCGCTCAGCCTCGGCCCGTCCGGATGCCGCCCCCTGATCGCGCAAACGGTCGATCAGTTCCTGGACACCAGATGCCTTGATCTCGGTTTCATGCATGGCCGCTTACCCGATATTCTTGGCAAGCACCAGCGTGAACACCAGCACGAAGATGGCAAAACCTTCGACGATCGCCGCAGGTGCCACCGACACGCCGAACACTTCCGGCTTGCTCTTGGAAACATTAATGGCCGAAGCCGCGCATTCCCCCTGCATGATGGCGCTCATCATCATGGCAATGCCAGCTGCAATGCCAACGGCAAACAGGCCGGGCGAACGTTCGACGGAAACCCCGTTGCCCTTGAGGACCATCATCATCACAACCCCGTAAATGGTCTGTGAGGACGGCATCGCGGAAACGCCGACAAAACGCCCATAGCCTCCGTTGACCTCCAGCATGGCGCCGATGGCCGCCTGGCCGGCGCGTGTACAGCCAAGGGTGCTGCCGATGGCCGGCAGGGCAAGGGTTGAAAACAGGCCGATCCAGCCCAGGAAAATGATCAGGGTGTCCACGTTGCAATCTCCTTTTTTGCAAAAGCCCGGAAGGGATATCCCTCTTCCGTAATGCACCAGTTGAAAAATTCAAGCACGTTCAAGCGAAGCCCGTGCACAACACCGCCCATGATGCTCAGGACAATGTTCAAGCCATGCCCTGCCACCAGGGTGACAAAAGCAATGATAAGGCCGATACCGGGCAGGCTGTCGGCCGCGTTCATGGCAAGCTGGTTGAAGGTCATGGCCAAGGAGGACCCGGCAAGGCCCAGCGCAAAAAGACGCAGGTAGCTGAGGGCATCCCCAAAGGCCGAGGTGATTTTGGTCAACCCCAGAAGCCCCGCCAGAATGATGCGCAAAACGTCCATGGGCCGGCGGGGCGGCAGCATCTCGGGGGCCGAGAACAGGAAAACGCCAAGTCCCCCAACCCCGGCCAGGACATAGCCCGGCGTAACAATGGACGGAATGTCGCCCATGGTGCCGAAACCGGCCATGGCCCCTCCCGCAATCAGCGCCATCCATGATACTGGCACAACGGCAGCAAGGCTTCCCCTGTGGCTCCAGGCCGCCATGGCGTTGGCCAGAAGGAGATGCAGGACACCAATGAGGATCGACAGCTTCATCATGAACCCGGTGTCGCTTACGTCAATGACCGCAAAACGCGCGGGAAAACTTCCGGCAGGGGGCTTGAAACCAAAATAACTGCCAGCCAGAACACCCCACATGAAACACATCCCGACAATCATGAGGCCAAGGCGGGCCAAGCGTCGGCCACTATGGCTCTGCGACAGTTTTCCCCAGAACCCCATCAGGAGGAAACCAAGAACAACCGCATAACCGGCATCCGAGGTGATTATGGCAAAAAAGAGGCTGAACAGGAAGAAAATCGCCAGGGAAGGATCCACTGTCCGATATCCCGGCATGCTGTAAAACTTGACAACTTCCTCACCCCCGCCGAAACGGTCGGGATTGGACAGCAGGGTCGGAGGATGATCGGAAAGATCCGGATCAGCCAGCACGCAGACAAGCCCATGGCGACGGGCAAAGGCTTCCACCTTTTCCGCATGGTCCTTGCGCACCCACCCCTGGACGCCCATCAACACCTGATCATCAAATGAACAGGAAATCGCCTGGCCAATGTTGGCCATGTCCTCGGCTGTTGCCAGATGGCGGGCCAGCAGGGAACACCAATGTGTCAGGACAATACGCTGCGCTTCAAGTTCATCCACTTCCATTTCGCAATGGTCAAGCTGCTGACGCAATACCGACAGCGGCACCGCACCGGTATGGGTGCGCGGAACCGGAATGCCGGAAGGTTCCTCGGGCGCCACGACCACAACATAATGGGCATCCCCTTCAACGCGAACAATCTCCCAAGGCGAAGAAAGACTGGAAAGCGCCTGCAAACGTGAGCGCGGCACAGTATAAAACCAGAGATGGTTTCCTCCCATGTCCTCAAGCGTCGGAAAACTGAAATCCCCCCATGGTTCAAGTTGCCGGATTTTTTCAATGAGGTGATCCCGGCTTTGCGTCAGCTCGGCAATCCGGTCCTGCACCTGAAGCGTATCCTCCACAACCCCCTGCGCATCAAAGCCAGCTTGGGATGTGATCTGGCGACGGCGGGAAGGCGCAGACATCAGGTACTTGAACGCCTTGTAGGAATCAAGATCGCCCAGTCCGGGCCGTTCGGGAACACGGTTTGGATTATTTATGTCAGAGACATGGACAATCCCAAGTTCCTGAAGATTTTCGAGGACCTGGCGTTTTTCGGAAGACAGGCCGAACAGGGTGACTTTTTGTACCGGACAAATTGTCATGTGTTTTCCTCCCCTTCCTCAATGACCTCGAAGGTGATTTCTCCGTCTTCTTCAAAAACCTCGCCACTGGCCACAGCCCGCTTGCGCTTGGCAATCTTGGAGCGCACCACGGCGGCCCGTTCGGTATCAGAGAGGAATATGCGGATCCGGTGAATGTTGGATTTGGTGCGCGGAATGAGAACCTTTTCAAACAGGTTGACGCGCTGCGAAAGTTTTGTCACCGCCACTGCCAGGCGCTTGACCCGTTCCTCAAGCACGGCAAGGCGGATCATGCCTTCGGAAATCCGCTTGAGATCAGCAACCAGCCGGTCCACCCAATGCGGCCGGGTCAGGAGCGCATAAGGCGTTTCATCAAAAGATACCCCGACAAGCCGTGGAACCCGCACGCCCACAAGATTTTCCTCATCCATGACGACATTGCTGACCTTCAGAAGGCCCTCCACATCCATGTTCGCACTGCCCATCATGGGCAGCATGGAAAGGGATTCCCGTCGCTGCACCTCAAGCTCTTCCCGCGCCTTCTGCCAAGCTTCCTTTGCCCGTGCCTCTTCCGCCATCAGCTGCTGGCGCTTGAGCTGCAGGGATGGCAGGAACTTTTCCAGTGTCCGCTGGGTAGAGCGTTCCCGATTGAGAGACGTTTTATTGAGTGCGACTTCAGCCACTTACGCAGCTCCCGCCGATTTGGGGAAATACTTGTCCACCAATTCCTTTTTCATGAGCAGCTCGGATGACTCGAAACATTCCGCAAGTGTCTGCCAACAGGTATCAAGGGCTTTCTCCAGCGGCATGGAGACATTGATGTCCATGAACCGTTCTGCAAAAAGTTTACCAAACCGGAGGAGCTTGTTGTCAAAGGCCGACATTTCAAATGCCATGGCCTGCTTCTTTTCCGCATCCTTGGCGGCGGCATAGAAACGGATCATGGTGTTCATGATCTGTGAATGATCCTCACGCGTCACCGTGCCGATCACGTGCTGCTTGAGGCGCGACAGCGAACCGAACGGGTCGATCACCTTGCCATGCAGGTAGAACTGGCCTTCGGTAATATAGCCTGTATTATCCGGCACCGGATGAGTCACGTCATTGCCCGGCATGGTGGTCACGCTTAAAATCGTCACCGAGCCAGCACCCTTGAAATCGCAGGCCTTTTCATACCGCTTGGCCAGCTGGCTATAAAGATCGCCCATGTAACCGCGGTTTGAAGGCACATGTTCCATGGCGATGCCGATCTCCTTCATGGCATCGGCAAAAGCCGTCATGTCGGTGAGCAGGACCAGCACGCGCTTGCCTTCATCCACCGCGAACTTCTCCGCCACCGCCAGCGCCATGTCGGGAACCAGAAGGCGTTCCACAATCGGATCGGACGCCTGGTTGATGAACATGACCGTGCGCGCAAAAACGCCCGCCGCCTCGAACGTGCTGCGGAAATAATGGTAATCATCAAAAATCAGCCCCAGACCACCAAAAACCACAATATCGGCATCGGCCTGAATGGCGATGCGGGCGAGGAGCTGGTTGTAGGGTTCACCGGCAATCGAAAACACCGGAATCTTCTGGCTTTCCACCAGACAGTTAAAGAGGTCGATCATCGGCACATCGGTGCGGATCATTTTCGATGGCATCACGCGCATCATCGGATTGACCGTCGGTCCGCCAATGTCGATGCGGGGATCCGCTCCCAGATCCGGACCGCCATCCATGGGATCGCCCGACCCGCGAAACACGCGGCCCAAAATGCTGGGCGAATACGTCACATCCATGGACTTGCCCAGGAAACGGACGCTGGAATCATTGGACAACCCCTTGGCGCCCGCAAACACCTGCAAGGCTACAGAATCCCCCGCCAGTTCGATCACGCGGGCCATGGAATTTTCGCCATTGCCATTGCGGACAACCGCCAGCTCGCCATTTGCGACATCCTTGGCCCGAACCTTGATGATATCTCCAACAATCTCAAGAATATTCGTATAGCGAATCAACGATTTGGTCATTCCATCACCTCATGCCCGAAAAGAGCGCAGAATTCATGGAGAATATTGATATCCAACAGGTTTAAACACAACCTGAAAATCCTTTTGAAGGATGGCATATATTGGTTAACAAAACTTTTTTAACAATTTGGCAAAACCAGAGGCCATTCATAAACCATTAGCCATTTACCTGCACAATCAGCATGTGGAGAGATCAAGGAAGGCAGTTTGCGCATGCTGGCTGGCATCATCCGATCATTCCTGACGATGTCATTTACAGGCAGCCTTGTCCTGGGCGGCCTGACACTGGGTGCAACCCAAACATCTTCCTCCTCCCCTCCCGCAGAAACATTCCAGGCAGCCAGCGCCATGGCCTTTGTGACGCACGGGGATGCTTTTCCCCTCATCATAAGGGACCTGGAATCCGTCGCCCAGCTCCGGGATGTCATCCAAACCCTGGACGGCCCCCCGTCATCCGAAAAAGACATCCGGAAAAACCTCGCAGCCATCGGCATCAGCACGCCTCCGGGACATAAAGGCCTTCTTGAACAGGCGCAATTCCTTCTGGAAAAAACACGCTGCGTCCTCAATTTTGCCAATCATTTCCAAAATCCTGAAAACAGTCAGCCGGCGAGAACGGCGCTGGATCGGTTTGACGCCCTGTTTGCCGACGAAACTTTGGGATAAGTCTAGGAAACATAACCCTTGTCATCGAAGCACTTCTATCGTAAACTTCGTGCGGGAATAGGGAGGTTCGCATTAAAATGATTATCCTCTTTCATCAACGCGAAATCAGGGCGAACGCCTTGAAAACCGCTGTCTCCTTTCAGGAGCGGATGCGGCCATCCCACACAGTTTGCCAGAAAAAAAATGGAAGGTTGACGATGAAAAAGTCGCTTGGGGCAGTCATGGGCCTTGCCTGTTCGCTTGTTCTTGCCGGATGCAGCTCCTTTACGGACGCGGAACAAACCATCAAATCCACAACGGGGGATGTCAGTACCCAGTTTGAACGATCCAAAGCCCCCGCGCCGGCACGCAAGATCTCATCCGTCACTTTTAATGACAGTGTATATCTTGGCTCCAAAAGCTTCAAGAATTCGCATGGGGATTCCTTTCCTGCCTTTCTCGAAAAATCAGACGGTGTCGTCCTGAATTCCTTTGGCCAGGAACTCAGCTTTGATGAAATCACCTCGGAAATCTACCTGCAAACGCGCCTGCCCATCTCCAAGGAAATCCAGGATGACAGCGAAACCTCCGGGAACGGCGGTTCCTCTACCCTGCCCGGCCTGTCCGGAGCCGGCGGCAATGCACTAAGCACCAAAAAAATGCCCGTGATGTGGCAAGGATCGCTGTCCGGCCTGCTGGATGCCGTCTGCCTGTTTTATGACCTGTCCTGGGAATACCGAAACGGCACCATCCGCATCTATGATTACGAAACCCGTACCTTCGCCATTGCAGCCCTGCCGATTGATTCCGATACGACATCGAGCCTCGAGGGGGGCGGAAATGGCGCAGCCGCAGGTGGCAGCACGTCCGGAGTTTCCGTAACCACCAACAACACGGCGCAAATCCAGATCTGGGAAGAAATCCGCGAGAACCTCGAATCCCTGATTCCGGAAGACGGCGGCCGGGTTTCCATGGCGCGTTCAACCGGCACCATTACGGTTGTCACCCGCCCCGGCACAATGGAACGCATCGCGCGCTATATCAAGGACATCAATGACCGCCTGACCAGCCAGGTTGTGGTCAGCGTCAAGGTCATGCGGGTAGCCCTCAACGATGACTTCCAGTTGGGCATGGACATCAATCTCCTGCTGGCCTCGGCCTTGGGCCAGGTGGACCTCAATTTCTCCGGACCAAACCCGGCACAAAACACCTCCGGTTCCAGCTTTGCTTCCACCATTATCAACCGTCCTGGTGGTACGGGTGTCGTGGATGGTGATTACACCAGCTGGAATGGCACCACCATCGTGGTGGACGCCCTCAAGTCCCTGGGCAATGTCTCGCTGGTGACGGAAGCCTCCGTCACCACCCTCAATGGCCGCCCAGCGCCGTTGAGCGTTTCGCGCAAGCTGTCTTACGTCAAGGAAATTTCCAAGACGGTGGACAATGGCGTTACCACAACCTCCATGACGCCAGATGTCCTGGATACCGGTTTCAACATGGGCCTTCTGCCACGCATCCTGGATGATGGCCGCGTGCTTCTGCAATATGGCATCGGGCTCTCCGACCTGCGCGAACTCACCACCTTCACGGACACAAACGGCAATTCCGTCCAGCTGCCTGACCTTGATTCCCGCAATTTCCTCCAGCAGTCCGTCCTCAATAGCGGGGATCTGCTGGTGCTCGCGGGCTACCAGCAGGAAGAAACCCGCACGGATGATACAGGCCTGCCGTTCATCGGCATGCTCCTTGGCGGCAGCAAAACTGCCTCCAGCAGCCGCTCGGCGATTGTCCTTGTCATTACCCCGCAGGTTCTTGAAACAGGAGCGGTGCGTTGATGCAGACCCTACCGACAGGCGTAGCCAGGGTAGGCGGGAGGCTCTTTGCCTCCGGCCTGTTCTGGCAGTCGGCGCCCAACCAGAGTGTGGCGCAAAAGAAAGCCATTGAACTTTCCAAAGAGCCTGGAATTGACGCCGACCTGTTCTGCCTGCGCAAATCCGATCCTGTCCAGTTTGGCCTGTGCCGCGGACAGAACGGCATCACCTCGGGCATGCAGTCCATCGCCACCTTGCTGGCCGCCTCCATTCCCGGCACATGGATCGGTGTTTTCCGCGCCGACGAAGGCTGGATTTATGTCTCTGTACGCAAGGACGCCATCATGCCGGATGGCGACGCCTTCTTCATTGACGAAGAAGCCGCCCACACCCGCCTGATCAACGATCTTAGCCTGGGCGGCTGGGACAAGGTCTTCGCGCCGTCCGCCTGGGGCATTGCCGACGCGCAGGAACAAAAACTCATAGACTTGGTTGCGGGCATGAAGGGTGTTCCTTTGCGCCCAACCAAGGCTTCTCCACTTCAAATGCTGTTTTCCACAACCATTCTTGGCGGTTCCATTTTCCTCGCCTGGTGGCTGTTTATCCGTGTTCCGGCCCCGGAGGTCGAGGTTGCCCAGCCAACGCTTGGCCCTCTGGGTGAAAGCGCGCAGATGATGGGAGGTCTTGCCGGCAGCGGGATTGATCTCCAAGGTGCGGGCATCATTACCCAGACGCCATGGACAGCCTTTGTCCGGGCATCGGAGTTTCTGCCTCTCTGCGCCGAAGCCACCGCACGCGCGCAAATCCTTCCCGGCTTTACCCTTGAGAACATCACCTGCAGTGCAGGCGGCGCCACGGTGTCCTATACCCGCAGCTTTGGCCGTACGGTCTGGCTCGAGAGCCTCGATATCAAGGGAACAGTCGCGCGGCCTGATGCCAACAAGGTTTCCGTCACCCTCCCCTATGCTGGAAAACCGGCCCCCATGACGGCGGCAGAAACACCGGCGCGGAGTGCAGAAATCAAGCCCCTGCTTACCGACATCACACAGGTTTACCCGGTCCTGTCCTTCAATTACCAGGAAATCCCCCCGCCTCCGCCTGAAATCGGGCCGGACGGGAAAACGCAGATCATCCAGCAGTTCTCCACCATCGAATTCACATCGACCTCGCTCGTTCCGGCCATCGAAATGACCGGACTGTTCGAGCAAATTCCGACCATACTCATCGATTCCGCACAGTTCACGCCCGGTTCCGGGCAATGGGTCGTCAAGGGGAAAATCTATGTCCGTTAAACACATCGCTCTCGCCAGTCTCGGTCTCCTCATCCTTCCGGCATGCCCGGACATGGCCATGGCCCAGCAGGCTCCGGCCTTCCAGCTCCAGGGAGCCCCGGCTGCCATTGGCAGTATCCCTTCTCCCCAGGAACAGGTAGCCTCAACGGTCAGGGCACAGGTTCCCATGGCCACGAAACTGCCTGTCCATACCAACCTGCTCAAGGCGGTGATGGACCAGCAGGAGCAGATGCTGCTGCTCGACCTTGAAATCAAGAAGGCCACGCTGGAAAAGCAGTTGCGCGAAGTACAGGGGGAAATCCTGGGCGGCAAGGACACCAGCATGAAAGATGTGGACCGGCTGCTCCAGAACAATATTCCCGCCACTCCCGCCATCAACGTGGAAGATATGGGAGGCCTGGGTGATGAACCGGCCGTCATGCGCATCAGCAAACAGAATGATGAACTGGTCGCCATGATCAAAACACCGGATGGGGGAGTCATGCTTGCCTCCAAAGGCACCATTCTTCCGGGGGGATGGAAAATCACTGCGATCACATCCGCTTCTGCCAGCGCCAGCCAGGATGGCAAGAAGGCCGTCCAGCTCAAATTCGACGGAAACAACAACAAAACATCCGGCAGCACAGGAAACCTGGGCGGTATCGGATCTTCAAGCTCTTCCATCATCCGATCCTCCGGCATGCGATAAACAGGGCAATCCATAAAATGGCCGCAGAAACCGAAAACAAGCCTGGAACACCTGGAGATCCCCAGCCCCCCGCCACACAGGAACGTGGCGAGTTGCTGACGGCTCAGGATGGCTTGCTGCGCACACCGCCGGCCCTGCGGGAAAAGATTGCCATTTTCAAATCAGGCCTTTGCCTTGTCGCCAGAACCCATGCCGAAGACCATGATGTCATTTCGGCCATCGCTCTGGCGCGGCGTCTCGGACACCACATCTACCCCCCACAATATGTTGATCTGGGAGCCATCCGGGCGGTTTACGCCGAAGCGGCCGAAGCGGCCAAACCCAAGGAAGCTGCAGGCGCCTCCGACACCGAAATGAAGAAGGAGGTGCTGGACATCCTGCGCCAGGCCTCCGAAGCCGGCACCTCGGACGTCCATCTCGTGGTGGAGCGTGGCCAGACCATGGTCTGGTTCCGGCGCGACGGTGAACGCACCCCCATCATTGCACACCCATGGCCAGCCAGCCATGGCCACCAGATCTGCCGGGCCGCCTATGCCATGGCGGACGTGGCCGATGCCTCCTATGAACAGTTTGCCTATCAGGCCGCCCGCATTTCCACAGGCCTGCCGGAAGGCATCCAGGCCATCCGCCTCCAGTTCAACCCGGTGGGCACCGATGGCCGCCAGCTGGTAATGCGCCTGCTTTACAACAAACAAAGCGCGGGTGACAATTTCGAAGATCTCGGTTTCTTTCCGGAACAGATTGAAGAACTCGCCCTGTTGCGCTCCTTCGCCGTGGGCATCGTTTGCATTTCGGGACCAACAGGCTCAGGCAAATCCACCACGCTGGAGCGCATGATGCGCGCCCTCGTCAAGGAAAATCCGGGCGACCATATCCTGACGGTCGAAGATCCCCCGGAATATGTCATTCCAGGCGTGGTACAGCTGCCCGTGTCCAATGCCCATACGGATGAACAGCGTGCCGTTGCCTATGCGGAAGCCATCGCGGCCGCCATGCGTTCAGACCCTGACCGCATGATGATCGGCGAAGTGCGCACAAAAGCATCTGCCGACCTCGCCTATCGTTCCGCCCTCACCGGCCACGCAGTTTACACAACCGTTCACGCCAACGATGCCATCAGCATCATCCCCCGCTTCCTTGACATCGGCATTGAACCCTATCTGCTGCGCGATCCCGGAATTGTGCGTGGACTGACTGCCCAGCGCCTGATCCGCAAGATCTGCCCGGCCTGCCGCAAGAAGGTGGCAGCAGGTTCCGACCTGCCGGGCGACCTTGCCGCACGCCTGAAAAAACGCCTTCCGGATGCAGAAATCTACACGGCAGGCCCTGGCTGCGACAAATGCCGCGAAGGATTCAAGGGGCGCACGGTCTGCGCGGAAATCATCATGCCGGACGACAAGATCCTGGAACTGCTTACCACTGGCCGAAAGATGGATGCCTTGCGCTACTGGCTGGATGAATTGCATGGCAAGGACATGATGCATTACGCCCTGAAACTGATTGCGGCCGGACTGGTGGACCCTGTGGAAATTGACCGCAAGATCGGGAGGATTGAATAATGTCTTCCTATGCCGCAAGCCTTGGCTTCGCACAGAAATTCGCCCGTTCAAGCGTACGCCGGGACAGCAAGGCCCGCCTGCGGGTGTACCGCAAGCTTTCCGGCATGGCCCGGGCGGGTGTGCCGTTGCCGAAATCACTGGAGTCCATCTGGAACCTGGAAACCGAATACGGCAAAAAAACAGGTGGTTCCATGGCCCAGGCTCTGGGCTCCTGGAAACGCGCCGTGGACAATGGTGATACTTTTGGCACAGCTGTAGCGGATTGGGTTCCTGACCGTGAACGCATGTTGCTGGAAGCTGCGGGTTCGGCACGTCTCGACATCGCACTCGACAACACGGCCAAGGTTCTGGAATCGGGCATTGCCATGGTTTCTGCCATCAAGGGTGGCATCACCTATCCACTGGTCATGCTGGTGGGTGCCATGGGGCTCATGTGGGGTTTCGGCGTCAGCATCATCCCAACTTTTGCCACCATCAAGCCCATGGAAGAGTGGACTGGCCAAGCCGGCCAGATGGCCCTCCTGTCGACATTGATCAATGATTATGGGCTGGTTTTTGTAGCGGCCATTCTTGGCATCATCGCCCTCATTGCATGGTCAATGCCACGCTGGAGGGGCGATATCCGCACCCGATTTGATGAAAGCGTTCCTCCCTGGACATTCTATCGCCTGCTCAACGGCACCAGCTTCCTCATGAGCCTTTCAGCGCTCATCAAGGCTGGCGTTCCTGTGCCGGAAGCCCTGCGAAAAATCAAGACCGCCGCGAGTCCCTGGCTCAAGGAACGGCTGGACACCACCCTTTACCACGTCAATGAAGGCCAACAGCTGGGTGAAGCCCTGCACTTGGCTGGTTACCGTTTCCCCGACCGTGAAATCGTCGAAGACCTGAGACTTTTTTCCTCCCTCGGCAACTTCGACGAACGGCTTTCAAACCTTGCGGAAGAATGGATCCGTGAAGGTGTGAACGCGGTCAAAACGCAGGCACAAATGCTCAATCTTGGCATGATGGCCCTGCTCGGCGTTGCCATTGGCTGGATGGCCATGGGCTTGATGGCACTCATGGGGGAAGTGACAAAAGGCCTGACATGAAGAACAACATTTCCACGAACAACTTCAACAAGGAGACGACTATGACCAGCTTCATGAAAAAACTGCTCGGCACCACCGGTACCCGCGAACGCGGCGCCATCGGCGGCATTCCGGAACAGGTGATTGCCATCGCTGTCGGCGTCATCGTGGTTTCGGGTATGGTGGCCCTCGGTTCCCGCGCCTTCACCAGCTCGAAGGTGAACACGGAAATCGCCAACCTGAATTCCATCACCAACGGTGCCCGCTCGCTGTATTCCGGCATGGTGAACTACAATGGCATCACGCAGGCACAGCTCATCAGCGCCAGCGCCATTCCGCAATCCATGGTCTCCGGAACCACCATCCGCAACGCCTGGGGTGGCACCATCGCCATCGCGGCAGATGACATCAATGCGGGTTACACCGTGACCTCCAACATGTATCCCAAGGAAGTCTGCATCGACCTGATCACCAAAACCCCTGCCAGTGGCTATTACCGCGTCACCGTCCAGGGCACGGTTCTGGCTGATACGCTGGATGCCAGCACCACCAACGACTTCCCGATCTCGCCGGCACGCGCTGTGACGGCCTGCAACGCAGGCAACAACCAGAACACCATCATCTGGGCCGCCCGCTAAGCAGAAAGAAGGAAAAGCCAATGCCGCTCGCTGATGTCTCCTTCACGGACCTTTACTTGAGTCCAACGGGGGAAACTCCGTTCATGAAGGAACACACCAGCGGGCCATTGGTCCCTGTGCTTGAAGAAATGCGGGAGGAGGCCATCCACCTCGCCCGCTCCCTTCCTGGCCGCGGTGGAGAGCGCCGCGAATTTGCCGTTTCGTGGGGCGGCGTCACTTACCGCGTCGCCCGAATCGAGGCGGTCGATGGCATCTGGTACACGCTGCGGCGTGGCCCCCGCCATGTCCTGAGCATCTATGACATCGGTCTGCATCCTGCCCTTGTGCGCGAGCTGATTGAGCTTAACCGGAAATCCGGCCTGTTCATCATCTGCGGCAAAACCGGCGAAGGCAAATCCTGGACAGCCGCCAGCATCCTGCAATCCTGGCTGGAAAGCTTTGGCGATGTCGCCGTCACCATTGAAGACCCCCCTGAACTTCCCCTCAACGGCTGGAAAGGCAGTGGCCGCTGTTTCCAGATGATGGTTCCGGAAAATGAATTCGGGGCCGCCCTGGTAGGGGCCATGCGCTACACACCACGTTATATCCTGCTGGGGGAAATCCGCTCCAAGGCTGCCGCGCGTGAAGCCTTGCGGGCCAGCGTCAATGGCCATGCCGTCATCACCACCATGCATGCCGGCTCCATCCAGGAAGCGCTGCATCGCCTGCTCGACCTGGGCGGCGGCGAAGAAGCCGATGGCCACAAATGGGTGCAAGGCGTTCTGGCAGAAGGCCTTTCCGGCGTTTTGCACCAACACCTCATTGCCGATGGGGACAAGCGGCGGCTTGAAGCCCGCTTCCTGTTCTGTGGTCCGGGAGCCGGGGATCCCGCCCGCGCCCTGATCCGTGAAGGGAAAATCGAGCAGCTTGGCACCCTCATCGAGGCGCAATCAGCACGGCTGTTGCGAAGTACACCGACATGATGGCGGTTTATGTCCTTGTTTTCCTGGTGGCCCTCATGGGATATTTTCTCATGTTCCCACCTGAAGCCAACAAAACCGTCTTGGGTATCAACGAATCCAGCGCCGTTGCAATGGCCATTACCAACCAGCATGAAGCCGCGCTCAAGACCCTGGAAACGCACCCCATTTACAAAACCATCCTCGAACGTCCGGCCACCAGCGCATGTCCATGCCCCCAACTCTATTACAGCCCTTTTTCCGGACCACAGGTTTTCTGGTGGTCTGCAGGCTGTGACCGGCTCGCAGACATCTACACCATTTCCATCCCCCTAAACTCTACCCAAATCCATACCCTTCTTGGACGTGATCCGGTCACCACCACCATGCCCGGCATTATCACATCCACCGTATCCTGCACCAAAAACAATGGACAGGTTGTCCTGTCCACATGGATGAATCCCGACAGGCTGCCAAAAACCAACCCGGGCATGGTCACAAAAGCCCTCATGTCCCTAGGGGATTATGGCGTTGGCGATGGCACCCTCCGCCTTCAAAACGATTTTTACATCATCGCTTCCAACAACCAATATTCCAGCGCATCCGGAACCACATCGAATCCCATGCCGCCTTTTGTCCTTGCCCCATCCTCCGCCCTTCCCATAGGATCACAATTCCCCCCGGAAGGCGCGCCCATCCGCGCCACCCTTGTCAAAACCTACCAACCCTAAACGGACATTCATCCTCTTGCCAAGTTTCATGCCCACATCTCCCTTGAAGACCAGAACACGCGGTGCCATTGGCGGTTTCACCGAACTGCTCATCACCCTGGCTGTGGGAACGCTGGTTCTTGGAAGCCTGGCAACCATGACCGCCCAACAGGCGGGAACCATCCGCAACCAGGCCACCGCACTCCAATTCAAAAAAGTTTATGCGGCGGGCACAACCTATATCAAAAACGAATACAACAGCCTGATGAATGACGCGGGAATTCACTGTGTACAGTGTTGCGGCAGCGCAGCCCAACCCTTGGGCTGGCAGGACCGGTTTTCCGAACTGAAATCCATGGGATACCTTCCCTCCTATTTTGAAAATGCCAACAACTACCGGCAGGAATACCGGTTCTGGGTCGGCAAGGTCTGTGTAGACAACAAGAACACCCTGGCTGCCTGGCTGGTGACAGCCCCTTCCGGCGCCCAATCCACGGCCATCCCCCGCGCCGAGATCGCACAAGTGGCTTCCATGGCCGGACACAAGGCAGGTTACATCGCCTACCCGCAAGATCCCGCCGCCATCAGCATGACGCTGACAGGATCGGAAAAAGCTATCATTGGTGCGCTTGGCGGCTGGAAACTGAAGAATGTGCAAGCACCGGACCAAGGCCTTGTATTTGGAGCCGTCGGCAGCAATTCCGGTTACCTTGCAGCGCCGATTGTTGCGGGGGGGAACGTGAGCGTAAACGATTACCTGTACCG